>NZ_JBBKAQ010000010.1:0-841 GCF_037722385.1 Agrobacterium larrymoorei
GATGCCGTGGAGAGAGACTTCGGTCATGGAGGAACGTCTACGCTTTGTCGCCCGATTGCTGGAGGGCGAAGGAATGAGCGAGGTGTGTCGAGACTTCGGCATATCACGCAAGACCGGCTACAAGATATTCAATCGCTACAAGGATGATGGGCTTGAAGCTCTGACGGACCGGTCACGGCGTCCGGTGCGCTACGCCAACCAACTTCCCGATCCCGTCGAGGCAATGATCGTGCGCCTCAAAAAGGGGAAGCCGCACTGGGGTGCACGTAAGATCCGCGAACTGCTGGTGAAGAAGCTCGCCGGCGATGTCCGCATTCCAGCGAGCAGCACCGTGCATGCAGTGCTCGACCGCCACGGCCTTGTGCGCCAGGCCCGCAAGAGGAACCGGGCAAACAAGGCCATGGGCACCACGCTGTCGCAAGCCGTCAACGCAAACGATCTGTGGTGCGCCGACTTCAAGGGCGAATTCAAGCTTGGGAACGGTCGTTATTGTTACCCTTTGACCGTAACCGATCAGGCATCACGCTATCTATTGGCTTGCGAAGCCTTCGAATCGACACGCGAGCAGGCCGTGATCGAAGCCTTCCGCCGCCTGTTTGCCGAGCATGGCCTGCCTCAGGCGATACGCTCGGACAACGGGCTGCCCTTCGCTTCACCCAACGGGCTCTACAATCTGTCGAAGCTGTCGGTCTTCTGGCTCAGGCTTGGGATTGCGATCGAACGGATCAAGCCAGGCCACCCTCAGCAGAACGGGCGGCATGAGCGTATGCATCTGACATTGAAGAAGGAGGCAACGCGCCCGCCCGAACGTAACCTTCTTCAGCAACAGGTACGCTTCGAT
>NZ_JBBKAQ010000011.1:0-273616 GCF_037722385.1 Agrobacterium larrymoorei
GCAAAAGGGGCACCCCTAGGCACCTTGACGCCTTCTACCCAGATCAACCCAGAACCTTACAATGGCGGGGCATCCCATCCTCTATCTCGCTAAGACCATAAGGGTTGCTGTAGGGCTGGGACCGGGGCTTCGTAGCCTTGCTCAGCTTGGGTTAGTAGCTCCTCGTAACGCCGTACGATTGCTTCCGTCTGAGGCCGTAGCACGGAAATCGTAGCTCGCCATTCGTGAAGCTTCCGCAAAGCTAGGTCCCAATCCGCCCAATTGCTCCCCTTCTCAACCATCGGCTTGTACCCTTCAGCCATCTCGTGAGGCTGTTTCGCTTGGGTGTACATTGTGGTGAGCGTTGTCGAGCAGTTGGCTTGAACTTCCGGCTGGTCAGGTTGAACAGCTTGAAGCCGTAGCATAATGCCTGGCATAGCTATCGCCACCATGTTGGCCGCTTGCGCAGCCTCAGCTGAGACCTCAGAGACAAGGCGGAGGCTTCTATCCTCCTGTCGCTGGCTTTGTTTGCCCGCTCCCGGTGAATGCCTAACGCTGCCAAGATGATTGAGAGGAAGTCCATCAGGGCGGCTCCTAGTTCAAATCTGCCAGGACATCCTCACTCTCGCATTTGGCGTAGCTCTTCGCATCATTTGCAAAGGATATCGCTTTGTTTGCCGCATCTACTGCGTCATTGGCATATGTCTGCAACTTGTTGAGATAGTCCTCAATCTCGCTCTGGTAGCTCCGAATTTCCCAATCTGAGCAAGTATGCTTTCTGGAAAACTTATAACCCGAGAGACAGTATGGTGCGGACGGCTTGTGGAAGCTTCCGGGAGCGTCGGGTAGCGTCACGTCACCGTATGGCTGAGAACAGAACGCCAGCGCTAAGGTAGGAGCAGAAAGAAAGATTGCACAAAGAAAAGCTATACGCCGCATACCCAAGACCCCCGTCTAAGTGTTTGGCAAGGAGCTTACCTCAGGTTGATAGTGTGAAGAAGCCCTAGGCTATGTAAGGCTCTTGCATGTAGTAGGTCTCAAGGTCTGCCATTTCGGCAAGCTTTTGGAGATTTGTCGTTGGAAGGTAGGCGTGCCCTTGGCTCATTAGACCACCGAGAATAGTCACAAGACCAGTCCGCATAAGTGCCGCAGCCAAAGAGTCGCTTGTTGAGAAGGACATCTTGCGCTCATCGCTAAGGACGCGTTGGCACTCACTCCAAAATTCACCAGTATAACGAAACTTGTAATCAACGGTCTTTGCCTGTCGATGCAGGATGCCTAAAACAATCACTTCGTCAGATTTCAGGCTCGTCAAGATGTCTGCCCACATGAGAAATTCATTTGCGCTCCGACCTGACTTTGCATCTTGGCCAGCGATGACATCAGCTAGCAACTTCAAGTTCAAACGCGCAGACCCCTCTTCTGCCGCCCGCATGTATCGGAATGTTATCGCGGCGGCCTCGTCTTCAGGAAGGTCGCTGAGGTTAGCACCACCTTTTCTGATGCGGTCAAGGAGAATTTCCTTTGCGGCTTCTGCCCGTGTTTCCAGCACCTTTTTCAGCGCATGGCCAGCGATAGTGCCAGCGTACTTCACTACGAACGTTCCTAAAGGCATTCAACCCCTCCTTAGTGCCGAGAGACACCACAAGCTCACGCTTGAAACATCCGGTATCGGTGTTGATGAGCTCAGGGACGTGGCGCTTGATGTGATCCGAGGCAACCTGACCAGCTAACTCTTTCGGGAGCCGCTTTCGGAATTGATAGATGCCTGATCCGGGACGCCTTTGAATGTAGGTGATTCCTGCCATGAGTGTGAAACCCTTGTGCGTAACCGAAGTGTAGCAGAAGGCTTGCGCTAAGGTCCTGAAACCTTAGTTGTTTTGGCGGAACAATGCATTAGGAAAAGAATGGCGCACCCGAAGAGATTCGAACTCCTGACCCCCAGATTCGTAGTCTGGTGCTCTATCCAGCTGAGCTACGGGTGCGTGCCGCAGAAGCTGTTCTGCTGGCGTGGCGATCCTCTAAAACGTCCTACCTTCGAATGCAAGCGATTTTGTTTTTAAATCGTCATTTTCCTGCGGTGAATTTTACAAGTCGTTGAAATTTAATAACTTCTGGACAAGACGAATTTGATCATCAGATTCGTGATCGAGAATAGGCGGAGTCCAGGCGGCTTTGAAGGGTGGGAAGAAGCGTTGAAATTTAGCTCGCGATAGCAGCCGACCCAGGCTGCGGGCGATCTGAAATCTCGATGCGGAACTGTGTGCCGCGGTCTGCCTTTTCGACCAGCGCAATCGTACCGCGATGAGAGAGGACAAGCTCGCGGGCGATGGCGAGGCCTAGACCTGTGCCGCCCGAGCGTGCGGAGCCACGGAACGCCGAGAACAGATTTTCTCTCGCCTTCTGCGGCATGCCGGGGCCGTTATCATCGATGACGATGCTGACGACGTCGTCGTTGCGCTGGGCGGCGATCGTCAGGCGCTTCGCAGGGTAATCGGAGGCGCTTGCCTGCTGCAGCGCCTGCACGCTGTTTTTACAGAGATTGTAGAGAACGCGAAACAGTTGCTCGCTATCGGCATCAATCTTCAGACCGTCCGGGATGGTATCGACGAACTCGATCCCGCTTTCCGGTTCGATGGCGAGGATGTCCTTCACATCCTGGACCACTTCACCGAGCTCGATCATGCGGCGTCTCGGTGCGCCTTCTGTTGCCTGACCGTAAGCCAGCACCTCGCTCGTATAACCGACAGCGCGATCGATGGTTCTCAGAAGCTTTGGCGCGAAGCTGCGCACCATGGGATCTTCCACATCCACCAACCTGTCGGACATGAGCTGGGCGGAGGCCAAGATGTTGCGCATATCGTGGTTGATCTTGGAGACGGCGAGACCGAGATCGGCCAAGTTCTTCTGCTGCCGCAGCGTCTTTTGCAATTGAACCTGCATGTCGGCCAGATGTCGTCCTGCAACTGCAAGCTCGTCTGTCCCCTCCTCCGGTTTGAACAGGCTGGCAGGATCGTCCGGCCGCTCCGAGAAGGTTTGCATGCCGACCGTCAAGCGGCGGATCGGGCGGATCAGAATGCGGTTGATGGAGACGAAAATCAGGCTGGCGGTGATCAGCGACAGGGCAACCGAAATCATCAACACGTTGCCTGCATAGGCGATCATCGCAGCACGCAGCCGGTTCTCGCTCATGACGATCTCGATGATCATGTTGCTGTCGCCAATGACATCGAAGACACGGATGACGCGGTTCTGGCCAAACAGCAGGACAGAAAACGCATCGCGGACGGCCTGCAACTGCGACACGTCCGAAAGGTCGTATTGATCGTCGACGCTGGGTGGCACCTCGGTTGCGGCCAGAAGCGTGGACGTGCCGTCCTTCTTCAGCGCGATGAGCTTTGCGCCGGTCGCCAGCAGCGTATCGTTCTGGACGCTACGGGGCAGTTCCGTCTGCAAGCCGTCGATGACAACGCCCGCAGCAGCAGCCGTATTCAGCCTGTCGCGTAGCCAGGACAGGCGCATATTGGCCACGGATGGCACAAAGATCAGGATCTCGGCGATCATGACGAAGATGATGGTCAATAGAAGCAGGCGTCCGGACAGCCCTTGCGTCACGCCGGGCATTTCGCGCAGGGGTCGGCCAGTGGCCTCGTCCTCCAGCTCACCATTCATCCGGTTTCTGAGTGTTGAAAACACCAGGGCTTTTCCTGTTGGTCTGCCGGCAACGATCAGAAGCCTTGGCGGCATCCAATTCGGCAAACAGCGTCATTTCGAGCCATCATAAGGATTCGAGGCGAAATTTCAAACAGATGCGAGGCCGATCCACGATTGAACGGCGGAAACGAAAAACGCCGCCCAGAGAGGCGGCGTCTGATGTCAGCTTGAGTCTGATGTAGTGGTCAGAACTCCTGCCACTCGTCCTTGCTTTGCGCAACTGCGGCAGAGCCACTGAAGGCACGGGCCACCGTGCCCATCATTTTGCGGGCCGGAGAAGCCACTGGCGCGGAAGACGGTCGGGCTGGGGCCGCAAATCTCTGGGTCCGTATTGTTGCATCGTTCCCGAGACGAAAACGGCCGACCAGAGAAACCAGCGTTGCCGCCTCGCCGCTGAGCTTATGTGTTGCAGCAGAGGTCTCCTCCACCATGGCAGCATTTCGCTGGGTGACCTGGTCCATCTGGTTGATGGCAGTGTTGACTTCCTGGAGACCCGTCGCCTGTTCCTGTGCGGCCGTGGCAATGGAATGAATGTGGTCGTTGATGCTCAAGATTCGCGTTTCAATATCTTCCAGCGCGACACCTGTCTGGCGAACCAGCGTCACGCCACTGCCGACCTCTTCTCCAGACTTGGTGATGAGCGCCTTGATATCCTTTGCGGCGTTGGCGGAGCGCTGCGCGAGTTCACGCACCTCCTGCGCAACAACGGCGAAGCCCTTGCCAGCCTCGCCTGCACGCGCAGCTTCAACACCTGCGTTCAGAGCCAGGAGGTTCGTCTGGAATGCGATTTCGTCGATGACGTTGATGATCTGGCTGATTTCGCGCGATGCCTGCTCGATCCGGCCCATCGCGGTGACGGCATCGCGCACTACTTTGGCGGAATGAGCCGTCTTTTCCTTGGTGTCCGATACCATTGCACTTGCTTCCTGAGCGCGCGCGGTGGAGTTCTTCACGACGGCAGTAATCTCATCCAGCGCGGCCGACGTTTCTTCCAACGCTGCCGCCTGTTGCTCCGTGCGCTTTGAAAGATCGTCAGCTGCAGATCGCAGTTCGTTGGCATTGCCATTGATGCCTTCGGTGCTCTCCTGCACTTCCGCCATTGTCGCTTTCAGCTTAGCCATCGTGTCGTTGATGTTAGCCTGAAGCTCGGCGAAGACGCCGTGGAAGTTGCCGTTCATGGCGCGCGTCAGATCGCCCTGCGCAAGATCGGCCATGACACGACCTGCCTCGGAAACACCACTATCGACGCTGCCGAGAAGATCGTTGATCGTCTTTGCGAAGCGGTTGAGATTGTCGTCACCGTAATCCTTGGTGATGCGACGGCTGAAGTCGCCTTGCGCCGCTGCACCCACCACATCTGCCATACCAGCCTGGAGGTCGTCGCTCTTGGCGCGCATGGCGGTTTCCTGCGCATTCATGCGCCGCACTTCAAGGCCATTACGCTTGAAGATTTCGACAGCGGCAGCCATTTGGCCGATCTCATCCTTGCGATCGAGATAGGGGATCTTGGCCTCGAGGTTGCCGTCGGCGACGGACTTCATCATCTCCGACACGTTTAGGATCGGCGCACTCAATTGCCTGGAGCCGACATAAAGGCCGATGATGGTTCCGGCTCCGACACCGGTGACGGTGACAAGGGCAACAACCAGGAAGATAAACTGGCCAAAGGCGTCAATCTCGGACTTGATTGCATCGAGATCTTTAAGATCGTCCTTCACGACTGCGTCGATTTCGGCTTGATAGGCCTTGCGGTTTTCTCGGTTGGCTTCGTTGTTGCCCTGAACGCTTGCTTCCTGTGGGCCAACTTCGCGGCCAAGACGGGCAGTCTCGGTGCGGAAGGCGCGAAACTCGGCGAAGCGCTTTTCGATGTTATCGAAGGCTGCGGCCTGATGGGCCGGAACCCGCGGCTTCCATTCCTTAAGAAGTGCGGACATCGCATCGAGGTTGGCGATGATGCCATCGGCAAACTTCCCCGCCGCCGCGGTGTCCTTTGCCGCGTACACGCCGCGGGCTTCCATGACGACAGCGGTGACAAGCCTGTTGAGGGTTTCGCCGTATCGGGCACGATCTGCTACGGCATCCAGAGCAACGGTGTGTGTCTGATATTTGTTGATGGCGTAGATGGAAAGGCCACCAATGCTACAGGCCACGAGGCTTAAAAAGCCGACGAGTAGATTGATCTTGCTTCGAATTTTCACTGCGAATTCCCCCGATAGTCCAAATTCACTCAGGCCGGAGACACAAAGTTCCCGGCTATCTGGTCACGAGAACGTTATTTAACGTCAATTAAGAAACAATTTCAGATTTTACTTATGTTTCAGAATCTTTGAAAAAGTCGGCCTTGGGAAAGTCCGCCGATTAACTGTGGGATTATGCCGGCCAAAAGCGCCGTCGCGCCATGAGCCGGTGATGCGGTTCTGCAATTGACTTTGCGGGCCATAAGCCCTTATAAGCCCGCACGTCCGGGCATTTTGCAGTCTATGATGGCTTTCCGGGCATAGTCGAAACGCTCTTGCCCTTAAAGGCAAAGTCAAGAAGGGCCGCACCCCGCGGTATTAAATAAATGTCGAAGCGTACTTTCCAACCGTCCAAGCTTGTTCGCAAGCGCCGTCATGGTTTCCGTGCTCGCATGGCTACAGCTGGCGGCCGCAAGGTTCTTGCAGCTCGCCGCGCCCGCGGTCGCGCACGTCTGTCCGCTTAATCAAGTGGTTGCCCGATGAAAGTCGTGGCAGATGACAGATAAGAAAAAAATGCCCGGTCGGTTGAAAAACCGGCCGGATTTCCTTGCCGTTCAGGCGGGTGAAAAAAGGCGCGGAAGCACTTTTCTTCTGGAGGTTCTGGATCGACAGGCTCCTGAAACCGAACCCAGGGTCGGTTTTACCGTTACGAAACGCCAGGGAAACGCGGTCGAACGCAACCGTATGCGCCGCCGTCTCAGGGAAGCCGTCAGGCTTTCTGCCGGGTTTGCAATGAAACCCGGGCATGACTATGTGATTGTCGCCCGAAGGGACGCATTGAATACCGACTTCGCCGTACTGGAAAACTTGCTCATAGAGCGGATCGAGGGACGCGCGAAAAACGGACGCTCCCGGGAGACCCGCTCCAGGAAAGAATGATGGAAAAAAACCGCAATTACTTCATCGCGATCGCCCTTTCGGTTGTCATCGTACTTGCCTGGCAGTTCCTCTACATGAACCCGCGTATCGAGCAGCAGCGCCGCGCCGAAGAGGCACGCCAGGCGCAGCAGGCCACGCAACAGACACAGACCACGACGGCACCTGCCGATGGCACGGCGGCCCCGGCAACAACGCCGAGCGGCACGCTTCCCGGCACGAGCAGCCAGCAGGCCGCGACCATTTCGCGTGCCGATGCACTGGCAAAGACGCAGCGCGTCGAGATCGACACCAACGCAATCGCCGGCTCCATCAACCTGACCGGCGCGCGTATCGATGACGTTCGCTTGAAGGACTACCACGAGACTGTGGATGACTCGAGCCCGATCATCACGCTCTTCTCGCCTTCCGATACGCATGATGGCTACTTCACCGAGCTTGGCTACATCGGCAATGACGGCGTTGGCTCCGTGCCTGGCCCGACCACGGTGTGGACGGCTCCCGCCGGCGCGAAGCTGACCGAAACGACACCGGTGACGCTTTCCTACACCAACGACAAGGGCGTGGTTTTCAACCGCACCATCTCGATCGACGATCATTACATGATCACCGTTACCGACAAGATCGACAACCCAGGTCAGGAAGCGATAACGCTCTCGGCTTACGGTCGCATCACCCGTAACAACAAGCCCGTTACCCCGCCCGTCTTCGTCATCCACGAGGGCTTCCTGGGCGTTGCCGGCGCCGATGGCAGCCTGACGGAAGAGACCTACAAGAAGGTCGAGGAACAGCCTTTTGTTCTGCCGAAGGCAACCGGTGGCTGGCTCGGCATCACCGACAAGTACTGGGCAGCGGCAATCGTCCCGCCTCAGGACAAGGCTGTCGAAACCCGTTACACCCACTTCACCGACGGTCAGCCGCGCTACCAGGCCGACTATCGCAGCGATGCGCTGACAGTGGCACCTGGCGCGTCCACCGAGCTGAAGAACCTTATCTTCGCTGGTGCCAAGGAAGTGCCGCTCGTTGACCGTTACGAGAAGCAATATACCATTCCGAAGTTCGATCTTCTGATCGACTGGGGCTGGTTCTACTTCATCACCAAGCCGATGTTCAAACTGATGGATTTCTTCTTCCGTTACTTTGGCAATTTCGGCGTGGCGATCCTGCTCACCACCATCGTCGTCAAGCTTCTGTTCTTCCCGCTTGCCAGCAAGCAGTACGCTTCCATGGCGAACATGAAGCGCATGCAGCCCAAGATCGAAGAGCTGAAGGCCAAATTCGGCGACGACCGTATGGGCATGCAGCAGGCGATGATGCAGCTCTACAAGGAAGAGAAGATCAATCCGATTGCCGGCTGCTGGCCGATGCTTCTGCAGATCCCGGTATTCTTCGCGCTCTACAAGGTCATCTACGTCACCATCGAAATGCGTCATGCGCCTTTCTTCGGCTGGATTCACGACCTGTCTGCGCCCGACCCGACCTCGCTCTTCAACCTGTTCGGCCTTCTGCCCTATGACGTGCCGCACTTCCTGATGATTGGCGTCTGGCCTATCATCATGGGCATCACAATGTTCCTGCAGATGCGCATGAACCCGACACCGCCAGATCCGACCCAGGCGATGATCTTCACCTGGATGCCGCTGATCTTCACCTTCATGCTGGCGTCTTTCCCGGCCGGTCTCGTGATCTACTGGGCATGGAACAACACGCTGTCGATCTCGCAGCAGGCTGTGATCATGAAGCGCCACGGTGCCAAGATCGAGCTCTTCGACAACCTTAAAGGGTTGTTCAAGCGAAAGCCGGTGCAATCCAAATGACGGCTGACAAGCCCCTCTTTGGAAGGCCGTGGATTTTCATCCGCGGCGTTCCGGCCATGAAGTTCCTTCCACCCGAAGGCCCGGCAGAAATCGCTTTCGCCGGGCGCTCGAATGTCGGCAAGTCCTCGCTGATCAACGCGCTCGTCGGTCATAAGGGATTGGCGCGTACCTCGAACACGCCGGGCCGCACGCAGGAACTCAACTACTTCGTGCCAGAAGGCTATTCCGGCGCTGGCGACGACCTGCCACCCATGGCACTGGTGGACATGCCGGGCTACGGCTATGCGCAGGCGCCGAAGGATCAGGTCGACAATTGGACGAAGCTTGTTTTCGATTACTTGCGTGGCCGGGCAACCTTGAAGCGCGTCTATGTGCTGATCGATTCCCGTCACGGCATCAAAAAGAATGACGAGGACGTCTTGAGCCTTCTCGACAAGGCGGCTGTCTCCTATCAGATCGTTCTGACGAAGACGGACAAGATCAAGGAACCCGCTGTTCCGCGCCTCATCAGCGAGACGCTGGAAAAGATTCGCAAGCGTCCTGCGGCCTATCCGGAAGTTCTGGCGACATCATCGGAAAAGTCGGCTGGTCTCGATGAACTTCGTGCCGAAATCCTAAAGACGGTGGGCTACCCACAGTCCTGACAGTGTCAGGACTTCGCATCATTTACACGGCGGTGAAGAGCAGCACTGCGGCCCACAGGACGGCCGCAAGCGTCGTCATGCGCCAGAAGCGCGTGGAGTTCCACAGGGCTGTCAGGATGGCAAAGCGGCCATAGATGCTGCGATGCAGCTTGTCGTCCGAACGGCGAAGCGCGTGGTCCATGGATGCATCTACGTAGGAGGCAAAGGTCCGCTGCTCTCGCATTTCCGTTTCGGCAAGATTGTCTTCCCAGCGCCGGACGATGGTGGCGAATTGCTGGTCTTTGCGGACCCGTTCGGCAAGCTCGGCTTTCACGTCTTCCGGCAGCGCGCCGAGCACATATTTGCCCGCAAGCACCTGGTCCTTCAAACCGCCGCGCATATCCTTATCCGGCAAGGCCATTCTTCATCAAACTCCGCTGCTTCGCGCCACTGTCATCATGACAGCCCACCGATTCGAACCTCGATCGGCCGGACGCAGTACTCCCCGAACAAGGCTGGTCCGATTGCGCTCGCGTGTCAATCCGATTAGGCAACGCATCGGCCATCCTCTGCGAATTAATATTCCTCGCCTGCCCCATCCCATGTTTCATCCGTCAAAAACTTGCGTTACAAGCGGCGCAATCAAAGACGAGGTTTTTCAATGGCGAGTTTTGAAAGCGAAATGCAGGCCCGGCTTCTAGCTCAGGCCCTTCCCTTCATGCAGAAGTATGAAAACAAGACAATCGTCGTAAAATATGGCGGTCACGCCATGGGCGATATGGCTCTTGGAAAAGCTTTCGCCGAAGACATCGCCCTTCTCAAACAATCCGGTATCAACCCCATTGTCGTCCACGGCGGCGGTCCGCAGATCGGTGCGATGCTGACGAAGATGGGGATCGAATCGAAATTCGAAGGCGGTCTGCGCGTGACCGACGCCAAGACTGTCGAGATCGTCGAAATGGTTCTGGCAGGCTCGATCAACAAGGAGATCGTCGCGCTCATCAACCAGACGGGTGAGTGGGCCATCGGCCTCTGCGGCAAGGACGGCAACATGGTCTTTGCCGAAAAGGCCCGCAAGACAGTGATCGATCCGGACAGCAATATCGAACGGGTTCTTGATCTAGGCTTCGTCGGCGAAGTCGTCGAAGTGGACCGGACACTGCTCGATCTTCTGGCGAAGTCCGAGATGATCCCCGTCATCGCTCCCGTGGCGCCTGGTCGCGACGGCGCGACCTACAACATCAATGCCGACACCTTTGCCGGCGCGATTGCTGGTGCGCTGCACGCCACTCGCCTGCTGTTCCTGACCGATGTCGAGGGCGTTCTCGATAAGAACAAGGAACTCATCAAGGAGTTGACGGTCTCCCAAGCCCAGGCGTTGATCAAGGACGGCACGATTTCCGGCGGGATGATCCCCAAGGTGGAAACCTGTATCGAGGCGATCAAGGCAGGGGTGCAAGGCGTCGTGATCCTCAACGGCAAGACTGCTCACTCGGTGCTTCTGGAAATCTTTACGGAAGGCGCCGGCACGCTGATCGTGCCTTAACGACTGAATTTCTGCTCAGGCTAGCCCCAAGCCAGAAGCGACAGCACGCCAAGGACGATCAACAGGCAGCCGATCAATTCGAGACTGTTGATCTTCTCCTTGAAGAAAAAAACTGTCGAGGCGAAGGCAAAAAGCATCTCTACCTGCGCCAGCGCCTTGACCACCGCAGCCTGCTGCAACGTCATGGCCGTGAACCAGCCGAACGAAGCGGTGGCGCCGACGAACCCGACGGTGATGGCCGGTTTCCATGCCTTGGCGATGCGCGCCAGTTCTTCTCGCTCCTTCAATAGTATCCAGATCAGCATCGTTACCGTTTGCGTCACGATGACCACCACGAGCGTAAAGCTCGCCTGCATGATGGCGTCCGGTGCTGGCAGGCTTGCGGCAATCGAGAGCGATGCGGAACGATAAGCAACGGAGGAGAGACCGAAGAGTGCGCCAGATGCGAGGCCGATACCTGCCGTCCTGCTGAAGACGGAGGTGATGATGGAGACGGGAGAGAGTGCCGTTCTCGCCACCGAGATCAACATGACACCGGAGACCGATATGGCAATCGCGAGCAGCGTTCCGGCGCTCACACTTTCGCCGACGAAGATCAGGGCAAACAGGGCGGCCTGGGCGGGCTCCGTGCGGGAATAGGCGGTGCCCACCGCGAAGTTGCGGAACGAAAACAGGTGTACCAGGAGGAAGGTCGCGCCGATCTGCGCCATCGATCCAACCGCCGCCCACAGCACGAACATTTGATTGATCGATGGAAGTGGCCTTGCCAGTCCGACATGCAGAAAGGCCAGATAGGCCAGCGCAAAGGGCATACCGAAACCAAAGCGCACGAAGGTGGCGCCTGTGGTGCCCATGCTTTTCTTCAGATGCTTTTGAAAGGTCGAGCGCAGGTTCTGCAAGAAGGCGCTGACCAGAGTAATCCCGATCCACAATTCCATGCTTTCGATTAGCATCTGCGCAGGTTCGCCGCCAAGGACGGTTTTCGTCGACGGCGGCGTGTTTTCCATTTTATTTGGCATGGGAAACAGGCATAAAGCCCTGCATGAACACAAAGCCGAAAAACACCGCCGAGCCAGCCGATTTCGCCCATGTGACGGAGTGGGTGTTCGATCTCGACAACACGCTCTATCCGCATCACATCAATCTCTTCTCCCAGATCGACCGCAACATGACCGCCTATGTGGCAGAGCTGTTGCAGCTGGATCCGGAAGAGGCGCGCGTTCTTCAGAAGCGCTACTACCATGAGCACGGCACGACGCTTCAGGGGCTTATGATACATTACGGTATCGATCCTAATGACTTTCTGGAGAAGGCCCATGCGATCGATTACTCCGCTCTTCTTCCGGACCCGGAGCTTGGCGAGGCGATCAAGGCGCTGCCTGGTCGAAAATTCATTCTGACCAATGGCAGTGTCAAGCACGCACAAGCGGCTGCCGGCGCGCTGGGCATCCTCGATCAATTCGAAGATATCTTCGACATCGTCGCTGCCGGCTATTTGCCGAAGCCTGCAGGCCAGACTTACGAGAAATTTGCCGCGTTGAAACAGCTCGACACCAAACGCGCTGCGATGTTCGAGGACTTGCCACGCAATCTGACTGCACCCAAGGCAATGGGAATGAAGACGGTTCTTCTCGTTCCGCGCAATCTTGAAGGCATCGTGATGGAGCGGTGGGAAATCCCGGCAGAAACGGATGATCACATCGATTACATCACTGATAACCTGTCGGACTTTCTAACAGGGCTTCAAGCCAGTCAGGCTTAAGGCACTCCTTATATTAACGATATTTCATATGCATTACCGATGTTTAACTGGTGGGAACGAAGCGTCGCCTCTAGCGTCTTACGAGGGACACCAACGGAAAGGTTTTGAAATGCTAAAACGGAAGATCGCCATCACCGCACTTGGGGCTGCCCTGATGCTCAGCACCACCGCGTCCGTGACGATGGCAGCTCCTCGTGGCGGCGCCGACCGCGATGGTCCGCGCATGCGCCCGGAGCCGATGTTCGTTCATCTCCTGAAGGTGGCGGACACCAACAAGGACGGCAAGATCACCAAGGAAGAATTCAACGCTCGCCAAGAGGCGCTCTTCACTGAGATCGACGCCGACAAGGACGGCTCCATCACACCGAAGGAAATGCGCGATTATCGCAAGGCGAAGATGGACGCATGGCGTGCTGCCAATCCAAAGCCTGAAAAGGCCGCCGCCGAAGGTGACAAGAAGAAAGCCGAAGGCGACAAGAAGGACGGCGACCGCGAGAGCAAGCCTCGCGAAGCGCGCGAGGAAGGCAAGGGCAAAGGCCGGAAAGGCAAGATGGGCGGCATGTTCGCCACGGCCGATACGGACGGCAACGGCCAGTTGAGCAAGCCGGAATTCATGGCTGCCGGCGAAAAGATCTTCACCCGCCTCGACGTCAACAATGACGGCGTCATCAGCATCGACGACATGCCAGATCGCCCCTGGCTCTAAACGTCCCGACGTTTATTATAGGCCCGCCCTGTTTCAGGGTGGGCCTTTTACTTGAAATGATAGCTTTACGACCGGCTGATCAGCAAATCGAACCTAGTGCAGGCTGATGGTCCGAAGTTCGTCTTCCGCAGCCTTGAAGAAGGTGCTGGACCGATTGTCGGTGAGCAGGATAGGCGTGCCGTCGGCGCCGAAAAGAGCCCAGAGGTCAAGACCGGGATCGATCTCGGGCGCCTCGGGAAAGCACTTCATCACCTGCTCGGCTCGCATCTTGCGAATGTAGCCCACTTCACCGGCACCAAGATGGGCCAACTGGGATTTGGTCAGGCGCGCATGCGCTTCTTTTAAAAGCATGTTTCAGCCTCCATCGAGCGCCGCCGCATCCATAGAGGAAGCATGTGGACGCTCTCAATTTCAAGTCGACGCGCGGTCCGTTGCGAAGATCAGCCGGATCTTTGCGCCGATACGTTGGTCTTTGACCAGCAGACCGAACAGAATCGGTCTACGGGGCCAGGCTGTTACTGTGAGACGGAAATGTTAATTTTCTTCACCACGTTGGAGATTTCCGGACGCGTGAGTTCAATGGAGAGGAGACCGTTCTTCAGACGCGCATCGTGCACCTGCATGCCATCTGCCAGCACAAACACGCGCTGGAACTGGCGCGCAGCGATGCCACGATAGAGGTAGTCGCGCTTTTCCTGATCTTGCTGGCGTCCCCGGATCACAAGTTGATTGTCCGCAGTCGTGACATCGAGGTCGTCTTCGGCAAAGCCAGCAACTGCAATGGTGATGCGCAATCGCTCAGGGCTCGAGCCTTCCGCCGCCAACCGCTCGATGTTGTAGGGAGGATAGCCGTCATTCGATTTAGCCATACGCTCCAGCGTCTTTTCCATGGCATCGAAGCCCAGCATCAGCGGGTGCGTGAAGGGTGTCATGCGGCTCATAATATAGTGTCCTTGCATCCAAGCGACGATCTCATGGCGCTCGCATTTCAATAGAGCGCCCAGCCCCGGTTCGGCAGCTCTTTCGCATATGGTAACATGGTGCCCGAAACACAAGAACGCCGCACGGGCAAAACCATCAGTCTTCGGCGGCCCATTGACAAGGCGATCAAAGCAGCTTGAAAAAGACGTTACCTACAGCATCGTACTCCACCGAACATCGCAATCGATCTCGGAAGTACGATGGGTAAATTTAAAGCGATAGAGCGTCCTTAATGCGTCCAAGAGGCGAGCACGGCGCTTTTAGACAGACAGGATCATTATGGCCGAGCGCAGAAAAATCATTATCGATACCGATCCTGGGCAGGATGACGCAGCCGCGATCATGCTTGCTCTGGCGAGCCCAGAAGAGATCGAAATTCTTGGCCTCTGCGCCGTGGCAGGCAATGTCCCGCTGAAGCTGACGAGCCGGAACATTCGCATCATTCTGGAACTCTGCAACCGCCCAGAGGTCCCGGTCTATGAGGGCTGCGAACGTCCGCTGGTGCGTGCGCCGATCACGGCCGAGCATGTGCACGGCAGCACTGGTCTGGATGGTCCGACCCTGCCAGAGCCCACACTGGCTGCGCAGTCACAGCATGCGGTGGACTTCATCATCGACACGCTTCGTCGCGAGCCGGAAGGCACAGTGACGCTGTGCACGCTTGGCGCGCTGACCAACGTCGCGACCGCTCTTCAAAAGGCGCCGGATATCGCACAACGGGTAAAGGAGCTGGTGCTGATGGGCGGCGGCTTCTTCGAGGGCGGCAACATCACGCCAGCGGCCGAGTTCAACATCTATGTCGATCCGCATGCCGCCGAAATCGTCTTCCGCTCCGGCATTCCGCTCGTGATGATGCCACTCGATGTGACGCACAAGCTTTTGACCACCAAAGCGCGCGTCGCCCGCATCCGCGATATCGGAACGCATCCGGCCATCGCAATGGCAGAAATGCTGGAGTTCTTCGAGCGCTTCGACGTGGAGAAATACGGCTCCGATGGCGGGCCGCTGCATGATCCAACCGTGATTGCCTACCTGATCAAGCCTGAGCTTTTTGCTGGACGCGATTGCAATGTGGAAATCGAAACGTCTTCGGAGCTGACCATGGGCATGACCGTGGTCGATTGGTGGAAGGTGACCGATCGTCCGGTCAATGCCAAAGTGTTGCGCGATGTGGATGCCGACGGGTTCTTTGCGCTGCTCACCGAGCGCTTCGCGCGGCTTTGAAAACTGCCCCTCACATCATGCCCGGGTTCAGAGACGTTTGAGCCCGGGCATTTTTTTCGATCTTAACCCGCCGAATAACGGCAGCCCTTATAGCTCATAGAAATCGGCGACGACCTTCCAGGCCTCTTCAGCCGTCTCCGCGAAGTGAAACAGGTCGATATCCTCTGGCGCGATGGTGCCAAAATCGGCCAAGGCCTTGAAGTTGATGATCGAATGCCAGAAGTCCTTGCCGAAGAGGATGAGGGGGATCGGTGCCATGCGCTTGGTCTGGATCAGCGTCACGGTCTCGAACAACTCGTCCATCGTGCCGAAGCCACCGGGGAAGATGACGACGGCCTTGGCGCGCATCAGGAAGTGCATCTTGCGGATGGCAAAGTAGTGGAAGTTGAAGCTGAGTTCAGGCGTCACATAAGGGTTTGGTGCTTGTTCATGCGGCAGAAGGATGTTGAGGCCAATGGACGGCGCGCCAGCTTCCGACGCACCCCTGTTGCCCGCCTCCATCACGCCCGGACCCCCGCCTGTGACAACGACATATTCGCGGTGATCGAATTTCTCCGCTTCGCCAGCACAGAGCTGCGCGAATTTGCGTGCCTCATCATAGTAGACAGAGGCCGCTTCAAGGTTCTTCTTCTGGACGTCATTGCGTGCTGCCCAGGCAGCGGCACCGGGCTCTGGAATGCGCGCGCCACCGAACATGACGACCGTCGATTTGATACCGCGTTCGGCGAGGATCATCTCCGGTTTCAGCAGTTCGAGCTGAAGCCGGATCGGGCGTAGCTCCTCCCGGCATAGGAAGTCGGTGTCGGTATAGGCAAGGCGATAGGAAGGCGAAGCACTTTGCGGCGTCTTGGGGATGACTTCGGCATGCTGCTTGTCATCCGAACTGCTCTTCAGCGGGTCCCAAACCCCATCTTTACGCCGCAGCTTGCCGTTTTTCAGTTTCGCCATTTCCATGCCTTTCCGATGCTTGCGTCAAATCGCCCAAATCGCATTGACGCACTTGAAACACTCGCTTAGAGCAATTGACCGTGTCCGGCCAGCGGTGCGGATGTTTCCCTGAAATGACGATAGTCAGCGAAGTTTAAGGAATTCTCATGAGCAGCTCGGATCTCGGCACCCTCGAAAGCATCATCGAAACCGCGTTCGAAAACCGCGACAGCGTGAACACCTCGACGAAGGGTGAAATTCGCGATGCGGTCGAGACCTCTCTGAACCTTCTCGACGCTGGCGAGGCCCGCGTGGCCGAGCGTGAGTCGAACGGCAACTGGAAAGTGAACCAGTGGCTGAAGAAGGCCGTGCTCTTGTCCTTCCGCCTCAACGACATGGAAATCGTCACCGGTGGTCCGGGCGAATCCACATGGTGGGACAAGGTGCCTTCCAAGTTCGAAAACTGGGGTGAAAACCAGTTCCGCGCTGCAGGTTTTCGCGCTGTGCCGAATGCCGTCGTTCGCCGCTCCGCTTATGTGGCCAAGAACGTCGTGCTGATGCCGTCCTTCGTCAATCTTGGCGCCTATGTCGATGAAGGCACCATGGTCGATACATGGGCAACCGTCGGCTCCTGCGCGCAGATCGGCAAGCATGTCCACCTTTCCGGCGGCGTTGGCATTGGCGGCGTGCTTGAGCCGCTTCAGGCAGGCCCCACCATCATCGAAGACAATTGCTTCATCGGCGCCCGCTCGGAAGTCGTCGAAGGCTGCATCATACGCGAAGGTTCAGTCCTTGGCATGGGCGTGTATATCGGTAAGTCGACCAAGATCGTGAACCGCGCGACCGGCGAAATCTCCTACGGCGAAGTGCCACCTTATTCTGTCGTCGTTGCAGGCACCATGCCCGGCAAGCCCTTCCCCAATGGCGAGCCAGGCCCCGGCCTCTACTGCGCCGTCATCGTCAAGACTGTCGATGAGAAGACCCGCTCGAAGACCGGCATCAACGAGCTGCTGCGCGATTGAACTCAAGAAGACCGGCTAAAGCATGTCGCGCAAAAGTGTGCAGCGGTTTTGCGGTAACGACATGCGACAAAACAAGGACTTAAAGCGTAGGGAGCGAATCTGAAAGATCGCGACACGCTTTAAGAGTAGAAGCGGCGGAGAGTAGACAGACCCATGAACGCCACCGATCCCGTTTCCAATCTTGCCGCCCTCATCCGTTGTCCGTCGGTCACGCCCGCGGAAGGCGGGGCGCTCAGCCTTCTCGACAGCCTGCTCTCGCCACTCGGCTTTGACGTGGAGCGGATGGTGGCCACCGAAGACGGCACGCCTGATGTGGAAAATCTTTACGCCCGCCTCGGCACCGATGGTCCGCATCTGATGTTTGCCGGCCATACCGATGTCGTGCCGGTGGGTGACGAAGCGGCGTGGAGCCATCCGCCCTTCGCCGCTGAGATTGCTGGCGGTGAAATGTATGGTCGCGGGGCGGTCGACATGAAGGGCGGCATCGCCTGCTTCGTCGCAGCGATCGCTCGCCATATCGAAAAGCATGGGAAGCCGCAGGGCTCCGTTTCTTTTCTAATCACCGGCGATGAAGAAGGACCGTCGATCAACGGCACCTCGAAGCTTCTGGAATGGGCTGCCGCCAAAGGCGAAAGCTGGGATGCCTGCGTGGTTGGCGAGCCGACCAATCCAGACCAGCTTGGCGACATGATCAAGATCGGCCGTCGTGGCTCTTTGTCGGGGCGCATTACGGTTCAAGGCGTGCAGGGACATGCCGCCTATCCGCACCTTGCCGACAATCCCATTCGCGGCATGCTGCAATTGACGCAGGCTTTGATGGACCCGCCCTTCGATCATGGCACCGAGAATTTCCAGCCGTCCAACCTGGAAGTGACAACTATCGATACGGGTAACGCTGCAACCAATGTCATTCCGGCACGGGCCACGGCGTCCTTCAACATTCGCTTCAACGATACCTGGACGGCGGGAACGCTGCGAGCCGAGATCATCCGTCGTCTCGATGCGGCTGCCGCTGACGGCGCGCTTCGTCCGGATCGGGCACCGGTCAATTACGAGATCGTCTGGGCCGATCGGCCAAGCCATGTCTTCCTGACGCGCAACAATGCGCTGATCTCCTCGCTCTCGGGTGCGGTTGCCGAGGTCACGGGTCTGGAGCCGAAGCTATCGACAACCGGCGGCACCTCGGACGCCCGCTTTATCAAGGATTACTGCCCCGTGGTCGAGTTCGGCCTCGTCGGCCAGACAATGCACATGGTGGATGAGCGCGTGGCCGTCGCGGACCTCGAAACGCTGACACGCATCTATGAAACCTTCATCGAACGTTGGTTCGGTCATGCCGCCCAGTAGCGAAGTTTCCTATTATCTGCGCGGCCTCTGGTTGCTGTTTCTCGGCAATAAGGAGGGCATGCGGCTTCTCGACATCAGCGATCGCGGTATGTTTCGCTCCTTCTATGCCGCCTTGTGGTGCCTCCCCTCCATGGCGCTCTCTTGGTACTGGTGGCATGAGGCCTATCTGTCCGGCCTGCCGGAAGGTGTGCATACCGGTGTGATCTTCTTCGTTCGTCTCGCCATCGTCGAAGCCATCTGCTGGATGGTGCCGCTGATCCTGATCGGGCTTTTGCTGTTGGCGTTCGGCGTACGGGACAGATTTCCGGCCATCGTCGTCGTGGCGAACTGGTTGTCCGTGCCCTTCTCCTACGCCTATTCACTTCTGATCCTGATTGCGCTGTTCCTACCCGCATTGCACGGGATTGTCGCGATCCTCTGGTTCGCACTCCTGCTTTCCCTAGTCTTCGCCTTTTCGAGGATCGTGCGGTTTTTCGTGCGCGATCAACCGCTCCTGGTAACAGCGCTTGTCATGACATTGCTCGTGCCTGGGATGATTCTCTCGGAACTGCTTCAACGCTTTCTCGGCGTCTATCCGACATAACGATCTTGCCTGAGCGGTCAGGCAGTATCGCCGACGACCTTCTCTGTGGGCGGCAATCGCGGCGGTATGACGTCGGGGTAATCCACCTGCATGAAATAGAGCCCTTCGGGCGGTGCCACCGGACCGCAGGCCTTGCGGTCCCGCGCCTCAAGTGCTGCACGCACGTCGTCGGGCGTCATGGCACCCTCGCCTGCCAACTTCAACGTACCGGCAAAGGAGCGTATCTGGTTGTGCAGGAAGCTTTGCGCCGTTGCGCGGATTTCGATCAAGTCGCCAGTGCGGCTCACGTCCAACCGGTCGAGCGTACGCACTGGGCTGTTGGCCTGGCAATGCACCGAGCGAAAAGTGGTGAAGTCATGTCTGCCGACCAGCATCTGTGCGGCCGCATGCATCGCCTCATGGTCCAGGTCCTTCGAGACCCACCAGGCGCGCTTATATTCCAGCGCGAGACGCGATTTGCGGCAGATGATACGATAGAGATAGTGGCGGCGAATGGCGGAAAAGCGGGCATCAAAATCTGGCGTCACGGCTTCCACGTCGAGCACGGAGACGGCGTCGCCTGCCATGCCGAGATGCGCATTCAGGGCATTGCGCAGCTTGTAGGGCTGCCAATCGCGCGACAGATCCACATGCGTGACCTGACCAACGGCATGCACACCGGAGTCCGTTCGACCGGCGCCACGAATGCCGACCTTCTCACCCGTCAGCGAGAGAACGGCTGCTTCCAGCGCGCCCTGAACCGACCGGCCATTGTCCTGCCGCTGCCAGCCGACATAGGGCGTGCCGTCATATTCCACGGTCATGCGAAAACGCGGCATCCGCTACACCCTCGTGCCGATGACAACGGGTGTTCCGCGCAGGAAATCGGACGCGAGCATCGGCTTGCCGCCAGCCTTTTGCAGCTTGACGAGACGTACCGCACCGCTGGCGCAGGCAATGGTCAGCTGATCGTCCAGCACGGAACCAGCCTCACCCATGCCTTCGGCGCGTTCGCTTGCCAGAACCTTGACGCGTTCCGGCTTGCCGCCGATCTCCAGTTCGAACCAAGCGCCCGGAAAAGGTGCCAGCCCGCGAATATGGTTGTGGACGTCCTGCGACGGACGGGAGAAATCGATCCGGGTTTCCGCCTTGTCGATCTTGGCGGCGTAAAGGACGCCTTCTTCGGACTGCTGCGTCAGCGGCAGATCGTCGTTCTCGAGCTTTGCCATGGCGTCGCGCATCAGTCTTGCGCCCTTTAGCATCAGCGCGTCGTGCAACTCTCCGGCCGTCATGTCCTCATCGATGGGAACACGCGCAGTCAGCGCCACAGGGCCGGTGTCCAGCCCCTTCTCCATCTTCATCACCATCATGCCGGTTTCGGCGTCACCCGCCATGATGGCGCGCTGGATGGGGGCGGCACCCCGCCAACGGGGCAGAAGAGAGGCATGGCCGTTGTAGCATCCAAGGCGCGTACCATTCAAAATGGCCTCGGGCAGAAGAAGACCGTAGGCGACGACGACGGCGACGTCGGCATCAAACTCGGCAAAATGCTGTCGATCTTCCTCCGCCCTGAAATTGAGCGGGGTCAGGACCGGAATGCCCAAAAGCTCTGCGGCCTGATGCACGGGAGATTTTTGCAAATCCAGTCCACGGCGACCGCCCGGACGGGGCGGCTGGGTATAGACGGCCACTACATTATGGCCCGCCTCTTTGAGCGCGCGCAGCGTGGGGACCGAAAACTCCGGTGTTCCCATGAAGATGATGCGAAGAGCCATGATTGCCCCCTGCCCTGCTGCTGTTACCAGAAGGCCTTTCGGCCAGCCGGATCAGACCTTGGCGCGGGCCAGCTTGGTGAATTTCTTGATGACCATGTCACGCTTCAGCCGCGAGATGTGGTCGATGAAGAGTACGCCGTTCAAGTGGTCGATCTCATGCTGCAGGCAGGTGGCGAGAAGGCCATCAGCCTCCACCGTCTGCTGCTTGCCGTCGCGATCAATATATCGAACTGTCAAAGAGGCCGGTCGTTCGACTTCGGCGTAGTAGTCGGGGATCGAAAGGCAGCCCTCTTCATAGGTGGAGACATCGTCCGAAACTTTCAGGATTTCCGGATTGATGAAAACCTGCGGCTTGTTTTCCTCGTCGTCGCGCGAAAGGTCGATTACCAGCATCCGGCGCGCAACGCCAATCTGGATTGCGGCCAAACCGATTCCAGGCGCATCATACATGGTTTCCAGCATGTCGTCGGCCAGACGCTGGATTTCGGAATCCACCGTCTCGACGGGCTTGGATTGCTGGCGCAGCAGCGGATCGGGCAAAATGATAAGGGGCTTGATCGTCATGGCTTCCCTTAACCCATCTGATCACCTGAGGAAACGAAAAAATACGGTCGATTCAATGCTGAGACTGGATAACCGACTCATTTTCGCCGCGGACATGTTCTTGTTTTGTACGAATCAGAATAACTCTGCTAGATTGCGTCATGAACATCGATCTCAATGCTCTCGGTCAAACGGCTTTCAGTGTCGGAACGGTCCACATCTCGATTGGCGCGCTGCTGGTCGTTCTAGCATTTGCCGGGCTCGCGGCTGTCCTCGTCCTCCTGCGCAAACCGGCGGTACCAGATCAGCCGCGCGAAGAACTGACCGAGCTTTTGAAGACCCAGACCGAGTTGCAAGGCCGCATCGCCGCCATGGCGGAAGCCTTCTCCGCACGCCAGACCGAGATGAGCCAGACGCTGAACGAGCGGCTGGATGGCATGTCGCAGCGTTTGGGAACAACGCTAACCGAACAGACCCGCTCGACGCATGATAATCTCAGCAAGCTGCAGGAGCGCCTTGCGGTCATCGATGCTGCGCAGGGCAACATTCAGGATCTCGCCAAGGATGTGATTGGCCTGCAGGCAATCCTGTCCAACAAGCAGACGCGCGGCGCCTTTGGACAGGCGCGGATGGAGGCGCTGATTGCCGATGCGCTGCCCTCCGGCACCTACCAACTCCAACCTACACTTTCGAACGGCTTTCGGCCGGACTGCACGATCAAGATGCCCAACAATGCGCCGTCGCTGGTGATCGACGCCAAGTTTCCGCTGGAAGCATGGAATGCCTTGAAAGCGGATGAGTCGCCGGAAGCCAAACGCGCCGCCACCCAGCAGTTCCGCCGGGACATGGAAGTTCATATTCGCGATGTGGCGGAGAAATACCTCATCCCTGGAGAAACGCAGGATACCGCCTTCATCTTCGTGCCATCTGAATCGATCTTTGCCGATATCCACCAGCATTTCGAGTATCTGGTGCAGCGCGCCCATCGCTCCCGCGTGGTCATCGTTTCGCCATCGCTCTTGATGCTGTCGGTTCAGGTCATTCAATCGGTGCTGAAGGATCAGCGCATGCGCGAGCAGGCTCACCTGATCCAAGGCGAAGTGGCGCTGTTGATGGATGATGTGCGGCGTCTGGACGAGCGCACGCGCAAGCTCCAGACGCATTTCGGCCAGGCACAGCGCGATGTCGAGATGATGCTGACCTCATCGGAAAAAGTTCTGGCGCGGGGCGGCAAGATCGAAAGTCTGGATTTTTCCGCGAGCACCAAAGACATCCCCCATTCGGAGGTGGAGCATCTGCGTCGCATCGCCGATGCGCGTGCCGGTGCTGCCAAGCTGCGTGTGGTGGATGACGAGTAGGCGTCGCTGAAAGACCCGAACATCGCGCCTTTGCAAAATCGATTTCCGATTTTGATCTTGATGCGCTAGAGCGCCGTGCGTCTTTTTAGACGCACAAAGGACGCTCTATCTTCCTTCAATCGACGCATCGTGCTTTCCAAAAATCGATTCCGATTTTCGGGCCGATGCTGTAGCACTATTGGCATTGTTAACATCTTTGCCTTTTGGGTCAGCCTCGCATGATTACTGTTTTCGGCTCCATCAACATGGATCTCGTCGCCACCTCCGAACGTCTGCCGAAGCCAGGCGAGACGGTCACGGGCAAAAGCTTTTCCACGGCCGCTGGTGGTAAAGGTGCCAATCAAGCGCTTGCCGCACGTCGCGCCGGAGCGGACGTGAAGATGGCGGGAGCCATTGGTGACGATACCTTTGCGGCTCCTGCACTCACGCTGCTGCGGGATGCGCGCACTGATCTCTCACTGGTGAAAACGGTTGCTGAACCAACGGGGACGGCCGTAATCCTGATTGGTGAGGGTGGCGAAAACATGATCTCAGTCATTCCCGCGGCCAATGGAACGGTCTCGCCGCAGGATGCAGAGCGCGCTATCTCTGAGATGGCAGAAGGCGACACGCTGATGCTGCAATTCGAAATCCCGGCCGATGCGATCGAGTCCTCGCTGAAGGCCGCCAAAGCCAGGCGTGTCACGACGATCATCAACACTGCGCCACTGACGGCAGATGCGGCCCGTCTGTCGCGGCTTGCTACGATCGTCATCGCCAACGAGACCGAGTTCGAACTCTTGATCGGCAAGAGCGGGTTGTCGTCCTCGGAGCGCGAAAAGGAACTGACAGCTCTTCACCAGGAGACGGGTCAGACTGTGATCGTCACGCTGGGCGCTGAGGGCGTGATTGCCATTCGCAATGGTAAACTGGTCAAAGCCATGGGCCTCAAGATCGAACCTGTCGATACGGTCGGCGCTGGCGATACATTCTGCGGCTACCTGGCCGCAAGTCTCGATGCTGGAATGGACTTTGAGAAGGCGTTGCGTCGTGCGGCGGTTGCCGGTTCGCTGGCTTGCACCCGTGAAGGTGCCCAGCCCTCCATTCCCGTCGCCACCGAAGTGGATGACAAGCTGTAAAAGTCAAGAGCGAGCGGATGCCGGGCCGGTGCCGAGCGTCCGCTTCCTATCAGCCGATCAAGCTCTCTTGAAAAGATTGAGCGCCGCATATTGCAAAAGCATGATCGTCTTGCCATCGCGAATGGTGCCAGCAGCGATCATCGCCAGCGCCTCGTCGATTCCCATTTCGATAACACCGATATCTTCGCCCTCTTCGACGTTGCCGCCACCGGCCGAGGTTCTGTCGCTCGGCTGATATTCCCCGACAAAAAAATGCAGTCTCTCGGTAACTGAGCCGGGGCTCATGAAGGCATCGAAGACCTGGCGCACATCGCGGACCTTGAAGCCGGTTTCTTCCCCGGTTTCGGCACGGATGCGTGCCTCTGGTTCGGCATCGTCCAAAAGGCCGGCCGGCGCTTCGATCAGAAGATCGTCATGGCCGTTGACGAAGGCGGGATAGCGGAACTGCCTCGTCAAGATCACCGTGCGGCGCTCCTTGTCATAAAGCAGGATCGTCGCGCCATTGCCGCGGTCGTAGGTTTCGCGCGATTGTTTCTGCCAGGTGCCATCCTCCCGCAGGAATGAAAAGGTCGTCTTCTTCAACAGATACCAATCGTTGGACAGGACCTGAACGTCCTCAACCTTGATGCGATGCGCGATGCTCATGAAATTTTCCCCGTGGCTGGGTCCGACGGATCGTGGACATGCAGGTAATTTCGTGTAATTTCGTGCAGAGTCAAGAAAATTCGTGCAACAGGATCGAGCAGATGCTGACATCGGAACGTAAGGCACTCATCCAGCAAGTTCTCCAGCGAGACGGGAGAATCATCGCAAAGAGCTTTGCGGGAGACCTTGGCGTCTCCGAAGACACGATCCGCCGCGATCTGCGTGAGCTGGCCAAGGAAGGACTGTTACAAAGAGTTCATGGCGGCGCGCTGCCATCGTCACCCGCTGTTGCAGATTACCGAGTGCGCGAACAAATGGCGTCCTCCGCCAAGGAAAAACTCGGTCGAGCGGCAGCCAGGCTTATCAAACCGGGCCAGATCGTCTTCCTCGATGGCGGCACCACCAATCTCCGGCTTGCCCGCCACTTGCCGCCAAACCTCGAAGCGACGATCATCACCCATAGTCCGAGCATCGCGTTGGAATTGGCGCGTCATCCTTGCGTCGAGGTGGAACTGATCGGCGGGCGGCTCTTCAAGCACTCTATCGTCTCGATGGGAGCAGCAAGCGCCGAGGCCATTTCCGGCATTCGCGCCGATCTGTTTTTTCTTGGCGCAACCGGTATCCACCCCGAGACCGGCGCCACAACGGGAGATCGCGAAGAGGCGGCGATCAAAAGGCTGATCGCTCGTCAATGTGCGGAGACGATTCTGGTTGCGACGGAGGACAAGATCGGCGCAGCGTCATCCTATCTCATCCTGTCACTGGAAGAGATTGCGACCATTGTCGTGGATGCAGACGTGCCGGACAAATTGCTCAAGCCCTACAAGAAAGCGGGCCCAGCGATCATAAAGGTCTGAGATCAGACTTTGAGGAATGTAAGATAGGCGGAACTGCGCCCCTCACGCTTGGCCTTGTTCTCGTAGCGGGTACCCGGCCAGTTGTCATAGGGCGTCAGCCAGTCGGCCGACGTCTTGGCCGTCCATTCGAAGCCACCGTGGCGGGCGCAGTGCTGCAGCGTCCAGTTGATGTAGGTATCGATATCGGAGGCGAAGCAGAACTTGGCCCCCGGCTTCAGCACCCGATGGAAGCGAGCCAGATTGACATCCGAAACGAAGCGGCGCTTCCAATGCTTCTTCTTCGGCCATGGGTCCGGATAAAGCAGATCGATATGGTCGATGCACTCATCCGGCAGCCAGTCCAGCAGTTGCGTCGCATCGTCGTCATACAGTCGGATGTTCATCAACTCGCGCTCTTTGACAGCGCCGAGAAGCTTCGCCATGGAGTTGACGAACGGCTCCACGCCGATGAAGCCCGTCGATGGATTTTCAGCAGCGCGATGGACGAGATGCTCGCCACCGCCGAAACCGATTTCCAGACGGATGGATTTGACGTCGGCCGGGAAGAGTGCAGCGAGTGGCTTCGGCGCCGGTGTCTCAAGATCGACTTTCAACAGCGGCAAAAGGCTCTCGATGCTTTCCACCTGCTGGTTGCGCAAAGGCTTGCCCTTGCGCCTGCCATAGAAGGCTTCCGTCGATCGTGAACGCCGTTCTTCCGTCATCATGAACTCTCTCAAGCAAAATAGATGAACCCGCGCCTTACCGTTTCATCGGTATTGCGCGGGTTTTAAAAGTTTCCAGACCTATCCCCCAAACACTCGCGCATGGCAAGGCCGGAATGGAGAAGGCTATGTTCGCAGCCGATGGCCTCAAGCAGCCTTGAGAGCTTCCTTCAGCGGCTTGACGAGGTCGATCTTCTCCCAGGAGAAGGAGCCGTCACGGCCAGCCTTGCGGCCAAAATGGCCATAGGAAGCGGTCTTGGCATAGATCGGCTTGTTGAGGTCGAGGTGACGGCGGATGCCCGACGGCGACAGGTCCATAACCTTGCGGATCGCGGCTTCTACTTCGTCTTCGCTGACCTTGCCGGTCTGGTGCAGATCGACGTAGACCGACAGCGGCTGTGCAACGCCGATAGCGTAGGACAGCTGAATGGTGCAGCGATCAGCGAGGCCAGCAGCGACTACGTTCTTTGCCAGATAGCGCGCGGCGTAGGCTGCGGAGCGGTCGACCTTCGTGGTGTCCTTGCCGGAGAAAGCACCGCCGCCATGGGGTGCTGCACCACCATAGGTGTCGACGATGATCTTGCGGCCGGTGAGGCCTGCGTCGCCATCAGGACCGCCGATGACGAACTTGCCCGTCGGGTTGATGTACCACTTGCAATCATCGGCAATCTTCAGATCGCCGAGCGCTTCACGAATGTAAGGTTCTACGACGGTGCGAACCTTCTTGGAATCCCAGCTTGCGTCCAGATGTTGAGTGGAGAGCACGATCGAGACTGCTTCCGAGGCCTTCCCGTCGACGTAGCGCACGGTCACCTGGCTCTTGGCATCGGGGCCAAGCTTTGCAGCTTCGCCTTCGCCGCTCTTGCGGGCGTTGGCGAGCAGCTGAAGGATGCGGTGGGAGTAGTAGATCGGCGCCGGCATCAGGTCCGGCGTTTCCTTGCAGGCGTAACCGAACATAATGCCCTGGTCGCCTGCACCTTCGTCGCCCTGCTTGTCCGAGGCGTTATCGACGCCCTGCGCAATATCGGCCGACTGTGGATGCAAGAGCACGTCGATCTTCGCAGTCTTCCAGTGGAAGCCGTCCTGCTCGTAGCCAATGTCGCGGATGGCCTTGCGCGCTGCAGACTTGAACTTGGACGGATTGATCATCGGATGGCCAGCGGCATCCTTGACGACGTTGCCGTCCTTGTCCTTCTTCAACAGCGTGTCGGGTACGCGCACTTCGCCGGCGATGACCACGCGGTTGGTGGTCGCGAGCGTCTCGCACGCGATACGAACGGTCCAGGGGTCAACGCCGGTCTTGGACGCTTCACGATAAATCAGATCGACGATTTCATCGGAAATACGGTCGCAAACCTTGTCAGGATGACCTTCAGCAACGGATTCGCTGGTGAACAGGTAGTTGGCGCGCATGCGGGATTCCCCTCAAAGAACAGGTCTATGCGTTTGTTATTCACTCTATGAGGAAAAAACAAGGACACAACGACATAAATATATCTTTATATGGATATTCCATTGTTCCTAACAGACAATAAAAAACGGCCCCGGAAGGCCGTTCAATTGGGTTTTGGAATCTATGGCCGTCGCCTACTCAGCGTCGCCTTCAGCGGCAAGCGCCTTGACCAAGTCAACGATGCGGCGGCGAACCTTCGGATCGTTGATCTTTACGAAGGCGCGGTTGAGCTGCAGTCCTTCGGACGAAGAGAGAAAGTCTACAACGTAATTGGAGCTCGACGCTTCGGCGGAGCCGGAAGCGGAGGCTGGCTCAGCGCCCGGCGCATCTTCGAAGAAGAAGGAAACCGGCACGTTGAGGATAGCGGATATGTTCTGAAGACGGCTGGCGCCAACGCGGTTGGTGCCCTTTTCATACTTCTGGATCTGCTGGAAGGTAATCCCGAGGCTTTCACCCAGCTTCTCCTGGCTCATGCCCAGCATGGTGCGGCGCAACCGGATACGGCTTCCGACATGAATGTCGATTGGGTTCGGCTTCTTCTTATTTTCTGTCATATGTTAGTCCTGACATCCTGTTGTCGGTGGTTGTTACACATTAACGCAAAACCGTAGAGGTCGGATCAGTGCAACAGTCCTTCATATCACTTGCGTTGTACAACCCTACAATCGCACTATGCAATTTCAGGGGTTTTCGGTCAATTCTTGGGGCCGACTAAACCATACCGAGAAAACAGCGCTACGATCAACATTGTTATAAACAACAACCAAAAGTTCGTTTTGCGGGCATCGCCGCTCAGCGCGTCGATTGCCTTACTACTTAGAGTGGCGTCGATTATACCTTTTTGACCATAGTCAAGACCAGCCTCGATACCACCTAACGGATCAATGATGGCGGAAATGCCAGTGTTGGCCGCTCGAATCACCGGCAGACCTGTTTCCACGGCACGCACACGCGCCTGCTGAAAGTGCTGGTAGGGACCCGGTGTATCGCCGAACCAGCCGTCATTGGTGACGTTCAGGATCGCTTCCGAGGAAGCAATGTCAGACGGCACTTCGTCGGGGAAGATGATCTCGTAGCAGATGAAGGAGTAGAGCTTCTTGCCGGAGGGAAGAATGATGGGGGTACGGCTTGCCGCCGGCGAAAAACCACCCGGCAGGCTGACGATATTCTCTATGTCGAAGCGGCGCAGAATATCTTCGAAAGGCACATACTCGCCGAAGGGCACCAGATGCACCTTGTCGGTTGCGCCAATGATATGCCCCTGGCTATCCACCGCATAGACGGAGTTGTAGTAGCGCGGCGGATGCCCTGCCCCCGCATCCTCCATGCGCACAGCGCCGGTAAGCAAAATCTGACCATCCTCCAGCGTTTTGGCGATTTCCTCCAGCGCATCGGGGTTCTGGGTCAGAATGAAGGGCACGGAGGTTTCCGGCCAGACGATGACGTCGGGACGCTTCTTGCCGGGCGTAGGCGGCAGTGCGGAGAGGCGAAGATGCTCCTGAAATATTTCGGCACGATCGGCATTCAGCATCTTGCGCGACTGATCGATGCCCGGCTGCACGATGCGCACCGTGATCGCGTCCGCGGCAGCTTCCGGCAACGGCGTGTGCTGGCGGTAGAAACCGTATCCAACATGGCCTGCCAGCAGCAGAACCGCAAGCGTCAGACCCGGCACCATCCCACGACGCGTGCCTAAGAGCGCAGGGCTCGAAAACACGAAGACCGCCAGCATCGACATACCGAAGATGCCGATGAGGTTGGAGCTCTGCATCATCAACGGAACCGGCATCATCCCGTAGCCGACCGCGTTCCAGGGAAAGCCTGTGGCAACGAAGCTGCGCAACCATTCGCAAAAACCGAAGGCTGCGGAAAGTGCGGCGATCCTGCCCCAGCCATCGGACCAGAGGCTGTTGGCCAACATGACCGCAAGACCGTAGAAGAGCGCGAGAAAGGCGGGAAGCCCAAGGATTGCCAGCGGCAGAGCCCAGGCAAACTCGTCAGCCTCCAGAAGCAGCGCATTTCCGAGCCACCAGAGGCCCGCGACGAAATAGCCGAGGCCGAAAATCCAGCCGAGCAAAAACGCTCTGAAAGCGCGGGACACGACGCCGCCATCCGGTCCCCCTGTGGTGCCGTCTATCAGCCAGACCAGAAGCGTGAAGGAAACGAATAGGCTGGCGAAGAAACCGACGGGAGGCAAAGCGAGCGCACCGATGGCGCCGGCCAGAAGTGCGATGAAAACGCGGCTGAAGCCACCGCTCAACATGATCGTGCCCGCAAGCCGCTCCATACCGTATGAATCTCCTAGAGGGGCACCGTTCAGCAACGCGAAACCGGAAAGCGGATACCAGAACCTGACTTGGCTTCGAAACACGCGCGGCCAAAGAGACCACTGATCGCGTTCCGGCTGCCGAACGCCGGATGGTTATGCGGCATGCCAATCCGACTTACTGTAAAAAAAATCGAACGTCCACAGGCAGCGACGGCACCGTCATGCAATCCGCTTTTTGGGAGCGGACGCATCCTCACGGTTGCAGGAGGAGAGATCGTAGGGGGATGTTTCGCACCAGTGTCCGCTGCTTGCGGATTCCATCAGAATTTGATTTTCAGCTGGCGTCATCCGCTTGCCCTTGTCGGGAGCCGCTATGGATCTTGGCCTAAGCTACGAGTGGATTGATTTTTCCTTCGCGGGCCCGTCCGATCCGTTTGGGAACCCTTATCGCAACCGCGTCCCCATCCGAGAGAGCCTCGCGGACGCCGTCGACGATGCCGGTCGCGACGAAGTCGGCATCGATATCCTCCGCAGTTACGACGCTTTCCTTCCCACCGTCGATGCTTGGCATGACGATCCCGACCCTGAGTGACGGCTTCTGACGCTTGAGGCGTCGAACCGCCTGGCGCGCATGGGCCTTGGACCCGCCGTTCAAAAAGGCGATGACGACGGTGTCGACGTCGGTAAGTTGAACAAGGTTGATGGTTGTGCCGCTGACCATCGAATGTTCGGCTTGAGAAACCGTTGCACCCTGGATGGCCAGAACCTGGGCAATCATGGAGGCGGCAGCATCGTCCATCGCGCCTCTGCCACCGATGCAGAGGACCGACTTTGGTTTGACGTCCGGCTTTTTCGGACTTCCAGTCGCGTCTTCCACCACTGTCTCGTCCTTTGACTGGTCGTCTCGTTCCGCCTCTTCCTCGACAGCAATCTCTGCCAGGTTGCCGATCAGGGTCTGCGTGGTAGACGCAAACAAAGCAATTTGCGCTTCTGTCATCACCCCTCGTTGACGATCCAACTCGCCCAGCTTTAGGGCCGGGAATCCCACCTGCTCATAGTAATCCACCAGATCCTCGTCCTCGAGAAAATCTTCGGCGTTGTCGGTCGCTTCGTTCGGGTCTCCAGCAAGAAGTCTTTGATAGAGCTTCTCCTGAGGTTGCAGCACGGGCTCGTTGCCCAGAAGGACATCCAGGAAGCTGAACTGTGGGACATACCGTCCAAGCACGACCAGGCAAACGGTCAGCGGCGTGGACAGCATCAATCCGACAGGTCCCCAGAGCCATGACCAAAAGATCGCTGAAACGATGATTGCCAGCGGGGAGAGGCCGGTATGGCTTCCATAAAGCCAAGGTTCGACGACATTGTTGCTTACCAGTTCAGTGACGATGAAGAGCGCAGCCACCCACGCCACCAGCGACCATCCTGGCGCGATTGCCAGTGCCAGAAAGAGCGGCAGGATCATGCCAATCACTGGACCGATATAGGGAACGAAACGCAGAACGAGCGTCAAGAGGCCCCACAGAATAGCATTCGGAATGCCAAGCAGCCAAAGTCCGATAGCGATCGGAAGGGCATAGAGCGTGTTTACGACAAGCTGCATCAGCAGATACTTGCCGACGCGCTTGCCGGCATCCTGAAGGGCTGCCGTCGTCCGGTGCAGATCGCCCAACCCGACGAGTCGGATGAACCGATCGCGCAATTCCTCACGCTCCAGCAGCATGAAGATGACGAGAACGATAACGAGACCAGCGGTCGCGAAGGGGCTGATCAGCGGAAGGATGAAGTTGCCGAGCGTCTGCACCGGGTTGGAGCGCGTGATGATCTCGACGGGCATCGGGTCGCGCCTGGAAGATTGAGGGGCTGCGTCTTCCTTGCTTTCCTCGGCAGTGTCCTGCATTTCCGAGCCGATCCGCTCGACAACTTTGCTGATATGTTCGAGAACTCCGTTGCCGGAGCCGGCGTTGCTTAGCGCTTGCACCTTCATGACGATGTTGCGCTGATACGTCGGAACATTGTCGGCCAGATTGGCAACCTGTCCGGCAACGATGAAGCCGAAGGCCGCAATCACCAGAAAGGCACTCGCCACCGCTGTGAGAACAGCGGCAATCTTGGGAACGCGCCGCTTGCGCAAAAAGCTGACGATCGGGGCAAGCGTGAAGGTTAGCAGCAGGGCCAGTGCAAGGGGAATGAACACCTCCTGCCCAAGGTAGAGTATGACTGCAACGCCGATGAGGATGATGATCGTCCGGCTTGAAAGCGTCGAGGCGGTGAGCGCGCCGGATCTGTTCGGAATTGCCAGCCCTGAGATTGCGTTCTTCTCTATAGCGCTCACGGATTTCCCCACCTGAAAAGTCGCCGTCTATTTCGGCGTGCAAGTAAATGCGCCAGAGACGAAACTGATCGAACCGCCGAAAAATATTTCTCGCCTACAGAAAAGCTTGGTTCCAATCCCTCCTGAGACAGCGAGTTGCTATACCCGCGCAGCGTCTTTACTTAGGGCGTGACACGGTCAAGCGAGACGCTGGCCGTACTGGTACGCGTTAAGCGTCTTCGCGAACCAAGAAGGTGCTGATCGGGCGCGAGATATTTTTCACCTGCTGGAAGCCGGCATCCTCGAACTTCAGCTTTCTCTGCTTCCTGATATGGTCCCTGACAGATCTCGAAACGCAAATACCGCCGGGTTCGGCTATGCCCTCCAGCCGCGCCGCGATATTGACGGTATCGCCGAAGATGTCGCCATTATCTATAATGACGTCACCGACATTCATTCCTATTCTGAACATAAGCCGATCGTCGTCCGGCCTGTCGGCGTTATGGGTCAACATGAATTTCTGGATTTGAACCGCACAATCGATGGCCGAGAGCGCGCTTGGGAACGCTGCAACGATGCTGTCGCCCGCGGTAGTTATGATGGCGCCGTTGTTCTCTTCAATGATCGTGTCGATGACGTCTCTTGCGGCCTTCAGGCGCTCAAGGGTTTCGGCCTCGTTCTTTTCCATAAGCCTGCTATAGCCGACAAGGTCGGCCGCCATGACTGCCATCAAGCGCCTCTCTGCGCGCGAGAGAAGTTCATCCCTCGTTCGTTCAGCAGCCTTTGCCCGCGTGACCGTGGCGCGCACGACGAGCAGCGCCATGCCGCCGACCATGATGGCGAAAAGCAAGAGGAGCAGGTGCATACGCGTCTTTGCTGCGCTGGCCGCCTCAGACCGCTCAGCAAGGCGCGCCAGACCATCCTTTTCCATCTGAGCGAGCACGGACCGAATCCCGTCCATCAGGATTTTGCCCTGTCCCGTCTTTACGAGGGCAATCGATGCATTCTCGTTGCCGGCGCGACGATACTCGACGCTCTGTTCGAGTTCAGATTTTTTCTGCGCCACGAGACTGCGCATGGTCGCGACACTTCCTGTTTCGATGGTTGCATTTTCGGCGCCCGCCGCCAGGTTGTCGAGCATGCCATCGAGGGAATCCATCGCAGTGGTGTACGGCTTGAGGTAAAGCTCGTCGCCGGTCAGGAGAAACCCTCTCTGTCCGATTTCCGCGTCCTGGATATGGGACATAAGGTCGGAGATGGCGCTGAGATAGGCAACGTTTTTCCGAACAGCCTCATCTGCTTTTTTATCTTCGGACGATATCCAAAACGATAGGTACATCGTCATGCACACACCGATCGCAACGACCAAAAGCGCAATCGGCATAGCCTTCTTCGCGACTTGCCGGGAAATGGACGATTTGATGGCGGAAGGTTGGCGCAAGCGTGTGATCCCACCCAGGAAAAGCATTGGCAAAGACAAGCGGCAGGCTCGACACACAGCCCGTCGATAAAACGAGGGCTGAGGCATATTGTTCAACGGCGTCCGCATTAAAAAATGATGCGCGCCTCGTTCCTTCTGACCCGCAAAACACGTTCGGACGAGCCGAAGTTCACCCGTCCGGTCCGAGACGTCAATCTAGTCGGGAGAGCCGAGAGACACACTTGAAGCATGTCGCGCAAAAACGTGCGTGGGTTTTGCGGTAACGACATGCGACGGAAGAAGGAGCCAAAGCCGAAGGAGCAAGCCTGAAAGATCGCGAGACGCTTGAGAGCGCTGTCGCTAGTGATGCACAGCGCCCTCAACGCATGATGTTCTGCGACGCCCGAAAACGATTGTCGGGCTGATGCGCGGACCGTTAGACGGCAGCCTTGTCGGCACTATCGGAAGGCGCGGGAAGCGCGATCATCTCGCTGGTCGCAACGGGTGCCGGGGCTTGATCGTCCTCGCCCATGGAGGACTCGTCGCGAAGGATGCGGACACGCTTGATACGACGGTTATCGGCATCGAGAATCTGGAATTCGAAACCAGGCACCGCACGGACCACTTCACCCTTGGACGGGATGCGGCCGAGTGCAAAGAAGACCAGACCGCCGAGCGTATCGATCTCCTCGGCATGTTCACGAACGTCGAAATCCGGGCCGATCGCCTGCGCGAGTTCCGCCAGTTCGATGCGCGCATCCGCGATCAGCACATCCGGCGATACGCGAACGAACATCGCCTCGTCCTTGTCATGCTCATCATCGATGTCGCCGATGACCATCTCGACAATGTCCTCATGGGAGACAAGCCCGTCGGTGCCACCGTACTCGTCGATGATCACCGCAAGCTGGGTACGCTGCGCCTGCATCGTCTTCAACAGATCGGATGCGAGCATGGACGGTGGTGCAAACAGGATTTTGCGGATGATACCGGCTTCAGCCAGCGTCGTTTCCAGATCGACGCGGGCAAGATCAAAATTCGAGCGGGGTGTGCGCGGTGCTTTCGCCTCTCCGTTGGCTGGCGTGCGCGTGCCGCTGCGGCGCTTGTTACGCGCCTGCTTGCCCACATAGGACAGGAGGTCGCGAATATGAATCATGCCCTTCGGATCGTCCAGCGTCTCGTCATAGACCGGCATGCGGGAGCGACCCGTGGATTCGAAGCGGATCATCGCTTCACCGATAGTAGTGTCCTGATCGAGCCCATCGATATCGACGCGCGGGATCATGATGTCCTCGACCGTCACTTCTCTGAAGCGGAGAATGTTGTTGAGCATCGCCCGCTCGTCGGGCGTAAAGGCAGCGCCGATATCGGTATCGGTCATCAGCGCATCGGTCAGATCTTCACGAAGGCGCTCGCCCTGCGATGGCTTCAAGATCCGGGAAATTCTCGACCAGATGGTCGAGCGGGGCTTTGCTTGATAGTCCGATCGTAACGGACTACTGCCCTCCTCCGATGAGGATTGGTCCCCGGCGTCTTTGCCCTCCTGGGGCGGTCTAGCAGAATGTTCGTTCATTGTCCCAAACAGTTCGATCAAAGCGGTTCCTGACCCGCGTAAGGGTCAGATAGGCCAAGCGTCGCCAAAATGCGAGTCTCAAGCCCTTCCATTTCTTCCGCCTCTTCGGTTTCCATGTGGTCATAACCGAAAAGATGCAGACATCCATGCACCAGCAGATGGGTCAAATGATCCTCGAAACTCTTGTCGAGATCAAGGGCTTCGCGCATGACAGTTTCATGTGCAATGACGATATCGCCAAGCATCGGCCCCGGCATTCCGCCCGGCTCCAGCGGAAAGGCTGGAAAAGACAGGACATTCGTCGCCTTATCCTTGTCACGCCATTGCGCATTTATTTCTTTGATAGCGGCGTCATCGGTGAAGACCAGCGACACTTCCACGGGCATGGCGGGGAACGGCTGCTGCTCTTCTTCTTTCAGATAAGAGACAGTTGCTTCCAGCACTTTCGTGCTGAAAGCGAAAAGCTCTTCTTCCGAGGACCAGTCATCGGCCTCGACAGAGATTTGAATATCCAGAACCGTCATTGTCTCGGCTTTTAATAACCTTGTCTCGGAAGGCTCTCATCCGGCACCGCCGTATGGGATTCATAGGCCTTGACGATCCGGGCCACCATCGGGTGACGGACAACGTCAACGTCCTTGAAGCGCACGACAGAGACGCCTTCGACGTCGCCGAGAATCTGCAACGCCTCGACAAGCCCGGATTTCACGCCGCGCGGAAGGTCCACCTGGCTTGGGTCGCCGGTCACGATCATGCGGCCGTTCTCACCAAGACGGGTCAGAAACATCTTCATTTGCATCGTCGTGGTGTTCTGCGCCTCGTCGAGAATGACGGCAGCGTTTGCCAGCGTGCGGCCACGCATAAAGGCGAGCGGCGCGATTTCGATGACGCCTGCCTGGATGGCACGCTCCACCTTGTCGCCCGGCATCATGTCGTAAAGCGCGTCATAAAGCGGACGAAGATAGGGATCGACCTTTTCCTTCATATCGCCCGGCAGAAAGCCGAGGCGCTCGCCCGCCTCGACGGCAGGACGAGACAGAACGATGCGATCCACCGCACCACGCTCCAGAAGCTGGGCGGCATGGGCGACAGCCAGATAGGTCTTGCCGGTACCGGCCGGGCCGACACCGAAGACGAGTTCCGATTGTTCCAGCGCGCGCATATAGACATCCTGGGTCGGAGTCCGCGCTGCAATGGTCTTCTTGCGGGTAGAAATCTGGGCCATCGACACCTTGGCTTTACGCTCCATCGTCGGCAGGGTCAGTTGGTCGTCTGCTGCGACCGCCATGCGGATTGCACCTTCGACATCGGAAAGCTCGGCAGTACCGCCCTTCAACAGTCGCTCATAGAGGAAATCCAGCGCGCGGCGTGCCTGGTTCGTGGCCACCACATCACCTGTAATCGCCACCGAATTGCCGCGCGGGCGGGCATCGATGTTGAGCCGTTGCTCCAGCAATTTCAGGTTTTGATCGAACTGACCGAATAGCTCTCCAGCTATTCTGTTATTCTCGAACGTGAGGACGAAGTGATTGGCGTCGGTCGCGGGTGAGCGTGGCTGGCGCGATGATGGTGAGACCAATTCGTGTGCGTTCAAGCGGTCAGGCTCCTGTCCGAGGTCAGTTCCGGTTCCCAACTCTAACTCTATGCCACCTCGGCAAACAAGCTGTTTGGACCGGTCGCGGTGATTCGTACATGAATAATGTCACCGATTTTCATGTCGTTTGCATCAAGATTCACAGACTGCAGCCAGGGAGAGCGACCGATCAGCTGTCCGGGCATCCGGCCAGGCTTTTCCAGCAACACATCCATAGTCTTTCCAACGAGCGACTGGGCAAATTCGTTCTGCTGTTTCAAGAGCAGCGCCTGCAATCTTTCCAGCCGTTCGGCCTTCACATCTTCCGGCACCTGATCGGTCAGATCGGCGCCGGGCGTGCCTGGGCGCGTCGAATATTTGAACGAGAAGGCCTGCGCGTATTTCACCGCTTCCACGATAGCGAGCGTGTCTTCAAAATCCTGATCCGTCTCGCCGGGGAAGCCGACAATAAAATCCCCCGACATGGCAATATCAGGGCGGGCACTGCGGATTCTTTCGACAAGTCGCAAATATTCGGCACCCGTATGGCGGCGGTTCATTGCCTTCAATATACGGTCGGACCCTGCCTGAACCGGCAGATGCAGATAGGGCATCAGCGCGCGCAGATCACGATGCGCCTCGATCAGGCGATCGTCCATGTCACGCGGGTGGCTTGTCGTGTAACGCAAGCGCGCAAGCCCGGGAATTTCGGCCAGGCGATAGAGAAGCTCTGCAAGTCCCCACTGCTCGCCCTTCGGACCAGTCGAGCGCCAAGCGTTGACGTTCTGCCCAAGCAGGGTGATCTCCCGTACGCCAGCGTCGACAAGCTTCATCGCCTCGTCGAGGATCTGACTGACCGGTCTGGAGACCTCGGAGCCACGCGTGTAAGGCACCACACAGAAGGTGCAAAATTTGTCGCAGCCTTCCTGGACGGTGAGGAAGGCGGTCACGCCGCGCGAGCGCAACTTTGCCTTTTCGGCCACCGGTAGATGCTCGAACTTGTCTTCGACCGCATAGTCGGTCTCGATCACCCGCTCACCCTCGCGAACGCGAGCAAGCGCCTGCGGCAGGCGATGATAGGTCTGCGGGCCGATAACGACATCGACGGCAGGCGCACGGCGAAGGATCTCTTCACCTTCCGCCTGGGCCACACATCCGGCAACGCCGATGACAAACTCGCGCCCTTCTTCCTCGCGCGACTTCTTCATGTCGCGCAGACGGCCAAGTGCCGAATAGACCTTTTCCGCTGCCTTTTCACGGATGTGACAGGTGTTCAGCAGAACCAGATCAGCCTCGCCCATGTCTTCGGTCTGAACGTAGCCATCCTTTGCCAGAGCATCGCTCATGCGCACGGAGTCGTAGACATTCATCTGGCAGCCATAGGTCTTGATGAAGACCTTGCGGCTGTTGGCTGCGTGGGCCATAGCGGTCGGGGTGGCGTCGAGGCCAAGCGTATCCTGGGTCATGGCGCGTATCTAATGATTTTCAGCCACCAGTTAAATAGAAAAATGCGCAAATACGGGCTATCTCGGCTTTCGCCATCCCCCGCGCAGGCTGAAATTCAACATGGTACGAAGAGCCGTGGTCGCTTCGATACTCAACGCCTTGCGGTTGTCGCCCTTTCGAAAGGGGATCGCTTCGCCGAATGTGACATCAACCTCTATAGCGCCAGCCTTGACCAGGCCAATGAGCGACGGCAACAGGCCGATGCTTCCCGGCCACGCCGCCACCGGCCTGTGGTAACGCCCCATCGCCATACCCTGAATGCCGGTATAGGCGATCGCGACCGGTTGGACATGGACGAGTTGGCTGGGTACCTGGTCCGCAGCACTCGATGCTGCACCAAACAGCGAAGACTTGATTGGCAGAAGCCGATTGCCGTCAGAGGTCGTGCCCTCCGGAAAGAGCACGATGATCTCGCCACCCGCAAGCCTCTCGGCAATCTCGCTGACCTGTGCACCGGTGCTGCGCTTTTGCTCTCTCGTGACGAAGACGGTTTTCTGCAGACGCGCCAGTTTGCCGAAAATCGGCCAATCGCGCACTTCGGTCTTTGCAATGAAGGCAACATCGGCAACGCTGCCCAGCACCAATATGTCCTTCCAGGAGACGTGATTGGCAATCAGCAATAAAGGTCGTTCAGTCTCGAGGCCACCATGGACATGAACTCTGATGCCGATTGAGCGACAGGCAACCCTGTGCCAAAGGCGCGGTATCCTGCGACGGATCGGCCAGTCAAACCAAAGGCCAAGGAGCTGCAAGGGCAACAACACCAAGGTGACGACGCAGAGAATGAAAACCGCACAGGCAATCCGAAGCCACGTCATCGCCGCATTCGCTCCGTGGCCATGGGTGGTTGCCTCAACGCTCTTCGGGTTTCATCGGAACGCCGTAGAGTTCAAGCCGGTGATCGACGAGCTTGAAGCCGTGCTCGCGAGCGATCTTTTCCTGCAGCGCCTCGATCTCGGCGGACCGGAACTCGATGACCACACCATTCTTCAGGTCAATCAGATGGTCGTGGTGCTCTTCCGGCACGGTCTCGTAGCGAGAACGTCCATCGCGAAAATCGTGGCGCTCGATGATGCCGGCGTCCTCAAACAGCTTGACGGTGCGATAGACGGTCGAGATAGAAATCTTCGGATCGACCGCAGAAGAGCGGCGATAAAGCTCCTCGACGTCCGGGTGGTCTTCCGATTCCTGAAGAACGCGAGCGATGACGCGCCGCTGGTCGGTCATGCGCATGCCGCGCTCCGCGCAGATGTCTTCAAGGGTTTTCGAAAGGTCTACCACGATATCAGGCCTTTAGATGCGTCGTTGGTCTGCCATAGGGGCGGCAGAGAGTCTCAGTGTCATCGGAACTATCGAAGATCGCGACGCATGACAAGCGCTGTGGATTTTGTCCCGTCTTTGGCGGTGTAATAGGCCTTGCGCTCCGCAACTGTCTTGAAGCCCAGTTTGCGGTAGAGGTGCACGGCCGGAGCGTTGCCTCCGTCGACCTCCAGAAACATGGTCTCGGCGCCGCGCATCTCGGCCTCGCGCATAGCGGCCTGCATCAGGCGCCAGCCAAGCCCTTCACCCGAAAATTTGTCGCTGACGGCAACGGTCAGAATTTCAGCCTCGCCGCCCGCCTCACGCGACAGGACGAAGCCGCCGAGCGGCTGGCTGAAGAAGGCGTTGGTTTGACGCGCGACCGCGCCGAAGACACTGTTCTGCGACAAGAGGCTGGAAAATTCGCCCTCGCTCCATGCCTGAGGGAAACGGGACGTATGGAGCTCGGCAACATCGGCGCAGTCAGCATGCGCCATCGGCACGATCTCGAAAAAGGGTTTCCAGCTCAAATAGTCGTCGAACATTGCAGGGAATCATCCACCTCGAATGCAAGATGGCTACAGCATCGATGCGCAAATCGGAATCGATTTTCGACCGGGAAAGAAGCAGTCGTTCAGGTGGGCGACAGGCGCTCCAGCGCAAATCCCGACTGCGGGCGCGCATCCGGGCCACGCAGATAAAGCGGTGCAGGCTTTGGCTGTTGCGCGGGTTTCGTTGCAGCAACGCGCGCGACGGTAGCGATCGGAAAATGATCCGGACCTGATCCCGCCTCCTCACCGGCAAAGAGCGGTGCTGCGGAGCCTATGATCGCGCCATCGAAGCCGGCAAGCGATTGTCTGGCGTCATCGACAGATACCAGCATGGCCTCGGTGAGAGGTGCGCCATCGGCTGCGAAAATCTGCAGATAGCACTCGCCGCGTTTGGCATCGAGACCGACCGCAACAGGTTGGCCGGGCCGCTGCCGCAGATGATCAGCGGCAAGCGTCTCAAGCGTCGTAATCCCGACCGCCTCGACATCAAGCGAGAGCGCAAAGCCGCGTGCGGCTGCAACACCCACGCGAATGCCGGTGAAGGAACCGGGACCGATGGTAACGGCGAGACGCTCGACAGCGTTGAGCATCAGACCAGCCTTGGAAAGCGCGCCGTCGATGATGCCCATGAGCAACTCGGCATGTCCCTTGCCGATGTTTTCCGTCACTTCACCGAGAATGGTCTCGTCGACGCTGTCGTAGACACAGGCCGCGCAATCCACACCGGATGTATCGATGGAGAGAATAATCATCTGAAAAGCCGGACCTTATGCCTGTGCAGAGCGAAAGCCACGAGCGAGACGAACGAGGCTTGCGGCGACGCCGCTAATGAGTAGAGGCGCAGTCACGCGCCTCCTCTCATGATTGATCTATTGGCTCAGCTGTCTATCAAACAGCCTCGACCTCTTGCACTTCCGGCACAAAGTGACGGAGCAGATTCTGCACGCCATGCTTGAGGGTTGCTGTGGACGATGGGCAGCCGGAGCAAGCACCCTTCATGTTGAGGAAGACGGTGCCATCGCGAAAACCGCGGAAGGTGATGTCGCCACCATCCTGCGCCACAGCCGGGCGAACGCGGGTTTCCAGAAGTTCCTTGATAGTTGCAACGATTGTCTCGTCACCCTCTTCGAAGAACTCTTCTTCCTCGTCTGAAATCTCGGCATGAATGGCCGTGCCCATCAGCAGGCGGCCGGACATGAAGTGCTCCATGATCGAGCCGAGGATTGCTGGCTTCAGGTGCTGCCACTCGGCGCCGTCCTTGGTGACTGTGATGAAATCGAAACCGTAATAGACACCGGTAACGCCTGGGATCTCAAACAGCGTTGCTGCGAGCGGCGAGGACTGCGCCTGCCCAGCGCTCAAGAATTCCGCAGTGCCGCTTTCCAGAACCACCCTTCCCGGCAGGAACTTCAGCGTCGACGGGTTTGGCGTGGATTCCGTTTGAATGAACATTTCGATCTCCTTCGAGGCAAGGCCTCGGATCGGGGCATCACAGCCCCGTAATTTAGAATGTTTCCAAAATATGCCGGACGAAGAGCGACTTCAAGCCCTGACATGACAATCCCGTTCAAGAAATCTTCACCCCTCTTCTACACCCGTTTTCGTCAAAGCCGAACAGGTTTCTTCCGTGACGAAGGGCTTGCGGATCGCAGTCAGCAGAGAGCGTCGATTTCCTCATCCGTTAGCGTATCCGGCAGAACCGTGACCGGGATTGGGAATGCGGCGCCGCGTCCGGCAATGGACGAGACGAGCGGACCTGGACCGTCCTTGGTGGAGCCAGCGGCGAGCACGAGGATGGCAATGTCGCGATCTTCTTCAATCAGCCCATGGATTTGCTCGGCAGCATTGCCTTCACGGATCACCGCCTCTGGCTCAATGCCGACCGTCTCGCGCACGCGCTGTGCGACCTTTGCGAGCGATGCTTCGGCCTCTTCGCGAGCTTCGGCGCGCATGATCTGCTCGACGCCGAGCCATTGCTGGAAATCCCCCTCCGGGATGACGAAGAGCAACACAAGAGCACCATTGGAGTTCTTGGCGCGACGACCGGCATAATGCACCGCTCTTTCGCATTCCGGTGTGCCATCGATGACCACCAGGAATTTTCGCCGGTGCCCCTCCAGGCGCGACAGCCGTTTTGAAACCATTCAGCACTCCCTATATCCGCCGTGGCATGAAGCGCCGCCCGCCGGTTCGCGCGGAGCTTATCGCATCACGATTAAAAGCGGAATCGATTTTCCCTGATCAAAACCACGCCTCGTCAACTGACGAGGAGCAGCGAAATCAGCGCAGGAAGCCGATGATGTCGCGGACTTCGTCCATCGTCTTTTGCGCGATGGCACCAGCACGCTCGCCACCATCCTTCAGGATCGCGTCGATATGGCTGACGTCGTCCAGAAGACGGCGCATCTCGCTGTTGATCGGCGCGAGCACGTTAACGGCAAGATCGACGAGCGCCGGCTTGAACGCCGAAAACTGCTGACCGCCGAATTCGGCAAGAACATCCGCCTTCGTCTTGTCGGAGAGGGCCGCGTAGATGCCAACAAGGTTTTCGGCCTCGGCACGACCCTTCAGACCGTCCACCTCGCTTGGCAGCGCGTCAGGGTCAGTCTTGGCCTTCTTGATCTTTTTGGAGATCGCATCGACATCGTCCATCAGGTTGATGCGCGACAGGTCCGAGGGATCGGACTTCGACATCTTCTTGGTGCCGTCCTTCAGGGACATGACACGCGGTGCCGGACCGCCGATTAGCGGTTCGACCATCGGGAAATAGGCGTGAACCGGTTCGTCGCCCACGGTGATGTCAACGCCAAGACCAGCCTTGCGGATATGATCGCCGAAATCGATGTTGAACTTCTGAGCGATGTCACGGGCCAGTTCAAGATGCTGCTTCTGGTCGTCACCGACCGGAACATGGGTTGCGCGATACACCAGGATGTCGGCCGCCATCAGGCTCGGATAGGCCAGCAGTCCCAGCGAGACCTGCTCGGAGTTCTTACCGGACTTGTCCTTGAACTGGGTCATGCGCTCCATCCAGCCGATGCGCGCAACGCAGTTGAACACCCAGGCGAGCTCGGCATGCTGCGGCACCGCCGACTGGTTGAAAACGATATGCTTGACCGGATCAATGCCTGCCGCAATGAAGGCGGCAGCAATCGAACGAGTCTGCGCCTTCAGGTCGGCATGGACGAGCTGCGCAGTGATGGCATGCATGTCGACGACGCAATAGATGCAGTCATTGTCTTCCTGCAAGGCGACGAACTTGCGGATGGCGCCGAGATAGTTGCCAAGGTGGAGATTGCCGGTGGGCTGAACCCCGGAGAAAACCAGCGGCTTGAATGCGTTCATGATCGTCCTCGAAAAGGCTTGTGGAGGGCCTTGCCCCGCGCTGTGATGTGGCCCGCGCTTATGCACCCGGAACCCGTTGCAATCAAGGGGTTTCAGAGGCTGGCTGCAGCAGGTCCCATTTGTTGCCATAGAGGTCTTCGAAAACGGCAACGGTGCCGTAAACCTCGTGGCGCGGCTCTTCCAGAAAGCGAATGCCGTTGTCTTTCATCCGGCGAAAATCGGCGTCGAAATCATCCGTATAGAGGAAGAAACCAACCCGACCGCCGGTCTGGTTGCCGATCGCGGCGGTCTGAATTTGTCCATCCGCCTGCGCCAGCAGAAGCCCACTTGCCCCATCACCTTTCGGTTTGACGACAAGCCAGCGTTTGCCGTCCGGCATCGGCTGATCCGCCAAGCATTCGAAGCCGAGCATGGCGCAGTAAAACGCCTTTGCGCGGTCGTAATCGTCCACCACCAGGGAGACGAGTGCAATGTGCCGCTGGGACGTGTAGCTGGAACTCATGGCTCGATCTCGCTTTGAACATCCGTCTTGCGCTTGCGCTTCAAGCCGCGCTTGACCATCCCGAGATTTGCGCCGCCCGAAGCGAAGGCCACGCCGAAATAGATGACCATGGCGCCGACAACGAGAGCAAGCAGCGTGCCTGCGCGGACAGCCAGATGAGAGGCGGATGACAGCTCATAGGAGAAATAGGACAGCGCGTAATGGATGGCGAATGCCATCAGACCAGCAGCCAAAAGAAGCCGCGGGATGCGCAGGAGAAGTGGGAGATCAAGCCTCCAGTGGCCGCGCCACATGAGCATGCCGAAGAGCAGAGCCGCATTGACCCAACCGGCGGAGATTTCCGCCGTGGCAATGCCCGGCCCACCGTAAGAGGGGAAAAGTGTCAGTGCCAGCGAAACGTTCACGACAACGGAAATCGCTGCAAAGATCATTGGCGTACGGGTATCCTCGCGGGCGAAGAAGCCCGGAATGAAGGCCTTGATCAGAACGAAGGCCGGCAGGCCGAGGCCGTAGATGCCGAGAATTTCCGCAACAGTGACCGTAGCAGACGGCGAGAAATTGCCGCGCTCATAGAGAAAGCGGACGATCGGCTCGGCCATGACCAGGAGCGCGGCTGCGGCCGGGAGCGTCAGGAAGAGGACGAATTCTACCGACCGATTCTGCAAATTGGCCGCTTCCACCGCGTGGCCACCACGAAGCGCACGTGCCAGCTCCGGCAGAAGAACCGTCGCCACTGCAATGCCCACCACGCCAAGCGGCAGCTGGTAGATGCGGTCGGCATAGGCAAGCGACGAGATCACGCCGTTTCCGCCAGACGCAATATTGGTGTTGATCAGCAAGTTGATTTGGGTAATGCCGCCGGTAATGGCGGCGGGTAGCGCCAGGACCAGCAGGCGCTTGACGTTGCTCGTCAGTTTCGGGCGGCGAAAACCGATACGGATGCCGGCGTGACGCACCGCAACCCAAACGATGGCAAGCTGGACGAAACCTGCAGCCATGACACCCCAGGAAAGTGCGTAACCGACTTGAAGCGGATCGTATTGCTTCCACCAGGCGAGCGCCAAGACACCTATCAGAATGACATTGAGAAAGACCGGCGCGATCGCGGCAGCGAAATAGCGATGCAGTGAATTCAGCATTCCGCCCATCATCGCCGCCAGCGACATGCAGGCGAGATAGGGGAACATGATCGTGGCGAGGCGCACCGTGTTTTCAAACTTCGTCGCGTCGTCGACGAAGCCCGGGGCAATCACGGTTCTCACGAGGAACGGCATGGACAATTCCATGACGATCGTCAGTGCCATCAGCACCGTGAAGAGAACGCCGAAAACTTCCTCCGAGAAGCGCCGTGCGCCCTCCATGCCGTTAGCCTCGATCTCCTTGGCAAAAAGCGGCACGAAGGCAGAGTTGAACGCACCTTCGGCAAATAGCCGACGGAAGGTGTTGGGAAAACGAAACGCCGCGTTGAAAGCATCCGCTACCGGCCCGGTACCAACGGCTGCGGCCATCAGCATTTCACGGATGAAGCCGAACAGGCGGCTTCCGAGCGTCGCGCCGCCGACGGTGGCGAATTTGCCGATCAAACTCATATTCTGTTCAAGCCTTTGCGGTGCGCGCAGCAGGAAGGGCTGCAACATCCGGATGCGCGATGATGCCGGATGGCATGCGATCACGCAGTTCATCTTCCTGCTCGGCCATCACGGCCTTCAGCCGCAGCGCGATGTTGGATTGGCGGTTTTCGGTCATCACCTTTTGGCCGAAGAGATCGGTGACGTAGAAGGTATCGATGACCTTTTCGCCGAACGTAGTGATGCGGGCCGACGCGATATCGAGCGACAAATCCGCAAGCACAGCCGTCATGTCCGCAAGCAGGCCGGGACGGTCAAGGCACTCCACCTCGATGACGGTGAACTTGTTGGAAAGCCCGTTGGAAATCGTCACCGATGGCGGGATGTTGAAAGTCTTGCTCTTCTTGCGGCTCTTGGTGCGGGTCGCAATGATTTCCGGCAGACGTTTCTTGCCTGCCAAGACTTCCTCGATCAGCTTGCCGATATTGGTGGCACGGCGCGTTTCATCCTCGTCAATCGGAAATTCCCGGTTGATCAGGATGGTGTCGAGTGCGCGGCCATCAGACGTCGTGAAAATCTGGGCGTCGGCGATGTTGGCGCCGGCAGCCGAGCATGCGCCTGTAATGATCGACAACAGACGCGGATGGTCGGGTGCAAGAACCGTGATTTCGGTGATGGCGTGGAAGGAATGGGTGCGGGCCATTGTTGCCAGCGCCTTTTCCTGCTTGTCGGCCTCACGCAGGAAGCGGGTGTGGCGGATCTGGTCTTCCAGCGCAACCGAGAGAAGATAGGCATCGTAATGCAGGTTGATGTATTTGCGCCGTGCCTTCTGGCCCCAGTCGTCCAGCGCATCATGAAGACGCTGGCGAGCGATCCTGGCGCGTTCCTTTCGCGAGCTTTCGGAAAAGCCGCCAGAGAGAAGAAGCTCGGTTTCGTAATAGAGCGTGCGCAGCAACTGCCCCTTCCAGCCGTTCCAGACATCCGGACCAACGGCGCGGATATCGCAGACGGTGAGGATCAGGAGCATCTTCAGACGCTCCATCGATTGCACCTTGTCAGCAAAATCGGTGATCGTCTTTCGGTCGTGCAGATCGCGCGTCTGCGCCACCATCGACATCAACAGGTGTTGTTCGATCAGCCACATCACCGTTTCGGTCTGCTTGGTGGAGAGACGGAAGCGCTGGCAGAGCTTGCGGGCCACGCGTGCGCCGGCGATGGAGTGATCCTCCTGCCTGCCCTTTGCCACGTCGTGGAGCAGAACCGCCACATAGAGCGCGTCGCGGTCTTCAATCGCCGGCATCAACTGGTTGACCAGCGGATGAGTATCGATCGCCTGCCCCTTTTCAATCTCGGACAGGATAGCCACGGAGCGGATCAGATGTTCATCGACGGTGTAGTGGTGATACATGTTGAACTGCATCATCGCGACGATCTTGCCGAATTCGGGAATGAACTTGCCAAGAACGCCAGCCTCGTTCATCCGCCGCAGCGTCAGTGCCGGGTCGCGTTTCGATGTGAGGATCGCAAGAAACAGCCGGTTGGCTTCCTCATTTTCGCGAAGTTCGTGATTGATGAGGCCAAGCGAGCGGGTGACGACGCGAAGCGCATCCGGGTGCAGTTCGAGATTGTTGATGTCGGCTACATGGAAGAGCCGGATCAGGCTGACCGGATCGTTGCGAAAGACATCGGCATTGGCCAGCGCGATGCGACCGCGGTCTTCGACAAATTCGCTCGAGCCAGGGATCTTGCGAAGACGATGGGCAAAACGGCTGAGAACGCCGGACAGTCCCGGCACGTCCTTGGCCTGTCGATCTTCAAGGGCGGCGCAGAGAATACGCGTCAGATCGCCGACATCCTTGGCTACGAGAAAATAATGCTTCATGAAGCGCTCGACGGCCGAAAGCCCGGGGCGCGGCTGGTAGTTCAGCGCAGCGGCAATATCTCGCTGGATATCGAAGGAAAGCCGCTCTTCCGCCTTACCGGTGATGAAGTGCATCTGGCAGCGCACCGCCCAGAGAAAATCATCGGCTTTTTCGAAGAGCTTCAACTCGCTTCTGGAAAGAACGCCGAGCTTCACCAGTTCAGCCGTGTCGCGCACATGGTAGTAATATTTGGCGATCCAGAACAGCGTGTGGAGATCGCGCAAGCCTCCCTTGCCCTCCTTGACGTTCGGCTCGACCAGATAGCGTGTGTCGCCAGCCTTGCGGTGGCGCTGGTCGCGCTCGGCAAGCTTGGCGGCGATAAATTCCGGGCCGCTGTTGGTGACGACTTCGGTTTCGAAGCGACGCTCCAGCTCGTCGGCGAGAGGCTTCTTTCCGCAGATCGGGCGCATTTCGAGAATGGCAGTACGAATGGTCATATCCGCCTTGGACAGCTTGATGCACTCGTCCACGGTGCGGGTCGCGTGGCCGACCTTAAACCCGACATCCCAGAGAATATAGAGAATGAACTCGATCGCCTTGTGCATGTCCGGCGTATTCTTGAGCGGCAGCAGGAACAGGAGATCGATATCCGACCCAGGCGCCAGCGTGCCGCGCCCATAGCCGCCGACGGCCGTGATGGCGATGCTTGGCGCGTCCTTTGGATAGACATACTGGCAGGCGAGATCGTAGAGCACTTCGATCAGTCGGTCCTGCAGCCAGGAGATACGTCTGGCGCAGTCAATACCGCCGCCTTCGGACTCGAGAAGATCGCGCGCCACCTGACGTCCGTCACTGCTTGCCTTCTTGAAGATCGGAAGAAGGTCGGAGCGCACATCCGAAACGCGCTTTCCATCGCCTTGAAAGACGAGATCGCATTCATGCTTCAGTGCTGCGACATCCAGTATCGCGGAGAAATCCAGGTCCTTAGAGGCCATTGAGCCGATATCCATTCCATGCGTCTTGCGCTGCTGGCACAGCGCTATAGCGATTTTTAGGCCGAATGGACAGGCACTCTACGCATCAAGCGTTGCCAAGTTGTTTCTTGAGCGCGTAGAGCGCATCCAGCGCCTCGCGCGGGGTCATCTCATCCGGGTTCAGCGCCTTCAACGCCTGGTCCACCTTCGAGTTGCCCCCAGCATTCGCCGCTTCGCGCCGCACCGCGACCTGAAAGAGCGGCAGATCGTCGATCAACTGGCTTGCCGGGTTTTTGCGATCGGCATCTTCGAGTTGGTTCAGCACCTCGCGCGCACGTTCGACAACCGCGGCAGGAAGCCCCGCAAGCCGTGCCACCTGTATGCCATAGGAGCGATCGGCCGCGCCCGGTCCGACCTCGTGCAGGAAGATCACATCGCCTTCCCATTCCCGCACCTTCATGGTGACGTTGGAGAGGCGACCGAGCTTTTCGGACAGCACCGTCAGTTCATGGAAGTGGGTGGCGAAAAGGCCGCGGCAGCGATTGACCTCATGCAGATGCTCCACCGTCGCCCACGCGATCGACAAGCCGTCGAAAGTGGCGGTCCCGCGCCCGATCTCATCGAGAATAACGAGCGAACGCTCCGTCGCCTGATTGAGGATCGCCGCCGTCTCGACCATTTCGACCATGAAGGTGGAGCGGCCACGGGCAAGATCGTCAGAGGCACCGACACGCGAGAAAAGCCGGTCGACAATGCCGATATGGGCAGCCTCTGCCGGAACGAACGACCCGATTTGGGCGAGGATGGCGATCAATGCATTCTGGCGCAGGAAGGTAGACTTACCGCCCATATTCGGACCGGTCAGCATCCAGATCGCGCCGTTGCGATTGCCGTTAAAGGCTGAAAGATCGCAGTTGTTGGCGATGAAAGGCCCGCTGGACTGACGGCGCAGCGCCTGCTCGACAACCGGGTGCCGCCCGCCACGGATGGCAAAGGTCATGGAGCCATCGACCACCGGGCGGCAATAGGCCTGTTCGGATGCCAGATGTGCAAGGCTCGTCGCCACGTCTATGGCGGCAAGCGACAGCGCGCCTGCCTTTATGGCTTCGGCCTCGGCCACCACCGCCTGGACCATCCGGTCGAAAGCCTGCAACTCCATGGTCAATGCCTGGGCTGCGGCATTGGCGATGCGGCTTTCCAGATCGGCAAGTTCGGTGGTGGTAAAGCGCATGGCGCCTGCCATGGTCTGGCGGTGAATGAAGCGCGCCTTGGCCTCGTCGCTACCGGTCATCACATCGGCATTGCCCGCCGTCACCTCGATGAAGTAGCCGAGCACATTGTTGTGCTTGATCTTCAGCGACTTGATGCCGGTCTCTTCTGCATATTGCAGTTGCAGCCCGGCAATGACGCGGCGCGACTGGTCGCGCAGCGCCCGCACTTCGTCGAGTTCAGGGTTCGAACCTTCCCGGACGAAACCGCCATCGCGCTTGAGAAGCGGCAGGTCGTCCGCCAACATCTCCGATAGCATGGCTTCGAGCGAGGCTGGCAAGGCTTTGAGATCGGCAAGTGCCTGCGCCAACTCGTCCGGCAACAGTCCCTGATCAAGCAACCGACCGACGATCGCGGCAGCGGAAAGTCCCAGGCGGATTGCGCCCAGATCCCGCGGGCCGCCACGGTCGAGCGCCAGTCGCGATAGTGCGCGCGGCATGTCTGCCACTTGTTTCAACGCGTCGCGCAGGCCATCGCTGAGAGACACATCGTCAAGCAGATAGGCCACCGCGTCGAGACGGGCATTGATCCGTTCAGGATCGGTCAGCGGCGACATCAACCGTTCCGCCAGAAGCCGCGCACCGCCGCCAGTCACCGTGCGGTTGATCGCCTGCAAGAGCGATCCGTCGCGTTCTCCGGCAAGCGTCTTGGTCAATTCCAGATTGGCGCGGGTAGCTGGATCGATGAACAGCGTCGATGCAGAGCTTTCGCGCTCCGGCGCACCAAGCGGCGGGCGCTCGGCAATCTGGGTCTTCTCGACATAGGCGACGGCGGCGGCCGCCGCTGCCAGCTCCACTCGCGAGAAAGCTCCAAAGCCATCGAGCGTCGAGACATTGAAGTAGCGCGCGATGCGACCTTCGGCGGTCGCGCTATCAAACAGGACGGCAGGTTGAGGGACGGCCACGCGACCCAGCACATCGAAGGTTGGTCGCAATTCCTCATCATGAAACAGGCTGTCGGCGACGATCAGTTCACGCGGATCGATGCGCCAGATATCGGCTAGCAAACGTGTGAGCGTGGTCTCCGCCAACCGAAAAACGCCGGTAGAGATATCGATCCAGGCGAGCGCGAATTGTGCTTCCGAACTGCCGCGAATACGGGCGAGTGCCATGAGGTAGTTGGATTCAGTCGGCGACAGCAGCTTTTCTTCTGTCAGCGTCCCCGGTGTGACGAGGCGCACGACATCGCGCTTGACGACAGATTTCGAGCCACGCTTCTTGGCTTCCGCAGGGTCTTCCACCTGTTCGCAGACGGCGACGCGGTACCCGCGCATGATCAGCTTTTGCAGATAGTCGTCCGCCGCATGGACAGGGACGCCGCACATGGGAATATCTTGACCAAGATGCTGGCCGCGTTTGGTGAGCGTGATGCCGAGCGCGCGTGAGGCTTCCGCCGCATCGTCGAAGAACAGCTCGTAGAAATCGCCCATGCGATAGAAAAGCAGCGAACCGGGATTGTTCGCCTTGATCTCGATATACTGCTCCATCATCGGCGTTGCCGATGCGCGGCTCTCTTCGGAGATGAGCGATGCGGTGGAATGAACGTCCGTCAATGGCGTGATCGTATCTGTTTGTGGCTTAAGGAAAACAAAGCCGGAGACTACCGGCGCGGCTCTCCAAGAACAACACGCAGAACGACGAACCCACAGGAAGCTTGAGGGCGCTGACGGTATCAGCCGTTGAAGCGCTCTGCGTCACCGCCATAATAATTGATGTAGCGGCCGGCAATGGAAGAAACCGGCAGGATGACGAGCACATCCGTTGTGTTGAAGGCATGATCGACGACCGCACCGGCGCCGAACATGGCGCCAAGACGCATATAACCCTTGATCAGCGGCGGCATAGCGTTCAGGGCCCGGCGCGGATTGATCGCTTCAAGCGGCATCATATCCATCTCTCGATAGAGTTCCGGCAGTGCCTTGGCACGCCATTCACCCTTGGAGCCGCAGCTATGATGCAGGAAGGACAGCGCCAACGCATGCGCCTCCGGCTGTATGCCCGGAAAGGACGCGCAACCGATCATCGCGTCCATGCGGTGACGGACGGCGTAGGCCCAGTTCCCCTGCCAGAGAAGTTCAACGGTGCGCTTGGTGCGATACTCCGGCAGCACGCAGGAGCGTCCGAGTTCCATGAAGCGCTTGTCCGGATGGCGCGAGACGAGGCTCTCGATATCGAATTCGCTTGCCGAGTAAAAACCCTTGTTCGCCAGCGCCGTTTCCTGCCTGAGAAGGCGATAGGTGCCGACGATCTGATCTTCCGGATCGCCTTCGATAGCATTGTCGAGAACCAGAAGATGGTCGCAGACGGCGTCGAAGGCATCGATGTCGCGGCCGCGACGCATTGCCTCTGCCGGAAGCCTCGCCCCCATTTCTTCGACAAAGACACGGAAGCGAACCTGTTGGGCGGCATCGATCTCGCGTTCATTTCTTGCAAGCCGTGTTTCGAGGGAGCCGATACGGCCGAAGACGTCGGCTTCGCGCTTTTCGGCAGCCGGCAAAACAGCGCCGCCCAAGCTCGTGCCAACAATGCTGCGTTCCAGAACTTCCGAGACCATGGAGAATCGCCCCGCCACCGTTTGATCTTGGCGTCATAAATCACTTCTTGACGACAGAACAGTGACACTTAGCCGCGTAAGTGACGTTGCGTGAGTTTAATTTTCTCGTGCAGTCGATCCGAGAAAGATGCTCAGCTTTTCTTGCGCGCCGCCTTTGCCTGCAACAACTCGTCTAGGATAACGCAGCCTGCACCGATCGTTATGAAAGAATCGGCCAGATTGAACACCGCAAAGGACCAGGTTTGTGTGTGGAAGAGAATGTAATCCACCACGTGCCCGTAGAGAAAACGGTCGAAGATGTTGCCGGCTGCACCGGCGATGATCAGCGCAAAGCCGATATGGGCAAAGGTGCGTTCTGCATCCGTCTTGCGCCAGAGCCAGATGACGAAGGCGACGATCAAGAGCCGCATGGTCACGATGGCCCAGCCTTCCATTCCCGACAGCATGGAGAAGGCGACGCCGAGATTATAGGTGCGGTAAAGCGCCAGAAACGGGATGACTGGCACCATCTCCTGCAAAGGCAGATATTTTTCCACCAGCACCTTGATGATCTGATCCGCCAGTACTGCCAGGAGAATGAAGGCGATGGCAGGAGCGGGTCTTGAAAAGAGAGCGGGCTTGGCCATTACTTTACCGTCGCAAGTTCGAGAAGATGTCGACGCGCTTCAAACAGCATGACTGCGCTTGCGATCGCCAGATTGAGAGAGTCGGCGCGGCCCTGTTGGGGAATCCGGGCAAGCTGGTCCGCCTGCGAGGCAAGCTCCGGCGGCAGGCCCGACTGCTCGTTGCCCATCAAAAGCACGACCGGCTTCTTCTTGTAATCGATCGTGCGGTAATCTACCGAGCCGGCAAGATGGGTCGCGACGACGCTGACGCCGGCGCTCTTTCTCCAGCCAAGGAACTCATCCACCGAGGCGCGTGCCACTGGCATGGCAAAGACCGAGCCCATGGTGGCCCGCACGGTTTCGAGCGAGAAGGGATCGGTGCAATCGCCCACGAGGATCACGCCAGAGGCACCGGCTGCATCCGCCGTGCGGATGATGGTGCCGAGATTTCCAGGGTCGCGCACCCGGTCGAGGGCGACGTAGGTCTCGCCTGCAGCAGGCCTGATGTCTCTAAGCGGTTTCCATTTCTGATCGAAGATGCCGACAACCATCTGCGGATTGTCGCGGCGGGTAATGGATGAGATCACCTTCTCGCTGACTTCCAGCACGAGACCGCCGGACGCCACCGTCTTCACCGCAGCCTGCTCGACCAGTGGCTTGCCCTTGGCGGCCTTGGCATAGACAAGCGTGCGGATCGTCCAGCCGAGTTCCAGCGCATCGATGACAAGCTTCAGCCCTTCGGCCATGAAGGTGCCGCTCTCTTCGCGGCCCTTCTTCTGGGTAAGGTTCTTGATGTCCTTGATGATGGGATTGGCAAGGCTGGTGACTTCCTTGACCTGCCCTACCCTGCGGGGGCCGTTTTCATGGCGATCGTTCATTTCGGCACCCAGCGGCTGAAGAGAGACGTTGAAAGCACGCGGCCCGGCGTCTTGCCGTCAAGCCCCGCTTCGCGGATCACGAGTTCGCCGGAGGCCACCTCGCCGCCGGCGCCGCGCATGGTTTCGCGCATCAACTCGTGCATGGAGTAGAAGCTGGCGCGGATAGAATAGGCGGTCAGCACGAAACCGAGTGCCTTGGGCGACAGAATTTCGCGGCAGACATCCAGCATCAGCGGCAGATGATCGTAGAGATCCCAGACCTCTCCATGGGTACCGCGGCCAAATTTCGGCGGATCGGTGAGGATGATATCGTAGCTATTGCCGCGGCGTTCCTCGCGCAGGATGAACTTCATGGCGTCTTCGCAGATCCAGCGGATAGGCGCATTTTCAAGACCGGCAAGCGCCTGGTTTTCGCGCGCCCAGCCGATCGCCTTTTTCGAGGCGTCGACATGGGTGACTTCCGCTCCAGCGGATGCCGCGACGAGAGAGGCCACACCGGTATAGCCGAACAGGTTCAGAACCTTAAGCGGGCGATCGGCCTTCTCGATGGTCTGCTTCAACCATTCCCAATGGACGATCTGCTCGGGAAAAACACCGACATGACGAAAAGCGGTAAAGCGGCCAAGGAAATCCACGTCGAGCAGAGAAAGCGGCCAGGTCTCCCCCAGCGCCTGCTTGGGAAAGCGCCAGCGACCGCTGCCTTCTTCATCGGTATCGCCGGTGAATATTGCGTCGGCATTGTCCCAAACGCGTTCCGCGAGACTCGGACGCCAGAGTGCCTGCGCCTCGGGGCGAACAATGCGATATTCGCCATATTGCTCAAGCTTCAGGCCATTGCCGCTGTCGATCAGGTGGAAGTCGCCGGCACCGAGAGACACGAGGATGACCGGCACCTGCTCAGTTGGAAGCGTGCCGGAGCGTTCCTTCAATGGGCGTGGCGGAACTGCTTCAGCAGCTGGAGCGGAGGCCTGCACCTTTTCCTTACGTGCGGCGCCCTCCTTGGCTGCGGCGGCAGCCGGACGAACATAATCGGGAGCGCGCGCGCGCGCCGTGTCTTTTTGGCGAGGCGGCTTGCCACCGCGCTTGCCCGAGCGATTGTCCTGTCCGGCGCGCGGCTTTGCGCCCTGGCGGTTGTCTTTCTTCTTCAACGACGATCTTTCCACGTCTCTTTGCTGAAGGCACGACGATCAGTCACGCCACTCGCATTTCTCAGTCTGCACAATGGGCAATATCGAGCCCGATGCGGTTGGAAAGCGCATATCACTAGAATGGAGGATTATCAAAGGGCGCTGCTCAATGATGCGCCGGCGCGACAGATCAAAGAACCGCGAGCAGCTATCTATTTCGCTGCGAGCTGCCGTGACACCGGCGCTGTCGCTTGCGAGTTGGCCGTCGCCTTCGTGGCCTCATCGTGCCACCTGATAGCTTCGCGTGCTTCGAGGCGAGCGCGCTTGCGGTGCTTGCCTTGCGAAATCCAAGTTGCGGCTGAGCCTAGGAAAATGCCGAACAATGTCGACAGGAAAATAAAAACAAAGAAAGGAGCAGTAAACGAGAGGACGCTGTCGTTCGGCTGGAATGGGTTGAGCGCAAGGGTCACATCCTGGCGATTTGCCACGCACAGGACGATCAGGATGATGGCCAGCGGCGCCAGGATCAACAGGTTGACGATCTTCTTCGACATTCAAGGTACTCCGTCTTTAGGGGGCCTTCAAGCAATCTGGATGAACGTCACGCCGGATTGAGAAGCGTCGAGCGGGAATGCGCTCAATCTTCGTCTTCGACGTCGCCCATGCCCGGATTGAGCCTTTCGCGCAGCTCCTTGCCGGTCTTGAAGAAGGGTACCCATTTTTCCTCGACAAAAACGGACTCACCCGTGCGCGGGTTCCGTCCAGAACGGGAGGGTCGGTTCTTCACCGAGAACGCCCCAAATCCGCGAAGTTCGACACGATTGCCGGCAGCAAGCGCATCGGTGATTTCATCAAGAACCGCGTTGACGATATTTTCGACATCACGGTGATACAGGTGCGGGTTACGCGCAGCAACGATCTGCACCAGTTCAGACTTAATCACGGTTGCCCCCTGAAAGGATTGGGTTTTTATCGGCCATCAACCTGCCAAACCGAAACCAGACCGTCAAGAAACAACTTGTCGGTGCCGAGCTGGCGTGGTGCTGCAATCGGTAGAAATTCATCCAGGCCCAGCATTTTTGCAAGACCCGCGACGCTGAAGATGGAAAAGGGCGAGCGCTTGGATGGTGCCGTCCATTCGACGATCGGCAAATCCTTGGCCAGCCCGCGACTTTCGAAATAGGACTTGATCTCGTTTTCGCCGCCGAGCGTATCGATCAGCTTGACTGCGACTGCCTGACGGCCTGTAAAGATAGACCCATCGGCAAGCTTCAAAACCTCGTCGCGCGGCAGCTTGCGCCGGTCGGCAACCAGATCGACGAACCAGTTGTAGCTGTCCATGACCATGTTGCGGATCATGACCTTCGATTCTTCCGGCGGCTCATGGAAGGGGGATGGCTCTGCCTTCATCGGCGAAGATTTGATTTCCTGCAGCGAGACCCCGAGCTTATCGAGCAGCGGCTTGACCTGCGGATACTGGAAGATGACGCCGATGGAGCCGGTGATCGAGGTGTCGCCTGCAACGATCGTGTCGCCGGCGGTCGCGATCATATAGCCGGCAGAAGCGGCCAGCGTGCGGACATCGGAAACCACCGGCTTCTTCTTCTCCGCTACAGCGCGGATCGCCTTGAAAATGCGCTCGCCGCCATAGGTGGTACCGCCCGGCGAAGAAATGGAAACGATCAGCCCCTTTGCGCTGGTGCTGTCAGCGATCTTCTGCAGCCGCTCGAGAAGTTCGGTGTCGTCCTGGATCAGACCGCTGATCTCGATCTTGGCGATATGCGGCCTTGCGCTCGATTCCGGCTCTGCGAGAGCGAAGCGATAAACAGCAAAGAGAGCCGCTACCAGCAGGAAAACTGCGGCGACCCTCCAGAATGTGAGCTTGCGGCGCAGCTGCCTGCGGTCTGCGATTGCCATCTGGTCCATCAAATCACCTTCGCTTTACGGCAGTTAAGCTTCAACTTCGCCTCGGGCATATGAACCTTGTGACGACCTCTTGCAAGCGCGAGAAGTTGCAACGGCTGGTTTTTATAAAAAACACCCGGCTCTTGCGCTCTTTCTGATAAAAACCATATTGGCAGCGCAAGGCCATCGTGCCAAACACGTAAGATGAATATGTAAAGGTCTGTGTGCGACTTTAAGCTGTACCTGTAGACCTCCGGATTTGACGAATGCTCGAAAGACTTAATCAACCGGCACCGGGATTTGCGGTGGCTGATAATCTGCCCGATGCGTATGCTCTGGCGAAGCGTCACTCCGCGCGCGTCAAAAAGCTCAAGATCGGGCTTCCGATTGCGGCAGCGGTTGTTTCGCTGGCTTTCATTGGCGTGTCGCTTGCCCGCACATGGCTCCCGGCGGAAGTGTCGTTGCAGAGTGCCTCGATCGAAGATGGCAAGATCGTCATGGAAAAACCGGCTCTTGCCGGGCGCAACAACAAGGGCTTCGATTACTCGATGAATGCTGAGCGCGCCCTGCAGGACGTGACGACGCCGAACCTGATGACGCTTGAGAAAGTTCTGGCAGCCGTGCCGATGAATGACATTGTGGCCCAGGTGGTAGCGCAGGAAGGCATCTTCGACCGCGCGACAAATAAGTTGAAAATGACGGCGCCCTTTGACATCAATCTGAGCAATGGCCTAAAAGCCAAATTTCAGTCTGCCAATGTCGACCTGAAAGCGGGAACGATGGAGAGCGACCAGCCGGTCGACATCACCACGAAGGAAGGCTCGATTGTTGCGGAAAGCCTACGCATAGCCGATAATGGCAGAACGATTGTATTTTCGGGGCAGGTACGAGCGCGTATTGCTGCATCCACCATTCAGAACGCAGGCAAGTGAGAGCCCGACCAGATGATGCAGATTTCCCGCAACGCCCCCTCTAAGAGAATCGCCGGAATTTCGGCTGCCATTCTTCTGGCATGTCTTTCCGCACCGGCTCTTGCTCAGAACACCACCAGCAAGATGGATGGCATGAAGCTTTCCAGCGACCAGCCGATTGCAATCGAAAGCGATCAGCTTGAAGTGCGCGACCAGGAGCACAAGGCCTACTTCACCGGTAATGTGAAGGTCGTTCAGGGAACGACCACTTTGCAGGCCGGCAAGATGACGGTTCTCTACAAGAACAAGGGTGACGGGCAAACAACATCGGTGACCGGCGGCGATGCCGATATCGACAAGATTTTCGTCGACAACTCCGTCTATCTGACATCCGGAACGCAGAAGGCAACGGCCGATCATGGCGAGTTCGACATGGCGTCGCAAACCTTCACGCTGTCCGGCAAGCAGGTCGTGCTGTCTCAGGACACCAATGTGTTTACCGGCTGCAAGCTGACGGTGCTGATGAATACCGGCGAAGCCAAGCTTGAGAGCTGCGGCGGCCCGGTCCGCATCATGCTCGATCCCAAGTCGCAGAAAAAGCAGTAAGCCGCTCATCGTGAAAATGCCTTTGATTTCAAAGCTTCTTGGCAGAGATTCCGCACGTCCGTCGACAGACGAGGCGAATGCGGGTGATAAATCTCGCTATGAAGGCACCCTGATCGCCCACGGCCTGACCAAGACCTACAACACCCGCCGCGTTGTCAACGGCGTGTCGCTGGTGGTGCGTCGCGGAGAGGCTGTCGGACTTCTTGGGCCGAACGGTGCTGGCAAGACCACATGCTTTTACATGATCACCGGCCTCGTTCCGGTGGATGAGGGCAAGATCGCCATCAACGGCAATGACGTGACCGGCATGCCCATGTATCGCCGCGCGCGTCTTGGAGTGGGCTATCTTCCGCAGGAAGCGTCGATCTTTCGTGGCCTGACTGTAGAAGACAATATTCTTGCCGTTCTGGAAGTGCATGAGAAGGACGAGAAGAAGAGAACCCGCAAGCTGGACGAGCTGCTTGAAGAGTTTCATATCTCGCAGTTGCGCAAGTCTCCAGCGGTTGCCCTTTCCGGCGGCGAGCGCCGCCGTCTTGAAATTGCACGCGCTCTCGCCACCGATCCGACCTTCATGCTGCTCGACGAGCCCTTTGCGGGGGTCGATCCTATCTCCGTCAGCGATATTCAGAATCTGGTGCGCCACTTGACGGCACGCGGTATCGGCGTTTTGATCACCGACCATAATGTCCGTGAGACTCTGGGCCTCATTGATCGTGCCTACATTATCCACGCGGGTGAAGTTCTGACCCACGGTCGGGCTGACGAGATTGTCAACAATGCCGATGTTCGTCGTCTCTATCTCGGGAACAACTTCAGCCTCTGAAGCATGGTCCGGGCAAAGGTGTGCAGCCGTTTTGCGGTAACGACATGTGGCGAGACGAGGGCCTAAGGCGTCAGGAGCGATACTGAAGGATCGCAACGGCTTGGGCCCGAATTCGCAGGTCTTCTTGTGCGGTTGATCTGACGAGAAGGTGGTAACGTCGCGGCTATCTTGTTGAAGATTCTTCCCCTCGACACCACTCTTGATCTTGACCAAACTCAAATAAAAAGCAATTTTTGGGCCAAGTTTGCCTTGTTTTGCAAGATAACAAAAAATTTCTTCAAAACAGGGCGTGTTTGGGAGTCGAGCGTCCGCCATGGCCTTGTCAGCCAGCCTGTTGCTGCGTCAAAATCAGTCACTTGTGATGACCCCGCAGCTGATGCAGTCGATCCAGCTGCTTCAGATGACGCATATCGAGCTGGTCAGCTTCATCGCCCAGGAAGTCGAAAAGAACCCTCTGCTTGAAATAGCAGCAAATGACAGCGAGCCTGGCGAAACATTCAGCAGCGACGACATTAGCGGTTCTCAAGGTGCGGAGAACATCCAGCCACCCCCCACGGCTGAGACGGCAGAATGGTATGGCGATGACGCCCCTGTTCTCAACGAGGCGCTGGACACCAGTTTCACCAATGTCTTTCCGGACGATGAGAGCGGTCGCAAGGCCGACGCACCGGAGCTTCTCGGCCAATGGAAATCCATGCCTGGGGCTGAAGCTGCCGACGATTACGATCTTGACGATTTCGTCGCGCACAGGCCGAGTTTGCGCGATCACATCGCCCAGCAAGTGCCTTTCTCGCTCAACGATCTCGCAGACAGCATGACAGCCGAGGCACTGCTCGATCATCTCGACGAGACAGGCTATATCTCTGCCGATGCGGTCAGTGATGTATCCGATCGGCTCGGGCGATCGGAAAAGGAGGTGGAGGCGGTTTTGCGCGTTCTGCAGAGCTTCGATCCGCCTGGCGTGTTCGCCCGCTCGCTTAGCGAATGCTTGTCGATCCAGCTGCAGCAGAAAGACAGGCTGGACCCGGCGATGCGTGCTTTCGTCGGCAATCTCGATCTTCTGGCCAAACGCGATTTCGCCACGCTCAAAAAGCTGTGTGGGGTGGATGAAGACGACCTTCTCGACATGCTGAATGAAATCCGCGGTCTCAATCCGCGTCCCGGTGCCGGCTTCGAGACGGGTTCGTGCGAGACCATCATACCCGATGTCATCGTCCATCCCTCGACCGATGGCAGCTGGCTGATAGACCTCAATCCGGACACGCTTCCGCGTGTCCTGGTCAATCACAGCTACTTCGCGCAGGTGTCCAAGCTAAAGCCGCGCGCGGGCGAAGACGGTGAATTTCTCTCCACTTGCATGCAGACGGCCAACTGGCTGACGCGCAGCCTGGACCAGCGCGCGAGAACGATCATGAAGGTGGCGAGCGAAATCGTGCGCCAGCAGGATGCGTTTCTGCTGCATGGTGTGGATCACTTGCGCCCCCTCAACCTGAAGCAGGTTGCCGATGCCATCAAGATGCATGAATCGACGGTGAGCCGCGTTACATCGCGCAAATATATGCTGACACCGCGCGGCGTGTTCGAACTCAAGTATTTCTTCAGCGTATCGATCGGCTCGTCGGAAGGTGGCGACAACCATTCGGCCGAGGCGGTGCGTCACCGCATCCGCACGATGATCGCGCAGGAAGCATCCAACTCCGTTCTTTCCGACGACGATATCGTCGATCAACTGAAGAAAAGCGGCATCGATCTGGCGCGACGGACTGTCGCAAAATATCGTGAAGCGATGAACATTCCCTCCTCTGTGCAGCGCCGCAGAGAGAAAAAGGCGATGGCCCGCACGGCATCGGCGTAAGGCGTTTTATTATAGTTTACAAATACTTAAGATTGCCAATTGACTTGCCATGCCGACAAGGCTAGAAGCTCGCCGCAGACAGGGCGGGGGTCTGAAGAGGGAGTTGCGTTCAACGGTTGGCGGCATTCGTCTGCAAAGGCACGAAAGAGGTCGCGAAACGCTTGGATGAGCGCTCAGCTTGACGTAAGCTGGTATACGCAAATCACTGAAAAAGGAAAAATTCCATGAGTGTGCGTGTATCTGGTAAACATATGGATGTGGGCGAGTCTTTCCGTCAAAAGATCGAGGACAATATAAGCCAAGCCGTTACCAAATACTTCGATGGGGGGTATTCCGGCCAAGTGACGGTCGCGAAGTCCGGCCAGCTTTTTGCTGCGGATTGCAAGATCCACCTCGATACTGGGGTCGTTCTGCACGCGGCAGGACAGGCCAACGATCCGCAAGCCAGCTTCGACGCGGCGGCAGAGCGCATTGAAAAGCGCCTGCGTCGTTACAAGCGCAGGCTCAAGGATCACCATAACGGCTCAGCCTCCAAGGGGATCGATGAGGAAGTCGCCTACCGCGTGATGGATGCAGTCCCGGATGAGGATGAGGAAATCGCGGAAGATTTCGCGCCAACGATCGTGGCCGAGACTTCCAAACAGATCAAAACCATGACGGTTGCAAGCGCAGTCATGGCTCTCGATATGACCGATGAGCCAGTTCTGCTGTTCCGCAGCCCGTCGAAGGAACTCAACATCGTCTACCGTCGCAACGATGGAAACATCGGCTGGGTCGATGTGGCGATGATAAAAAGCTGAAGTCTAAAGACCCGGGAGGCGTTCTTAAGCGCCCCCCGGTTCGTCTCGATGGCATGAAGGAAAAAGAAATGGCATTGGCAGATTTGCTGCACCAAGATGCGATTATTCCCGCGCTAAAGGTCAATTCCAAGAAGCAACTCCTTCAGGAACTGGCAGCAAAGGCATCCCGTATCACCGGGGTTTCCGAGCGGGACGTATTCGACGTCATCTTGCAGCGTGAGCGGCTCGGCTCCACCGGCGTCGGCCACGGCATTGCCATTCCCCACGGAAAGCTCAGCAGCATTTCTTCCATTACCGGCGTCTTCGCGCGTCTTGAAACGCCAGTCGATTTTGAAGCACTCGACGACCAGCCGGTCGATCTCGTGTTTCTTCTGCTTGCACCGGAAGGTGCCGGTGCTGACCACCTGAAGGCGCTGTCACGAATTGCCCGCGTTCTGCGCGACCCGGAGCTGGTAGCCAAATTGCGTGCGACGGAATCCGATACGGCGATCTATACCTTTCTTAACCAAGAGCAGGTGAACGCCGCCTGAACGCCGAAGCAGGCTTCACGGAAACCGCCGTTCTATTATTCAGACCATAAAGCAGAGGCCCGGGTATCGATGCGATACCCGGGCCTCTGCTTTATTCAACCCGTTGAAGGCGAAGAAAACGCTTAAGCGTCTTTCTCATTGAGACCGCTCGTGCCGGGCTCGGCACCTGCAGGCGCTTCCACCTTTGGGCCGCCCTTGGCGACGCCGACCATGGCCGGACGCAGAACGCGGTCACCAATGGTGAAGCCAGCCTGCACCACCTGAACGACGGTATTGTTCGGAACCGTCGTGTTCGGGATTTCGAACATGGCCTGATGGAAGTTCGGATCGAACTTCTGGCCTTCAGCATCGATCTTCTTAACGCCGTGACGCTCAAGCGCCGAGAGCATGGAGCGCTCGGTCATGTCGACGCCTTCGATCAGGCCCTTGATATTGGCTTCGGCACTTGCCTTCAGCTCTTGCGGAATGGTGTCCAGGGCGCGGCGAAGATTGTCCGAGACGGCCAGCATGTCGCGGGCAAAGCCGGCAACCGAATAGGCCTTGGCATCCTTCACGTCGCGTTCAGTGCGACGACGAAGATTGTCCATTTCAGCGGCGAGGCGCAGAAATTTGTCCCGGAGATCAGCATTCTCGGCTTTGAGCACATCCATCGGATCGGGTTCTGCCTGCTCCGGCACCGTATTTTCCGCCGTCGCCGCTTCCACTGCCTCGTCGGCAGCGCCCGCTTCAGGTCCGGTCTTATTGGTGTCATCAGTCATGACGTTCTCCAGATTACATGTGTATTGTAGCTTGCAATGAGATTGAGCCCGATATCGAGCTTTGCCATGCAAAAATCAAGGCTTACGGGAAAAAGGAGTGGCTTTTCAAGCAACCTTCGCAATTAGCGCCGTTTGGTCGAGAGCCGCGCCATGATCTGGGCGGTGTAATCCACCATCGGCACAATGCGGGAATAGTTGAGCCGCGTCGGACCAATAACGCCGACAGCACCGACAACCCGGTTCTCATCGTCCTTGTAGGGCGCGACGATCAATGAGGAACCCGAAAGCGAAAACAGCTTGTTCTCCGAGCCGATGAATATCCGCACACCAGAGCCGGTCTCCGCCAGATTGAGAATTTCGATCAGGTTCTCCTTGCGCTCCAGATCATCGAAGAGAAGACGAACGCGATCGATGTCCTCTTCGCCGGCAAGACCCTCGAGAAGATTGGAGCGTCCGCGCACGATGAGACGACCGAGCTTGCCTTCCTCATTATCGCCGGACCAGACGGCAAGCCCCCGCTCGACCAGATCCTGAGCCAGCGTGCTGAGCGCGCTCTGAAGCTCGTTCTTCTGCCGCGCTATCTGGCTTCTGAGTTCTGGCAGCGTCTGACCGGCGAGATGCGCATTGATGAAGTTGGCGGCTTCCGTGAGTTGCGAAGAGGTAATACCGGCCGGCAGTTCGATGATGCGGTTTTCGACCTGATTGTGATCACCGACCAGAATGGCAAGGCCTTTGGTGGGCTCAAGCCGAATGAACTCCACGTGTTTGAGCACGGCATCATTCTTGGCGGTCAATACCAGCCCTGCCCCGCGCGACATGCCGGATAGCATGCTGCTTGCGCCGTACAGCAAACCTTCGAGCGACTGTTCGCGACCAGAGATCGGGCCGATATGACGATCGATATTGGCGCGCTCGGCTTCGGGGAGTTCGCCCACCTGCATGAAGGCATCGACGAAGAAGCGCAGGCCGGTCTGGGTGGGCAGACGTCCGGCGCTCACATGCGGCGAATAGATAAGGCCAAGCTCTTCCAGATCGCTCATCACATTGCGCACGGAAGCGGGCGACAGCGACATGGGAAGCAGGCGCGACAGGCTGCGCGAGCCGAGCGGCTCGCCGGTTTCCAGATAGCCTTCCACAATGCGCCTGAAGATTTCGCGTGAACGATCGTCCAGAAGCGCACCCGGCTCTTTGCCAATGGGAGGAGTTATACCCATGCCGCCCGTTCTTCCCGAAGCTGTTAAGACTGTCTTGAATATAGTCACTCGGTCTTCCAAGTGAAAATGGAAATTCCGCTCCATGCTCTGGTCTTCCGCTTTTCCTTTGCAAAAGCGTCGTCCTGACCTTAGAAGGCGGGAAGTAGGGCATGTCGCGCAAAAGTGCGAAGCGGTTTTGCGAAAACGACATGCGCAAAAACGAGGACTTAAAGCCTATGGAGCGGATTTGAAAAATCGCGACAGGTTTTAAGAGACGGAGAGAAACGATATGCGGCCTTCAGGCAGAAAAACCGACCAGATGCGCAAGGTCTCCTTCGAGCGCAACTTCTCCAAGCATGCCGAAGGCTCCTGTCTCGTCAAGTTTGGCGATACGCATGTTCTGGTCACGGCAAGCCTCGAAGACAAGACACCGCCATGGCTGCGCAATAGCGGAAAGGGTTGGGTCACCGCCGAATATGGCATGCTTCCGCGCTCCACCAACGAACGCATGAAGCGCGAAGCCTCGTCCGGCAAGCAGGGCGGCAGAACGCAGGAAATCCAGCGTCTCATCGGCCGTTCGCTGCGTGCAGTCGTCGATCTGCAGGCGCTTGGCGAACGCCAGATCAGCGTCGACTGCGACGTCATTCAGGCCGATGGCGGCACGCGTACAGCCTCCATTACCGGTGCGTGGATTGCACTCCACGACTGCCTGAAGTGGATGGAAAGCCGCAACATGCTGAAGGTCGAAAAAGTACTGAAGGACCATATCGCCGCGATCTCTTGCGGCATATTCGCCAATCAGCCAGTGATCGACCTCGATTATCTGGAAGACTCCTCTGCCGAGACCGACGCCAATTTCGTCATCACCGGCTCCGGCGGCATCGTCGAAATTCAGGGTACCGCCGAGGGCAAGCCCTTTTCGGAAGACGAGTTCCTGACGCTGCTAGGCCTAGCCAAGACCGGCTGCGCCGAGCTTGTCGAGATGCAGAAACAGGCCATCGCCTGAACCGGGCGGAACGGGACACGGACCATGCGCAAGCTTGACACCAAAACCATCGTCGTTGCCAGCCATAACAAGGGCAAGATCGCCGAGATCGCTGAACTGATCGGACCGCTTGGCTTTTCGGCAAAATCAGCCGCTGAGTTGAATTTCGAGGAGCCGGCCGAAACCGGTACAACCTTCGAAGAAAATGCTGCGATCAAGGCTCTTGCTTCGGCCAAGGCATCCGGCATGCCGGCCTTGTCCGACGATTCCGGCTTGGTCGTCGACGCGCTGGATGGCGCACCCGGCGTTTATACTGCTGACTGGGCGGAGACGGGCAACGGCACACGCGATTTTGCCATGGCAATGCAAAAGGTGGAAGACGCACTGCAAGAGCGCGGCGCAACGACATCTCAGCAGCGCACGGGCCGCTTCGTCAGCGTGCTGTGCCTGGCCTGGCCTGACGGCCATACCGAGTTCTTCCGTGGCGAGGTAGAAGGCACCATCGTCTGGCCGCCGCGCGGCACGAGCGGTTTCGGCTACGACCCGATTTTCCAGCCGGAAAGATATACGACAAGCTTCGGTGAAATGTCGTCAGATGAGAAGCATGGCTGGCGCCAGGGTGATGCGACCGCACTGTCGCATCGCGCGCGCGCCTTCAAGACTTTCGTCGAAACCTGCCTGGAGGCATGAGCATTATCATGACCGGGAGCGGCTTTTCTTCTGCGCCCGGCGCACATCCGTCCGGATATGCGGACCTTCTGCCGGATACGGGCGAGCCTGGCTTCGGCATCTATGTCCACTGGCCCTTCTGTGCGGCCAAGTGTCCCTATTGCGATTTCAACAGCCATGTCCGCCACCAGCCGGTGGATCAAGAGCGCTTTGTCGCCGCCTTCCTTCGCGAGATGGAAACGATGCGGCGCTTAAGCGGCCCCAAGGTCGTCACCAGCATTTTCATGGGCGGCGGCACGCCATCGCTGATGGACCCGCAGACAGTTGGTGCCATCCTCGATGGCATCGCCCGCCATTGGCGGGTGCCGGACGGCATCGAGATTACCATGGAGGCCAATCCCTCCAGCGTGGAAGCCGAGCGGTTCCGCGGCTATCGGGCTGCTGGCATCAACCGTGTTTCCATGGGTGTGCAGGCGCTGAATGACCGGGACCTCAAGTTCCTAGGTCGGCTGCATGATGTTGCCGACGCACTGAAAGCCATTCGCTTGGCGCGCGAAATCTTCCCGCGCATGTCCTTCGATCTCATCTATGCCCGCCCCAATCAGACTGTCGAGGAGTGGGAAAAGGAGCTCGAAGAGGCCATCTCTTATGCGGTCGATCACCTGTCGCTCTACCAGCTGACGATCGAGGAAGGCACGGCCTTCTACGGACTCCACAAGGCGGGCAAGTTGATCGTTCCGGACGGCGAGCAATCGGCTGTCCTTTATGAGGCGACGCAAGAGATTACCGCTCGACATGGGCTTCCCGCCTATGAGGTCTCCAATCATGCCCGCCCGGGAGCGGAAAGCCGCCATAACCTCACCTACTGGCGTTACGGCGACTATGCGGGGATCGGCCCCGGCGCCCATGGACGTCTCACGAAGGGCGGTTCCAAGCTCGCAACCGCCACGGAGCGGCATCCAGAAACGTGGCTGCAAGCCGTCGAACGCGACGGCCATGGCATGGTGGATCAGGAGATGCTGGGGGTCGACGAACAGGCCGACGAGTTGCTTTTGATGGGACTGCGGCTTCGCGAAGGCGTCGATCTCGCCCGCTGGAGCGAATTCTCCGGCCGCGATCTCGATCCGGATCGTGAGGCCGTTTTACTGGAACACGGCTTTCTTGAGCGGCTTGGAAATTCCCGCGTTCGATGCACGCCGTCTGGCATGCTGATCCTGGATTCGGTGGTCGCCGATCTCGCATGAGGTCCGCTCTCCGGGCCCCCCTAGGAGCAACAACCGTAGAGAGCGGATCAACTGATCCTGAACGCGATGTAGATCAGCGTCACGGCAATCACCCAAAGTGCCAAACGGCCCCAGCGCGTGTGACGCGCTTCTGACTTGCCGATGGCTTCGGCCGTTCGCTCATCGAAGCGCAGGCCGTTTTCGCTCATATACATCAGGTCTGAATGCAGCTTTTCGGTCTTTGCGGCAATCTCGGGCGCCGCTTCCGCCAGCTTAATTGCGGCCTTCACGCCGTCCTTCAGATCGGTAACGATTCGCTTCGGCCCGAGATTGTCGCGGATCCAGCCGCTGACGACGGGGTCTGCCGCCTTCCACATGTTGAAGCGCGGGTTGAGGATGCGCGAGACGCCTTCGACGACAACCATGGTCTTTTGCAGCATGACCAGTTCGGGGCGCGTTTCCATGTCGAAAAGTTCGGTGACTTCGAAGAGCAGCGTCAGGAGCTTGCCCATGGAAATGGTTTCGGCCGGCTGTCCGTGGATCGGCTCGCCGATAGCGCGGATCGCCTGGGCGAAGCTTGCCATGTCATGATGAGCAGGCACATAGCCTGCCTCGAAATGCACTTCCGCCACGCGCATATAGTCGCGGGTGATGAAGCCATAGAGGATTTCAGCCAGGAAGCGGCGTTCCTTTTTGCCCAACCGTCCGGCAATTCCCATGTCCACCGCAACGATGATCCCCTTTGGATCGACGAAGAGGTTGCCGGGATGCATATCGGCGTGGAAGAAACCGTCGCGCAGCGTATGGCGCAGGAAAGACTGGATCAGCGTATCGGCGAGCGTATTCAGATCGTGGCCGGCTGCTTTAAGCGCTTCCGTGTCCGACATCTTGATGCCGTCGATCCACTCCATGGTGACGACGTCGCGGCCGGTGCGCTCCCAGTCCACTTGCGGCACGCGGAAACCGGGATCGCCTTGCGTGTTTTCCGCAAGCTCGGAGAGAGCGGCTGCCTCAAGGCGAAGATCCATCTCGATCTTGGTCGTCTGCTCCAACGTCTTGGTGACTTCGACGGGTCTCAGCCGCCGGGCGGAGCGAACGAAACGCTGCTGCAAATCGGCCACCAGATACATGGCTTCCAGATCGTCCTGGAAGCGCTGGCGCACGCCCGGGCGGATGACCTTGACCGCGACTTTCTTGCGGCCCGACGGCGTATCGATAACGGCCGGGTGAACCTGGGCAATAGAGGCTGCGGCAATCGGGTCGCCAAACTCCACGTAAAGCTCGGAAATCGGACGCCCGAGAGAGCCTTCGATATTGGCCTTGGCGGCAGCAGCCGGGAAGAAATCCATGCGGTCCTGCAGACCGGCGAGATCTTCGGCAAAGTCAGCGCCGACCACATCCGGACGCGTCGCCAGAAATTGGCCCATCTTCACATAGGACGGGCCAAGCCGGCTGACCGCCTTGGAAAGACGGTCGCTGCGCCCGCTTCTCAATGCCGTGTTGCGCGCGAGCGGCTTCAGCAGGCCTTTGACGAATTTAGCCGAAGCAGGCAGCCCTTCTGCGGGGAGCGCCAGAACCACACCCTCGCGGACGAGAACCCAGCCCACCTTGGCGAGACGAAAATAAGCGCCAAGCGTGCTCATGCGAATGCCCTGCTATGTCCTGGAAATGCCATCGATCAGAGCTTCCAGCCGGAATGCAGCGCGGCAATTCCGCCAGTGTAGTTGGTGTAGCTGACGCGTGAGAAGCCAGCGGTGCGGATCATCGCGGCAAAATCATCCTGCCGGGGGAATTTGCGGATCGACTCGACGAGATACTGGTATGGTTCTGCGTCGCCGGTGATCATTTTGCCGAATTGCGGAATAGCGTTGAAGGACCAGGCATCATAGACCTTGTCGAGGAGCGGCATCTCCACTTCTGAAAATTCCAGAACAAGAAGACGGCCACCGCGTTTGAGCACACGATACGCTTCCGAGAGCGCCACATCGATACGCGGCACATTGCGAATGCCAAATGCGATCGTATAGGCGTCAAAGCTGTTGGCCTCGAAAGGCAGTTCCTCGGCATTGGCTTCGACGAAGGTCAGATTTTCCGTCAGGCCTTTTTTCGCTGCCCGCTCTTCACCGACGCCCAGCATAGAGCCGTTAATATCGAGAACCGTGGCGTGTGCCAGACGGTTGGAAGCCTCCACGATACGAAAGGCGATATCGCCGGTGCCGCCTGCCACATCGAGAACCTTATAGGATGGGTCCTTGCGAGGCGACAAGGCGCCGATCATCGCGTCTTTCCAGACACGGTGAAGGCCCGCCGACATCACGTCATTCATGATGTCGTAGCGCTTGGCAACCTTGTGGAAGACATCATTGACCATGCCCTGCTTCTGGCCCTCATTGACCTGACGGAAGCCATAGGAGGTTTCCATACCGCCTTCGGCTGTCGTGCGGGCTTCGGTCATGATCAGTCTCCATTCTTCAATTGCGGCGAGAGCGCATTGCGCTCTCTAAGGCTCACTCAGACCACTCTAACTCTTTAAATCAACACATAGCGGAAACGGCTCTGCAGCGCTATCTGTTGCAACATAGATATGGCCTACGCCATGTATGTGTGCCGTCTATAGACCACAAGGTCGCCACGATAAACAGACGCTAAGAGAGTGCCATGCCCGAATTGCCAGAAGTGGAAACCGTTCGACGCGGCCTAGCACCCGTCATGGAGAGCGCGCGGATAGAACGACTCGTCCTCACCCGCCCGGATTTGCGTTTTCCGTTTCCGGAGGGATTTGCCGAACTCGTGGAAGGTTGCGAAATCCTGTCGCTCGGACGCCGGGCAAAATATCTGCTGATCGAACTCAATAACGGGCTCACCATCGTCTCGCATCTTGGCATGTCCGGTTCGTTTCGCATCGAAAGCGGAAACGAGGAAGCCGAAATGCGTGGCGAGGTTCCGGGCGAGTTTCACCATCCACGCTCAAAGGATGGCAAGCACGACCATGTGATTTTTCATCTGACGCGCGGCGCGGACAAGACCCGTATCATCTATAATGACCCGCGCCGCTTCGGCTTCATGCATCTGGTGCGCCGCGCCGATATCGACCTTTATCCCGCCTTTGCCGGCCTTGGGCCTGAGCCGACTGGAAATGAACTGAGCGCCGATTATCTCGCAGAGCGCTTTCAAGGAAAAACGCAGCCGCTGAAAGGCGCTCTTCTCGATCAGAAGGTCATTGCCGGTCTTGGCAATATCTATGTGTGCGAAGCGCTGTGGCGCTCACACCTTTCTCCACTTCGTGCAGCGTCCACGCTCGTCACCAAAAAGGGAAAGCCAAAACCCTTGCTGGAGGAGCTGACGCAGCACATTCGGAAGGTGATTGCAGATGCAATTGCCGCTGGCGGTTCGTCACTGCGCGATCATATTCAGACCGACGGTTCTCTTGGATACTTTCAGCACTCCTTTTCGGTTTATGATCGCGAAGGTCATGCTTGCCGCTTCCAGGGTTGCGGGGGTACGGTCGAAAGGGTCACCCAGAGCGGGCGCTCTACATTCTATTGTGCGGCCTGCCAGAAGTAACGGAGAGGACAAGGGCCATGGATTACGAGACCATCATCGTAGAGAAGCGCGATGCTGTCGGCATCGTGACGCTCAACCGTCCCAAGGCACTCAATGCGTTGAACTCCACACTCCTGAAAGAGCTGCGTCATATTCTCTCGGCTTTTTCTTCGGATGACTCCATCGGTGCTATCGTCATCACCGGATCGGAGAAGGCGTTCGCTGCAGGTGCTGACATCAAGGAGATGAGCACATTGAATTTCGTCGACGCTTATCTTGGCGACTTTCTGGGCGGATGGGACGATGTGGCGGCAAGCCGCAAGCCGGTGATTGCCGCCGTCTCAGGCTTTGCGCTGGGTGGTGGCTGCGAGCTTGCCATGATGTGCGATTTCATCATCGCCTCCGATACCGCGAAGTTCGGCCAGCCCGAAATCACGCTCGGCATCATTCCCGGCATGGGCGGCTCGCAAAGGCTGACCCGCGCCGTCGGCAAGGCGAAGGCCATGGACCTCGTGCTGACGGGACGCAAGATGGATGCTGCTGAAGCGGAGCGTGCCGGTCTCGTCTCGCGCATCGTGACATCCGAAAGACTGCTGGACGAGGCGGTCGAGGCGGCTGGTCTCATTGCGTCCCTATCGCGAGCCTCGGTGCTGATGGCCAAGGAGAGCGTCAACCGCTCCTTCGAGGTTTCGTTGTCCGAGGGTTTGCGGTTCGAGCGCCGCCTGTTCCAGTCGCTTTTTTCTACGGACGACCAGAAAGAGGGGATGGAGGCGTTCACTGAAAAGAGAAAGCCGCTGTTCCAGAACAAGTAGGCAGCGGCACCGCAAAGCCTCTGCCAGCCGGAAGTCTGAATCTCGGTGTTTTTGCGCAAAACGCGTTGACGGGCAGCGGCTTTAGGGTTATATGCCCGCCCACGGTTAGGGAAAGTCATCCGGCTTGTCCCAGTTACTCCCGCAATTTTGGAACATGAGGTCTTCGAACGACCCTATCCTGTGGTTGCGGATTTTGGTTTGAATTCGAAGAGAGGCATACATGGCCAATACAACTTCGGCGAAAAAGGCGACTCGCAAGATCGCTCGCCGTACCGCAGTCAACAAGGCTCGCCGTTCGCGCGTCCGCGGTTTCATTCGCAAGGTCGAAGAGGCCCTGGCAACTGGCGATCTCGCTGTTGCGACCGAAGCCCTCAAGGCTGCACAGCCTGAGATCCAGCGCGCCGCTACGAAGGGCGTCATGCATTTCAACACCGCATCGCGCAAGGTTTCTCGTCTCGCGCAGCGCGTGAAGGCTCTTTCGGCCTAATCCGGCTAAGACAATATTGTGATTAAAAAAGCCTGGCCATTTGGCCGGGCTTTTTCCGATTCTAACCGCCTGTTAACACTTTCACAGACAGCATGACATTTACGCGTCAAATGCGTGACGTAAATAATCATTTAATTTCAGTTACTTACGGAAGGTCTTTCAATGAGGCCTTGTCCTTCCGTGGCGGAAGGCGGCCACAATCTTGAGTCAAGAATTTTTTTATTTTTCTGCCAAAATCGGCCTCGAAAATAGCGTGAAAATGAATCTCATTGATTCATAAGCGATTCTCCAGACAGGGCCGTCGTCGATGCAAAACGGCTCCAACGAGTCAATGGCAGATCGGCTGAACCACAGAAAAAACGCCATTGATCTCGGTATGCGATCCTGCCTAAATGCATCTCGACAAGGGGCGCGGATATCTATCCACAAGCTATCTCGAAACAAAGTTCGAAGGCGTCAGCTCCTTGCGGACGGGTTCTGTTCGGACCCGTGTTTTCAAGCCACTGAGTGTGTTCGGCTGCAACCTGGCAGGTTGTGGAAACATGCACGCATGTCTTGAAGACGAGTGTCCGAGTTGTGTGTGAGAGTATGCGTTAAGAGTAGCATGCCTCTTCATGATGGAGAGGTTAGTGGGATAGCCGGCTCGCGGTTGAAGCCTTGCGCTTCAGGATGGTTTTCGAGGGGCCATCTTTACGGGGACAGTAAGAGGGGCATCTCTGGCGGGGCTTTGAGCTCTGTCAGGCTATGATTGGCAATTTGAAAGGCGGCAGTAATGCAATTGAATTTGGCAATGGGTGCGGTGGCAAACGGGGACCGCACACAGAACGCTTGTGATGCAGTTTGCAATGATGCGGCGGGGAATACATTGGATATGAAGAACGACGCGCTGTTCGAGCGCTTTAGCGCGCGACTGAAGGCGCAAGTCGGCCCTGAAGTCTATGCAAGCTGGTTCGCGCGGCTGAAGCTGCACTCGATGTCGAAGAGCGTCGTGCGCTTTACCGTTCCAACGACGTTTTTGAAATCCTGGATCAACAACCGCTATATCGATCTGATGACGACGCTGGTGCAGGCCGAGGACCCCAATGTCCTGAAGGTCGAGATTCTGGTGCGTTCGGCCAGCCGTCCGGTCCGCGCTGTCGCGACCGATGACAGAGCTCAGCCAGTCCAGGATGTGGCACCGTCCGCACAGCGCGCCAAGCCCTTCATTCCGCCGCAGATGACCAGCGCTGCAAGCCAGCCGGGTTCGTCCGCACCGACCATGGCACCGCGCGCGTCGGGGTCGGGTCCGCTATTCGGCTCGCCGCTCGATACCCGCTTCACCTTCGACACTTTCGTGGAAGGCTCGTCGAACCGCGTGGCGCTGGCGGCCGCAAAGACGATCGCAGAAGCCGGCGCCGGTGCCGTGCGTTTCAATCCGCTCTTTATCCATGCCGGTGTCGGCCTTGGGAAGACACATCTTCTGCAAGCGATTGCCAATGCCGCGGTCGATAGCCCGCGCAATCCACGCGTCGTCTATCTGACAGCAGAATATTTCATGTGGCGCTTTGCCACCGCCATCCGCGACAATGACGCGCTGACGCTTAAAGACACGTTGCGCAATATCGACCTTCTGATCATCGACGACATGCAGTTCCTGCAGGGCAAGATGATCCAGCACGAATTCTGTCATCTGCTGAACATGCTGCTCGACAGTGCCAAGCAGGTCGTGGTTGCGGCAGACCGCGCGCCTTGGGAGTTGGAATCGCTCGATCCACGCGTCCGTTCGCGTCTACAGGGCGGCATGGCAATCGAGATCGAAGGTCCCGATTATGACATGCGCTACGAGATGCTGAAGCAGCGTATTGCAGTTGCACGTCAGGAAGACCCGAGCTTCGACATCGGCGAGGACATCGTCTCGCATGTGGCGCGCAGCGTCACCGCCAGCGGCCGTGAACTGGAAGGCGCCTTCAACCAGCTGATCTTCCGTCGCTCCTTCGAGCCCAACCTGTCGGTCGAGCGCGTGGACGAACTGCTTGCCCATCTGGTTGGCGCTGGTGAAGCCAAGCGCGTACGCATCGAAGACATTCAGCGGATCGTCGCGCGCCACTACAATGTCTCGCGCCAGGAACTGGTTTCCAATCGCCGGACACGCGTCATCGTCAAGCCGCGCCAGGTGGCCATGTATCTTGCCAAGATGCTGACCCCACGCTCCTTCCCCGAAATCGGTCGCCGTTTCGGCGGGCGCGATCACACGACGGTGCTGCACGCAGTGCGTAAGATCGAGGAGTTGATCTCGGGCGATAGCAAGCTTGGCCATGAAGTCGAGCTTCTGAAGCGACTGATCAACGAAAACAACGCCTAATGAAAATGGCGCGGCAGGAATTCCTGACCGCGCCTTTTCAATGCATGCATCGAATACCAAGTTTTGAAGCCGCTGTGGCAAGGCCTCACAAGCATCACGGCACCGGAATGAAGAAGCCCGCCAGTCGTTTCCGACGGCGGGCTTTTCAATGCGCAGCGAAAAGCTGAAACGCTTACTTCGTTCCGTACATGCGGTCGCCCGCGTCGCCGAGACCTGGCACGATATAGCCCTTCTCGTTGAGCTTGCGATCGATCGCAGCTGTATAGATCGGCACATCCGGATGAGCTTCGCGAAAGTTCTTGATGCCTTCCGGTGCGGCCAGCAGGCAGAGGAAGCGCATGTTCTTTGCGCCACGCTCCTTCAGCTTTTCAACCGCCGCGATCGATGAATTGCCGGTGGCAAGCATTGGATCGACGACGATGATCAAGCGCGCGTCCAGGCTTTCCGGGGCCTTGAAGTAATATTCGACAGCCTCCAGCGTATCGTGATCGCGATAAACACCGATATGAGACACGCGCGCCGACGGCACCAGTTCCAGCATCCCTTCAAGAAGGCCATTGCCTGCGCGAAGGATCGAGGCAAATACCAGCTTCTTGCCTTCCAGAACCGGAGCCTCGATGGTTTCCATGGGCGTCTCGATGGTCTCCATCGTGAGGTCCAGGTCGCGCGTCACTTCATAGCACAGCAGCGTGGAAATTTCGCGCAGCAACCGCCTGAAGCCGGCCGTGGAAGTCTCCTTCTTGCGCATGAAGGTGAGTTTGTGCTGCACAAGCGGGTGATTGATGACTGTTACGCCGTCCATGGAAGCTGGCCTTTCCTTTTGCTTTTATCTTTGTTCTCTTCGACCAAATGCGGGCTTTTCGCAAGACCGCGGGTGCCAGATTGATCCTGGCACCTTAGGCTTTCTTCAGGCACCTGCACCAGTCGATGCATCGAAGCGTTTAAGAAGACTGCTTCGTGTCTCGTCGTCGACAAAGGCCGCTTCGAGTGCCGTTCGCGTCAGCCTATTGATCTCTGCATCCGAGAAGCCGAATGCATGTCTGGCAATCTCATATTCTTGCGCAAGCGACGTGGCGAAGAAGGGTGGATCGTCCGAGCTGATGCAAACGCGAACGCCGGCATCGCGAAGTCGCTTCAGGGGATGGCTTGCAAAATCCGGATAGACGCTGAGCGCAATATTGGAGCCTGGGCAGACCTCGAGCACCGTGCCGAGTTCTACCAGACGCTCGACAACTGCGGCATCCTCGATGGCCCGCACCCCGTGGCCGATGCGCTGCGGCTTGACGAGATCAAGCGCGTCGGCAACGCTGAAAGCGCCGCAGACCTCGCCGGCATGGATGGTGAGCCCGAGCCCCGCATCGCGCGCAATGTCGAAGGCGCGCGCGTAATCGGCCACTCGCCCCATGCGCTCTTCGCCTGCCATATTGAAGCCGGTGATCAGAGGGTGACGAACACGCGCGGCGTATTCTGCCGCAGCAATGACGCTTTCTGGACCGAAGTGGCGCTCGCCAGTGACGATGATGCGGGCCTCTATTCCGGTCTTTTCTTTGGCGCGCCGCATCCCTTCGGCAATACCGGCGAGATAGGCATCTGCGCCAAGCCCGATACGATTTCCGTGGTCGGGGGAGATGATCAGCTCGCTATAGATCGTGTTTTCGCCGGCAAGCTCAAGGAGATAGGCCTCCGCGAGGGCGGCATAATCCTCTTCCGTCTTGAAGACCTGAGCCACATCGTCATAGCAGCGGATGAACTCGGCAAAATCATTCCAGACGTAGGCGCCGTCTTTCAAGAACGCGCTGGTGTCGACATTATATTTACGTGCCTGTTCTGTGACGAGCGCGGGTGGTGCCGCACCTTCCAGATGGCAATGGATTTCGGCTTTCAACAATTGATGGGTCACATAAAACTCCTGCCGTGCCGCCCGGACGGTATGCTGAGGTGGGAGGCGATGCTCTCGCCGATATCCGCATAGCTAGAGCGGATACCAATATTTCTTTCGCGAAGACCTGGACCGAAAGCCATGATCGGCACACGTTCGCGCGTATGATCGGTTCCCCGCCAGGTCGGATCGCAGCCATGATCGGCCGTGAGGATCGCCACGTCTCCCGGCTGCATCTTGCGGTGAATTTCCGGTAGTCTCTGGTCAAACGCCTCTAGCGCTGCGGCATAACCTGCAACATCGCGGCGGTGGCCGTAATTCATATCGAAATCAACGAAGTTGGTGAAGACGAGGTCGCCATTCAGGGCCTCATCCATGGCCTCAAGCGTCGCCTCCATCAAGGCCTCGTTGCCATTGGCCTTGATGACCCGCGACACGCCTTGATGCGCATAGATATCTCCGATCTTGCCAATCGCAAGCACCTTGCGGTCCCGCTCGACGAGACGGTCGAGAAGCGTCGGCTCTGGCGGTAAAACCGAGAAATCACGTCGGTTCCCGGTGCGGGCGAATGTCGCTGCGGTCTCGCCGATAAAAGGGCGCGCGATGACGCGGCCAATATTCAGCGGATCGAGAATTTTGCGGACGATTTCGCAGAGCCCAATCAGCCGGTCCAGGCCGAAATAGAGTTCATGGGCGGCGATCTGAAAGACAGAGTCGGACGAGGTGTAGCAAATGGGTTTGCCCGTACGGATATGCTCTTCGCCCAGCCTTGCGATGACCTCCGTCCCGGAGGCATGGCAATTGCCAAGGATGCCGGGGAGATTGCCGCTCTCGCAGATCGCACGGACAAGCTCCGGAGAGAAGGCATCTCCTTCGGTTGGAAAATAACCCCACTCGAAGCGCACAGGTGTGCCGGCAATTTCCCAATGACCGGACGGCGTATCCTTACCCTTTGAGACTTCGTTGGCGCAGCCATGCAGACCGAAAATCCGTTCCGGCGGCGGCATGGCGGCTGGCCGCGTCCCGCTTGCAAGCGTCGCGATCTCCAGGAGACCAAGCGCCGACATGTTGGGGAGTTTCAGTGGTCCGGATCTAACCCCTGCCCTGTCCGCTGCGCCTGCGGCACAGAACTCGGCAATATGGCCGAGTGTATTGGCACCTAGGTCTCCGTAGTGTTCGGCATCCGGCGCACCGCCGACGCCAAATGAATCGAGAACGAGCAGAATTGCGCGTGCCATGCTTCACCATGAAAGGCGCGACATGATTGTCGCTGTGTAACGGCGATATATAGACCACCGGAGAGCAAAAGGGGAAACGCTTTATTAGGGCGTTCCACCCGCCTCTTCGTCTTCATCTCGCTTCGGCGCATTGAGGTTGCGTGTAACGTAAAAGCCAGCTGCCAGGGTCATCGCAGCGAGGATGTACCAGGTGATCGCATAGGAGAGATGGTTGTTGGGGAAGGTGAGCATGGTCTTTCCGCCGATCGGCAAGCCGCCTGGATTGGGCGTCGCATCGGCGTCGACGTAGAAGGGCGCCACAGCGCCAAGCGATTTCGCTTCGGCAATCTGCGCGATATTGCGCGAATACCAGCGATTGTTCGCGGGATCGTTGGTACGCAGGAACAGCCCGCCCGTTTCAGGCGCTCGCATCAGCCCCACGACTTCGACACGTGCCGGCAACTCGCTGGCCAGACGGGTTGACGGATCGCGCTTGTCGCTCGGCACGAAGCCGCGGTTGACGATGACCAAAGACCCGTCATCGCGTTGCAGCGGCGTCAGGATCCAGTAGCCAGGTCCAAGATCCGAAACCGTGTAGACCTGGACTTCATCCTGGTGGCGGAAGATGCCGGTCAAGCGGACGCGACGATATTCGTAGGTTGCAGGATCGGTCAGAGATCCCCATTCGGAAGGCGCCAGCGCATCCACAGGTGCCGCATGCGCCCTCTCCTCCACCTGCGCGATGAGGTTGAGCTTCCACGAAAGCCGCTTCACCTGCCAGGTCCCAAGCGCCAGCAAAAGGCCGGTCAGGATCACGGTCATGAGAATAACAACAACGGCTGCAGGTCGGATGCCCTTCCGGTCATTGCTGTGCTTTGGGGTGGCCATCTAAGAATTCCTCAGGAGCATCATGCTCAAACACATAACCCCATGAATCCGCTCTCCGATTCATGGGGTTAAATGTCTTCTCGGAGAGATGGTCCGTGCCTCGTATCGGCGCGGACCTTGTTCTTTACACCTGGATCGTTAGGGCAGATTTTTCATCTGCTCCATCGTCATCGTCGGCATCATGTTCTTGTTCATGTTGTACATGACCCAGAGCGAGCCGACGAGCGCGATCATGACCACGACCAGCGTGAAGAGCAGCGACATGAATGTCCAGCCGCCCTGCGACTTGGTGTTCATGTGCAGGAAGTAGATCATGTGAACGAATACCTGAACGACACCGAAGGCCATGATGATGATCACAGTGGCGGTGCGGCTTTCCAGAACATCGCCCATTACCAGCCAGAAGGGAATGGCGGTAAGGATGACCGACAGGATGAAGCCGATCATGTAGCTCTTGAACGAGCCGTGATCCTCGCCGCTTTCATGGTGATGGTCGTCCCCATGATGGGCATGGGCATGGCCGTGAGCGTGGTCGTGTGTATGTGTGTTTGAACTCATCACAGAACTCCAACCAGATAGACGAAGGAAAAGACGCCGATCCAGATGACGTCAAGGAAGTGCCAGAACATCGAAAGGCACGTCAGGCGGCGCATGTTTTCTGCATGCAGGCCGAACTTCTTCACCTGCACCATCAGCGTCACCAGCCAGATCACGCCGAAGGTGACGTGCAGACCGTGGGTACCGACCAGCGCGAAGAAAGCAGACAGGAACGCAGAACGATGCGGACCGGCACCTTCTTCAATCAGGTGATGGAATTCGTAGAGTTCCAGGCCGAGGAAGCAGAGGCCGAAGACGCCGGTGATGGCGAGCCAGAGCAGCGTTGAATTGACCTTCTTCTTCTGCGCCTCCAGCATGGCAAAGCCATAGGTGATGGACGAGAAGAGCAGGAAGCCGGTGTTGATCGCAACGAGCTTGAGATCGAAGAGATCCGCACCGGAAGGCCCGGCCGCATAGCTGCGACCGACGACGGCATAGGTTGCGAAGAGCGTCGCGAAGATCAGGCAGTCGCTCATCAGATAGAGCCAGAAACCGAGCGCAGTGCCGTTTTCCGTGTGATGGTCTTCCTTCAGGTAGAAGACCGGCTTTTCCGCGCTGTCGGCGGTCTGTGCGGGTGCTTGAGACATGAGTTACGCCTGAGTTGCCAGCAGCCTGGTGCGCGCTGCTTCGACTTCCGCCACGTCCGTTTCCGGAATGTAGTAGTCGCGATTGTAGTTGAAGGTGTGAGCAATCGAGACCGCGATGATCGCGATGAGGCTGGCGGCAGCAAGCCACCAGATATGCCACACCAGACCGAAGCCAAGGGCAACGCTGATGGCGCTGATGATCACGCCCGTGCCTGTGTTCTTCGGCATATGGATCGGGATGAAGCCATCCACAGGACGCTCAGCGCCACGCTTTTTCATGTCCGCCCAAGCATCGACATCATGCACGACCGGCGTGAAGGCGAAGTTGTAGGCAGGCGGCGGAGACGACGTAGACCATTCCAGCGTACGACCGTCGAAGGGGTCGCCCGTAACATCCCGCAGCTGTTCGCGCTTCAGGTAACCAAAGACGATCGACAACAGGAAGGAAGCGATACCGACGGCAATGATGGCAGCGCCGATAGCAGCGATGACGAACCAAATCTGCAAGGACGTGTCTTCGAACTGGCTGAGACGACGGGTCACACCCATCAGGCCGAGCACGTAGAGCGGCATGAAGGCAACGTAGAAGCCGACAAACCAGCACCAGAAGGACATCTTGCCCCAGAATGGATCGAGACGGAAGCCGAAGGCCTTCGGGAACCAGTAGACGATACCTGCCAGAACACCGAAGACTACGCCGCCGATGATCGTGTTGTGGAAGTGGGCAATCAGGAACAGCGAGTTGTGCAGTACGAAGTCAGCCGGTGGAACGGCGAGCAGAACGCCGGTCATGCCACCGATGACAAAGGTGATCATGAAGCCGATCGCCCAGAGCATCGGCACGTCGAACTTGATGCGGCCCTTATACATGGTGAAGAGCCAGTTGAAGATCTTCGCGCCCGTGGGGATCGAGATGATCATCGTCGTGATGCCGAAGAAGGCGTTGACGCTTGCACCGGAACCCATGGTGAAGAAGTGGTGCAGCCATACGACATAGGCCAGGATGGTGATGACGGCGGTCGCGTAAACCATCGAGGTGTAGCCGAAGAGGCGCTTCTGGGAGAAGGTCGCAACGATTTCCGAGAAGATACCGAAGGCCGGCAGAACCAGGATGTAGACTTCCGGGTGACCCCAGATCCAGATGAGGTTGACATACATCATCGGGTTGCCACCAAGGTCATTGGTGAAGAAGTTCATGCCGAGGTAACGATCGAGCGTCAGAAGAGCGAGCGTGCCGGTCAGGATCGGGAACGAGGCCACGATCAGGATGTTCGAACACAGCGACGTCCAGACGAAGATCGGCAGGCGCATCATGGTCATGCCAGGGGCGCGCATCTTGATGATGGTGACGATCAGGTTGATACCCGACAAGGTCGTTCCCACACCTGCGATCTGCAGACCCCAGATATAATAATCGACGCCGACATTGGGACTTCCCTCGATCCCCGACAGCGGCGGATAAGCAAGCCAGCCGGTCTGGGCATATTCACCGATGAAGAGCGAGATCATGGTGATCACCGCACCTGCGGTCGTCATCCAGAAGGAGAAATTGTTGAGGAAGGGGAAAGACACGTCGCGCGCGCCGATCTGCAACGGCACGACGTAGTTCATCAGACCGGTGATCATCGGCATGGCCATGAAGAAGATCATGATGACGCCGTGCGCGGTAAAGATCTGGTCGTAATGGTGGGGCGGTAGGTAGCCTTCCGAACCGCCAGAAGCGATCGCCTGCTGGGTACGCATCAGGACTGCGTCGGCAAAGCCGCGCAGAAGCATGACGAGTGCCAGAATGATGTACATGATACCGATCTTCTTGTGGTCGATCGACGTAAACCATTCCTTCCAGAGATAACCCCAGAGCCGGAAATAGGTGACGAGACCGAGCACGGCGATGCCCCCGATCGCCACCCCGAGAAAGGTGACGACGAGGATCGGCTCGTGGTACGGAATGGATTCCAACGTCAGCTTCCCGAACAGGAACGACGTTTGATCGGTGGTAGCGGCGACCATTTTAGCCTCTTGATTCAAATCTTAAGGGCGGCGCGAAAGCGCGCCGCAGACAATCATTTCAATTTCAGCCGGCATTGCCCGGAGCGGCAACAGCCTCTGCCTTGACCTGCGGGAGAGCGGCAGGCTCGAAAGTCTGGCCTTCGATGGCAGCAGGCATGGAGCCTGGACCGGTGGCCACACCATAAGGCGAAAGCGGGGTGCAGACGACGGAGTTCAGCGCCTTGGCGATATCGATGCCTTCCTTGCCGCCGCCGCCATTGGCGTCGACATGCATCATGTCGCGCATGCACAGCTTGTTCGGCTCGACGCAGCGATTGAGAATGGCGTCGTAAAGCTGAGGATCGACATTGGCGAAATATTCGACCGGGTTGCGTTCGCTCGGCTTGGCAAATTCCAGATACTCCATGCGGCCGAAAGGCTTGCCGCCTTCCTTAACCTTGGCGACCCACTGATCGAAGCCTTGCTGGCTCAGGCCATGGAACTTGAAGCGCATGTGCGAGAAGCCGGGGCCGGAGAAGTTCGCCGAAAAGCCGTCATAGACGCCTTCGCGGTTGATCACGGCGTGAAGCTTGGTCTGCATGCCGCCCATGGCGTAGATCTGACCGGCGAGCGCTGGCACGAAGAAGGAGTTCATGGCCGTCGTGCCGGTGATCTTGAAGTTGATCGGAACATCGACCGGGGCTGCGAACTCATTGACACTGCCGATGCCAAGCTCGGGGTAGAAGAACAGCCACTTCCAATCCATGGCAACGACTTCGACCGTCAGCGGCTTGACCGCCTCCGTCACTTCGCGCGCCTCGTCGATACGATCGAGCGGACGATAGGGATCGAGGCGGTGGGTCGCAATCCAGGTCACGGTACCGAGCATCAGAATGATGGCGACCGGTGCCGACCAGATGACCATTTCCAGACGGGTGGAGTGGTGCCATTCGGGATCGTAATCGGTGGCCTTGGCGGCTTCGCGATACTTCCAGGCGAAGAAAATTGTCAGCGCGATGACCGGAACGATGATCAACAGCATGAGAACCGTCGCAGTGATGATCAGGTCAGCCTGCTGGCGGGCGACGTCACCCGAGGGGTTCATGACGACGAGGTTGCAGCCGCTGAGCAGCAGCAACGACGACAGGCCGGCAAGGGCCGTGGTAAGTTTCTTGATCGTGCGCACGTTCTTCAACTCGATTATTCGGTATGGACCGGGATTAGTTGCCAAATGTCATTTAATAAATGTGTAATTTTGTCGCGGTGCAGCGGCCTTTTGCGCTGCAGCAATGACAGCTGGGCGATGTCATCATCTTCTTCCTAGCAGTTACTCCAATCCGAGCCTCATCGGCAAGCAATTTCAGGCAATTCCGTTTGACGGGTGACGGGTGCTGTGTGACAATCCGCCGCATGTAACGCAACGGATGAGGAGCCGCCTGCGTTACGGACATGGTTCGCAATACGCAGGAGGGACTATTATGAGCTATACTGACACAGCCTCGACTTTTCCGGGCTCCGGAGCCCCTTCAGGCCAGGCTCCCGTTGCGGTCGATCCGGACCGCATTACGATGGCTGTCATTCTGGCGAGAATGACCGAGTTCTTCGACTTTTTCGTCTACGCGATCGCGTCCGTCCTAGTGTTTCCTTACGTCTTCTTTTCGTTTGCGGACCCACTGACGGCCACCCTCTATTCCTTCGCCGTGTTTTCGCTCGCCTTCATTGCGCGACCCATCGGTTCGCTCATCTTCCTGCAGATCGACCGCAAGTTCGGTCGCGCCGTCAAGTTGACAGCCGCCCTCTTCACCCTGTGTGGATCGACGATGGCGATCAGCTTCCTCCCCTCCTATGACGATGTTGGTGTAATTGCGCCGCTCCTGCTTGCTGCCTTCCGCATTGGTCAGGGTCTTGGTCTTGGTGGCGCTTGGGATGGTCTGGTTTCGCTTCTGGCGATGAACGCACCTGAAAAGCAGCGCGGCTGGTATGCGATGATGCCGCAGATCGGTGCTGCCATGGGATTTGGCCTTGCCAGTGCCTTCTTCATCATCTTCGTCACCCAGCTTTCGAACCCCGAGTTTCTTGCCTGGGGCTGGCGCTTCCCGTTCTTCGTGGCCCTCGCGCTCAACGTTCTGGCACTCTTTGCCCGTCTGCGCATGATCGTGACGCCGGAGTTCCAGGCCATGCTGGCCCAGCATGAGCTGGAGCCGAAGCCGATGTTCGAGATGCTGCGCAGCCAGTCGCGGGTCGTCATCACCGGCGCCTTCGTTCCGCTGGCAAGCTTCGCTCTGTTCCATCTCGTTACCGTCTTCCCGATCAGCTGGGTCGTGCTGCACACGCAGCAGCGCCTGTCGGACTTCCTCTTCGTTCAGTTCATCAGCGCCATCATCGGCGGTGGAATGATCGTCGTGTCCGGCGCGCTCGCCGACCGTATCGGCCGTCGCAAGCTTCTGGTGATTGCCGCGTCCCTGATCGGTGTCTTCAGCTTCGTCGCGCCGATCCTGATGGCCTCAGGCGATATCGGCCGGTATCTCTTCGTGCTGATCGGCTTCTCGTTGCTCGGCTTGTCCTTCGGTCAGGCCGGTGGAGCACTCGCATCCCGCTTCAGCCGAGAGTATCGCTACACCGGCGCGTCTCTGACGTCGGACATCTCCTGGCTGATCGGTGCCGGCTTTGCGCCGCTCGTAGCGCTTGGCTTCTCTTCGGAGTTCGGCCTCTTCGCCGTCGGCCTTTATCTGCTGTCCGGCGCGGTCTGTACCATCGTGGCGCTTTTCTTTAGCCGCAAGCTGGAAATGCCCGCCTAATCAAGTTCTGATGCCCAAAAACAAAAGCTGCGAAACCTCGAGGTCTCGCAGCTTTTTTTCATGTCTTACGTCCTGCTGAAAGCTTGGCTAGGCGGACTTTCTACACTTCCGTGCCAGCTCCCCAAGGAGCTTGTCGCACCTCGAGGCTCATTGCGTCAGCAGTCGCGACAGACGATTGGTTCGCCTTCGCGCTTGGCGAAGTAATAATCTCGACCGATGGTGATGGTCGAGTTCTGCGACACCATCGTCGGCATGAACATCAGCAGGTTGTGCGGCACCGATAATTCCGAATGGACCAGAAAGTCACTGACGGAAAGAAGGTTTGCCGGTACATCCACTGCAGCACCCACAGCGTAGGGACGGCCACCGCCTTGGTCCCAAGACCACGCAACGGTTGCCTTCTTGTTGTCGTCGATCTTGATGCCGGTGATCTTGAGCTTCAAACCATCGGTGCCGTAGGGTACGAAGATCGCCGCGGCCACATCCTTCATGGTCGCCAGATAATCCTTGTCGATCTTCGTCTGGGTCGAGACGATATCGGCGACGGTTCCAGCTGCGCGCGTTGCGCGCTTATAGACGCTGAACCCGACCGTGATTTCAAATGAGGTGAGATAAAGCGATACGAGCAGCGGAAAGATGATGGCGAACTCGATTGCCCCGGCACCCTCCTTATGTCGGGCGAAGCGAAGAAAAACGCCGCCGGTCTTTGCGTCCGATGATCTGGATGTAACCTTCATCGTGTTCCGCTCGCTAGTAGTTCTCGTTGCGATACGCATCGGTCGCAACGATGAGGAAGTGGGAGGGCATCGAATTATCGGCAGGACGTATCTTCGTCAGATAGGGGCGGATGAGGTCGGTGATGACCGGCCAGCGATAATAGACTCGCAGCATATTGATCGAACCCGGGCCTCCAGGCTTAAAGCCGAAGACCGAACTGTTGAGATCGTAGTAATCGCCCATCTTGACCAGTGGTAGAGTTTTAGGAATATCCGCGAAACTATTGAACTGACGAAGGTCGATGTAGAGCTTTGAAGCCAGCTTGCCGTCATCGTCAGAGCAGGTCACCAGAATAGAAACTTCCTTACAGAACAGCTTACGAAAATCTTCCTTGGTGATCGTGTTGGCAATCTGACCGGTGCGCAATTTGCGCGCCATGGTGTCGGTCGCATTGACGAAAAGCTGCTCGCCCGTCATGGCGATGAAGGTCTCCAAAATTGCGAAGACAACCATGAAATAGGGGATGGCAAGGATGGCGAATTCGATCGCTGTGGCACCGTCGCGCGAGCGGAGTAACTTGCCAGGTAATGCTTTCTGCAACATTGGCATTCGCATGCGCTTATCTATCTCTGATAGGAAATGATCTTGTGGGAATGGTATCTTACAAGGATCATTATGAGGGCTTTCTTTATATTTCCTTGTCGGAAAGCCTCGCATTCGCCGTATGTCTTCTTTTTCGACAGGCAATTGAGAGTAGATGCTTTTTTAGCGGCTAAGACGTGAACAGAAGGCCCTGTTTTTAGACGCAAAAAGCCCAGCGATGCCGGGCTCTTTCTAACGTTGTAATGTCAGCGAAGACGCTTAATCCGCGTCGGCTCTGCGTAGTTCTTCCAGTGTCGGAACCGAGGTAATGTTGTAGCCGCAATCCACATAATGGCATTCGCCGGTAACGCCGCGGGAAAGGTTTGAAAGCAGATAAAGCGCGGAGCCACCGATATCGTCGATATCGGCCGTGCGGCGCAACGGTGCGTTCTTCAGGTTCCAGGCAAAGATCGCGCGCGCATCCGAGATGCCGGCGCCCGCCAGCGTGCGGACTGGACCAGCGGAGATGGCGTTGACGCGGATGCCCTTCGGACCGTAGTCGGCTGCGAGATATCGAACCGAGGCCTCAAGAGCCGCCTTTGCAACACCCATCACATTGTAGTTCGGGATGACGCGCTGAGAGCCATTATAGGTCAGCGTCAGCATCGAGCCGCCATCGGTCATCAGGCTTGCAGCCCGCTTGGCGATTTCGGTAAAGGAGAAGCAGGAGATGACCATCGTGCGGCTGAAGTTTTCGCGCGTGGTATCAGCGTAGAGACCCTTCAACTCGTTCTTGTCGGAAAAGCCGATAGCGTGAACGACGAAGTCGATCGAGCCCCAGCGCTCACGCAGCGTTTCGAACAGCACGTCGACAGACGCAATATCTTCGACATCGCAGGGAACGATGAAATCGGAGCCGACTTCCGCCGCGAGTGGCTTGACGCGCTTGCCAAGAGCCTCGCCCTGATAGGTGAAGGCCAGTTCCGCGCCCTGGGCGGCCAGTGCCTTGGATATACCCCAGGCGATCGAGTGATTGTTTGCGACGCCCATGATGAGGCCGCGTTTACCCTGCATGATGCCGTTCATGGGCAATTATCCGTTATAGCGCTGGAAAACGAGCGTAGCGTTAGTACCGCCGAAGCCGAAGGAGTTGGAAAGCACAGTGTCGATCTTGGCGTCGTCGATGCGCTTGCGAACGATCGGAACGCCATCGAACTCGGGATCGAGAGTTTCGATATGGGCGCTTTCGCCGATGAAGCGCTCCTGCATCATCAGCAGACCATAGATCGATTCCTGGACGCCAGCGGCACCAAGCGAATGACCCGTCAACGACTTCGTCGACTGAATGTGCGGGATCTTGTCGCCGAAGACTTCGCGGATCGCACCGATTTCCTTGCTGTCGCCAACAGGCGTGGAGGTGCCATGAGTGTTGACGTAATCGACATCGCCCTTCACGGTCGCAAGCGCCTGGCGCATGCAGCGGATCGCGCCTTCGCCTGACGGTGCGACCATGTCGTAACCGTCCGAGGTCGCGCCATAGCCGACGATTTCGGCGTAGATCTTCGCGCCGCGTGCCTTGGCGTGCTCCAGTTCTTCTAGAACCAGAACGCCTGCACCGCCAGCAATCACGAAGCCATCGCGGTTGACGTCATAGGCGCGCGAGGCGACCGAGGGCGTTTCGTTGTACTTGGAGGACATCGCGCCCATGGCGTCGAAGAGGTTCGACATGGACCAGTCAAGGTCTTCGTGGCCACCGGCAAACATCACATCCTGCTTGCCCCACTGGATCATTTCTGCGGCATTGCCGATGCAGTGCGCAGAGGTCGAGCAGGCAGACGAGATCGAGTAGTTGACGCCGTGGATCTTGAACCAGGTGGCAAGCGTGGCGGATGCGGTCGACGACATGGCCTTCGGCACGGCAAACGGGCCGATGCGCTTCGGGCTGTTGTTCTTCAAGGTGATATCGGAGGCCTCGACGATGGTGCGCGTAGACGGACCACCCGAACCCATGATGATGCCGGTGCGCTCGTTGCCGCTGATATCGCTCTCTTCAAGACCGGAGTCTGCAATCGCCTGCTTCATCGCAACATGGTTCCACGCGCCGCCTTGCGAGAGGAAGCGCATGGCGCGACGGTCCACCAGATCGGTCGGATCAAGCGACGGCTTGCCCCAGACCTGGCACTTGAAGCCGTGTTCGGCGAAATCCGGCGAGAACGAAATGCCGGACTTGGCGTCTCTCAAGGAAGCCGTGACTTCGCCCGCGTCGCTGCCGATCGATGAAACGATACCGAGGCCGGTGACTACTACTCTTCTCATGAAGGTGACCTTTTCTTAGAGCTTGCCGCAGATGGCGCAGGTGGCGCCCGTCTCGCTAAAGACGTCAGGCGGTCTTTTCCTTAGACAGACCAACGCGAAGGTCCGTCGCTTGATAGATGGTTTCGCCATCGGCCTTCAGCCAGCCATCGGCGGTGCCGAGAACGAGACGGCCGCGCATGACGCGCTTGAAATCGATGCCATATTGCAGAAGCTTGGTCTCAGGACGAACCATGCCCTTGAACTTTACCTCGCCGGTGGAAAGCGCCATGCCGCGGCCCGGTTCTCCCAGCCAGCCGAGGAAGAAGCCCGTAAGCTGCCACATGCCGTCAAGACCGAGGCAGCCCGGCATGATCGGGTTGCCCTGGAAGTGGCACGGGAAGTACCAGTCGTCCGGCTTCACATCATATTCCGCACGGATGAAGCCCTTGTCGAACTCGCCACCGGTTTCGGAAATTTCAGTGATACGATGAACCATCAGCATTGGAGGCAGAGGAAGCTGTGCATTGCCTGGGCCGAACAGTTCGCCGCGGCCGCATGCCAGAATTTCCTTGTAATTATAGCTGGATTGCCTCGTTGCCATTGCTTCCGTTTCCCGTCTCATCGTGTTTCTAGACTTCTGTAAAGCAAGTTAGGCTCAAAATGAAGCGCCACAAGGGCAGCATACACATTGGAGCAGACCAACCTGCCAGAGGCCTGTGCTCAATATGGCGCCCGCATACAGGAAGCGTAAGGACGGAACCAGAGGAAAATTGCAAAAACGGCCCTTTTGCCGCCAATAGGACAGAGGGCTCCGCCGGAAACTATTGAAAGGCTTGTCCTTAAAAGATATATGCATCGTCAAGACGCACTTTATAATCGTTCTCAGGAACCCCGACCGATGGCATTTGACGCCACCTTGGACATTGGAACACGGCTGCGCCGCTTCGGCCTGCGCCCGACACGCCAGCGCATTGCGCTTGGCGATCTTCTGTTTGCCAAGGGCGACCGCCACCTGACGGTAGAGGAACTGCATGACGAAGCCGTGACGGCGGGCGTGCCCGTTTCACTGGCAACCGTCTACAACACACTGCATCAGTTCACCGAGGCCGGTCTGATCCGCGTGCTCGCCGTAGAGGGTGCTAAGACCTATTTCGACACCAACGTCTCCGATCACCATCACTTTTTCGTGGAAGGCGAGAACGAGGTTCTCGATATCCCGGTCAACAATCTGCAGATCGGCAATCTCCCCGAACCGCCACAGGGTATGGAAATCGCCCATGTGGACGTGGTCATTCGCCTGCGGCGCAAAGAGCGCTGATACAGAAGCAGTTGATTTAGTGAGGCACCGCAAGGTGCCTTTATTATTCTGAACTTCACATCACATCTTCAGGCGGACGCCCAGGGCGAGACCTGTAGGGCGGAAAGGTCCAGCCGAAAATCAGCGCGCCACTGCGGATGCCGAAGGCGGTCAGAACGCCTGCCGTCGACGAGACGATCAGAGGCGCACCGATGAAATGTACCCCGGTGAACACGCAGGCACCAGCGAGCGCGCAACTGATATAGATTTCAGGTCGCAGCAGAACGGAAGGCTCGCCTGCCAGAACATCACGCAAGACACCGCCAAAGGTTGCCGTCATCGTGCCTGTCACGATCGCGACGGTGGGTGAGCCGGTGGCCGCAAGACCCTTTGCTGCCCCCATGACGCAATAGGCGGATAGCCCGACAGCATCGAGCCAGATCAACAGGCGGTAGCGCGATTCAAACAGGTGAGCCGTGACATAGACCAGTGCTGCGACGCCGACGCAGACGAGGATGTAAGTCGGGTTGACCACCCAGAAGACCGGCGCTCGGCCGAGCACCAGATCCCGCAAAGTGCCGCCGCCAATGCCGGTCGCTGCGGCAAAGAACATGAAGCCGATGAAATCGAGCTGCTTGCGTGAGGCGGCCAAGGCCCCCGTTGCCGCAAACACGGCGACACCGGCATAGTCGAGGAAAGCCAAAAGTGACATGAAGAGGCGCTCCTCATTTTTTTGTTTACGGTCAGTGTGACGCAAGGGCAGCGGGTTATAGACCTCACCATCATCATGCTGCGCCATCCATAACGCAAATCCGGCAAAGATGAAGCCGTTTTGCTTATGGATGCTCCTCACGGCAGCGATCAGATCACGAAGGACACTGCCTTGAAACGTCTCTTCTCATCCATGCTCTGCCTCCTGGCGCTTTCGAGCCCGATGACGCCAGCGCGCGCGCAACAGGAATTGGTGAGCGACCCGGAGGTTTACGAAAAGGCTTTCTTCCAGAAACAGTGCAAGGTCGCCGAGTTCGGGCCGGATTACATCTCCCGTATCGACATCAACAACGACGGACTGATGGATGCCGTGACCAATCGCGGGGCGTTGACATGCGATGGCCACAAGAGCACCACCTGCAATGACGATGGCTGCCCGTATAACTTTTATGTGCAGGTGAAAGAGGGCGGCTATCTGCTGATCGCTACAGCTACGATCTACGGCTATGATTTCATTCAGCGCTTCGGCAACATGGTCTTCGTTCTGAAAATGCACCCGCGCTATTGCGAGCGGACCGACAGCGTTCCTTGCGAAATGACGGTGCGCGTCCGCGGCACGTCCTTCGTCACACTCTCTCGAAAGTAGGGATTTCAGGCTCCAGGCAAAGAACGCCTGATTGCAATGCGCTGGTTGTAGCGGCTTCTCAAAGACCTCGGCATGAGCATGCTTGCAAGTGCCACGATGAAGACGAGAAGGCTCACGACGAACAGCGCGCCGCTTGGAAAGACGCTCGCCAGGATGGCACCAGAAATCGCGCCCGACACCATGCCGAGCCAGGGTACAAGCTGGATTGTCCAGTCGAGCTTTCGCTCGCCTAAAATGAAGCGACCAACGCCGCGGCCAAAGCGCGACAGAGCGCCCGTCACATAGGTCAGTCCGATCGGCAGACCCTCGATATGCTCGACCGCGGCGTTGATCATGCCCATGGCAAAGACGATCAGGTAAAAATCGAACGGGCGAAGTGCGGACGTTTGCATCAGGGCTGCGAGTGCCAGCATGATGGCGACGGAGCAAAGTACGGTGAAGATGCGACGGTGAGAGCTATGGGCGATGATGATGCCCGCAGCATTGCCAGCGACGAAAGTGATGATGGCGAGAAATAGCTTCACCGCATGATCATACTGCCCGGCCTCAATCGAAATCGCGGCACGGGTGGTGTTGCCGGTCATGAAGGACACGAAATCTCCTGCCATCATCAACCCGATCGCGTCCGTCATCCCGGCAACAAATGAAATGGCTGCCACCAGCGCCAGCCCCATTCCGGTGCGTCTTGCCTTAATGATGTTGCGGCGTCTTTGTCTGGTCATGGTGCCTCGACATGCGGAGACTAAGTGCTATGTCACTGCGGATTTTAGGCATGCGGATATTGCGATTTCAACAACGCGATCCGGCCGTGCTTAAGCCTTCTCTGGTAAAAACCATTTTCTTATCGTCGCCTTCTTGCTAGGCCAGCACGACGAAAAAGCAGGGAAAGGTTTTCGCGTGAAACAGGCAATCATCGTGATGGGCGTCAGCGGCTGCGGCAAGTCCACCGTCGGCGCTGAACTGGCCGAAAAGCTCGGGATCCCGTTTCAGGAGGGTGACAGGCTGCACCCCAAGGCCAATGTCGAGAAAATGAGCGCGGGTATTCCGCTCACCGACGAGGACCGGTGGCCTTGGCTCGATCTTGTGGGGGCTGAGTTGCGCCATGGCTACGAGGCCGGTGGCGTCGTGATTTCTTGCTCGGCCTTGAAGAAATCCTACCGCGACAGGTTGCGGACCGCCTGCGGCGGACCTTTGGCCTTCGTCTTTCTGGAAGGCAGCGTGGAGCTTCTGACGCAACGCATGGGCGCACGCAAAGGTCATTTCATGCCTTTGTCACTGCTGAAGACGCAGCTCGACACGCTTGAGGTGCCGACGGGTGAGCCGGGTGTGGTAACTGTCAGCATCGATGCCACGCCTGACGAAATCGTTGAAAATGCGCTGAACGGCTTGAAGGCCCTATAGGCCGAGTCGGTCGCGCAGTCCGTACCACCAAGCCCCCAGGACGGTCAGCGGCACGCGAAACGTCTTGCCGCCGGGAAACGGGAAGTTCGGCAGGGACGACCAGACATCGAAGCGACCTGCCTGACCGGAAACGACTTCCGCCAGAATGCGCCCGAGCAGTTGCGTTGTCGTCACGCCATGGCCGCTATCGCCATGGGAGAAATAGATATTCTGCGACAAGCGCCCCATATGCGGGATGCGGGTGAGTGTCAGGGCAAAATTACCGCTCCACGCAAAGTCGATCTTCACGTCCTTCAACTGCGGAAAGGTTTTCAGCATGTTGGGACGGATGACGCTCGTCAGATCTGCTGGATCACTACCGCCATAGCCGATACCGCCGCCATAGAGCAGCCGGTTGTCGGAGGTGCGTCGATAATAATCGAGGATGTAATTGGCATCCTCGACGCAGTAATTTGCAGGAAGCAAATCTTCGATCAGGCTTGCATCGAGCGGCTCCGTCGCCATGACCTGGCTCGATACAGGCATCATGCGTTCGCCGATTTCGGGCAGGAGCTCGCCGAGATAGGCATTGCCGCAAACCAGCACGTATTTTGCCGTCACCTTGCCATGCGCGGTTCTGACCGTGGGGTTTGTGCCCTTCTCGACGCCAATAACTTTGGAGTTTTCGAAAATGCGACCGCCCAATTTCTCAAGTGCTGCTGCCTCCCCTAGCACGTAATTCAATGGGTGGATGTGACCGCCGAACCGGTCGATCATGCCGCCGGCATAGCGATCGGATTTTACATATTTGCCGACCTCTGCCTTGGACACCATCTCGAGACCAGAGTGTCCGTGCTTTTCCCAATGCGCCTTGTTGGCCGCCATCTCCTTCATCTGCTTTGGCGTGAAGGCGGCAAAGAAGCCGCCGTCGACGAGATCGCAATCGATGCCGTACTTCGCCACCCGCTCACGGATGATTTGTCCGCCTTCCAGAGACATCTCGCCGAGCCTCACCGCCTTCTCGTGGCCATATCGTCCCGCGATGGTTTCGAGATCACGGCTATAGCCATTGACGATCTGCCCGCCATTGCGCCCGGATGCGCCAAAGCCGATGCGCGTGCCTTCCAGAACGATGACGGAGAACCCTTTTTCAGCGAGCTCCAGTGCGGCGGACATGCCGGTGAACCCTGCGCCTATCACGCAGACATCCGCATGCATCTCACCTTCGAGCGTGGGGCGCACGCTCTTGTCATTGGCGGAGGCCGCATACCAGGAAGTCGTATGACCGGGATTGGGGAGCGCGGTTACCTGAGCCATGTTCACACCGTCCTGATATAGGCGTCATATTCCACATCGGTGACGCGAAGCGAGAATTCGGAAATTTCCTGCTGCTTGCAGGCGGCATAGAGCGTTCTATAGCGCTGTCCGAGCGTGGCATAGGCAAAGCTCGAACGGGCAAAGCGCTGGACCGCGTAGTCCCAGTTGGTCGGCAAGGGCTCGTGATTGATGGCGTGACTGTCGCCCGCGATCGCCCCGCCCGGCTGGCGCTTCTCCCGCATGCCGGAAAGCGCCGCATTCAGGATCATGGCAAGTACGAGGTAAGGGTTGGTATCGGCTCCAGCCACGCGATGCTCGATGCGGGTGGCTGGTCTGCTGGCGGTGATCACTCGCACCGCGGCAGAGCGGTTGTCGAAGCCCCAGGAGGCGTAGGTTGGTGCATGTTCGCTGGGACGCAGACGCCGATAGGAATTGGCGTGCGGCGCAAACACTGCCATGCTTTCTCCCATGTTCTCCAGAAGTCCGCCGACGCTATGCATCAGGGCTTCCGAGGGACCATCCTCGCCCATGTAAATATTTCTACCATCCTTATCGAGCACGGAGAAATGCACATGCATACCGTTGCCGGCCTGCGTGCCGTAGGGCTTGGCCATGAAGGTGGCGTCCAGACCGTGTTTGCGGGCAACCCCTTTGACGATGCGCTTGAGAAAGACAGCAAAGTCTGCCGCTTGCAGGGCATCCGGCACATGGTTGAGGTTGATCTCGTATTGACCGGGCCCGTTTTCGCGAAGCGTCGTGTCGGCCGGCACGTTCTGGGCCCGGCAAGCCGTGGCGATATCATGGAAGACATCCTCGAAATCCTGAAGCTCGGAAATCGACAGAACCTGCGTCTGGCCCGTATGCCAGCGCCCTTCCCGGCTGTTGGGAGGACGCACCGGATCGAGCGCGGAGCGCACCGGGTCGATCAGATAGAATTCAAGTTCGGTGGCAACGACCGGTGTCAGCCCGCGCTTGGCAAAGCCAGATAGTACCTGTGCGAGAACATGGCGCGAATCCGCAAAGAAACCGGCGCCATCGGGCTCTGTCATGGCAAGCAGCACCTGTGCGGTGGGTCGTCCAAGCCACGTGACGCGCGACAGCGTTCCTGGCACTGCAAAGCATAAGCCGTCAGGATCGCCGGTTCCTTCCGCCAGCCCTGCGGCGTTTACATCGCGGCCCCAGATATCCAAAGCGTAAACAGATCGGGGAACGGCCATCCCCTTTTCCAGCACATCAAGGGCGCGCTCGCGCGGAATCCATTTGCCACGCGGAATACCGTTTGCATCGATGACGAAAGCTTCAAGAATTTCGATGTCGGGGTTCTGTTGGAAAAAGGTCTTTGCGTATTCGATATCAACCATCATTCACCAGGATGTTGTTGCTCTTTCGATCCACCGGAAGGCCGGCGCTAACGAAAGTCATCCTGCTGCTGGTAGATCAGATATCGCGCCGTCATCGTGACATTATGCCCCGCTGCATACCCTTTTCCTCCCTGACGTGCATGTTAAGCAGGCTTTTGCAGGAAGGCTACCCCTAATCCGCAGGTCAGGGGTTGAACCGCTCGGCGCCGTAAGGGCCAATGGGGACAACCGGTGTTTCGCCCAACATCGCTTCAGCCAGGATCCGTCCTGTGATCGGCCCCAGCGTCAGTCCATGATGAGCGTGGCCAAAAGCAAACCAGAGGCTCTTGTGGCGCGGTGCTCTGCCGATCACCGGCATCATATCCGGCGTACAGGGACGTGCGCCCATCCACGGCTCGGAATCCAGCCTGCCACCCAGCGGAAAGACGGTGCGAGCCACACGCTCCGCCCGGTAAAGCTGGACAGGCGACTTCGGCGCATCGCGATCGGCAAACTCCGCGCCCGTTGTCAGGCGGATACCTTTTTTCATCGGCGCGAGGAAGTATCCACGCTCGGCATCGATCAGCCAGTTGTTGAGCTTCGTCCCGTCCTGCGGCGCATAATGCATGTGGTAGCCACGCTTGACGCCCATCAGGAACCGATAGCCAAGTCGCGCTGTGACCGTATCGGCCCAGGGACCGAGCGCAACCACTACGCTTTCCGACTCGACCAACCCGCTCTCCGTCTGGATCTTCCAGCCGGAAGGCGTTTGGGAAAGAGCTGCTGCGTCTCCCTTGACGAAAGTACCGCCGAGACTTTCAAAAAGGCGTAGATAGGCCATGGTCAGGCCGTGCGGGTCGAGGACCGACCAGGGGTCGTTCCACTTTAGCCCACCGACAAAATCCTGCGACAGATGCGGCTCGGCTTGCGCCAATTCCTGCCGGGTCAGCTTGGTGTGAGAAATGCCGTGATCGCGCGCAAGGCGCTCGGCGAAAGCGAAGTCGTCATCGCGCTTCGCTTCAGTACGGTAAGCCTCCATCCAGCCATTCTTGACAATGAGATCGCCAGCCTTGGCTTCATCGATCAGGACCGAATGCTCCGTAATCGAATGTTCAATGAGTGGCGCGTAGGAGCGAGAGATCGCGGCATGACGCGCTGGTCTCGAATGATACCAGTAGCGCGCGAGAAACGGTGCGATCTTCGGCACCGCCGCCATATGATAATGCGCATCGATACGGTTGTTGAGCGAGTAGCGCGCCAGCAGGCCGAGATCCTGCGGGAACCCATAGGGCACAACGCCTTCACGCTGGATGAGCCCGGCATTGCCGAAGGATGTTTCTTCACCCGGTCCGCGGCGGTCGAGCAGCACGACGGACTTTCCGCGCCTTGCCAGTTGCACCGCCACCGAGACCCCGATGATCCCGGCACCCAAAACGATCACATCCGCTGCCATGCTCTTCTTCCTCTGCCGTCATGAGACGTTCCAGAAAGATGGCGTTCCCAACCGGCGAACGCAACTGCAAACTACTTTGCTGCCAGTAGCTTCAAGGTGTCTACTCGCTGACGGCTTCTGTCTTGACCGCCTCGATGTTGAAGGCCGCAGCCATCAGCGCTCGGGTATAATCTTCCTTCGGCGCCTCGAAGATCGACTTGGCAGGGCCGCTTTCGACGATCTTCCCGTGGCGCATGACGATCACTTCATTGGCAAGCGCCTTTACCACCTTGAGATCGTGGCTGATGAAGAGATAGGCAAGATCATGTTTGGACTGCAGATCGCGCAAGAGATCGACCACCTGCGCCTGCACGCTCATGTCGAGAGCAGAGGTCGGCTCATCGAGCATGACGAAACGGGGTTTCAGCACCATGGCGCGGGCAATGGCGATGCGCTGCCGTTGTCCGCCGGAAAACTCGTGCGGATAGCGCCAGCGCGTCGCGGGATCTAGCCCGACCTCTTCCAGCGCCTTGGCGACTCGCCTGTCGCGCTCCTCATAGGAGAGCGATGTCTCGTGCACTTTCAAACCTTCGGCGATGATGTCACCGACCGACATGCGTGGGCTGAGAGAACCGTAGGGATCCTGGAACACCACCTGAAGGCGGTTTCTCAGCGGCTTCATCATGGAATAAGAAAAGGCGTCGATGGACTGGCCGACAAAGCTGATCCGGCCTTTCGAGGAAATGAGACGTGAGAGCGCAAGCCCGAGCGTCGTCTTGCCGGAGCCCGATTCTCCAACAACACCGACCGTCTGGCCTTCACGAAGGGTGATGTCGATGCCATCCACGGCCTTGACGTGATCCACCACCTTGCGCATCAGCCCGGCCTTGATCGGAAACCAGACCTTGATGTCGTCACCTTGCATCACCACCGGCTTCTTGTCGTCGGCAGGCGGCGGCTCGCCTTTCGGTTCGGCAGCCAGAAGATGGCGCGTGTAGGCATGTTGTGGATTGTTGAAGACTTGCTCCACAGTCCCCGTCTCGACGATCTTGCCCTTGGTCATGACGCAGACACGGTCGGCGAACTTGCGCACGATGCCGAGATCGTGGGTAATGAACAGCATGGACATGTGGTGCTGATTTTTCAGCCCTGCCAGCAGTTCGAGAATTTGCGCCTGTACCGTCACATCAAGTGCCGTCGTCGGCTCATCGGCAATCAGAAGCTTGGGGCGGTTGGCCAGCGCCATGGCGATCATTACACGCTGACGCTGGCCGCCGGAAAGCTCGTGCGGAAATGCCTTCAGTCGCTTTTCCGGTTCGCGAATGCCTACCTGGTTTAGCAACTCCAGGATCCGAGCGCGTGCAGATGCTCCAGTAAGAGCCTGGTGCAGTTCCAGGATTTCGCCGATCTGCCGCTCGATGCTGTGAAGCGGGTTGAGCGAGGTCATCGGCTCCTGAAAGATCATGGTGATATCATTGCCGCGCACGGATCGCAGGTCGCGCATCGGCAGCGTCAGCAAATCCCTGCCCTCAAACAGGATTTGACCGGATGGATGACTTGCCGCGGGATAGGGCAAAAGCTTCAGGATGGAATTGGCCGTTACCGACTTGCCCGAGCCTGATTCACCCACCAGAGCCAGCACTTCGCCGGGCATGATCTCAAAGGAAACACGGTCGACCGCGAGACTTTCCTTCCCACCCTGGTGGAAGGCGACGGAGAGGTCACGGACGGAGAGAAGGGGTGCGGTCATTGTGCCTGTATTCATTTGCGACATCGCCATCACCGGAACGTCTTGCGCGGATCGAAGGCATCGCGCACCGCTTCACCGACGAAGATCAAGAGCGACAGCATGATCGACATCGTGAAGAAGGCGGTCAGCCCCAGCCATGGCGCCTGAAGGTTGTTCTTGCCCTGGGCTATCATCTCACCCAGCGATGGAGATCCTGGTGGCATGCCGAACCCAAGGAAATCGAGCGACGTCAGCGTGGTGATCGAACCGGACAGAATGAAGGGCAGGAAGGTGAGTGTCGCGACCATGGCATTCGGCAGCAAATGCCGGAACATGATGGTGGCATTGCTGACGCCAAGAGCGCGTGCGGCATTCACATATTCGAAATTGCGAGCCCGAAGGAATTCAGCGCGGACCACTCCGACGAAGCCGACCCAGGAAAAGAGCAGCATGATGCCGAGCAGCACGAAAAATCCGGGCGGCAGGATGGCGGCGATAATCAGCAGGATGTAAAGCACCGGCATGGACGACCAGATCTCGATGAAGCGCTGCATCAGGAGGTCGGTCCAACCACCGAAATAACCCTGCACAGCGCCTGCCGTTACGCCAACGATGGCCGAGCAGATGGTCAGCGCCAGGCCGAAGAGCACCGAGATGCGGAAGCCGTAGATGATGCGTGCGGTCACGTCGCGCGCCTGGTTATCAGTGCCAAGCCAGTTGAGGTTGCCGAGCGTACAGCCGGGATCGGCCGCACCTTGCGGATAGCCCGAGCAGCGCTCATCCTTGTCCATCAGCCAGAAGGGCGGCGTGGGTGCGGAATGAGGAATGTTGGAATTCACCGTCTGGTAGGAGTAGCGGATCGGCGGCCAGATCATCCAGCCATTGGCGTTGATCTCGTCCTGAATGTAGGACGACTTGTAATCGGTCTGCGCGAGGAAACCGCCAAACTTCTCCTCCGGATAATCCACCATCACCGGAACGATCAGTTCGCCCTTGTAGGAGGCAAGGATCGGCTTGTCGTTGGCGATGAACTCGGCGCAGAGGCTGAGACCGAACAGCAAGAGGAAAATCCAGAAGGACCAGTAGCCCCGGCGATTGGCCTTGAAATTCTGCCAACGGCGGATCGTCGTAGGCGAAAAGAATGGACGCTTCTGTGGGGGCGTGGCATCGGTCGCCGGTGTGGAGGTGGAAACAGCCATCACACATCCCTCCGCTCAAAGTCGATGCGCGGGTCGATCCAGGTGTAGATCAAGTCGGAAATCAGGCTGACGACGAGCCCCATAAGCGAGAAGATAAAGAGGGTACCGAACACGATCGGATAATCACGATTGACGACGGAGAGATAGCCAAGGCGACCAAGGCCATCCAGCGAGAAAATGTTTTCGATCAGCAGCGACCCAGTGAAGAAGGCGGAAATGAAGGCGCCGGGAAAGCCAGCAATGACGATCAGCATGGCATTGCGGAAGACGTGGCCGTAAAGGACTTTCCGCTCCGACAGCCCCTTGGCACGTGCGGTAACCACATATTGCTTCTTGATCTCATCGATGAAGGAGTTCTTGGTGAGCAGCGTGGTGGTGGCAAAAGCCGACAGGACGAGAGCCGTTAGCGGCAATGTTAGGTGCCAGAAATAGTCGATGATCTTCTGCCACCACGTCAGGTCCGCAAAATTGTCGGAGGTGAGGCCACGCAGCGGAAACCAATCAAAGAAAGACCCGCCTGCAAAGACCACGATGAGCAAAATACCAAAGAGAAAGCTTGGCACCGCATAGCCAATAATGACGATGCCGGAGGTCCAGACATCAAACTTCGAGCCGTCTTCCACTGCCTTCTTGATGCCAAGCGGAATGGAAATCGCGTAGGAAATGATCAGGATCCAGAAGCCGAGTGAAATCGACACCGGCATCTTGTCAATGATGAGATCGATGACGGAGGAGTTTCTGAAGAAGCTGTCGCCGAAATCGAAGCGGATGTAGTTCCACATCATCTCCAGAAAGCGCGTCAGCGGCGGCTTGTCGAAGCCAAACTGCTTTTCGAGCTTGGCGATCAGTTCGGGATCAAGACCCTGAGCGCCACGATATTTCGATCCGCTTTCATCCAGACCCCCACCGCCCATGAGATCGCCGCCGCCTGACAGGCGGTCGGCAGCGCTGTCACCAGAACCGGAAAGCTGCGCGACGACCTGTTCGACGGGGCCGCCGGGGGCAAACTGAATGACGAGGAAGGAGATGCCCATGATGCCGATGATGGTCGGTATCATCAAAGCCAAGCGCCGAAGAATATAGGCACCCATTAGAGATCACACTCCAGGCGGGCGCGCTCCGCTGTCATCCTCACTGTCAAACCGTTTCCTTTCCCAGCAAGCGCCGCGTGTCGCCGACCAAATGATTCGTGTTCACTCATGTGAATCAAGGCTGAGCCGATAAAGCAAGACCAAGCTCATTTCGCCGCGCTTGCCGACCACCAGGCTTCGGGAAAGCCTATGCCGTAATAGGGCAGTTCCGTTGGGCGAACGATGGTGTTCCAGTTGGCAACCGTCATCTCGCCACGGTAGAATTGCGGGATGACGTAATTGCCAGCCAGCAGAACCCGGTCCAGCGCCTTGACGGCAGCAACCTGGTCCTCACGGGTGGGAGCGAAGATGATCTTGCGGATGATCTTGTCGATCGCAGGGTTGCTAATGCCAGCAAAGTTCTTCGAACCCTGGCGATTGGCGGCTGCCGAACCCCAATAATCGACCTGCTCATTTCCAGGATTTGAGGTTTGAGCCCATAGATTGACGATCATGTCATAATCGAATGCGCGTGTGCGATTGGTATATTGCGACGAATCCACGTTGCGAACGGTGACGTTGATGCCAATCTTTTTGAGATTTTGAGTGTAGGCCAGGACAACTCGCTCCATGGCTGGCGAATCGACAAGGATTTCAAAATCGAAAGGCTGGCCCGTCTTCGCATTGACCATGCGGTTGCCGCGCAACTCGTAGCCTGCCTCCTTCATGAGCTTCACAGCCTCACGAAGATTATCGCGCTGTTTGGCCGGATCCCCGCCGACGGGGTTGCGATACTCGGTGGTAAAGACCTCCGGCGGCACCTCATCCTTTACTTCGGTGAGGATCTCTAGTTCCTTGCCCTGCGGCAAGCCGGACGAGGCAAGGTCGCTTCCCATGAAAAAGCTGTTGATCCGCTGGTATTGGCCGAAGAACAGCGTCTTGTTCATATCCTCAAAATCATAGGCGAGGTTCAACGCCTTGCGCACCTTAGGGTCCTTGAACTTGTCGCGGCGTGCATTTGGCACGAAAGCCTGCATGATACCGACGGAGCGATAGATATTGGGAAGCTCCTCGCGCTTGATCCGGCCATCCTTGACAGCTGGGAAGTCATAGCCGGTCGCCCAGCGACCAGCGGAATTTTCCTGCCAGAAATCAGTGTTGCCTGCTTTGAAGGCCTGAAACTCCACATCGCGGTCGGTATAGAAGGTGTAGCTGATCGTCTTGAAGTTGTTCATGCCAACATTGACGTTGAGGTTTTTGCCCCAGTAATCGTCGCGCAACTCATAAGTAATCGTAGAACCTGGAGCTACCGACGCAATCTTGTAGGGTCCGGACCCCATCACCGGCTCCAAGGTCCCGCGTGAAATGTCGCGCGGCTTTCCATCCGGGCCGTTGGCCTCCCACCAGTGCTTGGGAACGACGAGCAACTGCCCGACGATCTGCGGAAGTTCGCGGTTGTTCTTCTCGTCAAAGGTGAAGGTCACTTCCCCGTCGCCAGTCTTTTCGGCTTTGGTGACGTGCGTGTAATAGGTCGCAAGCTGCGGATTAAGGTCTTTTGCCTTTTCGAAGCTGAAAACAACGTCCTCCGGAGTGACGGGCTTGCCATCGGCGAATTTGGCTTCGGAGCGCAATCTAAACGTTGCCTGCGATATGTCGTCTGGAAAGGTCAAGGCCTCTGCGAGCAGCCCGTAAGACGCCGAAAGCTCCTCTTCCGATGACTTCATCAACGTATCGAAAACGACACCAAGACCCGTCGCGGCTTCCCCCTTGGCAAGAAGGGGGTTCAGGGTGTCGTAAGTCCCGGCTGTCGACATACGCAAGGCGCCGCCTTTTGGCGCATTCGGATTGACATAGTCGAAGCGTTCGAAGCCTTTCGGATGTTTCAGTTCTCCCACCGTGGCAATGCCAACACGCCATTGCCCGCCATCCTGCGCTTGCGTTTCTGTCGAAAAGGCGAGAAGCGACGCCCCCATGCCTAAGAGCAGGAGGAGTTTTGCGCTTGCCAGAGCCATGGGCGGATAATCCTTTTTGGTGTTTGTTGCGGTGAAGCATAAGCCAAACAATGTCAAAAAATAGAGGCGGGGCCTCACAAGCTGGTTATTCGCAAACATGCTTTCACCAAAATCGCGATCCAGCGTAATATCATAAACAAGAATCAACAGGATCGCAGGCAGCGACGAATGAGATTAGAGACAATGGCAGCGCGCAGGCTTTCGCTTATCGCTTTTTCGGTCATCGCGATGATCGGCGCAGATTTGGCCCCTGCTTTTGCGGAAGACCAGCCCGCAAAGCAGGTTTTTGGCCACATCGATCTCCCCTCTGCCGGTCCTTCCAAGTCCTTCGGGTCCTATGCAAAAGGCTGTCAGTCCGGCGCTGTCGCCTTGCCGACCGATGGCGAGGGTTTTCAGGCCATGCGGCTTTCCCGCAACCGCCGCTGGGGCCAACCGCAGCTCATTTCCTTTATCGAGCGCTTCGCCCAGGATTCCCAGAAGATCGGTTGGCCGGGCCTCCTCATCGGCGATATATCGCAGCCTCGCGGCGGTCCGATGCTGACGGGTCACGCCTCACATCAAATCGGTCTGGATGTCGACATCTGGTGGCGCAAGATGCCCGACCACATCATGAGCGCGCAGGAGCGCGAAGATACTCCCTTCATCTCCATGCTCGACAAGAGCAAGTTCCTGACGGTCGACGACCGCAAGTGGTCTCCGCTCAATGGAAGGCTGGTGATGATGGCGGCGAGCTATCCGCAGGTGGAGCGCATCTTCGTCAACCCGGCCATCAAGCAGAAGCTTTGCCAGAGCTGGACGGGCGACCGGACCTTCATGGGCAAGATCCGTCCCATTTACGGTCATGACGAGCATTTCCACGTTCGGCTGGCTTGCCCCGCTGGCGCGACCGACTGCAAGCCGCAGGCCGCCGTGGGCGCCGGAGACGGCTGCGACAAGTCGCTGGCGTGGTGGTTCACAAAGGAGCCATGGGCAGCGCCGAAAAAGGACCCTAATGCCAAGCCGGCAAAGCCGCCAAGACCGATGATGGTGTCGGACCTACCAAAGGCGTGCGCCGCGATAGCGGCGGCACCTTCCGGCGGGAGGTCTCAAGCTGCGGTGCAAAGCTCCTTCACCCGCCCTGCCGCTCCAGCAGCAAATGCGCCTGTCTACGCATCTCCCGGGGCACCGATCCCGCCGGCAGACGTTCCCAGACCCTCTGCACGTCCTTCCATGAACTGATCCAAACACGCCTGCTTTTCAAACCTGGAAGAGTTGATATAGAAGGCTTCAAATCGATTTAAATTTTGCTTGGGGCGGATGATGGACAGCAAACGCTGCGTGGCGCTGATTGCGCATGATCAGAAGAAGAACGACATGGCGGAGTTTGCCCGCGAGCATCAGGACGCCCTTTCCGCGTTCCGCATCGTCGCGACCGGCACGACTGGTGGACGAGTGCAGGATGCTTGCCCGAAGCTCGATGTTATTCGTCTGAAAAGCGGGCCGCTCGGTGGCGACCAGCAAATCGGTGCGATGATCGCCACCGGCGATGTCGACATGCTGGTCTTCTTCGTCGATCCACTGACCTCCATGCCGCATGACGTGGACGTGAAAGCCTTGACACGGCTTGCAACAGTCTACGACATACCAATGGCGCTCAACCGCGCGACGGCCGAGCGACTGATCGACTTTCATATCAACAGATAGGCGCTTGCTGAAAGCGGCGGTTCATCTCTTAAAAAATCAGGCGGCTTCAGGAGCAGTGATGCCCAATCAGAACGATCATCTTCCCTTTCCGATCCTCATTGGAGATATCGGCGGCACCAATGCCCGTTTCTGCATCCTGCCGGACGCCAACGCCGAGGCCCTTAACCTGACCACCGTCAAGACGGCCGACTATCCCACAATCGATGACGCCATCAAAGTTGCGGTCCTGAGTAACACTGCGATCCGTCCGGTGTCAGCGCTGCTTGCCGTTGCAGGTCCGATCGAGTCAGACGAGATCCCATTGACCAACTGCCATTGGGTCGTCAAACCGAAGGGGATGCTGAGCAACCTCGGCTTGAGCGATGTCGTCGTGGTCAATGATTTCGAAGCTCAAGCTTTGGCGATTGCGGCACTTGGCGACGACAATCGCGAGCGTATTGGACCGGACCGCGAAGATATGATGGCGTCGCGCGTCGTTCTCGGCCCCGGCACTGGACTGGGTGTAGGCGGCCTCGTCTATGCGCGGGATATGTGGTTCCCCGTGCCTGGCGAAGGTGGTCATGTCGATCTTGGACCTCGGACAGAACGGGATCGCCAGATCTTCCCGCATCTTGAGGCCATCGAAGGCCGCATCTCCGGCGAACAGATCCTCTGCGGCCGGGGTCTCGTCAACCTCTACCGCGCCATCTCTGCCGCAGACAGTATTGCGCCTCGCTTCTCAGACCCGGCGGACGTCACCGCACATGGTCTTAGCGGGTCGGATGAACAGGCCGTGGAAACACTTTCCCTGTTCAGCACCTATCTCGGCCGCGTTGCCGGAGATATGGCGCTGGTCTTCATGGCGCGCGGCGGGGTGTATCTTGCCGGCGGCATTTCGCAGAAAATCATTCCGGCGCTGAAGCAGCCTGAATTCCGCGCTGGCTTCGAAGACAAAGCGCCCCACAGCGCCCTGATGCGCTCCATTCCGACCTATGTCGTCACCCACCCGCAGGCAGCACTTGCCGGTCTCTCCGCCTTCGCCAGGACGCCGGAGAATTTCGGCGTGACCCTGGAAGGCCGCCGCTGGCAAAGGTGAGCTTCCAGTTAAAGGCTGGTCAAAGCCTGCCCTAATGGATATAGACGCCGGTTGAAAAGGCGGCCCAGCCGCCGGAACATCAAAAGGTGGATGAGCGATTGAAAACCGCCAAGTCACGGGGTCCTGTGGACACCGATACAATTGCTGCAGTGCTGAAACGTGTCTTTGCAGAAAATGCGCGTGATCATATCAAGGGTTACGTCTTCGTCGTTTTTTGCCTGCTTTCGATAGCCGCAACTACGGCCTTCACAGCGTGGATCATGGACTCGATCATCAACGAGGCCTTCGTAAACAGACGCGCTGATCTCGCATTTCTGATTTGCGGCGCCATATTTGCAGCTTTTTTCATTCGAGGAATTGCCAGCTACGGACAATCCGTTGCGTTGTCCAAAATTGGTAACAACATCGTCGCATGTTATCAAAAGCGGCTTTACTCGCACTTAATGACCCTTTCGGTAGGCTACCTGAGCGAGTCTCGTTCCGCCCATCTGGCAGCTCAAGTTGCTCAGAACATCGGCGGTATTCGCGACGTGATGAATATCACCGTGACGTCCGTAGCCAGAGATCTTCTGACCTTTGTCGCGCTCGTTGGCGTGATGATTTTCAAAGACCCATTCCTGTCGATTATTATCGTTTTCATCGTTCCCCCGCTTGTCCTTGGGCTTCGATACATCGCCAAAAGACTTCGTGAAACCACGAGGGAAGCGGTTATCCTAAATAGTCGTGTGCTGGGAGCCATGCAGGAGACCCTGCAGGGCATCGCGATCGTTAAGGCTTTCACCATGGAAAAGCCGCTCGAACAACGCGTCTTTAAGACGATTGATGAGGCAGAACGGCGCGGCAACAAGATCGCTCGTCTGACGGAAAGAACCGCGCCTCTGACCGAAACCATTGCCGGGATCGCCGTATCGAGCGTTCTTGCCTATGCAGCCTATCGCGCGATCTATGACAACGTCCCGCCAGGCGCCTTCTTTGCCTTTGTGACAGCTCTTCTTCTCGCTTACGACCCTGCGCGTCGCCTTGCCCGTCTTCAAGTTTCCATGGAACGTGCTGTCGTCAATGCGCGAATGATCTATGAAATCCTCGACATGGAGCCGGTTCAGCGCGAAAAGCCGAATGCTGTGCCGCTGAAGGTCGACAATGCGACGGTAGAACTGCGCAATGTCACCTTCGCATACAAGGACTCTGGTCCTATCCTCAAAGGCGTGAGCTTCGTGGCCGAAGGCGGAAAAACGACGGCCCTCGTCGGACCGTCGGGAGCCGGAAAATCCACGATCATCAACCTCGTTCCGCGGTTTTATGATCCCACAGGTGGTGAGATTTTGATCGATGGGCAGAACATTGCAGACGTGACGACGCGCTCGGTGCGTCTCAATCTGGCTTACGTTTCACAGCAACCCTATCTCTTTGAAGGCACGATCCGCGACAATATTCGCTACGGTCGCCCTGAAGCCACAGACATCGAGATCGAGGAAGCGGCGAAGCTTGCTTTCGCCCATGACTTCATCCTGGCTCAGCCGCAGGGTTACGACACGCTGGTCGGTGAAAACGGCATGACACTTTCTGGCGGTCAGCGTCAGCGTTTGTCGATCGCACGCGCGCTCGTGCGCAACGCACCGATCCTCCTGCTTGATGAAGCAACATCGGCTTTGGATACCGAGTCGGAAGCCGTCGTGCAGAAGGCACTGGATACTGCCATGACCGGCCGTACCGTCATCGTCATCGCCCACCGTCTATCCACCGTTGTCAAAGCCGATAAGATCGTGGTGATGAATGAGGGGCAGGTTGTCGAAGAAGGAACGCACGAGACGCTTGCACGGCAGGAAAACGGTCTCTACGCTCGGCTCAACAATCTACAGGCGACGGGCGTTCGCGGACTTTGACAGCATAGGGTGACGAAATGAGCGGCAACGACATGAGACTGGTAGTGGTTGGTGCTGCAGGCCGCATGGGACAGACCCTCATTCGCCTCATTCACGAAACGCCCGGCGTTCAACTCCATGCCGCGATCGAGCGCGAGGGTTCCCCCTTCGTTGGACGCGATGCTGGTGAACTTGCTGGTCTCGGCAATATCGGTGTTCCCGTTAGCAGCGACGCGCTTGCCGCTTTCGTCAATGCTGAGGGTGTCGTCGATTTCACGTCGCCGGCAGCCAGTGTGATTTTCTCCGGTCTAGCCGCGCAGGCACGCATCGTCCACGTCATCGGGACGACAGGCTGCTCTACCGAAGACGAAGAGAAGTTCCAAGCAGCAGCGCGGCACGCACGCGTCGTAAAGTCTGGGAACATGAGCCTTGGCGTCAATCTTCTCTCAGTCCTGACGCGTCAGGCGGCGAGAGCGCTCGGACCGCAGCAGTGGGACATCGAGGTGCTCGAAATGCACCATAAGCACAAGGTCGATGCGCCATCCGGCACGGCTCTCCTCCTTGGTGAAGCTGCGGCCGAGGGCCGCAACATCGATCTCGCCGACCGCGCTGTCCGGGTGCGCGACGGGCATACCGGGGCACGCGAAGCGGGCACTATCGGGTTTGCAACGTTGCGCGGTGGCTCGGTTGTGGGTGATCACTCCGTGATCTTTGCCGGCGAAGGTGAACAACTGACCTTCTCGCATCATGCCGCAGATCGCAGCATTTTCGGACGCGGCGCAATTGCAGCGGCACTCTGGGCCTTCGACAAGAAGCCCGGCTTCTATTCCATGCTGGACGTTCTTGGTCTGGCCGACAATTCCTAATCAAACTGGAGAGCATTTATGAGCGGAACCCTCGTCCTCGTTCGTCACGGTCAAAGCGACTGGAACCTCAAGAACCTCTTCACTGGATGGCGAGATCCCGACCTGACCGAACTTGGCGTGCAGGAGGCCAATGCAGGCGGCAAGGCGCTGGCCGATTACGGCATCAAGTTCGACGTTGCCTACACCTCTTCTCTGATCCGCGCCCAGAAAACCTGCCAGATCGTTCTCGACAATGTCGGCCAGTCCGGTCTTGAGACCATCCGTAACGAGGCGCTCAACGAGCGCGACTATGGCGATCTCTCTGGTCTTAACAAGGATGACGCCCGCGAGAAGTGGGGCGAGGAGCAGGTTCACATCTGGCGCCGTTCCTACGACATCCCGCCGCCCGGCGGCGAGAGCCTGCGTGATACCGGCGCACGTGTCTGGCCCTACTATCTGACGGAAATCCTGCCGCGCGTTCTGCGTGGCGAGAAGGTTCTTGTTGCCGCCCACGGCAATTCGCTACGCTCTCTGGTGATGGTTCTCGACAAGCTGAGCAAGGAAGAGATCCTGAAGCTCAATCTGGCGACGGGCGTACCTATGGTCTACAAGCTGAATGCCGATTCTACCGTCGCTTCCAAGGATGTGCTGGGCGACATGTCTGCTGCTCATTGATCGAACAAGGGCGGCCTTCTATCCGTGATTGAAGGCCGTTCCACACGCTGCTGAATCGCGGCGTCTCATAAGGTCGCCTTAAGCACTCTGGCAGGCTCTTCTAGCGAAACAGTCGCAAGCTCTGCACGGCATCAGTTCACTCCGTTTCCTTCAAGATTGCATCATGAAATTCAGCATAGAACAGGCAGAAGACTTCGTTTCTTCAATCTTCGAGAAGAATGGCGTTTTGGCCTCGAGCGCGCGCTCCGTCGCCCGTGCACTGGTTGCCGCGGAGGCCTGCGGCCAAAGCGGACATGGATTTCGGCGTATCCCTGTCTATGTGGCGCAACTTCATGTCGGCAAAGTGAACGGGAAAGCTGTCCCAGCTGCCAGAAAAGTGCGACCGGCGGTCATCTCAATCGACGCGCAGAACGGGTATGCTTATCCGGCTATTGATGTTGCCCTCGATCAGTTGGTGCCGCTTGCCCGCGACCAAGGTATTGCGCTTGCCGCAATCAGCCGCTCGCATCATGCAGGCGTTATGGCCTTGACCGTCGAGCGCTTGGCAGAGCAAGGTCTCGTAGCCTTTATGGTCGCCAATGCCCCCGCCTCCATGGCTCCTTGGGGCGGCATCAAGCCTCTCTACGGAACGAACCCAATCGCGTTTGCCGCACCGGTCAAAGACGCCGATCCGCTGGTGATCGATCTTGCACTTTCGAAGGTCGCGCGGGGCAAGATCATGGCGGCCCGGCAAAAAGGAACGACCATTCCAGCCGACTGGGCTCTCGACGCGCAAGGCCGTCCGACAACCGATCCGAACGAGGCGATCAACGGCACCATGGTCCCGGCCGGTGAGGCTAAGGGCGCGGCATTGGCGCTCATGGTCGAGATCATGGCGGCGGGCCTTACCGGAGGCAATTTCGGCTTCCAGGCATCGTCCCTGTTGGACGATACGGGAACGGCGCCATCTCTCGGGCACACGATCATCGCGATTGATCCGACCATCGCCGGCAACGATGTTCTGGCTGAGAGGGTTTCGCAGATGGCCGCCGAAATCGAGTCTCAGGAAAACGCCCGGCTTCCCGGACGCCGCAGCCAGGGCCTTCGCAAGCAGTCTATTGAAAACGGAATCACGATCGAAGACGATATCTTGCGTCAGATCGAAGCACTCTGAAGCATGTCGCGCAAAAGCGTGCAGCGGCTTTGCGAGAACGACATGGAGATAACAAGGACCTCAAGCGTATGAGCGAATCTAAAAAATCGCGATGCGCTTTGAGAAGGCGTGACGGCTCGAGGTCTCAGGTTGAGGTCTCCTTGAACAACACATTCTGGTCGAGCAGATAACGGGAAAACAGTGGCAAGCTGGCGCCACCAATGGCGCGCGCCTGGCTTCCAACTGCACCCTCCACGATATCGGGTACGCTCACACCTTGAAGATCGTGCAACATCAGGGCGTCTCGCGTTGCCTGAACAATGCGCGAGCGCACCCAGCCTGGAAAGCCGCCATCGATGATGACGGTCGAAAAATCGATGATCGATGCGGCGGCGATCACGGCCTGAGCAAGGGCGGCGCCTGTATTGCGGATCCACACTTCCAAAGGCTCGCCGAAATCGATCCATTCGTCCGGTGAAAACCACAGCGGCTTTGGATCGATACCTCTTTCACGCAGCATGTCTTCAAGCACGAAGATCGAGGCGATCTTCAGCAATTGCACAGTCTGGCCATCTCGCCCCTGTACCGGCAGCGGACCGATTGCGCCTGCCGCGCCCGTCCTTCCCGAGAACAAAGCCGAATTCAAAACGACGCCACCACCGATAAACGACCCTATGAAGACGTAGAGAAAATCAGGATAGGCTTGGCCATTGCCAAACACCAACTCGGCGCCACACGCGCTCGTCGCATCATTCTGGAGAAAGACAGGATAGTCGACAGCATCGGCGATTTCCTGCCGAAGATCGACATCGCGCCAGCTGTCCATTTGACCTTCGGGCGCACCGACTTCTTTGGCCCAACTCCACAATTCGAAGGGCGCAGCGATCCCGACACCGGCAATCTTCTCGCGCTCCAACGGATCAAGCCGGGCTTCCAGCTCCGCAATACCTTCGGCTACGAACGGCAATATCCACTCCGGCATTGGGTAGGGATAGGTGTTGCGCAACTGCATGCGGATCTGACCGACGAAGTCCATCAACACCAGATCGACGCTACGGCGGCCGATCTTCACACCAAAGGAATAAACCGAATCCGGGTTGAGCCGCATCGGCGTGGAGGGCTGTCCGACGCGCCCCCGAAGAAGCTCGCCCCTGATCAGCAGACCATCCTTTTCGAGCGAGCGCATGATCACAGAGACCGTCTGGGCTGAAAGACCACTGCGCCTGGCAATCTCAGCTTTAGACAAAGCATTATGACGACGCACCAGAGAAAGCACCAGCCGCTCATTATAGGCGCGAACGCGAACCTGGTTGGCACCGCCTGTCAAATCGGTAGCAGCTGCAGTCGGCGTCTGCGAGATCTCTAGCGAACGCGACATTTCATTATCCTCCCAGCCGGTGCGAGCTTAACCGCACTGGCTCTATTCCTCATTTCATTTGCGAAAGTGTCCCGGTCTCCTCCCGTCAACCTTCGCCATCAAGGATGAGAGCATGACAGATCGAATTAATAATTCAATTGGATTTATTTATTGACAGGCTGTTAATTTGGTGGTTCGATCGCTTCCAGTGGCGCCTGATCTTAGGAGGAGAAGGGCCGCAGACCAGTCATACAAATGGCTGCTTGTTTCCACTGGGAGGATCATATGAAGACCACTGTTTCCGCCTTTTTGGGCGCGCTCGCGCTTGGCGTTTCTTTCGCTTCGGTTGCATCGGCCGCCGATACCTCGGCATGCCTCATCACTAAGACCGATACCAATCCCTTCTTCGTCAAGATGAAAGAAGGCGCGACCGCCAAGGCCAAGGAACTGGGTGTCACGCTCAAGTCTTACGCTGGCAAGGTCGATGGTGACTCCGAAAGCCAGGTTGCAGCCATCGAGTCCTGCATCGCGGACGGCGCCAAGGGCATCCTGATCACTGCTTCCGACACCAAGGGCATCGTCCCAACGGTCAAGAAGGCTCGTGACGCAGGCATCCTCGTGATCGCTCTCGACACTCCGCTCGATCCCATCGCTTCGGCCGATGCGACATTTGCGACCGACAACCTGCTTGCTGGCAAGCTGATCGGCGAGTGGGCAAAGGGCACCATGGGCGACGGCGCAAAGGACGCCAAGGTCGGCTTCCTCGATCTGACGCCTGACCAGCCGAGCGTCGACGTTCTGCGTGACCAGGGCTTCATGATCGGCTTCGGTATCGATCCGAAGGATCCGAACAAGATCGGCGACGAAACCGATCCGCGCATCGTCGGCCACGACGTGACCAACGGCAACGAAGAAGGCGGCCGCAAGGCCATGGAAAACCTTCTGCAGAAGGACCCAGGCATTAATGTCATCCACACGATCAACGAGCCTGCTGCTGTTGGTGCCTATCAGGCACTCAAGGCGGTCGGCATGGAAAAGAACGTGTTGATCGTTTCGGTCGACGGCGGTTGCCCAGGCGTGAAGTCGGTTGAGGAAGGCGTCATCGGCGCGACCTCGCAGCAGTACCCGCTGATGATGGCCGCACTCGGCGTCGAGGCCATCAAGAAGTTCGCCGACACAGGCGAAAAGCCGAAGCCGACCGAAGGCAAGTCCTTCTTCGACACGGGCGTTTCTCTCGTCACCGACAAGCCGGTCAAGGGTGTTCCTTCGATCAGCGTCAAGGAAGGCCTGGCGAAGTGCTGGGGCTAATGCCCTCGATCACCATCTGAAGATCATGGCCGGGATCACTCCCGGCCAACTTCACACAAAACCATTCGCTTTCGTAATACCCGGCTGACATTTCGGCGCCGCGCATAGATGTTTGGCGAGCGGGAGGAGGAAACATGAGCGGAATTCAAGAATTCGAGCGCGTGTTGGACGGGAGCGACAAGAATGTCGCCTCCTTCGATCAGCAGAGCGTTTCTGCGCTCAAACGCGCCCAGCATTTTCTACACTCTACACCGGCCGCCGTGCCACTCATCGTCCTGATTCTATCGGTCGCGATTTTCGGTCTGACGATCGGCGGACGGTTCTTTTCATCATACACACTCACGCTGATCCTGCAGCAGATCGCCGTCGTCGGTATTCTCGGCTCGGCGCAAACATTGATCATCCTGACGGCCGGTATCGATCTTTCGATCGGCGTCGTGATGGTGATCTCTTCTGTTGTGATGGGCAATGTGGCAGTCACCTATGGTCTGCCGACCCCTATCGCCATTCTCGCCGGCTTCATCGTTGGCGGACTTTGCGGCTTCTTCAACGGCTTCCTGGTGGCGGTGGTCAAGCTTCCTCCTTTCATTGTCACGCTCGGGTCGTGGAACATCGTCATGGCGACGAACTTCATCTACTCGGCGAATGAGACGATCCGCGACGCCGATGTGCAGCAGACAGCGCCGCTTCTGCAGTTCTTTGCCACCAACTTCCGCATCGGCTCTGCCATTCTCACGCTCGGCGTCATCGCCATGGTCGCGCTCGTTGCGGTGCTCTGGTACGTCTTGAACCAAACCGCATGGGGACGCCACGTCTATGCTGTCGGCGACGATCCGGAAGCGGCAAAGCTTTCCGGTATCCAGACCCGCAAGGTTCTTCTCAGCGTCTACACGATCGCTGGCGTCATCGCAGCCTTCGCAGCTTGGGTTGCCATCGGCCGTAACGGTTCGATCTCTCCCTCTGCCGCCGTAACCGACTACAACCTGCAGGCCATTACGGCGACCGTTATCGGCGGTATCTCGCTCTTCGGTGGACGCGGCTCCATTCTCGGGACGCTGTTCGGCGCCATGCTGGTCGGCGTGGTCTCCATGGGCCTCAACATGCTCGGTGCAGACCCGCAGTGGAAGGTTATGTTGACCGGCTGGTTGATTATTGCCGCCGTCGCAGTGGATCAATGGATCAGAAAGGCAGCCGTCTGATGGCCCAGGATATGAACAGACAACCCATTCTTTCAGGTCATGGTCTCGTCAAGCGCTACGGCCGCGTGACCGCCCTCGACAATGCCGACTTCGATCTCTACCCGGGCGAAATCCTGGCGGTAATCGGCGACAACGGCGCAGGCAAGTCCTCGCTCATCAAGGCGCTGTCGGGTGCAATCCGTCCGGATGAGGGCGAGATCAGACTGGAAGGCAAGCCCGTTCAGTTCAAGACGCCACTCGAGGCCCGCGATGCCGGCATCGAGACCGTCTATCAGAACCTTGCTCTGTCTCCTGCCCTGTCGATCACTGACAACATGTTTCTGGGGCGCGAGCTCCGTAAACCCGGCATTCTCGGCTCGGTGTTTCGCAAGCTCGATCATGCGGCGATGGACAAATTCGCCCGTGAGAAACTTTCCGAACTTGGTCTGATGACCATCCAGAACATCAACCAGGCGGTCGAGACACTGTCCGGCGGTCAGCGTCAGGGTGTTGCGGTTGCCAGAGCGGCCGCCTTTGGTTCGAAGGTCGTCATTCTGGATGAACCGACAGCGGCACTTGGCGTCAAGGAAAGCCGGCGCGTTCTGGAACTCATTCAGGATGTGCGCTCTCGCGGCCTGCCTATCGTGCTCATCTCGCATAATATGCCGCATGTCTTCGAGGTCGCGGATCGCATTCACATCCATCGCCTCGGCAGACGTCTGTGCGTCATCAATCCGAAGGAATACACGATGTCGGATGCGGTAGCCTTCATGACGGGCGCAAAGGAACCGCCACGCCAGGAAATCGCCGCATGACGCTGACGCTTGCGGCGTTGACGGACGATGTCCTCGCTCGCGCAGGGACGCCTGACTCCCGCCGCTACATGGTTGCGATTGCCGGCCCTCCCGGGGCCGGCAAATCCACGCTTGCTGATGCTTTAAGAGACAGCCTGATCGCACGCGGCGAAACAGCCGAAGTCCTGCCGATGGACGGCTTTCATATGGACAATGGCATCTTGGAGAGCCGCGGTCTGATTGCCCGTAAGGGTGCGCCGGAAACGTTCGATGTGCGCGGTTTCATAGACATCGTGAAGGCCGTGCGTCAGAGTGACGAAGAGGTGCTCGTCCCTGTCTTCGATCGATCGCGGGAAATCGCCATCGCATCCGCAAGAGCGGTGTCTGCAAACACTCGCTTCATTCTCGCAGAGGGCAACTATCTGTTGCTGAATGAAGCGCCATGGGACCGTTTGAAAGACAGCTTCGATCTCACCATCTTCGTCGGGCCGTCCTATCCGGTTCTGGAGCAGCGGCTCCGTGATCGCTGGATTGGCTATGGGCTGGACGAGCAGGCCATTCAGGCCAAGCTTTACGAGAACGATCTTCCCAACGGCAAGCGCGTCGTCGAGCATTCACGTCCGGCCGACATCCGTATCGACATCTGGAACTGACGCTTCGCTACTGCGCGCTCGCAGGAGCACTCAATCCCCTTCACCTTCGGTTCGCGAACTTCAGTTTGGATTGACGACCTTGCTGGCCAGTCTGAACGGGCTTGAAACTGTCGCTCCGACAGCGTCCAAGACGAAGGCACCCGCGCGGCTTATATCATTGCCACCGCCGCGCCGCTTTTCATCGAGCTTCGGCAACAGTGCGGCAAGTGCGGCGTAGCGGTCGTGGTTAAAGCCATCGGACGAATCGAGCTCGGAGATATCGACGAACTGAACGCCCTCGCGTTTTGCCGCCTTGCTGATCTCGGGGTCCGTCACGTCCAAGGCACCCACTCGGCTCCGCTCCCCGGCCAGAATGGACGCTGCCATCAAGGCGCGGTCATCCTTCGAGACGAGAACAGTGAGCGGCGGATTAAGGCGACCGACCACTTCGATCTGCTTTCTAAACACGTCAGTGTCGATATCCGGTGCGGCGAGAATGACCTGTAGCTTGGCGATCACATCGTTGCGGCCCTTTAGCCTGAGCTCTCGCAGGGCTTCCATGACCAGCCACGCGCCCATGCTGTGACCGAAAACGATGACATTCTTGCGAGGTGATTTTTGTGCGAGATCGATCAGGAGGTCAGCCAGCGCATCGCGAGAAAAGGTCGCCGCCTCCTTGTCCGCCAGATAGCCCGTGACATCGGCCATCGACGGCCAGGAAAAGACCACCGGCACGCCGTTGATATCCGCGTCCGCCGCCATTTGCGCTGCGCGAAACAGAGCCTCTTGATAGCTATAATTATAGCCGTGAACAAAAAGACCCACATCCTTCCCCGATGAGAGGATGCCGGCGAGATCGCGCTTGAGTGCGTCTTTCGACAGCATGTCGCGATCGGTGACGACGAAGTCCTTTTTCGCATCTGGCTTACCCGATGGCCACTCGATCTTGCCCTTCTTGTGATCCGGCGGGATAGAGATGTCGAAGCGCGCATAGTTGGGCGCATCGGCACGCCCGGCACCGAATGCCAGCGTCTTTCCCGCTTCCTTCTCGCGCGTGCTGACCACATAAGCAGTGATACTTTTTGCCGATACCGCCCGCGTATTGACGGCCTGCAGGACATCGGCTCCCGGTCGTCCGGCACAGGATCCAAGGACAGCGAGAGTGAGCAAAAGGGAAATGACTCTGAGCATGAAATATCCGCTAAATTAGGCGACCATCGATAGCGGCAAAATCTACGACTGGCAATCGGACGAACGCGAACGTAAACGTAAGATATTGGCGCAAGATGCCTGTCCCCGTAGCGCTCGGCAGCCGCGCTTGAAAGAATGTCCGTTTCGATTTTTGGCGGGATGCTGTAGGTCATACGCCATGACGATTCTGGATATGGCATGATAGCCAAGGTTTTCCTGTCCCGGCTGAAACTCACCGATTTCCGCAACTATGCGGAAGTGTCCCTGCGGCTGGATGATCGCCATGTCGTGCTGACGGGAGACAATGGGTCAGGCAAGACCAACTTGCTGGAAGCCATTTCCTTCCTGTCGCCCGGTCGCGGTTTGCGCCGTGCAGTTCTCTCCGAGGTCACCCGCGTTGGCGCAGAGGAAACGGGCTTCTCGATCTTCTCAGACGTATCCGGCATGGATGGTGAAGTTGCGATCGGAACGGGCATCGATGGCGAGGGTGAGACGCCATCGCGGCGGCTGCGGCTCAACGGTACTCCCGTCAAATCGGTCGACGAATTGACCGATCACCTGCGGGTGCTTTGGCTGACGCCTTCCATGGACGGCCTCTTCACGGGGTCGTCCTCGGATCGCCGCCGTTTCCTCGATCGCCTTGTTCTCTCCCTCGATCCATCGCATGGTCGGCGCGCCAGCGATTTCGAAAAGGCCATGCGCCAACGCAACCGCCTGCTGTCTGATGGTCGCTTCGATCCCGTATGGCTGGACGGCATCGAAAAGCAGATGGCAGAGCTTGGTATTGCCATGGCGGTTGCGCGCCACGAGATGCTGGGTTTGCTACGCGCGCTGATCGAAAGTCGCTCCGGCGACTCGAGCTTCCCGAAGGCTGCGCTCACACTTTCGGGCTTTCTCGACGACGAGTATCATCGACCGGCGGTCGATCTTGAGGATGAGTATTTCGCCACGCTCCGGGAAAGCCGCTACCGCGATGCGGGTGCCGGACGGACGCTGGACGGCCCACACCGCGCCGACCTCTTCGTTCGTCATGCGGAAAAGGATATGGACGCGGCACGCTGCTCGACGGGCGAGCAAAAGGCGCTTCTCGTCGGTCTGGTGCTTGCCCATGCCCAGCTGACCGCGAACATGACTGGGTATGCTCCCATTCTTCTGCTGGACGAAATCGCTGCTCATCTGGATGAAGGCAGGCGCGCAGCGCTTTTTGATCTCATCCATGCGCTTGGCGGCCAGAGCTTCATGACCGGAACGGATGCATCGATGTTTTCGGCGTTGGACGATCGCGCGCAGTTTTTCACCGTGTCGCATGGCAGCGTGTCGTGATAGGCCTTCTATCCATTGACGTGCCGGAGACTGGATCATGGATGCTCTTAGCCCCGAGGAAATCGAACGCTACAAGCGGCATATTCTCCTGCCCGAAATCGGCGGCACGGGGCAGCAGCGGCTGAAGGCGGCCAAGGTGCTGGTGATCGGTGCCGGCGGTCTTGGTGCTCCCGTCCTTTACTATCTTGCCGCCGCAGGCGTCGGGACGCTTGGCATCATCGACGACGATATCGTCTCGCTATCGAACCTGCAGAGACAGGTCATTCACGATACGGGCACAATCGGCGAACAGAAGACGGAAAGTGCACGACGCAGCATCTCCCGGCTCAACCCGCATGTCCGCACCCTGCACTTCGAGGAGCGTTTCTCTACCGTTTGGGCGCATGATCATCTTGGTGGCTTCGATCTGGTGATCGACGGATCGGACAATTTCGACACGCGCTACGCGGCGGCGGATGCTGCGGAGGCAGCAAAGGTGCCGCTGGTCACAGGTGCTGTTGGCCGTTTCGATGGCTCGGTCACAGTTCTAAAGCCCTATGAGGAAGGTCCGGACGGCATCTTGCTGCCGCGCTACCGCGATTTGTTTCCCGCGCCGCCGCCGGAAGGCTTGATCCCGTCCTGCGCCGAGACCGGCATTATCGGCGCGCTGACGGGTGTTATCGGCACGACCATGGCGATGGAGGCGATCAAGGTCATCACCGGCACCGGAGAGCCATTGGTCGGGCGGCTGATGCTTTACGATGCGCTTGCTGCCCGTTTCGAGACCGTTCGCTACAAGAGGCGTCACGCCGCATGACGACGATTGTTCAAATCGACGACACGTTCGACCGCGTCGATGACTTACTAGCGCTCATCATGTCCTCTTTCGCCTATATGGATGGCGTCATCGACCCGCCTTCCTCGGCCCACCGTCTGACGCCAGACAATCTGCGTCAAAAGATCCGGGACGAGATTGCCTTTGTCGCGTTCAATGACGGCCATATGCTCGGGTGTATTTTCTGCAAGCCGGAAGCCGCCGCGCTCTATGTCGGCAAGCTCGCTGTCTCACCTGCGGCGCAAGGCCGTGGTATCGGAAAAGCGTTGCTGAGGAGGGTTCAAGAGACGGCGCACAGGCTGTCGCTCCCAAGCCTGCGACTGGAGACCAGGATTGAACTCGTCAACAATCACCGGCAGTTTTCGTCCTGGGGCTTCGTCAAGACGGCTGAGAATTCGCATGTCGGATATGAGCGGGTCACCTCTATCGAAATGACGAAGCGTCTGCCCAGTTAAGCCCTGCCCGGCAACACCCGGTTCGGCGGTCTGTGGCCGTCGTAAAAGGCGCGAATGTTGATGATGACTTTATCGCCCATGTCGATACGGCCTTCGATCGTGGCCGAGCTCATATGCGGTAAGAGCACCACTCTGCCCTCCTTGGCGAGCTTGATGAGCTTTGGATTGACGGCCGGCTCGTTCTCGAACACATCGAGACCCGCGCCGGCGATCTTGCCTTGGCGCAGGCACTCGATCATCGCCGATTCATCGATGATATCGCCACGCGCGGTGTTGACGATGTAGCTGGTCGGCTGCATCAGCGCGAGGCGGCGGGCCGAGATCAGGTGATAGGTGGCGGGCGTCGACGGGCAATTGACGGAGACAATGTCGACACGCGCCAGCATCTGGTCGAGGCTGTCCCAATAGGTCGCCTCGAGTTCTGCTTCCGTAGCCGGACTGACGCGTTTGCGATTGTGGTAGTGGATCGACAAGCCAAAGGCCTTGGCGCGGCGGGCAACGGCGGTGCCGATGCGGCCCATGCCGACGATGCCGATACGCTTGCCCGACAGACGACGACCCAGCATCCATGTCGGCGACCAGCCGCGCCAGTCTTCCGAGCCATTGGCAAGCACGCGCGTGCCCTCCACAAGGCGGCGCGGAACGGCAAGCACCAGCGCCATCGTCATGTCCGCGCTGTCTTCTGTCAAAACGTTCGGTGTGTTGGTAACGGTGATTCCCTTGCGCGCCGCCGCATCCACATCGATATGGTCGATGCCGTTGGAAAAACCCGCGATCAATTTCAGTTGAGGACCGGCCTGCTCGATCATCGACGCGCTGATGCGATCCGTCACAGTGGGCACCAGAACGTCGACACGCTGCATGGCCGCCAGAAGCTCCGCTTCAGTGCGGGGTTCGTCCTCAATGTTCAATTCAGCTTCGAACAGTTCCCGCATGCGGGTCTCGACCAGATCCGGCAGTTTGCGGGTCAGATAGACGGTCGGTCTCTTCTTGTTCGTCATTGTCTGCAGGCACCTTGTTCAGAGGTCGTTAACCAGAAAGAGCGATAATTTGTTCATCAAGGGCGTTTCTACCAGACCCACCGGCGAAGACAAACAAATCTCGCATGTGGCTTCTTCGGCGGCAGGACTGGGGCGGCCCCTCAAACGTCATTCTCTTGTTTCACGGAAACGGTCAAACGACATGCGTAGCTTTGTCTCTATTCTCTGCCTTGCATTGTCATTCAGTTTTCTTCATGCGGCTGCTACGCCGGCTCTGGCGCAGGGCGCCGCTAAGGGTGCAAGCGGCCTGCCACTGCCGCGTTTCGTCAGTCTCAAGTCCAAGCGCGTCAATATGCGCATTGGACCGAGCACCGACTACGCCGTTTCCTGGATGTACATGAAGTCCGGCATGCCGGTGGAGATCATTCAGGAATATGAAAACTGGCGCCGCATCCGCGATGCCGATGGCACCGAAGGCTGGGTCAACCAGGCGCTGCTTTCGGGCGAAAGAACCGCGGTTGCCGCCCCTTGGATGCGCGGCAAAGGCAAGGAAGTGTTCGTCAACATGCGCCGCGAGCCGCAGTCGAGTGCTTCGGTCGTGGCCAAACTTGAGCCCGGCGTGCAGATTCGCATCGGCGAATGCAACGGAGACTGGTGCAAGGCGGAAGCTGGTCAAGTGGGTGGCTGGGTGTCGCAGGGCGAGATTTGGGGTGCCTACCCCGGCGAAGCCTTCAAGTAAATCAGGCTATCTATAAACCGTGCGCCCTTAATGGACGCACGGGGATCGTTGCAAACGATATCAGAGAAGCCCGTGCTTCTCAGCCAGCGCCTTTAGCGACGACATCGGGCGCGGTCCGATCTGCTGAATGACGGCAGCGGCCGCAAGGCAGCCGAGCTTGCCACTGTCTTCCAGTGAACGCCCCTGCGTATAACCGAAGAGGAAGCCGGAGGCGAAAAGATCTCCAGCGCCCGTCGTGTCGACCACATCGAAAACCGGATAGGCATCGACCTTCACCCGCTCCGTGCCGCGCACAATCACCGCACCGTCTTCACTCATCGTCACGGCTGCGATCTTGCAGTCCTGAGCGATTTTGGTCAGCGCCAGATCAAAGTCTTCGGTTTCGTAAAGCGAAAGCGCTTCCTGCTTGTTAGCGAAGACGATATCGACAGTGCCCGAGCGCATCAGATCGAGAAACTCGTCGCGGTAGCGACCGACACAAAAACTGTCGGATAGCGTCATGGAAACTTCGCGACCATTCTCGTGGGCGATGCGCGCGCAGTCGCGGATCGCATCCTTGGCGCGCGGCGGGTCCCAGAGATAGCCCTCGAAGTAGGTGACCTTAGACTGCGCAACGATCTCCGGCTCGACGTCTTCCGGTCCAAGCTCAACGCAAGCGCCGAGATAGGTGTTCATCGAGCGCTCGCCATCTTCGGTCACGAAGATCATGGACCGAGCGGTAGGCGGAAAGGTGCCGCGTGGCTTCGTTTCGAAATAGACGCCCTGCGCACGGATATCGTGCTGAAAAATTTCGCCGAGCTGATCTTCGGCCACCTTGCCGAAATAGGCTGCCGGTGCGCCAAAATTGGCAATGCCCGCTGCCGTATTGCCTGCACTTCCGCCCGACGCTTCCAATGCCGGACCCATGAGCGAATAGAGCAGTTCCGCACGCTCCGCATCGATCAGGTTCATCGCACCCTTGGTGATGGCGTTATCGATGAGGAAACTGTCATCGCAACGGGAGATAATGTCGACGATGGCATTGCCAACGGTCAGTACGTCGAATTTTGTCATGAGCCTCTTGTCCGAGCCGCACCGACCCGGTGCGTTATCCGGAACTTGGTCTTAAAGATTTCTGCCGACAAGAAAAGCGAAAAGGCGACTTCGGCCGTATGCCGCTTTCTGCCAGCAAATTTCTTAACGTCATTTGCTTGTCATGAAGCGCTGCTAGTCGTTGCTTGTTCCCGACACGGATGTACTGGCGGGAATGACAGGCTGAAGCGGGGACGATCCCCGCTTTTTCTGTTTTAAGCCGTTGCTAGAAAACGGTTCCCGACGATTTGCCTTTGCTGTACATGAAGACGTTCCGCAGAATGCCGTGAAAGCCCGTCTCCATGTATGCTGTCGCCGTCAATGTCGCCCCGATCTTTCTTCTTATCCTGATCGGTTGGCTTATCGTGAAGGCACGCCTGTTCAAGGCCGACGCAAGCGACGTGTTGAGTGACTTCGTTTTCAAGATTGCCGTACCGACGCTAATCTTCCGCACGCTGGCGGAAGCCGATTTTCACGGCGCCTCACCTTTCAAGCTGTGGATCACCTACTTTACGGGTGTGGCCATCACCTGGGCTGCCGGTCAACTTGTCACGACCTACATCTTCAAGCAGGACTTGCGCGTCAGCGTCATTGCCGGCATATCCTCGGCCTTTGCCAACAACATCTTCATCGGCCTTCCCCTCGTGGGTCGATCGGTTGGCAATGACGGCATCGTCGCGATTTCCATCCTGCTCGTCATCCACCTTCCCGTCATGATGATTGCCGGAACCATCTTGATGGAAAACGCGACGCACAAGGTGGTGGGCGGCGAGAAAAGGAGTGCGCTGACGGTGCTGAAGCAGGTGGGGCGCAATCTTGCGACCAATCCGCTCGTCATCGCGCTCATTCTAGGGCTTAGCTTCAACATGATTGGTGCACCGATGCCGGTCGTCTTCACGACAGTGATCGACCAGATCGCCGCCATGGCAGGACCTGCGGCGCTGATCTCGTTGGGAATGGCGCTGACCAAGTATCCGGTGCGCGGCAATCTGCACATCTCGGCAACGATTACCGCCTTCAAGCTCTTGCTGCTGCCCGCCTGCGTTTGGGCAACGGCACATCTGCTTGGTCTGAGCCCCGACTGGACATCTGCTCTGGTGCTGACATCTTGCGTGCCGACCGGGATCAATTCCTGGCTGCTCGCCAACCGCTTCGGCATCGGGCACAGCATCGCCGCGTCGACGATCAGCATATCGACGCTGTTCGGTGTGTTGACCGTGTCGCTGTGGGCGTGGTTGCTGAGTTGAGGCCGCGGTCGAACAGCGGCCTCTTCCACGAATAATTACTTCTGCGCGCTCAGAATCTTGAAGCGGGCGTTACGGCAGACTTCTTCGCTTTTGCGGAATTCGCTTGCCAGCACCGGCTCATAGGGAAGACCGCGATTGGCGACCATCAGCAACTTGCCGCCGCCGCGCAATGCGGTTGCTGCTGCCTTGATCATCGCTTGGCCCAGCGCCGGTTCGGCGGCCTGACCGCCCGCATGGAAGGGGGGGTTCATGATGATCAGGTCGTATTTTTCCTTCGGCAGCTCGGCGGCCAGATCCTGCCAGAAGAAACGTGCCGTCAGTCGCGGGCAGTTTTCCAGAAGATTGGTCTTGGCAAATTCAAGCGCGTTGTAGTCGGCCTCGAAAAGATCGATGCGCGCCGTGCGTGGCGACTTCTCGGCCAGCATGACCGAGAGATAACCCCAGCCAGCGCCGAAGTCTGCAGCATTGCCATCGAAATCAGTCGGCATGCGCGACACGAGCAGTTCCGAACCGTCGTCGACACGGTCATGGGAGAACATGCCAGGCATGGCGGTAAAGCGGTTTTCGATGGTGACCAGCTTCTGCTCCAGCTTGGCCACTGCTGCCGAAACGTCGTCGGGGCGTGTGAACCAGATGGCGACGCCGTGGTATTTCGGGGTGGATTCAGCTTCGATACCAAGCTTGGCGAGCGTCTTGCGCAGGGTGACGATGCCGTCCTCCTTGGCGCCAGCAGCTACGATCAATCCGCCTGCCTTCACACGCTTCAGGGCTTCCGCCATGCGGTTTTCGTTTTCGCCGCGGTGCTTGCCGCACAGGATCATGGCGGCGTCGTAGTCTTCGCCGGAGATCTCCGGCGTGACCTCGGAACCATGCGCCTGCAGCGCACGATACAGCGGCCGCAGGTTCTGAACCGCGACGATCTGAGCCTCGAAACCCTCCAGGCGAGGTGCACCTGCCTCCGCGCCCAGGAACAGCACGCGTTCACCGGCTTTCGGCGCTGGCAGCATATCGGCAGCGAAGGGATGGAAAAGGGTTTTGACTGCGTCACGGCTCATCGGGAGCATCCTCAAGAACATGTGCCGGAAAAGCGCCAGGCGTCTTTGCGTCGGGACAATGTGTTCAACAACAATGGAGCAGTTTCACGTTCTAAACGAAGCAACGCTGCTCTGAAAATAGAAAAAAGGCGCGGGAGATATCCCGCGCCCCGATAGGAATAAGCGACTGCGCCTTACTCGGCAGCAGCGTCGCCTTCAGCCTTCTTCTCAGCAACGATTTCCTTGCCGGTTGCCTGGTCAACGATCTTCATCGACAGGCGGACCTTGCCGCGCTCGTCAAAGCCCATCAGCTTGACCCAGACCTTGTCGCCTTCCTTGACGACGTCGGAAGTCTTGGCAACGCGCTCGGAAGCAAGCTGCGAGATGTGAACGAGGCCGTCACGGGCGCCGAAGAAGTTGACGAATGCGCCGAAGTCGGCGGTCTTGACGACCGTACCTTCGTAGATCTGTCCGACTTCAGGTTCAGCCACGATGGAGTGGATCCACTTGCGGGCTGCTTCGATTTCCTTGCCGGAAGAGGACGCGATCTTAACGGTACCGTCATCTTCGATGTTGATCTTCGCGCCGGTCTTTTCGACGATTTCGCGAATGACCTTGCCGCCGGAACCGATGACTTCACGGATCTTGTCGACCGGGATGTTCATGACTTCGATGCGCGGAGCGAATTCGCCGAGTTGGCCACGGCTTTCGGTGATGGCGTTGGCCATCTCGTTGAGGATGTGCTTGCGGCCACCCTGAGCCTGATCAAGCGCGACCTTCATGATCTCTTCGGTGATACCGGCGATCTTGATGTCCATCTGCAGCGAGGTGATGCCGTCAGCGGTACCGGCCACCTTGAAGTCCATGTCGCCAAGATGATCTTCATCACCCAGGATGTCCGACAGAACGGCAAAGCGCTCGCCTTCGAGAATCAGGCCCATGGCGATACCGGCAACCGGCTTTGCCAGCGGAACGCCAGCATCCATCAGAGCAAGCGAGGTACCGCAAACGGTTGCCATGGAGGACGAACCGTTGGACTCGGTGATTTCCGATACGACGCGCAGCGTGTAGGGGAACTGCTCAGCAGACGGAAGCATCGGACGGATTGCGCGCCAAGCGAGCTTGCCGTGACCGATTTCGCGACGGCCTGGGGAACCCATGCGGCCTGTTTCACCGACCGAGTAGGGCGGGAAGTTGTAATGCAGCAGGAAGCGTTCCTTGTACATGCCGGTCAGGCTGTCGACATATTGCTCATCTTCGCCGGTGCCGAGCGTGGCAACGACGATTGCCTGCGTTTCACCGCGGGTGAAGAGCGCAGAACCGTGGGTACGCGGCAGAAGGCCGACTTCCGATACGATCGGGCGAACCGTGGAAAGATCGCGACCGTCGATACGGCTCTTGGTGTCGAGGATGTTCCAACGAACGATCTTGGCCTGCAGGTGCTTGAAGACCGCGCCGACTTCTTCTGCGGAATACTTGGCGTCCCCTTCTTCCGGCAGGAAGTGCGCCTTAACCTTCGCCTTGACGGCGTCGACGGCGGCGTAACGAGCAGCCTTTTCGGTGATCTTGTAAGCGTCGCGCAGTTCGGCTTCGGCAAGGCCGAGCATTTCGGTTTCGAGAGCCGAGAAATCTTCCGGTTCGAATTCGCGCGGTTCCTTGGCAGCCACTTCAGCGAGCTTGATGATCGCGTCGATGACCGGCTGGAAGCCACGATGGCCGAACATGACGGCGCCAAGCATGACGTCTTCGTTCAGTTCCTTGGCTTCGGACTCAACCATCAGGACGGCGTCCTGGGTACCGGCGACGACGAGGTCGAGAACCGACTCGTCCATCTCGTCGAGATGCGGGTTCAGAACATATTCGCCATTGATGTAACCGACGCGCGCGCCGCCGACCGGGCCCATGAAGGGAACGCCGGAAAGCGTCAGCGCAGCAGAGGTTGCGATCATGGACAGGATGTCCGGATTGTTCTCCAGATCGTGCTGGATAACCGTGACGACAACCTGGGTGTCGTTCTTGTAGCCTTCAGGGAAGAGCGGGCGGATCGGACGGTCGATCAGGCGGGAAACGAGGGTTTCGTTCTCGCTCGGGCGGCCTTCGCGCTTGAAGTAGCCACCGGGGATCTTGCCGGCTGCGTAAGTCTTTTCCTGGTAGTTGACCGTCAGCGGGAAGAAGTCCTGGCCCGGCTTCGGGGACTTTGCGGAAACGACGGTCGCAAGAACCATGGTTTCGCCGTAGGTTGCGATGACGGCGCCGTCAGCCTGACGAGCAACCTTGCCCGTTTCCAGCTTCAGCGGGCGGCCTGCCCATTCGATTTCCACGGAATGTTGATTGAACATATCTTGTCCTTCTTGTCGCCGCGGCTCCACCATTGAAGCAGCGGCTGCGACACATCACGGGCAAGACAGCGGGAGGCTTTATCAAGAGTGCCACGAAAGGTGACACAAGCATCCGGCAATCCTGCCCCATGACAGGTCTTCGGTTGGTTGAGACGGTTCCGGCCCATCCGGTCCGTCTTCATGATCCAGCACCTGCCGGATCAAAAAACCGGCGGGCGCCTTCGAAGGAACCCGCCGGTCAAGGTGTTAGCGGCGAATGCCCAAGGTACCGATCAGCTTCGAGTAACGGCCTTCGTCCTTCTTCTTCAGATAGTCGAGAAGCGAACGGCGGCTGGAAACCAGCGTCAGAAGACCACGACGAGAGTGGTTGTCCTTCTTGTGGCCCTTGAAGTGTTCGGTCAGGTTGTTGATCCGCTCGGTCAGGATTGCGACCTGAACTTCAGGCGAACCGGTGTCGCCTTCCTTCGTTGCATATTCCTTGATGAGGGCGGCTTTGCGCTCTGCAGTAATCGACATCGTAAGATCCTTTCTATTTTAAGGAAAATCGGTCGCCAAAGGCCGGGATGTCGTCCAGCGATGGCCATTCAACAGCAAAGGCAATGCCTAGCTGGCGCTGCCTATAAACCAATTGGCGGATAAAGGAAAGAGCTGTTGGCTAATCCCGCTTCACCGTGGCACGGCGCTAACGCTTGGCACTGCGCCAAAAGGCGCTTTCGTGTCCAAACGAATATGTCGGCAACGATGGGGCCGCCGGCATAGATGTGTACCGTTGGGACGGAAATAAAGCCGTTCAGCCGAAAACGCGCTTGGGTCGAAATTCACCCTGACCGATCTCGCCGATCGCAACCAGTTTGCCACGCGCCGTCGCATAGGCGTCCGATTCCTGCGTCGGCGCATCGCGTCCGCGCAGCAGGATCGGATTGCCCATCTTCAGGCGGTGTGCCTGGTCATCATTGATGATGAGATGCGGTAGCGAGGAGAGCGCTTCGGAGGTGTCGATAAGATAGGCATCAAGCGCCGCAAGGCGCTCGTCGCGGTCTTCGATGGTTTCCAGTTCGGTAAGCTTCTCCAGTGGCACCATCGCATCTTCCGCGAACGGAGCGACCATGGCACGGCGAAGCTCAGAGATGAAACCATAGCAGCCGAGATCGCTGCCCATGTCGCGCGCCAGCGCACGAACATAGGTGCCCTTGCCGCATTCCACTTCGAAATGTGCGGTATTCTCATCCGGGCAGGCCAGCAGCGTCAGGCGATGAACCTCGACTTCACGTGCCGGAATTTCCACGACTTCCCCTTCACGGGCGAGGTCATAGGCACGCTCACCGGCGATCTTGATGGCGGAGAACTGTGGCGGTGTCTGGAGGATCGTGCCGGTATATTTCGGCAGCAGATCGCGGATGGCCTGCTCGCTCGGACGATTGTCCGAAGCGTTGAGAACCTCGCCTTCCATATCGTCGGTGGTGCGTTCTTCACCCCAGCTGACGGTGAACTCATAGATCTTGCGGCCGTCCATCACGTATGGGACGGTCTTGGTGGCGTCGCCGAGCGCAATCGGCAGCATACCGGATGCGAGCGGGTCAAGCGTGCCGGCGTGACCTGCCTTCTGCGCGTTGAACAGCCATTTGATCTTGGAGACGGCCTCGGTGGAGCCGAAATCGAACGGCTTGTCGAGGATGAGCCAGCCGGAAACCGGGCGGCCCTTGGGTTTGCGTGGTTTGGACATGCTTCAGTTCTGTTCGTCGTCTTTTTCGTTGGAAGATCCAAGATCGCGCTGCACTTCGGGGGAGCGCAGGAGGGCGTCGATCTTCTGATAATTGTCGAAACTGGTATCGTCGCGGAAGCGGACTTCCGGAACATATTTCATCTGGCGCAGCTGCGGTCCGAGCCTTCCGCGGATAAACTTCGCGTGGCGGTTCAACGCTTCAATGCTTTCGGTGTGATCGGCAACGCCAAGCGGCGTTACATAAGCGGTCGCAATCTTGAGATCGGGAGACATGCGCACTTCCGAGATGGAAATGACCGTCTTCTCGAGAAGATCGTCACGCACTTCACCACGCTGGAGAATTTGCGTCAAAGCCGCGCGAACCTGCTCGCCGACGCGCAGCATGCGTTGTGAAGGGGCTGATGAAGTTGCTTTTGCCATTGTTATTCTTGCCTCAGCAAATTGGAAAACGAAAGTCAGAGTCGCCTTTCAGCTGCTGACCCTCTGGTTCCAGCACTCTCGGCTGAAGGTCGCTTGGCGTCCCTCTTGTCGGAGTATCTTAAAATTCAGCGAGCGCCGGTTAGCCAGCGCTCGCTCTTAAAGTTTTACAATCAAGCAGAGCGCTTAGAGCGTTCTGGTAATATGCTCGACGCGGAAGCACTCGATCGTGTCGCCAGCGCGAATGTCTTCGTAGTTCTCGAAGGCCATACCGCATTCCTGACCGACCGGCACTTCGCTAACTTCGTCCTTGAAGCGCTTGAGCGTCTTGAGCTTGCCTTCGTGGATGACGACGTTGTCGCGAACCAGACGAACGCCTGCACCACGCTCCACCTTGCCTTCGATAACACGGCAACCGGCAACCTTGCCGACCTTGGTGATGTTGAAGACTTCGAGGATCTCGGCATTGCCGAGGAAGGTCTCGCGACGTTCCGGCGACAGGAGACCGGACATGGCTGCCTTCACGTCATCCACCAGATCGTAGATGATGTTGTAGTAGCGGATCTCGATGCCTGCACGCTCAGACGCCGTACGGGCCTGGGCATTGGCGCGGACGTTGAAGCCGATGATCGCGGCGTTGGATGCTTCTGCCAGAGAAATATCCGATTCCGTGATGGCACCAGCGCCCGAATGGACGATGCGTGCGCGGACTTCGTCGGTGCCGAGCTTTTCGAGCGATGCGATGATCGCTTCGACGGAACCCTGCACGTCTGCCTTGATGACCAGCGGGAATTCCTTCATGCCGGACGTCTGTAGCTGGCTCATCATCTGCTCGAGAGAACCGCGCTGGCCAGTCTGGCGGGCAACGGCCTTGTCACGGGCAAGACGCTGACGATATTCGGAGATCTCACGAGCGCGGCTTTCGCTTTCGACGACCGCAAAACGGTCACCGGCAGACGGCGTGCCGGACAGGCCGAGAATTTCGACCGGCATGGCAGGACCCGCTTCCTTGACGTGATCACCCTTGTCGTTGACGAGAGCACGCACACGGCCCCACTGATCACCGGCAACGATGATCTGACCAGGCTTGAGCGTACCCTTCTGCACGAGAACCGTCGCTACCGCACCACGACCGCGATCGAGTTCGGCTTCGATGACCGTGCCTTCTGCCGTACGGCTTGGGTCTGCCTTGAGGTCGAGAATTTCGGCCTGCAGCAGAATGGCTTCGAGCAGCTTGTCGAGGCCCTGCTTCTTCTTGGCCGAGACTTCGACATCAAGCACTTCACCGCCCATGGATTCCACGAAGACCTCGTGCTGGAGCAGCTGCTGGCGAACCTTTTCAGGGTTGGCCTCATGCTTGTCGATCTTGTTGATCGCCACGATGATCGGCACGTTAGCGGCCTTGGCGTGGTTGATCGATTCGATCGTCTGCGGCATCACGCTGTCGTCAGCCGCAACCACCAGGATGGCGATGTCGGTTGCCTGCGCACCACGGGCACGCATGGCCGTGAAGGCGGCGTGGCCGGGGGTGTCGATGAAGGTGATCTTCTGACCGTTCTGCTCGACCTGATAGGCGCCGATATGCTGGGTGATGCCACCGGCTTCGCCCGCAACCACGTTTGCCTGACGGATGGCGTCGAGCAGCGAGGTCTTGCCGTGGTCAACGTGACCCATGATGGTGACGACCGGAGGACGCGAAACCATGTCGCCCGCAACGTCGGCGACGTTGAAGATACCTTCTTCAATGTCGGATTCCGACACGCGCTTGACGGTGTGGCCGAATTCGCCGGCGATCAGTTCGGCCAGATCGGCGTCGATGACGTCGCCCGGCTTCATCATCTGGCCTTCCTTCATCAGGTACTTGATGACGTCCACCGCACGTTCGGACATGCGCTGCGACAGTTCCTGAATGGTGATGGTTTCCGGCAGGATGACTTCGCGGGAAATCTTCTCGCGGGTTTCCTGCATCTGGCTGCGGCGGAACTTCTCCTGACGACGGCGCATGGAGGCCAGCGAACGGCCGCGCTGCGCACCTTCTTCGTCGAGGTTCGAAGTGACGGTCAGCTTGCCGCGGCGGCGCTCTTCTTCCGTCTTCAAACGAGCGGCAGGCTTTGCAGGTGCCGGTGCCGGGGCCTTGCCGCGCATCGGCATGCCGGTGCGGCGCGCACCACGATCGTCCTCGTCATCCTTGTCGGTGCGGCGAACGCCCGGGACGCCACGGCCGGGCATTTCCGGCGCAGGTGCAGGCGCCGCTGCTGCGGGCGACGGACGCGTGGACTGCGGACGAACATCACGGCGCACTGGCTGTGCGGTGGTTGTCGTCGGACGTGCTGCAGGCTGTTCGGCTCTTGCAGGTGCTTCATTTTCAGCGGCCTTTGCAGCAGCCGCTTCTTCGGCGGCGCGACGGGCTGCTTCTTCCTTCTCGGCAACGAGGCGGGCTGCTTCCTCGACCTTGCGGCGCTCTTCGTCTTCGGCGCGCTGCTTGGCTTCGACAACGTCGCGCGCCTGGGCTTCCATCAGCGCGCGACGGCGGGCTTCCATTTCGCCGGCCGAGAGATCGTGCAACACGTTACCGCGCGGGCGATCCGGCTGGCGTGGCTGAGCCGATGGCTGCGGACGCTGCTGGTTGTTGGACTGGTGAACCCGAGGTGCGGGCTGAGCCTGCTGCGGGCGCGGCTGGGCAGGCGCGGCCGGTGCTGCTGCGCGCGGCTGCTGGGCAGCTGGTGCTGCTGCGGCTGCGCCGCCTTGCTTCTCGTCTTCAGGACGCATGGGGCGACGCTTGCGTGTCTCCACGACAACTGCGTTGGTGCGACCACGACCCATGTCCTGACGCACGGTACCCTGGTTCAACCCGCCCGGCTTGAGGGTGAGAGTCTTCTTAGGTTGTGCGTTGAGTGTCTTGTCGTCGTTGTTATCGGTCATTCCGTTCCCGTTCCTACAGACGAGAGCCGGATGACACCATCAGGCCCTGTCTTTCAATAGCTGCATCCGAACGCGGCGGCCGGTGTTGTCCGATAACCGCGTCATTGTCGTTCTGTCCGGGCAGCGCCAATGTCCGCTGGAGCTTTTTCGCCATGGCGATATCGCTCGAGCATCCTTGCGCGCTTCACTACACCCTCACCCGCCTGTCCCGCAAGCGCGCAGGCATGGATAAAAGCATTCTGGCCCAATAGTTCGTCCATTTCGGCTCCGGTGAAGAGCTTGAAGGACGGTATTTCATCGGCACCCGTACCGAGTGCCCAGGCCTTGCGGGCCTGATCCAGTTTGCGGACGCCATCGGCGGCGGCATCGCTGGCGTGAAAGACCGCCAGCGCCTGCCCTGACCGGACGGCCGCATCGACCTTCATCGCGCCGCTGATGAACTGGCCTGCCTTGCGCGCCATGTTCATCATACCCGTCACTTGCTGCGTCATCAGCCGATCCAGCATCTCAAGAAGATCCGGTCCAGCCTTAACGTCCGTTTTCAAGGCGCGCGCAAAGAGCTTCTTTGCGATCGCCTTTTCAACCAAAGCTCGGTCTGCTGTTACCCAGCAACCGCGCCCCGGCAATTGGCGTTTCAGGTCCGGAACGATGTTACCGTCCGGGCCTGCGACGAAGCGGATCAGCTCATCGGGCGATCCGCTCTGCCGTGTTACAATGCACATACGTCCATTGACGTTGCCTTCCGCCAAATCCTCATCGGGTTCGGCATCCGGTTCATGCGCCTGCGATATCATTCCTCAACGGCGGTATCCGCCTCCTCGGCAGCCTGCTGTTCAGCAGCCAGTTCTTCCTCGGTGATCCAGCCAGCGAGCAAGCGGGCCTGCAGAACCATGTTCTCGGCTTCGATGCGCGACACGTCGAGCTTGGAGAAGATACCGTCGAACTTCTTGGTCTCGCCGTCCTTGCGCTCGGTCCAGCCAACGAGATCGTCCGCTGCACAGCCGGCAAAGTCTTCCACCGTCTTGATGCCATCTTCGCCGAGAGCCACCATCATCTGCGATGTCAGGCCGTCGATCTGACGCAGTTCGTCGGCAACGCCGAGTTCCTTGCGCTTGGCATCCATTTCCGCTTCGACGCGGTCGAGATATTCCTTGGCGCGCGTCTGGATTTCGACGGCGGTGTCTTCGTCGAAGCCGTCGATCGATGAGATTTCGTCCAGTTCGACATAGGCCAGTTCTTCGACCTGGGCGAAGCCTTCCGATGCCAGAACCTGGCCGACCATCTCGTCGACGTCGAGCGCTTCCATGAACAGGTTGGTGCGCTCGTTGAATTCCTTCTGACGACGCTCGGACTCTTCCTGCTCCGTCATGATGTCGATATCCCAGCCGGTCAGCTGCGAGGCGAGGCGAACGTTCTGACCGCGACGACCGATTGCAAGCGACAGCTGCTCGTCGGGAACGACCACTTCGATACGCTCGGACTCCTCGTCCAGAACGACCTTCGCCACTTCTGCAGGCTGCAGCGCGTTGACGATGAAGCTCGCAGGCTCCTGGCTCCACGGAATGATGTCGATCTTTTCGCCCTGAAGCTCCCCAACCACGGCCTGAACACGCGAACCGCGCATACCGACGCAGGCGCCGACCGGATCGATCGAGCTATCGTTGGAAATAACTGCGATCTTGGCGCGCGAACCGGGATCACGGGCAACCGACTTAATCTGGATGATGCCGTCGTAGATTTCCGGCACTTCCATGGTGAAGAGCTTGACCATGAACTGCGGATGGGTACGCGACAGGAAAATCTGCGGGCCACGCTGTTCGCGACGAACGTCGTAAACATAGGCGCGGACGCGATCACCATAACGCAGGTTTTCGCGTGGGATCATCTCGTCACGACGGATGATGCCTTCGCCACGGCCGAGATCGACGATAACGTTGCCATATTCGACGCGCTTGACCGTACCGTTGATGATTTCGCCGATGCGATCCTTGAACTCGTCGAACTGGCGATCACGCTCAGCTTCACGAACCTTCTGAACGATGACCTGCTTGGCGGACTGAGCTGCGATACGGCCGAAATCCATTGGCGGCAACGGATCGGCAATGAAGTCGCCAAGCTTGGCATCCGGGTTGCGGTCACGCGCCAGTTCCAGCGGGATCTGGGTCGAATAGTCCTCGGCCTTTTCGACCACTTCCAGAAGACGCTGAAGACGGATTTCACCGGTCTTGGAATTGATGTCGGCGCGAATATTGGTCTCGGAACCGTAACGCGAACGGGCGGCCTTCTGGATGGCATCGGCCATTGCGGCAAGCACGATCTCGCGGTCGATGACCTTTTCGCGCGCCACAGCATCGGCGATCTGCAGAAGCTCAAGCCGGTTAGCACTCACTGCCATTTTTCTGTCTCCGTAAGTCGCATTGTTTGCGTTGGAAGAGCCCCGCGGGGTCTCTCAAAAAATCAATCTTCGTCTGCTTCTTCGTTCTGATTGGCTGCAGCGGCCTTGGCCAGCTTGTCTGCTTTCAGCGCGTCACGAATAAGGTCGTCGGTCAAAACCAGCTTGGCATCCGACAGCGTGTTGAACGGGATCGTCACCACCGGTTCTTCGCCATAACCGATCTGATCGCGCTCAAGCTTGAAGCTATCCGCCTCGACTTCCGCGATCTTGCCGCGGAAGCGCTTGCGATTATCCACCAGGATCGAGGTCTCGACCTTGACGAGATGTCCCTGCCAGCGAACGAAATCGGACTTGCGAACCATCGGACGGTCGATGCCGGGCGAAGACACTTCCAGATGATACGCCTTTTCAACCGGATCTTCCACATCGAGAACAGGCGAGATGGCCATCGAGACGGCTTCACAGTCCTGAACCGTCATGGTGCCGTCTTCACGTTCGGCCATGATCTGCAGCGTCGAGCCATTTTGGCTGGAAAGCCGCACCCTGACAAGCACGAAACCCATTCCGGTCAGAATCGGCTCGATGATTTCGGCGATCCGTTGATCGATGCCTGTTTCGGTAATCAGTCTGGGTTCGGCTGCTGCCATTATGCTCTTCCGGTCTTCCTCAAGCGGAACATCTGCTCCGGTTTGACAATCCGCCTAACGAAAAAGAGCGGGGCCTTGGGGACCCCACTCTTCATCAGACGATCAAGAATTTGAACGGGGATATAAACCCTTCGGGCCGGAATTGCAAGGTTTGCGGCGCAAATCCAAATATTCGATTTTTTCTGCCACAATTTTACCTTTGCGGCGTTCGAATGGATGGTGTCCTCGCCATCGACCTTTATAGTGCCTGCTGCCAGAACAGCAGTTGAAATCAATTGGATCGCTCGTGCCCGACCGTCAATCGCCACTCGCGCCACTCCGGCACCCGACCTACAAGCGCATCTGGTTCGCCAGCATTGCGTCCAACTTCGGCGGGCTCATTCAGGCCGTGGGTGCCGCATGGATGATGACGGCCCTTTCGACGTCTGAAAACATGATCGCGCTGGTGCAGGCATCCACCTCGCTGCCGATCATGCTGTTCTCGCTGATCTCCGGCGCGCTGGCCGACAGCTTCGACCGGCGCCGGATCATGCTGTCTGCGCAGTTCCTGATGCTGATCGCCTCGGTGATGCTGACCGTCTTTGCCTGGGCCAATCTTCTGACGCCATGGCTGCTCCTGTTCTTCACCTTCATGATCGGTTGCGGAACCGCGCTGAACAACCCGTCCTGGCAGGCATCGGTCGGCGAGATGGTTCCGCGTGAAGACTTGCCCGCAGCGGTGACGCTCAACAGTGTCGGTTTCAACATCACCCGCAGCGTCGGACCTGCCATCGGCGGTGTGATCGTTGCAGCAGCGGGTGCTGCGGCAGCCTTTCTCGTCAATGCGCTCAGCTACTTCACGCTGATCTACGCGCTGTTCAAATGGCAGCCGCCGAAGAACGCCTCCACTCTGCCACGCGAGCAACTCCCCGCCGCGATCTCGGCCGGTATGCGCTATGTGGCAATGTCACCCAATATCGGCAAGGTGTTGGTCCGCGGCTTCCTCTTCGGCCTTTCCGCCAGCGCCATCCTTGCGCTCATGCCGCTCGTGGCACGCGATCTGGTCGAAGGCGGACCGCTGACCTACGGTATCATGCTCGGTGCCTTCGGCGTCGGCGCCATTGGTGGCGCACTCATGAGCGCGAGACTGCGCGAAATGCTGAGCAGCGAGTGGATCGTGCGTGTTGCCTTTCTCGGCTTCGCCTTGAGCGCCGGCGTGACGGCGATCAGCACCAATGCCATCATCACCAGTCTGTTTCTGACGATCTCGGGTGCAAGCTGGGTTCTGGCGCTCTCGCTCTTCAACACGATCGTGCAGCTTTCCACCCCGCGATGGGTGGTGGGGCGCGCGCTGTCGCTGTACCAGACGCTGACTTTCGGCGGCATCGCGGTCGGCAGTTGGCTGTGGGGGTCTCTGGCGGAAGATCATGGGCTGACCTTCTCGCTTCTCTGTTCCTGCGTGCTGATGCTGCTCGGCGTCGTCGTCGGCTTCAAGCTTACCATGCCCGCTTTTGCCTCGCTGAACCTCGATCCGCTCAACCGCTTCGTCGAGCCGCCGTTGCGGCTTGATGTTAAGCCTCGCAGCGGCCCGATCGCGATCATGGTGGATTACGAGATCGACGATGCCGATCTGCCGGAGTTCATGGCGATCATGGCGGAGCGCCGGCGCATCCGCATTCGCGATGGTGCGCGCAACTGGAGCCTGATGCGGGATCTGGAAAACCCGGATGTCTGGACGGAAATCTATCACGTGCCAACCTGGGTCGAATATGTCCGCCACAACCATCGGCGCACGCAGGCCGATGCCGAAAGCTGGGATCGCATTCTGACGCTGCACAAGGGCAAGACCCGCCCGCGTGTCCACCGAATGATCGAGCGACAGGCCATTCCGCCGCAGGACGATATTTTTCACAAGGCCCATATCGATCCGCATTGAGCGGATCGACTGTCTCAGAGGCGTCATGCGTAGGCTTATTTCAGTTTTGATTTCAGAGACGCGTCAGGAAAGCAGGTGGGCTTCAAGCCGTTCTTGGTCTGCCAATCCCCGAGCGAGCGGCGGGTCTTGAAGCCAGCCAGCCCATCCGCCTTGCCGACATCATAGCCCTTCGCGACCAGTGCCTTCTGCATGGCAAGGACATCCGAGCGCAGCATGGAGCCGACGTTGCCCCATTCCGCCTTGAATGGGCCTCCCCCGTACGCAATGCGATCGGCGAGATTGCCGATGAAAAGCGCGTAGAGATCGGAGTTGTTGTATTCCTTGATGACGTAGAAATTCGGCGTCACGACGAATTCCGGGCCGTGGCGACCGGCAGGCACGAGCATCATGCCATCGGCGCTCAAGTCATTGGCGGGGAAGTCTTTTCCAGAGACGCGGGTGATCCCCATCTTCGCCCATCGCGAGACTGGCTTTGCCAGATCCGGGCCTTCCTGCGCGCAGGAAACATTGTCTGGTATGGACACCTCGAAGCCCCAATCACGGTCTCTCTGCCAGCCGCGCTTGGATAGATAGTTGGCGATGGAGGCGAGCGCGTCCGGTACCGAATTCCAGATATCGCGATGACCGTCACCATCGAAATCGACGGCGTATTTCAGGTAACTCGATGGCATGAATTGCGGCTGACCGAGCGCGCCGGCCCACGAGCCCATCATGCGCGAGGGCGGCACGTCGCCGCTTTCGGCGATCTTCAGCGCGTCGATCAATTCGGCGCGGAACATATCCTTGCGGGTGGAAGCATATGCCTTTGTTGCCAAGACGTCGATGACGGAATTGGGCAGCTTCGCGCGACCGAAGCCAGACTCACGGCCCCAGATGGCCACGACAATATTGCCTGGCACGCCATAGGTGGCTTCGATCCGCTTCAGTGTCGCCGCATGGGTGGCCGCAAGCGCGCGACCGGTCGCTGCCAGACCTTGCAAACGCTTTTCAGAGAAGTACGCTCCGGGAGAGGAGAACTCAGCCTGGCTTTGGGCCTGCTCCTTGGGCGGTTTTTGACCCGGCACCAGGACATCCGGTAGCTTCCAGTTGATCGACAGACCAGTAAGCGCTGCCTCGAGCGTCTTTTGTGACACGCCGGCTTTGCGCGCCTCCGGCCAGATTTCCCGCTTCAGCCAGGCATTGAACTCCGCGTCATATTTCGCGGCAGCAGCCCCTGTCGGAACAGCCTGCGCAGAGGCAGTGCCGGATGAGAGAAGAGAGATAGCGGCGGCAAGGGCAAGGCCGATGGTTTGAGCGCGCATTCGGTCTCCTTAATCGTATGCTGTTTAAATTGCGGTACGGGCGCGAAGCGCTGCGGTCAGCGTGCCTTCGTCGAGATAGTCGAGTTCCCCACCCACCGGCACGCCGTGGGCAAGGCGGGTGATCTTAACGCCAAGGTCGGTCAGCCGGTCGGTGATGTAATGGGCTGTCGCCTGACCTTCTACGGTGGCGTTGACGGCAATGATCAGCTCGCGAATGCCCCCGACACTCACCCTGTCGATCAGTCCCTTGATGTTCAAATCCTCAGGGCCAACGCCATCCAGCGGCGAAAGCGTGCCACCGAGCACATGATAGGCCGTGTTCATCGCCCCAGCGCGCTCCAGCGCCCAGAGATCGGATACGTCTTCGACCACGATGATAACCGCCTGGTCGCGCTGGACATCGGAACAGACCGTACAGGGATCGATCGTATCGACATTGCCGCAGCAGGAGCAGATCTTGACCTTGTCATAGGCTTCGCCCATGGCATGTCCAAGCGGACCGAGCAGCTGCTCCTTCTTCTTGATGAGATGCAGCGCCGCACGGCGTGCAGAGCGAGGCCCAAGTCCCGGCACCTTTGCCAGAAGCTGGATCAGTTTTTCAATCTCGGGACCGGTGACTCGTTTTGCCATGGAGCGTTTCTACTGCATTAATCGTTGAACGGGAATCGGGAAGGGCAAAAGGCATCTCATGAAAATTCAGGCTATTTGTCGCGCGGATGCGCAAACGCTCCCCGGCAAGACATCCAAGACCGGCATCTTCAAGCACGCGCTAAGTGGGCCTGTGATGGTCGATGCGCAAGGCATCGTCAGTGATGCCGTCTGTAACCGCAAGCATCACGGTGGGCCAGACCAGGCGATCTATGCCATGGGTTCAGGCGATCTCGACTTCTGGGCAAATGATCTCGGCCACGCCGTCGAGCCCGGATTCTTCGGCGAGAATCTGGTGATCGAAGGCATCGACAGCGCCACGCTCTGCGTCGGCGACCAGCTTGCGCTCCAGCAAGTGACGCTGGAAGTGACCGCCGCGCGCATACCCTGCGCAACGCTCACAGCCCGCGTTGGCGATCCGCAATTTGCCCGGCGCTTTCGCGATGCTGGCCATCCCGGATTTTACTGCCGGGTGCTCCAATCAGGCATGATGGAAGCCGGAGAGAGCGTGACCTTCACACCCTATGACGGAACGAAACTGCCGATCCCGGTTATCCTTCAGCGTTTTCGCCCCAATCGCTTAACGCAAGAAGAGCGCGTCGCTTTTCTCGACACGCCCCTTGCCAGCCGCTTTCGTGCGATGATCGCTTAAGTCTTCTTGGTCTACGCCGCCGAAGACTCCCGCATCGTTAGAATGGGAATTTCATGCCTGGCGGGATCGGCAGACCAGCCGTAATACCGGCCATCTTCTCCTGCGCCTGGGCCTCACCCTTTTCCTTTGCATCCTTATGGGCTGCAACAATCAGGTCTTCGAGGATTTCGACGTCGTCTTCCTTGAAGAGCGATGGGTCGATCTTCAGGCCGCGCATTTCGCCCTTGCCATTGAGGGTCACGGTCACGAGGCCGCCGCCGGACGTGCCATGGACTTCCAGTGCGGCAATTTCTTCCTGCACCTTCTCCATCTTGGCCTGCATTTCCTTGACCTTGCCCATCATGCCCATAATGTCACGCATGGCTGAAACTCCTGTCTTTTGTTGTTGGGGCGGATGATCCGAACACGGCTACGGTCTTGAACTCCGCCGTTTTCTCAAAACTCGATATCATCACCGGGAAGAATGTCGCCTTCGCTGGATTCTGCAACGGAAGGCGGGCTAACGTCTTCGACCTCCTCCTGAACGGGCACACGAATGCGCACGTCGGTAATCTTGGCGCCGGGAAACTGCGACAGAATCGCGGCGACATCCGGGTCCTGCCGTGCATCGACCAGACGTGCGTCGCGGGCGTTGCCTTCGGCTTCCACGAGTGTCGGCTCGCCCTCTTCCTTGCTGAGGCTGACGATCCAGTGGATACCGGTCCACTCTTTCAGCTTGACGCCGAGTTCGCCCGGAAGCGAGCCCGGCGCGCCTTCGCCAAGGCGCATGTCGAGACGGCCAGGCTCGATCTTCACCAGCCGAACGAAGTTGCGGACCTTGGCGCGGATGACGGGATCACGATTTTTCTGTGCCAGATCGGCAATGTCCTGCACCGATTTGACCGGCACTTTCGGTTCAGGCCGCTCTTCGGTGCGCGGTGCGGCAACCTGCATCTCCTGTGGGCGGCTGTCCGGCACGGCGCGCAGCATGGCCGTCGGCTGAGGTGCCGATTGCATCTGCGGCGATGTCTGTGCAGAGGCAACGGCCTGCGTCGAGCCATAGGCACGTGCGCCACCGTTTCCGCCCCCACCAGCAGCGCCACCATTCGGAAGTGCGCCGCCATTGTTTGAAAACTCTTCAAGACGGCGGGCCGCATCTTCCGGCGCCGGCAGATTGGCGGCGTGCGACAGACGGATCAGCACCATTTCGGCAGCACCGGCAGGGCGCGAAGCATTCTCGGTCTCGGGGATGCCCTTCAGCAGCATCTGCCAGATGCGCGAGAGGGTCGAGACGGCAACACTGTCTGCGAACTCTGCGCCGCGAAGCCGCTCGACTTCCGAGAGCGATGGGTCTTCCGCTGCGTCCGGCACGTATTTCATGCGGGTGACGAGATGGGTAAAATCGGCCAGATCGTTCAGCACGACCACCGGATTGGCACCCGCCTCATATTGCGCGTTGAATTCGGAGAGGGCCGCCGCGACATCGCCCTTGATGATGTGCTGGAAGAGATCGACGATGCGGGCGCGGTCGGCCAGACCGAGCATGCCACGCACGGCATCGGCTTCCACACGTCCGCTGCCATGGGCAATCGCCTGATCGAGCAGCGACAGACCGTCACGTGCCGAGCCCTCCGCTGCACGCGCAATCATCGAAAGTGCCTGGGGTTCGGCTTCGAAGCCTTCCTTGGACGCGATAGCGGTGAACAGCCCAACGAGATCGGCGGCACTGATACGGCGCAGATCGAAACGCTGGCAACGCGACAGAACAGTGATCGGAACCTTGCGGATTTCGGTGGTGGCGAAGATGAACTTCACATGCTCCGGCGGCTCTTCGAGCGTCTTCAACAGGCCGTTGAAAGCCTGCGTCGAAAGCATGTGCACTTCGTCGATGATATAGACTTTGTAGCGCGCAGACACCGGACGATAGCGCACCTGCTCGATGATCTCGCGAATATCGTCGATGCCCGTATGGGAGGCGGCGTCCATCTCGATCACGTCGACGTGGCGACCTTCCATGATCGCCTGGCAATGTTCGCCGGGGATGCGCAGATCGATGGTGGGCTTGTCAATTTCGGGCGTTTTGTAATTCAGCGCACGCGCCAGAATGCGGGCCGTTGTGGTCTTGCCCACACCGCGAACACCAGTCAGCATATAGGCCTGGGCAATGCGGCCAGTTTCGAACGCGTTCGTCAGCGTGCGAACCATCGGCTCCTGCCCGACCATCAGATCGGAGAAATCCTTGGGACGGTATTTTCGCGCCAAAACCCGGTAACCGGTACCCTGCTCTTTCGTCTGGGGCATGTTGGTTCCGGTGTCGCTCATCGCCTCGCCAGTTTTCGAAGTGGGGCCCGCTTCAGGCTCAACTGGCCCGGCGAAGCAGAGCGTGTCTTAAAAAGAAAGGTGGGAGGCTGGCACGGCGACCCGTGCCTGGCTCGTTAGGGCTGCTTCCTTCCGGACCTGACCCGGTTGGCGAGTGGCTCGTCCACCACCAACCTCCCGGCGCCACATATCGGCAATAATAGAAGCAAAAGCAAGTCAGGCCTTGAAAAAACTGCTATCTCTGTGAAAACAGGTCACTATTAAGCGCGAACCGCGGCGCAAGACCGCAGATTAATTTTGGGAGGATGCCTTGGGCCCATTCCACCTGGACGACCGACTGGCGCGCGATAGCGTCCTGGTTACAACACTTGGCCTTTGCCAACTGCGTCTGCAGAACGATTGTCGTTGGCCCTGGGTGGTTCTGGTTCCGCAACGCAACGATGTCAGCGAATTGTTTGAGCTCACCCCACTCGACCAGGCGGTGCTGACGTTCGAGACCAACCTCGTCGCTTCGGCGCTGAAGGATCTGACGGGAGCTGTAAAAATCAATGTCGGTGCGCTTGGCAACATCGTTCGCCAACTGCATGTGCATATCATTGCTCGCAACGAAGGCGATCCGTGCTGGCCTGGGCCGATTTGGGGACAAGGCACTCCTGTTCCTTATGCAGAACACGAAAAACAAAACTTCATAAAAAAGTTGGCTGGCGCACTCTGATGACTTCACATCGCATTTTCGAGAACACCTCGCCGCACCCCGAACCCTCCGCCCTGACCGCCTTTGCGCAGAACGGTCTTGACCGTTTGGCCGAAAATCGCAACGAGACCTGCGTTGCCGATGCCTTGAAGGTTGAAGGCACGCATCTTCTGGCCTTTGCTGGAAACAAGCTCATCCTCAAGCATGACGACCAGGTTCTCGACCCTCTGTTTGCGGCGTACGAACTGGCGGAACTCGATCCTGATTTCGATCAGGCCATTCTGCTGGGCTACAAGGAAAACGGCGAGCCACGCGTCGCCGTGCCGGTCAAGATTGCCGAAGACGCGCTTGCCAGCCACTACAAGGCGGCCGATGCGCGCACGCTTTACCGCGACCAGTTGATCGGCGAGGAATTGCTGGGCGAAGTGGCGCAAGCTGTTAGCCTGGTGAACTGGAATGCGGACAACAAATTCTGTGGTCGCTGCGGTGGCCAGATGGAGCTCCGGATTGGCGGCTACAAGCGCATCTGCTCGGGCTGCGGCCATACGATCTTTCCGCGCACCGATCCCGTCGTCATCATGCTGACCATCGATCTGGAGCGGGATCTGTGCCTGCTCGGTCGCGGCGCGCATTTTCCCCCGGGGATGTATTCCTGCCTCGCGGGCTTCGTCGAGCCGGGTGAGACGATCGAAAACGCCGTACGCCGGGAAACGCGGGAAGAGGCGGCCATCCAGGTAGGGCGCGTTCGCTACCATGCGTCACAGCCTTGGCCGATGCCGCATACGCTGATGATCGGCTGCTTTGCCGAAGCGCTGTCTTTCGATATCAGCCGTGACGATGCTGAACTCGAAGATTGTCGCTGGTTTACCCGCGCGGAAGTAGGCGAGCTTTTGCAGATGACAGGGGCGAATGGCCAGTTGCCGCCGCCGAAAGGCGCCATCGCCCATCGGCTGATGCGCGACTGGATCGAGTGGGACGGGGCTGCATAGCTCTCTCCGCCGACCATAACACGATTACAGTCTGTTCTAGACTTGCCGCTGGCCTGCATTTGCAGGTGGCGAACAGCAATTCTTGGATCGACTATTAGACGGTGTTGAAATTGCCACGCATCGCGTGGCCCTTATAGACGCCGAGAATGCGGACCTTCTCGGAGAAGAACCTCAGCTCTTCCAGCGCATGGCGCACGGGTTCGTCTTCCGGATGGCCTTCGATATCCGCATAAAACTGTGTGGCAACGAACTTGCCGCCGATCTGATAGCTTTCCAGCTTCGTCATGTTGATGCCGTTGGTGGCAAAGCCACCCATAGCTTTGTAGAGCGCTGCCGGAATATTGCGCACATTGAAGACGAAGGTGGTGACGATCACGTCCTGTGGCGTGGTGCGCTTCACCCACTGCTCATCGCGCGACAACACGACGAATCGGGTGACGTTGTTCTCGGAGTCCTCGACATTCTCAGCGAGGATATCCAGTCCGTAAAGCGACGAGGCCAAGCGGGGCGCAAGGGCTGCCATGCTGCGATCGCCCTTTTCCGACACCAGTTTGGCAGCCCCGGCGGTATCGCCTGCAACCACCGCCTTCCAGCCATTGGACCTTATGATCTTGCGGCACTGGCCTAGCGCGTGAATGTGGCTATGGACTGTCTTGATCTCATCCTTTTCAACACCTGGCAGAACCATCAGCTGGAAGCGGATCGGCATGAAATACTCGCCGATGATATGCAGGCGCGATTCCGGCAACAGGTGATGGATGTCCGCCACGCGACCGGCCAACGTATTCTCGATCGGGATCATGGCGCGATCGGCTTCGCCGTTTTCCAACGCATTGAACGCATCCTCGAAGGTCGGGCACGGCAGTGGCTCCATATCGGGAAAGACGTCCCGGCAGGCCATGTCGGAATTGGCGCCATATTCGCCCTGGAAGGCAATGCGATTGCTGCTGGTCATGGTGCGATCTTCAATTCTGTCTGTTGGCAAGGATCTTGCGAGCCGTCTCAAGCTGCGGCTGCGTATCGACTCCGAGCGGGACCGAGCGCACGATCTCCGCATCGATCCGCATGCCGGCCTCAAGCGCACGCAACTGTTCGAGGCTTTCACGAAGCTCCAGTACCGACGGCTTTAGCGACACGAATTTCTCCAGTGCTGCACGTCGGTAGGTGTAAAGCCCGATATGGTGGTAGAGCGGACCGTTGCCGTAAGGTGCCGTCGCCCTTGTAAAGTAGAGAGCACGCAGGCGGGTCTCGGACAGCGGGCTGCCGACGATCTTGACGATGCTCGGATTGGTCTTTTCGTCCTCGTCGGTGATCGGCACGGTCAAGGTGGCGATATCGACCTGTGGATTGTCCATCGGCAAAAGCGAGGCGCGAATCGTTTCCGGCTCGATGGTCGGAAGATCGCCCTGCACGTTGATGACGAACTCCGCCCTGCCCTCCGGATCGGCCTTCTGCAGGGCTTCATAGATGCGGTCCGAGCCGGATTGGTGATCGTGGCGGGTCATGATGACATCGAAACCGGCCGATCTGACAGCATCGAAAACGGCTGTGTCGTCGACGGCGACAACAATGCGTTTGGCGCCTGCTTCGCGGGCGCGAAGGGCAACCTGAACGATCATCGGCTTGCCATTGATGTCGGCAAGAGGCTTGCCCGGAAGGCGGGTCGAGGCCATTCGCGCGGGAATAAGCACGATGGCATTTTCGAAATTCCGATTATTCATCCGACACCCTTCAAATTCCGCCGGAAAAGTGGCAATACGTCACGGGGCGGAGAGCATATTCAAGTTGCGCAGGCTGTGCAAAAGCCATAGCTTTCACGCAATTTCAAGATGCCCGTTTCAAGCAAACGGTTGTGAGGGAGCGCAAATCAATGAATTCACGGGTTAACATGGCGGTCGGTGCCCTTCTTGGCACGGTCTTCGTCCTTATGACGGTATCTATAGCGTCGGACGGGATTTTTCATTCCGCTGCCCCGGAAAAGGAAGGCTATACGATCGTTGCGGAGACATCCGGTGGTGAGGCCGCTGGTGGAGCCGCCGAGGCGCCTGCAACGCCGATTGCCAAGCTTCTCGCGACCGCAGACGCTGCCAAGGGCGAAACCGTGTTCAAGAAATGCACGAGCTGTCACACCGGGGACAAGGGTGGCCCCAATAAAGTCGGCCCTAACCTCTACGACGTCGTCAACCGCCCGATCGCAAGCCACGAAGGCTTCAGCTATTCCGCAGGCATGAAGGACTTCTCCAAGGGCGGCTCCGAGAAGTGGGATTACGATCACCTCAGCTACTTTATCGAAGCACCGAAGAAGCATGTTCCAGGCACCGCGATGGGCTTTGCCGGCATCAAGAAAGAGACCGAGCGCGCCGATCTAATCGCCTATCTGCGCACACTGTCCGACAACCCGGCCCCGCTGCCGGATCCGAATGCACCGGCAGCGCCGATGCCGACGAACTAACCAGCATGAATTCAAAAGCCCGGGAGACCGGGCTTTTTTGTGCTCTCCGTAAGCGGCGCAATCATGCGGCCGCCTTGTTGGGTTTGTGGGCCGTCTCGCTATGGGCCTCATGTTCTACCGTGTGACGCCGTGAGAACAGTCTGCCAAGACCTTGGCCCGCGCGTTCCATCTCGACAAAAATCACTGGCGTGATGAAGAGAGTGAGGACCTGCGACACCAGCAGGCCGCCGACCACCGCGACACCCAGAGGCTGGCGGAGTTCGGAACTGGCGCCGGAACCCAGCGCGATCGGCAACGCACCGAGGAGCGCGCAGAAGGTGGTCATCATGATCGGTCGGAAACGGCGCACGCAGGCCTCGTGAATGGCGACAGCCGCCGCCTCTCCCTTGCTGCGCATATTATCGACCGCCACGTCGATCATCATGATCGCATTCTTCTTGACGATGCCGATCAGCATCAGCAGGCCGATCAGGGCAATGATGGAAAAATCCATGCCCATGATTTTAAGCGCCAGAAGTGCGCCGAAGGCGGCCGCCGGCAGGCCCGACAGAATGGTGAGCGGATGGATGAAGCTTTCATAGAGAACGCCCAGCACCACATAGATGGTCAGCACCGCAGCCAAGATCAGCAGACCGGTATTGCCCTGCGACTGCTGGAAGATCGCTGCCGTGCCGCCATAGGTGGTGAAGACATCGTTGGGAAGGCCGATCTGCGCCTTGACCTGGTCGATGCGCTGCATGGCCTGACTCAGCGAGACACCATCCGGCAGATTGAAGGAGATGGTGGTGGAGACCAGCTGTCCGGTCTGGTTAATGGCAACAGGCGCCGGCTTGCTCTCGACCGTGGCGAAGTTGGACAGCGGCACCAGCGTGTTGGTCTTGGTGGAGAGAATATTGATGTCGCGCAGTGAGTTTTCCGTCCAGGGCTTGGAGCGATCGAACTCGACGATCACGTTGTAGCTGTTGCCCGTCGATTGGATCTGGGCGGCATCATAGCCGCCAAAAGACATTTCCAACGTCTTGCGCAGCTGATCGTTTGTAATGCCATAGGCGGCTGCCTTCTCGGGATCGATCACGATGGTTGCGGCAATCGCGCCATTCTGCGCGTCGGACGTGACGGATGTGAATGTCGGGTCCTTGCGCATCTCGTCCATCAGCTTGCCCGACCAAAGGCTCGTGGCATCGGCGCTCAAGCCCTGTACGACGAGCTGATATTGCGAGGCAGAACTGCGGCCACCGAAGCGTAGGCTTTGCTGCGGCGTGATGTAGGTTCTGATACCCGGGACCTTCGCGGTTGCCTTGGTTAGCTCAGCCAGTGTCTGCTGAAGCGGTTCTCGATCCGCTTTCGGCTTCAACTGCACAAACATGGAGCCGTTGTTGAGCGGGCTGCGCGAACCGCCGCCGACGATGGAGGTGACATGCAGGACGGCGGGGTTGGTGCGGATCGCAGCCGCCACCTGGTTCTGTAGGTCACTCATGTCCGTATAGGATATGTCTTCACGCGCACGGGTCGAGACCGACAGCTGACCAATGTCTTCCTGTGGGAAGAAGCTGGATGGCAGGGTCCAGAACAGCAAGCCGGATGCTGCGACAGAGCCCAGGAAGCACAAAAGAACAAAGACGCGATGGCGCAGGCACCACCCGACGGCGCGGTCGTAAACGCCGAGGGTACGGTCGAAACCGGCATCGAACCAGCGAATGATCGCCGGCGGTCTGGAGGAATGAGACGACAGGCGCGAAGCGAGCATCGGCGTCACCGTCAGGGAAACCAGCGCCGATGCCAGGATGGCGAGCGTTACCACCATGCCGAATTCGTTAAACAGACGGCCAACCACACCACCCATCAAAAGAATAGGGATGAACACTGCAACGAGCGATATCGACATCGAGAGAATGGTGGAACTGACTTCCGCCGCACCTTTCAGTGCGGCTTCGCGCATGGGCAGCCCCTCTTCATGCAGGCGCAGAATATTTTCCAGCATGACGATCGCATCATCCACCACGAGACCGACCGAGAGCGTCAGACCCAGAAGGGAGATGTTGTCGATGCTGTATCCCAGGACATACATGGCGCCGAAGGCGGCAATCAGCGACAAGGGCACGGCAAGCCCTGGAATGATGGTCGCGGTCAGGTGCCCGGTGAAGAGATAGATGACCAGGACTACGAGCGCGATGGTCAGGAACAGCGTGAACTGAACATCCGAAACGGCGTCCTTGATGGCAACGGACGTGTCGTTCATGACATGGATGTTGATCGAGGGCGGCAATTGTTCGCGAAGCGCCGGCAACTTGTCCTGGATGGCTTTCACCACATCGACCGTATTGGCGTCAGACTGGCGCTGGACGGCGAGAATGATGGCGGGTTCTCCATCGAACCAGCTGCCAGCATCCGGATTGTCCACGCCATCCTGCACATTGGCCACATCGCCCAGATGGATCGGCGCACCGTTTGCAGTGGCCACGACCAGCGACTTGAACTCATCTGCATTGGTTCTTTGCGTATCGGCATCGATCGTCAGGCGCTGGCTCTTGTTTTCAAGCGCACCCACCGGGACCTGATTGTTCGCCTGTGCAATGGCTGTCGTGACCGTATCGACCCCGAGGTTGCGGGCCTGAAGTTTGGAGGGCTGAAGACCCACGCGGACAGCATAGGTTTTTGCGCCGTAAACACTCACCTGCGCCACGCCTGAAATTGTCGAGAGCAGCGGCGAGATGATGTTCTCAGCAATATCGTCCACCTTGCTTGCCGGCATTTCCTTGCTGTTGACGGCAAGCAACAGGACCGGCGCGTCCGCCGGGTTAGTTTTGCGGTAGCTCGGCGCGGTGGTCATGTTGCTTGGCAACTGTCGTTGCGCGCGCGAAATGGCCGCCTGGACATCCGCTGCCGCCGCATCGATATCGCGGTTCAGGTCGAACTGGATGACGATGGAGGTGTTGCCGAGCGTGTTGGTGGCGCTGATCTCGCTGATGCCGGGAATGGTCTCGAACTGCTTGACGAGCGGGGTCGTGACCGACGTCGCCATTGTTTCAGGCGATGCACCGGAGAGTGACGCGGAGACGTTGATGGTGGGAAAGTCGACTTTTGGCAGCGCCGCCACTGGCAGGAGCCTGTAGCCGGCAAAGCCGGCGAGCGTCAGCCCGATCGCAAGAAGGATGGTCGCGACGGGGCGATTGATGCAAAAACGTGCGATCACTGGGCAATCTCCGTGGCAGGCGCGTTCTGTGCAACTTTGTTTGGCTGACCGGCAGCAGCTTCCGGCGTATCGATGACCGTCTGACCATCCGTCAGTTCCGACTGCCCTTCCACGATGATGCGTTGTCCGGCAGAGAGGCCACTGGCGATCGCTGTCATGTTGCCGTTCGAGCGGATGACATCGACCGGCGTCATGTGAACACGATGGCTATCATCAACGGTATAGACGAATTGCCCGTTCGGTCCCGCCCTAAGCGCCACTGTCGGCACGACGATCTGCTTCTGATCCGACTGGAAGTGAACAACGACGTCGGCGGACTGACCGGGCCACACAAGGCCCTTGTCGTTTTTGAACTCGGCCTTCACCAGCACCGTACCCGATGCCTGGTCAACGGTGTTGTCGAAATAGGCAGGCTTTCCCTGGATCGCCGTTCCGCCAGTCGCCACCGGGTCGATATCGACCGTCGCACCGTTTTTCAATCCTTCACGCAGTTGTTCCAGGTAGCGCTGGGGCAGCCTGAACTGCATGAAGATGGGGTCGTAACGGGTGATGCTGACAATCGTCACACCGGCACTGAGATAGGCGCCAGGGCTAATGCTGATGATGCCGAGGCGACCATTATAGGGCGCGCGAATTTCTGTGTCCTGAAGGGTTGCCTCATCGGACTGCAATGTTGCCTTGTCGGCATCAATCTTGGCCGCAGCCATGTCGCGGGCAGCGCGAGCCTGATCAAGCACCTGTTGGGATTCAGCACTCTGTTTGGCAAGCGCAGTCGCGCGATCGAATGCCGCTTGCGCCTGCGCCAGACTGGCCTGATCCGACGCGATGTTGGCCTTGTCCTTGGCAACGGCAGCGCTGGCAAAGCGATCATCCATCTTGATGATGAGATCGCCGGCCTTGACCTCCTGGCCGCTCGTGGCGGCCACAGACGCAACCGTACCCGCTTCACGCGGGGCGATGTTGGTGGAATCCGCAGCAACAGCCCAGCCGGTCGCTTCCACATCCATCGGCAAGGCCGCTTCTTCGACTGTGACTGTGGAAACCGCAGGCGGACCACCATTGCGGCGCCCGCCACCCTGGCCCTTCGATCGGTCATGACCGCCACCATCCTGGGCGGCGGCCTTGTCTCCCCCGGCCTTTCCGTCAGCAGAAGCCGTGTGCGTCACGGCCCCTTGCGAAGCGACGAAAGGCAGCGTTTTGATATAGGGGATCTCGTCACGAAACGGCCAAGCCGCAACAGCGACGACAACCAGTATGCTGAAGAGTATCCATATTTTTTTCATGCGGGGGGTCCGACTTGATGGAGAAAGCCGCGATACGCCCACCGTATCGTTGAGACCTTCCAGTCTCAGGAAACATCCTTATCACGCCGAAATCACCTTAAGTTTTGGTAACATGGACAAGTTTTAATTTTGGTGGATGCGCATAGCGCAAAGCAATGACGAGACGAGCTGCGCAATGCGCTAGATCTTCGGGTAACTCAAAAATATCGTGAGAATTTATGATCGCGAAATGGCGGACAGGGTGGGATTCGAACCCACGGTACGCTTTCACGCACACACGCGTTCCAGGCGTGCGCCTTAAACCACTCGGCCACCTGTCCTTCATTACAATCTGCATGTTTGGGAAATGCAAATCACTGGAACGGCGCGATATATACCGATGAATTCGCTGCGATCAACCCGATTCTGACAGTTTTTTAAAATGTCTGTGAAAAGGCTGTTCATGAGAAGATTGCAAAGCGTGTCCGCGGACTTTATCCGGAACCGTAAGAATGTCGCCTTATCGGCGGCTGCCCTATTTTAAAGGTTGGTAGGAAGGCATGCCATGAAAGCGTTGTTCCGGTTTTTCAGCTTTCTCCTGCTTTTGTCAGCAATCGCTGTTGGCGTCTTCGATTCCATCCGGTCTGTTTCCACATCCTCCGTTGATCTTTTGAGCTTTCGCGAAGGGTGGGCGGAGATTTTTCCTTCTTCGCTTGCCATGGCAGAAAGCGTGACGGCACACTATATTCATCCGGAAGCGTGGCGCTGGATCGAAAACGGCTTAGACGCCGTCCCTGCCTTCGCGGTTCTTCTTGGTCTTTCGCTGCTGTTCTGGATGGCAGGCTATCGGAAGCCGAGACCGCTCGGTCGTTTTGCGGCCTGACGATACCAGCATCCCGCACTGCATGGACCGGAGCGCGGCGCCGATCGCCGCAGGGAGACTGCAATGTTTGGATTCGATACTCTTTCCAAGAAGACCGTGACGCCGACCGCCGAGACCGCGATCCCCGGTCGCGACGAGGCGGTGGCTGTGCCGGAGCATCATTTCGTCAACGGAAGAAACCTGAAAGGCCCCTACCCCGATGGCCTCGAGACAATCTATCTTGGCATGGGCTGCTTCTGGGGTGCCGAGCGGTTGTTCTGGAAGACGCCTGGTGTCTATGTGACTGCGGTCGGCTATTCCGGCGGGATTACCCGCAACCCGCACTATCAGGAAACAACGACCGGGCTGACCGGCCATGCCGAAGTGGTGAAGGTCGTCTACGATCCATCGCAGGTGACGCTGGCTCAACTCCTTAAGATCTTCTTTGAGGAACATGACCCGACCCAGGGCATGCGCCAGGGTAACGATGTCGGAACCACCTATCGCTCGGTGATCTATACGACGAATGATGAGCAGCTTGCCGAGGCCAAGGCGGCCCGCGATGTCTTCCAGCAGTCGTTGGAGGCAGCGGGGCATCGTCCGAAGATCACCACCGAAATCGAGCCGCTGGATATCTTCTACTATGCCGAGGATTACCATCAGCAATATCTTGCCAAGAACCCGGGCGGCTATTGCGGATTGAGAGGAACCGGCGTGACCTGCAACATCGCCTAGTTGTATGGCAACTGCCCGGTGGAACAGATTAAAAAACCATCAGAAATGAGGTTTTCCACCGGGCAAAAAAAACGGGTGAATTTTTCTCGCAGCCGTGCAAGGATGCCCTCACGCTCAGCCGGCAAGGCTGGCTTTTCCGCAGAACATGCCCAGCATAAGGGCTTGCGGGAGGACCCTTTTTATAAAATTAAACTGCAACAACAGGGCTGCAAAATGAAAAAATCCCTTCTGACGCTTTTCGCGCTGGCTGCGATGTCGGCTTCCGCTTTGGCTGCGGATATCAAGCCTGCGCTGGTCTACGGAACGGGCGGCAAGTTCGACAAGTCGTTCAACGAAGCTGCCGCAGCGGGTGCCGAGAAGTTCAAGGCTGAGACCGGTACCGAATTCCGCGACTTCGAGCCGACAAGCGATACGCAGGGTGAGCAGGCAATCCGCAACTTCGCGAGCCGTGGCTTCAACCCGGTTGTTGCCGTGTCCTTCGCCTGGACTTCCGCCATGGAGAAGGTGGCTGCAGAATTTCCTGACACCAAGTTCGTGATCGTCGATTCCGTTGTCGACCTGCCAAACGTACGTTCGGTCGTCTACAAGGAAGAAGAAGGCTCCTACCTCGTCGGTCTTCTCGCTGGCATGGCGTCCAAGACCGGTAAGGTCGGCTTCATCGGCGGCATGGATATTCCGCTGATCCGCAAGTTCGCCTGCGGTTACGCTCAGGGCGCCAAGGCAGCCAACGACAAGATCGAAGTCTTCCAGAACATGACCGGCACGACGGGTGCAGCCTGGAACGACCCGGTACGTGGTGGTGAGCTGACCAAGAACCAGATCGACCAGGGCGCAGACGTGATCTACGCAGCAGCCGGTGCGACGGGTCTCGGCGTTCTGCAGACGGCCGCCGACAACAAGAAGTTCTCGATCGGCGTCGACTCCAACCAGAACCACCTGCATCCTGGCTCGGTTCTGACCTCGATGGTCAAGCGCGTCGATCTTGCCGTCTATAACGCGTTCAAGGACGTGAAGGACGACAAGTTCACCGCTGGCGTCAATGCGCTCGGCGTCAAGGAAGATGGCGTCGGTTACGCTGTCGACGACAACAACAAGGCTCTGATCACGCCTGAAATGGCAGCAGCTGCCGACAAGGCGAAGGCCGATATCATCGCCGGCACCGTCAAGGTTCACGACTACATGTCGGATAATTCCTGCCCGAAATGATATGATATTTGACTGGGGCGCATGATGTTTTTCATCTTGCGCCCTTTTCATATCCAGCCTTCGGAGAGGTTTCGGTTTGAGTATGAACCCTGCAATCGAGCTCGTGGGCATCGACAAGAAGTTCGGTGCCGTTCACGCCAATAAAAATATCAATCTGACCGTTGCCAAGGGAACGATCCACGGCATCATCGGGGAAAACGGTGCCGGAAAGTCGACCCTGATGTCGATCCTTTATGGATTCTATCAGGCCGATTCCGGCGAAATTCGCGTCAACGGCAATCCTGTTGCCGTCAAGGATAGCCAGGCGGCCATCGGCGCCGGCATCGGCATGGTGCACCAGCACTTCATGTTGGTCGAGAATTTTTCCGTGTTGGAAAATGTCATGCTCGGTGCGGAAGGCGGTGCGCTTTTGTCCAAGGGCACGGCGGCAACCCGCAAGGAGCTGAAGCGGCTTGAGGACGAGTATGGCCTAGAGGTCAACCCGGATGCGATCATCGAGGATCTGCCGGTCGGACTGCAGCAGCGCGTGGAAATCTTGAAAGCCATGTATCGCGGCGCGGAGATCCTGATCCTTGACGAGCCCACCGGCGTGCTGACGCCGGCCGAAGCCGATCACCTGTTCAAGATCCTCAGCGTGTTGCGCGATCAGGGCAAGACAGTCATCCTCATTACTCACAAGCTGCGCGAGATCATGGCGATCACCGACGAGGTATCCGTCATGCGCCGCGGCGAGATAGTGGCGACGCGCAAGACCTCCGAGACGACCGTCGAGGAACTTGCCGAACTCATGGTTGGTCGCCGTGTTCTGCTGCGGGTGGAAAAGGGCGAAGCCAAGCCTGGCGAGGTTCTTTTCTCGGTTCGGAATCTGACGGTGAAGGACAGCCGTGGCGTGACCATGGTGGACAATGTGTCCTTCGATGTGCGCGCCGGCGAAATCGTCGGGATTGCAGGCGTCGCGGGCAACGGCCAGTCCGAACTTCTGGAAGCCATTGCTGGCATTCGCAAGCCGCATTCGGGCGAGATCCTGATTGGTGGCAAGCCGGTGGACAAGGTCGATCCTGCCATCCTTCGCAAGCTCGGTCTTGCCCATATTCCTGAGGACAGGCACCATATGGGCCTGGTTTTGAAGTTCGAGGAGTATGAGAACTCCATCCTCGGCTATCATCGCGACGAGCGTTATGGAAAGGGTCCATTTCTCGACCCGGAGGCAATCCGAAAGGATGCAATCGAAAAGATCGAGAAATACGATATTCGCCCGCCGAACGCCCGGTTAAAGACCGCCAATTTTTCCGGCGGCAATCAGCAGAAGATTGTCGTTGCGCGTGAAATCGAGCGTGATCCAAGCATGCTGATCATTGGCCAGCCAACGCGCGGCGTCGATATCGGTGCGATCGAGTTCATTCATCGCCGCATCATTGAGATGCGCGATGCGGGCAAGGCCATTCTGCTGGTCTCCGTTGAACTGGATGAAATCCGTTCGCTCTCGGACCGCATTCTGGTCATGTTTGCGGGTCGGGTTGTTGGAGAAAAGACGGCGGAAGCCGAAGAACAGACGCTGGGCCTGATGATGGCCGGCATTGCCGCATAAGGCCATTCAGATGAGTACAGCTTCCGTTCCCCTTCCCGGTTGGATCAATTACGGCCTCCTGCCGTTTCTGAACATCCTGACCGCCTTTTTCATTTCCGGCCTAGTCGTCTGGTCAATCGGTGAAGACCCCTTCGCAGCACTTCGTCTGCTGATCGAGGGCGCGCTCGGGCGCGGTGATGCCATCGGCTTCACCCTGTTTTACACGACGAGCTTCATCTTTACCGGGCTTTCCGTCGCCGTCGCCTTCCATGCCGGGCTCTTCAATATCGGCTCGGAAGGCCAGGCCTATATCGGCGGTCTGGGTGCGGCACTGGTGGCGCTGACGCTCGATCGTTACGTGCCCTGGTACGTGACGATGCCGTTTGCGGTGATCGGCGCAGCACTCTTCGGCGCGGCATGGGCGTTCATTCCCGGCTGGCTGCAGGCCAAGCGTGGCAGCCACGTCGTGATCACCACCATCATGTTCAACTTCATTGCTGCGGCATTGATGGTTTATCTGCTCGTGAACGTCCTGATCGTGCCGGGCAAGATGGCGCCGGAAACACGCACCTTTCTTCCGGGCGGCCAGTTGCCGAAGCTCGATTGGCTGATGGCGCTCTTCGGGCTTAAGCTCGGCCCTGCGCCTTTCAACGTCTCCTTCCTCATCGCGCTCGTTATGGCGTTCCTGGTCTGGGTGTTGATCTGGCGCACCAAGCTTGGCTATGAGATGCGCACGCTCGGCATCAGCCCTTCGGCTGCCGTCTATGCCGGTATTCCCTATTCGCGCACGGTCATCATCGCCATGCTGATCTCCGGCGGTCTTGCAGGCATGATGGCGCTGAACCCCGTCATGGGGGCATCAGCCCGTCTGCAGGTGGAGTTCGTGGCTGGCGCTGGATTCGTCGGTATTGCCGTCTCGCTTATGGGAAGAAGCCATCCGCTCGGCATCGTCTTTGCGGCGCTGCTTTTCGGCATCCTCTATCAGGGCGGCGCGGACCTCTCGTTCGAAATGCCCAATATCACCCGTGAGATGATCGTCGTTATCCAGGGTCTGGTGATCCTGTTTGCCGGTGCTCTCGAATATATGTATCGCCCCGCGCTTGTGCACATTTACCAGAATTTCGTGAAGAGGTAAGGCCATGGAAACCTTCGACATGCTGGTCAGCATTCTCGGTTCGACCGTTCGCCTGACCATTCCGCTTCTGTTCACCGCGCTTGCCGGTCTGTTCTCCGAACGCGCCGGCGTGTTCGATATCGGCCTTGAAGGCAAGATGTTGGCCTCTGCCTTTGCATCTGCCTGCGTCGCCTATCTCACCAAGGACCCATGGGCGGGGCTTGCGGCCGGTATCGGTATTTCGATCTTCTTCTCGCTGGTGCACGGCTTTGCCGTTATCACCAATCGCGGCAACCAGATCGTCTCCGGGGTTGCTCTGAATTTCGTCGCTGCCGGTCTCACCGTCGTTCTCGGTCAGGCCTGGTTCGGCCAGGGCGGACGCACGCCGCAGATCACTGGCGAAGGCCGTTTCACGCCGATCATTCTGCCGGGTGCAGATATGATGCGCGAGGTGCCGTTTATCGGCCCGCTTTACGCCAATGTCATTTCCGGCAACAACATTCTGACCTACGTCGCCTTTCTGGCGGTGCCAATTTCCTGGTGGGTGCTCTACCGCACCCGCTTCGGTCTGCGTCTGCGTGCCGTTGGCGAAAACCCGGGTGCCGTCGATACGGCCGGCATTTCGGTGGCATGGATGCGCTTCCGCGCCGTTATCGTGGCGGGTCTCCTGTGCGGGTTTGCCGGCACCTATCTTGCTGTTGCACAATCGGCCGCCTTCATCGCCAACATGTCCGCTGGCAAGGGATATATCGCACTCGCAGCACTTATCTTTGCCAAATGGAAGCCGGTCCCCGTCATGTTCGCCTGCCTGCTGTTCGGCTTCCTCGATGCGATGGCAAACTTCATGCAGGGCAAGGCGATCCCCGGCATCGGTGAAGTGCCGGTGCAGATATTCCAGGCGCTGCCCTACATCCTCACCTGCATACTGCTTGCCGGTTTCATCGGCGTCGCCAAGCCGCCAAAGGCCGGTGGCGTTGCCTACTCCAAGGAGCGTTGATCGATGCTGAACGAACCGACGACCCGTGCGCTCTTCGAAGCGGCGCGTGAGGCCATGGGCTTTGCCCACGCGCCCTACTCGAAATTTCCAGTGGGAGCAGCCATCCGTGCCGAAGACGGCAAGGTCTACAAGGGCGCCAATATCGAAAACCTGTCCTTCCCCCAAGGGTGGTGTGCGGAGCCATCGGCCATCAGCGCCATGGTGATGGGCGGCGCGAGAGAGATCAAGGAGATCGCCGTCATCGCCGAAAAGCTGGCACTCTGCCCGCCCTGTGGCGGCTGCCGCCAGAAGATTGCGGAATTCGCAAGCGCTGACACAAAGGTCTACCTCTGCGACGAGACCGGCGTCCAGAAGGTGATGACCATGGACGAACTTCTGCCCTTCAGCTTCAAGACAGAGTTGTAAGATGGATCACGCGATCATCGACGTTCTGGTGGAACGGTTGAATGGGCTTGTTGCCCGCACTGCTATCGTGCTTGGCTCCGGCCTCGGCGTGCTGGTGGATGAGGTCGTTGACCCGATCCATATCCCTTACGCTGACATTCCAGGCTTTCCGGAAAGTGCCGTCTCCGGCCATGCCGGTGAAGTGGTGGCCGGGTATCTGGGCGGCCAGCCGGTCATCATGCTCTCCGGCCGTGTCCATTATTACGAAAAAGGCGATGCATCTGCCATGCGCCCAGCGATCGAGGCACTGGCCGGTATCGGCGTGCAGTCGCTGATCCTCACCAACTCGGCAGGTTCGGTTCGCCAGGACATGCCGCCAGGCTCGGTGATGCAGATCACCGACCACATCAACTACTCCGGCATGAACCCGCTGATCGGCGAGGAGAGCGACAAGCGCTTCGTCGGCATGACCAGCGCTTACGATACAGATCTGACGCTTGCCATGCGCAATGCGGCGATCCGTGCGACGGTACCACTTTTCTCTGGCGTCTACATGTGGTTTTCCGGCCCAAGCTTCGAAACACCGGCGGAAATTCGCATGGCGCGCACGCTCGGTGCCGATGCGGTCGGCATGTCCACCGTGCCGGAAGTCATCCTTGCGCGCTTTTTCGGGATGCGCGTTGCTGCCGCTTCCGTTATTACCAATTACGGTGCGGGCATGACCGGTGCTGAACTGAGCCATGAAGAGACCAAGGACATGGCTCCAATCGGCGGCAAACGTCTCGCCGCTGTTTTAACGGAAATGATTTCGGGAGGAAACTAAGCATGGAACTTCAGCGCCCGCGCGAAGCAGCCGCACTCGCTTTGTCCTTGCTGGACCTGACCAATCTGAAAGAGGATTGCACCCCGGAGCAGATCGCAAGCCTCTGCCAACGAGCGCACACGCAGTTCGGCAATACGGCTGCCATCTGCATCTGGCCGCGCTTCGTTGCGCAGGCGCGTGCGGCCTTCGGCAACAATCATTCGATCCGCATTGCGACTGTCGTCAACTTTCCATCCGGCGATCTGGATGTCGCAACCGTCATTGCTGAAACCGAGCGCGCCATCCGCGATGGTGCCGATGAAATCGATCTCGTCATTCCCTATCGCAAGTTCATCGCAGGCGATGAAGCGTCCGTCTCTGAGATGGTGGCCTCCGTTCGCAGGGCCTGCCCAGAGCCGATTTTGCTGAAAGTCATCCTCGAAACGGGCGAGTTGAAAGACAAGACGCTCATTCGCCGCGGCAGTGAACTAGCCATTGCCGAAGGGGCAGACTTCATCAAGACGTCGACCGGCAAAGTGGCCGTCAATGCTACGCTTGAAGCCGCCGACATCATGATGCAGGTTATCCGCGACAGCAAAAAGAAGGTCGGCTTCAAGCCAGCCGGTGGCATCGGCACGGTTGCGGATGCGACCCTTTATCTCAGGCTGGCCGAAACCATCATGCAGCCCAATTGGGCCATGCCTTCCACCTTCCGCTTCGGCGCTTCCAGCCTGCTGGACGATGTGCTGAACGTGCTGGCCGGTGGCGAGCCGGCCAAAGCCGCCAGCGGATATTGACGCCTGATGATTCCGCAGGAGATCATCCGCCGCAAGCGTGATGGCGAGGTCCTTGCCGCACCCGACATTGCGGCTTTTATCGCCGCGCTCTCCGACGGTTCGATTTCTGAGGGCCAAGCGGCCGCCTTTGCCATGGCGGTGTATTTTCGCGGCATGACGCGCGAGGAGACGGTTGCGCTAACCCTTGCTATGCGAGACAGCGGCGATGTGCTTTCCTGGACCGATATTGGCAAGCCGATCTCCGACAAGCATTCGACCGGCGGTGTCGGCGACAACGTCTCGCTGATGCTGGCGCCGATCGTGGCGGCCTGTGGGCTGGCGGTCCCGATGATATCCGGCCGTGGTCTTGGTCATACCGGCGGCACGCTCGACAAGCTGGAAGCCATTCCAGGCTATGATGTTATGCCGAACGAGGCGCTGTTCCGGCGCACAGTCAACGATGTTGGCTGCGCCATCATCGGCCAGACGGGCGATCTCGCGCCTGCAGACAAGCGGCTTTATGCCATCCGCGATGTGACGGCGACAGTGGATTCCGTACCGCTGATTACCGCTTCGATATTGTCGAAAAAGCTCGCGGCGGGTCTTGAGACGCTGGTGCTCGATGTCAAGTTCGGCAGCGGCGCCTTTATGCTGAGTGCCGAGGAAGCTGAACTGCTGGCCGCTGCCCTAGTGCAGGTCGCCAATGGCGCAGGCGTGAAAACCTCGGCGTTGATCACCGATATGAACGAGCCTTTGGCGGACGCGGCAGGCAACACGCTCGAGATCGTCCACTGCCTCGATTTCCTGCACGGTCGAAAAGGCGGCACGCGCATCGAGAAACTGGTCCTCGCTTTCGCAGCGGAAATGCTAGTGCAGGGCGGTGTGACATCGACCCTTGCCGATGCCGAGACACTGGCGAGCGAAGCGCTATCTTCTGGCCGCGCCGTGGAGCGCTTCGGGCAGATGGTCGGCGCACTCGGTGGCCCGGCCGACTTTATCGATCGGCCTCATCACTATCTGAAAGCCGCTGCGCACATTGCGCCTGTTGCAGCCCCGGCAAATGGATGGCTCGTCTCTTGTCAGGCCCGCGATGTGGGCATGGCAGTCGTTGAGCTCGGCGGAGGCCGTCGTCACCCTAGCGACAACATCGATCACCGCGTTGGCCTATCGGACATTCTGCCGCTCGGAACGAAGGTTGAGAAGAACCAGCCGATCGCCATGGTGCATGCCGCAAGCCTCGAAGAGGCCGAACGCATTGCCGCGTCTGTGCAGGCAGCTTATGTAGTCGCGGACGCCCCCGCCGCGTCCGCACCTATCATCGTCAAGCGCATTGGATGAAGCTGCGCGGCATCTGCTGCCGCGCACGCAGGTGTTTTTTAAAGACCCAACCCCTCGAACAGCGCCGTGGAGAGATAGCGCTCGGCAAAAGAGGGGATAATCACGACGATGGTCTTTCCGGCGTTTTCCTCCCGCGCGCCGACCTTGATGGCGGCAGCAAGGGCTGCGCCTGAGGAAATGCCGACCGGAACGCCTTCCAACCGCGCTGCAAGGCGTGCGGTCTCAAAAGCATCGTCATTGCTGACGGTGACGATCTCGTCATAGATCTTGGTATCGAGAATGCTCGGCGCAAAGCCTGCACCGATGCCTTGAATCTTGTGGGGGCCGGGCGTGCCGCCGGACAGAACAGGGCTGTCCGTTGGCTCGACAGCTACGACCTTGAGGTCTGGTTTACGGCCCTTCAGCACCTGTCCGACGCCCGTGATCGTGCCACCGGTGCCGATGCCGGACACGAAGATGTCGACTGCGCCATTGGTGTCGTTCCAGATTTCCTCTGCCGTCGTCTTGCGGTGGATTTCCGGATTGGCCGGGTTTTCAAACTGTTGCGGGATGATCGCGTCGGGCAGCGTTTCGGCCAGTTCATGCGCCTTGGCAATCGCGCCCTTCATGCCCTTCGGGCCTTCCGTCAGCACCAGTTCGGCACCGAGCAGCGCCAGCATCTTGCGGCGCTCCACCGACATGGTTTCCGGCATGGTGAGGATCAGCTTGTAGCCTTTGGCGGCTGCGGCGAAGGCGAGCGCAATGCCGGTATTGCCCGAGGTTGGTTCGACAAGCGTCGTCTTGCCGGGCGCAATCTTGCCTTGAGCTTCCAGCGACTCGATCATCGCAACGCCAATACGATCCTTGACGGAGGCGATCGGGTTAAAGAATTCGAGCTTCGCCAGAAGCGTGGCGTGCACACCCTTATCCTTCGCCAGCTTGTCCAGACGCACCAGAGGCGTGTCACCGATGGTTTCGGTGATCGAGGAATAGATGCGCCCGCGTCCGGGTTTCTTGGCTTCCGACATGCCTGCTCTCCTGCCATATGTCCTCATGCAATCGCGCGCAGGATAGGGCGATACTGGCGGCGAAGCCAGAGAACAAACGTGCTTAAAGGGCAAGGCAACCGGGATAGTTCACCAATCTCAGCCCTTTGCGTAGAAGACTGTTCTCAGCTGGTGCGTGTTGCGATCATCGCGGCCGTGCCCGCCAGAATGCCGGCGGCGGTACGATTGAGGATCGTCAAGGCACTCGGACGCTTCAGCAACATCCGCGCTTTCGAAGCCAGGAGAATGTAGGGCAGCAAGACCGCCATCAGCACGGTGAAGGTCACAGCGATCAGGACCGCATATTCGGACAGGCCGATCGCGCGGATGTCGATCAAGGTTGGCACGAGCGCAACGTAGAACAACATTGTCTTGGGATTACCAAGAGTGATGAACAGACCGGACAGGAAGGACATGCCGATGCTGGTGCTTTTCTTCGCCTGCAGATCCTGCGGCAGAAGCCCTGCCGTCCAAAGCTTCCAGGCGATGTAAAGCAGATAGGCAGCGCCAGCGAATTTCAGCACCATGAAGGCTTCCTGAAACGTCTGGGCGACGAAGGCGAGCCCAAGGATAACGGCCGTCAGATAAACCATGTCGCCCAGGACCAAACCGAGCCCCATGAAAAAGGTTTCGCGGAAGCCTGAACCCAGCGCGCGCGCCACGATCGCCGTCATTCCCGGGCCCGGAATGGCTGCCGCAATGAAGAGCGCCATGGCGTAAGCAAGGATTGTGGTGATCGTCATGGAGATGTCCCTCTCGTCAGTCCTTTGAGACATACTCCAGAAAGCGTTGGCTCACAACGTCGTGATCAGACGCCAGTCGAGCCAAACCCACCAGCACCGCGCGCGGTCTCGGAAAACGCGCTGACCTCAGTCACATTCACCTGCGTTACCGGCGCAATGACCACCTGGGCGATACGCATGCCGCGCTCGATAACGAAATCGTCCTGCCCGAGATTGGCGAGGATCACCTTCACTTCACCGCGATAGTCGCTATCCACGGTGCCGGGAGAATTAAGGCAGGTAATTCCGTTCTTGATAGCAAGGCCCGAGCGTGGGCGAATTTGCGCCTCATAGCCGAAAGGTATTTCGAAGATGAAACCGGTTGGTACCAATGTTCTCTCGCCGGGACGCAGTGTCATCGTCTGGCCAGCGGCGACGGCAGCGCGAAGGTCCATGCCGGCGGCACCTGCCGTTTCATAGGACGGCAGTTCGATGTCCTCACCATGGGGAAGACGGATGAGTTTCAAGGCGGGCGACGACGTGTTTTGCGTGTTCATGCGGCATTAGTTTGCGCTGCACGGGCGAAGGTCAATTGCAAAAGCAGGCTCGAAACGCTAGATAGCCCGCAATTCCACAGGATTTGTTAGATGGCCGAAACACTCGCCGAGGCGGTCTCCCGCCGCCGCACCTTTGCTATTATCGCGCACCCGGATGCGGGTAAGACGACGCTGACCGAAAAGCTGTTGCTGTTCGGCGGAGCGATCCAGCTTGCCGGTGAAGTGAAGGCCAAGAAAGATCGCATCCAGACTCGTTCGGACTGGATGAAGATCGAGCGCGAGCGCGGCATCTCCGTCGTGACCTCGGTCATGACCTTTGAATATAACGACCGCGTCTTCAACATTCTCGATACACCGGGCCACGAAGACTTCGCCGACGACACCTATCGCACGCTGACGGCCGTCGACGCTGCCATCATGGTCATCGACGCCGCCAAGGGTATCGAGCCGCGTACGCTAAAGCTCTTCGAAGTCTGCCGCATGCGCGACATCCCGATCATCACCTTCATCAACAAGATGGACCGTGAGAGCCGCGACGCCTTCGAGATTCTCGATGAGGTGGAAGAGAAGCTTGCGCTCGATACCGCGCCGATCACCTGGCCTGTGGGACGCTCCAAGACCTTCTGTGGCGCGTACAATCTTGCTGAGAATACCTTCCGCGGCAACGACACGCAGGTCGATGGTCTGCCAGTCAACGGTCCGCAGGCCGTGGCTGATCGTCTGCCGGAAAACGAGCGGGACGCTTTCATCGAAGAAACGGAACTGGCGATGGAAGCCTGCCGTCCCTTCGACCGTCAGGCATTTCTCGAAGGCCACATGACGCCGGTTTTCTTCGGCTCGGCGCTTCGCAATTTCGGTGTGCGCGATCTGATCAACGCGCTCGGCGATTTCGCCCCGCCGCCACGTGACCAGGTGGCGGATATCCGTACCGTCCACGCGGCTGAAGAAAAGATGACGGCCTTCGTCTTCAAGATCCAGGCCAATATGGACCCGAACCACCGCGACCGCATTGCCTTTGCGCGCATCTGCTCCGGCAAGCTGGAGCGCGGCATGAAGGCGCGTCTTGCGCGCACCGGCAAGCAGATGGGCCTCACCGCGCCGCAATTCTTCTTCGCCTCGCAGCGCCAGCTGGCCGATACGGCCTATGCGGGTGACGTGGTGGGTATTCCCAACCACGGAACGCTTCGCATCGGCGACACGCTGACCGAAGGCGAGAACCTCGTCTTCCAGGGCGTGCCGAACTTCTCGCCGGAAATTCTGCGTCGTGTCCGGCTTGAAGATGCGATGAAGGCGAAGAAGCTGAAGGAGGCTCTGCAGCAGATGGCCGAAGAAGGCGTCGTGCAGCTGTTCTCACCTGAAGACGGTTCGCCCGCTATCGTCGGCGTCGTCGGCGCGCTACAGCTTGACGTCTTGAAGGAACGGCTGATGGGCGAATATGGCCTGCCGGTCTCCTTCGAAATGTCGCGCTTCTCCGTCTGCCGCTGGATTTCGTCCGATCAGCCAGCGGAATTCGAGAAGTTCCTGAACGTCAAGCGCGGCGATATCGCCCGCGACCTCGACGGCGATCCGGTGTTTCTGGCGCAGGATGCCTTTTCGCTGCGCTATGAAGCCGAGCGTTTCCCGGCGATCAAGATGGTCGCCATCAAGGAATATCACGTCGCCAAGGCGGCGTGATTGCACTTTGCGTACCGACAGCTTCGAGCGCCGTGCGTCTCTAAACGAACGACGCTCTCACCCCCTTGAGTAGACGCATCGTGCTTGTCCGAAAATCGATTTCGATTTTCGGGCCGATGCTGTAGTTTCCCGTTCCAACGGGAAACTGGTCTTTGCGCATGGCTCTGTCAAACAAGCATATTCTGCTCATCATCTCCGGCGGCATTGCCGCCTATAAGAGCCTCGATCTCATCCGCCGACTGAAAGAGCGCGGCGTGAAGGTGACGCCGGTGATGACCAAGGGCGCGCAGGAATTCGTCACGCCGCTTGCCGTCGGCGCGCTGTCCGCCACCCATGTCTTTACCGAACTTTTTTCCCGTCAGGATGAACAGGATGTCGGCCATATTCGGCTGGCACGGGATTGCGATCTCGTTCTAGTGGCACCCGCGACCGCCGATCTTCTGGCGAAGATGGCGAATGGGTTGGCCGATGACCTTGCCTCGACCGTGTTGTTAGCGACAGACCGGCCGTTGCTGGTGGCGCCTGCGATGAACCCGAAAATGTGGGAGGCCAAAGCCACCAAGCGGAATATCGCAACGCTGAAAGGCGATGGCATTGCCTTTATCGGACCGATGGCGGGCGAAATGGCGGAGAAGGGTGAAGCCGGTGTTGGCCGCATGGCCGAGCCATTGCAGATCGCGGAGGCCGTCGAGCAGATGCTGGACGACGCACCGAAGCCGCTCAAGGGCAAAACGGCCATCGTCACCTCCGGTCCGACGCATGAGCCAATCGATCCTGTACGATATATCGCCAACCGTTCATCCGGTCAGCAGGGCCATGCCATTGCCGCTGCCCTTGCGAAGCTTGGCGCGGAGGTGACGCTCGTCTCTGGTCCGGTGACGATCCCCGATCCGGCGGGTGTGAAGACGATCCATGTGGAACGCGCCGAGGAAATGCGCGACGCCGTGCTTGGCAAGTTGCCTTCGGATATTGCCGTTTTTGTTGCGGCAGTTGCGGATTGGCGGTTGGCGAGTTCTTCGAGCCAGAAAATCAAGAAGCAGCCGGGTGACGCGCCGCCGGTGCTGCAACTGACGGAAAACCCGGACATTCTAAAAACCGTTGGCCACCATGAAAAGCGGCCCAAGCTGGTGATCGGCTTTGCAGCGGAAACGCAGAATGTCGAGGAGAATGGCCGCGCCAAGCTTCAGCGCAAGGGTGCCGACATCATCGTTGCCAATGATGTGTCGCCGGAAACCGGCATCATGGGCGGAGCGCGCAACCAGGTGAAGATCATTTCTGAGACCGGTGTCGACGCCTGGTCGGAGATGTCGAAGACCGAGGTGGCCGAACGGCTGGCCGCATTGATTGCAGAGAAGCTGCAATGAGCCTCTTCGATCGGAAGACCTTCGATGCGACGCTTGGTGCCTGGCCGGGCGTGGGCTTTGTCGATCAGTGGGATTCGCATGTGGCCAAGGTTGGCGACAAGGTGTTTGCGGTGCTCGGCGAACGGGATGACTGGCGGCTTGTGGTCAAATGCTCGGAAGAGAGTTTCGAAATCCTCACATCGCTGGATGGCATTGCCCAGGCACCCTATTTCGCCAAGCGCAAATGGGTGTCGATCAGCGATCATTCTCCGCTGGAAGGCGAAGAGCTGGAGCATTATGTCCGCCGCTCCTACGAACTCGTGGCGGCTGGGCTGACGAAGAAGCTGCGCGCAGAACTTGGCATCGCGCTGGAGCCGTAAGGGCAAAGAACAGGTAGGCGCCTGTTCTCCGACTTCAATCCTCGCCCTTGAGGCGAGGATCCACAGCAACAACCAAGGCTCTCAGCTCTTACGCGCCAACCTGCGCGATCCAGTCATTGAGATTGTAGTAGTTGGTCACCCGTGAGACCTTACCATCCTTCAACTGAAAGAAGGCACCAGCTGGCAGAACATAGGTCTGGCCGTTTGCTTCCGGCAGGCCTTCATCGGTCGCCAGATACTCGCCGTTGACGATAAACTCCGCGGAAGCGCGCTTTCCGTCTTCGCTCGCCATGATCACCATGTCGGTGAGGTTTTCCTTATAGCAGCGGTTCATATGCTGCATGAATTCGGCGAAGACTTGCTTGCCCACCTGGCGCTCACCCTGGTTGATGTCATGCACCACATCGTCGGTGAGAAGAGCAAGAAAGGCATCCATATCCTGACGGTTGAAGGCATCGTAGTAGGCGCGGATGGTTTCGACTGCGGACATGGTTCGGCTCCCTTCGAGACTTGCACAGCATTTTCATGACGGTATAACCAAGGAAAATCCAGGTGAACATGCCCATGACCGTCGAAATCCGTTCCCTTTCCGGCATTGATGCCGCACCGTTCTTCGACGATCTGTCACGGCTGCGCATCACCGTCTTTCGCGCTTTCCCGTACCTCTACGACGGATCGTTCGATTACGAGCACACCTATCTTTCGACCTACGCAAAGGCTGAAGGTGCCGTGTTCGTGCTCGCGATGGATGGCGAAAAGATCGTGGGCATGTCGACGGGCATGCCGATGATGGCGGAAACGGTTGAGGTAAAGGCACCTTTTCTGGCCGCAGGCTACGAGCTTGAGCCTATCTTCTATTTCGGCGAGAGCGTGCTTTTGCCCGAATATCGCGGCCATGGCCTAGGCGTGCGCTTCTTCGAGGAACGGGAGGCGCATGCGAAGCGCCTTGGCGGTATCGAATGGTGCACCTTCTGTGCCGTCGAACGTCCGCTCGATCACCCGCGGCGTCCAGCCGAATACGTGTCGCTGAACGACTTCTGGGCAAAGCGTGGCTATACCCATCACCCGGAGCTTCGCACCACTTTCAGCTGGCAGGATTTGGATGAAGATGCGGAGAGCGCAAAGCCTCTGTCCTTCTGGATGAAGAGGATTGCGGAATGACCCGGCTTGCCGCCTGCCAATATGCCATCGAGCTGATCCAAACCTGGGAAGACTACGCAAAGCATCTGTCGTCGATCGTCGTTGAGGCGAAGGAAAAGGGCGCGGAGCTGCTTCTGTTGCCGGAATATTCCGCCATGGCGCTGACCGGGCAACTGCCGCCGGATGTGCGCTCTGATCTGCATGGCTCGATCGAAGCGGTGCAAAGCCTCATCCCGTCCTGGGTGGAGCTCTGCGAAGAACTGGCGCGGGAGCACGAAATTCTCTTTCAGCCGGGCAGCGCGCCGGTGAAGGATGCCGATGGCAAGTTCCGCAATCGTGCCTGGTTGTTCGGGCCGGATGGGCTGATCGGCTATCAGGACAAGCAGATCATGACGCGCTTCGAGCGTGAGCAATGGTTCATTGATGCTGGTGTAGAGGGTCTCAAGGCGTTTGATACCAGCATTGGCAAGCTCGGCATCCTGATCTGCTACGACAACGAGTTTCCGATGCTCGGTCGCAGGCTGGCGGAGATGGGCGTTGAGCTGGTTTTGGCGCCAAGCTGCACGGACACGCTGGCCGGCTCCTATCGTGTGAGGATCGGCGCGCAGGCGCGAGCGTTGGAAAACCAGTTTGCTGTGCTCTCTTCCCCCACCGCCGGTGAAGCGCCATGGTCGCCCGCGGTCGATGAGAATCGCGGACGCGCCGCGCTTTACGTTCCTTCCGACTACGGCATGCCAGCCAATGGCATCGTGGCGGAAAGCGACAGTGACGCGGTGAGCGAGAGTACGCTTCTCATCGTCGATATCGACCTTGCGGACGTGGCGCGTCTGCGCACGCAAGGACAGGTTGCGACGCGGCGTGACTGGAGCGAACAGTTCCCCGGCTGAAAAGCCGATTTCGCCGCGTCTTGCCGCCATAGAACAGCTTCCATTTACCCGCGAAACCCTCTATAGCGCGGGGCATGAGCACCAATTCGACCCGTACGCCCCTCGACCATATCCGTAACTTTTCCATCGTCGCCCATATCGACCATGGCAAATCCACCCTTGCCGACCGGTTGATCCAGTCGACGGGCGGTCTTGCCGAGCGCGATATGTCCGAGCAGGTGCTGGACAATATGGATATCGAGCGCGAGCGCGGTATCACCATCAAGGCTCAGACTGTGCGACTGCACTACAAGGCCAATGACGGCGAAACCTATGTGCTCAACCTCATCGATACCCCCGGCCACGTCGACTTCGCCTACGAAGTATCGCGTTCGCTGTCGGCCTGCGAAGGCTCGCTTCTGGTGGTCGATGCCTCGCAAGGCGTGGAAGCTCAGACGCTTGCCAACGTCTATCAGGCGATCGACAACAATCATGAACTCGTCACGGTTCTCAACAAGATTGATTTGCCAGCGGCCGAACCCGACCGCATCAAGGAACAGATCGAGGAAGTCATCGGCATCGACGCCTCCGAAGCCGTGTTGATTTCAGCCAAGACCGGCCTCGGAATTCCCGATGTCCTCGAGGCCATCGTCCAAAAGCTGCCCGCGCCTAAAAGCAATGCCGGTGAGAAAGGCGCGCTGAAAGCGCTGCTCGTTGATAGCTGGTACGACACCTATCTCGGCGTCATGGTTCTGGTGCGCATCATCGATGGCGTGCTGACAAAGGGTCAGCAGATCCGCATGATGGGCTCCGGCGCCAAATACACCGTTGAGCGCGTCGGCGTTCTGACGCCGAAGATGGTCACAGTGGATAGTCTCGGCCCTGGCGAAATCGGCTTCATCACCGCCTCGATCAAGGAAGTAGCCGATACCCGCGTGGGTGACACGATCACTGACGACAAGCGCCCGACGGAAAAGGCCTTGCCCGGCTTCAAGCCCGCACAGCCTGTCGTCTTCTGCGGTCTCTTCCCGGTCGATGCGGCTGACTTCGAGGATCTGCGCGCAGCCGTCGGCAAGCTTCGCCTGAACGACGCCTCCTTCTCCTTCGAAATGGAAAGCTCGGCAGCGCTCGGATTCGGCTTCCGTTGCGGTTTCCTTGGGCTTCTGCATCTGGAAATCATCCAGGAGCGCCTGGAACGCGAGTTCAATCTCGATCTCGTCGCGACCGCCCCTTCGGTTGTCTACGAAATGACGCTGACGGATGGCACCGAGAAGGAACTTCACAACCCGGCGGACATGCCGGACGTGGTGAAGATCGATGAAATCCGCGAACCATGGATCAAGGCTACGATCCTGACGCCGGACGAATATCTCGGCGGCATTCTGAAGCTTTGCCAGGACCGTCGCGGTATCCAGACGGAGCTGACCTATGTCGGCAACCGCGCCATGATCACCTACGAACTGCCGCTCAACGAAGTGGTGTTCGACTTTTACGACCGCCTGAAGTCGATCTCGAAGGGCTACGCCTCCTTCGACTATACCATCATGGATTACCGCGAAGGCGATCTGGTGAAGATGTCGATCCTCGTCAATGGTGATCCGGTCGATGCGCTGTCCATGCTGGTCCATCGCTCGGCAGCGGACCGTCGCGGGCGCGGCATGTGCGAAAAGCTGAAGGAACTCATTCCGCCGCACATGTTCCAGATCCCGATTCAGGCCGCCATCGGCGGCAAGGTGATTGCGCGTGAAACCGTGCGCGCGCTGCGCAAGGACGTGACCGCCAAGTGCTATGGCGGCGACGCTACTCGTAAGCGCAAGCTGCTGGACAAGCAGAAAGAAGGTAAGAAGCGCATGCGCCAGTTCGGCAAGGTGGAGATACCGCAGGAAGCCTTCATCGCTGCACTGAAGATGAACGACGAATAAGCACTTCACGATCTCTGGTTTGAAAATCCCGGCCATCGGTCGGGATTTTTTGTATTCATCGATAGCTATCGGTCGGGAAACATCAGTGATCTGTGCGCCGCAGTGCCAGCCATAGCGCCGTCGCCCACCGCAAGTGCAACCGACCCGGCAGGGCGAGCGATATCGCCACAGGCAAAGACGCCGCGCTTCGTCGTCTGCTTCATCGCGTCGGTTCGGATGGTCATGCCCATGGGCGTTTCATCTAGCGAGCAGCCCAACGACGCGATCCAGGGTGCCGAGATCTTGAGCGTCGGCTGGGTGAAGAGCCCTTCCATGACGAAACGTCGGCCATCGGTCAGGATGACGTCCGCTTTGCCGGTTATCTCTTTTATCGTTGTCTCCTCCACCACAGTGCCGCGCGCGCCGAGTTGGACACGCTGCTCTTGGTCCGGCGTGAAGGCGCCGTTGGTGAAGAGCGTCGTTGCTCCCCAATCCGGCAGCATCAATCCGTGATGGATGGCGAGTTCTGATGCGGCGATGACCCCGATGTGGCCTTGGTTTAGCTCGTAACCGTGGCAATAAGGGCAATGAAACACGCTCTTCCCCCAGCGTTCGATCAAGCCTGGTATTGGGGGCAGGTCATCCGTAACGCCCGCGGCAATGATGAGCCTGCGGCCCACCCTCCGCTGTTCGTCAATCTCGACTTCGAAATCATCGAACGAGCCGCTCACATTGATCGCTAGCCCATCGATCCAGTCGATCGAGTCATAGGCTTCAATCTGACGGCGCGCCTCGGCAACGATCTCCCCTGGCGCCTTTCCGTCCTGGCCCAGAAAGCCATGCGAGTGGCTGACAAAGCGGTTCCGTCGCTCGCCGGCATCAATAACGAGAACGCGCCTCCTTGCGCGTCCAAGCTGCAGTGCTGCGGAGAGGCCGGCATAGCTTCCTCCGATAATGATGACGTCGTAGATCATGGCGCAAGCCTCCGTCCAGTTCGCAAGATTTCGTAACTTATATTGTTACGTGAATGCGCAAGTCAATATCATGTAACTCATGTTGTTACGTGCAAGGCGAAGTGGTAGAAGAAAGAATGAGGAAGCCAAAATGAGACAAGACACCCGCCTATCGCGCGTGCTCCACGTGCTGATCCATATGGAAAAGCACGAGAAGCCGGCAACCTCCGACGCCATTGCTGCGATGCTGCAGACCAACCCGGTTGTCGTCAGGCGGACCATGGCGGGCCTGCGCGATGCCGGTTATGTCACCTCCGAAAAGGGCCATGGCGGCGGATGGGTACTGGCACGACCGCTCGCAGAGATCACTCTGCTCGATATTTACCAGGCGCTCGGGACGCCTGAACTGTTTTCGATTGGTCTTTCGGGAGATAATCCGGCCTGCGTCATTGAACAGGCGGTCAATGTGGCGCTGGCAGATACCATGACGGAGGCGGAAGCGATCCTGCTCGGTCGCTTCGGCAAGATCACGCTTGCCGATCTCGCAAGCGAATCCTTTAAGCGATGGGCTCAAGCTGGTCACACGCCGTCGGCGATGGAAAGTTTTTAACAACGAAAAGCCGCCTGCCTTTCAGCAAGCGGCTCTCGTTACATGACGTCACTGCCTATTAGGGCTGTGTCGAGGTACCATTGGTATTCGGCGAAGCAGGGGCAGCGCCGTTAGCTGGCGGGGTTGCCGGAGCCGTTGGCGTCATCGGAGCTGGCGCCGGAGCCTGATCGCTCACCGCTGGTGGCGTCGTGGACGACGTCGTGGTCGGGTCCGTCGTGGATGGGCTGCTCATCTGCATCCAGATGAAGCCGCCGACCAGGAGGACGACGATGACTGCGGCCCATGGTGCCCAGCCCGCAGACTTGCGGTGTGTTTCAGGGGTGGTGCGCAGTTCGGGGCGGTCCGGACGAAGGTTCGGGTCGCGGGGCAGATTTGGATCAAAAGTCATGGTGTTTTCTCCTCTTCCAATGCGGAGAAAATGCACATCTGCGTGAAAGGTTCCTAAAATGCCCGAATCGTCGGTTTCAACGTGTGGAGGCGGAAAGTGCATGCCTCAAGATATTAGCGAATTGCGGATGATCGCATTGCGAGACATTGAAGCGCATGAAATTGGATGCCGTCGGCGATTGGGAAAACACATTGCCGGGTGCCAGCACCATATTCTCGGTCAGGGCACGGCGTGCCACATCGGCGGCATCGATGTTTTCAGGTAGACGGCACCATAGGAAGATGCCGGCCTGCGGCTCTATCCAGGGAATGATGTCTAGCAAGCGCAGGGTTTGGATAACATTTGCTCTTGCCTTTGCAAGCCGCGCCTTCACGGTTTCCATGTGCCGTCTGTAGCTTCCATCCTTCAGCACCTCCAACACCAGGGCCTCAGACATCTGGCTTCCGGCAAAATTGGAAGCGATCTTCATGTCCACAAGGGGATCGAGCCAATCGTTGCGCGCTACGATGTAGCCGCATCGGGCAGAGGCCGAGAGCGTCTTCGAAAAGCTGCCGATCTGGATGACACGGTTGAGATCGTCGAAGGCGGCGAGCCTTGGCGCTTTGGTATTTTCGAAGTCAGAAAAAATATCGTCCTCGATAATCGTAAGGCCAGCGCGTTCTGACAGCATCAGCAGACGGTGCGCGTTGACCGGCGAGAGAACGGCACCTGTCGGGTTGTGGATAGCCGAATTGGTGATGTAGAGCCTTGGACGATGCTCCTCCAGGCTCTTTTCGAACAATGCGACATCCGGTCCCTCTGCCGTGTAGGGCACACCGACGACCTTGACGCGATGTGCTCGCAGTAGGGCGTGGAAATTGAAGTAGCATGGATCATCCACCAGAACGGTTTGGCCGGGTTCCAGTAGAAAGCGGCAGATCATGACGATTGCCTGTGTTCCTGAATCCACCAGAAGGATCTGATCCGGCCCAACCGTGAGACCTGACTCGACCAGGCGTCTCGCCAGCAATTGGCGAAGCGCAAGCAGTCCGAGTGGGGTGGCATAGTCGGTCAGAATATGGGCCTGTGATCGCGAGAGCGTGCGGAGCGCCTTGCGCAGTGCCTCCTGCGGCATCCAGGAGGGTGGCAGCCATCCGCAACCGGGCATGGCGAGCCCCTGCCCTCCTTCCAACGCCAGCCGCGAGACCCAGAAGGGATCGACTTGCCGGTCGAGTTTCGGGCCGATCTCTACAAGAGAGAGCGGTGCAAGTGTCGTGGCAACGTAAAAGCCGGAACCCGGACGCGAGCGGATCGTGCCCTCGGCGACCAACCTCTCATAGGCTTCGACCACTGTCGAAGTCGAGACCGTCAATGCTTTCGCCAAGGCTCTGACGGAGGGCAGTTTCGCGCCCGGCGTCAATACGCGTGCGGAGATGCGGCGACGGATCTCGGACATCACCGCATCAATACGGGGCGACGCGCTCTTTGTGCGCCGTTCGGATACATCCATCTGTTGCGCTCACTCGGCCATAACAGTTTTCCCAAACTGTATGCCACTGTTGCTGGTGACGCCACTGTTTTGCAGCCACAAAAGCTGCAAAAGGAGTGCTTAGATGAACACGATATCGAGCGGGTGGCTGAGCGGCTTTGTCGGCGTTGTGATTTTCAGCGGGTCGTTGCCGGCCACGCGAATTGCGGTAACTGGTTTCGATCCGCTCTTCCTGACACTTGCCCGTGCCAGTATCGCCGGATTGCTAGGCGCCGCGCTGCTTTTGGCTTTCCGGGAAGCAAGGCCTTCTCGCAACGACCTGTTTTCGCTTGTCGTCGTTTCGCTTGGCGTGGTCGTGGGGTTTCCGCTTTTAACCGCGCTTGCCTTGAAACATGTCACTTCGGCGCACTCCATTGTCTTCATCGGCCTTCTTCCACTCGCAACGGCAATCTTCGCGGTACTGCGTGGCGGCGAACGTCCCCGCCCAACCTTCTGGCTGTTCTCCTGCCTCGGCAGCCTGCTCGTGGCGAGCTTTGCTTTCAGCCTCAACGGCGAGGGTAATTTCACAGGTGACCTGCTGATGGTGGCAGCGGTGCTGGTCTGTGGACTTGGTTATGCGGAAGGGGCCACGCTTTCGCGGCGACTTGGCGGCTGGCAGGTGATTTCCTGGGCACTCGTTATTTCACTACCGGTCATGTTGCCGTTGGCACTGTTTTTCATGCCATTGACATGGACCGGTATAGCCGTGCCCGCCTGGCTCGGACTGGCTTACGTCTCGCTCTTCAGCATGCTGATCGGCTTCATCTTTTGGTACCGCGGGTTGGCGCTGGGCGGTATTGCAGCGGTCGGTCAACTGCAACTGCTGCAGCCGTTCTTCGGCCTGTTGCTGGCGGCCACACTGCTCGGAGAGCCGGTTAGCCTTGCCATGCTGGCGGTTACACTCGGCGTGGTCGCTTGCGTGGCCGGTGCGCGGAAGTTCGCGAAGTAAACACGAATATCAACCGTTACCGCGGCCGATCCACCGGTGCCAGTCCTCTTCTCTGCCGTTAAAGACGTTGAGATCGATCTTGCCTTCGACGCCGTGGGACAGGCCGGAGCCGGAATATTGCCAGAAGAGCCACTTGCGATCCGGATAGACGCGCGAGGGATGCTGGGCCACGGCGCGCAGCCAGAATGGATAGTCGCGAAGCTCGCCGGACAGGTGATCCTTGTAGAAATCCGGTGCGGTATAGATGATCGGGCGCTTGCCGTAATGGCGCTCGAGCCTGTCCATGAAGACCTGCATCTTTTCCAGCACCTGCGCGCGGGAAAGACGCATCTTGCAGGAGGATTCGCCGTTATATTCCACGTCGATCACCGGCGGTAGCGCGTCGGGATCTCTCGGCACGTTGCGGATGAACCAGTCTGCCTGGTGGCTTGCCGGGCGGCACCAGTAGAAGAAGTGGTAGGCGCCGCGGCGCACGCCTGCGGCCTTGGCCCGCTCCCAATTGGTGCGGAACATCGGGTCCAGATGGTCGCCACCATCGGTTGCCTTGATGAAAGCGAAATTGGCGCCGCGCGTTCTCAAGCGCTCCCAGTCGATATTGGCCTGCCAGCGCGAGACATCGACGCCGTGAACTTCAAAGTGCTTCGGCTGCACCCTGCCAAAATTGATCGGCTTTGCATCCGAGAAAGCTGGACGAAACACGCGTGAGCGTGCGGAAGATCCGGCACTCATGGCAACGCTGCCCGCCATCGCAAGCTGCACCGGTCTGTCTTGTGGAAGATTAACGCGGGCCTGGGGAACGACTGCGGGAGCGATGACAGGTGCTGCGCGCTGCTGCGTCGACATCTGCTTGTCAACGGCGGCGAAAGCGGGTGAGCCCCCTGGCATCGGCCCGCCCCAGGCCAGCACTTCCTGATGCGGCTGTCTGTTCAAAGCCACCTTCTGGTCGCCCTCACCCACACTTGCCTGTGGAACGGGCGCGGAGGGGGTAACGGAATTCGTCACCTCCTTTGAAGGCAGACCCGCCACAAGAGCATCCGGTCCGGAACTGGAAGTACAGCCCGAGAGAGATAGGCAGGCAAGAACAAAAGCTGGCACTGTCGATCGACGCATGTGAACCCGTACGCAAAACAAATCGGGACACGCGCGAAGGAAGCCGGTCCTGATAACCAAAAGGTATGACTAACGGGAAATTATCAAAAAAGACTGAATGCAATCTTTACGACGGGATCAGGCTTATGCAGGTGAAAATGCGTCAAGCATCATTTATCCGTGATACGCCCGCATATTTCGCCGCTGGGACTTCGACAACTGGCTTTGCGCACGCGATCAAAACACTGTATCCGGAGCGCATGATTATGATCCGGCCTTCGCGTCCCGACGAGGGCGCCCGTACTATCGAAATCTGGCGCGGCGCCGTTGACGCCACTCATCACTTTCTGATGCCTGATGATCGTATAGTCTTAGACGAGTTGGTGTGTAATTTCCTCCCGCACGCTCCACTCTGGCTGGCGGTTGATGAAAATGACTACTCGCTCGCCTTCATGCTGATCGATGGGGGACACATGGAAGCGCTGTTTGTCGATCCCACCCAGCGCGGACGCGGCATTGGTGCTGCCTTGGTGAAGCACGGGCTCACGCTTCATCCGAAGATGACGACCGATGTGAACGAGCAAAATGATCAAGCTGTTCGCTTCTACAAACGGATGGGATTCAGACAGACAGGCCGCTCGCCAATCGACGGACAGGGCCGGCCATATCCCCTTATCCACCTGGAATATGGGATGTGACCGGCCGCGCATGGTATCTCACTCATTAGCTTCGCTGCGCTGAGCTGACTGAGCTTAGGGCATTAAAGTTGACAGCCTTCGCTGCCGCATCAGTTGCCCATAAGAATATCGAGTAGCGTCGTCTGCTTTGGCCCGTTTTGTCGCGGCGATGCGCCGCCGCCAACATCCGCAGGCGGCACAGGACCGCCGGATTGCTGAGGCGGATAGGCTTGCTGCGGATACTCCGACGGTGGCGCTGGCACGGTCCCTGCGGTTTGCTCCGCCCCCACGGGTGCGGGCGGATAATCAGTCGGCGTTGGGGCAGAGCCGCCACCCAGCGCATTCGAAATGATATCGCCGATGGTCGCCGGAGCCTGCGGGCTTTGCGCCATGGGTTGGCCGATTTCTTGGCCACCATAGGCACCCAGTCCGAAAAGCGGCGATGGCGACAAGCCGCTATGGGCTGCCGTCATGAATTCCTTCCAGGCCTTGGCCGGCAGGCCGCCGCCCGTCACTTTCTTCATCGACGTGCCGTCATCATTGCCGAACCAGACACCGGTGGTCAGCTGGCTGGTGTAGCCGACGAAAAGCGCATCCCGGAAAGACTGCGTCGTGCCGGATTTGCCGGCTGCCTGCCAACCTTTCAGACGCGCAGCCTTGCCGGTGCCCTCATTGATGACGCCCGTCAACATGCCGTTCATCGTCGCGGCGATGCCTTCATCCAAAACGCGCGGCGGGTTGTCGTATTTGTTCTCGTATAGAACCTTGCCGTCGGCATCGGTGATGCGCTTGACGATATGCGGCGTTGCCTTGAAGCCGCCATTCATCATCGGCGCATAGGCCGAGGTGAGCTCCAGCAACGACACTTCGGATGTGCCGAGCGCAATCGAGGCATTGGCCTGAAGGTCGGATTCGATGCCCATCCGATGGGCCACCTGCGTGACCTTATTCGGGCCGACCTCCATGACGAGCTGGGCGGCAATGGTGTTCAGCGAATTGGCGATCGCGGTCGCGAGTGTCACTTCGCCGCGATATTTCTGATCGTAATTTTCCGGCGTCCAGTTGCCGATGCGGACCGGCGCGTCGTTTCGCACCGAATTGGGCGTCAGGCCGGATTCGAGTGCGGCGATATAAACGAAGGGCTTGAAGGCAGAGCCCGGCTGACGCTTGGCCTTTGTGGCGCGGTTGAACTGGCTTTCGGCGTAATCGGCGCCACCGACGACGGCGCGGACAGCGCCCGAACCATCCATGGAGACAAGGGCCGCCTGCGAGGCGCCGAGCTTCTTGCCTTCGCTCTTCAGCACGTCGTTGAGAGCCTTCTCCGCATCCTTCTCAAGATCAAGATCGATGGTCGTGTCGATCGTCAGATCCTGCTTCACGTCGCCGATCAGGCTTTTCACCTCATCCATCACCATGTCGGCCGCATAGTGCTCCGCGCCCGACCAGAAGCGCTTCGCCTTGGTCGGCGGCTGCGACATAGCGGTCTTGATTTCGTCTTCGGAGATGAAGCCGACATCGCGCATGGACTGCAGCACCACCTGCGCGCGCTCCTCGGCCGCCTGTGGATCACGCGCGGGCGAGAGGCGCGATGGCGCCTTCAAAAGTCCCGCCAGCATTGCGGCTTCGCCAAGATTCACATCACGCGCCGACTTGTTGAAATAGCGCCGCGAGGCGGCTTCGACACCATAGGCGTTCGAGCCGAAGTAGACGCGGTTCAAATACATCGCGAGGATCTGGTCCTTGGTGTATTTCTGCTCCAGCCAGATGGCGAGCAGCGCTTCCTGCATCTTTCGTTCGAGCGTCTGTTCCGGAGAGAGAAACAGGTTCTTGGCCAATTGCTGCGTCAGAGTTGAGCCGCCCTGAACCGTGCGACCATGCAGAAGATTGGTGACGATGGCGCGCCCAAGACCGAGCGGGTCGACGCCGAAGTGCGAGTAGAATCGGCGATCCTCGATCGCAATCACCGCCTGCGGAATATAGGGTGACATGTCTTCGAGAGCCAAAGCTTCGCCGCCTGTTGTGCCTCTATTGGCCAGAATTGTGCCATCGACAGCGACGATCTTCAGGTTTGGCGGGCGTTCTGGAATGGCCCATGTGCTGGCGTTCGGCATGCGTGCGCCATAATAGATGACGACGCCGGCGACCGCGATGCCGCCCCATATGCCGAGCACGATACACCAATAGACGATCCGCCGGAAAAAGCCGGTGATCGCGCCGCGCTCACGCGTTTCTCGCCTTGATTTCGATTTCGACGGCTTAGTCCCGCCCTTTTTCGGCGGCGGGGCATCGGAAGGACCTGACTTTCGGCCACCCGCATTGGTGCCGGCAACCCGATCACTGGCATCGAGACGCAGGTCGTCACCGGAATCGTGAAAATCCCCAAAGGAAGGTTCAACTCTCTGGCGTGATTTTCCACTACCTGCCATCTGTCAGAAACTGCTCCGTGATAATGATGCCGCCAAAGGACATGCTGTCAATGAAGACAAATCCCGTTGAAGCTTAAATGCGGCGATTTAAGGTGGCGTTAAGGCGCAGATCGCCTCACATTGGCGTCACTGCGCCCCGCTCTTACTGGCAGACGTCGACCCATTCAGCCTTCGTCAATTGTACCAGACGATCGGGCGAGATGCGCACGGCCGCGTTGATCGCCCCTGCCGCAGGCACGACCTCGGCATAATTTCTGATCGATACATCGCAATAGACCGGCAGATCGGATGGCAAGCCGAACGGGCAAACGCCGCCGACGGGGTGGCTCGTTACCTCGACCACCTCTTCGGCACCCAGCATGCGGGGTTTGGCGGAAAATCGATCTCTGAATTTCCGATTGTCGAGACGCTTCATACCCGCCGTCACGACGAGGAGAATGGTGTCTCCTGCCTTGAGGCAGATGGTCTTGGCGATCTGATCGGGATCGACGCCGTGAGCCTCGGCGGCCAATGCCACCGTCGCGGAACTGGCCTCGGTTTCCAGTACCTCGATGTCTGGAGCATGGGTCGCGAAAAATTCTTGGACGGAAGCAAGGCTCATGCGTAATCTTTAGGCGTCCGGTCGCCTCTTGGCAAGGGGACAGCCCACAGCTATGCATAAAACGCAATGCTGCGCTGCAATGATATGTCTGTTTTCGAACGGGAACTCCTGTATCTTACAAGCATCGAAGCGACGCACTCCTCCTCCCAGCGTCGCCCGATTGGACTGACAGCACTCCTCCTCCCAGTTGTCAGTCAGTTTTAAAAACCCGGCGCACCTCCTCCCGCGCCGGGTTTTTTATTGCCTGAACGTCGGCTTCAAGCATGTTGCGTGACGGTCTACTGAAAATCGTCCGTGATATTTGTCGCGAAACCATGCTTCGGGCAAACTTGACTTATTCCTCTGCCCGCCCTACTTCTCTCGCATCGATATTTGTTTGACGACCAGAGCTTCGGCGTTCCAAAGACGCACAGACGATCTTTCTTTCCTTCAAATTCGACCAACACCGCGCTGTTTTTCAGCGCAAAAGTAATATGCCAACGGAAGGAACTCGTTATGGCTACTGGTACAGTTAAGTGGTTCAACGCAACCAAGGGCTACGGCTTCATTCAGCCTGACGACGGCGCACAGGACGTGTTCGTACACATCTCTGCAGTCGAGCGCGCTGGCATGAGCGGTCTCAAGGACGGTCAGAAGATCTCCTACGAACTCGTTCAGGACCGTCGTTCTGGCAAGATGTCTGCAGACAGCATCGTTGCTGCCTGATTATGATTTGGCTGGTTCGCCCAGCCTGTCAGTTGAAAAGCCGGGACCTCGCGTCTCGGCTTTTTTTGTTTTTAAAGGCTTTTTTGATTAATTTTTGTCGGGCCTTGTAAAAGACATGATGCACACCGATATAGGGTCCATCAGTGTTTCGGCAGTTCCCGATGAGGCTTTTGATGAGCCGCCGCGTTGCACCCTCGTTAACAAAAAATTAACTAAGGCGCGCAATGATGAAAGGGAAGACATGAGCGACAGCGAAGAAGTTGGCGCCGTGCTGAGACACAAAGCCGTTTTTGCACTTTGACCACGGATGTACTGGCACTGATTGCATGAACGGAAATGAAAGGTCGGGCTTGCCCGGCCTTTTTGTTTTTCTGGGGCTATTCCCTGATGGAGCAGGTGCCGCTCAAGCGCGGCGCCTACCTTCTACAGACGCGATTACTTCGCGCTCAGCGCGGACAGTATCCGCACCCATGAGCGGGTTCCCTTGTGGAAGGATTTCAGCTCGTATTTTTCATTGGGCGAATGGATGCGGTCGTCGGTGAGGCCGAAGCCGATCATCAGCGAATCCATGCCAAGCATATTCTGGAAGTCGCCGACAATCGGGATCGATCCGCCCATGCCGATCACCACGGCTGGCTTTGCCCATTCATCGGAAAGCGCCGACTTAGCCTTGGTCAGCGCCGGCGAGTCGTAGGACAGGTGGATGGCTGGTGAACCGCCATGCTCATGGAAATCGACCGAGCAATCCGCAGGAATCTTCGAGCGCACATAGGTGCGGAAGCTTTCGCGGATAGCTGCCGGATCCTGCCGACCGACGAGACGGAAGGACACCTTTGCGGATGCCTTGGCTGCAATAACAGTCTTGAAGCCTTCGCCTGTGTAACCGCCGGTGATGCCGTTCACTTCCGCCGTCGGGCGCGCCCAGGTGAGTTCGAGGACGGAACGTCCCTTTTCGCCCGCTGGGACGGAAAGCCCGACCTCACCGAGGAAGGATTCTGCCGTGCGACCGAGATTATCCCAGGATGCCTTGATGTTGGCGGGCGTTTCCTCCACGCCATCATAGAAACCAGGCAGTGTCACGCGTCCCGTTTCGTCATGCAGACCGGCGAGAATGTCGGTGAGAATATGGATCGGGTTCGCCGCAGCACCGCCAAAAAGGCCGGAATGCAGATCGCGATCGGCAGCGGTGATGACGATTTCCTCGCCGACGAGGCCGCGCAGGGCCGCGGCAATCGCCGGCGTCTCGTGGTCCCACATGCTGGTGTCGCAGACGAGAGCGTAATCGGCTTTCAGCTCGTCGGAGTTCGCGTCCAGGAATGGTTTCAGCGATGGCGATCCGGACTCCTCTTCACCTTCAAAAAGAATGGTGACGCGGATCGGAAGCGACCCGCTGACCTGCTTGTAGGCGCGGCAGGCCTCGACGAAGGTCATCAGCTGGCCCTTGTCGTCCGAGGTTCCGCGGCCCGAGATCACCTGACGACCACCGCCGATATCCTTCAGCTTGGCATCGAAGGGATCGTCCTGCCAAAGATTGATCGGATCGACAGGCTGAACGTCGTAGTGGCCGTAAAACAGCACATGCGGCGCATCCGCAGTCGCGCCATCATGATGGGCGACCACCATCGGGTGGCCCGCAGTATCGCGAATGGAGGCATCGAAACCGATGCTGGTCAGATCACGCACCAGCCATTCGGCCGCCTTGCGGCACTCTGCCTTGTAGGCCGGATCGGTGGAAATAGACTTGATGCGGACAAGTTCGAAAAGTCTCTCAAGGCTGGAAGGAAGGTTGTCGTCAACCGCCGAGAGAACGGGAGAAATATCTGTCATTGCATGATCCTGTCATGTCTGGCTTGTCATGTCTGGAACGCCAGCCAGCCGTTTTATCGGGCAGGTGTGTTCCATTTGTGTAAATCTCCGCAAGCAGCTCGCCGAAGACCGGTATCGGTCCATCGGGCCGATGCGCCAGATGGCAGGACGATAGAGCAAATGACGGGCGGTTTCGAGCCGGAAAACTTACTTTTCCGATTTCGCCGCGCTGATAGCGCGGCCCATATACTCCAGCAGCAATTGCCGTTCGAACTTCAAGAGACCCTTCAACAAAGCCTCTTCCGTTTCCTTCGATGCGGCGATGGCCGCCTCCTCAAGGGCGGTGCCTTTCTCCGTCAGCGTGATGATCTGTGAACGGCGATCTGTCGGATGAGGTTTGCGTTCGATCAATCCGTCTCGTGCCATGCGCGCGAGCGTGTTGGCAAGCGTTGCCTGTTCGATGTCAACCCGATCGAGCAGTTGGCGCTGGGTCAGCCCATCTTCCTGCCAGAGTTCCAGCAGAACGGGAAACTGGCCAGGAGAGAACCCGAGGGCAACGGTGCGCTTCAGCATGACCTGGGAGAAACCCTTGGCCAGTTGCGCGGCGAGATAGGCTGCAGAGTCCTGTCGAGAAAATCCCATCGGGCACATCGTCCGGATCATTTACATATCGTGCGATGTAAAGGGCTATGCTTTCGCGAAGCGTGCGTTGCGGCGGATCGCATGCACGAAAGAAAACCGCCATGACCGGGAGGGGACGGTCATGGCGGCCATATTGAGGGACAAAGGCCCGGAGAGGGGGAAAGGCCTTTGCCCGGTCTGACGCGGCGGGGGACGAGCCAGCTATCAGACTACGGCGTGATCAGTCGCCGTCCTCTAAGAAATGAGGCTGCAAATGCGGCTTTTCAAGGGAACATCGGATTACAAATCGGTAACGTTCCGGTGAGATTATTTGGCGTTATTTCGGCGCTTCTGCTGAAGCCAGGTGATGCTGGTCAGCGAACCACCAATGAGAGCCGTCATCCAAATAAAATCCATGACCATGCGGCCAGCGGCACTATCTGCATCAGCGACGACGATGACGACAAAGGCGGCCAGGAGTGCAGCGTCTGCGAACTGAAATTTCGCCGCCTGCCTTATATCCGCATCCCCTGTGGGATCATCGTGGAAATACGTCCGCAGACCTTTGGTCGCGAGCAGGTAAAGGGGAACGGTGGCCGTCTTCGCCACCGTCACTGAGGCGGCATCACCCAGAAACCAGGATGTTGCAGCAACACCTGCCATCAGGACGATCGAAACGAGCCAGGCTGTTACAGAAGATGTTGTATGCATCAAGAACCTCGCGAGACCATGGAAGAAACTTGCTGGGTACTTGAGGCCGACGATAGACCTTTTTGCCGTGTCGCGCTATCCATGCTTCCCATGAAAAAAGGCGATCATCTCTTTCTCGTGGACGGCTCCGGTTTCATTTTCCGCGCTTTCCATGCCATCCCTCCGCTCAACCGCAAGTCCGACGGATTGCCGGTCAATGCCGTGTCCGGCTTCTGCAACATGCTGTGGAAGCTGTTGAAGGATGCGCGCAATACCGATGTCGGGGTGACGCCAACGCATTTTGCGGTGATTTTCGACTATTCCTCCAAGACCTTCCGCAACGAGCTCTACGACCTCTACAAAGCCAATCGCTCGGCGCCGCCGGAAGATCTCGTTCCGCAATTCGGCCTCATCCGCCATGCAACACGCGCCTTCAATCTGCCATGCATCGAAACGGAAGGTTTCGAGGCCGACGATATCATCGCGACTTATGCCCGCCAGGCAGAAGCGATTGGTGCGGATGTCACCATCATTTCCTCCGACAAGGATCTGATGCAGCTCGTTACGCCGAATGTACACATGTACGACGCGATGAAGGACAAGCAGATCGGCGTGCCGGATGTGATCGAGAAATGGGGCGTCCCGCCAGAAAAGATGATCGACCTGCAGGCGATGACCGGCGATTCCACCGACAACATTCCGGGCATTCCGGGTATCGGTCCGAAGACTGCGGCGCAGCTCCTGGAAGAATACGGCAATCTCGATACGCTCTTGGAACGCGCAGGAGAAATCAAGCAGCAGAAGCGACGGGAAAACATCATTGCCAATGCGGAACTGGCGCGGCTTTCGCGACAGCTGGTGGCACTCAGAACCGATGTGCCGCTGGAACTTGCGCTGGATGCGCTGACGCTTGAAGTTCAGGACGGACCGAAGCTGATCGCCTTCCTGAAGGCGATGGAGTTCACCACACTCACGCGCCGCGTCGCGGAAGCGACGGGGGCTGATGCGTCTGTCATCGAGGCCGCGCATGTTCCGGTCGAGCGCGGGGCGGAAGCCCATGGACCCGATCTCGATGCTGGCACCGAGACGACCGGCGATGCCGCATCCGTTCCGCTCGGTGAAGCGTCGGTCGCGGATGTCGGCGCGGTTCTCTCCAAGGCGGAAGGCGATACGCCGCGGGATCTTGCCTCGGCGCGCGAATCGATCTTCGCCGCTGCCAAGATCGACACCGCCGTCTATCAGACCATCCGCACTATCGACGAATTGGATCGCTGGGTTGCGATGGCGCGCGAGACGGGCGTTGTCGCTTTCGACACCGAGACGACCTCGCTCGACCCTATGACGGCGGAGCTCGTCGGCTTTTCGCTGGCGATTGCCGATAACAGCAAGAATGCCAGCGGTTCGGATATCATCGCAGCCTATGTTCCCTTGACCCACAAGACAGGTTCCGGCGGCGACCTTTTCAGCGACGGCATCAAGCTGGCGCCAGACCAGATCCCTTTCGATCTGGCACTCTCGCGATTGAAAGACCTTCTCGAAGATCCCGCAGTCCTCAAGGTCGCCCAGAACCTCAAATATGATTACCTGTTGGTCAAGCGTCTCGGCATCGTCATGCAGAGCTACGACGACACCATGTTGCTGTCCTATGTGCTGGAAGCGGGCAAAGGGGCGCATGGCATGGATGCGCTCTCCGAGCGCTGGCTCGGCCACAAGCCGATTGCTTACAAGGATATTGCCGGTTCCGGAAAATCCGGCGTGACCTTCGATTTCGTCGACATCGACAAGGCGACGACCTATGCCGCCGAAGATGCCGATGTAACGCTCAGGCTCTGGATGGTGCTGAAACCCCGTCTGGTCGCCGATCGGTTGACGAGCGTTTATGAGCGGCTGGAACGACCGCTTGTGCCGGTGCTGGCGCATATGGAAGAGCGCGGCATTTCCGTCGACAGGCAAATTCTGTCGCGGCTTTCCGGCGAATTGGCACAAAAAGCTGCCGCCTTTGAGGAAGAAGTCTACGAGCTGGCGGGCGAGAAATTCAACATCGGCTCTCCCAAGCAGCTTGGCGACATCCTGTTTGGCAAGATGGGGCTGCCGGGCGGTTCCAAGACCAAGACCGGACAGTGGTCGACCTCGGCCTCCGTGCTGGAAGATCTTGCTGCCGAAGGCATGGAGCTTCCGCGCAAGATCGTTGACTGGCGCCAGCTGACCAAGCTGAAGTCCACCTATACGGACGCGCTGCCGGGTTACATTCACGCCGATACCAAGCGCGTTCACACGTCCTATTCGCTCGCATCGACGACGACGGGCCGTCTCTCCTCATCGGAACCGAACCTGCAGAATATTCCGGTGCGGACCGCCGAAGGGCGTAAGATCAGAACGGCCTTCGTTTCGACGCCCGGCAACAAGCTGCTGTCGGCCGATTATAGCCAGATCGAACTGCGCGTGCTGGCGCATGTCGCCGATATTCCACAGTTGAAGAACGCTTTCGAGAACGGCATCGATATTCATGCGATGACGGCATCGGAAATGTTCGGCGTACCTGTCGAAGGCATGCCGTCGGAAGTACGCCGCCGTGCCAAGGCGATCAACTTCGGCATCATCTACGGCATCTCCTCCTTCGGTCTTGCGAACCAACTCAGCATCGGTCGGTCTGAAGCGGGAGAGTACATCAAGAAGTATTTCGAGCGCTTTCCCGGCATTCGCGACTATATGGAAAACACCAAAGCTTATGCCCGCGAGCACGGCTACGTGGAGACCATCTTTGGTCGCCGCATCCACTACCCGGAAATCAAGTCGTCCAACCTTTCGGTCAAGGCGTTCAACGAGCGTGCGGCGATCAACGCACCGATCCAGGGGTCTGCCGCGGACATCATCCGACGCGCCATGATCCAGATGGAGCCGGCGCTCCAACAGGCGAAGCTGTCTGCCCGCATGCTGCTTCAGGTCCATGATGAATTGATCTTCGAAGTCGATGACGGCGAGATCGAAAAGACGCTGCCAATCGTTGTTTCGGTGATGGAAAATGCGGCGATGCCGGCCATCGATATGAAGGTGCCGTTGCAGGTGGATGCACGCGCTGCCGATAACTGGGATGAAGCGCACTGAAAGCATGTCGCGCAGAAGAAGCAGCTCCAGCGCCGGAGCGAATCTGAAGATCGCGACACGCTTTATAACTGTGCGGATGTCACGTGCCTGTCGCGCATGAGGCGTAGGGGGAAGGCTTCCATCAAGGAGCCTTTCCATGCACGCCCCTCTCGTTTCGCCGCAACTTCTAACCTTTTCGACTACCCATCAAACCGCACCACCGCGGCACCTGGGAACACGCTATTCTCCTGAGGGAGACTTTCTGCCCGAACCTGGCAATACCGTCGTTTGCCATCTGGTCGAAGGCTCCTCTTCCGAGGAGGCTGTCATAGCAGCGCGCCAGCGGCTTCTCGATATGCCGGAGGCTTCAACCCATCTTGCCTTCACGCCTATCTCCAGCCTGCACATGACGGTGTTCCAAGGCATTATCGAGAATCGCCGCGCCTGGCCGTACTGGCCGAAGGAAATGCCAGAAGACAGCACGATCGAGGCGATGACGACCTTCTACCTTGAGCGCCTGGCCAAGTTTCCAAAGCTGCCGGCCTTTAACATGCAGGCGACATCCGTCACGCCGCTTGGTCTCATCCTGAAGGGCGCAACCGAGGATGACGAAAGGATCGTTGCTGCGTGGCGCGACGCGTTTGCCGAGGCATTTGGCTATCGTCACCCAGACCACGAGAGGTACGAATTCCACATTACATTTGCCTACACCCGCCGCTGGTTCGATCCGGAGTGCCTGCCGCGCTGGCAGGCAATGCTGGATGATTGCCTTGAAGAATTGCGGGCGGCGGCGCCGGTCATCCAAATGCGTCCGCCAGCCTTTTGTGCATTTGCAGACATGAACCACTTCGAGGAGTTGATCGTCTTCGATCACGTCTGATAAGGATGTGGCAATGGATGCCGATTTCGATTGCGTCGGCATCTCGCGAAAAAATGCGTGTCGGGGCTGGTCAAAGCCCTGCAAGGCATGTATAAGCGCGCCAAATTTCCGATATCGAGACATGCGACATTCGGCCTAAGGTTTGGCTGGTTCCCGTGTTTCGCCGCTTCAGTGGAGTAACACAAATGGCAGTTCCTAAAAGAAAAACGAGCCCGTCCAAGCGCGGTATGCGCCGTTCGGCAGACGCCCTCAAGGCAGCAACCTACGTCGAAGACAAGAACTCCGGCGAACTGCGTCGCCCGCACCACATCGACCTGAAGACAGGCATGTACCGCGGCCGTCAGGTTCTGACGCCGAAGGAAAGCGCATAATCAGCGCTTCTTGATGTACTTGCATGACGAATGAGCCGGCCTTTGGGTCGGCTTTTTTGTTGTCTTCTCCAGTCTTTGTAATGCCGCTTGGAAAATCGAGAACCCACACATACTATCCTCAATAGGAGGGCACGTCTTTCGGGATGTGCCATGTGGAGGAGTTTGAGTGCGATATCGGTGGGTTGGCATCCTTCTGCTTTGCCTTGGTCTGTGCGGGTTTGCCTTCACCAAGGGTCGGGAACTGCTGGCTGAAAGCTATCTCAACGAGGCTGCCGAACAGGGCGGAACGACGTTGCGGCTTGCCGTCTCTGCCCTTGGCGGCCATCTCAACCGTTACGAGCCCCTTCCGGCGCTGATGGCCGACCATGACGACATCGAAGAGCTGGTTGCTCACCCGGAGGACCAGCGTCTCAGGCAGCGCGCCAACATCTATCTTAAGTCGATCAACGACCTTCTGAAATCCTCCGACATCTATATCATGACGCTGGACGGCGAGACGATCGCTGCGAGCAACTACGATGGGCCGGCAAGCTTCATAGGCCAGAATTTCAGCTATCGACCTTATTTCCAAGATGCGGCCAAGGGCCTGCAGTCACGCTTCTTTGCGCTTGGCACGACGTCACATAAGCGCGGCTACTATTTTGCCTCTCCTATCCTGTTCAACGACGTCATCAAGGGCGTCATCGTCTTCAAGGTGGATATTGAGGGCATCGAGGCCTCCTTCGGCACGGGAGAAAACCGCATCGTCGTTACCGATCCGGAAGGCATCATCTTCATGACCGGCGTGCCGCAATGGCTTTACTCGGCAATCCTGCCGCTGACACCAGACAGGATTGCCCGAACAGAAGCCTCGCGCCGCTATGCCGATGCCAAGCTCAGCCAGCTGCCGGTGACCGAGGGCACCTTCGGCAGTCATCGTTTGATGGCGGTGCGCGAAGGGCAGCAGGACCGGGAGTATCTCGTGCTTTCCCAGCCGATGCCGGAAGCTGGCTGGACGGTAAATGTGCTGATGGATACCGGCTCGGTTCGCACGCAGGTGCAGACGATGCTGCTCGCCGCGCTCCTGTGCCTTGGCCTTGCCGGTGCGTTGCTGGCGGCCATGCTGCAAAGACGCCGACGACTGCAGGATCGTCTGGTGCACCAGGCCGAAGCCCAGGCTGAGCTGGAGCGTCGGGTTGAGGAGCGCACGGCCGATCTGGCGCGGGTTAACCGCGACATCAAGCGCGAGATCGCCGAACGCCGTCAGACGGAAAAGCAGTTGCGCAAGACCCAGAAGGATCTGATCCAGGCGGGTAAGCTCGCCGCGCTGGGCCAGATGTCGGCAGCCCTCTCGCATGAATTCAACCAGCCGCTTGCAGCCGCCAAGACCTATGCCGAAAGTGCGTCGCTGTTGATCGAACGCGGACGCGTAGAGGAGGCAAGCTCCAATCTGTCCCGTATCTCTGCCCTGATCGACAGAATGGCGTCGATCAGCAAACACTTGCGCAACTTTGCCCGCAAGCCGAATGAACATGTCGGACCCGTTCCACTCGACACGGTGGTGTCCGACACGCTCGAAATCGTCAGCGCGCGATTGAAAGCAGCGGATGCCGAGTTGCGTGTGGCGCTTGGCCCCGAGACGCTCTTCGTCAAGGCCGGACCGGTGCGTCTGCAACAGGTACTCGTCAACATCATTTCCAATGCGGCGGATGCGGTGGAAGGGTTGGACGACAGGCGTATCGATCTCACCGCGCAAAAGAATGAGAACGAAAACAAAGTCATCGTCTCGGTGCGCGATCGCGGGCCCGGCGTGCCGCCGGCGATCATGGAGCGCATCTTCGATCCATTCTTTTCCACCAAGGGTGTCGGCAAGGGCCTGGGTCTTGGCTTGTCGATCTCCTATAATATCGTCAAGGACTTTGGCGGGCGGCTGATCGTCACCAACCTCGAGGATGGTGGCGCTCGTTTTGATATTGAACTCGACGCCCAGACACCGATGGAGATTGCCGCGGAATGAGCCAGTCCCGCGTATTGCTGATCGATGACGAAGAGGATTTACGCCTGTCCACAGCTCAAGGGCTTGAGCTTGCAGGTCTCGATGTCGTTACCATCGACAATGCCGACCACGTCTTTGAACTGATCGGCTATAGTTTTGACGGCGTGATCGTGAGCGATATCCGCATGCCGGGTATCGACGGCATGAGCCTGCTGCAGAAGGTGCGGGAACTGGATGCAGAAATCCCCGTGATCCTCGTCACCGGGCATGGCGATGTGCAGCTCGCGGTCAGCGCCATGCGCAATGGCGCATATGATTTCATCGAAAAGCCGTTCAGCGTTCAGTATCTTGCCGGCATCATCAAACGCGCCATGGACCGTCGCTCACTGGTGCTGGAAAATCGTCGCCTGCGCGCGGTTGCCGGCAAGCGCGACGATCTGGAAACGCGCCTGCCAGGCCGCACTCAGGTGATGGTCGAACTTCGTTATCGCATCCGTGCCATCGGAGCTGCTGATGCCGATACGCTGATCATCGGCGACACAGGTGCGGGCAAGGAAGTGGTGGCGCGCGCGCTCCACGATGTCAGCGCCCGGGCCGACCGCCCCTTCGTCGCCATCAACTGCGCGGCCCTTCCGCAACATCTGATCGAGAGCGAACTCTTCGGCCACGAGGCGGGCGCTTTTCCCGGGGCGCTAAGGGCGCGCTACGGCAAGTTCGAGCATGCGCGCGGCGGCACCATCCTCCTTGACGAGATCGGCTCCATGCCGCCCGACATGCAGGGCAAGCTGCTGCGCGTGCTGCAGGAGCGCACCATCACGCGTCTCGGCTCCAATGAGACCGTGGAACTCGATGTTCGCTTCATCGCCACCAGCAAGACCGATCTGGCACAGGAGGCGCTTGCCGGGCGCTTCCGCCAGGATCTTCTTTATCGCCTGAACGTCGCAACGATCCATGTCCCGTCCCTGGCACAACGACAAAGCGATGTCCCCTTGCTCTTCCTGCATCTCGTGAGAGAAGCGGCTGCCCGCTACGGCCGTGACGATATGGAGGTGCCCTCAAGCATCGTCTCGTCGCTTGCGATGCGCGAGTGGCCAGGCAATGTCCGTGAGCTCAGAAACGAGGCGGATCGGTTTGTTCTCGGGCTGGATGGTCGTTCCGGTGAAGGGTCGCCGAGCGATCCACTCTCCGGCCACGGGCTTTCCGCCAAGGTGGCGGAATTCGAAAAGGGCATCATCGCAAGAACAATCGCGTCTCACAAAGGCAATCTCAAAGCTGTCTATGAGACGCTCGGAATATCGCGCAAGACGCTATATGAAAAGATGCAAAAATACGCATTAACGAAGCATGCGCCCATTGATGAAGACATGGCGAGCCCTTGAGTATCCATCGCTTTTATTGCCATGGGTCGGAATCCACCCACGTCATGACAGCGATGTTTCGGAATCCACCCATTCAGGCCGTTAGCCGACGATCTTTTAACGATTTGTTTTCTTCCCTCGATTGCGTGAAGCGCGATCTCGACTGCAAATGATCTCACCCCGGCGAACACAGAGGAGTGTGTTTCGTCGCTGAGGCCATATTCATCGGGAGGAAAAGATGAAACTTCTGAAATCCGTCACGGGTGCAGTCGCTGCCGCCGCCGTATCGCTCTTTGCGCTTTCTGCAGCCGCTCAGGATTATCCTGGCCGCAACATTACTATGGTTGTGCCGTTCTCCGCTGGCGGTCCGACAGACACCGTGGCCCGCCTCGTGGCGGAATCCATGTCCAAGGATCTTGGCCAGCAGATCATCGTCGAAAATGTCGGCGGCGCAGGCGGAACACTGGGTGCCGGTCGCGTGGCATCTGCCGATCCGGATGGTTACACCATCCTCCTGCATCACATCGGCATGGCCACCAGCGACACGCTTTACCGTAAGCTCGCCTACAAGACGCTCGACGCCTTCGACTATGTCGGCCTCGTGACCGAAGTACCGATGACGATCCTGTCGCGCAAGAACCTTGAAACCAAGGATCTCAAGGGCCTGATCGACTACGCCAAGGCGAACAAGGATAAGGTCACGGTTGCCAATGCCGGTATCGGCGCTGCCTCTCATCTGTGCGGCATGCTGTTCATGAGCGCCATTCAAACGCCGCTCGTGACCGTTCCCTACAAGGGCACCGGCCCGGCGATGACGGATCTTCTTGGCGGTCAGGTCGATATCATGTGCGACCAGACGACCAACACCACCAAGCAGATTCAGGGCGGCACCGTGAAAGCCTATGCCGTCACCACGCCTCAGCGTCTCAGCGTTCTGCCGGATGTGCCGACGGCGACGGAAGCAGGCCTGCCCAACTTCGAAGTTGGTATCTGGCACGGCATCTACACGCCGAAGGGCACGCCAGCCGCCGTGAATGAGCGTCTCTCCAAGGCACTTCAGGTGGCGCTGAAGGACCAGAACGTTGCCGCGCGCTTTGCCGAGCTCGGCACCACGCCATCGCCAGAAGCGGATGCAACGCCTGCCGCACTGAAGGCCAAGCTCGAAAGCGAAATTGCGCGCTGGAAGCCGGTCATCGAATCGGCTGGCCAATACGCCGACTAAACCTGCATCGAGCCGGGGATGGCACATGCCGTCCCCGGTTTCTTGCTGCAGTCCACAGCGATCCTAAAGACCTCAATCGAACTCTACAGACGTCGGGCCATAAAAAGGCACCGATGCACAGGCGGGGACGACCATGAAATCAGTCAGTTTCGATGCCACAGAAGCCATCTGCGGCGCAATTTTTATCTGCCTCGGCATTTTCTTTGCTTGGCAATCCTATGATCTTGATCTCGGCACCACCTTTCGCATGGGCCCTGGATATTTCCCGCTCGTCCTTTCGCTGATCCTCGTGCTGCTCGGCAGCGTGATCTTCCTGCGGGCCGGCAAGGTTGCAGGCGAGCCGATGGGCTCGATTGCATGGCGGGGCATCTTCTTCATCCTCCCGGCGCCCATCTTCTTCGGTTTGACAGTGCGTGGCCTGGGCTTCGTCCCTGCCCTCTTCCTCAGTGCGCTGATCGCCTCCTTTGCATCGCACAAGATGAAGCCAGTGATGGCCGTGCTTCTATCGGCTGCCATTACGGTGTTTTCGGTTCTCGTCTTCAATTACGGTCTTGGCCTGCCTTTCCAGCGCTTCGGCCCCTGGCTCAACTTCTGAGGTCGCGTCATGGAACTCTTCGATAATCTGGCGCTCGGCTTTTATACGGCCTCCACGCTTCATAACCTGTTCTTCTGCCTGATCGGCGTGCTTCTCGGGACGCTGATCGGCGTTCTTCCCGGGATCGGCGCCACCGCGACGATCGCCATGCTTCTGCCGATTACCTTCCAGCTGGAGCCCGTTTCCTCGCTGATCATGCTCGCCGGCATCTATTACGGCGCGCAATACGGCGGCTCGACCACGGCGATCCTCATCAATATGCCGGGTGAGTCTTCCTCCGCCGTGACAGCCATCGACGGATACCAGATGGCGCGTAAGGGGAAAGCCGGGGCGGCACTCGCCATTGCGGCCATCGGCTCCTTCGTTGCCGGTACAGTTGCAACCTTCCTCGTGGCAGTCTTCGCGCCACCGCTCACCTCGATCGCGCTCGAATTCGGTGCGGCGGAATATTTCTCGCTGATGGTTGTCGGTCTCGTGTCATCCATTGCACTGGCGCACGGCTCCATCGTCAAGGCGCTTGCCATGGTCGTCCTCGGCCTGCTGCTAGGCCTCGTCGGTACCGACATCTATAGTGGCACACCGCGCTTCACACTGGGCATTCGCGAATATGCCGATGGTCTGAACTTCGTTGCGGTTGCCGTCGGTGTCTTCGGTATTGCCGAAATCCTGCGCAATCTGGAAGACGAAAAGACCCGTACCGTGCTGATGGCCAAGGTTTCCGGCCTTCTGCCCACCAAAGATGACTTCAAGAAGATGGTTGCGCCCGTCCTGCGCGGAACTGTTATCGGCTCGGCGCTGGGCATCCTGCCAGGCGGTGGTGCCATTCTCGCGGCCTTTGCCTCCTATACGGTGGAAAAGCGCGTCTCGAAGAATCCAGAAGAATTCGGCCACGGCGCAATCGCCGGTGTCGCAGGTCCGGAATCGGCCAACAATGCCGGTGCTCAGACCTCCTTCATCCCGCTCCTGACACTTGGCATTCCTGCCAACCCGGTCATGGCGCTGATGGTCGGCGCGATGATCATCCAGGGCATCGTTCCCGGTCCGAATGTTGCGACCGAGCAGCCGGCGCTCTTCTGGGGCATCATCGCCTCCATGTGGATCGGCAACCTGATGCTGGTGGTGTTGAACCTCCCGCTCATCGGGCTCTGGGTGAAGCTTCTGACGATCCCTTATTACGTGCTCTTCCCGATCATCATGGCCTTCTGCGCCATCGGGGTTTACAGCGTCAACTCCAACGTCTTCGATCTCTATGCCGTCGCCTTCTTCGGCTTCATCGGATACGCCTTGGTGAAACTGCGCTGCGAGCCGGCACCTCTGCTGCTCGGCTTCGTGCTTGGCCCGCTGCTGGAGGAAAACCTGCGCCGCGCCATGATCCTGTCACGTGGCGATCCAAGCACCTTCGTCACCAGGCCGATCAGCGCCACGCTGCTCCTGATCGCTCTTCTGGTTCTCGTCGTCGTCTTCCTGCCAAGCGTCAAGAAGAAGCGCGAGGAAGTCTTCCAGGACGAAGGCTGATACAGCCTCACGGTTCATCACAAATCAAAGGCCGGACACCAACTGTCCGGCCTTTGTCTTGTTTATGCGTCATAAAACTGCGAAAGCAGCGTGATTGGTAACGGAGGTCTTCATGGCAGATCAAAATGAAGCGCGGATCATCACTTTAGAAGAGACGGTGGCCTATCAGGCCAAGACGATCGAAGAGCTCTCCGATCAACTGGCGGAACAGTGGAAGGTCGTCGAGCAGACTCGTGCAAAACTCGATCGTCTCACGGAGCGCTTCTTGAGCCTGGAAGAACAGTCGCTTGACGCGCCAGCCATTACAAAGCCACCCCATTACTGATGACGCCGACGCCTTACGACATATTGAGGAGCTGAGATGACGCAGAGTGCGATACCAACACCAGTCGCTGAGATTCTATCTTTCTGGAATGAGGCTGGTCCCGAGAAATGGTTTGAGAAGAACGCCCATTTCGACAGCGCCTTCCATTCCCGCTTTCACGATCTGCACTTCGCGGCGGCTCGTCGGGAGCTGATCGACTGGCTTGATGCGCCGGAAAGCAGCCTCGCGCTTCTTCTTCTCCTCGATCAGTTTCCCCGCAACTGTTTCCGCGGCACAGCGCATATGTATGCGACCGATCCGCTGGCGCTTCACTACGCTCGTGACGCCGTTTCACGCGGCCATGATCAGGCGATCGATCCTGAACTGCGGATTTTCTTCTACCTAACCTTCATGCACTCGGAAGAACTGGCCGACCAGGAGCTTTGCTGCGAGCTTTGCGAGCCTCTTGGCGAACGCTATTTGCCTTTCGCGATCGAGCATCGCGATATCGTCGCGCGCTTCGGTCGCTTCCCTCACCGCAACGATATTCTGCTTCGTGAAACGACGGAAGAAGAGCGCGCCTTCCTTGCCGAAGGTGGGTTTGCAGGCTGATGAACAAAAACGCCGCCAATCCGGATGGATGGCGGCGCTAGAAGATTTGTGAACTGAAGGCGACGTCAGCCGTCAAAAAATTCCTTCATCCTAGCAAAGAAGCCCGTCGATTCCGGATTGTTGTCCTTCGACGAAATTTCCTCGAATTCCTGCAGCAATTCGCGCTGACGCTTGGTCAACTTTTGCGGCGTCTCGATCTGAATCTGGATGTAGAGATCGCCCGTCTGCGCCGAACGCAGAACCGGCATGCCCTTACCCTTTAAGCGAAACTGCTTGCCCGGCTGCGTGCCTTCCGGCACCGTCACACGTGACTTCGTTCCATCCAACGTCGTGACATCGAATGTGCCGCCAAGGGCTGCAGTCGTCATCGAGATCGGAACTGCGCAATAAAGATCGGCGCCATCGCGCTGGAAGAACTCGTGCGGACGCACCGACAGGAAGATGTAGAGATCTCCCGAAGGGCCACCTCGCATCCCTGCTTCGCCTTCACCTTGCAGACGAATGCGTGTTCCGTCTTCGATGCCGGCCGGGATGTTGACCGAGAGCGAACGCTCCTCCGTCACACGGCCCTGGCCGTGACACTTGGTGCAAGGATCGGTGATCGTCTGGCCGCGGCCATGGCAGGTCGGGCAGGTCCGTTCCACCGAGAAGAAGCCTTGGGCTGCACGCACGCGGCCCGAGCCTTGGCAGGTGCCGCAGGTCTTGGGGCTGGTGCCAGGCTTTGCACCGGAACCGGAACAGACGTCGCAGGTTATGGATGTCGGCACCCGGATTTGCGCGGTCTTGCCGCTGAAAGCCTCTTCCAGCGAGATTTCCATGTTGTAGCGGAGATCAGCTCCGCGCTCGCGGCCACCGGAAGACCGGCGCGCACGACCGCCGCCCATCATCTCGCCAAAGATGTCTTCAAAAATGTCGGAGAAGCCGCCGCTGGCAAAACCGCCGCCGCCACCGCCGCCCATGCCGCCGTGTTCGAACGCCGCATGGCCGAAGCGATCGTACGCCGCGCGTTTTTGCGGGTCTTTCAGCGTCTCGTAGGCTTCATTGATTTCTTTGAATTTTTTCTCGGATTCTGCGTCATCGGGATTTTTGTCCGGATGATACTTCATCGCAAGTTTGCGGAAGGCGCTCTTCAGCTCCTTTTCATCGGCGGATCTGCTCACGCCCAATGTCTCGTAAAAGTCTGCTTTCGCCATGAAGATAACACACCCCGAAATGGATTTCCGGCTGCACGAGGCAGCCGGAGTCAGTCTCATTCACTCAAGTCCGAGAGCAAGAGCCGCGATTTACGCGGACTTCTTGTCGTCCTTGATTTCCTCGTAGTCGGCGTCGACCACACCATCATCCTTGCCGCCTGCGCCGCCTTCACCGGCTTCCGCCTGCTGGGCTTCGTAGATGGCCTGACCGAGCTTCATGGATACTTCCATGAGCGTCTGGGTCTTCGCCTGGATGTCGTCTGCATCCGGCTCGGATGCTTCGACAGCCGTCTTGAGGGCAGCGATGGCATCTTCAATCGCCTTGCGGTCGGTTTCAGAAACCTTGTCACCATACTCCTGGACCGACTTCTCGGTGGAGTGGATCAGGCTCTCAGCCTGGTTCTTGGCTTCTACGCCCGCACGACGCTTCTTGTCGGCTTCAGCATTGGCTTCCGCATCCTTAACCATCTTTTCGATGTCGGCGTCGGAGAGACCACCCGATGCCTGGATACGGATCTGCTGTTCCTTACCCGTGCCCTTGTCCTTGGCCGAGACCTGGACTATGCCGTTCGCGTCGATATCGAAGGTCACTTCGATCTGCGGAACGCCACGTGGCGATGGCGGCAGCCCAACGAGGTCGAACTGGCCGAGCAGCTTGTTGTCGGCTGCCATTTCGCGCTCACCCTGCGAGACGCGAATGGTCACGGCAGACTGGTTGTCTTCGGCGGTCGAGAAGGTCTGGCTCTTCTTCGTCGGGATCGTCGTGTTACGATCGATCAGACGGGTGAAGACGCCGCCCAGCGTTTCGATGCCAAGAGACAGCGGGGTTACGTCGAGGAGCAGAACGTCCTTGACGTCGCCCTGCAGAACGCCGGCCTGGATGGCCGCGCCCATGGCAACCACTTCGTCCGGGTTGACGCCCTTATGAGGCTCCTTGCCGAACAGCTGCTTGACGACTTCCTGCACCTTCGGCATGCGGCTCATACCACCAACGAGAACGACTTCGTCGATCTCGGAAGCGGATACGCCGGCATCCTTAAGAGCTGCCTTGCAAGGTGCGACAGTGCGCTGGACCAGGTCATCGACCAGGCTTTCGAACTTGGCGCGCGTCAGCTTCAGCGTCAGGTGCTTAGGACCGGATGCGTCTGCCGTGATGAAGGGCAGGTTGATTTCGGTCTGCTGCGAAGACGACAGCTCGATCTTTGCCTTTTCGGCAGCTTCCTTGAGGCGCTGCAGAGCCAGCTTGTCGGACTTCAGGTCGATACCGTTGTCCTTCTTGAATTCGGCTGCAAGGTACTCGACCAGACGCATGTCAAAGTCTTCACCACCAAGGAAGGTGTCGCCGTTGGTAGACTTCACCTCAAAGACGCCATCGCCGATCTCGAGGATCGAGATATCGAAGGTACCACCACCAAGGTCGTACACGGCAATCGTCTTGCCTTCCTTCTTGTCCAGACCATAGGCAAGGGCGGCAGCGGTCGGCTCGTTGATGATGCGCAGAACATCAAGACCAGCGATGCGGCCCGCATCCTTGGTTGCCTGACGCTGGGCATCGTTGAAGTAAGCTGGAACGGTGATGACGGCCTTTTCAACCTTTTCACCGAGATAGGATTCAGCGGTTTCCTTCATCTTCTGAAGGATCATCGCGGAAATTTGCGAAGGGGAGTAGCCCTTGCCCTGCGCTTCTACCCAAGCGTCCCCATTGTCGCCCTTGACAATATCGAACGGGACCAGTCCCTTGTCCTTCTCGACGGTCGGATCGTCGTAACGACGGCCGATGAGGCGCTTGACCGCAAACAGGGTGTTGGTAGGGTTGGTAACGGCCTGGCGCTTTGCAGGCTGACCGACCAGACGCTCACCATCGTCGCTGAATGCGACCATGGAAGGGGTCGTGCGTGCACCTTCCGCGTTTTCGATGACTTTGGTGTCCTTGCCGTCCATCACTGCGACGCAGGAATTGGTCGTGCCAAGGTCAATACCGATTACTTTTGCCATTTTCTTCTCTCCTTGAAGCGAGTCATCGGAACCCCGGGAGGCATTCCACTGACGACTCCTTGACTTGGATGGTCTTGCTTTTTTGTCAGCATTTCTGCTGGTATGCGGCGTATATAAGGAGCGAATTTTCTGGCTGCAAGGCGAATGGCGCCAGCGAAGGCAGCAAAAAGAAAGATTTGCTGCACTTCTTCATCTCGGCTCTAAAGCTGGTGTGACAGCCCAGACATTCATACAAGAGATCGTGCTGCGGCAGTTGTAAGCCGCTACCCCTGTGGCTTGATCAGGCTCTTGACCCTTTGGGCAAAGACATCCAGCTGGAAGGGCTTGGTCATGACGTGCATTCCATGGTCAAGATGACCATGGTTCAGGACTGCGTTTTCCGCGTAACCAGTGATGAACAGAACCTCGAGATTCGGCCGATTGACGCGGGCTGCATCCGCCAATTGCCTGCCGTTCATGCCGCCCGGCAAGCCGACATCGGTGATCAACAGGCTGATCTGTCTGTTGGAATTAAGAAGACGCAAGGCCGAGGGCGCGTCTTCGGCTTCGATCACCGAATATCCCAAATCCTGCAGCTCCTCGACGGCGAGCATCCTGACCAAGGGCTCGTCGTCCACAACCAGGATCGTCTCGTCGCCATCGGCACGTGGTGCATCGATATGGCCTTCGGCTTGCGGATCGTCCGCATCGACAGAACCGGCATAGCGCGGCAGATAGATACAGATCATCGTGCCCTTGCCGAGTTCGGAATAGATGCGCGCCGCACCGCCCGATTGACCGGCAAAACCATAGACCATGGAAAGGCCAAGTCCTGTCCCCTGGCCGATGGGCTTGGTGGTGAAAAAAGGATCGAAGGCGCGCTCGATGATATCCTGCGACATGCCGGTCCCAGTGTCGGAGACGCAGAGCGACACATATTGTCCCGGCTCCAGGCCGCGCATGCGGGCGGCCCGCTCGTCCATCCAGCGGTTCCCGGTCTCGATTGTCAGCTTTCCGCCATTCGGCATGGCGTCACGGGCATTGATGCAGAGATTGAGGAGCGCGTTTTCCAGCTGGCTGGCATCGACGAATGTCGGCCAGACACCAGCGGCTCCCACCGTTTCCACTTTGATGCCCGGCCCCACGCTGCGCATGACCAGTTCCAACATGCTGTCGACCAGGGTGTTGATATTGAGCGGCTTCGGGTCAAGTGTCTGGCGGCGCGAGAAAGCGAGCAGTCTTTGAGTCAGTGCGGAGGCTCGCTTGGTGGCACCCATTGCGCCATTAATATAGCGCGAAAGGTCTCCCACCCTGCCTTGTGCCAGGCGCGTGTTCATCATTTCCAGGCTACCGCTGATACCAGCGAGGATATTGTTGAAGTCATGCGCAAGACCGCCAGTCAGCTGGCCGACAGCCTCCATCTTCTGCGCTTGGCGCAACGCTTCTTCCGCCACCATCAGCTCGGCACTGCGCTCTTCCACCTGCTGCTCCAAGGTGGCATTCAGTTTTTCCAGAGCCAGCTCAGCTTTTCTACGGGCGGTAATATCCTGAAAAAGGACCGCAACCTGGCGGCGTTCCTTCGGCTCGATGCGAACGGCCGCGAGCTCAAGATAGCGGCCCGTGGCAACCAGTTCCTGCTGGAAGCGAATGGGCTCGCCGGTTTTCAACACCGCGCCGTAGCGGGCGATCCAAGCGTCAGCCTCATCCGGCACCATCTCACGCAGCTTCTGACCAACGACATTGGGAATACCGGCGTGACGAGCATAGGCGTCGTTTGCCTGGATATGCACATAGTCGCTGTCCGGTCCATGCGGCCCGTCCAGGAACTCGATGATACAAAAGCCTTCATCGATCGCGTCGAAAAGACCCTTGTACAGGTCCTCGCTTTCGCGTCTTGCGCGCTCCGACACCGTGCGCTCGGTGACGTCCGAGCCTTCGACGAAAATAGCGCAGACCTCGCCGTTCTCATCGCGGATCGGCTGATAGAGAAAGTCGAGATAACATTCCCTGCCAGATCCATCCTCATCGGCGTGGATGACGAAAAGAGCACCGAGAGCTTTATAGGGTCTGCCCGTTGTGTAGACCTCATCAAGAATGTTGACGAAGCCTTGCTCTGCGGCCTCAGGAAGCGCTTCCGCGACCGTTCGTCCAACAATATCGTGACGTCCAACGAGATCCATATAGCTCGGATTGGCAAGCTCGAAGCGGTGATTTGGACCCCGCAAAAGCGCAATGAAGGTCGGCGCCTGCTCAAAAAGCTGAGTCAGGATCGGACCGATATTCCCAGGATCGTTATTCACAGTCATCGCACTCAAGACGTCGTTGTTAGCGGCATGATCAGGTTCGGCGGCACGACAAGCCCATCCTTGCCGCTGATCATGGCGTCCAGATAGCCAAGTGCGTTTTGCAAGCCATTGACGGTGTAAGGCTTTTCGATAGCGCCGACAGCGCCGGCAAAATCGGGCGGAATGCGTTTGATATTGCCGCTGACAAAGACATAGGGGACTTTTTTGCTGGCGAGAAACCTGCCGACATCCACGCCGGTCGGACCATCGAGAAGATGAATATCGACAAAAGCAAAGTCGGCACTTTCCTTTTCAATCAGAGCAATGGCCGATGCGCTATCTGCTGCGACGCCGACAACGCTATGCCCTGCTGCCTCAACTTCGCTTTCCAGTTCGAGTGCCAGAAGTGCCTCATCCTCCACGATGATAATGCGCAATTCATGATTCCTTCTTATGTCCAACCAACAGCGTCACGCTTACAATCGTCTGCCGGCCATTCTGTTCTCGTTTAATATCTGCGCTGACCTGACGCGCACAGGTTTCCAGCAACATCTGACTGAAGCGCTGCTCCTCCTCATCGACCTTCACAGGATCGATCGTATCGGCGACCTGGATGAGGAAATGTCCGTTCAGCCTCTTTACGGTCACCTTGATGTCACCGCCACCATCGCCCAGCCCGCGTCTGACGACATCGCCCACCAACTCGTTGACGATAAGCGACAGAGGCGATGCCTTGTCTGCAGGGACGTAAACCGGCGACAGGTCCAGTGTGACATTGATATCGGTGCGCTTCAGTTGACTCGTCAGATTGACCACGAGGTCTTCTGCGAAGTCGGCCACGTCGAAACGGGCGATATTATCGAGCGTGAACAGCTTGCGGTGAACGGTGCTGAGCGCCTCGATGCGGTTGAGCACCGATTTCAGTGTTGCACTCGCCGTCTCATTCTTCGTCATCCGCTCTTGCAGCTTCACGATGGACGCCATCGTCATAAGGTTATTCTTGACGCGATGATCGACTTCGTGAACCAGTACGGTCTTGGCGTCCAAGGCATCGCGCAGGTCTTTGGTGCGGCGACTGACTTCTTCCTCGGCAAGATTGCGGGCTTCGGCAAGCTCGGCCTCCTTGTCCTTGATGCGGGTGAAGTCGAGCTGCGAGGCGAAGTAGTAGATCACTTCTCCTTTGTCGTCCCTCACGGGGCTGACAAACAGAGCGTTCCAAAACTCCGCTCCGTCCTTTCGATAGTTCAAGATGTCGACCGACACCGACGTTCCGGCATCGATGCCCTCGCGAATCTTGGCGACGGCTTGCGGATCCGTCTTCTCGCCTTGAAGAAGACGACAGTTCCGACCGAGGAGTTCGTCGCTGCTATAGCCTGTCAGATCGTTGAAGGCCTTGTTGCAGAAGATGATGGGGTTGTCGTCCTGCTTTGGATCGGTGATGATCATCGGCATGCGGGTTGCTTTGAATGCTGCCGCAAAAGGGTCTTCCGATGCGTGTGCGGCGAGCAAACGCTCGCCGGCTTTACGCGCTTCCAGAGGCAGCAAATAATCGACCATGAATTTTTCCGCACTTCACCACATGCGTAATCATTCTGGGGCTGGAAGGTTCCCGACGATGGATTATTTTCGCTGGCCTGTCATCAAGTTGCAGGACTAAGTAGATTTGAGACAGGTGCCACCGTCCTAGTTGGGCTTGGCTTCTGCCTCTGAATCACCAATCAGAAGACTTTACGCAACTTGGCATCGACCGAGTGCTTGTTACCGCCTCTGACCGCAAAAAATAGGAAGATCGCCGACCACAGGATAGACTTCTCCGCACCGCCGAGTCCTTCCGATTTGACGATCCAATGGAAATAGACCGTCACCATCAAGACGATGAAGGCGGCGAACGCTGCAGGACGGGTGAAGAGGCCGATCGCGACGAGGATACCGCCGAAGAATTCCGTTGCGGCCAGAAGGGGAGACCAAAATACACCAGGATAGAAGCCCAGGCTCTCCACCATGCCTACAGCGCCGAAAGGATTGGTAATCTTGCCAAAGCCATGGGTGACAAGCAGCACGCCCGCGACAACACGCAGAACGGTCTCCACCAGTTCATAGGTGCTGTTATAGATAGGAGCGACAGCCGGGACGATCAGTCGTTCACGAGAAAGGTCATTATGTGCCACAAACATACTCCACTGAATTGCAATTCCAGACCTTCTGCAAGAAGCTGTTTTCAAAGCAAGTCTCCCTCGAAGAAAACATGACAAACTAAGTAATATTTTTGTGAGATGAGAAAAGGACCGTTTGATATGGATGGAGCCGTAAAACCTCGCATTTCGATCACCTATTGCACGCAGTGCAACTGGCTGCTGCGCTCGGCGTGGATAGCACAGGAGCTGCTCAGCACCTTCTCCGACAGCCTTGCAGAAGTCGCACTCATTCCGGCCACCGGCGGCCGCTTCGAAATCACGGTAGACGGAGCGCTCTTATGGGAAAGAAAGCGTGATGGCGGCTTTCCAGGACCGAAGGAATTGAAACAGCGCCTTCGCGACATGATCGATCCCGACCGGGATCTCGGCCATCTCGATCGGCAGAAGAATGAGGGGCTGGATACATAGTCGGACGTGTATGCGGACCGATGGTCTCAGAAGAGCGCGACGCTATGGTCGCATCGTGATGGGCCTTTATTTAAAAGGATCGACCTGGCGTCGCCATCGCACGAGAACGGGCACCGCGATGTTTTTTGACGAAAAAACAATGATCGTCACAAAACTTCAAAATCCCTGTTGACACCAGCGGCCTGCCCCCGTACATGGCTCCTCGTCGCCCAGATGGCGGAATTGGTAGACGCGCCAGCTTCAGGTGCTGGTACTCGCAAGGGTGTGGAGGTTCGAGTCCTCTTCTGGGCACCATCTAATTCCAGAAAGCCGTGTAATCTCAATAGGTTACACGGCTTTCGTCGTTTTAGTCCCCCCGTTTATTCCCCCAGTCGAATTTTGATTTTGATTGCTGATAATCGACGGTAGGCGAGCCGAAATCTACGTGTCCAGCATGTCCCAATCATCACCAAGAACCCACCTTAGAGCGGACAGTTTGCCGTTGATCATTCCCCATTCGAAGTCGTCCCAAGGGCCTAGGTTCTCTTCCCCAACCTCTTCTTCTGTTTTACGTGCCGCCGCCATGGCGCCAGCCCAAATCGAGTCAACCACGACCTCCGGGTGATAACCTTTCAATTTGCGGAATTCGTCTTGGGTTATGATCCTTATCTTGCCGGACTCTACACCGTTTCGAAGACCCCAATGCCGGTTGTACCAAACTTGCCGGTTCAGCAAGTTTTCTGCGTCTATGATCTCCGACAGGCGCCGAGGGTCCATAGTGTAGGTGAACTCAAAATCCCGCTCTTCAACAAGCTCCGGCGCGGTGTCACGGAGACAGTCTAGCAATGATATCCAGTAAGCCGCCCGGCCCGGCGCGAAAAAAGGCACCAAGTCAGGATGAGGGTTGCGGCGGTCACCGGCAGGGTCGCTGAAATCGTGGACGTTGTGGGTGACGAGGGCGGCGGCTTCCTCGGCTTTCAGGCCGGACACAACGTCGGCAAACGCTTCGATAATGAGCGCATCTCCGATACTGTTTTTGGACCGGTGATAGGGCGCGTTCCCAGCCATGGCGCGGTCCGTTGCGCGAACCTTCTGACTATCGGTCACTGGCAATAGCGTAGCGCCAGAAATGAGCCTATCCACCGCCTCAAATGCAGGTGTAATAACATCACCAGTGACATCCACCTTATGGCTAAGCTCTTCGATGGCATTTAGCGCTTCGGTTTTTTCCGCCTCATCGCCGAGCCTTCGAATGGCTTCTCGGACAAGGCGGAAATGGGTTTGCAGCCCCTTTCGCGTCTCTTCGGCGAGCTTGTCCTTTCGACGGTCAAACTCCTGCCGGACAACTTCCGGAATTAATAGTTCAACTTCGCCATCCCCAACCAAGTCTTCCAAGGCGGCAATCGTAGACAAGGCCCGATAGTCTCTCGCGAGGTCGAGCCATACCGATGTGTCCACCACCAGTTTCAGCACTTCGCGGCTCCCTTGGAGAAAGTTCTCTTAAGCGCTTTGATACCGGCGACCAATCGAGGATCCTCTCCTCCATCAAAGGTCTTTTCAATAAGCGCTAGGACCGCCGGACCATCGCCCTCACTGGCGGAGCGAAGGAAGGCCAAATCCTTCTCTACATCTGCCTGAGCGGCAGCATCTTCGGCCGCGATGAGTTCACATATAACTGACATCACTACTCCTGCTTAAATCTGCGTACAGATTAGCGGAGCCCGGATCGTGCGTCTGTTGTTAAGTTGCAAACTATGTGAGAAATAATTTGCAAAATGCAAACGTCTAAATTGTACGAGAGGTGCCCGCCTTGAAGGACCTAGTCCCCCAATCTGATCGATTCACAACAGCCGACCATGCCAAACGCGGTGAGGCCATAATTGAATATGTGTCGGCTGGCCTGGCCTACTTCTCGGAAGGTTGGTCCGAAGCTTTCATGCTGCCCCTTAGGCGCCTAATCAAAAAGCGGCTAGAACAGATGGAAGAGGCTGTTGTCGCAGACATTCGTGCGGGGCTGATTACCGCCGAAGCCGTTATCGAAGAAGAAAGGCTGGCATCATTTGTTCTACGTGTCCGGCGAGCCGCTGTTGAAGGTGTGGCTCAACACAAGTTACGGCTTATGGCACGGATATTCTTCAAGAGCGCTCCGCGTGAGGACTACGCCGAAGATGAGATGGCGGACTTTTGGGCTATCACCGTGCAATTGAATTCGAGCGACATCAAGGTCCTCGCTGTGCTGAAAGCAGCCCGCGAGAACGGGTTTGGGCGCGATTCCGATGAAGAGCGTAGCAGTCGAAGGATCAGCGCTGAATTGGACAGCAACAATGCCTTCGAAAACGAGTTGGCGTTCAGGGAAGCTGTGCTAGCCCTTGTCCGATTCGGATTCATTGATGCTGTATCGGGATGGGGCTCACTTGTATATTTCGTAACGGATCGATGCTTGCTTTATATAGACAAGCTGGATTTTACGAACCTAGACGCGCCACCTAGCACCTAGGAACACGCTTTGCCCTCTTCGCTCGAACCACGCACGGATCCTCAAACGAACCCTGCCATATGCCGAGCCTATCGGACTTCGCTGCAGCCTCATCCTTCGCAAACTCGCCGCGTGAATAGCGCTTGTAGTCAGTCGCCCAACCTTTCCTCACCATCCAAGCGTTCACCGACTGGCCATCGGCGCGTTCGCATCGGGCCACAAAACGCCCATACCTATCCTTGTCCGTCACAATGCAGGTCGTCGGGCGTGATGCGGCTAGAAAGGCGTCCAGCGCCTCGGCGGCGGCCTGGCCGCATCGGTAGGATACGCCGTTGGCGTCCAAGCAAGTTTGGTAGCTTTCTACGGCATCAATCCCGTGGAGCCTGATCTTTGTATCCCGTATGGAGATGGTATCGCCATCTGTGACCACCGCTCTTCCAGTCAACGACGAGCCCTTGGCGATTGACGCCGGAATTGCGAAACTTGCTGCGATGACGGCGGCCGCAAGCCCGGCGGCGCCAATTGTTATGATGCGTTTCATTATTGATCCTTGTTAGACCGTAGCCGGGTCCCGTGTTCCGAGACGATTGAGGGAGCCGATGAAAACAGGTTTTCCGGTAGACGTATGGACACAGCCAGGAACTGGAAAGTCGGTCCAAAGGACGAGAGGGCGGCGGATGATGCGGGCATTTTCAACGTATGACCGCGCCTGTTGCGGGTTCATGTCGACCACCACGATATGGGCAATCCCGTCACCTTTATCGCCCGCCTCGATATCGATGCACGCCAAGCGTTTGGTCATGTCGCCATTGAACCATGGGGAAGCGTCTGGCGCTTCGTAGATCCGGAGAACACGGGGCGCGAAGATGCAGGAAACCATGCCCTCTTCTGGCGCAAAGATCATTCCGGAAACCGATGGCACGTCAATTTCGGAAGCTGGCCCGATTGTCCCGATCAACCACGGCCGCCCCGTCACCGGGTTCGTTCCCTCGGCGTTCTGCGCCATGATGGTGAGGACGGCACCGGGACGGCGCGCCCGGTCAATGGCGGCGACGACCGTTTCCACGTCTTCTGCCACGAAGAGGTCGGCCGTCACCACGCCGTTCTCGGCGGAAATAACGGCTTCGAATTCGACACACGTCCCATTCGTCTTGCCGGTGTCAGGGCACTGAATTGGGACCACTCGAATGATTTTTGGAGCAATGATTGGTGTGCGCATGACTTCAATCCGACAGTGATGAGTTTACGGCGGCTGCATTCCGGCGAGAAAGCGCGGACAACTCGGCGCGGACGGCGGCGGCCACCTCGCCCGGCGAGCCTGATCCGCCAGAAACGTTGATGGTGACCCCGTTTATGGAAGCATCAATGCTCTGGGGAACATGGGCAACAATCGGCTCCGCAATGGCAAGGTTTTGCGTCTGGACGGTCTGCGTCGTCACCTTGTCCGGAGAAGCGGAGCCGCCAGATGCCGGAGCCTGTCCCGTGTTCGCGGCGGCCTCCGAAGCGCCGGTGGGAACCGCCTTCAACATCTGGCCGCCCATCTCGCCGACGCGGGCGCCAACGGCTGCAGCACCGGAAGACGGAGACGGTTTGTTATCGTTTCCGGGCGCCGGGGTCACCGTGTTGACCTTGAAGCCCAACTTGTCTTGGACGCTTTGCGGAAGCCAGCCGATGAGGTCGTTGATGGAAGATTTCAGCCAATCCACCACGGCGGACCATTTATCCTTGAGACCGTCCCAAATGGCTTGCACGATGGCAGAACCGGCGCCACGAACCCGTTTGGAAAAGCTGTTCCACCAATTCTCATAGGCGGCCCACGCATCGTTAAGGGTGCCCACGATGGCTTGCGCGAAGTCCGTGGACTTGAACCCTTCCCATAGCGAATTGATGAGGTCGGCACCCTCGGAAATGAGATCGATTCCAGTGAAATATTCGAAGACGGCATTCATGCCCTTGGCGACAAGGATGACCGGGTTAAACTCTTCGAGATAGGCGTTGATCCCATCAATGAAGCCCACCTTGAAGGCGTCTTTCACCCTGCCCCATGCCCCGGAGAAGTAGGAAATGAATTCGTCCCATTTCTGGTAGAGGACATAAACGGATGCACCCATCAGAGCGAGACCAGCGAGGATCCAGCCGAGCGGCGTGCCGAGAAGAACGGCGCCAAAGTTGAAAACTGCGGCCGTTAAGGCCACCAACGCGGCAATCATCGGACCAAATATGAAGGCTGCGATCAACCCAAGCGCCGCGTAAAGCGGACCGCCAACGAAATCTACCACGGGCTTCACCCGCGCAATGAAGTCTGCAAACCCCTTCGTCCATTCCGAGATTGCCACCCGGAGGTCCGACGCCGGGTTCATGAGGTCCCGGAGAACCTTGCGGAGAACCCGCGCCCAATCGATAAGCTTGGCCCGGATGATGTCCACGTTGGCATCATACAGTTCGCGGAGTTCGACAACGAATTCGTTGAAGACGGGAAGAAGCTGGACGGCCACCAAAGTCCGCAAGGCATCAAACCGGCGGGTGAGCGCGTCAAGGTTTTCGGTGAATGCCTTACCCAAATTGAGGGCATCTTGAGACATCAACGCGCCAGCTTTACCGGCCTCCGATGCAAGCCGGTTATATTCCTGTCCGTTCTTCCGGAGAAGCGGCAACAGAAGCGTGGCGTCGTTGGCAATGGCCTCCATGTAGAAGGTCATTTCCGCTTGAGAAAGATTGGCGTTTTCCAGGGAGGAAACATAAAGCTGTAGCGCTTGCGCGGACGAAAGACCTTGAAATGCTTTCTTTGTCACCCCGACCTTTGGCGCGATGTTCTCAAAGAAATCCTTCATGGGACCGCCGCCGGTCTGCATGAAATCACCGACCTTGTCTCCGACGTCCTTGAGGATATCGGCCATCTTGTCTTGCTCGATCCCCACCGTCTTCGCGGCATATGCCCATTTCTGGAATTCAATTGATGGCGTCCCCGCCACCTGGCTCAGCCGGTCGATTTCCTTGGCAAGTTCGGCGGTCCCGGTAGCCAGCCCGAAGAGGCCAGCAATAGCACCAGCGGAGCCCAACCCCACCAATGCGGTGAAGGATGCAAGACGTGATGTCGTAGATGCCAGACCAGCGCCGAGCCCCTTGAGAGATGTACCGAGGCGTGCCGTGGCGCCAGTGATGCGTTCTAATCCGAGCTTCTTGCCGAGATTGGAGAGGCGGGAGGAAATCCGCTTAATCGGTCCAGTGAGACGGTCAATAAGTGAGAGGGTGACTGTTGCTTGTGCATTGGCGGCCATCAGTTGCGCTCCGCCTTCTTGGCTTCGACAACAGCTTCAAGCTCGCGGACATCGAAGAGACGACGACGTCCTACCTTGATCCCTCGCGGGATAACACCGGTTTTTACCCAACGGCCAAGCGTTGCATCCGAGATGCCGCCAAAGCGTTCACGGACCTCTTCGCCGGTAATTAGATTAGATCGAACCGAATACATGGAAAATCTCCTTTGGAGGACTTTCCCATGACTGTTTATGAGTGCCTATGCGGGATATTGCGAACGGTTATGCGCGACGAATACGGACGCTATATTTTCTTTCGACGCATGATGATTTCGTAGCCCAATGTTCCAGCGAGAGCCACTAACATGTGTGTCTGTGGTGAGCGTTTGCCGGACCGCCAAGCATAGACGGAACCGACGCTGACCCCGCTTCTCTCTTCCATGTCGCCGAGGCTCATCCCCTGCCGCTGCCGTTCTGCATTAATCGCTAGGATGGCGGGCACTTGGTCTCGTAGATTGAATTCACGGCTCATCAGGCACAACGTCCTTCACTAGATTTTTTGCGCAAGATGATCTCAAAACCGAAGCACTCGGCAATTTTCACCAGATTTTGGATAGTTGGGGAGCGAGAACAATTGCGCCAGCTGTAGGTCGAATTGATGCTGACGCCACTGCGCTTTTCCATTTCGTCCAGGCTCATTCCGAGGCGCTGCCGTTCGCTTTCAAGGAACTCGAAGGCGGCGCGTTGATTGCACATGTCGAATTCATCAGGCATCGTTATCCCCTTGGTGTGGCTCATTTGATCTCCCCTTCCGGCGGCGCCTTCGCTGCCACTCGGTTCATCTCCGTCCTCACCCGCGCGTCCAGCAAGGCGATGAGCGTTCCGGGATCGACACCAAGTTCCCCTGCGATTTCGGCGCCGTAGCGTGCCGGAAAATTCAGCATGGCTTCACGGGTAACGAAGGCCACGGCCCGAACGGCGCGGCGGGCTTCCTCGGCTGGCACCAATTCGCCGCGCCGATGGGCAAGCTCAAGTTCCTGGCGACCGGCTTGCGCCAACAGAAGGCGGATTTTTGCGGCTTCGATATCCTCGCGCCCTTCACCCTTTCCGGCACCCTCGGCGGCGCCGAGCGGTCGGCCTGGGCCGGGGTTCAATTCTGCACGCACCCACTTAAGCGCAGCCTCGACCCTCACGGATCCATCCGGCAGCATGGGCAGACCCTGTTTAGCGAGTTGGGAAATTCGGCCCCGGCTTAGGCCAAGACGTTTTGCGAAACTTGATTTGGATTCAATGGTTTCGGTCGGCATATCGGTGAGTTTCCGAGTGTTTAGAATTAATATCGGAGCGCTGTCGCTACAGAAGCCTTGCGCAGCCGTGTCCCCCGCAAGATGCCACCCCGTCGGAAGGACCCAAGCTATTGATATCTTTGGGCTTTACTTTGTTGCACCGCCGGGTGAGGACGAGTCTCCCGGCGGTGCGGATGCGACGGCAGTTGGGATGCCGCCGCATGTTAGTCGCGGATGGGCGGAAGTTCGGCAGCGCGCTTCATGGCCTTCGTCCAAAGGGCGGCGCGGTCGATGCCGTCGCCACGGTTCCGGGCCGGTGTTGAAGCGGCTGGTGCATTGGCCTCACGCTTGGCACGGGCGTCCTTGCCATAAAGTAGCTTTTGCCGGAGTTCGCTGGGTGTGGGCATGTTCGGTCTCCTTAATGCCGCCACGCATCGGCGATGGCCTGTCGGGCGGCGCGCTGTTTCGCAAGGGCTTCGATTGCAGCGTTCTGCGCAAGGATCGCCCTGCGCAGCGCCAGATTGACCGGCCCGTGTCCGGGGTCGCATGCAATGGCCCATCCGGCTTCCCGGGTACGGGCATAGGCGAGACGCGCCGCTCGTTCGGCCTGATGCGACACACGTTCGGCGGCGCGTTGGGCTTTGAGGATTTCGGCGGCGCGGGTCATGATTAGAGTTCCGAGTCGTCCGCCAGAAGTGCGGCGGGGTCTGCGAATTCGGATCGGTTGACCCGGAGGCCGTGGCGCTCGGCTTCCCGCGCAAAGCGCTCCCGCAACTTTTCGAGGTCCGCGATTTCAGCTTCGAGTTTCGCGATTTCTCGCGCCCGCTCCGATGCCGCAATAGGTTCGCCGGGCGTCGCAGCTACGGCCGCATCCACCAGTGCGGTGGTGATCCCATCAGGATTTGCCAGATACGCCAGACCGATTGCGGCCCATTTCGAGAACACCGGCTTCGACCCGCCGCCTGGCGGAATGATGTTGCCACCATTGGGGTCCGAAAGGACCGAGAGGTTTGTTTCGTCCTTGAAGGCGACCACTGACGCGGCAAGTTCGGCAACAACACGTTCCTCAATTTCCTCGCGGGTGGCTGGACGGCGCCGTGTGTCGGAAAGCTTGTTCTGTGCTGCGATGATATCTTCGCCGATTTGGTCGAGGTCGCGGCGGATGTCGGAGGCGGCCTTGGCCTGTGCCGAGAACATCCCGGCGAGCCGGTCACCGATGCTTTTAATGCTGGCTTTCGCCATGGGAAGGTTCCTTTCCAGATTGATATTTAATCAGCGAGGTCGGACGGCAATGCGCCATGTTCGGCAGCGAAAGCCTTGCAGCGCGTCCAGAGGCGCCCAACGTGGTCGGCGGCCTCGGCCAAATCGTCAAATTCGGCATTGGCTCGGGTTTCGGCCGCTTCCGCCTTAGCGACCACTGCACGGGCGACCTCAATCGAATTATCGCGAGGCTTGATCCGGACCTGTTTGGTAGTTTCGGAGGCGCCTCCGAAAGCGCTCTCTTCGCGGACCACTACCCCTGCAATCGGGTTCTGAGCCCGGTCCAATTCTTCGCGTGCGGTTCCCACATCCTTGCGGGCATCAAGCACCTTCCGCCAGGCAGTGGCGCGGGCAGCGTTGGCGGCGTCCCGTTCGCGGCGGTAGTGCCGTAGTTTCTGTTCGGAAATTTTCATTGTCGGTGACCTCTTCGGCTTTGTTGAGAAGAGGTTATCCGGACCCGTGGGCAAAATCCGTCTTAACCGTTGCCCACTCGAAAAGATCAGTCACGCAATGCGGCGCGTATAGTCCTTTCAGACGGGATCAAGCCGCCGTTAAATTCAATGATCTTTGCAACAGATGTTTTCGGCTCACTTCGTTGCGGTTCACCAATACGTAAGGATGCTGCGACGCGGAGGATTTCGGCGGCCACACGACGGCCACTGTATTGAGGCCATAGTTGATTTCGAAGCCACCGGATCCGCTCGTCGCGAACTACTGCGGCCACCTTCCGGGAGGCGGCGCGGTCAGCTTCATCAAGCGCCAAGCACCGGCCAAGGAATGCCGCGACCTCCGGGTCCAAGTTCTCCGCCAGTCTTGCTATGGCACGGATCCCCTCGCTTCGGGCTCGGTCGGTTATGGCCGATGCCGCCGGGATCATCATGGCAGCGACTCCCTCAACCTTGCTTCGCGGGCCACAAACGCCGCTTTGATCTTTGCAATGTCTTCGCCAATTTCGCTCATACGAATTTCAAGGCGCTCCATTGCCGCGAGGATTTCGGCATCTCCGGTCTGCTGGTCCGACTCCGCGTTGGAGGGCTCAACTTCTTCGGAATTCTGCTTCCCAGATGCCCATTGGTTGAACCAAAAGTGCGAAACTCGAACCCGGCGCCCGACTTTGCCAAACTTAAGGTTTCCGCGTCTCATTTCTCGGCTGACGAATTGCCTTGTGAAGCCGGTGCGTTCGCATATCTGCGCGATGGTCAAAAACGCTGTCATTTTGATCCTCTGATTACTTTTGTTTCCATCAGTTTACATCATGAGGGCCAATATTCATTGCGACATCCGGGACATGGATAAGTTTTCGCCATGGGAACGCGCTAGACATCTGTTGATGCGAAGGGTTTTTCGAAGCACGACCCTTCGCTCCAAGCCACTGTTATTGTTGTGTTTCGAAGCGTCGAAGGGTGTGAAGCGTGATTTCCTGCAAACTCACTGAACGAAACGCATGCGTCCCCATCGTCTGCATTTTTTCCAAGTTTGGTGTGGTACGTCCCATTTTACCCTTCATATCCTTCGACCCTTCGAAAGATAATAAAAACAGTAACTTAGAGCGAAGGGTGTTCCGAAGGATCGAAGGGTAAGAAGAGACTTATCTTTTGCAACGGGCGATTGCTAACAGCACCGTCCCATGGTGAAAGAACATTGATGTGATTTACCCGGCCTCTAGGGAGAGTGCGTTGATCGATTTTAAGGAAATCCCGGACGGAGATGCCTGGGAAGAGTTTTGCCGCGACTATTTGGTCGCACTTGGGCTTGTAGTGGACGTCCCTCCCGGCAGAGGACCTGATGGTGGCCGCGATCTGCTTGTTAAAGAGCAACTTACGGCCACTCTCGCGTCTCGGTCATTTACCTGGCTGGTAAGCTGCAAACACAACGCAACCAGCGGCAAGTCCGTAGGGCCTGACGATGAGCAGAACATAACCGACCGTTTGGAACAACACGGAGCGGAAGGATTCATCGGCTTCTATTCAACGATGCCGAGCGCGTCACTGGTCGAGCGGCTTAAGGAACTTCGTGACAAGGGTAAAATCCATGCATTCGAAATCTACAGTGGCAGCAGGATTGAGAACGGGTTTCACGATATCGGGCTATCTGGCGTACTGTTGCAGCACCTTCCAAACAGCCATACTGCGCTGCGTCCTATACACCCCCTCCTTGGACGATACGAACCGCTGCACTGCGAGATGTGTGGGAAGGACTTGCTTAAAGCAAGCGTGAAAGGTGAGACGCTCGGAAACATTATATTTGCTACCGCTCGGAAGAAAGACGAGGATGATGAGCGGCCACCCGTTTCTAGTGTGCACTTTGTCTGCAAAGGTGAGTGCGATGAGACTCTTGAAGACCGTCTGCACAAGCGAGGCATATATACAGGGTGGGACGATATTTCCGACTATTGCAACCCGCTAATCTTCTTGCGCCGGTTGACTGGTTATACGAACCAGATGCGCAATAAACCCAACTCATATACGGAAGCAGCCCACGAGAAAATGATTACTTTCTACGTCACTTTAAGCCAGCGTACTCTAAGGCAAACGAATGAAGAGGATCGCAAGGCACTTGGCGATGCGATGTTTGTGGAGCAGTTTGGAGCCTAGTCCGACTGGTTTAGGCCGTCACTGATCCCGTACGAATAACTGACGTCGGGTTTTCGGGTCTTTTGATCCCTTCCTCCATCCTAACGACCGTAGACATTCCCCGATTCGCACCTGAACATCTTTCCGATAGTCGCGCGGGCTTAGTGACAAACAATCTGTGGCAAGTTCAGCCATAGAAATGGAGCTCCTGCCTTCGAGATAGCGCGAAACAATGTCTTCCCAAGGATCCAGTTCTCGCGCGTCATCCTGAGCAGGCGCAAAGACTTTTCGTTCAAAGTCCCGATCCGGCCACCAGTGAACTCCTTGGCGGTAGAGTTGCACCGCCTCCGCCCACAACTGGTCGCGATCATGCCGAAGTTTCGGGATACTGAGCTTGCCAATCTTTATCGGCCAGAAGCGGCGGCCGCCCGTGGCGTCCTTCAAATAGCCATTGGCGCCTGGATTAATGGTTCCGGCGAAGACGCACTGGCGCGGCACGGTGACGTTGAACCGGGCATGTGGAGGCCGGTAATCTTCGATCCGGCGGGTGACGAAAGCCTTAAGCACGTTGGTATCCGCTCGGTTCATGGAGGCCATTTCGGACGCTTCGATAATCCACTTCCCGCGTAGCACGATGCTGGAATCCTTGGAGGAAAGGTCGCCAGGAAGTTGGTCCCCAAACCATTCGCCTCCGAGGATCCGAAGAGCGGTTGATTTTTGTTCTCCCTGCTCGCCTTCCAAAACGACCATGTAATCGGCCTGACAGCCGGGCTCAAAGATGCGAGCGACGGCGGCTATGAGCCACATAGTCCCGGCATTATTGGTGTATGGGTTGCTTCTGGCTCCAAGATAACTGGAAAGCCATCCCCCCACGCGGGCCCTTCCGTCCCACTCCAGCCCGCTGAGATAGTCCCGGACGGGATGAAACCTGTTTGCGCGCGCCACCGCTTCCACGGCATCGATAACAGACGCCTTTGGGAGCGAAGGCCACATTGCTTCCAACTGCAGCCATTCCTGCAACAAGACGATGTCGACGTCGTCAATAGTGCGACCAGCGTCCCTCGCGGCCGCCGCGTTGACGGCTGGCAACGGCTTCAAGACGCTTACTTGCCCCGTCATCTCATTGAAGCCGATGCATCCTCGCAATTGCGGAGCTATCTCAAAGGACCGGATGGCATTCGGCAAACAATTAATGATCTTGCCGCTATCGCCATCGACCAATAGGTCTGCAGCCCAGTTGAAGCGTGGCGCCGCCTTCGACTTGTGACGGCCTTGGCTGCGCTTCGTCTCGTTGAGGTCTATAACATTCTCGTCGGTCATTTGCGGCCGCCCTTCACCATCCATGCGGCGCAACGCGAAACTTCCTCGGAGATTGTCGTCCCGTTCCAATGTGCCAAGAGGCTCAGAAGACCAGAGTCGGACACCAGCCAGTCTGGCGAACCGGACGTCGAGGCCATCCAGTTGTCTGACGGATCAACCGAAAGCCAATAATTCGCTTCGGCATCTGCAACCTCGAAAGCATCGCCGTTCCACTGAAAAGCCCACCTCTCTGTCCGAGCGCGCTTCTCAAGAATGGTTCGGCGACGAGAATGCAGGACGCCGTTGATTTCATGAGGCGGAGGCAAAGCGCCTAGGCTGCGAAGGTCTGCTAATTCGGCGCGGGCTTCGTCCAATATTCCATTCGCAAGACGGTCGAGGTCGGACGCTGCCTTGACGGCCCTTCCTTCTTCCAAATCTTCTACCGCACTTTGGATGACCTGAACCGCTCCAAGAAGAGCAAGCTTCTCGTTGAACCGGGTAGCTTTTGGGGTGCCTCCGGCTTGATTAATATGAGAATAGATGATATGCATTGCGAATACTTTCTTGGGAGACCCCGTTCTTTGACTTGCCGGTCGGACGGGGTTTTTCTTTGCCTGTTGGGCAGCGCGGTTCCGCGCCGCTCATCGTTGATTAAGCGGCCTTAGACTGCATACCGGCGAAGGCGCGGAGGTCACCCACCACGTAAAATACGAACGCACCGACCTTCTGATACCGAGGGCCGGTCGTTTTGGTGCTGCGTAGCTTCACGAGGGTCTTATGCGTGTAAGCGATGCCCATCAGCTGCAAAGCCTTGGCGGCGTCTTTGGTGTCCAACCGGGCAGTATCCGGCAGAGCTTCAAGTGCGGAAAATTCATCGGCATAGGTGCGGAAATCGGTCATGTCACAGTCTCCTTGAGCATTGAAGACAAAGGTACGTGACGTTACCGCTGCTAACCATAACGGAAACTGCGAAGCTATGCGTAGCGTATAGGCTGTGAAAATGTTTTTTCTCGCAATATGCACTACGCATACTACGAGATATTTTTGTTTCTATTATCGGATAGATGGAAGAGTTGCTTTCTAATCTCGCAATCGTCCAATTATTCCATCATGACACTTCATGAGCATGGGTGACATCCGTTGATAAAATGACTGTTGGCGCTCATGGAGCCTATGCGGCGGCCGTTTCGGCGATTTGCACGACCTTGCCGCCGATGCCGCGAACATGAACGGCCCAACGGTCCATCAGCGCTTTTCGCTGTACGATATAGTCGTAGTTCAAATACGAGCGAGAGACCTTGTTGCCTACAGTATGTTGCAGGCACAATTCCGCAATTTCGTGAGGCGCATCGGTGCATGCTGCAAGCCAATTTCTAAGGCTCGACCGGAAGCCGTGCGGGCGCGCAGTCAGTTCCGCCCGGCGCATATGCATGCCGAGTGTCATGTCGCTAATAACGCCCTCACGATAGGCCGGGAGAAGGTATCCGTCACGGGCGACCTTTCGGGCTTCCTTGATGACCGCCAAAGCCTCGGCAGATAGTGGCACGCGGAAATCGGACGTTTCGCCTTTGCGCCCCTTCTGCATCTCCGCTGGCACCGTCCAGATATCGATTTCATGGCCGTCTATCGTTTCTCGGGTGATTTGCTCATCCCGGATGTGGCGGAGTGGCGTCGACCGAACGCCGGTGAGAATGAGAAGCCGCAACGCCAGATGGGTGACACTTTCGTCGCCCAAGGTTTTGTAGAAGTCGGGGACATCCTGCCACGCCATGGATGGGATGTTCTTCGCCTCATGCCGTGACTTTCCGAGTAGGGCCTTCGCTTTCTCCACTGCCTGTAAATCAACATCCAACCCAAGGGCAGCGGCATGCGTCATGACGATGTTGAGGCGGTTCATCGCCTTTCGGGCTGTCTCACCCTTGGCGTCCCAAATCGGCTTAAGGGTGTCGCGGATTGCAATTTGGTCGATCTGACTGACTGGCGTTTTTCCGAGCTTTGGAAGCACATGCAGTTCCAGCGGCGTAAACCAACGACCTGCCTTTCCATCGCCCTTCAATTCGGCCTTCCGGGTTTCAAACGCATCTTTGGCAACATCGGCGAGCAAATGGAGATTGCGCTCTCTTTCACGCCTTTGCCGCTCGCGCTCTAAAATGGGGTCTTTTCCGGCCCGGACAAACGACCGGGCATCCTCGGCCATGCGCCGGGCCTCCGCCAGTGTTACCGCCGGATAAGCGCCTAACCCCATCTCGCGGCGGCGGCCATAAACAGTAATTCGAAGAATCCACCATGAACGGCCATCAGGCCGTTTCAAGAACCGGAGCCCGGCGCCATCTTCGTGCTTTCCTGGCGGGAGCGTCGAAAGCCCCTTCGCCACTAGCTTGTGAATTGCTGCCATTTCGCGCCCTCGGCTCGTTATACGTCAACTTTCTCTTCCCCCAATTATCCCCCCACTAGATGTAGTATTAGATGATAAAGGATGACATCGGGCAATTGGAAGATATGTCGAAAAACGACGCATTTGCAAGGGCTTGCTGTGGACGGTGAGTGGTACTGATAACGACTGATATCTACTAATATGCAGGTTAGATGCCTCTTCTGGGCACCATTCCTTACTTGATCCTAGCCAGATCAATCATTTAGCTGAAAAATCAAAAATTGATTTCCCCTTACGGGGACAATGCGATTTCTATTGCGATCGGCGAGCCTTGCTTACAATGATGCGCCGAAAAATGTGGTCGGATGCCGCAGCTACCTGCTAGCAAACATGCTTGTGCGTGCTGATCATTTATCCGTTTTTGCGGTCAGGTCTCTGCAAAGGGAAGAGGTTGCTCAAGCGCGGTGCTGGCTGCTCAATATCGAGTCGACATGCTCATTCACCAAACATCTCGGCAGCCGAAAACGCGCCTAAGGCTACCACGTGGCCTTGCGCGGATATCAGTTCTGGGCGTGCTCTTCGCAGGCCGGCGAACACGAGAGTACGCTTCGCGAAGTCTGGCGATAGACGCGGACGGTGTTGCCCTCATCGATCGATACGAGAACGCGCTCGTCAACGATCGCGTTGCCCTCGGCATCCAGCAGAACAAGATTCGTGGTGCCGAAACTGCGGCCGGTCAGCACGATCGTCTTTGCATCAGCAACGGTCGCATCCGCAACCTTTGAATTGCCGACGATAACCTTGCTGACCGCACGATCAAGCTTGAGCACGCGCGCCTGATTCATCGACACGCGCAGCATCTCATCGTCAGCAGAGAGTGCAATGGAAGAGGCAAAACTTAGGGCCGCTGCAGCGATTGCAAATCTTTTCACAGTGGAAGCGCGCATGAACGGATAAGACCTTTAGTTATGCTTGGTGCATGTCATCTTGATCACCATGAACGGGAATGGTGAATGAAGACTTAAACGGCGCGTCGAAATGAGAAAGCGTGACCCTATCAAGTGCGATCTGCTTCGGCATAAGCGTGTAGACAAACCGCCCAATACCAAGGTTCCGGTAGAAATTGTGCTCGAAACGGCGTCACATTATCCTTTACTCATCTATCCATCGCAAACTAATTCAAATCTTAGGTTTTAACCTTCGAATTTGTTTACCAAGCAGGCGACATTACTCATTTAACGTTACGTTAAGCGCGTTCCTTAAACGCTTGGCAATCGCGATTTCGTAGGTTGGCGTCAACCGAACAACGAGAAACAGTTGTCGGCGTGCTGACCAACAACGAATTAGGAGAACCCGCATGACAAAGATTTTCGCTCGCTTCCTGAAAGACGAATCCGGCGCAACCGCCATTGAATACGGCCTGATCGCTGCTTTGATTTCTGTGGCTATCATCGGCGGTGCAGGCGTCATAGGCAGCAAGCTAAAGTTGACATTCGACCGCGTCGGCACGGAGCTTACGAACTCCAAAGCCGCTACTGGCGGCTGATACGCTGCGGAGACCGATTTTCACTATGCATTGGAAAGTGCCGTCCTCTGGGCGGCATTCTTCTTAAGTGAGAGTTAGCTGATAAACTCGGGGTAAGACATGATCACAGCTTCCATCTTCCTTGTCGTCCCGTTGTGCCTCGCCTTTGGGGCGCTTACTGATCTTTTTTCGATGACGATCCCCAACCGAGTTTCGGTCATTCTGTTAGGTGCCTTTCTTGTAGTGGGACCCGCGTCGGGTATGGATTTGCAGGTTTTCACACTAAGTCTCGCAGCGGGGCTGACCGTTTTCCTGACATGTTTCATCCTGTTCGCGTTTAACACCATGGGAGGTGGAGATGCCAAGCTTCTCACCTCGTGCGCCGTCTGGTTTGGCTTCAATCACTCTTTATTCGAATTTTTGCTCGCGGTTGCACTCGTTGGAGGCATGTTGACGCTTTGCATCGTTATTCTACGATCGCGCGCCGAAGAGATAATGGCAACGGGGCTTCCGATTCCGGACTCGTTGTTAGTTGCCAAAAAGGTGCCTTATGGTATCGCAATTGCGATCGGAGGTTTACTGACCTACCCCGAAGCACCGATCGTACAGGCCGCAATGCGCGCCGTACTTTGAAGCGAGATCCTGAGAGCAGAATTTAAACTTGCTAATACAGCACATTAATTTCTGATTAACCCAAAACAATCACTTCTTATTAACCATAATTATACGAATGGCGGGCCATCTTCCGGGATAGAGATTCTACCCTAAAGGCCCAGCATGAAGTCCTCGCGTGTCGTTATTCTATCCGTTGCCATTGTGGCCGCCGGTCTTGCGGGTCTACTCGCCATGCAGATTTCCGCGCCGCAGGCGGTGGTGGAACAGGCAGAAGCCATTATCCAGAAAGAGCCGACAGTTAGCGTTCTGGTGTCAGCGGTTAATTTGCCGGTCGGTAGCAGGCTCGACGCGAGCTCCGTTCGCTGGGCGCGTTGGCCGCAAGGCAGCGTTAACGACAGTTATGTGACCGAAGACAAACGCCCCGATGCGATCACCGAACTGACCGGTGCCATCGTTCGCCTCCCGCTTTTCGAAGGCGAGCCACTTCGGTCTGAAAAGGTCGTCGATTCCAGCACTCGCATCATGTCTTCACTCCTGCCTGCCGGGAAACGCGCTGTTTCGACTGAGATATCGGTTGCCACGGGTGCGGGCGGCTTCGTCCTTCCCAATGACCGCGTCGATGTCATCATGGTACGCAAGAACGAGGGGGGCGGCTTCCTGACGGAGAACGTCCTCAACAATGTCCGCGTTCTGGCAATCGATCAGCAGATCAAGGAAGGGCCAGACGGCACGTCTTCCGTGATCGGCGCCACCGCGACACTCGAACTGACGCCCGAACAGGCAAAGATCATCACTGTCGCACACCAGATGGCGGACCGTCTGACGCTGTCGCTTCGATCCGTAGCGGACGTGCAGGACAGCGATACCGCATCTGCAGACTATCTACTAAACGGCGAATCCGGCAGACCGGCGATCCAGATCATCAAGTCGGGCTCGATCGTGCGTGAGAATGAGGGGACCGCACAATGAGCAAGACGAAATCAATCAGACATGGCCTCAAGGCTTCGCTCATTGGAAGCCTTGCCTTCAGCATCGGCTTTGCGGGCGTCCCCGGTGCATCGCCGTTTGGCCTTGGCCCGACGGATGCTCTGGCTCAGAGCGCCAGCATTCTTCGTATCTCCGAAAGTGGCACTGGCGTGCGCAAGCGCGTGAAGCTCGGTCTGAACAAGGCTTTGGTGGTAGATCTGCCGCAGGATGCGCATGACATTCTTGTTGCTGACCCCAGCCTGGCAGATGCGGTAACCCGTACGTCGCGTCGTATTTATCTGTTCGGCAAGTCAGTCGGCCAGACCAACATCTTCATCTTCGGGGCCCATGGCGAAGAGATCGTCAGCCTAGATCTTGAAGTTGAACGCGATATTACCGGTCTTGAGGCCAACTTGCGCCGCTTCATTCCGGAATCGGATATCCGGGTTGAAATCGTGTCGGATAACATCGTTCTTTCAGGCAGCGTCCGTACGCCGCAGGATTCCGCACGTGCGGTTCAGCTCGCAACCGCCTTCCTTCAAGGCGGTGAAGCGACGACCCGTAACATCACCGCGACCAGTCAAAGCAACGGCGATGGCGCCGTGGCAATCTTCGCAGAAAACCGACAGAAATCGTCTATCGTCAACATGCTGACGATCGAGGGCGAGGATCAGGTTACGTTGAAGGTGACCGTTGCTGAAGTCAGCCGTCAGGTTCTCAAGCAGCTTGGCTTCAATGGCTCCATCAGTGGCTCTGGGTCCGACTTTGGAGGTGCGGTCTCGTTCTCCAATCCCGCAAACCTCGGCAACGCGCTGGCGATCGGGGGCTCCGGAAATATTGGAGGCGCAATCGGCAAGGTTGCTTTGTCCAGTTATTTCAACGCTATGGAACAGGCTGGCGTCATGCGCACGCTTGCCGAACCCAGCTTGACTGCCATTTCCGGCGAGCAGGCAAAGTTCTACGTCGGTGGCGACTTCCGTCTCGCGGGCGTGCAGAACGTCACCTTTGACGAGAAGAACGTCCCAACGGTTACGCGCCAGACCGATACAGTGGAATATGGCATCGAGCTGAATTTCCGTCCCGTTGTCCTCTCCCCGGGCCGCATCAGCCTGAAAATCGAGACCAACGTGTCCGAGCCGACCTACGAAGGCAACCTCGTGTCCGGCAATGGCAATACGACCCGCGTTCCCGGTAGCACCTATCTCTCGATCCGCAAGCGTGAGGCATCCACAAGCGTCGAGTTGCCGTCGGGCGGCTCGATCGTGATTGCCGGTCTGGTACAGGACAATGTTCGCCAGGCAATGTCCGGGCTTCCCGGGGCGTCAAAGGTTCCAATTCTCGGTACGTTGTTCCGCAGCAAGGACTTCATTCGCAACGAAACCGAACTCGTCATCATCGCCACGCCCTATCTCGTGCGGCCCGTGGCACGCAACCAGATCGCGCGGCCGGATGACAACTTCAGCCCGGAAAACGACTCCGCGACGTTCTTCATGAACCGGGTGAACAAGGTCTATGGCAACAACAGGCAGCAGGTTCAGGCACAGCCGTATCAGGGCTCGGTAGGATTTATCTACAAATGACAAACACGCACCCTAAAACGAATTCTGTTCCCTATCCGCGCCTTGGCCAGCTTGCTTGTGCGCTTCTTGCAGTCGCCGCCCTTTCGCAAGGATGTGCCCGCGACCCGCAAACGACGGGCGCCATTCCGGACGACTATCGTACGCGGCATCCCATCACCTTGTCCGAAGCGCAGCATTCGCTCGATATCCCAGTCTCGCCTGCGGATAACAGGTTGCCCGGCGCAATGGCTGAGAACGTGAAGGGCTTCGTCCAAAATTACGTTGCGAGCTCGACAAGCATTGTTCAAATGCAGGTCCCGACTGGCTCTGCCAATGCAGCCTCCGCGTCGTTGATCAAACGTCAAATCCGGTCGGTTCTGACGTCTTCGGGCATTCCGGCCGGCAAGATTGTCGAAGTGCCCTATGGTGCTTCGCCTTATGGAGACGCGGCTCCCATACGCCTCTCCTACGTCGCCGTCACCGCCATGACCGGCCAGTGCGGCCAATGGCCTGAAGACCTGAACAGCAACACGTCTTCGAACAAGAACTGGTACAATTTCGGCTGCGCGTCGCAGAGCAACCTGGCGGCCCAAATCGCCAACCCCATGGATCTCGTCGGTCCACGCGGCATGAGCCCGATTGACGCTCAACGGCGGTCGCTGGTACTCGACAAATACCGCGCCGGCAAAAACACCGCCACTTCCAACGACTAAGACGCGCCCTCCAGCGTGAGCGACAGGATCTAATATGAGCCCGGTGAACTACGATATTCGGCACAATAATGCAGACGTGCCAGTCGCCGAAGACAACCTTCGACCGGGTGAGTTGGAGAGTGTGCGCCCGTTGCCGCGCATTTCGATCCATGCCTTCTGTGAAAGCGAAACCATGCAGCGGACGATGGAGCGGTTGGGCGCCGATCGCCGTATGAACAAGGTCAGTATGCGGGTGACCAACGGGGAAATCGAAGCGGCCGCCAGAACGTTTTCGTCCACGGCCACGCCCAATCTCGTTATTCTCGAAACCCATCGTGATCCCTCGACCCTTCTCGCCGATCTCGCACCTCTGGCAGAGGTGTGCGATCCATCGACGCGCGTAATCATCATCGGGCGTCACAACGACATTGCGCTTTACCGCGACCTGATGCGCAACGGTATCTCCGAATATCTCGTCTCACCGATCAAAGCGTCGGACCTGATGGCGTCGATCTCCGCGATATTCGTCGATCCAGAGGCTGAACCGCTTGGCCGCAGCATTGCCTTCATTGGCGCCAAGGGCGGCGTCGGATCCTCCACCATCGCACATAACTGCGCCTTCGGGATATCGAGCCTGTTTTCGACGGAGACCATTCTTGCCGATCTGGATCTGCCCTTCGGCACCGTCAACATCGACTTCGATCAGGATCCGGCACAGGGAATTGCCGAGGCGGTCTTTGCACCGGATCGGCTCGACGAGGTGTTCCTCGACCGACTGCTGACCAAATGCTCCGAGAACCTATCGATTCTGGCGGCACCCTCGCTTCTCGATCGCGCTTACGATTTTGACAAGGGCGCTTTCCATCCGCTCCTGGAGCTCTTGCAACGCAGCGCGCCCGTAGCCGTGCTGGACGTGCCGCATATCTGGTCGGACTGGACGCAGGCCGTGTTGGCGGAGGCCGATGAGGTGGTGATCACCGCTGTTCCGGACCTGGCAAATCTCAGAAACACCAAGAACCTACTTGATGCGTTGAAGAAGCTGCGGCCGAACGATAAGGCGCCGCATCTCGTTCTGAATCAAGTGGGTATGGCCAAGCGCCCCGAGATCGAGCCTTCGGACTTCTTCGAGCCGCTGGAAGTCGAACCGCTTGCGATCATACCCTTTGATGTTCAGCTTTTTGGATCTGCATCGAACAGTGGACGAATGATCAGCGAGATCGACGCCAAGTCGCCGATTGCAGAAACCTTCTCCCAGCTTTCGCATGCGCTGACTGGCCGATCGTCGGCTCGCAAGGCGAAGCGACCGGGGCTTGGCAAGTTCATGGAAATCCTGAAACGCAAATAGAACGTGGATCGCTCCACGAATTGACAGACCGGAAGACAAGAGATGTTTGGAAAACGTGGCGGCGAAGGCTTCGGACGAAGCGGATCAATTGGACAGTCGGCGCCGCCGCCTGCTCATGCGGCTGTCATGAAAGCGCCGCCTGTAATGGACGAACCCCGCCCATCGCAGACGGTTGTGCTGCAGCCACCGGCATCCAAGCCCGCAGCGGTTCAGAAAGATACAGGCGGTCAGCCACGCAAGCGTGTTCGTACCGACGAGTACTATCAAACGAAGGCTCAGGTCTTCTCGGCCCTGATCGACACCATCGATCTGTCGCAGCTTTCAAAGCTCGATGGGGAGAGCGCACGCGAAGAAATTCGCGACATCGTCAACGACATCATCACCATCAAAAACTTTGCGATGTCGATCTCCGAGCAGGAAGAACTGCTGGAGGACATCTGCAACGACGTTTTGGGTTACGGGCCGCTGGAGCCGCTTCTGGCGCGTGACGATATCGCCGATATCATGGTCAATGGCGCCGGCCAGACCTTTATCGAAGTCAACGGTAAGACGATCGAGTCCGATATCCGCTTCCGTGATAATGCCCAGTTGCTATCGATCTGCCAGCGTATCGTCAGCCAGGTCGGCCGCCGCGTCGACGAATCGAGCCCGATCTGCGATGCGCGTCTTCCAGACGGCTCGCGCGTGAATGTCATCGCGCCACCGCTTTCCATCGACGGCCCGGCACTGACGATCCGTAAGTTCAAGAAGGACAAGCTGACGCTCGATCAATTGGTGCGGTTCGGCGCGATTACGCCGGAGGGTGCCGTCCTTCTGCAAATCATCGGTCGCGTGCGCTGCAATGTGGTGATCTCCGGCGGTACCGGCTCAGGTAAGACGACGCTTCTCAACTGCCTGACGAGCTACATCGACCGCGACGAGCGGGTGATCACCTGCGAGGACACAGCCGAACTTCAACTTCAGCAGCCGCATGTGGTGCGCCTGGAAACGCGTCCACCAAATATCGAAGGCGAAGGCGAGATCACCATGCGTGATCTCATCAAGAACTGCCTTCGTATGCGCCCGGAACGCATCATCGTCGGCGAAGTGCGCGGACCAGAAGTCTTCGACCTGCTGCAGGCGATGAACACAGGCCACGACGGTTCGATGGGTACAATCCACGCCAATACGCCGCGTGAATGCCTCAGCCGTATGGAATCGATGATCGCCATGGGCGGCTATACGCTCCCGGCAAAGACCGTGCGTGAAATTATCGCTTCATCCGTGGATGTCATCATCCAGGCTGCGCGTCTTCGCGATGGCTCCAGACGCATCACCCAGGTCACGGAAGTGGTCGGCATGGAAGGTGATGTGATCATCACGCAGGACCTGTTCAAATATGAGATCGAGGGAGAGGACTCTTCCGGACGCTTGATCGGCCGGCACGTATCCACCGGCATCACCAAGCCGCACTTTCACGATCGGGTTCGCTATTTCAACGAGGAGCAGCGCCTTGCTGCCGCCTTGGAGGCGATGGAGCGCAACACTCAATGACCATGACCATGCTGCTTCTCGTCATTCTCGTGGCCATCTCGGCCGGCTCACTGGCCTATGTGTTCCTGTTTCCGCAGATCGAGACGGAGAAAAAGACCGCGACGCGCGTCAACCGTGTCAAGGCGGGCGAAGCCGATCGTATCAACATGAAGGCCGCGCGCGATCGCCTTCAGGAAACCACGAAACGTCGTAAATCCACGCAAGACATGCTGAAGGAGCTGGAGAAAAAGCAGAATGAGAAAGCGAAAAAGCGCAGCAATTCGAGCGTGAAAAGTCTTCTTCTGCAAGCCGACCTGTCGATTTCGCCTTCGAAGTTCTATCTCATCAGCATCGGTCTCTCCGTTTTCGCCGCGCTGGCCTCTCTGCTCTACAACATGGCGCTTCTTGTGGCGCTCGGCATTGGTTTCATTGGTATTCTTGGCGCTCCGCGCTGGGTGCTGCGCTTCTTGGTCAAACGCCGTCAAACCAAATTCCTTGAAGAATTTCCAAACGCGCTCGACGTGATGTGCCGTTCGATACGGTCCGGTCTTCCACTCAATGAGGCGGTAAAGCTGATTGCGTCGGACGGGCAGGAACCGGTCAAGACGGAGTTTAAACGCATCGTTGATGCGCAACAGGTCGGCATGTCGCTACCGGAAGCAATCGAGCGCATGACGCTGACGATGCCTCTGCCAGAGGTCAACTTCTTCGGAATCGTTATTGCGTTGCAGGCTCAGGCCGGCGGAAACCTTTCCGAGACCCTCGGCAACCTTTCGAAGGTGCTGCGCGACCGGCGCAAGATGAAGGCCAAGGTTAGCGCATTGTCCATGGAGGCGAAGGCCTCTGCCGTGATTATCGGTGCCCTTCCCTTCATCGTGTCGCTTTTGGTCTACCTCACATCCCCGGACTACCTGATGGTGCTGTTTACCGACCAGCGAGGGCACCTCATCCTTGGCTGCTCCGCTGTGTGGATGTCTATCGGCATCTTCATCATGCGCAACATGATCAACTTCGAGATTTGAGGCCGTTCCATGTTTGATCATATCATGTCCAGCCTCTTGAATTTACATTTGATCATCGCCGTTCTTGTCGGCGTGGCAGCTTTCTCTACCGTATACACACTGGCCATGCCGTATCTGAACCGCGCCGACCTCAACCGCCGGACGAAAGCTGTTTCGACAGAGCGTGAGCGTCTTCGCTCGCGTGAACGCGAACGGATGGATGGCGCGAACAAGGCGGGCAAAGCGACACTCAGAGCCACCCAGAGCAAATCGGCCACGAAGATTGTCGAGCGGTTTAACCTGCGTGAAGCGCTGGTCGACGCCAATACGATGAACAAGCTGAAGGCAGCGGGCTTTCGTTCGCAGAACGCGTTGAACACGTTTCTTGCGGCGCGTTTCATCTTGCCCTTCATCTTTCTGACCCTCGCTGCATTCTGGGTCTATGGTTTGAACAACCTTGCCGAATACAGCTTTCTTGTCCGGCTGATGGCCGTGCTGTTGTCTGGCTATCTCGGCTTCTACGCGCCGAACATCTACATCTCGAACCGCATCACCAAACGTCAGAAATCGATCAAACGAAGCTGGCCGGACGCTCTGGATCTGATGCTCATCTGCGTCGAGTCCGGCACCACCATGGAAATCGCCATGCGCCGCGTGGCAGATGAGATGACGGAGCAGTCTCCGGAGCTTGCGGAAGAAATGGTTCTGACCGTGGCTGAGCTGTCATTTCTGCAGGAGCGCCGCATGGCGCTCGAAAATCTCGGATTGCGCACCCAGTTGGACGGCGTGAAGAATGTCGTTCAGGCTCTGATCCAGGCGGAGCGCTATGGTACGCCGCTCTCTCAGGCCCTGCGCGTTCTGGCGCAGGAAGGCCGTGACGAACGCATGAACGATGCCGAGAAGAAGGCAGCTGCCTTGCCGCCCAAGCTCACCGTGCCGATGATCCTGTTTTTCCTGCCGGTACTGGTTGCGGTGATTCTCGGTCCCGCCGGTATTCGCGTCGCCGACTCGTTCTGATCACGTCGCTGCTGGACGCGGCGAACGTGCTTCAAAGTTCATAATATTAGGATCGACTCCGCGAAGTACGGCTAAGCCAGCGCGCAGAAAATCGAGAAGAAAGCCGCTTACCGGACTTCCGTCTTCTTGTTCTTGTCAGCCAGCTGTGACCAGGCATTTTGCTGAGACAGCATGCCACGAAGATAGGTGAGGTTGGCCTGCGCCTGCTGAGGCGAGAGTTCCTGCGTGGCGATCTTTTCTGCTTCCTCGAAACGTCCCTGAAGACCGACGACGAGTGCCAAGTTCTGGCGGATACGGCTGTCGGCACCGGGCTGCGCTGCGGCGGAACGGAGATAGGTTTCTGCCGTGCGCGGATCGTTCTGTAGAACGTAGGACATTCCGAGGTTGGACAAGATGCTCGGATCGTTAAGTTTCAGATCGAGCGCCTGACGGTATTTTGTCCGGGCTTCGTTGGAACGGCCCAGTTGATCCAGAACCGCACCTTCTGCGGAATAAAGACGCCAATCCGGCCTGTCGGGGGTCTGCGCACGTTGGATGGTGTTCAGCGCCTGTTCCAGCTGTCCGGCAGCGGCCTGGGATTTGCCATAGGCTGCCAGAACCTCACGGTCAGCCGGATAGGCGATAGCCACCTGCTGCATGACCGCAAGCGCCTGGGTATTCTTGCCCGTCATCATCAGGATGTTGGCGTAGTTCAGGCCGGTGTTGCGATCTTTTGGATTGCGGGCGTACGCTGCACCGACCGAGGCTTCCGCCTGCCGCAACTGATCCATGTTCATCTGATCGTAGGAATGCGAGACGGCAGGAGAAATCGATCCCGTCGACATGCGGTCGGGGCGGTTGGTCGAACAAGCGGTGAGGCCGAGCGCCAGAACAGCGGCACAGGCACCTCTAAGGAGGATGCGCTTGGTGGCATGATGTGAGGAAATCGCAATCATGATGTCGCCCGGCCCTGTGATCGGATATTCGTCGAAGCAGCGTGCACCACGCAACTTTCGCTCCAGCAATAATCTGTTAACCCTAACAGAGTGTTAATTTGCTCGCCCAAGCCGTTTACGAAAGCAGACAATGGTCCCCTATCAGTTCATCGAGCGCGCTACTCCCTTCAGTTCAAAGCCGGGGGAAACGCTCCCCGTTTTTGCGGTTACACCTGCCCATATCGAACAGGGTGCCATCGATCCGATCGCGCTCGACTGGGCCAAGAAAGCCGGCTTCAAGGCGGAGGCGGGAGCCATCCTGTTGATCCCGTCTGCAGAAGGCGCCTTGGGTGGTGCACTGCTTGGGCTTGGTATTAACCCGTCGGAGCTTCCCTTTATCACCGGCAAGCTGGCGCGTGAGCTTCCGGAAGGTGACTGGCATATCGAGACCGCACCGCTCACCGTCAATCGCTTGGCGCTTGGCTTCGGTCTTGGCGCCTACCGCTTCGACAAGTATCGTGCGACGAAAAGCACGGGTCCGAAGCTTCTCATTCCCCGCGATGCCGAGGATGCCGAGATCAAGCGCGTGCTGGCCGGCGTCTACCTCGCACGAGATCTGATCAATGTTCCTGCCAATGACATGGGTCCGGATGAGCTTGAAATCGCATTTCGCAGTCTAGCGGTCCACTACAAGGCGCAGGTTTCCGTCATTGCCGGCGACGATTTGTTGAAGGAAAACTTCCCTTTGGTGCACGCGGTCGGACGTGCCAGCGCAAGCGTGCCGCGCCTTCTCGAAATGACATGGGGCAAGAAAGGCCATCCGCGTCTGACGCTCGTCGGCAAGGGCGTCTGCTTCGATACCGGCGGGCTCGATATCAAGCCGTCTTCCTCCATGGCACTGATGAAAAAGGACATGGGCGGTGCTGCCAACGTGCTTGGTCTTGCATTGATGATCATGGATGCGCGCCTGCCGATCGATCTGCGTGTCATCGTTCCGGCGGTTGAGAACTCCATATCCGCCAATGCGTTCCGCCCAGGCGACATCTACAAGAGCCGCAAGGGTCTGACCGTCCAGATCGACAATACCGATGCCGAGGGTCGGTTGATTCTTGCAGATGCGCTGGCCTATGCCGATGAAGACGCGCCCGACCTGATGATCGATATGGCGACACTGACTGGAGCCGCGCGCGTGGCACTCGGGCCTGATCTTCCACCCTTCTTCACCGATGACGAAGACCTTGCACACAGCATTGCAGAGGCGGGGATCGACACCGACGACCCGCTCTGGCGGCTGCCGCTCCATATGGGTTACGACAAGGATATCCGCTCACGCGCGGCCGATCTGACCAACGCGCCTTCGGGTGGCATGGCCGGGTCGATCACCGCGGCGCTCTTCCTAAAGCGCTTTGTCACCGCAACGAAGAAGTGGGTGCATTTCGACATTTACGGATGGTCGCTCAGCGAGCGGCCTCATACATCGGTTGGCGGGGAAGCACAGGCGATCCGCGCCCTGTTCCACTATATCTCTCGCAGCTTCGCGAAGAAATGAACGGACGTTGTATCATCCTCGTCACTTAAGGCGGGGATGATCACGCCGCTTTAGGCTTGAAAGTCTAAACCAGAACCTTCTGGTCCTTGCGGTCTTCCTGACCGAAGAATTTCAGATAGCGTTGCACTTCGTCCGCCTCCCCGGTCGCCTTTTGCGGATTGTCGGAGAGCTTCACGGCGGGACGACCATTGGCGTCACTGACCTTGCAGACGACCGAGATCGGCTTCAAGCCCTCGATGGTTTTCGGCGCACAGCCGGCAAAATCGTTGGTGAGGTTGGTGCCCCAGCCAAAGCTCATGCGCGCGCGGCCTTCGAAATGCTTATAGGTGTCGATAATCGCATCGACATCCAGCCCGTCGGAGAAGATCAGCAGCTTCTTCTTCGGGTCGCGGCCCATTTTCTTCCACCACTCGATGATCTTTTCGCCACCCTCGATCGGCGGCGCGCTGTCCGGCCTGAAGCCCGTCCAGTCCGCCACCCATTCCGGCGCGTTGCGCAGGAAGGCCGCCGTGCCGAAGGCATCCGGCAGGACGATCAGCAGGTTACCGCCATAGAGGCGGTTCCAGTCCTTCATCACCTGATAGGGTGCGGCCGCAAGCTCCTCGTCGTTTTGCGCCAGGGCGGCAACCACCATGGGAAGTTCATGCGCATTGGTACCGACGGCTTCGAGATCGGAATCCATCGCCAGCAATACATTGCTGGTTCCAGTGAAAGCCGGGCCAATGCCTTCCTTCAGCGCTTCGACGCACCAGCGCTGCCACAGAAAGCTGTGACGGCGGCGCGTGCCGAAATCGGAGATGCGCAGGCCCGGCAATTCGCGCAGACGCTCCACCTTTGCCCACATCTTGGCCTTGGCGCGGGCATAGAGGACATCAAGGGTGAAATAGCCAAGCGAGCGCATGGCGCTTCTGGAGCGCAGTTCGTTGACTATGGCAAGTGCCGGAATTTCCCATAGCGTGGTATCCATCCAGCGGCCATGGAAATTCAGCTCATACTGACCATCGCGCTTGAAGAGTTCGTATTCCGGCAGTTGGTAGCTCGACAGCCAGGAGAGGAATTCTGGCTCGAAAATCTGCGAGCGGCCATAGAAGGTATTACCGGCAAGCCAGATCGCTTCCTTCTTTGTCAGTCGGAGGCTTCGCGCGTGATCGAGCTGTTCGCGCAGTTCGACTTCATCGATCTCCTCGGCAAGCCGAACCGTCTTTGTCCGGTTTATCAGGGAGAATGTCGCGTTTACCTCCGGATAGAGCTTCCAGATCATCTGCAACATCAACAGCTTATAGAAGTCCGTGTCGATGAGGCTGCGGATGATGGGATCAAGCTTCCAGGTGTGGTTGTGAACACGGGTCGCTATGTCTGTCTTCGTCATTGCTGCTGCTATCCCCCGCGCCGGACCCCGTGCACCAGGCAGGTCCGGCATCGCCGCGCATTTTCAAAGGTCATCGACCTTGTGGGTCAAAGGCTTATCTGAAAAGCGCATGGCAAGTCCAGACCAGTTCACGCCAGTCTGGTACTTGGAAGGGCTCGACGGACATCAGAAATCGGTGGCGGGAGGATTGATGCCCGGATACCAGTCTTTCGATGTGGGAACGCGCGTTCCGAAGGTGGATACGCCTGCCGAGCCAGAGCAACGATATCCTTGGACCGGCAAGCCGTCGCTCCCGAAGAGATCGCGGTAGGGGCCGTTGGGGTTGCTGGATTGCACCGTCGTCGAATAGCAGTGGTAACGCTCTTGCGGCTGGAGCGTCTTCGGGTCTTTGACGCCGGGCAGATTGGCGTAAGCGTCGGGTGACGGCAGATAGCCGTCCTTGTAGACCGTTTGAGCCATGCCCACCTGGGGTATGGACAAGACCGCAAGATATAAGGCCAGGTTGGCAAGACTGCGTTTCAGGCTTCTCATTATTCCGCATCCTGATGCAAGATGAGGTTCATATAGGAAAAGACGACGCCGTCGGCACCGTGTGTGCCGAAACGTTTTCGTGAGCGGTCATGGACGGCGGTAAGCCGTCGGCCTGTCGTAGAGCCAGCCAATGCGCTCAATGGCCTCGTCCAGATTCTCACGAGACACAGTCATCGTATGGCCGTTGGCGTGCAGCAGCGTCTTCTCGTCTTCCATGATGCCGACGTGGCCCTTCCAGAACACAAGATCGCCGCGACGCAAGTGGCCGCACTCAATCTCGGTTCCGAGAGACTTCACCTGCATATCCGTATCGCGCAACGCAAATTTGCCGGTCATCGCCATGGAGAGTTGCACGAGGCCGGAGCAATCGATGCCGAAGCCGGAGCGGCCGCCCCAGAGATAAGGCGTTTCGAGAAAACGAAGCGCCACGGCGACATAATCATTGGAAACGATGCGATCGACGGGAAGACAATGGGCGGCAATCACGCCCTCGCCTGTCGCGGTCATCAGGTAACGTGTTCCACGCGTTTCCTCTTCGCCGACGAAGGTCAGGCGGCTTCCCATGGATAGTGCGGCAACCGGCGGCTTTCTGAGTTCTGCGGCAGGATAGAGAAAGGTTCGAGGCGCGGTGACGATGTGGGTTGATTCCTCGACGGCACACACCGCCGCCTCTGGAAGATAACCGACATAACCGTCCGCTTCCGCCTGTACGAAAGCCCAGCCATCGGTGCTGTCGAAGACGCGGATCGCCTCGCCCAGCAACAACTCCGTGTCGATCCCCGAAGCCATGTCCGGCTTTGGCCTAAGTCCGGCGACGGGAAGAGCAATCTGCGCCGGCTCACCTTTGATGAAGCGATCTGCCTCTACCCTGCCTTTCAGCTTCTCGTCCGCCAGATCGGGGCGGAAGACATTCAGACGGCGGTCAAGGGTATCGGCGGAAGTCATGGTCTTTCGGTCCTGATTCAATAGGTCTGTGCCGCATTCATCGAACGGCAATGCGGCAACTTTCAAGCATTAGGCTTTTCGTGCTTCATCAATAATCAGATCGCCGAACTTTTCCAGATAGAGCGCGCCTGCGACCGTGCGTTTGATCACGACGTTGCGACGATCCTTCTCATCGCGTTCGCGATCCACCAGACCCATCGCCCCCATGCTATTCAGTGCGCGGGTAATCACTGGCTTGGTGACCCCGAGCACGGTTGCGAGGCCACGCACAGTATGTGGCGGCGGGACAAGATAGATGTGAAGCAGGATGGCCGTCTGTCTCAGCGTCAGATCGGGCGCATCGCCTTCTACCTGGGCAAGCGCGACGCGGTGCCACAAGCCAAGCGCCTGGCTTGGCGACAATTCCACTGGCACGTTGGACGTCTCCGTTCTTTCATCAACCGCCTCCATCATCGCGCCAACCGGTGAATAAAAACAAAACCGCCGCCATCGAAGATGCCTCTTCAAAATGGCGGCGGTCGGTATCTGCTCTTTTGAGCTTTCGCGTCCCCTCTGGACTTCGGAACGCAAGACGCAGGAAACATGCCAAGCTGCCGTTTCAACAATTTGGCTGTTCTACGCCTCCGATTCGGATCTTCCCATGAGGCTGGAGAGGATTTTTTAAGCGAGGCGCAAAATTAAGGAGCAGAAACACTCCACTTCACGAGGCAGCGGGTCTTGCGCCTTGTCAGACTTTAGCACCATGAGCGGCACTGGCTTCGCGGGCCTTTTCCTGTTTGTTATAGCGGATCGAGGACCACAGCGCGATGCCGATCAGCGTCGCGCCGCCAAGGCCGGTGATCACTTCCGGAATGTGGACGAGGCTCTGCGTATACATGATCACCGAAAGGATCAGGATCGCGTAGAAGGCGCCATGCTCGAGGTAACGATATTCTGCAAGCGTCCCTTTCTCCACCAGCATGATGGTCATGGAGCGCACATACATGGCGCCGATGCCAAGGCCGATGGCAATGATGAAGAGGTTCGACGTCAGCGCGAACGCGCCGATGACGCCGTCAAACGAGAAGCTGGCATCCAGAACTTCGAGGTACAGAAACGCGCCGAAGCCGCCCTTTGCCGCGCCTTCCAGCATCTGCTGGCTGCGATCGAGGACGCCGCCGAGCACTTCCACCAGAAGGAAGGTCAACAGGCCCCAGATGGCAGAGGTGAAGAACACGTTGGCGGCTTCCGGACCGAGATCGGGATTGGTGCTGTTGCTGATGATGCGCGTGAAGATCAGCATGATGATGAGAACAAAGGCGATTTCGATGCCCTTGATCGAGGAATAGGTGGCGATCTTTTCCTCGAACCACCGGACCCAGTGAACGTCCTTTTCATGATCGAAGAAGAAGCTGAGGCCAACCATCATCAGGAAGGTGCCGCCAAAGGCGGCAATCGGCAGATGCGCGTCATGCATGATCTGGGCGTAGCGATCCGGTTCGGTCGCTGCCATCACCATGGCTGTCCAGGGGCCGACGTTTGCGGCGATGACGACGATCAGAAGCGGGAAGACGATACGCATGCCGAAGACGGCGATCAAAATACCCCAAGTGAGGAAGCGATGCTGCCACTCGGGCGTCATGTCCTTCAACTTGTTGGCATTGACGATGGCGTTATCGAAGGAAAGCGAGATTTCCAACACGGCAAGAACCGCGCAGATGAAGAAGATGGTGGCCGTGCCACTTACCGTGCCGGTCATTTCCCAGCCGAGATAGCCGCCGAGAATGAGGCCGACGACGGTTACGATAAAAGCCCATTTGAAATAGGAGAGCGTGGATTGCGTGGTGGGCGTCATCAGAAATCCCCCGCAACGGTACAGGAGCAGGAGATGTGCATGGCGTTGCGCGCCAGCACAGAATGCGTGGTTGGATTGTTCATGGGTGTTCATCCGCCGGCGTCATAAGCAGGCGGTACCGACATCGCGAGAGCGCCGTAAAACTCTCGCCAGAGGGGCCCGGCACCAAGGTTTTGTCTTGCCCGATGTCAGGGGCAAGATGTCATTCTAGTCTCGCAACTTCGTGATTTCGTCAAGGTCAAAGTTGTTTTTGGACCTGTTCACGAGCAGTTACGGCCTGGAAAAGCTGGATTTGTATGCCGCAGGTTGTATTGGGCGCATCTCCATCAATGCAGATGCGCAGCACTCAGACCAAATCTTCGATTGGCTGGTCCGCCAGCCTCGCCTGTTTGCGCTTCACTGCATTCTCGCGGAAGAAGATGTAAAGGCCGGACAGCACGATCAACCCTGCGCCGATGACGATGCTCATCTGCGGCACATCGCCAAAAATCAACCAGCCGAAAATGACGGCCCAGAGCAGCAATGTGTATTGCAACGGCGCGATAGTTGCCGCGTCGGCAAGTTTGAGCGCACGGTTGACAAGGACATGCGCAGTCATTGCCACGATGCCGAGAAGCGCGAGCAGCGACAGATCGAAGCCCGATTGCAGCGCAATCCAGCCGGACGGCGTCACGACAATGGCGATAACGCCTGCAAGCCCTGCCCCAATAATCTGCCAGAAGGCGAGCACGGTATCGGGCGTGTTGCGCAACTGCCGACCGGACAGCATCATGAAGGCAAAGGCAGCGCTGCCGAGAATGGAGAAGAAGGCGGCGCTAGTCAAAGAGGCGGAGCTTGGCTTCAGGGCGATCAGAACGCCGACGAAGCCGATGCCGATCGCCGTCCACCGCCGCCAGCCGACTTTCTCGCCGAGAAGAAAGGGCGAGAGAGCCGCCACATAGATGGGTGCAGCCAGCCAGTAGGTCATGACGTCGGCAAGCGGAAGTGCTGCGACGGCGAAATAGAAACAGAAGAGCTCCGCGGTGGAGAAAAAGACGCGTGCGGCCTGCAGGCCGGGGCGCTCGACATTCACCAGTTTCGACAGCCCTGCCTTCCAGACGATCGGCAGCAGGATGACGATGGCCGCGATGCTTCGCACGGCGACCACCTGGCCAAGGCTATAGGTGGAGACGAGGAACTTGCCCATTGCGTCATTGAGCGCGAAGAGCACCATGCCAAAAAGCATGACGGCAACGCCGAGACCTGTCGGCGAAAGCTGGCGAAGAAAATGTGGCATGTGTCTGAACTCCCTGACCGCAATGACTCCGCGAGCTTGTTTACGAAGTCAAGGTCGCCCAGCGCCTATATTAGCTTCATCTGCAAAGGTCAGACGGACAAAAGCTGCCTCATCGTGTGCTGGAAGCGACGTGCGATCTCATCGCGCCGGATATGGATGCCGTCGCGGACCACGGCCTTGCCGCCGATCCAGACGTCGCACGGCCTGACAAGATTGCCGAAAATCCAGCCATCGAGAATGTCGTCACCTTGGAGATAGGGTGCGGCATCCACGTTCAATGAGCAGAAATCCGCAGCGTTGCCCACGGCAATTCCAGCCTTGGCGCCCAAAGCGCTAGCGCCACCCGCCAGAGCGCCGTCGAACAGCGTGCGTCCGGTCGAGCCGTTGGCCGGCGCAATGACATTGCGCGCCCGATGCGCCAAGCGCTGGGAATATTCAAGTTGGCGCAATTCTTCACCGACGCCGATCAGCACATTGCTGTCGGAGCCGATCCCGAAAGCGCCCCCATGCTTGAGGAACTCAACCGCGGAAAAAGTACCGTCGCCGAGATTGGCCTCCGTGATGGGACAAAGACCGGCGATCGCACCCCTCTCCGCAACACCGCGTGTTTCCGCTTCCGTCATATGGGTCGCGTGGATGAGGCACCAGCGGTTGGTGACGTCGGCATTGTCCAGCAGCCATTCCACGGGACGCATACCGGACCAGGCGATGCAGTCTTCGACCTCTTTCACCTGCTCGGCAATGTGAATGTGGAGCGGCGCATCTGGAGCCAATTGCGCAGCAAAGATCAGCTCTTCCGGCGTGACGGCGCGCAGGCTGTGCGGAGCGACGCCGATCACGCTGTCCGGCAGGCCTGAAACGGCCCTGCGGCAGCCCTCCAAAAGCTGGGAAAAACTGTCGGTCGAATTGATGAAGCGGCGTTGGCCATCAACCGGAGGCTGACCGCCGAAACCGGAATGGGCGTAGAGCACCGGCAGCAATGTTAGAGAGATGCCCGTCTGCGATGCTGCGGCGGCGATCCGTTCTGCGAGCTCCGCAATATTGTCGTAGTGCCCTCCATCCTTATCATGATGGAGGTAGTGAAACTCGCCCACGCGACCGAAACCGGTTTCGAGCATTTCCATGTAAAGCTGGGCAGCTACGGCCTCCACCTGCTCTGGCGTCATAGACAGGGCAAAGCGGTACATCAGCGTGCGCCAGCTCCAGAAGCTGTCTTGCGTAGCACCGCGCCGCTCCACCATGCCGGCCATGGCGCGCTGAAAGGCGTGGCTGTGCAGGTTCGGCATCGCAGGAACAATTACGGCGTGCCGCTGGTCATCCGCGAGCGCTTCCATATCCGGCGTGACCGACATCACCTTACCGTCGGCAATCTCAAGGCGGACATTGCTTGTCCAGCCCGTCGGCAACAAAGCGGTTTCAGCATGGATGAACATGTCGGCTCCTCAATTTCCTCGAACAGGCTCTTGCCTCTGCCTCCATTATGTATATACATATTGATCAGAAGGGAAGGAAAAACTGATGGCACACCGGAATTCCACCTCAGCCGAGAACGGCCTTTCGCTCTGGCGAAATGCCCGCATTGCGACGCTCGATCCCTACCGTGATGGCCTTGGCATTATCGAGGGCGGTGCGATTGTCGCAAAAGAGGGGCGGATAGTGTTTGTCGGCCCCGAGACCGAGCTTCCTTCCACCCTGATCGAACAGGCAGAGACAATCGATTGCGAAGGCCGCTGGATCACGCCCGGACTGATCGACTGCCACACACATCTGGTATTTGGCGGCAACCGCGCCATGGAATTCGAGATGCGCCTCAACGGCGCAAGCTATGAAGAGATCGCCAAGGCTGGCGGCGGGATCGTCTCCTCTGTGCGCGATACCCGCAATAGGAGCGAAGACGAACTGGTGGCGGAAGCCCTTCCCCGCCTCGAGACGTTGCTGGCCGAAGGTATTTCCACCGTCGAAATCAAATCCGGTTACGGACTGGATATAGAGACTGAATGCAAGATGCTGCGTGTGGCGCGCAGGCTTGAGACCCTGCGCCCGGTTCGCGTGGTCACCAGCTATCTCGCCGCGCATGCGACGCCCGCCGAATATAAGGGCCGAAACGCGGATTACATAGCCGGCGTTGTATTGCCTGGTATGGAACGCGCCCATCAGGAAAAACTCATCGATGCGGTCGATGGCTTTTGCGAAGGCATCGCTTTTTCCGTCGGGGAAATGCGCATCGTCTTCGATAAGGCGAAGGCGCTCGGCCTTCCCGTCAAGCTTCATGCCGAACAGCTTTCCAATCTTCACGGCGCAGAACTGGCAGCCTCTTATCGTGCGCTCTCTGCCGATCATCTGGAATATCTCGATGAGGCCGGTGCGAAGGCGCTTGCCCGGTCCGGCACGGTTGCCGTTCTCCTACCTGGCGCGTTCTATGCGTTGCGCGAGACGAATCTGCCGCCAATGCAAGCGCTTCGCGATGCAGGCGCCGACATCGCGCTTGCCACCGATTGCAACCCCGGCACCTCGCCGCTGACATCGCTGCTGCTCACCATGAATATGGGCGCGACACTCTTCCGCATGACCGTGGATGAGTGCCTGACCGCTACGACCCGCAATGCTGCAAAGGCTCTTAATCTTCTTTCCGAGACGGGCACGCTGGAAGTCGGCAAATCTGCCGATCTCGCCATCTGGAGTATCGAGCGCCCAGCGGAACTCGTCTACCGCATTGGCTTCAATCCGCTTCACGCACGCATCTTCAAGGGACGGACGATCTGACCATGACCATCATTCTTCATCCGGGCGCTGTGCCGCTTGCCGATCTGGCAACAATCTATTGGGGGAATGGTGCTGCCAAGCTTCATCCATCCTTCGATGCGGGTATCGAGAAAGCGGCAAAGCGTATTGCCGATATCGCCGCCGGCAATGCGCCGGTCTATGGCATCAATACCGGCTTCGGCAAACTTGCCTCGATCAAGATCGACGCCGCCGATGTCGCGACCCTTCAGCGCAATCTGATCCTCTCCCACTGCTGCGGCGTCGGCGCGCCCCTGCCAGAGAACGTCGTGCGGCTTATCATGGCGCTAAAGCTGATTTCGCTCGGTCGCGGTGCGTCCGGCGTTCGGCTGGAACTGGTGCGGCTGATCGAAGCCATGCTGGAAAAGGGTGTTATTCCCCTGATCCCGGAAAAGGGCTCGGTCGGCGCTTCGGGCGATCTCGCTCCGCTTGCCCATATGGCAGCGGTGATGATGGGCGAAGGCGAGGCCTTCGTTGGTGGTGAGCAGATGGCCGCCCGCGACGCGCTGGCAAAAGCCGGTCTGTCGCCCGTCGTTCTGGCGGCGAAGGAAGGACTTGCGCTGATCAACGGCACGCAGACATCGACCGCTCTGGCACTTGCCGGTCTCTTCCGCGCACACCGTGCGGCACAGGCAGCGCTCATCACTGGCGCGCTGTCCACCGATGCGGCCATGGGGTCTTCGGCGCCTTTCCATCCCGATATTCACACGCTTCGCGGCCATAAGGGCCAGATCGATGCGGGTTCGGCTCTTCGGCAATTGCTGGAAGGATCGGAAATTCGCGTCAGCCACATCGAAGGCGACGAGCGCGTGCAGGACCCCTACTGCATTCGCTGCCAGCCGCAGGTCGATGGTGCATGCCTCGATCTCCTGCGCCAAGTGGCAAAGACACTGGAAATCGAAGCCAATGCGGTGACCGACAATCCGCTGGTTCTCTCCGACAATTCCGTCGTCTCCGGCGGCAATTTCCATGCGGAGCCGGTGGCATTTGCCGCGGACCAGACAGCCCTTGCGATCTGTGAAATCGGCGCAATTGCCCAGCGCCGTATCGCGCTTCTCGTCGATCCCGCCCTCTCCTACGGACTGCCTGCGTTTCTATCCAAGAAGCCCGGCCTGAATTCCGGCCTGATGATTGCCGAAGTGACATCGGCTGCGCTGATGAGCGAGAACAAGCAGATGTCACACCCGGCATCGGTGGATTCCACGCCAACCTCCGCCAATCAGGAAGACCACGTGTCCATGGCCTGCCACGGCGCGCGCCGCCTGCTTGCGATGACGGAAAACCTCTTTGCCATCTTGGGCATCGAGGCCTTGTCCGCGGTGCAGGGCGTCGAGCTGCGTGGCCCGTTGACGACGAGCCCTGAACTGCAGAAGGCCATGTCAGTGCTGCGCGCCGCGATCCCTTCGCTGGAAGAAGACCGCTACATGGCGCCCGATCTGAAAGCCGCGTCCGATCTTATCGCCACCGGAGCGCTGGTCGATGCGATTTCGGCCGGCATTCTGCCGAAGCTGGAGGCTTGAGATGGCCGTCGTCGATATCCACCACGGTCGATCGCCCATCATACTCGGCCTGCCTCACACTGGCACGGACGTTCCACCAGACATCCGGGAGCGGCTAAACGACAATGGCCGGCTGCTGGCAGACACAGACTGGCATATTCACGAACTTTACGCCGGTCTGCTTGCCGACGCGACGACGGTGCGTGCCACGTTCCACCGCTATGTTATCGACGCCAACCGCGATCCTTCCGGCACCAGCCTTTACCCGGGCCAGAACACGACCGGCCTCGTTCCCGAAACCGACTTCGACGGCAAGGCGATCTGGAAAGAGGGTGAAGCGCCAAAAGAAGCGGATATCGCTTATCGGCTCGAGAATTTCCATGCGCCTTATCACGCGGCGCTGGCAGCGGAGATCGAGCGGGTGAAGGCGATCCATGGCATTGCCATTCTCTACGATTGCCATTCCATCCGCTCGCATATTCCCTTTCTCTTCGAGGGCAAGCTACCGGATTTCAACATCGGAACGGATATGGGCAAAACCTGCAATCCAGCAGTGGAAGCCATTGCCGTCGATGTGACGACTGCCGCCGAAGGCTACACCTCCATTCTCAACGGCCGCTTCAAGGGCGGCTGGACCACGCGCCATTACGGTCAGCCAGACAAGGGCGTGCATGCGATCCAGATGGAGCTTGCGCAATGCACCCATCTACAAACCGAAACGCCGCCCTTTGCCTATGATGGCGACAAGGCCGCGAAGCTCCGCACCCATCTCAAAACCATTCTGACGCGCATGGAAGATTTTGCGCTGAACTTCAGGACATAAGGGGAAAACCATGACAAATCCGCGTCATAACGAACGTGAAGTCCGCGCACCACACGGTCCGGAACTGAATGCCAAGAGCTGGATGACCGAAGCACCGCTTCGCATGCTGATGAACAATCTGGACCCGGACGTGGCCGAGCGCCCGCATGAGCTGGTCGTCTATGGCGGCATTGGCCGCGCTGCGCGCACCTGGGAGGATTTCGACCGGATCGTTGCCACGCTGAAAGACCTCAATGAGGACGAGACGCTGCTGGTGCAATCCGGCAAGCCTGTTGGCGTGTTCCGCACCCACAAGGACGCGCCGCGCGTGCTGATCGCCAACTCCAACCTCGTTCCACATTGGGCCACCTGGGAACATTTCAACGAACTGGACCGCAAGGGTCTCGCCATGTACGGCCAGATGACCGCCGGTTCGTGGATCTATATCGGCACGCAGGGCATCGTTCAGGGCACGTACGAAACCTTCGTGGAGGCCGGACGCCAGCATTTTGGCGGCAACCTCAAGGGCAAGTGGATCTTGACCGGCGGTCTTGGCGGCATGGGTGGCGCGCAGCCGCTCGCCGCCGTCATGGCAGGCGCATGCTGCCTTGCTGTCGAGTGTGATGAGACCCGCGTCGATTTCCGCCTTCGCACCCGCTATCTGGATGCCAAGGCCCATACGCTGGATGAAGCGCTGGCACTGATCGACCAGTGGACCAAGGCAGGCGAAGCAAAGTCCGTCGGCCTGATCGGCAATGTCGCCGATATCTTCCCGGAACTCGTCAAGCGGATGAAGGCGGGTGGTGCCCGTCCGGATATCGTCACCGACCAGACCTCTGCCCATGACCCGATCCACGGCTACCTGCCGTCTGGCTGGAGCGTTGCCGAATGGCGTGCCAAGCAGGAAAGCGATCCGAAGGCGGTGGAAGCTGCGGCCCGTGCCTCTATGAAGACGCAGGTTCAGGCCATGGTGGATTTCTGGAACGCCGGTGTTCCAACGCTCGACTACGGCAACAATATCCGCCAGGTCGCCAAGGAAGAAGGCTTTGAAAATGCCTTCGCCTTCCCCGGTTTCGTGCCTGCCTATATCCGCCCGCTCTTTTGCCGCGGCATCGGGCCGTTCCGCTGGGCCGCCCTCTCGGGCGATCCGGAAGATATCTACAAGACCGATGCGAAGGTGAAGGAGCTGCTGCCGGACAACAAGCACCTCCACAACTGGCTGGACATGGCGCGCGAGCGCATCGCCTTCCAAGGCCTGCCGGCACGCATTTGCTGGGTTGGCCTTGGCGATCGTCATCGCCTGGCACTTGCCTTTAACGAGATGGTGAAGAACGGCGAGTTGAAAGCCCCTGTCGTCATCGGTCGCGACCATCTGGATTCCGGCTCGGTCGCGTCACCCAACCGCGAGACGGAGGCGATGAAGGATGGTTCGGATGCCGTGTCCGACTGGCCGCTGTTGAACGCGCTCCTCAACACCGCCTCGGGCGCCACCTGGGTGTCGCTGCACCACGGCGGCGGTGTCGGCATGGGCTTCTCGCAGCATTCGGGTGTCGTTATCTGCGCCGATGGCACGGATGATGCGGCACGCCGCCTGGAGCGGGTGCTGTGGAACGACCCGGCGACCGGCGTAATGCGTCACGCGGATGCCGGTTACGACATTGCGCTCGACTGCGCCAGGGAGAAGGGCCTTCGCCTGCCCGGCATTCTGGGGAACTGAGCGATGAAGCGGCTTCGCGCCTGCGACTACAAGCGCATGCCGTGGAAGAACGGCAAGGGAGAGACGGTGGAAATCGCCGTTTTTCCACCCGGCGCATCGATGGATGGATTCGCGTGGCGGATCAGCATGGCGAGCGTCGCCAATGACGCCGCCTTCTCTCTCTTTCCCGAGATCGATCGAACGCTATCGATTCTCTCCGGGCACGGCATGTCGCTCACCATCGATGGTGCGGCACCGGTTCTTTTGACGATGGAAAGCGATCCGCTTCGATTTGCCGCCGATGTTCCTGTCGACGCCACGCTTCTGGATGGCGCGATCACCGATCTCAACGTCATGACCCGCCGTGGACGTTTTGTGCATAGCGTGGCAAGGAAGACGGGCTCGTTCTCGGTGCGTGGCTGTGAGCGTGGGGAGACGATGTATCTTCTGGCGACGGGTCCCGTCACGCTCACCAGCAAGGATGAGGCAGTGGAGTTAGAGGCGATGGATTGCGTGCTCGTTGGAGAAGATGCCAGTGTCACGGCAGAGAATATCGTCTGCTATGAAATACGACTCCAAGGGGCTGCTTAGCGCTCGAGAAGGGATAAGCTCAAGCGACGCTCTGCTTAGAGATGACGGCCAACTTCCCTCTTAACCGTCATCCTCCTTGAGCCGAGGATTTATAAGCCATTAACGTGGTTGGGAAAAATGGATTCTCGGGTCAAGCCGGAGGATGACCCGAGGGGGAATTCGGGGCTACCAAAAGAAAGGCCCCGCGCGAACGGGGCCTCCATCTTTCACACTAAAAACCGCATCACTTCATCGTCGGCATGACGAATTCAGCGCCCGACTTGATCCCGGATGGCCAGCGGGCGGTGATCGTCTTGGTCTTGGTCCAGAACTTGATCGAATCCGTGCCGTGCTGGTTGAGGTCGCCGAAGCTCGAGGCTTTCCAGCCACCGAAGGAGTGATAGGCAAGCGGAACCGGGATCGGCACGTTGACGCCGATCATGCCGATATTGATGCGGGAGGCGAAATCGCGGGCGGCATCGCCGTCGCGGGTGAAGATGGCAACACCGTTGCCGTATTCATGCTTCATCGGCAGATCGAGTGCTTCTTCATAATTCTGGGCGCGGACGACAGAGAGAACCGGTCCGAAGATTTCCTGCTTGTAGATATCCATGTCCGGCGTGACGTGGTCGAACAGGCAGCCGCCGACGAAGTAGCCGTTCTCATAGCCCTGAAGCTTGAAATCGCGGCCATCGACCAGAAGCTTTGCGCCCTGCTCCACACCACTGTCGATCAGGCCCTTCACGCGTGCCTGAGCTTCCTTTGTAACGAGCGGACCCATGTCGGCCTTGTCGTCAGTATAAGGACCGATCTTCAAGGCTTCGATCTGCGGGATCAGCTTTTCAACCAGACGGTTGGCGGTGTCTTCACCGACCGGCACGGCAACAGACACAGCCATGCAGCGTTCGCCAGCAGAACCGTAGCCAGCACCCATCAGCGCGTTGACCGCCTGATCGAGATCGGCATCCGGCATGATGATCATGTGGTTCTTGGCGCCGCCGAAGCACTGGGCGCGCTTGCCGTTCATCGCGGCCGTTCCATAGACGTAACGGGCAATCGGCGTGGAGCCGACGAAGGAGACGGCGCCGATATCCGGGTTGGTCAAAAGGCCATCCACTGCGCTCTTGTCGCCATTGATGACGTTAAGGATGCCGGCTGGCAGTCCCGCTTCGATCATCAGTTCGGCAAGACGAATCGGCAAAGAAGGATCGCGCTCGGAGGGCTTGAGGATAAAGGCGTTGCCGCAGGCTATCGCCGGCGCAAACATCCACATCGGGATCATGGCCGGGAAGTTGAACGGCGTGATGCCCGCGCCGATGCCGACCGGCTGGCGGATCGAGTACATGTCGATCGCCGGGCCGGCACCCTCAGTGAACTCGCCCTTGGCGAGATGCGGAATGCCGCAGACAAATTCGCAAACTTCCAGGCCGCGAATGATATCGCCCTTGGAATCTTCCACTGTCTTGCCGTGTTCGCTGGAGAGAAGAACCGCCAGCTCATCCATGTTCTTGTTGAGAAGTTCTACGAACTTGAAGAAGACGCGGGCGCGGCGCTGGGGGTTGGTTGCCGCCCATTTGGGCTGCGCGGCCTTGGCACTCTGAACCGCGGCAAGGATTTCCGCGTCGCTTGCCAGCGCGACCGTTGCCTGCACTTCGCCAGTTGCCGGGTTGAAGACATTCGACGTGCGGCCACTCGTGCCTGCCACGCGCTTGCCGTCAATGAAATGGCCGATCTCGTTCATGGTGTCCTCCAAAGATCTTTTAGATGCTGCACCATCCTGTTTTGAGTTGCACAAATCAATGGCCAGGAATACGCATCCGTTGTGCATAAATAGACACAAGGCGCAGCGATGGACTGGGACGATGTGCGAATTTTTCTCAGTGTGGCGCGGAGCGGGCAATTCCTCGCAGCTGCGAAACTGCTCGGCGTCAATCATGCGACGCTAAGCCGCCGGGTCACCGCGCTGGAGGCAGCGCTTGGGTGTCAGCTGTTTCTTCGAACCACCACGGGGTGTGTGCTGACCGAAGACGGTAGCCGCTTTCTCGTGGCTGCCGAGCGGATGGAAACGGAGATGCTTTCGGTGCAGGCAGCGCTTGGTCAGGGTGTCGCGTCGATTAGCGGCACCGTGCGCATCGGCGCGCCGGATGGCTTTGGGGTTTCCTTCCTCGCGCCGCGGCTTGGAGAACTGACAGCGCGGCATCCTGAACTCAAAATCGAGCTAGTGCCCATCCCGCGCTCCTTTTCACTCTCCCAACGCGAGGCCGATATTGCGATCACGATCGAGCGACCCGAACAGGGGCGGCTGGTCTTTTCCAAACTGACGGATTACTCGCTCGGGCTCTATGCGGCGAAGAGCTATCTGGAGCAACACCCATTTCCTGACAGCGTCGAGGCGCTGAGACAGCACCGGCGTATCGGCTATGTCGAGGATCTGATTTTCTCCCCGTCGCTCAATTTCACCGAAGAAATCATGCGGGACTGGGATCCGAGCTTTGCGGTCTCGAGCGCGATCGGGCAGACGGAAGCCGTCCGCTCCGGCGCGGGCATCGGCATCCTGCACGATTACATTGCCCGAAACGATCCGGCTCTGGTTCGTCTTCTTCCGCACATGTCCATTCGACGCTCCTACTGGACGGCATATCACGAAAATGCCCGGCAGCTAGCGCGCGTCAGAACGGTGGTGCAGTTTCTCCAGGATATCGTGGCGAAGGAGCGACGTAGCTTTTTGTGACTGGGGTGTTATCGGGCAGGCAGGTAATCCTGAACGAGGGCGAGCAAAGCGGAGCCGGCCTCTTCGATCTCGCCACTATTGTCGATTGTTGTCACATCGACATCGTCGCAGAGCACCTCAACCTTACGATCGAGCCGGCCCATAATTTCGGCCATGCTCTCACGCCCACGATTGGCGAGCCTCGCAGAGAGGATTTCCGGCCGGGCCGTGACCACAACCACCTTCAATGACGGGAAAGCACTTCTGAAATGCGGCAGCGCCGAGCGCGAGCCGTTGGCGACCGCCACGCCACCATGCTTCAAATGCTCTTTGACCGAGGCGGGAATGCCGTAATGCAGGCCATGGGCGCTCCATGACACACAAAATTCGCCGGCTAGCTTTTCCCGCTCAAAAGCGTCTTCGGTACAGCCCTGATGGTTCTCACCACCCGCATCGCTGTCTCTGGTGATGACGCGCCGGACGAAATTCACGTCGGGATTATGCCGCAAGCGTTCTGCGGCATAATCGATGAGCGTATCCTTGCCGGCGCCGCTCGGACCGACGACAACGATCATGGTTCCCACCCTGTCGGGGCTTGGTAAGCTTGAGTCTGGCGATGCTAAGCTCATGCGACACGTTTTCCTTGTCGCCAGACGCTCCGCACCACCGGCACGCCGCTTTCGCGACGAACCCGCACGAGATCGGCGCGCAGGCCTTCGGCGATTGAACCGCGATCCGTCAGGCCCACCGTCTTTGCGGGCGTTGCCGTGACCATGGACAGAGCCTTGGGAAGGGTAATGCCTTCCACCTGATCGGCCAGCAGGAAGGGCGCATAGAGCAGGCTGAAGGGTACGTAGTCCGACGACAGCACATCGAGAACGCCGAGTTCGGCGAGATCGCGTGCAGCAATATTGCCGGAATGGGATTTGCCGCGAACGATGTTCGGCGCGCCCATCAGTACGCTCATGCCAGCGGTGTGGGACGCCTTGGCGGCTTCGACGCTGGTTGGAAATTCGGCAAGACGCACGCCGTGGCCGATGGCCTCCTCGACATGGGCTTCCGTCGCATCGTCATGACTGGCAACGGTGATGCCGCGTTCGGCGCAGCGGGCCGACAGATAATCACGGTGCTTGCCGGAGAATTTTTGCGAGGCGGAAACGCGTCGATCGACAAAGGCCTTGAAGGCTTCGTCGCTCAAGCCACGCTTCTTTTGATAGAACATGACGTACTGATCCATCGTCTGGAACTGACGCTGGCCCGGGGAATGGTCCATCAGCGAAATCAGCCGCACATGCGGATCGTTTTCGAAGTCTTCGAAATGCTCCAGCACGTCGGCGGAGGCGACTTCGCAGCGCAGATGCAGCAGGTGATCGGAGCGAAGACGATCTTCACCCTTGGCTTTTTCGATGGCATTGGCCATGTCGCGCATTTCGCCGCGGGCAAAGCCGCCATCCTCGTCCGAGCCAAGACGCAGGCAATCGAAGACGGTTGTGATGCCGGACGATGCGACCTGCGCGTCATGCGCCTGAATGGCGGCGATCTTGTCCCAGGTCACACCGGGGCGTGGAGAATAGTGCTGCTCCAGATGGTCGGTGTGCAGTTCGACGAGGCCGGGAATCAGATAGTCGCCGTCGAAATCTTCGCCCGTTTTCGATCCACCCTCACTGATATCGGCAATCACGCCATCGCGGATCAGGACGGAGCCTTGGACGACATCGTCGGACAGCACGATGCGCGCATTGGATAGGACATGTTCAGCCATTTCGGACATCTTTCGTATTGGGAGCAGCCAGTGGCTGCCAGCTATGAACGGTGAAAACTTCGCCCCGCTGCTTTTCAACGAAAAGGCCAAGGCCGGAAATCGTCAGCGGGCGATGAATGAAGCCGGCAAATGTCTGGGTGAGAATATCCGCCATCTCTTGCCTGCGCCCGTCACTCACCGGCCCAGTCAGGGTCATGTGGAAGCGAAAATCGTCCATGACGTAAGGATAGCCCCACCGATGAAGATTGGCGCGCTGGCTTTCGCTCAGCGTTTCGGGCTTTCGACGGGCGATGTCGCGCTCGGAAAGCGGCGCGCGGAAAGGTTCGAAATGCGTTACCACCTCGGCGGTGAAATCCTGAAGCGGTTGATAGAGTGTGGCAGGAACCAAGGCGAAGAATGGCCCGAGAGAACCGATGACGATTTCGGGAATATCGAAGGCGACTCGTTTGGCTGCAAAAGCTGAAAATGCCTCCACCAGTTCTGCTTCGCTTCTGTCTTCGGCAAGTTCGAAGGGCGCTTTCAGCGTGGCGTGAAAACCATAGCGCCTTGGATCTTCGGTGACACCTGCGAAGTCGGCATAGTCGTCACACACCTCGTCGGAAAAGGCGTTGCGCCCCAGCCACCGCGATGCCGTCTCAGTGAGCGGATCGGTGGCGGGAGGCGTAAAATAGATTGCGTAGCGCACGGGGTCGCACTTTCAAACATCATGAAAACAGCGGAAGCGCCATTTGAGACGACTCGTCTCGGCCCCGCAAGGTCAGATGTGCGGGGTAGACCTTTTCCATGACAGAATGATGATATCGGCAGAGAAATTCGCCGGATATCAGTCTCATATTTAATGGTGCGTTTTACCGATGAGGCGAGAGCGGATCGCATTCGACATATTGTCGAACAGGAAGACGACGATGAGGATCAGCAGCACCATATAGGCGACCTTGTCCCAGTCCTGATTGGTGCGCATGGCCTCCAGCAATTTGAGACCGATACCGCCTGCACCGACCGCGCCGATAACGGTGGCCGAGCGCGTGTTGCTTTCCCAGAAATAGAGAGACTGCGAGATGAATACCGGCAGCACCTGCGGAATGACGCCGTAGCGATTGACGATGACCGGCGAGGCGCCGACCGACTTCACGCCCTCGCGCTGCTTGTCATCGACATTCTCCAGCGCCTCGGCATAAACCTTTCCTAGCGCGCCGGTATCGGTGAAGAAGATCGCCGCGATGCCGGGGATCGGTCCGGGACCAAAGCTCCGGGTAAAGAACAGCGCCCAGATCAGCATGTCGATGGAGCGCAGGAAATCGAAGAGCCGCTTCATGCCCCAATTCGCCGCCTTATTGGCAGTGATGTTACGAGCGGCGATAAATGCCAGAGGGAAGGCGAAGAGCGTTCCCAGAAGTGTGCCGAGGAAGGCCATAACCAGGGTCTGCAACAGCTTGAAGAGGATATCCTCATGCTGCCAGGCATCGTTGCCCAGGAAGTCATCGGCCATCTTGGAGATGTTGGACTGCGCTGGATCGATGCGGGGTTGCCACAGCGCAAGCGAGGCGAGTTCACCCCAACTCTTACCCCAGAACTGCGAGCGTGTGTCGAAGAAGAAATTGGCCCAACCGAGGAAGCGGCGCTGGACGTAAAGTTGCGAGGTGCGGATTTCCGCCTGACCGGCAAACCCATATTCGACCACAACCTTGTTTTCGTCCTGACGGATCTGCGCGGGCGATCCCGCGGGGGCTGTGACGCGGTCTGCGCCGATTGTCACCGGATAGAGCTTGCCGTCGATATAAACATCGGCCTGTGTCGGCGTGATATCGATTCGGTTCTGCTGGCCGCCAAAGATCACGCTATATCCACCATCCGGCAGCGGCTGCAACCAGCTGATGCTGGCGTTAGCGGGATACTGTCCGCGGCTCGTCCATTGCGGCACGACCTTGCCATCTGCGAAACGAAGGCGCGGCTGGGCGCGCCAGGAATACCAGTCCTGAATGTAGCTGGAAGCGCGGTCCCATCGGCCATTCATCAAGGCCGGACCTACGTTGAAGGCGAAGAAGCAGATGATGAGATAGGCGACGGCTGCGACAAGGCCTAGAAGCAGTCCGTAGCGGCGCAAAAAGCTCTGCTGGAAGACCTGCGGATATTGCGAAAGAAGACGTTCGCGATCGGCACCATTGATGACAATGCTGGTGGACATCAAGCTGCTCCCCGTCCGAATTCAAAGGATTGATGGCCGATCAGCCTGCGGCGCAGCCAGCCGGAAAACTGATCGACAGCGATGATGGTGACCAGCAGCATGATGATGATGGCATAGGTTTTGGCCGCGTGATCGTTGCCGATCGCCAGGCGGAAGACCTCACCGATGCCGCCGCCGCCGACGGCCCCGATGATGGTGGAGGCGCGCACATTGATTTCGGCGCGCAGCAGCGCATAGGAGACGAAATTGGGCAGGACCTGCGGCACGATGGCAAAGCGTACACGCTCCAGCCAATTGGCACCCGAGGCTCGCAAACCTTCATCCGGCTTCATATCGGCATTTTCGACGACTTCGAAAAAGAGCTTTCCGAGCGCACCGACGGTATGAATGGTGATGGCGACGATTGCGGCAATAGGCCCGAGCGAAAGAATGGCAGTCAACAATCCGGCGATGACGATTTCCGGGAAGGCGCGCATCACTTCCAGCATACGTCTAACGGCAAAACGCACGGCACCTGCGCCGACCAGATTGGTGGAGGCAAAGAAGCACAGCGCGAAAGCGAAGGCCGTGCCGATCAGCGTCGAGACCAGCGCGATGTTCAGCGTGATGACAAGCTGGTAGAAGAAATGCGGAATGTAGAAGCCGTCGCCGATATAGACCCGCTCAGACACATAGTCATATTTCAGGGATCCATCGGCATAGGGCGATGGCAGGTCGAACATGGCGCGCACGACTTCCATCGGGCTGTTCGGCAGGAAGGTCTTCATGAAGTCGAAGAAATAGGGCAGCCGCTCGAAGAACTTGCCGGAATTGGCGCTGTTGGCGAAATCCAGCGATGCGAAGAGAAGCGCCAGAAAGACGACAATGGCGATGCCGGTGTAGATACGCCGCGTCATCAGCTGTTGCTGGTAATGACGCATGACCTTTTTCGAGGTCTCGTTCAGTCTATCATGCGTGATTGGCGTGCTGGCCATATCCTGGCGTCCCTTGCGCGAGCGTCTGGGTGACGAGGTCTTACCGCCACTGCTCCAACTTACGGTTTTCCGACATGTCCGGGTGCAGGCCAAAGACAAGCTCGCCGGAGATGCCCTTTTAAAAAAACGGCGGCGTCTTCTCGACGCCGCCGCCGTCTCATGCACGTGTCGGCAATCAGCCGCCGATAACGGCCTTACGGGCATCGATGATGGTCTGGTAGAAGGACGCGTCTACCTTGATGTATTCCTTGTTCTTGCCTTGGGTGAAGCCCTGGAAGCAGGCCAGATCCTTCTTCGGCAGTTCAAGGAAGAAGTTCTCGATCTTCTGCTTCATCGGCTCGCCAACCTTGTTGGCAACCATCAGCGGGCCGTTCGGGATCAGTGGTGACTTCCAGACTTCGACCAGATCGTCCATGTCGAGATTGCCCTTGGCGACCATCTGGTGAAGGTTGCCGGAGCTGTAGCCTTCTTCCCACTTGCCAACGCCAGAGCCAAAGGTGGTGCCGACATCGAACTTCTTGTCGAGAACGGCGAGAACGAGGTTCTCATGACCGCCACCGAAGCCGGTTTCGGAGAAGTATTCCTTGACCGGCTTGCCGGTTTCCTTCGGCAGCGCAACGTTCGGGATCAGGTAGCCGGAGGTGGAGTCAGGATCGGCGAAACCGAGCTTCTTGCCCTTGGCGTCTGCCAGAGACTTGATGCCAGAATCCTTGCGGGCCACCATGATGGTGTAATAACCGCTGGAGCCATCAGCGCCGGTGTAGGTCAGGATCGGATCCACAGCCTTCGGGTCCTGAATGGCAATCTTCGCGTATGAAGATGCACCCATGGAGGCGATATCGATGGTGCCGCCGAGCAGACCCTGAATGACGCCGTTGTAATCCGGCGACGGGAAGAGCTGAACCTGCTCAACACCGGTCGCAGCCTTCAGGCCATCGGCGATGCACTGCGCGTTGCGCAGCTGGTCGTTGGAGTTTTCGCCGCCATCGAGACCGATGCGCAGAACCTTGACGTCTTGAGCAAGAGCCGAACCAGCCAAAAGGCCAAGCGCGACCGCAGAAAGAAGAGCTTTCTTCAACATGGATTTATCTCCGTTGTTCCGGCGAGCCGGAGTTTGACACGATATGGAATGTGGATATTGGGCGCCCCTGACGCGGGCGATCGATGCTGTGCAGTCCTTACAGTCCAGCCATGGAAAGCGGCTTGGGGGCGGAAGCTTCAGGACCGGCAGATGGGTGTGGGGCGCGCGCGCCAAGCTGTGCGCCTTCGATGGTGATGCTGGTTGACGTCATGGTTTCGTCGACGCCTGCCCCTTGCGAGTCCGTGCCGTAGATTTCCTTCACCGCACGGGCATCAAGCTCGGCAGGCGTGCCGTCGAAGACAACGCGACCGGCCGTCATGCCGATGATGCGCTCACAATAATTGCGGGCCGTGTCGAGCGTATGAAGGTTGGTGATGACGGTGATGCCTTCGCGCTCATTGATATCGCGTAGCGCATCCATGACGATCTTGGCGTTCAAAGGATCGAGCGACGCAATCGGCTCGTCGGCAAGCAGCATGCGCGGCGACTGCATCAGCGCACGTGCGATCGCCACACGCTGCTGCTGGCCGCCCGATAGTGTGCCCGCTGGCTGCATCGCAACATGTTCGATGCCGAGGCGCTCAAGCGCTGAAATCGCCATCAAACGTTCTTCGGTGGTGAAGATGCTGAGCAGGCTCAGGACCGTTGAACGGTGATTGAGACGGCCGAGCATGACGTTGGTCAGAACGTCCAGACGCGGAACGAGATTGAACTGCTGGAAGATCATGGCGCAATCGCGCTGCCAGTGGCGCAGCTCCGCGCCACGCAGCGACGAGACCTCGAGATCGCCGAAATGGATGGAGCCGGATGACGGATCGACCAGCCGGTTGATCATGCGAAGGAGGGTGGATTTGCCCGCACCCGAACGCCCGATGACGCCGACCATCTGGCCTTGGGGAATATCGAGCGTCACGCTGTCGACCGCAGTCGATTTGCCGAAACGGCGCGTTACCTGCTTGAGGTGAAAAGTCATAGGCCAAATCCAGTCTCGTTATTTCGGATTCGGCCTATCAGGGGTGCATGAAGCGCCAATGTCAGTTTGATGAAGAAATTATTACAGGGCTAACGTTGCGGCAGACGGGTTTGGCTTACCCGTCATATTTGGCCAGAAATGCATCCGCTTCGAGCGACCGGAAGTCTTCAAGAGCGGCGCGAAGTCTCGCATGATCCCAATCCCACCAGGCGAGCCTGTCCATACGCTCGCCGATCTCTTCGGGAAAGCGGCGTCGGATCAGCTTTGCCGGGACACCGCCGACGATGGTGTAGGGCGCAACGTCTTTGGAGACCACGGCACCGGCACCGACAACCGCACCATTGCCGATGGTGACACCAGGCAGAATGGTCGCGCCATGGCCGATCCAGACATCGTGGCCGATGATCACGCGTCTTGCACGTCTTGCAGCAAAGAACTCCGTCTCGTCCTCCGCATCGTCCCAGTAGTTATGGGCGCGGTAGGTGAAGTGATGCAGCGTCGCGCGCGACATGGGATGGTTGGTGGCGTTGATGCGCACCGAGGCGGCAATGTTGACGAACTTGCCGATGGTGGCGCACCAGACGGCGCCGTCCTGCATGATGTAGGAGTAATCGTCCATCTCCACTTCTTCGATGCGGCAGCGCTCCGACACTTCGGTGTAGCGGCCGATCTTCGAGTTCGTGACACGGGCGGTTTCGTGTATAGCGGGCTCCAGGCCAACTTTGACGCTCATGCTGCAATCTTTCTGGGTGAGAACTGCGAGACATCGAGAATGCGGTCGGCGACGGCTTCACGCACTTCCTCATCATGGAAGATGCCAAGCAGCGCTGTCCCCTCGGACTTCTTTTGCCGGATCATCTCCACCACCACCTTGCGGTTCGCGGCATCGAGCGAGGCCGTCGGTTCGTCCAGCAGCAGAATAGCGTGGTCGGTGATGAAGCCGCGAGCGATGTTGACGCGCTGCTGTTCGCCACCGGAGAAGGTGGCAGGCGGCAGGGACCACAGTTCCCGTGGCAGATTGAGTTTGGACAGCAACTCCCCTGCCCGCTCGCGTGCCTCTTCAACCGGAACTTTTCGGGCAAGCAGCGGCTCCGCCACCACATCGACGGCGGCGACACGCGGGACGGTGCGCAGGAACTGGCTGACATAGCCAAGGCTGCGGTGACGAACCTCGAGCACGGTGCGCGGTGCGGCACTGCCGATATCGACCATCTGGCCCTCATGCTTGATGAGGATCTGGCCGCTATCGATGGCGTAATTGCCATAGAGCATCTTGAGGACGGAGCTTTTGCCGATCCCCGACGGGCCGCCAAGCACGACGCATTCGCCAGCCTGGACGGAGAAGTTTACATTGCGCACCACCGGCAGCTCGATACCGTCGCGCAGATGCATGGTGAAGCTTTTGAAGACTTCTGAAACAATGAGAGGGGTCGGCATGTCACACCTGCAGGATCGAGGAAACGAGGAGCTGGGTATAAGGCTCGCGCGGGTCGTCCAGTACCCGGTCAGTCAAGCCCTGCTCGATGACGTTGCCGTCCTTCATCACCATCATACGATGCGACAAGAGACGCGCGACCGCAAGGTCATGGGTGACGACGATGACGGACAGGCCGAGATCGGTGACCAGACCGCGAACGAGATCGAGAAGCCGTGCCTGCACCGAGACATCCAGACCGCCGGTCGGCTCGTCCATGAAGACCAGGCGTGGCGAGGTCACGAGGTTGCGCGCGATTTGCAGGCGCTGGCGCATGCCGCCGGAAAAGGCGCGGGGCTGGTCGTCGATGCGGTCGGTGCTGATCTCGACCCGCTCAAGCCATTCGCTGGCGGTGTTGCGGATATTGCCATAATGGCGGTTACCGACCGCCATCAGCCGTTCGCCGACATTGGCGCCGGCCGATACCGTCATGCGCAGACCGTCTGCCGGATTCTGGTGAACGAAGCCCCAATCGGTACGCATGAGGAAACGGCGCTCCGCCTCGCCCATGTGGTAAAGATCGCGCAGAGACCCGTCGCGCATGCGATATTCGACGCTGCCGGTCGTCGGCATCAGCCGGGTCGAGATGCAGTTCAGCAGCGTCGTCTTGCCGGAACCGGATTCGCCTACGATCGCCAGGACTTCTCCCGGCCAAAGATCGAATGAGACGTTGCGGCACCCGGCGCGGTCGCCGTAATATTTGGAAACGTCGCGAACTTTCAACAGCGGCTGGTCGCTCATTCTGCGGCCTCCTTTACATCGGCCAGCAAATGGCCGCGATGGCCATGTTCGCGCCGATCTTCGCAATGGTCGGTATCGGAGCAGACGAACATGCGCCCGCCCCGATCATCGAGGATGACCTCATCGAGATAGACATTGTCCGCGCCGCAGAGCGCGCATGGCTTGTCGAAGGTTTGAATTTCGAAGGTATGATCGTCGAAATCGAGACTGACGACTTCGGTAAAAGGCGGCACTGCATAAATGCGCTTTTCACGCCCAGCACCGAAGAGCTGCAAGGCTTCCGACATGTGCATTTTCGGATTGTCGAATTTCGGCGTCGGCGACGGGTCCATCACGTAACGCCCTGCGACCTTCACCGGATAGGCATAGGTGCGCGAAATCCGGCCATTATGGGCGATGTCTTCATACAGGCGCACATGCATGAGGCCATATTCTTCCAGCGCGTGCATGACGCGGGTCTCGGTCTCGCGCGGCTCGAGGAAGCGCAAAGGCTCAGGGATCGGCACCTGATAGACCAGCACCTGACCTTCCGTCAGCGTTTCTTCGGGAACGCGGTGACGCGTCTGGATGACGGTGGCATCCTTCGTGTGCGTCGTGACCGCGACATTGGCGACCTTCTGAAAGAAGGCACGGATGGAGACGGCATTGGTCGTATCATCCGCGCCTTGGTCGATGACCTTCAACACATCCTTCGGTCCGAGGATTGCGGCGGTCACCTGCACGCCGCCCGTGCCCCAGCCATAGGGCATGGGCATTTCGCGCGAAGCGAAGGGCACCTGATAGCCTGGGATCGCAATCGCCTTCAGAATAGCGCGGCGGATCATCCGCTTGGTCTGTTCGTCCAGATAGGCAAAATTGTACGTTGCGAGACCTTCATCGGTGAAGTTCTCTTCAAATGAAACTTCTTCAAGCATCGTGCGTTGTCCTTCCGTAAGTCACAACGGATGTCAGGAGTAAATGATCATGGAGATCGGAATTCTCATCGCGCTGTTCTTCACTGTATTTGCAGCGTCCAGCGTGTTTTGCGCTTACTGGTTCAACGAGCAGCGCTAAGACCAAGCCTTTATTCGGCAGCATCATTCAACCAACTTTCATCTGATCTTTGCGCAGCTTCAAAGTCGGCGCGCATCTTCCTGACGAGACCAAGTTCAGCCTGGAAATCGACGTAGTGCGGGAGTTTCAAATGCTCCACAAAGCCCGTCGCCTGAACATTGTCCGCATGTGAAATCACAAATTCTTCGTCCTGCGCCGGCGCGGTCCTGTCTTCTCCAAATTCATCCGCTCGCAGAGCGCGGTCCACCAGCGACATCGCCATGGCCTTGCGCTCGCTTTGACCGAAAACGAGGCCGTAGCCGCGTGTGAATTGCGGTGGTGCCTTGGCTGATCCCTTGAACTGGTTGACCATCTGGCATTCGGTGACCTGAATATCGCCGATGGAAACGGCAAAGCCGAGTTCGGGAATATCCAGCTCCACCTCGACCTCGCCAATCCGTACCTCGCCGACAAAGGGGTGGTTGCGGCCATAGCCACGCTGTGTCGAATAGGCCAACGCTAAAAGAAAGCCTTCATCGCCACGTGCAAGCGATTGCAGACGCAGGTCTCGCGCCATGGGAAACTCCATGGGCTCGCGGGTGAGGTCGCCTGGAATATGCTCCTCAGGCATTTCACCGTCGCTTTCGATCAGGCCTTCTTCCGCCAGAATTTCGGACACGCGCATGACGTGCTCAGGTTCTGAATCGCGCAGAACAGGCTCCTCAACCTCTCCATCCTCAAGCAGCGACGGATCAAGCAGGCGGTGGGTGTAATCGAAAGTCGGGCCGAGCAACTGGCCGCCGGGCAGATCCTTGTAGGTGGCCGACACGCGACGCTCGACCAGCATCTCGCCCGTTTCCACCGGGTTGGAATAGCCGAAACGCGGCAGCGTGGTGCGATAGGCGCGCAGCAGGAAGATCGCTTCGATCATGTCGCCGCGCGACTGCTTGACAGCGAGCGCCGCGAGCGCCCGATCGTACAGCGAGGCTTCCGCCATTACCCGGTCGACGGCAAGGCCGAGTTGCTCGACGATCTGGCCGATCGTCATGGCCGGCAGGTTGCGGTCTCCACGACGACGATCGGCAAGCAGGCGGTGTGCATTGGCAATGGCGGTTTCTCCGCCCTTTACGGCAACATACATAGCTCAGGCCTCCGTCTTTATACGGGTGGAGCGCGGCAGGCAGATGAAGTGGCTGCCGCAGGTGAGGATGACATCGACGCCGCGGGGGAAGACCGCGCGGTTCTCGCTCCAAAGCCGCACGAAGATGCCGGGCAGGCCCGAAGGGCGGATGATCTCGCTCTCGCGGATACCGGGTCCGGAAAGGCGCAAGGCTGGGCCGCTTGTCAGATCCGGTACTTCGATGATCACGGTTGCGGAGCGGTCGGGATATTCCTGGCTACCCTGAGCGAAGAGATCGAAGGAGGACAGCGTGCTTCCGGCATCCAGAACCGCGAAACGGGCGTCAGCCTTGGTGGGCGCCATCTGCGCTCCGGTATGGAAGCTCAGCCAGCTTGGAACGACGGATTTCGAAAAGGCACCGTTCATCCAAACAGGCGTCTCGTAATCGCAAAGGGTAAGAAGAATGCCGCCAGCGGCCTTGCCGAGAGGGCTTGGCGGCTGGATCGGCAGATCGAACGACTGCAGCCTTCCCGGCCGTGCCATGCCGTCCATGGCCGCCTTGAAGATGTGCTGGGAATCGAAGACCGGATCGGAAAAGCCGCCAGTTACGATGTTTGCTTTGGCGGACATTAGTCGTCTCCCCGTACCATGGTGAAGAAATCGACGCGGGTTGCGGCGGTTTGCTGAATGGCGCTGGTCTTGCGTTTTTCAAGACGAGACGCGACCACCGAGAGGACCTCGCGCTCAACGAGAGGACGGGTCGTCTCTTCCTGCCAAAGCGCATCGGCGATTGCTGCATACCACGCCTGCTTGCGGCTGGTGCCGAGCGCATGGGCATGGCCGATCGTACCGGAGGCAAGCTTGACAGTGGCGCGCGTCACGGTCGCTTCTCCGAGATTGAAGGGCGAACCGCCGCCGCCGATCTTTCCGCGCACCATGACGAGCCCGGTTTCCGGTCCACGCACCTTTTCTACTTGCGGCTTGGTGTCCAGAGCGCTCCAGCAATTGAGAAGCTCTTCAACCGTCGCACGGGCCAGCAGCCCTGCGGCCCGCTTTCTCGCCTCTTGAATTTCGGTCGGTTCGTTCATTTTATCCTCGAACGTCTATTGATATAGACAACTATACAAGATAGCTTAGATGTAAGCCCTGAGGATGACAAGCGTGTGACATGACCCTGACGAACAATATGCGAAAGAAGAACGGCGTAGCTCTGTGGCGCCAGATTGCAGACCGGATCAGGACTGCCATTGCTGCGGGGGACTATGACAGCACCGGCATGTTGCCGTCAGAAATGGTGCTGGCCGAACGCTTTGGCGTCAATCGTCATACCGTCAGAGGCGCCATCGCAGCACTTGCGGATGAGGGCATCGTTCAGGCGTTGCAAGGTCGCGGTACACTCATCACCCGAAAAGATCGCCTGAATTTCCCGATCTCGAAGCGAACACGTTTTACTGCTGGTCTTGGTGATCAGGCACGGGAAATGGAGGGCCTGCTTTTGGCGCACTCACTGGAAGCCGCGCCCACGGCGCTTGCGCAGAAGCTGAACGTCGCGCCGGGGGCGCCACTTATTCGGTTGGAGCTTTTGCGCAAGGTCGATCAGAAGCCAGTGTCGCGCTCGACATCCTGGTTTCCGGCTGAGCGCTTCAGCGGCATTGCCACTGACTACGAAGACACGGGCTCGATTACCGAGGCGCTGAAACGATCAGGCTTGGCCGACTACGTCCGCGCCTCAACCACAGTGTCCGCGCGCCATGCGGAGGCGGACGATCTGGCCGACCTCGAGCTGTCGCCGGGCGCTATTCTTCTCGTCTCCGACTCACTGAATGTCGATATGGACGGCCAGCCCATCCAGTTCGGCACGAGCCGTTTTCCCGCTGATGTGGTACAGTTCACTGTGGAGAATTGACGCTAGATCGACACGGCCGTCTATCGGGCGGCCGCTATCTGATCTGGACGGGAACGACGAAGGATGTCTGCGCTCCTGGTGGTGGCGTCGAGACCGAGGCCCTACCGATCGACGACTTGATCTTGGCATCGACGGCTTCATCGCCTGTGGATTTTACCACGCTGAGCCTGCCAATCGACCCGTCGTTTTGCACGACGAAGGACACTGTCACCGTCATTCCTGAACGTCCTGCACCGCGAACGATACGTCGGGCAACAGCGCTTTGAACTTTCGATGCCCAGTCTGCCGGAGAGACGGAAGACGATGCAGAGCCCGCGCTGTTGCGAGACGCCGCCGTTCTGTCCGACTGTGTTGCCTCAGCCTTGGCGATATCGCGGCGCTGAGATTGTTGTGGCGCCTGCGTCGGCTTCTGTACCCGCTTCTTCTCCGGCTCCTTTTCCTTCTCAACCTTTTTCTGGACTGGTGGCGGAGGCGGCGGGCGAAGGACGGGAAGCGGAACCTCGACATTTTCGAGTTCCGCCACCTGCTGTTGCTCGATCGGATCAACCTCCTGCACCGGTTCCGGCGGCGCAGGCTCCTCTACAGGCTGTACGACCTCTGGCGGCACCTCAGGTGCAGGCTCTGGCTCTGGCGGCGGTTGCTCGACGACAGGCTCCGGAACGGGTTCCGGCGGTGGTTCTACGGGCGGTAGTTCTTCGACAGGCTGGGTGACATTGCTCTTGACCTCTTCGGTCTCGATCTCGTCATTGGCTTCAACCGTTTCTTCGGTATTGACCGCTTCCGGCAGGGCCGCAAGCTCAATCATGATCGCCGCCTGAGGGGCGTTATCGCCCAGTTCTTCGGGCTTTTCCTGCATGAGATAATAGGCGCCTGCGGCATGCACCGAGACCATCACCAGTGCCGCCGCGGACCAGAGTGCGATCTCTCCAAAGCGGGATTGTCTGGAACGAGAGTGGACGGGGTCCGTCACTGCGCCCCTCCATTTGCGCCAGATCCAGGCTGACCGGTTTGCGACTGGCCGATGTCAGGAACCGGCGCCCCTGCTGGAGAGGCGCCCGCAGTACCCTCCAGTCCGACGAGCGCAATCTTCAGATAACCGCTATCACGCAGCAGATTCATGATCTCCATGAAGTGACCGTAATCGACAGCCTTGTCGGCGCGCAGGAAAATGCGCGTGTCCTTCTTGCCGCCGGTCTTGGCGTCGAGGCTCGACGCCAGCGCCTCGCGTGCCACGGCATCATTGCCGATATTGAGCGAAAGGTCGTCCTTTACCGTGAGATAGAGCGGCTGATCCGGTCGCTCGGCGGCCTTTGCCGTCGAGGCCGGGAGATCGACATTGACATCCACGGTGGCAAGCGGTGCCGCCACCATGAAGATGATCAGCAGCACCAGCATCACGTCGATGAAAGGCGTGACGTTGATCTCGTGGTTTTCGGGAAGTTCTTCCCCGTGGCTTTCTCGAATACCGCCAGCCATGATCTTATCGCCCTACCAGGGAGACCGGAGGCTTGCTGGCATTGCCCGGCGGGATGCGGCGAAAATCGAGATCGCGACTGACCAGACGCTCAACGCCTGCGGCAACATCGGCCAGAAGATGGCGATAGCCGGTGATCGAACGGGCAAAGACGTTGTAGATCACCACGGCCGGAATGGCTGCTACAAGACCGATTGCGGTTGCCAGCAGGGCTTCGGCGATGCCGGGTGCCACGATCGCAAGGTTTGTCGTCTGCGATTCAGAAATGCCGATGAAGGCGTTCATGATGCCCCAGACCGTACCGAAGAGGCCGACGAAGGGTGATACCGAGCCGATGGAGGCCAGCACGCCCGTGCCGCGCGACATGCGACGACCCGCATGGGTTTCGATGCGGGACAGGATGGAGGAGACGCGTTCTTTGATGCCGCCGCCATCGGTGTGGGCCACGACTGCATCAGAAAGCTGCATCTCGTAGGAGGCCATGCGCAACATCAAGGCGGCAGGACCGCCCTTCTTCTCGACCGCCTCTGTGGCTTCGGCGAGCGTTCTCGCCTTGTGAACGACCTTCAACGTTAAGCCAGCCCGCACCCGTGCGGCTGCGAGTTCAATCGATTTCGCCAGCCAGACCGTCCATGTAATGAGCGACGCCAGCGCAAGCCCGATCATGACGCTTTTGACGACCCAATCCGCCGCCATGAACATGCCCCAGGGGGACAGGTTGTGCGGAATGTCGGACCGTTCATCGGCGCTTACCTCCAAGGGAGAAAGAGCTTCACCGGATGGGCCTGGCTGTGCCTGCGCTGATGCCGGTTCATTGGACGGTTGCGACGGAGCCTCGCTTGTCACGGGCGCTGGCGCCGTCGCTGCAGGCGCTTGCTGATCCTGCGGCGGAGATTGCGGAGCCTGCGACGGCTGAACGGGAACAGACGGAGTGGAATTCGTAGCCGGCGAAGGAACTTCGTTCTGTGTCTGCGTCGTGGCAGGCGCGCTTTGCGACGGCGCTGCCGTCTGCGCGACGGCCTGGGCGGCGCAAGTGCCGAGTATGACGGTCATCGCCAGCGCTACGCGCCGGCCCCGCGTCCATGGTGCCACGACAGGATTGGACGAAGAAATCGAGAGAATGGAGGTCATCAGATGGTCCCGGGTTTCTGTACTGCACGACGACCAGACGCATCGGCATGAGCCCTACCCGCACCGAGGCAGCAACACGCAAGTCGCTCCGCTATAAGTGGAGTAAGATTAGCAACTAATACATTGCAGAAACCGGACCTGTAAACTCATCTTTTGGAAAAACATGCGTGATCGAACCATGTTTTTGCACTTGCGAAGTTGGGCATCACTGTTGCTGCATGGGCAGAAATTGCGCCACAAGCTCATGGCGCTCGCCGGGATAGGTCACGGTAACATGAGTAACGTAGGTCTGGCCGTGCCACGTGCGGCGCTCGACGACGAGACAGGCCGTGCCGACCGGGATGGCCAAAGCATCGGCGATGCGGCGATCCGCCGGGATGGCCCGGATGCGATGCTCGGCGGCGCTCCATGGCACCATCTGCAAAAGCCAGGTGCCTGGGCCGACAGAGGAAAAATCCGCGTCTTTCGCCTCCGGCACGGCGGAGACGTTGACGATGCGATCTTCAAGACAGAAGGGAATGTCGCCGGTGAAATGCCGGCAGGTCAGCGAAAGAATGTTGACGCCCGCCTTCACCTCCAGCGCGGCGCGATCCGGTGCTGTTGCTTTACGGAGCACGCGATGATCCAGCCTGTAGCCGTAGGTCAGGCCCATCTGCTGGACTTCGCGCTGGATATCGTGAATTTCCAGAACGGCGGATTGCGCATGTGGGCGGGTGACAAAGCTGCCGGAACGACGGCGGCGTTCGATGAGGCCCTTCTTGACCAGCTCTGTCAGAGCCTTGTTTACCGTCATGCGTGAGCAGTCATATTCCTTCGTTAATTCATGTTCGAAGGGAATACGATGGCCGGGCGGCCACTCGCCTGACAGAATCCGTCCCTCCACGTCGCTCATGATGCGTTCGTGCAAGGACTTTTCCTGTGGTGCGGCCGCATCAGCCATGGTCTTCGTTCCGTTCACAGCATCGGCACAAAAATCGGACTCGATCTTCGGAAACGCACGATGCTTCGTTCAAGAGGTAAAGCGTCTTGGTGCGTCCGATTGGACGTACGGCGCTTGAATGGCTCGCCTGATACCATCACGCTCAGCCGTTATCCATGGGTAGCCGCCGCAATCGCCTCACCGCGGATTTCTTCGGTCAGTCGCGCACGCAGTTCTGAGAATTCCGGGCTGGCCTTGACAGTATAATGACGCGGATGCGGAAGATCGACCGGGGTGATCGACTTGATGCGACCCGGACGCGCCGACATCGTCACCACACGGTTGGCCATGAAGACAGCCTCTTCAATATCATGCGTGACGAAAATCACCGTCTTCTGCTCGCGCTCCCATATACCGAGCAGCAATTCCTGCATCAGCCCGCGTGTCTGGTTGTCCAGCGCACCGAATGGTTCATCGAGCAAAAGAATGCGTGGACCGTTGGCCAGCGCTCTGGCAATTGCCGTTCTCTGCTGCATGCCGCCGGACAGTTGCTTCGGCCAATGATTTTCGAAGCCTCTCAAGCCCACCTTATCGATATAGCTATCGACGATATCCCATTTTTCCTTCTCCGCCACGCCGCGCTCGCGAAGACCAAAGGCGACGTTCTCGCGCACGGTGAGCCAGGGAAACAGTGTATAGGACTGGAAGACCATGCCACGATCGGCACCCGGCCCCTTCACTTCCTGACTAGCCAGCAGAACCTTGCCGGTGGTGGGGCGATCGAGACCGGCAATGATGCGAAGCAGGGTGGACTTCCCGCAGCCCGACGGCCCGAGAATGGTGACGAAATCGTTCTTGGGGATTTCCAGGTCTGTTGGCTGCAGGGCAAGCGTCGGCGTCCCGCCACGCACGCCCGGATAGGTGCGGCTGACACCTTGGATCACGAGTTCATTCATCAGGCAAGCCTCCAGGCGAACAGCTTTCGATTGAGAGACTTGAAGGCAAAGTCCGAGATGAGGCCGATGACGCCGATAACGATGATGCCGAAAATGATCTGCCCGGTCGCCATCAGCGCCTGGCTGTTGATGATCATATAGCCGATGCCCGAGGATGCGCCGATCAGTTCCGCCACGATGACGTAGGTCCACGCCCATCCGAGGACGAGACGCAGGATTTCAGCGATATCCGGCGCATTGGCCGGGATCAGCACGCGGCGCACGACGCCACGATCTTTCGCGCCGAGCGAATATGCCGCCTCGACCAGATCACGCCTGGTTCCAGCAACGGCGACGGCGATCATCAGGATGATCTGGAATACCGCGCCGATGAAGATGACCAGGAGCTTCTGCATTTCGCCGATGCCTGCCCACAGGATCAGCAGCGGCACAAAAGCGGATGCGGGAAGGTAGCGGGCGAAGGAAACGAAGGGTTCGAGCAACGCCTCGATCGGTTTATAAGCGCCCATGGCAATTCCGAGGGGAACAGCTACGAGTGCCGCCAGAACGAAGCCGCCCACCACGCGCCAGATGGTCATGCCGATATCATAGGCAAAGCCCTGCTCGGTCAAAAGATAGATCCCATCCTTCATCATGGTGATCGGATCAGCGAGAAAGGTCGGCGATACGAACCCGCCCAGTGTGGCGATACCCCAGGCGAGGAAGAACAGCACGAAGAATAGGATGCCGAGCGCAATCCGCGTGCTGTGTTTGATAGGCTGTAAAGGCTGCATGTCGATCCCGACAGTCATGAGGCAGGGCGCAGCATCAAGCCGCGCCCGATGGTGTTGCGTGATGACCGATTACTTGATGAAGGAGGTGTCGGCCAGCGTCGAAAGATCGGGCTTCGACTTGATGACGCCGATTTCGAGGAGAAGATCAGCGGCCTTTTCCGAAAATGTCTTGAACTCGCCTTCGAAGAAATTCTGGTTGGCCGCCTTGTCCTGCCACTCAAGGAACTTGGCGGAGTTGCCGAAAGCCTCTCCCGACTGCTTCACGTCTGCGCCCATGGTCGCGTAAGCCTTCTCAGGATCGGCCTTGATGGCGTCGAGCGCTTCAAAATAGCTTGTTGCCAACGCCTTGGCGGCGTCCGGGTGGGCCTTGAGGAACTCCGGCGTGCAGCCGAACGTGTCCATCACGGCCGGGTAATCCAGCGTTGTGGCGATGATCTTGCCCTTGTCGGGTGCGGCACGAACGGTGGATAGATAGGGCTCGTAAGTCATAGCGGCGTCGTTCTGGCCGGCGACGAACGCTTGTGCTGCCGGGCCGGGCTCGAGGTTCACGACCTTCACGTCCTTCAGCGTCAGCCCGTTTTCCTTGAGAATCCAGGCGAGAAAGAAATAGGGCGAGGTGCCAGGCGCCGATGCGGCAATCGTCTTGCCCTTCAGATCGGCGATCTTGGCGATGTCGTTGCGAACGGCCATGCCATCTGCACCATGCGATTTGTCCATCTGGAAGATCTGCGTCGATTTGACACCGTTGGCGTTCCACGCGACCCAGGTTTCAACGGTGGTTGCCGCGCACTGGATATCGCCGGAGGCGAGCGCCAGGTGACGGCTTGCCTGCGGAATCTTCTTGATCTCGACCTTCAGGCCGTTCTTTTCGAAAATGCCCGCTTCCTTGGCAAGCGTCAGCGGCGCAAAGCCTGTCCATCCGGACATGCCGATGGTGACAGATGTTTCAGCGTGGGCCACGGTGGAAAACAGTGCGGCGGCGAGAAGGGCAAAACCCAGTGTCTTTCTCATGATCGATCCCCTGTTGCTTTATTTTTGAGCGGCAACTTTCTCCGCTTCTTTAGAGAGCATTAATTCACAGGGAGAATAATTTGTCTAGACAAAATACGTTACTGACCGGCGCGGTGTGCGGCCCTGGCCTCAAGCATCGAGAATACGCTATGGATCAAAACGGCAAGTGCCGCCACGATCAAGCCGCCTTGCAAGATGAAGGCAAGGTTGTTGGATTGCAACCCGGCGATGATGACTTCGCCAAGCGTGCGAGCCGCAACGGTTGAGCCGATGGTTGCCGTTGAAAGGCTGATGACGGCCGACAGTCGGATGCCGGCAAGAATTGCGGACATGGCGAGGGGCATATCGATCTTCCACAATCGCTGCCAGCCGGTCATTCCGGCCCCGCGGGCTGCTTCTGTGATCGCAGCCGGAACCGTCGTCAGGCCTGTCAGGGTATTTTCAAAGACGGGCAGCAAGGCATAAAGAAACAGCGCCACCAACGTCGGCTTCTGTCCGAACCCCATGATCGGCACCGCAAGTGCGAGCACGGCAACCGGCGGAAATGTCTGGCCGATATTGACGATGCTGCGAGACAGCGGCAGGAACTCACGGCCGAAAGGACGGCTGACTAGAACTGCAAGTGTCGCGGCCACTAGCGTGGCAGCCGCCGTCGCCATCCCCACGATTGCCAGATGGGACAGCGTCAGGGACAAAAGATTGGCCTGCTGGTAGATAGCCGATGCATTGGCTTGGACAAGCGGTAAGAAGATCGGGGCAAACGTGCTTGGGGTTACCAGGAAGACGATGAGCACTATCGCCAACCCGACCACAAGCACCGGGCCGAGCAGCCCTCCTTCGCCCGCGCCCCTCATGAACGGCCCGCGGCTTGTTGCAGGAGTGTCTCGCGCCGAATAAGGCCGATCTTTCGCCCATCGCCGCCGACGACCGGCAAACTGTCTCGTCCTGCCCAGAGCATTGCCGAAAGCGCATCACGTTGATTGAGGCCATCCCACAGTGGTTCACCTTCCGCTTCTCCAGGTTCCACAAGTTCGGACACGGTTGCAACGGAAAGCAGTCTCAGGGGTCTCTCGCGCTCGCCGATCAACGTTCGGACGAATGGCGTTGCCGGGCTCAAGACCAGTTCGGCCGGTCGCCCGTTTTGCACGATCTTCCCTTTGTCCATCACCGCAATCTGATCCGCCAGGAAGAAGGCCTCATCCATGTCATGGGTCACGAGAATGATGGTGACACCGAGTTTCTTCTGGATTGCCAGAAGATCTTCCTGCGCCTTGGCGCGGATGATCGGGTCGAGCGCGCCAAAGGGCTCGTCCATTAAAAGAATGTTCGGCTCGGCTGCCAGAGCGCGCGCGACGCCGACGCGTTGCTGCTGCCCCCCTGAGAGTTCGCTGGGAAAGCGGTTGGCGTAGAGTTTCGGATCGAGTTGAAAGAGGGCGAGCAGTTCTTGAACTTTCGCAGATATCCGCTGGCGGTCCCAGCCAAGCAGCTCCGGCACGGTTGCGATGTTCTGGGCAACGGTACGATGCGGAAAAAGCCCGTGTCCTTGTATGGCATAACCGATGCTGCGGCGAAGCTCGAACCCTGGCAGATCCAGAACGTTGCGCCCATCGATCCGAATGATACCCAAGGTCGGTTCAACGAGACGATTGATCATGCGCAAAAGCGTCGTCTTCCCGGACCCTGAGGTGCCGACGATGACGGTGACGCTGTTTGCACGAACAGAAAGGCTCACATTGTCGACCACCGTGGCGTCGCCGTAACGCTTGGAGAGGTTTTCAATCTCGATCATGTGGCTTTTCCTCGTGACAGGAGCTTGCTGTCGATCAGTGCATCCAGCAAAATTGCCGCAGCAAATCCCAGGATCACGGTCGGGATTGTCCCAAGAAGAACAAGGTCCATCGCCGTCTGGCCGATGCCCTGGAAGACGAAGACGCCGAAACCGCCGCCGCCGATGAGCGCCGCAATCGTCGCAAGGCCGATGTTCTGTACCAGCACGATGCGCAGGCCGGTCAAGATGATGGGAAGCGCCAGTGGAAACTCCACCTTAAGCAGGCTTTGGCGGCCCGTCATGCCGATACCGCGCGCCGCATCACGCACAGCAGGCGAAACGCCGGCGAGCCCAACAACCGTATTGGAAACGATCGGAAGCAGCGAATAGAGAAACAGCGCGACGAAGGCTGGGGCAGCACCGATGCCGCGGATGCCGATTTCCGAGGCGCCCGGGACATGCGCGCCAATCCAGCCCAGCGGCGCAATCAGAATACCGAAGAGCGCAATGGAAGGGATTGTCTGGATGATGTTGAGGCTGTTCAGCATGGCGGCTCGAATACGCTCAACTCTAAAACACAGCACGCCAAGAGGAATACCGACCAGCATGGCTGCGAACACGGAGCCCAAGGCCAGTTGAAGGTGGCGCTGCGCTTCCGTCCAGAAGATATCGGAGCGGCTCTGATACTCCTTCATGATCGAGACCTCGTTCCAGAGGCCAGAGAGCAGGAAGGCGCTGAGAACCATAAGCGCGAGCACAAGAAGGACAAGACGTGTCAGAGGCTTTGGATTGAGCCTTGCGATGGCATCCGTGGCGAGAACCACCAGCCCGGCAAGCAACAACCAGAATCCGGTGGCGGCTGACACGCGGGCGTAGGTGTTTTCGGGCGGGATGAGAGACGATGCCGAGAGCCCGATTGCGACCGCCAACGCCACCAAAGCCACAAAGGCGGTTGCCAGACGGATCTTGGTATTCGCGACGAACAGCGCGACTCCTGCGGCCAAAACGATGATGCCGATCAAGCCGTAACCGACAGAGGTCGGCATGCTGTCCAGCAGAAAGCGTCCCTCCCCCTGAACTATCCGGTTTGCGCGAAAGCTGACGAAGGGCGGAACAAGTGCAGCATAGAGGAGCAGGCCGCAGATCAGAACGCCGACCTTATCGACATGTCGTGTGACATTTTGCGGCTTTGGAATGGCGTTCTCGCTCTGCAACGACAGCCCTTACTTTACGAAGCCGTTCTTGGTGAGAAAATCGAGTGCAACGGCTTTGGCCTGTTCCCCACCCACCTGCACACGGCCATTCAGTTCCTGAAGGGTCGTGAGGTCGAGCTTTTCGAAAACAGGCTTCAGCACCTTTTCGATATCCGGGTGCTTCTTCAGCACCTCTTCGCGGATGATGGGCGCAGGCTGGTAGACCGGCTGCACATTCTTGTCGTCCGTGAGAACGACGAGGCCGGACGGCGAAATCCCGCCATCGGTGCCGTAAACCATGGCAGCGTTGGCATTGTTGGTCTGGTTGGCGGCCGCGGCAATCGTGGCTGCCGTATCGCCACCGGAGAGTGTGATCAACTGCTCCGGCTTCAGCGTGAAGCCGTAGGTCTTCTGGAAGGCGGGTAAAGCTGCCGCCGAGTTGACGAACTCGGAGGATGCAGCAAGGACGATCTGGCCGCCGCCGGCAACATATTTGCCGAAATCGCTCAGTGTCTTGAGATTGTTCTTCTCCGCCACATCCTTGCGAACCGCGATACCCCAAGTGTTGTTGGCAGGAGAAGGCGACAGCCAGACGATCTTGTTGGCATCGTAGTCCAGCGTCTTGGCTTCTTCATAGGCCTTTGCGGCATCCTTCCAGACAGGGTCGTCTGCCTTTTCGAAGAAAAACGCAGCGTTACCGGTATACTCAGGATAGATATCAATCTCGCCTGCGATAATCGCTTTGCGCACCACAGGTGTGGCGCCCAGCTGGATGCGGTCGGTGGTGGCGATGTTGTTGACGTTCAGAACCGACTGAATAATGTTGCCAAGAACGCTGCCTTCCGTGTCGATCTTGGATGAGACGACGACCTGGGCCTGGGCAATTGAGGCATAAAGAGCAAGCGCAAACCCGGCGCCAGCCAGCTTCATCAGACGGTTCATGGGCAATCTCCACTCGGAACGGTTACGCGGGTAGGACAATCCCTCGGCTTTCTGACCATCACTGATGAGCTACTGTCCCCGGTTCAGCACGAGGTAACGAGGTAAGCGACAAAAAAGTTGCAGCGAAAGATGCGGGTGAACGAGATTCGCCGGATTGCGTCCGGCAGTCAACGCTCTCGCGCTTGCTTGCCGATGACGAACGGCATGAGCACCGACAGAAACAGCAGGCGCAATACATGATGCGAACCGACATAGGCCGTATCTGCATGCATCATCACCGCCATCGCTGCCATGGTCTCAAGACCCCCTGGTGCAAAAGCGATCATCACGGCGTTGAGCGGGACGCCCGTCAGGCGCGAGACCAGAACGGCAACCGAGCAGGCAAGGACAACGACCGCGACTGTGACCACCGCACCTGCCAAGAACGCCTTCCTCATGTCCCTCAACGAGGAGCGCGAGAAGCGCGTGCCGATCAGGCTTCCAAGGACGATGTAGGTGGGGATGGCGAGCCAGTCCGGCACACCGCCGCTGGAGAAGCCCGTGATATGCGAACCAATGGACACGGCAACACCACCGAGCAGCAACGCCGCCGGAAAGCGCCAACGCATGAAGAGAAGACCGACGACTAGAGACGCCACCAAGGTCAGGCCAAGTTCGAGCGCCGGCATGGGTGGCGGCAGGATGGAAGGCTCGATGCTGACGAGATCGAGATACTTGACGATCAGCGGCACGGTGAGTGTGAGCGCCAGAACGCGTACACTCTGGATAACGCTGACCGTTGCCAGATCGCTCTTGGTCTCTGCCGTCAGGCTGATGATGTAACTGAGATGGCCGGGCGACGCACCGAGCATTGCCGTCGTGTGGTCGTAGCGGAAGATGACGCGCAGGATCCAGTAGGCAGTATAAAGAAGCGCCACCACCGTCAACAGCACTGCAATGAAGCTCAGGGGCCAGGTTCTGGCAGCTTCGAAGACGTTCGGCGTGATGTTCGCTCCCATCGACACGCCGACGATGACGAAGGTGGCGTTGCGAAGGTTTTTTGGCACAGAGAGCGTCAAGCCGAGAAGACTTGCGCCGGTGACGGCAAGTGCCGGTCCGCACAGGAAAGGCGCCGGCAAACCCACGAGAACACCGAACAGCGCACCGAGACTGCCGATAAAGACGGTCAGGGCAAGGCGAGAAAGTTCGGATATTGAAATCATGGCACCGGTGAGAATCAGAACGCAAACAGGAGACGTCCACTTGCGCCGTCATCACCGCTAGAATCAAGCTTTTCCAAAAGAAAAGCCCGCCGGCCATCTGCGGGCGGGCTTTTGTCAAAGTGTCGAAGCGCTAATCAGGCCGCCGCGACCGGGGTCGGATGCACGCGAGGCGCCAGTTGATCGAGACCAAGCAGGAAGTTAATCTGCGGGCGAGCCTTGACGAGATCGTCGATCGAATATTCGGTCAGGACGTCGAAAAACGCGTTCAGCGCCTTGCGAAGCGCGGAGTTGAGGCCGCAGCTGTCTACAAGCGGACACTCGACAGCGCCATCCTCGAAACATTCCGCCATGGCAAAGCTGTCTTCGGTGACTTTGACCACGTCGAACAGGCTGATCTTGTCGGCCGGCTTGCCGAGCTTCACGCCGCCATTGCGGCCTCGCACGGTTTCGACGAGGCCGGCCTTGGTCAGCGGCTGAAGAATTTTGAAAAGGAAGAGCTCCGACACGCCGTAAGCCTTGGCGATTTCAGGGATGCGGCTCAGATTGCCGTCATTGGCGGCGCAATACATCAACATGCGGACTGCATAGTTGGTCTGTTTGGTCAAACGCATGCTGATCTCCTGATCGGTAATGTGGAGTTATATAGTTTGTTTTTCAGTTTAGAACAATTCCAGACATGAAAAAATCTTCCTTACCCGTTCGATCTGTGGCGCTTGACCGTTGACCGGTCCGCCGATTCATGAACAAACAACTCCACAATTCAATCCTACTGCATCGGCCCGAAAATCGGAACCGATTTTCGGAAATGCTCGGTGCGGAGATTCAACGGGATCGCGCCTTCCTTGTGCGTTCGACAATGGACGCGCGGCGCGCTAATGGAGACCTGTGGCATGGTAAGCTTGAAAACCAGCTTTCTGACGCTCGGTACGGCGTTATCTTTGGCCTGTGGCAGCACGTCATCAGCCTTTGCCGGTGGTGAGGTTAATGTCTACTCCTACCGCCAGCCGGAACTGATCCAGCCGCTGCTTGACGCCTTCACCAAGGAAACCGGGATCGAGACAAACGTCCTGTTCCTGGACAAAGGCCTGGTCGAACGCCTTCAAGCCGAAGGTGTCAATTCTCCTGCCGATGTTCTGCTGACTGTCGATATTGCCCGGCTTGTCGAGGCTAAGGAAGGCGGCGTCACGCAGCCGGTGCTCAACGACCCGATCATCGAAAAAGATATTCCGGCCAATCTTCGCGATCCGGAAGGCGAGTGGTTCGGTCTGACCACTAGAGGACGTGTCGTCTATGCCTCCAAGGAGCGCGTACCGCAGCAGTCGATCACCTATGAGGAGCTGGCCGATCCGAAGTGGAAGGGCAAGATTTGCATCCGCGACGGGCAGCATTCCTACAATATCGCGCTCTTTGCCTCGATGATTGCCCATCACGGCCTCGACTACACCCGCACCTGGCTGACAGGCTTGAAGAACAATCTAGCGCGCAAGCCAGATGGCACGGATCGCAGCCAGGCCAAATCCATCTATTCCGGAGAGTGCGATATTGCGCTGGGCAACACCTATTACGTCGGCTTGATGCTGACCAATGACCAGGAACCGGAAGAAAAGGTCTGGGCCAATTCCGTCAAGGTCATCTTCCCCAATGCCGAAGATCGCGGCACACATGTCAACATCTCCGGCGTTGCCATGACCAAATACGCGCCTAACAGGGAAAACGCCATGAAACTGATGGAATTCCTGGCGTCTGGAGAAGCGCAGGAAATCTACGCCAAGCAGGTTTTCGAGTATCCGGTGCTGCCAAGCGCCCAACCTTCCGATGTGGTCAAGGGCTTCGGGCTGATCAAGCCCGACACATTGTCGCTGACCGAGATCGCGGCGCACCGGAAAGAGGCTTCCGAACTGGTCGACGAAGTCGGCTTCAATGACGGGCCGTCGCAATAAGGGCGGGCCTACAAATCTACCGATGACGAAAAAAACGCCCGCGACGACATCGCGGGCGTTTTTTGTGGTGTCGTTCACCTAAAGCGATCATGCCGCCTTAATGAGATCGCCATGCGGATCGAGAACAAACTTGGTCGCGGCACCCTGATCGAAGCTTTCATAGCCCTGGACCGCGTCATCCAGCGCAATGATCTTGGCGTTGACGATATCGGCGATCGGGAGACGATCATGCAGGATCGCTTGCATCAGCTGGCGGTTATATTTAAGAACCGGCGTCTGCCCCGTATGGAAGGACTGCGCTTTCGCCCAGCCAAGGCCAAAGCGGAGCGACAGGCTACCTTGCTTGGCAGCATCGTCCACAGCGCCCGGATCTTCCGTGACATAGAGGCCCGGAATACCGATGTTACCGGCCGCACGGGTGATTTCCATCATCTGGTTGAGAACGATAGCAGGCTGTTCGCCGCCCGCATGTCCGCGCGCTTCGAAGCCAACCGCATCGATTGCGCTGTCCACCTCATTGGTGCCGACGATCTCGGCAATCATGTCACCAAGACGATCGCCCTTGGACAGATCGACAGGCTCGAAACCAACCTTGGCAGCATGCGCCAGACGATCCTTATTGAAGTCGCCGATCATCACCACGGCTGCGCCGAGAATACGGGCGGAGGCTGCGGCGGCAAGACCGACCGGACCTGCGCCCGCCACATAGACGGTCGAGCCGACGCCGACGCCAGCTTTGACCGCACCGTGGAAACCGGTCGGCAGGATATCGGACAGCATGGTCAGGTCGCGGATTTTAGACATCGCTCTGTCGCGATCGGGGAATTTCAGAAGGTTGAAGTCGGCATAGGGGATTGTGACATATTTCGCCTGACCGCCGATCCAGCCGCCCATATCGACATACCCGTATGCGCCACCGGCGCGAGACGGATTGACGGTGAGGCAGACGCCGGTGTCCTGCGACTTGCAGCAACGGCAACGACCGCAGGCAACATTGAAGGGTACTGAGACGATATCACCAACCTGCAGCATCTCGACATCGATGCCCTTTTCGATGACTTCTCCGGTGATCTCGTGACCGAGGACTAAGCCTGGCATCGCGGTCGTGCGACCACGCACCATGTGCTGGTCCGAGCCGCAAATATTGGTCGAGATGACTTTAAGGATCACGCCATGCTCGATCCTGCGTCCGTCCGGGGCTTCCAGCTTCGGATCGTCAATATCGCGAACCTCCACCTGACCCGGCCGTAAATAGACAACGCCTCGGTTCCTGCTCATATCCATCTCCTCCATGGTTTGAACATCAATGCCGAAGCCGTCAGGGCCACGACATTCTCCACTGTCGGACGATCAATAGACGATCCGGTAAAGACTGGGACTTACCCCTCCTCACCGACGGATCCTCCAGACTGATCCTCCTCCTGACCGGTTGAGACCGGCCATCTGCGCAAATAACGCCACCTCCTCAAGTGGCGTTTCGATGCCGACAGGAGACCACGTGAGGCTGGGCTAGACGTTCTGGATTACGACACGCCATGTGTGTTCAACGACACTGAGGCCGCGCTTCTAGAAGGCGTTTGGCATTGTCCCGACGCCAATATCCAATGGACTGTGCGTGTGAAAGATTTGATGTTTGTTGTAGGATATGCCCGCAGTTACGTGCGTGGCTGGACGCGAGGCTATCGAAATTCAGAAAGGTGGCAACGGATTTTGCAATGCCCGCAATAACTTACAGCTGCAGGGAGAAGTCATCGGACTTTTGGTGAATGATGTTTGTCATTGAAGCCCACTACAAGAGGCCACCATCATCATGCCGTCCTAATGGAGTCGCATTTTCGAGGGGATGATCGCTGCTCCGAAACCACGCACTCCTGGAGTGCAAGCGTTCCTGCTCCACAAACGCAAAAAACCCCGCAGGGTTGAGCCACGGGGTTTTTATAAAGATCGAGAATTTGGTTGCGGGGGCAGGATTTGAACCTGCGGCCTTCAGGTTATGAGCCTGACGAGCTACCGGGCTGCTCCACCCCGCGTTGACTTTTGTCGACTATTACAGCCGAATAAGCTTAGAACTGCAAAAGGCCGCGTATTGCGCGGCCATTGGTATCGGCATTAGCCGCGGTTGTGATTGAGAAGATGTGTTGT
>NZ_JBBKAQ010000012.1:0-5591 GCF_037722385.1 Agrobacterium larrymoorei
GCGGACCGATGCTGGCAAAGGCGAAACGATCGATCGTCGCATTGAGAACTGCACCTTCGTAGATATCGCAATAAGGTGAAAGGTCGGTACCGCCACCAGCTTATCCCAATCTCGAAGGCGCTCGCGAACGGGTTTTAAGCAACGTCTTCATCAATCTTCCTTTTAAACGACCGCATCAAGTTGCAACGTGGTTACACCGAATAAATTAAATCAATATCGGCTGTGATTATTTATTCTATTCAAAAGCTAGCCAAAGATGTATAACATAAGCCAGAAAAATTATCCACCTAGGTTAATATGACTGCAAAATTGACAGCTTACTGAAAAATCTCAGCTCCATGATCAATCTTCTTTGCAACTCATGTCACACAGTAGAAACGACACTACGCCGCAGCAAGACGTAATACTGAAGGTTTATGCCGATCGGCGCTGGCCACTTCTATCCGGGATCTGCACCCTAGAGCATGAACTGGAAGTTCGTTGCCCAGCCGACATTCAAATCATTGACCTTGAAGTCCCGGGCAGCATTGGCAGCCCATTTTCCCCTCTCGCCGTCATGCGCGCCTTTCAACGAAAGGTAAGAACACAATGTTCTATAGCGCTGGCTTCATGCCACCGATTTGGACCTCGAAACCGACGGTTATTTTCGTTGATGACCTGATGCATCGCCAGTTCTATGGTTGGGCAAAGCGCTTCTATTACGACTGGGTGCTTCGCTTTTTGTACCGCCGTTGCACTGCCATATGCTGCGTCTCAGAATATTCACGAAACGAATTCCTTGAATGGTCCGGCGTCCGGCCAGAAAAGGTTCATGTGGTCCACAGCATGTGTTCGGCGGACTTCACCGTGGATGGTGCTCGGTCACGACTACATTGTTTATTGCGGCAACCATCGGACTTATAAGAACCTCGACCGTTTGATCCGCGGCTACGCGCAATCGCAGCTGCCATCTGCCGGTGTCCGCCTGCTGCTCACCGGCAAACGCAATGAGGCGCTCGCCGCCACAGCTCAGGAAGTCGGCGTTTCAGATAAAGTGGTCTTTACCGGCTTCCTGCCCGCGGAGAATATTCCCAAGCTTTACCGCAGCGCCAAAGCTATCGCCTATCCGTCTTTACAGGAGGGATTTGGATTACCAATTCTCGAGGCCTATCACTCAGGCGTTCCTATCGTCACCTCCAACATCACCTCGATGCCGGAGGTCGCTGGCGATGGGGCAATTCTGGTCGATCCATACTCGATCGAGGAGATCCGAGACGGTCTGAATAAAGCGGTCTTTGACGAGGCGGCGCGAAGGGCTTTGATTAAAAGAGGCTTCCGCCGCGCTAATGATTTCGGCTGGGATAAATCAGCCGCAAAGCTCTGGGGTATCGCTCGCAAAGCAAGCCTCGGCGGTAGTTAAGCGGCAAATTTGTCCCCAAAACCAAGGCGGCGAGATCCTACGGCTGCCCGGCTCCTGTAATCGCCGCCCGCAATGCTGGCACAAGTCTTTTGTTTCCGAACTCATTGACGTGGTTGTCGTCGTAGAACAGCGGGTGGCCGTTCGGTGCGGCCTGGCACTCAGCCGGTCCAGGGCCACAGAATGACGGGAAAGTCGCTATCGGCGTTATGTCACATTTCTCTTGCATCTTATCGAATAGCTCGTTCGCTCGCGCGAATTTCGTGTCGTAGGCCGCCTTTGAAAATTCGATTTTCGGCGCTTTGCCAGACCAAAGTATTCCATAAGCGACGTGGCGGGGGAGGTAGCTACCAGGAAGCGGTATCGGCCTAAGGGCGAACACTTTGCGATCCTTGCGCACTGCGCAGGCAAAAGTGGCCTTGCCGTTTTCTATGGGGCTGCCAAAATCGAGGCGCGGCTCCACGGAGGCGCTATATTTTTTTGTGTCCTCGCGAAGGAGATCGTTTGTCAGGTCGTTCGGGCCGTAGCTCGCTCGGTTTACGATCAGGAGGGGTATAGACTTGTCTTCAGACAAGATCTTTTTGAATGCCAGTTGATTGAAATTGCCGCATTCCATACTTTTGAACGTCCCGACGCCTATCATGGTAGGGCATCCCGAGAGCCCCAAAACTCGCACCGAACCAACCTCACGAAGCGCTTCGGCGGCAGCGCTTGCAACGGCGTCGGCGTGGCTATCACCGATAAGGATCAGCCGAACGGGGCCATCGCCCAAGACGCAGTCACTTAGTACCCGTCCGTCGGTCTTGTCGGACAGGCAGTTATCGCGCATGGGGTTCAATTCCCTGGCCGCGCCGTCCGCGATCACAACCTGCTCCGAGACGCGTTCTGGGAGCCCTCGCGCGGTGGTAACGGCTAAACCCGCCATAATCGGGACACCGAAGAGCAGTATCGCAGCACCGCGGCGCCAAGCTACAGGACGAGAACGATAAAAGTTCTGAAACGGCACCTCGACGAAGTAATATGATAAACATCCCAGAATGACCGATAGCACCAACCCGAAGGTCACCCATAGCGGTTCAGATAAACGCTCCGCCAATCGTAGCACTATGGTCACGGGCCAGTGCCAGAGATAGATGGAGTAAGACCAAAGGCCGAGGTAATAGACAAGCGAAAACCTGCCGATGGCCAAACGTTTGTACCCCGCGGCGATGATCAGTGCCGTGCCAACGGTCGGCAGAAGGGCATAAGCGTTAGGCCAGTTGCCGGAATGGAACGGCACCATCAGCATGAGGAGGATCAAGCCGGTTCCAAAAAGGAATACGCTGAATCGCCTCATGCGCACCAAGGCGCCCTGGTGAATGAATAGTAGGCCGCCTAAAATCATTTCCCAACCGCGTGTCGGCAGCAAAAAAAAGCTCGCCGATGGCTTCCAATTCGAAATGAAGAGACACAGCGCAAGCGACGCAAATAACCCCAGCCACAGGATCCGGGTTCTAAAACTGCGAAGAAAGGTAAGCTTTTCGACCGTCAGCAAAATTACTGGATATAAGATATAGAATTGCCACTCGACTGAGAGGGACCAAGTATGGAGTAGAAACTTATATTCAGATCCGGTATTAAAATAACTGTCTTGGCTCCAGAAGAGAAAGTTCGAGATAAAAATGGAAGTGTAGGCGACCTGTTGCCCCATTTTCTGGTAATCGAAGGGTGTGATGAAGAAATAACCACCGACGATCACCGCTATACATAGAACGGACAGGGCCGGATAGATGCGAGTGAAGCGAGCCTTGTAAAATCTCCAAAGCAAGAACTCCTCTTTGTCCAGCGCCGTGACAATGATTTTGGTCATCAAATATCCGGAAATGACAAAAAATATATCGACCCCGATAAAGCCGAACTCAAAGCCCGGAATATGGAAGTGGAACAAAACCACGATTGAGACAGCAAGCGCCCTGAGCGTATTGATGGAATAATCGAAACGCTCCATGACAGGTGGGGCCACTATCGTGACAAAATCACTGGTAAGCAGGCCGGACTTCGCAGTGGCAGGATTTTTGTTCACAAGCTGATCCAATGGAAATGAGTTTTAATGAAAGGGCTCAACCGCGCCTATCGCACCAGCCAAGCAGCCGCTCGCGGAAGGCAATAAAGCGATAACTTGCCTGACGGAACGTCCCCTGGCAAGCGTGGCCATACTTCCCGCCAGCGGCCTGGCAGCCATGTACAAGACGAACCATAGTGGATAACCGCCTAGACGCATCACGCGGCCAAATCCGCGATTGTAGCGACGTCCCCGGTGCAGCGCCGCTTTATCGAAGACTGCGAGCGGTTCGGGATGAACGATGCGAAGGGCAGGGTCATAAAGCCCTTTGGCGCCGGTTCGTAAGGCGCGCAACATCAGTTCAGTTTCTTCACCGGCACCCCATACGGTACCCGAGCCTACGCCTAGATCTTCATTGAAAAGGCCAGCGGCCTTGAGTGTATCGTTACGATAGAATGTAGTATATGAAGTTTGGCTGGTCCAGATGTTGAACCGGTCGATACTATGCGGCTGCGCTCCCCATCGTCCTTGCGAGGATACACCGGTCGGAGTGATGCTCATCCCGGTATAAATGCCCAATGCCAGATCAGAGGAAAAGGCTGACAGGACCCGCTCCAAAGTATCTTTGCGATAGATGCAATCGTCATCGGGAAAAGCGACAATGTCTCCGGTGACGTGTGTCAGACCGAGGTTACGACCACGAGACAGGCCCTTACGGGGGTCGCGGATATACTGGACAGGCAAATCGCCCTTGAAGTCGCTTATGACTTTTTCGGTCGCTGCGTCGGCACTCTGATCAACAATGATGATCTGCGACGCCACAACAGATTGCGCTTTAAGCGACTCCAAAAGTTCCCCGATTTGTCTAGGCCTGTTCATTGTGGACGTGACGAGGGAAATTTTCACTGGCGGAACCCTTTCGCATGATGAAAAGCCATTGATTCCTTCCTGTCACCACTGGGAAAAACGGCCGCCAAATTCTCTAACTGCTGCTTGTTCCAATTGAGCGCATCCTGATATGAGGCCAGGCCCTTCGCTTTACGCAAGTCTTCGTCCCGAACGAGGTCGATCACCGCCTTAGCCATAGCCTCATGGTCAAAATTATCGACAGTCACCACTCCGTTGCAGTACGCATCTGGCAAGCCTCGGGCGCCAGTACGGGTCGCTACGGTCACAACGCCGCAAGCCATTGCATCTAAGAGTTTTATAGCGATGCCAGTGCCTTTGAGGATGGGATTGAGCGAAATAGTGCCTAAGGAAAAAGCATCAACGACGTCTTTAAGCAAACCAACTTTCCTCACGCCATCTCTGTCGGCGATCCTGCGACATACGCTTCCCGCAACTTTCAATTCGAAGCCGGGAACCTCCTTGCGAATTAGCGGCAAGACATGCTCGGAAAAGTAATCGACGGCCTGAACGTTTGCGTCGTTTCCTGACCCAATGAAGACGGCATCGGACGGCGAATAGTCGTTTATCGGCCTGCTGACATCGACAAGATGGCTTACAACGACGACATTTTGGGCGGCTCCGTCCAACTGACGGCGAAACAACTTTGCTTCGTCATCTTGGATCGCAACAACAACATTCGCCCGTCGAAATCCACGAGCCTGCTCGGAGGCCGGGACAGAAAAAAGGGACTTGGCGGATCCGACTGCCCTATGTCTGTCGGAAAACGAGTCGTGAGTATCAAGCACTTTCACGATGTCGTCTGGAAAGGCGCTAAAAGCAGCTGTCTGAAAAACATACTCCACCATAACTGCGTCAAATCGATGGATTTGGTTCAAATGTGAGAGGCGCTTACGAAACGTCTCAGGAAAAAATTCGTCAAGACCATGGTAGAACTGTCGCTCATCACCGAGTATTCGCCAGAAACGGCGTTTAGCATTGCCAAATAATCTCTTTGGCAGGTAAAGAGCCTTATAAATGATATCTGGCACCAAATAGGAAAAGCGCAATGCGCCAAACTCATTCAGATGCCCCTCGATATCAATATTTGTACCTGGGCGAAGTGGCAGTAGTATCAAGTGAACCTCGTGCCCCATTTTTCTGAGACCTCTCGTCAGGTTCAATATGCGGCGACTATTTCCTTCAATAGCAGGAACAACAGGATAAGACGTCACAACGGCTATCTTCATCTAAGTGTCCCTACAGCTT
>NZ_JBBKAQ010000013.1:0-10384 GCF_037722385.1 Agrobacterium larrymoorei
GTATTCCTGCGCCGCGGGCAACCTGATGGCCAGCCATCGGCCTTCCACTCAGATAGATTGGCGATAAGGACGCTCATCTGTAAGGCTCAGTAAGCCGTTTACTGATGCAAACGGCTGGTGCCATCTAGCGATCGAAGATGGACAAGCCACTGAGATAGTTAGCAAGTTTAAAGGCGTAGAAGTCGAATTCATGGGCTTCACTTCACACCAAAACAGTTACGGCCCGCAGTTCAGACACCCAGCATTAAATCTTGATCCGTCCGATTTGTCGGATGCCGGGGTCTTGAACGCACTCTCCACCTATACGAGGCTGATAGGCACAATATCTCGTGTACACTGTCGGGGCTCTGGCGTGCGCGGTTGGATCAAGTTCAAGGGCAGGGCGGCGATCATGCGAGCGCTGGACGAAAAGCCTGTATCTTGCCCTCCCTCTATCCACAGGCGTCGCTGGGCTATTCACTCACCACGATGCATGTCGACCGGCGCGGTCGCCTCTGCGCATCCCAAAAGTCAGCTTATGCTGTTATTTGTCGTATGAAGCCGAGCGCGTCTTTTTGGGCAGATCACACGCCCCCTGCATAAGCTGGAACAGGCTTCTGGTCCGGGGAACAGAGTCGATATGAAAATCCCGAATGCTTAATGCTGCGTCCAGTGCAGCCGCCCGACATCGTAGCCCAGCGATTTCACCTTATTGACGAGCATCGTTCGTGTTTGCTCGGACGGTTTTGCCGTACGGGTCAGGATCCAAAGATACCGGCCCGAGGGTTCGCCGACGATCGACCATGTATAATCGTTGGCGCGGTCCAAGACCCAGTAGTCACCGTAGAACGGACCGAAGAATGAGACTTTCAGTTTGGCGTTTCCACTGTCGGGGACGATTTTGGCGCGGCCTTCCACTGATTTTTCAGTTCCATCAGGGCTGCCTTTTCGGCAGGTGTTGATGACCCTGATCATCCCGTCGTTGCGCTGGGAGTACTGAGCAGTAACGCCCTCGCAGTTCTTTTCGAAGGAGTTTTCATAGCGGGCAAGTTCGAACCATTCGCCGAGATACCGGTTCAGTTGCACGGTCTTGACCGGTTGAGGAACCGAAGTGTTGCCGACGGGGCCGGCTGTGGTGCAGGCGGCAAGGAGGGCGCTTGCGATGACGGGAAGGAGGGATCTGATTTTCATCGTCGTTTAATGGAGATCAGCATCGAAAGTTCCCAGCGTGGGAGAGGCTATTTCAGGCATGTTTCTCAATGCTGGCCATACAGTAGCTTCACGTAAGACCTGGTCCAGGCAGCCTCGAAAATGCGCGTGCGTGCAAGATGAGGAGTACGCGACAGGATGGCGCCCTTGATCAACTCCCACAGTTTTCGTGTCCACCCAGAGAAGCCACGTTACTTCGGGGGGTATTCTTAAGAAGGACTTGTTCTTTGTCCAATCCAGCGGCATTTGGCATTGTCGCGGGCTAACATCCTTCTGCCCTCCGGGTAGTTCGACATCCCGCGCTGAAGCAGGCTATTGCGCCACGCCCTTGGAAAAGCCCGGGGAGTTGGTGCCGAAGAGGTTGAAGCGGGATTTTTCCATGCCCTCCTGCTTGTACCGCAGCTTGGTGCCGGCCAGTGTCGATTCAAATTCCTGACCAGCGGCGAGCCTTGCTGCGAGGCCCTTTGTCGGTGTCTCGTTTCCGATCAGCATTTTGATGACCGAAGTGGCTCTTTCGCCGAGGATCTGGTGCGATAAGGGAGAGCCGAAGTTGAACTTCAGGCGAAAATAGGTCCATCGACCATCCTTGTTGCCGCGAATCTGGATGAAGAGTGAGGGCGTACGACCGGTCTCGGGGAACTCCAACAGGGAATTGCATTCCCAATCGCCACTCTCAGCCCGCATGAACGTGGGAGGACTTTTTTGCGACAGGTCGGATAATCCTCGACAGCGCGCAGCGTCGAAAATTCGCACTGGAAGTCGCCCTTCTTTTGCAGCGGTCTGTTGAGGTAGAATAGGATCCGTCACCTGCGCCGTCTGGCCATCGTTCATCGACAGGGCGACGAAAGATAAAAAGGCGACAATCAGCATTCTCGGGGGCTCCGATTGCGGGTTTGTGTGGCAGCAGGTCGTGTATCAGATCACGACTCAACTGAGTAAGGCAATCGCTGCGTTTCCGATCGCTTGCTAGGTCTCACGCCCTGTGCGTTCTATCGGACGCAGAAGGGGCGCTTTACTTTTGCCTCGATGGACCGCGCCTTGCTGAAGTCGAGTCCGATTTTCGGAGCTACGCTGTCCTCACGTTCCGTCGCGTGGCTTCGCCAACAAACAATTGCGGGGCCTGCAACGAAGGCGCTCTCGCCTTCAAAGAGTCACCCGTGATGAAGCGCTCTCTGCAAATCGCCGATGCGTTTGACGCGTTGCTTGCGGTTGGAGCCGTTATTGTGGGTGAGCGATTGAAGCATGAACTCGGTCATGGCGACGAGTTGGAGCATGCTGTCACTGCCGTTCTGATTCAGCGGGATCGTCAGGCAGATATCGGCGCTTTCCGGCCCCCACTCGTAGAAGCGGGTGGTGATGAGAAGTGTCTTGTAGCCGCCGCGTGCCGCCATTTTGGCAAGGCGCTGCAGGGCAGGCAGGTTGCCGCCGCAGTCGATCAGGATCAGGAGCGTTCGGTCGGGCTCTTCATCCATCAGCTCGATATAGGTGGAACCGTCGCTTTGCAGATAATGGACCCGCTCACGACATTCGAGCAGCTTCATGTAGAAGTAGCGGCACAGGCCGAAGCTTTCTGCCGAAGAGGCGATGAAGACGCTGCGGCTTTCCTGGATGGCGTCGAGGGCGGTCTTCCACACGGGCTGTCCGGCCAGATCGTAAACGGCCTGCACGGCCTGGATCTGCTGCATCATCAGGCCCGACAACGGTGTCTGGCGCGGCTCCTGGCTCTCTGCGGGTGAGGCAGGTGAAGCGGTGACGCGCTCACGCAGGTGCTCGCGGATGTCGCTGAGCTGGCGGTAGCCGAGAGATCGCAAAAACCTGCCGACCGTCATCGGGCTCAAGCCGAGTTTTTCTGCCAGCGTCGCAGCCGTTTCGAAAGGAAGCTCGTTCAGATGCTCCATCAGATACTTTGCAATGCGCCGCTCTGCAGGCGTACCGGACTTCATCAACCGGGACAGATCGATCAGTAGCTTTTCCAACAACGCCTCATTACGTTTTTATCGGACGACCATCCAAAGCTTGATGTGGTGAATGGTGAACCCAAGTGCTTCACGACACACTCTATCTGCTTCGAGGAGAAAATACTATTTCTTCCCCGTTGTTTTTCATATTTTAGGGTTGACTGCTATTCAAGCAAAAGATGATCCCGCACTATCATTCATGAGGCGCCCAACCCGTGCTCTTCTTGTGAAAGAAACTGAGCCGTCTTATCTCTGCAACGCAGGCAAGGTTTAGAAGAAGGATAGTGGCTTGATATTCGATGCAGCGAGACGCGCTTTTGCGAACCTGTTTGCTTCCGAGACGCGATCGGTCTTCTGGAAGGTTCTCGGCCTGACTATTCTTGTGCTGATCGCCCTTTGGTTTGCCATTCGCGGCGTGTTCATCTGGCTGGCTTTGCCTTGGCTCGATTCGCTTGTTCCCGGCATGCCGGATTGGGCAGGGTGGATGAGCCTCGTCCTGGCAATTCTTGCAGGCATTGGTCTTGCGCTCGCGCTTGCGCTGTTGATCTCACCTGTTACGGCGGTCATTGCCGGACTGTTTCTCGATGATGTGGCGGAGGTCATCGAGAAAGAGGATTATGGCGCAGAGCCCGCCGGACGCGCCATGCCGCTTGGCGAAGCCGTGGTGTCTTCGATCAAGTTCTTCGGCGTGGTCATTCTCGGCAATGCGATCGCGCTTCTTCTGCTTTTGGTGCCGGGCGTCAACCTCATCGCCTTCTTCATGGTCAATGGCTATCTGCTCGGGCGGGAGTTCTTCGAATTCGCGGCCATGCGCTTTCGCACGCCGGAGGAGGCGCGCGCTTTCCGTTCCAAGCATGCCTCGACCGTGTTCATGGCGGGACTGGTGATTGCAGCCTTTCTGGCGGTCCCCTTCCTCAACCTTTTGACACCGCTGTTTGCCGCATCCTTCATGGTGCATCTGCACAAGTCGATCAGCCGGAAAGACCCGTCATTTACGTTGGTCTCGACAGGGGCTCGTTCAGGCACCAATCAGCTGGGGCGGTAGTTCCACCAGCGGTGCGGGAATATCCCAGGTCTTTTCCGGCGACTTGCAGATGTCGGCAATCACGCAGCGCTCGCATTCCGGCTTACGCGCCTTGCAGCAATAGCGGCCGTGAAGGATCAGCCAGTGGTGGGCGTGGAAGAGGTATGGCTCGGGAATGATCCTGACCAGCCTGTCCTCCACCTCATCCGGGGTCTTGCCGGGGGCTAAAAGAATGCGGTTGGCGATGCGGAAGACATGGGTATCGACGGCAAGTGTCGGGATGCCGAAGGCCATCGACATGACGACGTTGGCGGTCTTACGGCCGACACCCGGCAGCAATATCAACTCCTCGCGGGTTTTCGGCACCTCGCCGCCAAAATCGTCGATCAGCATCTGCGACAGCGCAATGACGTTCTTGGCCTTGTTGCGATAAAGCCCGATGGTCTTGATGTAATCGATCAGCCGCTCTTCACCGAGCGCCAGCATCTTTTGTGGCGTATCGGCAATCTCAAACAGCGCTCTTGTTGCTCGGTTGACACCGACGTCGGTGGCCTGAGCAGACAGTGCCACGGCCACCACCAGCGTGAAGGGGTTGGTATGCTCCAGCTCACCCTTCGGCTCCGGCCGCTGGATGGAGAAGCGGCGGAAAATCTCGTTCAGCTCCTCTTGCGAATAGGCCGTCTTCACGCGTTTTTGCCGGCGCTTTGCGGTCGAAATTGACTTTTTCGGCGTTTGGGTGCTGGATCGTTTCTTGGCAATCGTCATATCAGATCTACATGCGCGTTGATCAGCCGCATCGAGGAAGGCAGATGGAAATGCTCAACGATCAGCCGGTGTTTTCTGCCGAACTCATTCCCTATCGCTCGCTTGGGCGCAAGGGATTTCGTGTTCTGCTGGTCATCTGCGCGCTGGTCGCAGTTCTCTATGGCGGCTTCTTCCTCGTCACGGGTGCGTGGCCGATCGGCTTCTTTCTAGGGCTCGATTTCCTGCTGCTCTGTATTGCGTTTCGGGCAAACTACCGCGCTGGCCGGATCAAGGAGCAGGTCGTGGTGTCTCGCACCAGTCTGTCGATCCGGAAGTTTTCGCCGAAGGGCGAGGTGGTCGAACATCGGTTCAATCCGTTCTGGGCGCGCTTTCGCGTGCGCCGTCACGATGAATTCGGCATTCTCTCCATGCATGTATCCGGTGAAGGTCGTGTGACCGATATCGGCTCATTCCTCAATCCGGACGATCGGGAAAGTTTCGCCAAAGCCTTCCGCCAAGCGCTTGCCACGGTGCGGCGAAAAATCTGATATGGATGCCGCAAGAAACGGGTGGAGGCGCGCGCCGTCTCATGGTCTTGTCTTGCCTCAAGGAGACACGCCATGAACGCCAATATCATGCTGAAGGAAGACATCACGCCCATTGGTGCCGACTACGAGACGGTGCGCCAGGTGATCGAAATCCTGACGATGGATTACCGCGACCAGCCGTCGCTGGAGGAGATCGCTGCCCGGCTCAACCAGTCCCCCACACAATTGCAGAAGACCTTTACGCGCTGGGCGGGCTTGTCGCCCAAAGCGTTTTTGCAGGCGGTAACGCTCGATCATGCAAAGCGGCTGCTGCGTGAGGAAAACCTGCCGCTCCTGGAAACGGCCATCGAAGTCGGCATGTCGGGGCCCAGTCGCCTGCACGATCTCTTCGTCACGCATGAAGCGATGTCGCCCGGCGAGTGGAAGATGAAGGGCAGCGGACTGCAGATCCGCTATGGCTATCATCCGTCGCCCTTTGGTCTCGCACTTGTCATGATCACCGATCGCGGTCTTGCCGGCTGCGCCTTTGCCGATCAGGGGCAAGAGACGGAATGCTTTGAAGATATGGCACGTCGCTGGCCCAACGCCATCTATGTGGAAGATAGCCTTGCAACCGCGCCCTATGCCGAGCGCATCTTCGATCCGACGCGTTGGAACAGCGACCAGCCGCTTCGCGTGGTGCTGCTCGGCACGGATTTTCAGGTGCGCGTCTGGCAGAGCCTGCTGAAAATCCCGATGGGCCGGGCGGTGACCTATTCGCATGTAGCGCAGGATATCGGCCAGCCGACGGCGTCGCGCGCCGTGGGTGCGGCGATCGGCGCCAACCCCATTTCCTTCGTCGTGCCCTGCCACCGGGCGCTTGGCAAAAGCGGTGCCTTGACCGGCTATCACTGGGGGATCACCCGCAAGCGGGCCATGCTGGGCTGGGAGACGGGGCGGGCGTGATCAATAGTGCGACCCGGCAGCTGCCGGCGTTGCCAGCTCCATCAGTGCCCGTGCCGCCGCCTCATCTGTGATCAGCGTGTTGCAGCCGATGCGTTTGATGGTGGCGCGGATGGCGGTGGCGCGGTGGGCGCCGCCGGAGGCAAGCACGATGTGTTTGGCTTTCTTCAGCGTGTCGAGATCGATCGACATGGCGTGATTGTTGATCGGGTGATCGACGGAGCGGCCTTCGGCATCGATGAAGTTGAACATGGTATCGCAGACGCAGCCCGCCGCGACCAGCTCATCCAGCGTCTGTTTGGAAATGAAGCCTTCCGACAGAGAGGTGGAATGCGGGCCGATATCGCCGCAGCTGACGATGGCGAGGTCAAGGTTTTCTGCGAGTGCATAAAGGGTGCTCAGACCGCATTTCTCGATCAGCGCCCGCTTGGTTTCGATGGAATCGACAAGGAGCGGGGCAAGAAACATGTAGCATTCCGCGCCAAGTGCGCTCGCCAGACGCCAAGTGTAGTCCAGCGGATTGGTCTGGTGAACGGCAACGATACCGCCGAGCAGGGAGACGACCTTGCAGTTCTCGCGCCGTGGCGGGCGGAAGCTGGAAAGCGACGCCGTCATGGTGCGACCCCAGCCGACGCCGATCGTGGCGTTGTCCGGCACGACTTCGGATAGAAACTGACCGAGCGCAAGACCTACGCCCTTGGCGATATCCTGGGCCTTATCCGAACCCGTGGGGATGATGACGGCTTCGTCCAGGCCGTAGGCTTTCTCGAGATTGATCGAAAGTTCGACGAAATCTTCCAAACCTTCATTGATCCAGATCTGCACATCGGAGCGCTTCATCGCCTCATCGAGCAGGCGGATGACGGTGGACCGGCTGATGCCGAGTTTCTCGGCCACATCCTTCTGGGTCATGCCCTGGTTGTAATAGAGCCAGGCGGCGCGCAGCCTCAGCGAAGGCGCTTCGGAAAAAGCCGTATGGGTCTCTCTACGCAGTTTTGCCACTGTCTCTCGCCATTATTTGGGCCGTCGCCGGTGTGGGCATGATGTTGCTAGTCTGGGAATCGCTGCCGCTCGAAACGAGCTGAGATCTCCATGCAAGCCACCGATGGCTTCGAACTTTTCTTGGGTGCAGTATTGCAGACGTGAAACTTATGTCAATTGCGATGGGCAAATGTCTTGACTTCCTGCCTTGGGCTGCGCGATACTCCCCAGGAACAGGGTTCCCTTGTCGCCGTCTGTACGCTTACCCGTACGGAACGAAATTCGAGAGCGATGGTTTCCGAGACATTCACAAGGATTACACGGCATGACTTCCAAGCTTGATCAACTTCGCGCCATCACCACCGTGGTTGCCGATACCGGCGATATTGAAGCGGTGGCCCGTCTGAAGCCGGTGGATTGCACCACCAACCCGTCCATCGTGCTGAAGGCACTCGGCACGCCGGCCTTTGCCGACACGGTCAAAGAAGCGGTGTCCTGGGGTCGCAAGCAGGGCGGAAACTCCGAAGGCGTGATTGCCGCCGTAGCCGACCGTCTGGCGATTTCCGTCGGTGCGGCTCTCGTGGATCTCGTGCCGGGTCGCGTTTCGACGGAAGTCGATGCCGATCTCTCCTTCGACACGCAGGCCTCGATCGCCAAGGCGCACAGCATCATTGCAGCCTATAAGGAGCGCGGCATCGAGCGTGAGCGCATCCTCATCAAGCTGGCCTCCACCTGGGAAGGCATCAAGGCGGCTGAAGTGCTGCAGGCTGAAGGCATCGATTGCAACCTGACGCTTCTCTTCTCGCAGGCCCAGGCAATCGCCTGCGCCGAAGCCAAAGCCTTCCTCATCTCGCCCTTCGTCGGTCGCATTCTGGACTGGTACAAGAAATCGACAGGTGAGAGCTACACGGCAGAGACCGACCCGGGCGTGCTTTCGGTGCGCCAGATTTACAACTACTACAAGGCCAATGGCATTGCGACCGTCGTGATGGGCGCTTCCTTCCGCAATGTCGGCGAGATCGAGGCGCTGGCTGGCTGCGACCGCCTGACGATCAGCCCCGCACTTCTGGAAGAGCTGGACAAGGACACCGGCACGCTGGAACGCAAGCTGTCTCCCGATCACGCCAAGGCTGAGCCGCTGCAGTCTCTCGACGAGAAGACCTTCCGTTGGCAGCTCAACGAAGATGCCATGGCGACGGAAAAGCTCTCCGAAGGCATCCGCCTGTTTGCCAAGGACCTTGTGTCGCTGCGCGAAATCGTCCGCAAGGAACTGGCTGCCGCTTGACGGCAAAAGACCGGGAACCGAATGAGCGCCCGGTCGTTTTATTCTCATAAGATCTCCAGTCTTGAAGCGCGGCTGTTCCCCCTGACAGTCGCGCTTTTTCTTTGAGTGTTCGTCCCAAAATCGATCATGAAGGTCACGGCGCATGGCGTGCCGAATGGCTTTGCTGCTGATTTTGAGATGTGATGGTGACCTGTTGACTCTGGCGCAGGCACAAAACGCTAAAACACGATTTATATGTAGCTCAAGAAAATCAACAATAGTTCTGCGTCTTTGCGCTTAAACTTCTAATTTGGCTGCTACTTCTCCGTGTGAAATGAGTATATCTCTGCTATTTTACTGATTGTATTGAGTCTTTCCACGTTCTTTAACTGATATGAAATTCTTCATCTGTATCTGTTTGTGAGGTTTCTAGGGGGTCGTTGGAATGCCGGATACTTTTCCGCCGAGCGAATACGCTCAGCGCGGCGCTTTCACGTTTGAAAAGCTTCGGTTCGATCCCGTATCGGAATTGGACTACCAGAAGCATTTGGCGTTTCAGCAGCGACGCGCGGCGCTCCTCTTCAGCGGATTGGCTGGCGTTCTCTGGAGCATCTTTGCCATCATCGATTTTTTCCGGGTTGCCCATTTTCCTGCCTGGGACTGGCTTGTGTGGCTGTGGCTCGTATCGCGGTGGTTGTCGCTCGCATGGCTGTTCATGACGATCGGTCTTCTGGCTTTCACCCGGTGGCCCTATCAGCGTATGGTGTTTGTCGGTTTCCTCAGTTTGGGAATAGCGGCAAGTCTCGCCGCCACGGTGGCACGGTCCAAGGGCGCATTTGCTGCCGATAGCTCCGGAATCATTTTCGTGCTCAGCGCCTTTCTGCCGATCGGCTTTACCTTTCGCCAATCGCTTGCCGCCGCCTTCATCATTGCTGCCTTTTCAATCCTGCTGATCTTGTTCGGCCCGGAGCACAGGCCATGGGCTGATGCGGCGCAGCTTTCGCTGATGCTGCTGACTGCTCTCCCGATCGGCGCCGCCGGCGGCTATGTGAGAGAGCAGGCGGACCGGGAGCACTTCCTGGCGCGGCGCAGACTACAGGAGCTTGCGTCGAAAGACGGATTGACGGGGATCGCAAATCGGCGTGCCTTTGACGACCATCTCTCGGTTGCCATTGGAGAGGCGCGGCGTTCCAAAGTGGCTGTGGTGCTGGCGTTGGTGGATCTCGATTACTTCAAGGCGTTCAACGACGAGTACGGCCATCCCGCTGGCGACGAAGTATTGAAGATCGTGGCCTTGCAGCTTTCGAGCGGTGTTCGCCGACCGATGGATATTGCCGCCCGGATCGGCGGGGAGGAGTTTGGTATTCTGCTTTATGGCGCAAGTCTCGAGCCTGCACTCGGGATCCTCGAACAGATCGCAGTCAATATCAAAGCGCTTGAAATCGACCACTGTCTTTCCCCGCAACAGGTCGTAACAGTCAGCATCGGCGCGGTAGAATGGCGAGGTGAGGACGCGACCGACTTGATATCACGCGCGGACAAAGCGCTCTATAAGGCGAAAAAATCTGGTCGCGCGCAGGTGGTCGCTGTGCGTCAAGACGAGGTGATGGAAGCCTCCGCCTGAGATTGGTCGGCTAAAGCGTGTCACGATCTTTCAGCTACGCTCGTTACGCTTAAGCTCCTTCCTCTGCCGAATTTCGTTGCCGCAAAACCGCCGCGCAGTTTTGCGCGACAT
>NZ_JBBKAQ010000014.1:0-12121 GCF_037722385.1 Agrobacterium larrymoorei
GTGTTACCCATGTCTCCGGTACAAAACGTCACCTATCTCTCAAGTCGGACAAACCTCATATGGCCGGGTCCATAGCCAACTCGTCATCTGCGTTCAGTGATGAAATTTGCAAAGAAATGCCTGAAAATCAAAAGGCGATGCCTGTTCAAACGGGCATCGCCTTTATCGTTCTTGAGAAGTGGTTTCGTAACAGGCTGGAGATGGGCTCAAACCAGCGCTGCCACGTTGCGGTTGCGCACGAGGTTGCGGATGGCAACGCGCACGTCTTCGGCGCTGTCGAAGCGCTGTTCGTCCAGATCATGGACGTGGAACTTGACCGCGATGAACTTCAGCCGGTTGTTATCCGGTACGACGATACCGACAGGTTCGCCAGCGAATTCAATAACTTGCTTTTGCATGATGCATACTCCCGCTGTGGCTTGCCTGCACAGCATTTTGTCGAATTGAATGAATTGAAAATTTGAGGGGACTTAAAAAGTCACCACATTCGACAGCAGCGGGAACACGTGGATTTGTGCCCGGCATTCGAGATCCGATGACCTAGGAGCGCGGCAATGCGCGTAAATTTCGACATGACACTCTCCTCTGCTCGTGTTGACCCGGAATACCGAAGAATCACTCTCCAGTTGAATCACTGATATCCCGGTTTTGCCTCGAAATCAATGATTATCAATATAGGTAGAATATTTTTCTTTATGATGACAGGACGGGGGCGGAAATGTGAAATTTTTGTTTATCCGGCTTGGTTGTGCCAAAGCGGCGGAAACCCCGAAGTTTTTGTCCCGAACTTAATCTGCCGATGGTGGATAGAGGTGATCGTTCCCGTTGAAATCGGAGACGGCGTAACAACCCTCGGCCTGTTTCGTCGCCGCATTCTGACCGATGACGGCTTTTCCGTGGCCGCCTGGAATATCCAGCACGTAAGTGGGCTGGCAAAGACCTGACACATGGCCGCGCAAGGCCGAGACGATCCGCTGTCCCTCTTCGATGCTCAGCCGGAAGTGGCTGGTGCCGGGGGCGAGGTCGGGGTGGTGCAGGTAATATGGCTTGATGCGGTTTTCGACGAAGCTGCGCATCAGCTCTGCCAGCACGGCCGGATCGTCATTGATGCCCTTCAACAGCACCGTCTGGCTGACCATGGCAATGCCGGCATCCACAAGCCTTGCGCAGGCGGCGCGCGCTTCGTTCGTCATCTCGCGTGGGTGGTTGGCATGCAGCGCCACATAGGTGGTCTTGCCGCTGGCCTTCAGGGCTCCAATCAGATCGGCATCGATCTTCTGCGGATCGACCACCGGCACGCGGGTGTGGAAGCGCACGATCTTCACATGCGGGATGGCGCTCAAGCCGTGCATGATCGTCAGCAGACGGCGCGGTGACAGCACCAGCGGATCGCCGCCGGTGAGGATCACTTCCCATATTTCCGGGCGGGCGCGGATATAGTCGAAGGCAACAGAGAGCGTATCCGGGCTCATCATGCCATTACCGTCCGGTCCCACCATTTCACGGCGGAAGCAGAAGCGGCAATAGACCGGGCAGACATGCACGGCCTTCAACAGCACCCGGTCGGGGTAGCGGTGCACGATGCCGGGCACGGGGCTATGCGCCTCATCGCCGATCGGGTCGGCACGCTCCTCGTTCGTCTGATACAGCTCGGCCTTATTCGGGATGAATTGCAGGCCGATTGGATCTTGAGGATCGGCGGGATCGATCAGCTTGGCCACCGTCGGCGTCAGCGCCACGGCATAACGTTCCGCCACCGGGCGCACGCGCTCCAGCGCGGCCTCGTCGATCAAGCCGGCCTCGTAGAGATCGTCCAGCGATTTCAGCGCGCGTGTCGTCATGATCCATAGGCCGCGACGGGCGCCCACATCACGAGGTCTATTCTCGGCGCGCCGGTTGCCAGCATCACCAGCCGGTCGAAACCAAGCGCGATACCGCTGGCTGGCGGCATGATGGTGAGCGCTGCCAGAAGCTCTTCATCGATCGGGTAGGTCTCGCCATAGATGCGGCTCTTTTCCTGCATCTCGATCTCGAAGCGGCGGCGCTGCTCGTCGGCATCCGTCAGTTCGCCGAAGGCGTTGGCAAGCTCCACGCCGCAGGCATAGAGTTCGAAGCGCTCCGCCACGCGAGGCTCGCGCGCCGAGCGGCGGGCGAGGGCTGCTTCACTGACGGGATATTCGTCCAGGATCGTTGCACGACCAAAACCAAGTTCCGGCTCGACCTTCTCGACAATGATGCGGCTGAAGATATCGGCCCAGCTGTCATCCTGCGCGGTGCGGATGCCGGCGGCCTTTGCCAGTCGGTCCAGATGGTCGCGGTCGTTCTCGCCATTGGCCGACACTGTTGCGAGAAGGTCGATGGCCGCATAGCGCTGAAACGCCTCGGCCACGCTCAGGCGCTCCGGCGCCAGGAACGGGTCCATCTCGCGTCCGCGATAGGCAAAGCGTTTGGTCTTCGCCGTGTCTGCGGCGAGCGCCAGAAGCTCGGCGCTGTCGGCCATCAGGCTCTCATAGGTCTCGCCTGCGCGGTACCATTCCAGCATCGTGAATTCGGGGTGGTGCAGAGGCCCGCGCTCGCGGTTGCGATAGACATGGGCAAAGCAGGCGATGCGCGTCTCGCCTGCGGCCAGCAGCTTCTTGCAGGCAAATTCCGGCGATGTGTGCAGATAAAGGGGCGCGTTCTCGCCGCTCGTCGTAATCCCCGTCGTGGCAAAAGCATGCAGATGCGCTTCGTTTCCCGGCGAAATCTGCAAGGTGGCGGTATCGACCTCGATGAAATCGCGCTCGGCAAAGAAGGTGCGGAAGGCGCGCTGGATGGCATTGCGGCCCATCAGGAAGGGGCGGCGGTCCATGTGGACGTCCGGCTGCCACCAGGCTGAGGTTTTGTCTGCGCGCGTGCTCATCTGCCCGTCTGTCCGCTGTCTCTTTTGACCTTGGCGTGTCTCAACGCCTGCTAATCCGCTGGTTGAATGTCTGTTTCAGAGACACCCGTTTGAAAACCATATGACAGTTTTCGCTTCGCGTGTCTGAAAGGCTGGCAATTCTCCCGGAATTAAGGTAGTTGCGCCCCAGAAAACAGACAAAACGTCCATCGGGTCAGTGCAGCCGCGCCGTCCTTACGACGCATTTCATTGAGTTACAAGGAAATCATATGGTCAAGGTTATCGCCTCATCCGTCCGCAAGGGCAATGTTCTCGAAGTCGAGGGCAAGCTCTATGTCGTTCTCACGGCCAATAACTTCCACCCCGGCAAGGGCACGCCCGTGACCCAGGTGGACATGCGCCGCATCGTCGACGGCGTGAAGGTATCCGAGCGCTGGCGCACGACCGAGCAGGTCGAGCGCGCTTTCGTCGAAGACCTGAACTTCCAGTTCCTCTATGAGGACGGCGAAGGCTTCCACTTCATGAACCCGGAAAACTACGATCAGGTGGTCGTCGATGCCGAAACCATGGGTGACCAGAAGGCCTACCTCCAGGAAGGCATGACCTGCGTTCTCTCCATCCACGAAGGCATCCCGCTCGCCATCGAGCTGCCGCGCCACGTGACGCTGGAAATTGTCGAGACCGAGCCGGTCGTCAAGGGCCAGACGGCATCGTCTTCCTACAAGCCCGCGATCCTCTCCAACGGCATCCGCACCATGGTCCCGCCGCATATCGACGCCGGCATCCGCGTCGTGATCGCCACGGAAGACAACTCCTACGTCGAGCGCGCCAAGAACTAAGCGCGAGCAGGTGTTTGCGACTGAGAAGCCTCGGAGCGATCCGGGGCTTTTTTTGTTTTTTGGGAAGTTGGCGAACTCGGCATCGTTGAAAAGATGGATCCTTGGCTCAAGGCCACTGCGGTCCGGTTTAAATTGAGATATCTGTATTGGGCGAGAGGGTTGCTCTTTCCGTGACCCCACTTTGGCTCATTCGGTCGTCCGATGAGACGTGCCGCACCCCCCCTCTGTCCTACCGGACATCTCCCCCTCAAGGGGGGAGATCGAACTGGTGCACCGCCTTGCCCCAAACTGCGGTGAGTGGTGAGATGTAAAATGCAAAGAGTGCCTGTTGCCGATCTCCCCCCTTGAGGGGGAGATGCCCGGCAGGGCAGTGGGGGGTGAGCCGCAAAGGCTTCGCCAACCTCTGCGGCTGAACCCCATGATACGTCTTCACCTTGGGCCGCCACTCCGTACAAACAAAAATCCCGCAGCCAGGGCCGCGGGATTTCAAAAGCACCGGAATGGTGAAGCGCTTACATGCCCTTCGGCACGTTGGACGCCACCTTGACGGCTGCGACCGAGTTCGGCGATCCCACGGCATAGCCGCCGCCGAGTGCGACGCTAAGCGCCACGTAATCCTGTGCGGCCTGCTGAACAGCGGTTGCCAGGTTGGCTTGTGCGTCGGAGACGTTGCGCTGAGCGTCGAGTACGTCGAGCAGCGAGGAGGCGCCGTCGCGGTAGCTGGCGGTCGCAAGCGACAGGGCTTCCTTGTAGGAATTGACCGTCTTGCGGTAGGCGTTGACCGTCTGCTGGTCACGGTTGAGCGCCGTCAGGGCGTTTTCGACCTCTTCCACGGCGTTCAGCACTGTGGACTTCCACGCGAGGTACTGTTCGCGGGCAACCGACTTCTGAATGTCGACGCCTGCGCGCAGAGCGCCACCATCGAGGATCGGCAGCGTGATGGTCGGGCCGAAGCCCCAGCCATTCGAGGTGCCGCGTGCGCCACCGCTGATGCGGGTGTAGCTTGGCGTGATCGAGCCGCTCAGCGTAATGCTTGGGAAGAGCTGCGCTTCGGCAACGCCGATATTGGCAACGGCTGCGGCCAGCTGACGCTCGGCTGCGCGGATGTCCGGACGGTTGCGGATCAGGTCTGCAGGAATACCGGTGCGCGGAATGGCGCGGGCGACAGGCTGGCGTGCGCCGCGCTGCAGTTCGACGACCAGCGAATCGGCCGGCATGCCAAGAAGGGTGGCAATGCGGTGTGCGGCACGGCGGTAGTTGGTTTCAAGCGTCGGCATCTGTGCCAGCGTCGAGTTGACCAGACCTTCGGACTGGACGACGTCGAGACGGGAAGCTGCACCAGCTTCCAGCTGAAGTTTGGTCAGATCCAGCGTTTCGCGGCGCGAGCCGAGGTTCTGACGGGCAATAGCCAGACGCTCCTGATAGTAGCGCACGTCGATGTAGGCAGAGGCTACGGAGGAGATCAACGTCAGGCGCTGAACGTCTGCCGATGCGTAGGCTGCGTCGAGCGAGGCGGCAGCGCTTTCCTTTTCGCGACGGTAGCGACCGAAGAGGTCGAGCAGCCAGGATACGTTGAAGGCGTTGCTGGTCGTGTTGCTCACCCGCTCATTGTTGCTCGGCAAGCTGCCCTTGCTGCCAGAGGTTTCATGACGGAAGGTGGAGCCGAGCTGCGGGAGCGAGCCTGCGCCAGCAACGGTGATGTTCGATTCCGCCTGGTTGATACGCTCGATCGCCTGCAGAACAGTCAGGTTCTGCGACAGGCCGGTCGAAACATAACCATTCAGACGGCTATCGTTGAATGCGGTCCACCATGCAACCGTGGCGATGTCGCCATTGCTGGTCTTGCTGCCTTCGGAGAATTTGGCTGGCAATTGAGTTTCCGGCGCCTTGTGGTCAGGGCCGACAACGCAGCCCGAAAGCAGGAGAAGCGTCAGAGGAATGGTCGCACGAAGTGACAGCATGTGGTTATCCCGGTTTGTGTAGCGCACTGGGCGCTCCTCAGTCGAAGCGAGCGTCGCGTTGCCGTGTGCTGAAGGAGGGGCAGCTTTCGAATCCGCCATACTTCTATCAGCCTCGTTTCGCATTGCTAGCATATTTTAACTGTTGTTAACGTTTAGAAAGCCGCCTGATAATGACGAAGAACGATGGAACGAAGAAAATTCCGAGGAGTGTTGCAGAAAGCATACCACCCAACACCCCAATACCGATCGCATTCTGCGCCGCAGAGCCCGCACCGCTGGCAATAGCGAGCGGCACGACGCCTAGAATGAAGGCGAGCGATGTCATGATAATCGGGCGAAGGCGAAGCTTGGCTGCTTCCAGCGTTGCCTCGAGCAGGCTCAATCCATGTTCCTGCCTCTCCTTTGCAAACTCGACAATGAGGATGGCGTTCTTGGCGGCAAGACCGATCGTGGTCAGCAGGCCGACCTTGAAATAGACGTCGTTGGACTGGCCGAAGAAGTGGGCGGCGGTGACCGCACCCAGCACGCCGACTGGCACAGCCAGAATGACCGAGAACGGGATCGACCAGCTTTCGTAAAGAGCTGCAAGGCACAGGAACACGATCAGGACAGAGAGCGCATAGAGAAGTGGCGCCTGCGAACCCGACAACCGTTCCTGGTAGGAAATGCCCTGCCACGCCACCGTGTAGCCACCCGGCATGCTTGCCGTCAGCCGTTCCATTTCATTCATGGCGTCACCGGAGGCAACGCCTGGACCTGCGGCGCCATCGAGCGAGATGGCACTCGTGCCGTTGAAGCGCGCAAGGGTCGGTGCGGCATTCACCCAGCTGATATTGCTGAAGGAGGAGAAAGGTACCATCTCGCCACTGGCATTGCGGGCATACCAATGCTTCAGATCGTCCGGCTGCATGCGGTAGGGTGCGTCACCCTGCACATAGACCGGCTTCAATTCGCCGTTCAGCGTGAAGTCGTTGACGTCGCGGCCGGCAAAGATGGTCGAGAGCATCAGGTTGACCGAAGCCAGATCGACGCCCATCGCGCCCATCTTTTCCTTGTCGAGATCGATCTTCATCTGCGATTCGGCATCGCGGCTGTTGGAGCGCAGCGAGCTGATATTCGGATTGCCGTTGGCAAGCTGGATCAGTTCCTTCGAAGCGTTGGTCAGCGCAGCGGTTCCGTTACGGCCACTATCCACCAGATACATGGAGAAGCCGCTGGAGGTGCCCAGACCCTGGATTGCCGGTGGCAGAAGCGGGAAGACCTGCGCATCGCGGAAGGACAGGAAGGTACCCATTGCGCGCTGGACGATGGCTGCGGCATGTGCTTCCGGTGCCGTGCGCTCGGAAAAATCCTTCAGCTTGGTGAAGACCATGGCGTTGTTCTGGCCAGACCCGCCGAAGCTGAAGCCAAGCACGCCGAAGACGGATTCGACATTGGCGGCTTCCTTCTCCCGGAAGTAGCTTTCCACCTGCTTCACCACCTCGTTGGTGCGCTCCGTCGTGGCGCCAGTCGGCAGCTGCACGATGGTCAACAGCACGCCCTGGTCTTCCTGCGGCAGGAAGGAGCTTGGAAGGCGGGTGAAGAACCAGGCGCAACCGCCCAGCACGATGAGGAAGAGGATGGTGACGCGCACCGGGCGCTTCAGCAAATGGCCGATGCTGCCGACATAGCGATCTGTCGTGCGGCCGAAATTACGGTTGAACCAGGCGGCAGGGCCGCGGTCCTTCTTGGCATGGACGGGCTTCAGCATCGTGGCGCAAAGCGCTGGCGTCAGCACGATGGCTACCACGGCCGACAGCAGCATCGCCGAGACGATGGTGATGGAGAACTGGCGGTAGATGATACCCGTCGAGCCACCGAAGAAGGCCATGGGAATGAAGACGGCAGTCAGGACCAGCGCAATACCGATGATCGCGCCGGTGATCTCGCCCATCGACTTTTCCGTCGCCTCGACCGGGGAGAGACCTTCCTCCGACATGATGCGCTCGACGTTTTCGACGACGACGATCGCGTCATCCACGAGAAGACCGATGGCGAGCACCATCGCAAACATGGTGAGCGTGTTGATCGAATAGCCGGTGAGCGCAAGGACACCGAAGGTACCAAGCAGAACCACGGGTACAGCGATCATCGGAATGAAGGTGGCGCGCAGGTTTTGCAGGAAGACGAGCAGAACGACGAAGACGAGCACGATAGCTTCGATCAGCGTGTGGACGACCTTTTCGATCGAGAGCTTGACGAAGGGTGTCGTGTCGTAAGGATATTCGATCACCACGCCTTCGGGCAGCGAGCCCGCAACGCTGGTCAGTGCATCCTTGACGCGCGCGGCGGTGTCCAGTGCGTTGGCGCCGGTCGCAAGGTTTACCGCGAAGCCGGCGGATGGACGACCGTTAGAGCGGGAATCGCCGCCGTAGCTTTCCTGGCCGATTTCCACACGCGCCACATCGCTCAGACGAACGGTGGCGCCGTCCTTTTCCACCTTCAGGATGATGGATTCGAAATCGGAAACGGTTGTCAACTGGCTTTGCGCCGTGACGGTGACATTGAGCTGCTGACCCTTGACGGCGGGCTGCGCGCCGAGCGAACCAACCGAAACCTGGGTGTTCTGGGACTGGATCGCGCTCGTCACGTCGGCGGTCGTCAACTGATACTTGTTCAGCTTATAGGGATCGAGCCAGACGCGCATGGCGTATTCTGAGCCGAAGACGTTGATGCTGCCCACACCTTCGAGGCGCTTGATCTGGTCTTCGACGCGGGTGGAAAACACGTCGCCGAGATTGGCGGAATTGCGCTTGCCATCGGTGGAGATCAGTGCGCCGACCATCAGGATCGACGAGGTGGAGCGGCTGACTTCGATGCCCTGCTGCTGCACCACGTCAGGAAGCTGCGACTGAACGAGCTGAAGCTTGTTCTGCACCTGAACCTGGGCAATATCCGGCATGATGCTGTTGCCGAAGGTGAGCGTGACGGTCGCGCTGCCGGTCGATGATGTCGACGTCATGTAAGTAAGATCGTCGAGGCCGGTCATGCCATCCTCGATAATGGTCGTCACCGATTTTTCCACGGTCTCCGCACTCGCACCATTATAAGAGGCGCTGATGCGCACCGTGGTCGGCGCGATATCCGGATATTGCGAAATCGACAGGGTGAAGATCGCCAAGACGCCGCCAAGCATGATGACGATGGCAATGACCCAGGCAAAAACAGGGCGCTTGATAAAGAAGTGAGCCATCAGGACTGCGCCTTATCTGAATTGAACAGTTGAACCGGACATCTGGGTGATGCCGGTCTTACTTGGCGGGCGCAGCAGGCTGTGCCTGCTTTTGCGGAACCACGATGCCGCGATCGTCGATGGTGGCTTCGACCGGAGAGATCGTTGCGCCATCGGCAATCCACTGGAAGCCGTCGACGATCAGCTTGTCGCCGTCCTTGACATTTTCCGTCACAAGCCAGGAATTGCCGGACTGACGGCTATTGGGGAAGGTGCGGGTCTCGACCTTGTTCTCCGCGCCGACGAATTTTGCCGTCAACTCGCCATTGGCGTTTCGCGTGGCCGCTCTTTGGGGAATGAGGAAGCCTTTTTCCTTGCCTATGGCGAGCGTGGCGCGCACATACATGCCCGGCAGGATGACGTCGTTCGGGTTGTCGAACAGAGCGCGGATGGAGAAGGTGCCGGTCGTTTCGCTGACCGCCATGTCGGACATGTCGATCTTGCCGTCCTGCTTGTATTCCGTGCCGTCTTCCAGCGTCAGGTGAATGCCGGCCTTTTTCTCCCCGCTGCCGATGGTTCCGGCCGCGATCGCGTCGCGCAGGCGAAGCAGGTTGGTGCTCGATTCGATCAGGTCGATATAGATCGGGTCGATGCGGCGCAGCGTCGTCAGCGCCGTCGTCTGATTTGCCGTCACCACATTGCCGACAGTGACATTGGTAAAGGAGACGATGCCGTCAAAAGGCGCGCGCACCTTGGTGAGATCGAGATTGATCTGCGCCGTCTCAAGCGCTGCACGTGCCTGCGCCACATCGGCCTGCGCCTGGGCAAGCGTGGTCCGGGCATTTTCCAATTCGATCTGCGTCGCACCGCTGTTGACGAGGCGCTCGTAGCGGACGAAGTTCGCCTGAGCTGCGGGAATGCTCGCTTCTGCCTTGGCAAGAGTCGCCTTGGCCTGCGCGACTTCGGCCCCATAGGTGTCGTCTTCGATCTGATAGAGAACCGTGCCCTGCTTGACTTCGCTGCCTTCCTTGTAGGGAATTTCGCGGATGATGCCGGAAACGCGCGGACGGATATCGGCGCTCTGATAGGCGCTGGCGCGACCGGGCAGCACGGTGGTCAGCGGATTTTCGCTTTCCTTCATGGTGATGACGCTGACGGGCGATGGAGGACGCTTCGCCTGCTGGGCGCCAGCATCCTTACCATCGCCGCTATCGCTGCAGCCCGAAAGGACGCCTGCCATGAGAACCGTTGCAAATAGGGCTTGAAGGCGTCGTGTCATCAATTTTCTCATATTGGAGTATGAAGGACTATGGCTGCGGTCGATCGGTCTTTTTAAAAAAAATGGGCCGCCGGTGGGAGACGGCACTTGCACTCGTCTTGTCTGGAAGTCTGAACGACGCAACTATCCCGTCAGATCAGGCCAAGCTTGAAAATGTTGCAAGTGACGTAAATTTAAAATCGTCACTTTTCAAGAGCGTATTTCAGCGAACGGTCAATCAGCATAACCACATCCTCGCATCGTGTTGCTAAAATGCCAACATCTTCGCGGGAAATCAGCAGGGGATGCAACACGCAGGACAGCACGGTTAGCGCCAATGCAGCTTCTTTTACCGGGTCGGCATCGCGGTAGACACCCTGTTTGATGCCATCGCCGATAATGGTGGCGAATTGCTGCGTCAGTACCTGATGGTAATGCGCGCCGCAGGACAACTCGCGCTTCGGCGTCTGCAGGAAGACGTCGATCATGTAGGGATTGTCGGTCAGGTCGTTACGATGGATTACCATCAGCGTGCGGACCAGCGTCAGCATACGATCATGCGGCGTATGGGTTTCGTCGAGGAGATGCATCTTCTCTTCGAAGACTTTGATGCGTTGAAGCATGATCGCATCGACCAGCGCGATCTTGGAATGAAAGTGCTTGAACACGTTGGCAGGCGACATGCCGAGTGCGGCTGCGATATCGGCAATCGCCACGGCAGAAAAACCCCGTTCGCGAAACAGCCGGTCGGTCATCACCAGAATATCGCGGCGGGTTTCTTCGCCCGATCGCCGCGGACGGGTGGCCTTCTTCGCCACCGCCTCACCGCTTTTCTTCAAATTGCTATCGGCAACCTTGGTCACATTCAGGCTCCGGGGAAATAGGGCTCCAGGTTCCGTCTCACTCTTTCAAGCGGTGTCGCGTCTTCGTCATTTGGCGTAAAGGCCTGGCCTGTAATGCGCTCATAGGCCTCCATATAGACACGTGACGTCTGCAGAACCAGTTCCTCCGGGATCTGCGGGATCTCATCCTTATAGGGATCGCAGCGCTCGGCAACCCAGGCGCGGACGAAATCCTTGTCGAAGCTGACGGGGCGGCCACCGGTCTCGAAGGCGTGTTGATAGCTATCCGCCATCCAGTAGCGGCTGCTATCGGGCGTGTGAATCTCGTCAGCCAGAATGATCGTGCCGTTTTCATCGGTGCCAAACTCATACTTGGTATCGACTAGGATGAGCCCTCGTTTGGCCGCAACCTCCTGACCGCGCTTGAACAGCGCCAGCGCATAGGTGGAGAGCGTCTGCCATTGCTCTTCGGTCAGAAGCTTCTTCTCGACAATCTCGGCCGGCGTCAGCGGTTCGTCATGGCCACCGTCGAATTCCTTGCTCGTGGGGGTGATGATCGGTTCTGGCAGTTCCTGGTTGTCCTTCATGCCGTCGGGGAAGGTCACACCATACATGCTGCGCTCACCCTTCTTATAAAGCGTCAGGATAGACGTGCCGGTGGTACCCGCCAGATAACCGCGAACGACGATTTCGACGGGTAGGATATCCAATCGCTTGCCGATAACCACATTGGGGTCAGGATAGGAGACGACGTGGTTGGGGCAGATATCCTTGGTCTCTTCGAACCAGTAATGCGCGGTCTCAGTCAATACCTGTCCCTTATAAGGAATGCAGGTCAGGATACGGTCGAATGCGCTCAGCCGATCAGTGGAGATGATGATCCGGTTGCCGTCCGGCAGGTCGTAATTCTCGCGGACTTTGCCACGATAATAGTTGGGAAGTTCAGGGATGACGGCTTCTTTCAGGATACGCACGGGCTTTCCTATCTCTCACAAACATGGCTGGACCGGCCATAGTCGATGGCTGGGCGATAAAACAACCCTATCCGATGTTGGCAAAGGGGAAAATAGAAAGGTCGCGGGTTGCGGATTTGATGGCTTCCGTTAGGTGAGTTCGAAATTTCTTCACT
>NZ_JBBKAQ010000015.1:0-1730 GCF_037722385.1 Agrobacterium larrymoorei
TAATAATATCTAGAAAAAAATTTTAGACAGTGACAAATTCTCAATAACCGTCCTAATCTCACCTAATCCAAATGTCGTAGGGGAAGGCATCTAAGAGAGGGGTCGGGTCGTAGTTCAGGGCCTCACACCCCTTGTCGGCCAGCGCATCATCCATGGATGTCACAAATCGCAATGACCGGCCAGTTCCTGCGTAATAGTCTTCGTATTTGAAAAGTCCTTCTCTGTCACCAAGCCGAAGATAAATCGCCGGGATTCCAAAGGCATCTGCTACAACTAAACCATGCAGTGAGCTCGAGATTATGAAGTCGCAGCTAGCTATCTCATCGACCACTACATTCCAACTACGGTAGGGGTTGATAATAGATTCGCCAGACGCGTTATGGAGGCGCGTTATCTCCGGTCTATGTAGGTCTGACATGTGAGGGACAATCCCTGTCTTACCCGCTTTACGCGTCCCAAATCTACCCCCGGTCAAGGCCTTTATCAACAATCCCGGATCACCATAGACCTCAGGCACGGATATACCCCTTTTTGACAGGAACTTAGCTGTGAGGGGGCCTCTCACGGACCTCACATCGAGGGATTTGTAGGTATGGGCCGCTTCCACTACGCTGCCATTAACCCCGCTCCCCCAAATGACGCTGTCGTCGGATGCATAATGAATAACCGAACCGATTGCCAACATGCGCCGGGTGACGGGTATCTCATCGAAAACTGTGGTCCCTTTACGGGCAAGCATAAGTTCAACAATTGTACGAGACAACTCATCACCGAAGTTCACTCCCTCGCCTGGACGCCAATAGGCCAGCTCTACGGTCGGATAAGGCATAGATGGCCATCCCATGGCCGTGGCTGGCGTTTCTGGCCTTATGAATGTCCGAACAAGCTTACGCCTCAGACGGATCATGAATGGATCGCGGATCGGAACAGAAGGCAAATCTATGTTGTAGTTCGTGTCCATCTCAGCATTTACCCTTTCGATCCGAAAAACTCTTTGCGGTGCTCAGCCGACAGCAGCCTCAGGTTGGCGAGATGCCGAAGCACTTTCCATGGGCGCCGCAGTGTACTCGCGTTCAGAAAGTATGCTCTTACGATTCCGCCCATACCGCTATGCGATCCTTTGTTAGCGACGCGATATACCGCTCCGCGAAATGGGAGCTTTTGGAGCGGGCGTCCCTTGGCTGCCAGTATCGGGGGAACCCGTCGATGACTTCCAAGCATGTCCTTCATCCATTCGGTATCTGCCTCCTCGATCGTAGACGGCAGACCATAAACGCGCGAGTGCACGATTAGCGACGTACCGCACGCGCTATTGAAATCGTCGTGACAAAAAAGAAGATTACCGCCATCACTCCAGATGTACCCCGCCTCAATGACCCATCCGTTTTCATCCGCGTGCTCGGACACAAATTGCGTGATTCGCGCGCTGACAAAATCGTCATCATCGACGATCATGAAGAAGCGACTATTGGGCGCATCCAGCATACCGGACAAGACGCGGCGGCCCTTGTCGAAACGAAACGCATCAAGGAAATCGGCCTCAGTGGCATTCCCACGGTCATGGATGTCGTTCGGCGGGAATGTCACCCGCGTCACCGAAAAGTTGTCCGGCAACGGCGGGAGATCTGCACCTTCATTGGCAACAATAACAGCACGCCAATCCGAATGCGTCTGATTGGCAATCGAAGCGATCGTGTGGGCCAGATTGGCCTTTAAGTGCGACCAGTCGC
>NZ_JBBKAQ010000016.1:0-357758 GCF_037722385.1 Agrobacterium larrymoorei
TACGTGATTACCTTTGAGATACGCGACCCCTGTGTAAGTCGGCAGCTTGGGGATTGTCACCGCATTTTACGCCGGTCGCTTGCAAAGTGCAAAATTTTGTGTTCATTTTCCGCTTAATGCAAAAATCCACAGGCTTACGAGAAGGAAAGCCACATGATCCCCACTGAGCGTAAATTCGAGTTCGAAGCTTCCATACGGCGAGACATCCCAAGAAATGCGCTCGTTGAGGTGAAGACAATGTTTCCACTTGCTGCAGAGCAGGCTGATGTAGCCGTAAGCACGTCGCATACAGCCATTGTAGGTGGTGTTCCTTTGTCCCGCTATCGGCAAAGCAGAGCTGTGGGCTTGATTAGGCATAACATTATCGATGAGGCATTCGAGGGAATACTTGGCCGGAACGGCGCTGAGTTCGTCAAATCGGTTCCGGTTGAGTACTCACCCGACGAGATAGCGCTTGCGCCTGTTCACCTCACCACCGGCATCTTCGGCCACACAATGGTCGGCTTCGCCTCACATAGGGAACTAACTGATACACCCGTGAAGAATGCAACCCGGAGAGCCCTCTGCTATCAAAATCGTGGACTTTCAGCTGATCTTTTCCATCCCCCCGAAATGTTCAGTGATCGGAAACGAATGGTCATTATCATGGTGAGGCGTGATCCTAACGTGCTCGGTAAGCTCGCGTCTCTCACCTTGTCCGTCTTGGATAGCAGGCAAGAAACTTTCATCTATCAGTCGGATATCGATGAATTCCTTGCTGGTTACGGTTCGGAGGCAGCGCCACCAGTCAAGCGTCCCGTGAAGCTCAAGCCGGTCAAGGCGAGCTTCAAGGACACCAATGGGGATGCGTCTCGCGATCAGAACGAAAAGTGACTTTAGGAATGATAAGTGCGTAGCGGGATACAGACATTTGTTGGGACCAAGCTGGCCGAAGCTCGGCAGGCAAGGGGCATTTCATCACGAAAAGCTCTTGCTGATATGATGCAGCGAGCAGCCAGCACGGTTCAACGTTGGGAAGAAGGGGAATCTTTCCCGGAGCCACAGGCGCTGTCTGAGCTTGCCACACTTCTGGCTGTCCCAGAAGACTTCTTCTTGACACCGCGACCAGATGGCGCTGGGCCGTCTTTCTTTCGGTCATTTGCGGGCGCTCTCAAAAGCGACAGACTGATTCAGCAGGCGCGGTTGGCGTGGCTGGAGGACATCACAGCCGTAGCTGAGCATTACGCTTACCTTCCGGAAGTTGATGTGCCGGATTTAATGCATGGTCGAAGCTTCAAGGCGCTCAGAAGCGATGACATTGAATCCATTTCACAGGCTGCACGAGAACATTGGGGATTAGGCCTTAAGCCGATCCTAGATGTCGTGGCGTTCGTTGAGAGTATCGGAATTGTCGTAGCAGCAGAACAGATGGAAACGGATAGGCTGGATGGTCTTAGCCGCTGGGGCCAAGATGGGCGACCATATATCCTCTTAGCTAATGACAAACAGTCCTTTGCGCGGCGTCAGTTCGACACAGCTCACGAGCTAGGGCATATCCTTCTTCACCGGTACGTAACCGAAAGCGAGTTTGAAGAGAACTTTAAGCTCATTGAAGATCAGGCTCACAGCTTCGCGTCAGCTTTCCTTCTGCCTGCAAGCCAATTCAGTGTCGAGATTGACTCTGGAGCTATTTGGGAACTTGAAAGACTTAAGGCCCGCTGGAAGGTGTCAATCAAAGCCCAGATCATGCGGCTCAAACGATTGGATATTTTGGATTCGGTTTCTTCACAGCGCCTCTTCAAAGCCTACAGTTCAAAGGGATACTCTACAAAAGGCGAGCCATATGATGACGTATGGCCCCTGCAGCAGCCCAGCTTGCTAGCTGATGTCTTCCGCGCATTGGTGGAGGCGGGACAGGTGAGCAAGGAGGCTCTTTGCCATGACCTTCCTCTTTTTCCTCATGATGTAGAAAGCCTATCCGGCCTGCCAGTTGGATGGCTAACGCTTGAAGCGGCCCGTGTCGTCGAGTTCAAGACTGGCTTGTTAAGGCGACCTGCAGACAGTCCTACCAATGCGCAGGTCATACCTTTACCCCGGAAGTAGTGCTCCCCTGCTTCCCCGACTGAGGAAGTCGCGGGAAGTCAGCGCAGTCCTGCTAATAACCTAATAAATGCCATGCCACTGGTGGCGGACAGCAGGGCGAGCTCAAGGGGAGCTTCATGCACTTGCTCAAAGGGTGCCCCATGCCTGTATAGGTGCGCCTCTTTGACCCAAGCATTGAAGGTCTCCAGCATACGGCTCACCTTGTCCTCAGCATCGGGAAATGCCCCATATCGATCAAGAAGGATTGGCTTTAAGTATCCGTCTACTGACTGCTTGTTTAAGCGGTTCGCGGTGTTTGGTCCAATGACTACGAGGAACGAGCTTTCCACAGCTTCGAAAACACCACGTATCACTCCTTTGCCGCTCTGCTTCTGAGGCGAAAGGGCTTTTAGACCCTCTTCTAATGCGGCTCGCGCTGCCGTGAATTCAGGTTTATTAAGACCTGAGAGAGCAGCTTCCACAGCGCTAGAAAACTCTGCATCAACCAAGAAGTGGATGCCGCCCTTATCATCTATTTTGTAATGTAAGTCCTCTTGCTCCAAAATCTTACGAGCCTCAGCAAGCTGATTTGGAGCTTGTCGTATCCACAGCGTTATAGCGCTAAGGAAATCACCAATGTCTGTTTTTTGCCAGAACCCGTTGTGAAACCAACCGTTAACGTACGGGTAGTCAACGCCAAGCTCTCTCTGGACGATAGAGGGAAACTTGTTTAGTTGGTCCGCACTCATACTAGCCAAAAAGCAAGCGGCAACTCTCCTTCGGGCTTTTATGCTGTCAGATAGCTTTGTGTGCCTTCGCAGGTAGTTTCTTGTAAAAAGCTCACCCTCATTCCCCTCCTCCAAGTCCGCTCTCCCCCTGATTCGAAGTGAGTCTGTATGCCACGATGTCGCGGGCCTCAACAACCGAAAGGCCGAAAGCTATTTGCTTAAGCAACTCGCTATGCATTCTAATGTGGTGCTCAGGGTCTTTCCTCAAAGTCTCCGGCAACTCCTTGCCATGTCGGTAAGCAACAAGCGAAACCCCATCGTCTGCATCCCGCCACTCAATAAGAGGGTCTGGTATAAAGTCGAAGCGCGACGAGAGCTCCACCGTCTGAGGCGTGAGGCAAAGCCATTGGCTCCCCATCTTGACCACAGAATGCAGTATCAAATCTTCGCCTAGGACCATCCAACCGAACACGTGGCGGCTTGAGCCTGAAGGGTCGTTGGCCTCTTGAGTGGCGCAGTTGCTATGGCAGTGGTAGGGCACCATGTCGGCGGCTAAGAGCTCCTCTTTAGGTGGGCGCGTTACGACAACACGAGGAAGGGCAATTACCTCATTGTGTGCCTGCTGCTCCCACTCCGTAGCGGGGGCTGCAAAAGCCTCAACATTCCGCAGTATGAGCTCTTTAACCGCTGGGGTGGCCTTTGGCACAATCTCGTTGGCAGGTGGATCAGTGATCATCGTGTTGTTGACTCCCCGCAACCGAGAATCGGTTTACGCTAGATGCATTAAAAACAGTATAGCAAGAAAACCACTTCTTAAATCCGCCCTGATCTGCTACACACAGCCAAACTGGATGGCTTGCACCGTATTGTTTTGGTTGAGCTTTTAGGAACTTTAGGCGTTTCTCTTCGGGTGCGCCATTTTCCTTCCGTTTACAATTCGATGCAAAATAGTTTTTGTTAGCGCAAAGTCTGCCCTCATGCCGATGCGACTGCGCATAATGTTCCTCCCTTGCACATTATTGTCGTGCTGATGCGGATGATGGAGACGCCAAGTTATTTTCGCCGGCAGTGCTCCTAGCGTGACGTTACAGCCATCTAACCGCTGCGGCTATGAAGACACAGCGTCTTAGAAAAGCGGGCGACGATAACACCTTTGTCGGTGGCCAATACCTTTACGGTCTGTAATAAGCAGTGCGGTTGATCGCCAAGGTTTGCTGTGTGTGTTTACGCACGCTCCATGGCCAGGTTCCTGGAGTGTCGGAATGGCCGCGAGGCTTGTCACGTTTGTCACCCTACTCGCGGTTCTTGCCAGTTGCGGCGGGCGTCCGATCGGGGTGATGACGCCAACGGGGCAGGTGGCGCAGGGCACGACGCCTGTCAGCCTGCTGGTGGCGACGACACGCGCGCCGGCTGACGACAAGGCGGTGCTGTTCGGTGGCGAGCGCGGCACGGGGCTGAAGGTGGATGCCGTCACCGTCTCTATTCCGCCGGCTGCCAACCGCAAGGTCGGCCAGGTGCAGTGGCCGAAAAAGCTTCCGCCGGATCCATTGAAGGATTTCACAACGGTTTCGGTGAAGCCCGTGACGTCGGCGGCGGAGACGCGCAACTGGATCAAGCGCCACAGCCCGAAGGACAGGCGCGTTCTGGTCTTCGTCCATGGCTTCAACAATCGCTACGAAGAGTCGGTCTACCGTTTCGCTCAGATCGTCCATGACTCCGGAACGGACGTCGTTCCGGTCGTTTTCACCTGGCCTTCCCGCGCCAGCATCTTCGATTACAATTACGACAAGGAAAGCACCAACTATTCGCGCGATGCTCTGGAGGAGATGCTGACGCGCCTCGCCAAGGATAGTTCCGTCAGCGACGTGACGGTCATGGCGCACTCCATGGGCACCTGGCTTGCAGTGGAAGCACTGCGCCAGATGGCGATCCGCAATGGGCACGTGCTGCCGAAGATCAACAACGTTATCCTGGCGGCTCCCGATCTCGATGTGGATGTCTTCGGTCGTCAATATGCAAGCCTTGGCAAGGACAAGCCGAAATTCACGCTGTTCGTCTCGCAGGATGACCGGGCGCTCAGCCTGTCGCGCCGTATTTCCGGCAATGTCGACCGCCTCGGCCAGATCGATCCCGCCGCCGAGCCCTATCGCAGCGAGTTGGAAAAGGCCGGCATCACGGTCCTTGATCTCACCAAGCTGCAATCGGGCGACAGGCTGAACCATGGCAAGTTCGCCGAAAGCCCGGAAGTCGTGAAGCTGATCGGCGACCGTTTGATCGCAGGTCAGACAGTAACGGATTCCGATGTCGGTCTGGGTGAAGCCATCGGCGCTGTCGGCATTGGTGCGGCACAGACAGTCGGCACAGCTGCGAGCGTGGCGATCAGCACGCCAATTGCCGTCTTCGATCCGCGCACCCGCGAGAATTACGGACGACAGGTAGAGCGTCTTGGTCGCTCAGTGGAAAACACCGTTGGCTCTGTCGGCGATACGGCCACCAGCGTTGTCGATCCGCAACTCCTCGATAGCGGAAATCGCAGCCAGACGGATTGCTCTCTTCGCGTCAATCGCGAAAATGCTGCCTGCCGCGCTCGCTGATCCGCCAATATACAAACAGTATTTGATCGGTTATGACGGGGAAAACCCCCACTCGGAGTAACGCGCCATGCGCTGGAAACGCACCCTTCAGCTTCTCGATGTTCATTGCGAAGGGGAGATCGGTCGTGTCGCGACCGGTGGTGTGCCGAAAATTCCGGGCCCCACGGTTGCCGAGCAACTGAACTGGCTGAACACCGATCCGAAAGGTGAGGAGCTTCGACGCTTCCTGACGCTTGAACCGCGCGGAGCGCCGATCGGCTCCGTCAATCTGCTGCTGCCACCCAAGCATCCGGATGCGGATGCCGCATTCGTCATTCTCCAGCCGGACCAGGCGCATGCAAGCTCCGGCTCCAATTCCATCTGCGCCACGACTGCCCTCCTGGAAAGCGGCATGGTGGAGATGAAGGAGCCCGAGACCATTGTGATGCTGGAAACCGCAGCCGGCCTCGTCAAGGCTACGGCCACCTGCAAGGACGGCCGCTGCGAAAAGGTCAAGCTCACCATGGTGCCGTCTTTCGTGCATGAGCTGGATTTCGAGATCGACACGCCGGGCTGGGGCCGCATCCGCATGGATATCTCCTATGGCGGTATTTTCTATGCGCTGGTGGATGTACGTCAGATCGGGCTTACCATCGACAAGGCCAACGCCGCCAAGCTCGTGGCCGCCGGCATGGTGCTGAAGGATATCGTCAACCGCGACATTCCGGTGGTGCATCCGGAAATTCCCGCCATTTCCGGCGTCGCCTATGTAATGTTCCGCGACACGGAAGAAGATGGCACCATTCGCACCTGCACCACCATGTGGCCGGGCCGGGCGGATCGTTCGCCCTGCGGTACTGGCAACTCGGCCAATCTGGCGACGCTTCACGCGCGCGGCAAGGTGAAGGTGGGCGATACCTACACGTCGCGCTCCATCATCGGCACGGAATTCGAGGTCGGTCTTTCTGCACTCTCCCAAGTGGCAGGCAAAGATGCGGTCATTCCCACCATCGCCGGTCGCGGCTTTACCTTCGGGCTGCACCAGATCGCGCTCGACCCGTTCGATCCGCTGGCCGATGGCTTTGCCATGACCGATGTCTGGGGTCCGCAGGCGGGCTCCATCGGTGAAGCGAAAAAGTAGCCGTAAGTCGTCCAGCAGCGCTGTCTTCTTCGGCAGAAAGGTGCTAAGCGGGCCGCACCCCATACATTGTTCTTCGCAAGGTCTCCACGCGCGAACTGCGAGACACCTTGCACGGACCTGCTTGAGAGGCTGACAATGCAGACGATCACCCTTCGCCGCCCGGATGACTGGCACCTGCACCTGCGCGATGGCGCAATGTTGGAAGGCGTGATCGGCGATAGCAGCCGCCATTTCGCCCGTGCCATCATCATGCCCAACCTCGTGCCGCCGGTCGTTACTACGGTGGATGCGCGCGCCTATCGTGAGCGCATCGTCAAGGCCATTCCCGCTGGCGATCGCTTCGAGCCGCTGATGACGCTCTATCTCACCGAGCATACAAGCGCCGATGATGTGGAAGAGGGCAAGAAGAGCGGCCTCATCACCGCTGTGAAACTATACCCGGCTGGTGCCACCACCAATTCCCATGGTGGTGTGCGCGATATGGACAAGGCCATGCCGGTGCTGGAGCGCATGGCGAAAATCGGCCTGCCGCTTTGCGTCCATGGCGAGGTGACGACGCCTGAAGTCGATATCTTCGACCGCGAGAAAGTCTTCATCGATACGGTTCTTGCACCCCTGCGAAAGCGCCTGCCGGAACTGAAGGTGACGATGGAGCATGTCACGACGAGGGACGGCGTTGACTATATCCGCGAGTCGGAGAAAAACCTCGCCGGCTCCATCACGACCCATCACCTTATCATCAACCGCAATGCCATTCTTGTCGGCGGCATCAAGCCCCATTATTACTGCTTGCCCGTGGCGAAGCGCGAGGAACATCGTCTGGCGCTGCGCGCAGCCGCGACCTCCGGCGACGCCCGCTTCTTCCTCGGCACGGATTCCGCTCCGCATGTCGACCCACTGAAGGAATGCGCTTGCGGCTGCGCTGGTGTCTACACCTCGATCAATACGATGAGCTGCCTTGCCCATGTGTTTGAGCAGGACAATGCGCTCGATAAACTCGAAGCCTTCGCCTCGCTCAATGGCCCGGCCTGGTATGGCCTCAACCCCAACGACGAGAAGATCACCCTTGTGAAGCGCGACGAGGCAGTGGCATTTCCGGAGAAAATCGAAACGGGCGCTGGACCCGTCACCGTCTTCGATCCGATGTTCCCGCTCCACTGGGATGTTGAAAACTGATGTTCGAACTGCCGGTTAATCCGGCAGTTTTTTTGTCTATAGCTGAGAAGAAAGAGGAAGATGCCGATGGCCCAATTCAATTTCACCGATCGCACCGTGGTTGCCGAGCTCGTTGCGAAGATGCTGTGGGAAATCAAGGCCGTCCACTTCAACTCCGAAACGCCCTATACCTTCGCATCGGGCATGAAGAGCCCCGTCTATATCGACATGCGCAAGCTGATCTCCTATCCGCGCATCCGCTCGGCCGTGATGGATTTTGCCGCCGCCAAGATCGTTGCCGATGCCGGTTTCGAGAAGTTTGATTGCGTCGCCGGTGGCGAGACTGCGGGCATTCCCTTCGCCGCTTTCTTGGCGGAACGTCTTGGCCTTCCGATGATCTATTGCCGCAAGAAGCCGAAGGGACATGGCCGCAATGCGCAGATCGAAGGTCATATGCCGGAAGGTGCGCGCGTGCTGGTCATTGAGGATCTGACCACGGCAGGCGGTTCCATGTTCACCTTCATTGATGCCATTCGTGCCGCTGGCGGCATTGTCGATCACGGCATCGCGCTCTTCTATTACGGCATCTTCCCGGAAGCAGAGGCGCGCTTTGGCAATGGCAATGTAAAGCTGCATTATCTCAGCACCTGGCGCAATGTGCTGGAGGCCGCCCGTTCGGAAAAGCTGTTCGACGACAAAACACTGTCGGAAGTGGAAGCCTTCCTGGATAATCCGCTGCCATGGTCGGCGCGTCACGGCGGTGTCAGCGAATTATCGCAATCGTAATTTTGGCTGATCCTTGCCTCGCATATTGACCGGGGCAAGGTGCTGCCGTTAAGCATCTAATCGATTTAGATTTGGAGGAAATCGGATGATCCTGTGTTGTGGCGAGGCCCTGATCGACATGCTGCCGCGTGAATCGACCAAAGGCGAGGCGGCTTTCGCCCCTTATGCGGGCGGCGCGGTCTTCAACACCGCCATCGCGCTCGGTCGTCTTGGCGTCCCATCCGCTTTCTTCTCCGGTATCGCCGATGACATGATGGGCGAAATCTTGAAAGAGACGCTGCGCGCCAGCAACGTTGATTACAGCCTCTGCGCTTTCTCCAACCGCCCGTCCACCATCGCCTTCGTCAAGCTGGTCGATGGCCACGCGACCTATGCCTTCTATGATGAAGGCACAGCAGGCCGCATGCTATCGGAGAAGGATTTGCCGCATATTGGTGGCGAGTGCGAAGCGATGCATTTCGGTGCGATCAGCCTCATACCCGAACCTTGCGGCAGCACCTACGAGGCGCTTCTGGTGCGCGAACATGAAAAGCGGGTTATCTCGCTCGATCCCAATATTCGTCCGGGCTTCATCCAGGACAAGCAGAAGCACATGGATCGCATAAACCGCATGGCCGCCATGGCGGATATCGTCAAGTTCTCGGATGAGGATCTGGCCTGGTTCGGCCTGAAGGGCGATGAAGACACGCTTGCTCGCCACTGGCTGCACCACGGCGCCAAGCTCGTCGTTGTCACCCGCGGCGCGGAAGGCGCTGTCGGCTACACCAAGCAGCTTCGCGTCGAGGTACCGAGCGAACGGGTTGAGGTGGTCGACACCGTCGGCGCCGGCGACACCTTCGATGCTGGCATTCTCGCGTCGCTGAAGCTGCAGGGTCTTCTCACCAAGCCACAGGTTGCCTCACTCACCGAAGACCAGATCACCAAGGCGCTGGCACTCGGCGCCAAGGCGGCGGCGGTCACCGTATCACGCGCGGGAGCAAATCCGCCTTGGGCGAATGAGATCGGGCTGTAAGGCTTGGCATGAAGGATTGAGCACCATGCTGGTTCGAGCCGCAGAGAAAGGCGATCTTCCAGCATTGCTCGACCTTTACCAGCATCTTTCGCCTGGCGATCAAGCTCCGGACTTGCCAGATGCCGAGGCGAAATTCGAACAGTTTCTAGCCTATCCCGGCAGCATCATTGTGGTGTGTCAGGTGGACAGCGTTATTGTTGGCTCATGTGCCTTGATAGTGATACCTAACCTTACACGGGGCGGCCGGCCTTACGCGCTGATCGAAAATGTCGTGACGCATAGCGACTTTAGAAGGCAAGGTATCGGAAAGCGAGTTCTGGACTTTGCAACAGATCATGCTTGGCGGGCTGAGTGCTACAAGGTCATGCTGATGACAGGCTCCACGAGGCCGGAGACACATGCATTTTATCGCAATGCAGGGTTTGTACCTTCCAAAACCGGTTTTCAAAAGCGGCAACTTCCGGCGAGGGGAGAGAGATGAAGGCGAACCGCCGATGACCAACGTCAAACCCGGATCGCCGTTTCCTCTTTCGCTGTCCTGATCACCACCATCGTGACGAAGCGCGCAACATTCGTCTGGTCGCGAAACAGCCTGTCGCATAGAGCGTCGAACTCTTCCATGTCGGTGAGACGCAGCATCAACATTACATCCATGTCGCCGGTAATCGCGTAGGCATGTGTCACCGCTTCCTCGGTCCGGGCAAGATCGAGAAAGCGCCGCATTTGTTGTTCGCCGTGAAGCTTCAACTCCACCGAAACGAGCGCCTTGATTCCGCGCCCGGCCTTTGCCGGATTGAGAATAGCGACGATGCGGTCGATGATCCCGGTTTTGGTAAGACGCTGAACTCGACGCAGGCAGCTTGATGGAGAGAGGCCGATCCTTTCCGCCATCTCCACATTGGTGAGCGCTGCGTCTCGTTGCATCAGATTGAGGATTTTTCGGTCGATCTTGTCCATCAGCCAATCATAAGCATGCAAGCGAGATCTGCAATAAAATTGCAAACGGGCGCAATCTTTGACCAAAAATGCCGGCGGCCGCAGGCTATAGAATGGCGAGCCCCAAGGAGTTACCGATGCCGATCTTTCAATCCCTGCTGCTGAAGTCGCGTGAAACGCTCGAGATCTATTGGTTGCTGGTCAAACTCACGGTCCCGATTTCGGTGCTAACCGAGGTCCTTTCCCGCTTAGGCCTCGTCGAAGCCGTCGCTCCCGCCTTCGCGCCAGCCATGCACGCGGTTGGCCTCCCTCCAGAGCTTGGGCTCGCGTGGCTGACCGCGATGCTTGTGGGAATATGGGGTGCGGTGCCCTTGATCTTCACGCTCGTCCCTGTCTCTGAACTGAGCACGGCGGATGTCACTGTGTTCTCCGCTCTCGTTCTCTTTGCCCACGGCCTGCCCCTCGAACAGAAGATCATTCAGAAGGCCGGCCCCGGCATGGTGGCAACGACGGCACTCCGCATAGTGGGAGGTTTCGCCTATGCACTCATCCTGCACCACCTCTTCCAGATGACGGGCTGGCTTTCTGCGCCCGTTGCTCCGGCATGGATGCCTGGTGCTACCACACCAGACTGGTCCGTCTATCTCTGGGGACTGGGCGAAACGATGGTGATGATGCTTGTCGTCCTGCTCCTTCTGTCATGGAGCCTTGAGATACTGAAGATCACGGGGATTCTGGGCCTCATGATGAAGGGCATAGAACCTGTGCTGCGACTGGCGGGCATCAAAGGCGAGGCGGGGCATTTGACGGCTATCGGGCTTTTCTTGGGGATTTCCTATGGTGCCGGCCTTTTGATTCGCGAAGCCCGTTCCGGAGTCATCGCCCCTCGCCAGATATTCCTGTCCTGCGTCTTCATGGGTTTTGCTCATAGCATCATTGAGGACACGCTTTTGATGGTGTCTCTCGGGGCGGACACATACAGTATCCTGATCGGTCGGGTGATCTTCGCCATCTGCGCGACCGCAACGCTGGCACTCTTGTTGACGGTGATATCGGATCGCGCTTTTTTCTCTCGCCTGTTCACAAGCCAGCCCGAAGGCACGTGAAGCGAAACGAAATTCTCAACATTACCGATTACGCAAAATCCAATTCGTTGAAATTCTGTGCATCGTGTTGATTATAGGAGCAATCCTTTCCTTCGCGCGTTAGATGCTCGAGCACTTTCGCTTTCACGGAATTCAACAACATGTCTGCTTCATCTTCCTCACAACGGGCGCAGAAGCCGTTCTATGCGTCCTTCGGTTTCCAGGTTTTCGCCGCCATGGTGGTGGGTCTTGTTCTCGGCTATATCGCCCGGGAAATGGGTCCGACGCAGGCCGGGCCGAACTGGCTGGTCCAGGCGCTTTCCACGATTGGCTCGATCTTCGTGCAGTTGTTGCGCGCGCTCGTTCCGCTCCTGATCTTCACTGCCATTGTCGCCAGCATTGCCAACCTGCGCGAGTTGAACAACGCGGCACGATTGGTCTGGCAGACGCTGCTCTGGTTCGCCATCACCGCCCTGATCGCGGTCCTCATCGGTATCACGCTGGGCCTCGTCATTCAGCCCGGCCTCAATACCGGTGTGGAAGCGACTGCGGCGGCAGCGCCGTCCACCACCGGTTCGTGGCTGGATTTCTTGAAGGGGCTAATCCCTTCGAACATTCTGGGCTTGCAGGCCTCGACCAAGGTCACCCAGACGGGCGCCACCACGGCGCTGAACTTCAACGTTCTGCAGATCCTGGTCATCTCGATTGCGGTTGGCATTGCAGCCCTTCAGGTGGGGGAGAAGGCGGAAGCTTTCCTGTCCTTTAACCGCTCGCTGCTCGCCATCACCCGCAAGATGCTCTGGTGGGTCATTCGCCTGACGCCGATCGGCACGATCGGTCTTCTCGGCAATGCGGTTGCTGTCTATGGCTGGGAGGCTCTCGCTTCTCTTGGCTGGTTCTCGGCCGCAATCTATATCGGCCTCGCGATCGTTCTTTTCGTTGTCTACCCGGTGATCCTGGCAGCCAATGGACTGAATCCGGTGCGCTTCTTCGCAGGCGCATGGCCAGCGATCCAACTCGCCTTCGTCTCCCGCTCGTCCATCGGCACATTGCCGGTGACGGAACAGGTGACGGAGCGCAATCTCGGTGTGCCAAGGGAATATTCCGCTTTCGCCGTGCCGCTCGGCGCCACCACCAAGATGGATGGCTGTGCTGCGATTTATCCAGCGATTTCGGCCATCTTCGTGGCGCAATTCTATAGCCTGCCGCTCGGCATTCAGGAATATGTGCTGATCGTCTTCGTGTCGGTCCTTGGTTCGGCGGCAACGGCCGGTCTGACAGGTGCGACCGTCATGCTAACACTCACCCTCTCTACCCTCGGCCTGCCGTTGCAGGGCGTCGGTCTGCTGCTGGCGGTCGATCCGATCCTCGATATGGGCCGTACTGCGGTCAATGTTGCCGGTCAGGCGCTGATCCCGACGATTGTTGCCAAGCGTCAAGGCATTCTCGATCAGGCTGCCTATGATCGCCACGAGGGCATCGACGCGCTCGATCCGGCGGCGACGCCTGCGGAATAAGTCCACTCGCAAGCTTAAGAAAGAGCCCGCCCTGCAGCGCAGTCGGCGGGCTTTCTTTTTGGACGCTTAAGCGTGGGGAGTGATCGACGATGAAAGAGCGCTTGGCGGATGTCCAACGATGCGCTTGAAGGCGCGGCTGAAGGCAGCCTGCGAGCCATAGCCGAGCTTCACTGCCGCCGTTTCGATCGGCATTCTTTCCTTGCTGATCCACTGCATGGCAAGGCGCATACGCAACTCGGTGAGATAGCGCACCGGCGTCATGCTGGTCACCTCCAGAAAACGCTCGGCAAAGACGGAGCGCGATGCACCCATGACGCTTGCAAGTTCCGCGAGCGTCCAGTCGTGACCTGGCTTGTTGTGAATGGCGAGGATAACGCGCCCAAGACGAGGATCGCGAAGAGCGGCCACCCAGCCGGAGGAATCGCCGCAGCCGCATTCCACCCAGGCGCGGACAATGAAAGCGGCGACAACATCGGCAAGCCGGGCGAGAATTCCGGCAAATCCGGCACGGGCCTGACGTGTTTCCCGCTCCATCGCTTCGAGCATGGGAAGGAGTTCGGGATAGCGTGAAGTCAGGGTGTTGACGAACATCACCTCTGGCATCAGCCCGGTAATCGTATGCATGGCGCCAAGATCGAACTCCATGCAGCCACTGAAGACCAGCACGCGCTTGTCTGACGGCACATCTGGTTCGCAGGTCTTAATGGCGCTGACGGAGTTGCAGAGCGGCGCGGCATCCAGAGAGCGGATGTTCTGGCAGGCAATATCAGGATTGGACAGCAGCGCATGGGGCCCGCCGCGTGGCAACAACACCGCATCGCCCGCATTCATCATATGAAGCGTACCGGAGGCTGTGCGCAGATAAACCGGTCCGCAAGCCACAAAATGAAACTGCGCACGCCCTTCAACTTCGCCGAATGAGAAGCCGAAGGGTGCAGAGGCTTCAATGCGGCGATAGTCCAAGCCCACGAGCCGCATCCCCATCAATAACTCGCTGATGAGATCTGTCGACGATTGATTTCCGGACGTTTGATCAAGCATGATGGATTTTGTGGCATGGATCGTCCGAAAAGTCGAGTCTATGCTTGGTCATCCTCTCCTCTCAAAGGACAAACAGATGAACCCGACACCTCTTTCCAATACCGCAGCGGATGGTCCCCAAAAAAACCCGCCTGGGGCGCCGTTGTCTCCATGGCGCTGGGCGTCTTCGGGCTGGTCACCGCAGAGTTTCTGCCAGCAAGCCTGCTGACGCCAATTGCCGCAGACCTTGGAATTACCGAGGGGGCTGCCGGTCAGGCGGTTACCGTCACCGCCGTCGTCGGCATGGTGGCAAGCCTGTTGATCACCTCCGCAGCACGCAACGTCGATCGTCGCCATCTGATGATGATTTTCTCTGCGTTTCTTGTCATCTCCAACCTGATGGTAGCGGCAGCGCCTGGCCTAACGATGCTGCTCATCGGTCGGTTGCTGCTCGGGATCGCGCTCGGTGGCTTCTGGGCCATGTCTACGGCCATCGTCATCCGGCTCGTTCCTGCGGACAGCGTGCCGCGCGCGCTTTCCATGATCTTCAGCGGCGTGTCCGGCGCAACCATCGTTGCGGCACCCGTCGGCAGCTATCTTGGTGACGTGGTCGGCTGGCGCTTGGTCTTCGTTCTGACGGCACTCTTGGGGGTTGCCTCGCTCATCGCCCAGTTTGCGACCCTCCCAAAGCTCGCACCAACCGGCAGCGGTAGCCTGAAGACGCTCGGTGTTGTTCTCAAGAGACCCGGCATCGCGCTTGGTCTTGTCGCTGCCACGCTGGTGTTCGGCGGTCATTTTGCCTTCTTCACTTATTTGCGCCCTTATCTGGAAGCTGATATCGGTGCAGGCATTGGCTTGGTCTCGGCACTGCTGCTTGGCTTCGGGCTTGCCAATTTCGTCGGCACGCTCACGGCCGGTTTGCTGATCAGCCGCAGCCTGAAACTGTCGCTCGCCGCCCTTCCGCTGCTCATGGCGCTGATGGCCGTGCTGCTTGTCACCACCGCGCCTCCCTTGCCGGTGGCGGCCGTGCTCGTCGCTCTCTGGGGCTTCCTCTTCGGCGCGGTCCCCGTCTCGTGGTCCACTTGGCTTGCACGCACCATTCCAGATGAAGCCGAAAGCGCCGGCGGCCTCCTCGTCGCCTCCATCCAGTTCGCCATCGGCATGGGTGCAGCCGTCGGCGGAATCATCTTCGACATGAGTGGCGCAACCAGCGTCTTTGGTACGAGCGGCCTGGTGCTTACCCTTGCCGCCATCGGCATCATGGTCGGAGTCCGCTCGAGGCCGCAACCAAGCCTGGCATGAATGCTCCAGAAAAAGGACACAAAAAAAGCCGGGATCGACGTCCCGGCTTTTTCAATGATCCTTCAGGCTTTTAGGCGGAAGCGAGCCCTGCCAGCGCTTTGACCAACCCTTGCGTCGAGCTGTCGTGATCGGCTGCACTTTCCTTGCCTTCCACCACGGGCAACAGGCCGGTTGCCAGTTCCTTGCCGAGCTCCACGCCCCACTGGTCGAATGAGTTGATGCGGAAGAGCACGCCTTCGACGAAGACGCGGTGCTCGTAGAGCGCAATTAGGCGACCCAGAGCAAAGGGCGTCAGCTTGTCGTAGACAAAGGTGATCGACGGGCGGTTGCCGGTGAAGACGCGGTGGGGCGCGATGAAATCGGCCTTCTTGTCATCCATGCCCTTGGAGGTCAGCTGCGCCTTGGCTTCCGCCAGCGTGCGGCCCTTCATCAGCGCTTCGGACTGGGCAAGGCAATTGGCGATCAGCAGCTGATGCTGATGGCGCAGTTCTTTTTCGAAGCCATTGGCGGCGATCATGAACTCGGCAGGAATGATGCTCGTGCCCTGGTGGATCAATTGGTAAAAGGCGTGCTGGCCGTTGGTGCCGGGTTCGCCCCAAACGACGGGACCGGACTGGCCTTCTACCGGTGTTCCGTCGATGGTCACACCCTTGCCGTTCGATTCCATGTCGAGCTGCTGCAGATAGGCGGGGAAGCGCGACAGACGCTGATCGTAAGGAAGGATCGCGCGCGTTGGGTAGTTCAGCACGTTGCGGTGATAGAAGCCGATCAGGCCGAGCAGCATCGGCAGGTTCTGACGGAAGGGTGCCTCGCGGAAATGCCTGTCCATGGCATGCGCTCCATCGAGAAACTCGCCGAACTTTTCCGGGCCGATGGCGATCATCAGCGGGAGGCCGATAGCAGACCAGATGGAGTAGCGGCCGCCAACCCAGTCCCAGAAGCCAAAAATGCGGTTACTGTCGATCCCGAAGGCGGCGACCTTGTCGAGGGCGGTGGAAACGGCGCAGAAGTGATGCTTGACGGCCTCTTCACCCAGAGTCTCGGCGATGAACTTGCGGGCTGTGGCCGCATTCGTCATCGTCTCGATGGTGGTGAAGGTCTTTGAGGCAACGATGAAGAGCGACGTTTCGGGGTCGATCAGCTTCAGCGTGTCGGCAATATGCGCGCCATCGATGTTGGAGACGAAGTGGGAGCGTGGGCCGTCGTGAAAGGGAGCAAGAGCAAGCGTCGCCATGACCGGACCAAGGTCCGAGCCACCAATGCCGATATTGATGACGTCGGTGATCTTCTTGCCGGTTGCGCCTTTGAGCGAGCCGGAGCGGATCGCATCGGCAAACTTGCCCATGGCGGAAAGAACGTCGTTCACATCCGGCATCACGTCCTTGCCGTCAACAAGAACGGGCGTGTTCGAGCGGTTGCGAAGAGCGGTATGGAGGACAGCACGCCCTTCGGTGAAATTGATCTCCTTGCCGGAGAACATCTCCTCGCGCTTTTGCGCCACGCCGCCTTCAGTTGCAAGCTTTTCGAGCAGCGCCAGAATGTCGTCATTCACCGCGCATTTGGAGTAATCCATCAAAAGGTCGTCGAAGCGGGCGCTGAACCATTCGAAGCGCTGACCATCTGCAGCGAAAGCGGCTCGAATGTCCGTCGCATTGGTGCTGGCGGCTGTGGATTTCAGGGTCTCGACGATGGCCTGCATGGAAAGCTCCTCATGCTCCGTGGAAGGATGAAGAAACTATTCTCTTTCATCGGGCCAAATCAAGGCGTGTTCGGCTGAATTATTTCAAACGTCGCCAATCAGTTAGCCAGCTTTCTCAGTTCACGACGCAGGATCTTGCCGACATTGGTCTTTGGCATTTCTGCAATGAACTCGATATGCTTTGGCCGCTTGTAGTTGGTCAGTCCTTCGGCGCAGAAGGCCTTCAAATCCGCAGCGGTCAAAGCCTGATCCTTCTTGACCACGTAAAGCTTCACCGCTTCGCCGGAATGCTCATCGGGCACACCGACAGCCGCGCACTCCTGTACGCCGGGATGGGCTGCCGCCACTTCTTCGATTTCGTTTGGATAGACATTGAAACCGGAGACGAGGATCATGTCCTTCTTGCGGTCGACGATCTTGGTATAGCCGCGTTCATCCATCACGCCCATGTCGCCGGAGCGGAAAAAGCCGTCGGGCGTCATGACCTTGGCGGTTTCGTCCGGACGCTGCCAGTAGCCGGCCATGACTTGCGGGCCGCGAATGCAGATCTCACCAACCTCGCCGATGGCCAGGCTGTTGCCGTCATCATCGCGAATGTCGATATCGGTGGAAGGAACGGGAAGACCAATCGTGCCGCTGAAGCCGTTCTGGTCGAGGCAGTTTACCGTGGCGACCGGCGAGGTTTCCGAAAGCCCATAGCCTTCGCTGATAGCTGTGCCGGTAATAGAGAACCAACGTTCGGCCACCGGGCGCTGCACGGCCATGCCGCCGCCCAGGACCAAAACCAGCGACGAAAAGTCCAGATTGCGGAAATCCTCATTGTTCATCAACGCATTGAACAGCGTATTGATGCCGGGGAACACATGCGCCTTATAGCCAGACAGTTCCTTGACGAAGCCGGGAATGTCGCGCGGATTGGCAATCAGCAGGTTGTGACCGCCTAGCGCGATCCCCATCAGAGAATTCACCGTCAGCGCGAAGATATGATAAAGCGGTAGCGCACAGACGAAGTTGAGAACCTCCGGGCGGTTCTTGCGGGCAAAGACCGGCTCCATCCACAGCGCGATCTGCGCCTTGTTGGCCAGAAGGTTGGCATGGGTGAGAATCGCGCCCTTGGAAATGCCCGTCGTGCCGCCGGTATATTGCAGAAAGGCGACATCGCTGCGGTCCAGCTTGACGGGTTTCAGCGTCGTGTTGCGCGCCTGCTTCAGCACGCTCTTGTAGCTGATCGCCTGCGGAAGAGCATAGGCGGGAACGAGCTTCTTGACCTTGCGCACCACGAGATTGACGATGTGACCCTTGAAGCCCAGGAGATCGCCCATGGTCGCGACAATCACGTGCTTCACATCGGTTTTCGGCAGCGCCTGTTGCACCACATGGGCGAAGTTTTCCAGAACGAACAGCGCTTTCGCACCGGAATCCTTCAACTGATGTTCGAGTTCACGCGGGGTGTAGAGCGGATTGACGTTCACGACCGTCAGGCCAGCGCGCAGGATCGCATAGGTCGCAACCGGGTTCTGCAGAATATTCGGCATCATCACCGCGACGCGGTCACCCTTCTGCAGGCCGATGCTCTGCAGCCAGCCGCCAATGGCGCGCGTCTGTTCTTCAAGTTCGCGATAGGTGATGGACTTTCCCATGCTGGAAAAAGCCTTGCGATCGGCAAACTGCTTGCAGCTTCGTTCCAGGAGTTCGGCAAGGGAGATGTAGCCGAGGTCGGGCAATTCCGCCGGTATGCCTTGCGGATAAGATGCAAGCCATGGCCGCTGCACGGCCCGAGGCTCCTGACGAATCGCACTGGTATCGCTCATTGCTTTCCTCCCATTCTGCTCCCCGAAACCGTCCTCGGCATCCTTATCCTTCTGATGGGTCCTCATCCATCAGATTGTCTGCCGTCCTCGGTCACGAGGGTAGATGATGCTCCCGAAGTCATCCACTCACATCAGCGTAATTAACTCTAACGTAAACGTCAACTCTTCTGCATCGCCGCTCGCATGCTCCCGTAAAATTGCGTTTTGACTTTAATCCTGAATTGCGCAATCAACAAACTGACGTCGATGATGGGTGTTTTGATGGCAGAGGTTGCAGCGCTAAAGTTGACCGGTATCGGCAAGGTTTTTGCTGGCGTGCCTGTTTTGAAAGATATCGATTTGTCGGTATCGAAGGGCGAAATAATCTGCCTCGTTGGCCGCTCCGGTTGCGGAAAGTCCACCCTGCTGCGCATCATTGCCGGTGTCGAGACACCGGACGCTGGCACAATACGCATGAACGGCGCAGAGATCGTCGGACCGTCTCTCTTCGTTGAGCCGGAAAAGCGTCGGATCGGCTTCGTCTTTCAGGATTATGCGCTCTTTCCCCATCTGACGGTCGAACAGAATGTCCTCTTCGGTCTGAAAGGATTGCCGCGAAAAGAAGCACACGCCCGTACCGCCGAGATGCTGGAGCATGTGCGCCTGTCGGATCTTGCCAAGCGCTATCCGCACACGCTGTCCGGCGGCGAGCAGCAGCGTGTTGCGCTTGCCCGCGCCTTGGCCCCGAAGCCAGAAATTCTGCTCATGGACGAACCCTTCTCAAACCTCGACCGCGGCCTGCGCGACAGCGTGCGCGAGGAAACGATCGGGCTTTTGCGCGCGCTTCAGACCACGGCGATCATGGTGACGCACGATCCGGAAGAGGCGTTATCGGCCGGCGATCGCGTCGTTCTCATGCAGTCCGGCCAGATCGTTCAGTCAGGTACGGGCTACGATCTTCATGACCGCCCCGTCAGCCGCTACGCCGCGGATTTCTTCTGCGCATTCAACAAGGTGGAAGGCACGGTCAAAAACGGACGTGTGGAAACACCGATTGGCCTCTTCTCCCACGGCGGCGACTTGAAGGAAGGAGCGCCCGCCCTTGTTTACATCCGCCCGGGCGAGATCGAGGTTCAGGACGCAGATGGCGCGTCCCACACCAATCTCCTTAGGGGCGAGGTATCCGGTCGCATGTTCATGGGCGAGATCGAACAACTGTCGATCAGCGTTCCGGGTCTACAACGGGACTTGCGCGTTCGCAGCATGAAGCGGACACCGATCAATGTGAAGGATGTTCATCTTGCAGTCGATCCTCAGCACGTACTGATATTTACTCAGGATTGAAATCCAAAAATTTACGCTGGGAAAATGGTTCATTCTCAACTCAAAGTGAACATCACCGTTAGGAATCCAGCAGATTAAACTTGATTTGCATTATCATGTATGATCAGTGCCCTTCGACATCATTCGAAGTCCGAAGGGGAAAGAGATGGGTTTTTTCAATACCAAAAACATTGCACTGCTGGCAGGCGTTGCCGGATCGATTATCGCAGGCGCAGCCAATGCTGCGGAGCTCAATATCTACACCACCCGTGAACCGGCTCTCGTTCAGCCGCTGCTGGATGCGTTCAGCAAGGAAAGCGGCGTTAAGGTCAACACCGTCTTCATGAAGGATGGTCTTGCAGAACGTGTGCTCAGCGAAGGCGCAAGCTCGCCAGCAGATATTCTGATGACGGTGGATGCTGGCAATCTTGTCGATCTCGTCGAAAAGGGTGTCACCCAGCCGGTCGAATCCAAGGTTCTGATCGAATCCATCCCGGCAGAACTACGGGACGCAAAAGGCAACTGGTTCGCGCTCTCCATGCGTGCTCGCGTTCTCTATGCCGCCAAGGACCTCGACCTGACCACCTTCAATTATGAAGATCTGGCCGATCCGAAGTGGAAGGGTAAGGTCTGCATTCGCTCCGGCCAGCACCCTTACAACACAGCTCTCTTTGCCGATTACATCGCCCATTACGGCGCTGAAAAGACTGAAGCCTGGTTGAAGGGCGTCAAGGACAATCTTGCCCGCAAGGCCGGCGGCGGAGACCGTGACGTTGCCAAGGACATTCTTGGCGGTATTTGCGATGTCGGCTTGGCAAATTCCTACTATGTCGGCCTGATGCGCTCCGGCAAGGGCGGAGAAGAGCAGGTCAAGTGGGGCGAGGCGATCAAGGTCATTCTCCCGACGTTCAAGGACGGCGGAACTCAGGTGAATATTTCTGGTGCAGCTGTCGCCAAGAACGCGCCGAACAAGGCCGACGCCGTGAAGCTTCTCGAATACCTCGTCTCCGACGGAGCACAGAAGATCTACGCTGAAGCCAACTTCGAATATCCGGTCAAGCCGGGTGCGGCTCTGAATGAGGTCGTCGCCTCCTTCGGCACGCTGAAGATCGATCCTAAGCCGTTGACGGAGATCGTTTCCCACCGCAAGCAGGCCAGCGAACTGGCTGATAAGGTCGGCTTCGATAACTAAGGCTTGAGCCTCGGACCAGTGGTCCGGCATATGCATGGCGAGGCGCCTGTTTCACGCGGGCGCCTTTACCGTTTTCAGTATATCGATAATCATCCACGATAAGGCTCTCAGCACCCGCATGGTTTCAGACACCGCCAGTCCCACAACGATGAAAGCCAGATCGAGATTTCATGCGAATGTCTGGTGGCTGGTGGCGTCGGCGGTGATTGCGGGGCTTGCGCTTCTGCCCGTGGCAGCATTGGTGACACAAGCCATGCAGGGCTCGACAGGGCTATGGGCACATCTTCGCGATACGGTGCTGGCAACCGCCCTGCCTGACACGCTGATTTTGCTCCTCGGCGTCGGCATACTGGCGGGCGTACTCGGCACGGCGTCCGCCTGGCTGGTCGCCGCGCATGATTTTCCAGGGCGCAGCATTCTCGAATGGGCGCTACTCCTGCCGCTCGCCATGCCCACCTACATCATGGCCTACGCCTATCTTGATATTCTCCATCCGCTCGGTCCGGTCCAAGGGGCCGTGCGTTGGCTGCTTGGCTATTCCAGCCCGCGCGAGTTTCGCCTACCCGATATTCGCAACATGACCGGCTGCATCCTGCTCCTCGGCTTCGTTCTCTACCCGTATGTCTATATTCCGGTCCGAGCGATGTTCCTGACCCAGGCCGGCAATCTGCTTGAGGCCGCCCGGCTCCTCGGTACCTCGCGCAGGTCGCTCTTCCTGCGGGTCGCCGTACCCTTGTCACGCCCGGCGATCGCCGTCGGTATCAGCCTGACATTGATGGAAGCGCTGAACGATATCGGCGCATCGGAATTTCTCGGCGTTCGCACCCTGACGGTGTCGATCTACACGACTTGGGTGACGAAATCGGACCTGCCAGGGGCGGCGCAGATTGCGCTATGCATGCTGGTGCTGGTCGTTGCCCTCGTGGCGCTGGAGCGTTGGGCACGCCGCCGACAAAGCTACTCGCTCTCCGCTCAGAAAAGCAGGACTCTCGAACCGCTGCGCATCAATGGCGCCTGGGGTTGGCTTGCGTTCGCTCTAGGCAGCCTGCCGATCGTGATCGGCTTTGCCGGTCCTGCACTCTATCTCATCACGCAAGCCTGGAAGCGTTACCAGTTCAGCGGCGTTTCCTCCCGCTTCCTTTCCGAGGCCATCAACACCATCGTCGTTGCTGGGTTCGCCACACTTACTACGCTACTTCTCGGGCTTGTGGTCGCTTATGCCCTGCGCATCGTGCCAGGCAGGGCGTCCCTCTGGTGCTTCCGGCTTGCAACGGTCGGCTATGCGGCACCAGGAACCGTGATCGCCATCGGCGTGCTGATCGCTCTTGGTGGCTTCGACAGGTTCGTTGATCAGACCATGCAGAGTTGGTTCGGGTTCTCCACCGGGCTTCTGCTGATTGGCAGCGGGGCCGCCTTGATCTTTGCGTATACAGCGCGCTTCCTGACGATCGCCGCGGGCGGGATTGATGCGGGCTTGAGCCGCATTCCACTCTCCTTTGATCACGCGTCCCGTACCTTGGGACGTGCACCAGGCGCAACCTTTTGCCATGTGCATCTACCATTATCCAAGGCTGCCATGGCAGCGGCAGGCCTGCTGGTCTTTGTCGATTGCGTCAAGGAACTGTCAGCGACGCTGCTTCTGCGACCTTTAAATTTCGAGACTTTCTCGACGCAGCTTTACGGAGAGGCGGCGAGGGGTACCTATGAGGAAGCCTCGATCGCGGCTCTTGCCATCGTGCTGATCGGCATTCTGCCCGTGATACTTTTAGCGCGTGTCGGCAAACCGCGGGGCCTGCCCCCTCGCAAGATATTGGAACGAATTGTCGGTCGTCGGGTTAATTCGTCATGACGCAGCAAAAAGAGGAGATGCATCATGCTTCACCAGGAACCCCGCGCCGGTCAGGACCCATACGTCAAGGACACGCCAAGCTTTATCGCCAGCGACAAGGTTGAGGGCACGAACGTCTATGGCGCCGACGGCAAGAAGATCGGCTCTATCGAGCGTATCATTCTCGAAAAGCGTGGCGGCCGAGTCGCTTATGCTATCTTGAGCTTCGGCGGCTTTATGGGCATCGGCGATGAGTACTATCCGCTACCCTGGGAAAAACTTCACTACGATGAAGAACTCGACGGCTACCGCGTCGATCTGACGAAAGAGCAGATTGAAAACGCACCGCGCTTCGCGGAACGCGAGGACGATAGCTGGTATGGGCGCGAAGACCGCAAAGTCTATGACTATTACGGCGTTCCTCCATACTGGATGTAAAAAACGACATCAGTGGAAAACGGCTCCGAGAGGGGCCGTTTTCTTTTGCGGACCAGAGGTTAGACTCACCGCGATCGAGCAGCCATTGATGGATCGAAGCGGCGCATATTCTGGCTGATCCCCTTCAAGGCAAACGCGCTTCAGAAGGCATCCTCGGGCGGATCCCGAGGATGTTAAGGTTTGATCGATAGGGCATTAGACAGCATAAAGGCCGCTCAGTGCGGCCTTCCTGTCTTCGCTTCCGATACTGCGTCTTCGAAACAGCGGCGTGCCTCTTCAGGCGTCTTGCGCCCATCGAGCGCGGCGCGGCAGGCGCTTCTGGCGCGTACGAAAGTCAGTCCTCGTGCGTGTGGCCAATTTTCGGTAAGTAGCGTCAGCGCATCGAAGGGGCCGGAGATGACGTTCCGGCTATTCTTGTCGAAGCTCACTTCGACGGGTTCTGTCCATACGGTCTGCTTCATTGAACACCTCCCTAACAACCAGACCAAACGCCTCATGCGTGGGCCTGGTTCCCGTCAGGGAGACTATTCCGAACGCCCCGGTTTTACAACCGGGAGATTAGCTTCAGCGGAAGCCGAAGAAAGACAGGATGGCAAGTACGATAACGACCAGGCCGACGATGTAGATGATCTGATTCATGGGGTAGCCTCCGTTGGGAGCCGGCCTTGCCGACGCTTGAAATCTTTCACCATAACGTGAAGAGAGACTTCAAGTTCCCGAAGAAGGCGTATTTTCGGTTGTGGGCTAGCTAATCGCGTGCGTTGCTTACTTGCTAAGCGTGAACTGAACAACGTCGATCCGCCCACATCGAAAGCCTGCCGCGCAGTAATGCAGATAGTACTGCCACATGCGACGAAAGCGCTCGTCGAAGCCCATCGGCTCGATCCGCTCCCAGTTGGCAATGAAGGCGCGGTCCCAAAGCATGAGCGTTCGGTCATAGTCCTGGCCGAAGCGCAGTTCGTCGCTAACCGGAACGCCCTCGCGCGCCGCCGCCTCTCTAAATGCCGTGATGGAGGGCAGCATGCCGCCGGGGAAGATGTAGGTCTGGATGAAATCGGCGTTGCGACGATACTGCTCGAAGGATCCCTCATCGATGGTGATAACCTGCACCACCGCCTTACCGCCAGGCGCTAGAAGCTCCCGCACCCGCTTGAAGTACACCGGCCAGTTCTCCTCGCCCACGGCCTCGAACATCTCGATAGAAACGATCTTGGAGTAGCTGCCCTGGCAATCCCGGTAATCCTCCAGCCGAATATCGCTGCGCTCGGACAGGCCCGCTTTGGCAAGCCGATTGCGCGCATAGGCCGCTTGCTCCTGAGAAAGGGTTAGTCCGGTGACGCGGCAGCCGGTCTTCGCCATCGCATATTCGGCAAAACCGCCCCAGCCGCAGCCGATCTCCAGCACGTGGTCATCCGGCCCAATTTGTAGCTCTTCGACGATGCGGTCATATTTTGCGTTCTGCGCTTCGGCGAGCGTCTGCCCCGTTTGGGTGAAAAGCGCGGAAGAGTAGGTCATGGTCTCGTCAAGCCATGCGCCATAGAACCGATTGCCGAGATCATAGTGGAACGCGATATTGCGGCGGCTTCCGGACTTTGAGTTGCGCCGCAGGCGGTGGCGGAGATAATCGATGGTCGCCGAAAGGCGCGAAGGCCGCGAAAGCGACAACCAGTTCTTTTCATTGGCGACGGCCAGTTCCAGCAGTGCGGAAATATCTGGGCTGTCCCAATCACCGTCCATGTAGGCGCGCGCAAAGCCCATATCGCCGCCCGTCACCAAACGACGGACCAGCCGACCCCGGTTCAGCGAAATCACCCCATGCGGTCCGGGCTCTTTACCCTGCAACACATATTCCTGCCCGCCGGGAAAAACGAGCGTCAGACGTCCATGCGTCAAACCGCTCAGTCTCCGGCAGATCATCCTTTGCCATAGTGGAGCAGTTTGAAGGAGAAACGGGCGCGTTTCCTGTTCAGCGTGGCTCATTGTTCATGCCTCCCATGATTGCGACGTTTTGGCGGGGACGGAGCTCGCGATGCGGCTCTGAGCGGCCTTGTGGCGATAAAGCGGGTTGCCCTTGACCCAGAGCAGAAGGGCTTCCCAATGGATGGCGCCCATAATCTTGAGCGTCATCAACGGATGGGACAGAAAACATCTGGCAAGTGCGTCATCCGTCAATGGACGGCGCTTGCCGGTAAAGGAGGCAAACAGCAGTTCGCCCTCGGTATCGCGCTCGTTGATGGCAACGCGGACCGTATCTTCCGGCGGATCGATGCGAAAATCATAGGTGCATTCCATCGGCACGAAGGGCGACACGTACATTTCCTTGTCGCAGGCGTGCCGGACGGTGCCGCCATCGGCGTTCAGTGTCGGAATGATGTAGGTATGCCGCTCGTGGAAAGTGTTGCAAACTTCATAGAGAATGGCGATCAGCCGATCATTCTGACGACGGTCCCGGCAGAAGTAGACCGTCAATGGATTGAAAACATAGCCAAAAATTCGCGGATAGCAGAGCATCTCGACACGCAGTTCTTCGAGCGGCACGTCGATGTCAGCCTCGCCAAGACGCGCGTTGCACCAGTCTTTCAACGCACCCTTTTCGCCGACGCCATGATCCTTGTCGTGAAAGCTGAAGATGGAAAATCGATTATGAGCGAAGAGGCGCATGGTCGCGTCGACGAGCGGCAATTCATCCAGATCCAGAAGCAGCGAAAAAACGCGGTAGCGGAGTTTGTGCGCGCGCGGCCGATGACGCGCATGCACGACGTTGCCGGCGTAGATCGCGGAGCGCAACGTCATCAGACGCGCTCCTCGACAGGCGAGAGAAAGATGCGGCCGGATTCGTTTTCCACCGTCCACGGTCGCTTTACGCCGCTCAGTGCTTCTGCCACAGCAAGACCGGACTGAATGCCGTCTTCATGAAAGCCGCTGCCGAAATGCGCGCCGCAGAACCAGGTGTTACGGCGACCCTGGAGCGACCAGAGGCTTTTCTGCGCCGCCATGGCCTTCGCATCGAAAAGCGGATGGGCATAATCGAAGCTCTGGATGATCTTGGCCGGATCGACCGCGCGAGAGGGGTTGAGCGTGACGAAAAGCGGCGTGGTCTGATCGATTGGCTGCAGCTTGTTCATCCAATAGGTGACGCAAAGCGCTTCGTTGCCGCGCGAGCCCGGTTCACTGAGGTAATTCCAGCTGGACCACACTGCTTTACGCTTCGGCATCAATCGCTCATCGCTGTGAAGCATGGCCGTGTTGCTTGTGTATTCGAACGCGCCGAGGAGAGCCTGTTCCTGATCATCGGCATCGGCGAGAAGCGAAAGGGCGTCATCCGCATGCGTGGCGATCACCACGTCGTCAAAAACCGACGCATCGCCCGCCCGGTCTACAACCGTCACCCCCTCTGGTGTCCGACGGATAGCGGCAACAGGGCTTGAAAGACGCACTGTACCGCGAAACTCGGCAAGCACGCGCGACACATATTCACGGCTCCCGCCCTTGACTGTCCGCCACTGCGGGCGGCCGGAAAGCTGAACGAGTCCGTGATTGACGAAAAAGCGAATGAAGGCGTGCAGCGGATAATCGCGCATGTCATTGGCGGTCATCGACCAGATGGCGGCGCCCATCGGCAGAAGATGATCGTCGACAAAGCCGGCCGAATAATTGTTTCGATCGAGATAGTCACCGAGGCTGACGCCGCGAAGGCTCGTGTCGTTGAGAAGATCCGGCGCCACTTTGTAGAAGCGCATGATGTCACGCACCATTTTCCAGAAGCGCGGACGCAAGAGATTGGACTTCTGCCCGATCAACCCGGCGAAATCGGAACCCGAATATTCCAGCGCTCCACCGCGAAGCGATGCGGCAAAAGACATGTCGGAAGCAGCCGTCTGCACACCCAGATGGGCAAACAGCGCGACAAGATTTGGATAGTTCTTTTCATTATAGACGATGAAGCCGGTATCGACGGCGATAGGCGCTTTGCTCGCCTGTTCAACCTCGACCGTGTTCGCGTGGCCACCTGGTCGGTGGTCGCTCTCGTAAAGCGTTACATTGCAGGACTTGTCCAGTAGCCATGCGGCAGAGAGACCGGAGATGCCCGAACCGATAACGGCAACCTTACGCGGTGCCTGTCCGTCTCTTGCCCGTGACGATATATCCATGACTTCCAGGTCCATCTTCTTCATGTCCAACGTTACGCATGACGATGCCCAATGGATTTCCGGAATGCTAAAATTTTGTCTTCTCCCGTACGGTGAGTGATCCACTGAAATAGACGTGCCGTAGTCGCCAGCATGACGATAAATGTTTCCATAGCGTCGGCGCCGTGCCACTATATGAGCAACAATAGGAAGAAGCCTGTTGCTCAGAAAACGCGTGGGAGCGAGGTAAAACCTATTCGCATGGGTGAAACGGTCCAGAACAATATCGAGGACGAGCTTCCCGGACTGCTAAGAGCGATTGCATCTGAACGCAGCGTGGAGGCGTTCGAAGCCGTATTTCGGTACTTCGGGCCACGCGTGCGGGTCTATATGTTACGGCAGGTGCGCGACGCGCAGGCCGCTGAGGAACTGATGCAGGAAACAATGATGACGGTCTGGAACAAGGCCGCCCTCTTCGATCCAGCAAGAGGCAACGTCTCCGCCTGGATATTCAGAATCGCTCGCAACCTGAGAATTGACGCGCACCGCCGCGACCGCCGGCCCGAATTCGATATGAACGATCCGGCCTTTGTCGCTGATGATGCGCCGGCTGCCGATGCCCAGATGGAAGAGTTGCAGGATGCCGAGCGTTTGCACCGCGCGTTGGCCGCTCTACCGCAGGAGCAGAGAGACCTCTTGAAGCGGTCTTTCTTCGAGGAAATGTCCCATAGCGTCATCGCCCAACAGCTTGGTCTTCCCATCGGAACAGTCAAGTCGCGCATCCGGCTTGCCTTTGCGAAGCTCAGAACAGCTTTGGAGTCGCGCACATGAGTGTTCGGCACCACATCAGCGATGAATTGCTTCTGGATTATGCCTCAGGCAGTTTAGCGGAAAGCTGGAGCCTGGCTGTTGCCACCCACCTTGCGCTATGTCCGGAGTGCCGCAAGCGACTGCATGCGATGGAGATGACGGCCGGCGCGCTGTTACGCGATGTCGAACCCGTCCAGGGAATTTCGGAAGGTCAATGGAGCGCAATGAAGGCGCGCATGCGTGCCGAGGCTCCTGCAGAGCATAGGCCTTCAACGGTTTCAGCCAACAGGGCCTCGGTGTTGCCGGAACCTCTGCGCTCCTATGCAGGCGGTGATATCGACAAGCTGAAATGGAAGCCGCTCGGCCCAGGCGCTTACCACTTCCCCATTCCGACCCGAGATGGCGAGGCGCAGGTCCGTTTGCTGAGGATCCCGGCTGGAAAGCCGGTTCCTGAACATACCCATGGCGGGCGTGAGTTGACGGTTGTCCTAACCGGATGTTTCCGCGATGGCGACGACGTCTTTCGCCGCGGTGACTTCGAAGAGGCGGACGAAGACCTCACCCACCAGCCTATTGCCGGCGAGGGAGAGGACTGCATTTGCCTCGCTGTCACAGATGCGCCGCTGAAGTTCAAGAGCTGGATCGTGCGGCTGGTACAGCCCGTTTTGGGAATCTAATCCCCGTTCATAAAGGAAGCTCGCCGCATGCAAATGATCGTCGCCTATATCGCAACGGCTATCGTCTTCTTCGGCCTGGATTTCCTCTGGCTCTCGAAGCTTGCGGTCGGTTTTTACAGGCGGGAAATTGGGCAGCTGATGCTGCCGAAACCAAACTTCGTGGCCGCGGGCATCTTCTACCTCTTCTATATCGCCGGCATCGTCTATTTCGCAGTAATGCCGTCTTTCACCGGTGGTTCGATCGGTGAGGCGCTTTTGTCCGGCGCAATCTTCGGCTTCCTCGCTTATGGCACCTACGATATGACGAACCTTTCCACCCTCAAGGGCTGGACATGGCGTCTATGTGTAGTTGACGTCGTTTGGGGTACATTACTGACCGGCGTCGCCGCAGCTGCTGGAGCTTGGGCGACCCGGGCGCTAATCTGAAGTTGTAACGCCTCGCGGCTGAGCCGCGAGACATAGTCGGCTGGAATTACCGGCGCAGAATGACCCAGATCGCGTGGATGATGCCGGGGATATAGCCGCACAGCGTCAGCAGAATGTTCAGCCAGAATTGCAGGCCGAGGCCTACCTGCAAGAAAACGCCGACTGGCGGCAGGATGATGGCGAGCAATATGCGAATGATATCCACGATCTAAAATCCTTGTCCATTGTTGTCCGGCAAGTAACGTGGTTCGAAGCCGATTGGTTTCAACCCTAGTTTCTGCTGCCTGTGAACATCCGCTTTCGGACGTTGACGAGCGCCATAGAGATTTAGCCTGTCGCCCGAAAATAGTTTCACGATAAAATGGCTATCGTGTTGTCTCTTTACGGATTGATAACCAAATATATCGGACGGTAAGAAAGGGTGTTTATCGCCTCACCATATCCACATTAGCGCCTATGGTAAGATCCATGAGAAAGCCGATAGACAAAGCCGGACTGATCTTCGTCGCTCTGCTGTGCGTCCTGGTCGGTCTCGTCCTCAGCATCGTCCTCTTCGACGACAAGATTCATATCTCGCCCCAGGCTCAAGACGGATCATTGATCCCGCGCACAACACCGCATCAACCGGTCAACTGACGCGGACTCACGAGGATGCACGTCCTCGGCTTGGTGGCATTCAGGGAGCCGAGCCTCTGGATTACGGCGCACGCCAGCGAATGTTAGCGTCAAATCCCGTCGAGAGCGACTTCGCGAGAGGCGTGATCGATCCGCTCCTGCAACGCCACAGCGACGGCACCTAGAAACTCCTGACGTCGTGTTTCGTGGACGACCATTGGTGACGACTTCAGTCGCGCCAGGATTTTCTCCATGAACCCCACATGGTTGAAGCTATCGGCCGCGATATTGACCTCAACCTCTTCCATGTAGTGGGCCAGGTGCGGCTCCAGCTCCAGATTTTCGTCCATCTGGTACCGATTGGCCATCTGCTCTCCCAGCGTCGCCATCTGCGCATAGGGGCCAAATTCGTCGATCATTCAATCTCCTCTCTTACGTTGAAAGACAAACATAGGCGAGCCGATGAAGAAGGACGAGAGGTGGAGAATCCAGATCGCGAAAACGTGAGATCGCGGCGATCAGCCTGATGTCGACGGGGTGGTTGATGAGAGAATGGTGCCGCTTACGTGACTCGAACACGTGACCCCGTCATTACGAATGACGTGCTCTACCGACTGAGCTAAAGCGGCCTGCGCAAGCGCCGAAATCTTTCGGCGCGGCGTATGGCGGGCTGATACAGCCATTGAGGCAGGATTTCAAGCGCTGAATGTCAGCTCTTTGAAAATTTACCGGCCCAACGATCGTCTCCGCTCAGGATGCGCAGAGGCGTTGCTTGGCGGCGGTGTATTCTGCAGCCAGCCGATCCACTAGAGCAGAGACAGGTTCGACGGCTTTCACCGCGCCAACGCCCTGACCTGCACCCCAGATGTCCTTCCAGGCTTTTGCCCCTGTGGAGGCGGCGGCAAAATCCATCTTGGAAGGGTCGGCAACGGGCAGGTTGTCGGGGTCAAGTCCGGAGGCGACGATAGAGGCTTTCAGGTAGTTGCCATGCACGCCGGTGAAATAGTTGGAGTAGACGATGTCGTTGGCGTGAGCCTCGACGATTGCCTGCTTGTATGCATCCGTCGCGCGGGCTTCGCGGGTGGCAATGAAGGGTGAACCGATATAGGCCATATCCGCGCCCATGGCCTGGGCCGCGAGGATGGAGCCGCCATTGGCAATGGCGCCTGCCAGGAGCAGCGGCCCATCGAACCATTCGCGGATTTCCTGAACGAGAGCGAATGGGGAGAGCGTTCCCGCGTGGCCACCGGCGCCAGTCGCAACGGCAATCAGACCATCGGCGCCCTTGCGGATTGCGGAGTTGGCGTGGCGATTGTTGATCACGTCATGTAGCACGATCCCGCCATAGGAATGGATCGCCGCATTGACTTCCGGGACGGCCCCAAGCGATGAAATTACGATCGGCACCTTGTATTTCACGCAAAGGCCAAGATCGTGTTCAAGCCGCTTGTTGGAAATGTGCACGATCTGGTTCACCGCAAAGGGTGCGGCTGGGCGCTCGGGGTTTGCGGCATTGTGAGCGGCAAGGTCTTCCGTCATCATCGCCAGCCACTCGTCCAGCTGGCTCTCCGGGCGCGCGTTCAAAGCCGGAAACGCACCCACCACACCCGCCTTGCACTGCGCCAGCGTCAGTTCCGGATGAGAAATGATGAAGAGCGGCGAGGCAATCACCGGCAGTCGGAGATTGTCCTTGAGAATGGACGGCAGCATGGTTCCTCCCACGGATAGATATCTAAAGATTTACGTTTACGCGCACGTAAGATTTAGCCGAGGAGACCGCGGTTGAAAAGCGAAAAGAGCGGATAGGGTTTGGACGGTTGCAGCAGGCTATAATGAGCGTCATCGCTGCTCTCTGCAAATCCTATGCCTCAACCGCCACAGTGGTGACGTTTTCCCCAAGCCAATTTCCGCTTTGCGAGGCGGGTGGCTTGCGGTTGGGGACGCGAGTCGTTACCGAATCGTAAACGTGGTGCCGAAGCGTTGATCTTTCGCGTGTGGCGAGGAAGAAGGACCGAGAGTGAGCGGACTGGAAACGGCAATCAGAAATGCCCTGGAAAAATCGGATCGGTCGAATGCCGAAGTGCGCGCGCGCATCTATCAATCGTCGCGCCAGGCCTTGGAAGCTGGTCTACGCAAGCAGGGTATAGATGACCAGGGCGTCGTTGCGCAGCAGCGTCAACGCCTGGAAAACCTCATTCACGCCATCGAGACGGAAGAGCGCAACCGCCTGCTGGATGTGGTTGAAGATCATGTGCGCCGAGAGACGCAGCGTGCTGCTCCGCCTGTGGTCGAGCCGCATGCCGTCACGCCGTCTGCTCCCGCTGTCGCTGCACCGTCTGTTGCGCCAGAGCGGCGGCATGACGATGAGGATGAGGGTGCTGCCATGCCGGTCGATGCGCCCGTGCGCGCAGAGCCGCGAAGCGAAGCCGTATCTCAGCCGCCGGAGATGGATGATTTTCGCGCCGAACGCACCGACGACGGCTTGAGCCGCATGACCTCGTCAGCCGGCCCGTCCTTTGAAGCCTCTTCGCTTGCGTTCAAGCCAGAGCGCGCCGCCAAGGGCCGTCGCAAGAAGGGCATCATCACGCGCCTCTTCATCTGGTTTACCTTTCTTGCCTTCATCGGCCTTGGTGGCTGGTGGGTCTATAGTTCCGGCCTGTTGCTGAGCCCGAGCGAGCGCGATACCAGCGTGCCAAATCCACCGCCTTCAGTGGAAGCGGAAGACTTCGATGGCCAACAGAACAGCCAGGAGCCGACGCTTGCCGCAGGTCGTGGGTTCTCTGACGCCTGGCAGGAAGTCTTCAATGCGGATCGAGGCAATGCGGGGCTCCAGCCCGGCTCGCTCTCCAAGGTGGAAGATGTGGCGACTGGCGGCGGCAAGGCCGTGCGCGTGACATCGCAGACGGCGGATGGCGGGGGCAATATTGCGATCACCGTTCCGGTGGACGTGCTGCGGGATATGGCCGGCAAGGCCTCTACCATCTCGATCACACTGCAATCGGCCAGCAATGGCCAGAGCCAAGTGTCGGTCTCGTGCGACTTCGGAACGTTGGGTGACTGCTCGCGCCATCGTTTCACCGCCACGCAGGAGCGTGCTGATATGCTGATCAATCTCAGCTTCGATCGCACCATGGCCCCCAACTCGCCCGGGCGCATCTTCATCAACAGCGATATCGACGGCAAATCCCGGCCGATCAACCTCTATTCGGTTCGCATTCTGCCGGGCCAGTAAGGCTGTTCAACGAAAGAGGCAGGCCGGTTGACCTGCCTCCTCTCCAAATTTTTAGCAATCAGTACGGCCTAAGCCAGCGCCGTACGAGTTCGCGCTTGAACTATTTCAAAAACTTCGGCCCGCTGCCCAAAATCTTGTCGTCGATCTTGCCGATCGCCTTCTCATCCTTGCCGTCATAATCCAGCGAGATGAGGATATGGCGGATGAGGTTGAGCCGCAGCCGGCGTTTGTCGTTGGCGCGGATCACCGTCCATGGCGCATCATCGATATGGGTTTTGTCCAGCATCTCGTCGCGCGCAGCGGTGTAATCGTCCCACTTGGTCAGCGCTGCGATATCCATGTCGGAAAGCTTCCAGGATTTCAGCGGGCTATGGCGCCTGTCGTGGAAGCGCTCAAGCTGGGTTTCGCGGCCGATGTCGAGATAGAATTTGAAGAGGTTTATATCCTCATGCACCAGCATCTTTTCCAGTCGCGGCACGTCTTTCAAGAAACGCTTGTGCTCTTCAGGCGTGCAGAAGCCCATGACGGGTTCGACGCCAGCGCGGTTATACCATGACCGGTCGAACAGCACGAACTCTGCTGCGGTGGGAAAATGGGCGATGTAGCGCTGGAAGTACCATTGGCCACGCTCGGTCTCCGTGGGCTTCGTCAGCGCCACGACACGCGCATAGCGTGGATTGAGATATTCCCTGACCGCCGCAATCGAGCCGCCCTTTCCGGCAGCATCGCGGCCTTCAAACAGCGCCATGATGCGCTGACCCGTGGCCTGCTGCCAGAACTGCACCTTCACCAGTTCGATCTGCAGCGCCTCGATCTCCGCCTCGTATTCTTCCCGGCCGAGCTTCTTGTCATAGGGGAAATCGCCGCCGGTCAGCTTCTTATCCTCCACCCAATCAGGCAGCACCGGATCATCGATATTGAAGACCCGTTCCTTACCATCGATCTTCAATGTCACGGATCTGTCCTTGACGGTTTCGCTCATGCTCACTCCCTTTTCAGCCTGCCGGATGGTCGTTGTCTTAAGGTCAGCCTGACACTCAACGATTTCAAGAGCAAAGAGATTCCGGCGGGAAAACGTCATCCACATAAATTTTGCCGGCTAACGCTTGTGCAGGGACAGGGCGAAGAATCTCTGTCATGAAAGGCGATTATGACGGTCGGATCGGGAGCGAGACGAATGGACGGGATGGGCGATGGCAATGGCAGCACTGGACGGGGAGGGTACGTTGTTTAAACAGATGCGCCGCATGCGGAGAAACTGGCTTGCGCTGGTCGTCGTCACCATGCTGGCGGTTCTCGCGCTTGTCGAATGGCGCTCACCTTATGTGGTCTTTGCATTATGGCTCGCCGCTACGCTCGCCATCCTCCTCGTCACGCCATCCGCTGCCATCAAGAAGGACGAGAAGAAGCTAAAGGTCGAGGCGCAGCCACAGGATGTTGTTGATCAGGGGTTGATAACGGGTGTGCGTGCAGGCATCGCCGCTCTCGATACGCCGGTTTTTATTCTGGACCAGGACGCAGGCGTGCTTTTCGAGAACGCCGCTGCCGAACGCGCCTTCGGCATGCTTCCCGTGGGCTCGCATATCTCCGGGCGACTGCGCTCTCCGGGCCTGCTCGACGTCATTCGCGAGACCATCGCCACCGGTGAGCCGAACCAGGTGGAGCATTCCGAGAGACTACCCTCCGAACGTGTGTTCATCGTGCGTATTGCGCCGGCAGACATGGCGCAAACCTCTGGTGCGCCCTTCTATATCCTGTCCTTCCGCGATATCTCGGATCTGCGTCGCATCGATCGCATGCGCAGCGATTTCGTTGCTAATGCCAGCCATGAGCTTAGAACGCCGCTCGCTTCCTTGCGTGGCTTCATCGAAACCATGCAGGGGCCGGCGCGCAATGATCCGAAGGCGCAGGAACGCTTCCTCGGCATCATGCTGGATCAGGCCACCCGCATGAGCCGCTTGGTCGATGACCTGATGTCGCTCTCAAGGCTGGAGGTCCGCGCCAACATCGCGCCGGATCAGACGGTTGATCTTGTGCCGCTTCTCGGCCATGTACGCGATTCACTGCTGCCGCTTGCCAGTGATCTCGATGTCGAAATCAAGCTGCATATGCCGCAAAACCAGGTACTGGTGAATGGTGACAGGGATGAACTGGTGCAGGTGTTTCAGAACCTTATCGAAAACGCCTGCAAATACGGTCAGGACGGTAAGGTCGTGGACGTTTATCTGCGCTCGGAGCCAAATGAGCCGGTGGAAGTCAGCGTTGTGGACAAGGGTCCTGGCATTCCCACAGAGCATGTTCCACGTCTCACCGAGCGGTTTTATCGCGTAAGCGTCGCAGACAGCCGCTCGAAAAAAGGCACCGGTCTCGGCCTCGCCATCGTCAAGCATATTCTCACCCGCCACCGCGCTCGTCTCATCGTCCGCTCGGAAATTGGCGCTGGCACGGACTTCACCGTGAGATTTTGACACAAAAGCCTGCGGGTTCCCTCTGTGTTTTGAAAATATTGAACTATGTCAATAACTTAATATGTCACAAATCTTTCACCGAAGTGACATAAAAGGGTGTGGCAAGACTGGTTATGAAGAGGCCGCCGGGACAGCCCAGACGGGCTTAAGGATCAAAGCCTCTTGCCGGCACAGTTCACGAAAGCCCGAACACGGGCCCCACGACGGGAGAGTCATAATGAACGTCTTTAAATTGTCTGCAGCAGCTCTGGTGGCCTCCGTTGCCTTCGCTGGTGCCGCTTCTGCTCGCGACCAGATCCAGGTTGCTGGTTCCTCCACGGTTCTGCCTTACGCAAAGATCGTTGCTGAAAGCTTCGCCGAAGCTTTCCCGAACTTCAAGGCGCCGGTTGTTGAGTCCGGCGGCACGGGCGGTGGTCTCAAGGCATTCTGCTCCGGCGTGGGCGAAGGCACGATCGACATTGCCAATGCTTCGCGCAAGATCAAGGCTGACGAACTGGCAGCTTGCAAGTCGGCTGGCGTTGCTGACGTTCAGGAAGTGAAGATCGGTTACGACGGTATCGTCTTCGCCATGGACAAGTCCAACAAGGACGTCAAGTTCGAGCCGAAGGATCTGTACCTCGCTCTCGCAGCTGAGGTCGTCAAGGACGGCAAGCTCGTTGCCAACCCCTACACCAAGTGGTCCGAAATCAACAAGGAACTGCCTGACGTAGAGATCGCCGCCTACATCCCTGGCTCCAAGCATGGCACGCGCGAAGTCTTCGAAGAGAAGATCATGGCTGACGGCTGCAAGGAAGCTGGCGCGACGGACGTGATCAAGGGTCTGATCTCCGACGCCAAGCAGGCTGCTGCCAAGTGCGTTGCCATCCGCAAGGACGGCAAGGCTGTCGATATCGATGGCGACTACACCGAAACGCTGGCTCGCATCGATGCCAACAAGTCCGGCGTCGGCGTCTTCGGCCTCGCTTTCTACGACAATAACAAGGACAAGCTGAAGGTCGCGACCGTCGGTGGCGTGGTTCCGTCGACTGAAACCGTTGCTTCCGGCAAGTATCCGGTTTCGCGTCCGCTGTTCTTCTACGTCAAGAAGGCTCACCTCGGCGTTATCCCTGGCTTGAAGGAATATGTAGAGTTCTTCACCTCTGACGAGATGATCGGCCCTGACTCTCCGCTCGCCAACTACGGCCTGGTTGCTGCCCCTGACGCAGAGCGCAAGGAAATCCGCGACCAGTTCGAAGCCGGCAAGACCCTGTAATCTACACGAGAAAGCGCGGTGCACCCGCGGCGCGCTTTCTCAACTCTTTCTGTTGGCAAATCGAGTTTACTCGATGTTGCGATATCCCGAAGGGTTGACAGTTCCTATTTATCGTAAGACGACCCCGCCGATAAATATGATGTATCAACCCGGAATGCGTGAACTGAATACAGATCCGGCATCGTGCGGTGATCAGCCGTCGGTGCTGCGCTCTTGGTGAAATGATGCCGCATCGTGCCGCGTGGTGCGCCGAGGAAACTCTCCATGAACACATCCATCCTTCTGCTCATATTGGCACTGATCGGCATATCCAGCTATGTGCTGGGCAAGCGCCGCGCTGCAGTCCTGGCAGGCGCACGCCCGGCCACCATGCATTCCCGTTCGGGTTATCACGGCTCCTATGTTCTGATCTGGGCGCTCATCCCTTCTGCGCTGATCCTGGCGCTGTGGCTGGTCATCAGTCCCCTCGTCATCAACTCTGCGGTCCATGCGAGCTTTCCGGAAGACATCAAGGCACAGCCGGAAGCGCAGCAGAGCCTGACCTACGGCATGGTGACCTCGATTGCCCGTGGCTTGAACCAGCTCTCGTCATCTGAGTACGACGCGGTGAAGGCAGATCCGGCCACGGCGCGCACGGTCCTGGCGTCCAAGGGTGTCGCCATTGCAGGCGATCCACAGCCTTACATGATCGAGGCTGCGGAAAAGCTGAACACGCTGACGTCCACCAGCCGCATCGCCATGGCGCTGGTCGTGCTGGTTGCGGCACTCGGCGGCGCATTCCACGCCCTCCGTGCCATCGCCCCTCGCTTTCGTGCTCGCAACCGGGTGGAGCAGGTCATACTCGGCGCGTTGCTGGTGGCCTCGTCGATCGCGATCCTGACAACCATCGGCATCGTCATGTCGATGCTGACGGAAGCGATCCAGTTCTTTCAGATGGTCCCCGCTCACCAGTTCTTCTTCGGTACGGTGTGGGATCCACGCTTCGCCGCAGCCGGCTCCACCGATAGCTCCGGTCAGTTCGGCCTCATTCCGCTCCTGGCCGGCACGCTTTATATCGGTTTCGTCGCCATGCTGGTCGCGGTTCCGGTCGGTCTGTTTTCGGCAATCTACATGGCCGAATATGCAAGCCCGCGTTTGCGCTCGATTGCCAAGCCGCTGCTGGAAGTTCTCGCCGGCATTCCGACGATCGTCTACGGCTTTTTCGCGCTGACGACCGTCGGTCCGTTCCTGCGTGACATCTCCGCCCAGATCAACGGTCTGGCAACCGGCAACTATGCCAGCTTTATCCAGGCACAGAGCGTCATCACTGCCGGCTTCGTCATGGGCATCATGCTGATCCCTTACGTTTCCTCGCTGTCGGATGACATCATCACTGCGGTGCCACGCTCGCTCCGTGACGGATCGCTTGGTCTTGGCGCGACCCGCTCCGAGACTGTCAAGAAGGTCATCCTTCCGGCAGCTCTTCCGGGCATCGTCGGCGCCATCCTGATGACCGCCTCGCGCGCCATCGGTGAAACCATGATCGTGGTTCTCGCCGCCGGTGTTGCGGCGCGCCTGCAACTCAATCCCTTCGAGCCGATGACGACGGTCACGGTCAAGATCGTCAGCCAGCTGACCGGCGACCTTGAGTTCACCTCGCCGCAGACGCTCGTCGCCTTCGCGCTTGGCATCACGCTCTTTGCCATCACGCTTTGCCTTAATATCTACGCGCTCTACATCGTGCGCAAATACCGGGAGCAGTACGAATGACCGACGTCGTTACTCCGGGCGTCTCCGCCCCCGCCGCAACGAAAAAGGTCCGTCGCGATATCGGCATCAAGCGCCGTTATGCTGCAGAACGCCGCTTCCGCACCTATGGCGTTGCCGCGATCTCCTTTGGCCTGCTGTTTCTCTTCCTGCTTCTCTGGTCCGTCATCGGCAAGGGCTATACCGCCTTTCAGCAGACGATGATCACGATCCCGGTCGAGTTCTCGCAGCAGATCATCGATCCGGACAATGTCCGCGCCCAGAACCCGACCAAGCTGATGACCGCGAACTACCCGGTCGTGGCTCGCAACTCGCTCGCCAAGGTGCTCGGCGTTTCGCTGGAAGACCGCACGGCGCTGCGCGCCGTCAACGCGCTCATTTCCGATAGTGTGCGCACCCAGCTTCGCGATATCGTCACTTCCGATCCGAACGTCATCGGCACCACCCGTACGGTGTCGCTTCTGGCATCCGGCGATGTCGACAGCGCCTTCAAGGGCCAGGTCGATATGACGGGGGAAGAGCAGAACCGCCGCATCTCCGACCAGCAGGTCGGCTGGATGAACCAGCTGGTGGAAAAGGGCGCGCTTGAAAAGAAGTTCAACACCGGCATCTTCTTTAATGGCGCTTCCAGCCGTCCTGAGGCCTCCGGTGTGGGCGTGGCGCTGATCGGCTCCTTTTACATGATGCTGATCGTTCTGGTGCTGTCGCTGCCGATCGGTGTTGCAGCCTCCATCTACCTGGAAGAGTTTGCGCCGAAGAACCGCCTGACGGACCTGATCGAGGTCAACATCAACAACCTGGCTGCGGTCCCGTCCATCGTCTACGGTCTGCTCGGTCTGTCGGTGTTCATCAACTTCATGGGCTTCCCCCGCTCGGCCTCGCTGGTGGGCGGTCTGGTGCTGACGCTGATGACGCTGCCGACCATCATCATCGCGACGCGTGCGGCACTGAAGGCAGTCCCGCCTTCGATCCGCGCAGCCGCACTTGGTCTTGGTGCGTCGAAGATGCAGACCATCTTCCATCACGTGCTGCCACTTGCCATGCCTGGCATCCTGACCGGCACCATCATCGGCCTTGCGCACGCGCTTGGCGAAACCGCGCCGTTGCTTCTCATCGGCATGGTGGCCTTCGTCGCCAACTACCCGACGACGCCGCTCGATCCTGCAACGGCGCTGCCGGTTCAGATCTACATGTGGGCAAATGAAGCCGAACGCGCCTTTGTCGAGAGAACATCTGGCGCTATCATCATCCTGCTTATGTTCCTCCTGGTGATGAATGTAGGCGCAATCCTGCTGCGTCGCCGCTTTGAGCGGCGCTGGTGAAAGCATTTCAAGGAAAAGTGGATACCGATTTTCCGTCTGGAAATGCGATAAGAACCAAGGGAGAACGGAACAATGAACATGTTGTCGGAAGCAGCAGTTGAAAAGGCGCTGGACAAGAAAATGAATGAAGTTTTCTATAAGATGATCGGCAAGGACGTCTCCGTTTATTACGGCGAGAAGCGCGCCCTTTACGATGTGAACCTCAACGTTCGTGAAAACACCGTGACGGCGCTCATCGGCCCATCCGGCTGCGGCAAGTCCACCTTCCTGCGCACGCTGAACCGTATGAACGACACGATCGATGGCTGCCGCGTGACCGGCCAGATCACGCTCGACGGCGAAGATGTTTACGATCCGGCGATCGATGTCGTCGAGCTTCGCGCGCGCGTTGGCATGGTGTTCCAGAAGCCGAACCCGTTCCCGAAGTCGATTTACGAAAACATCGCTTATGGCCCGCGTATCCATGGCCTTGCCCGCAGTAAGGCGGATATGGACCAGATCGTCGAGTCCAGCCTGCAGAAGGCAGGCCTCTGGAACGAAGCCAAGGACCGCTTGCATGAGTCCGGTACCGGTCTTTCCGGTGGTCAGCAGCAGCGCCTGTGCATCGCGCGTGCTGTTGCCGTCTCGCCGGAAGTCATCCTGATGGATGAGCCGTGTTCGGCGCTCGACCCGATCGCGACTGCCAAAGTGGAAGAGTTGATCCACGAGCTTCGCGCCAACTACACCATCGTCATCGTGACGCACTCCATGCAGCAGGCCGCTCGCGTGTCGCAGCGCACCGCCATGTTCCACCTCGGCCATCTGGTCGAAGAGAACGATACGGACAAGATGTTCACCAACCCGGATGACCAGCGCACCCAGGACTACATCATGGGTCGTTTCGGCTGATCCTGCTGTTTTCTGCGCATTCCACCGCGCCTGTCGCTTGAGCCACGAAAGGTTTGCGACAGGGCGTCTCGAAACTGGAGACTAAGACCATGCCGACACATTCCCACATCATGTCCGCCTATGACGAGGAACTGAAGTTCCTGAGCCGCCGGATCGCCGAGATGGGCGGCTTGGCCGAGCAAATGTGCGCCGACGCCGTGCGCGCGCTGGTCAATTCCGATGCGGCTCTGGCGCAGAAGGTGATCTCGGACGATACGATCCTCGATCACGCAGAGCGTGAAATCGGCGACAAGGCAATCGTGACCATCGCCAAGCGTCAGCCAATGGCCGCAGACCTTCGCGAAATCATTGGTTCGCTGCGCATCGCTGCAGATCTGGAGCGCGTCGGCGACCTGGGCAAGAACACTGCCAAGCGCGTGATCGCGGTGGCCGGCACGGGCGTGCCGCGTAAGCTGGCGCGTGGTCTCGAGCATCTGTCGGAACTGGCGCTGGTTCAGCTGAAGGAAGTGCTGGACGTCTACTCCACACGTTCGGCGGAAAAGGCCCAGGCCATCCGCGAGCGCGACGAGGAAATCGACGCCATGTATACCTCGCTTTTCCGCGAGCTGTTGACCTACATGATGGAAGATCCGCGCAACATTACCACCTGCACGCATCTTCTGTTCTGCGCCAAGAACATCGAGCGCGTCGGCGACCACGCCACCAACATCGCCGAAACCATCTACTACATGACCACCGGCAGCCAGCCGGCAGGTGAGCGTCCGAAGGACGATAGTTCCAACACGCTCGGCGCTGTGACCGAGTAAGCGACAGATAGGATCTGGAGCCATGGTACCGAAAATCGCCGTTGTCGAAGATGAGGAGGCGCTGAGCGTCCTCCTGCGTTACAACCTCGAATCAGAAGGCTATGACGTCGATACCATTCCGCGTGGCGACGAGGCGGAAATCCGCCTTCAGGAGCGTACGCCGGATCTTCTGATCCTCGACTGGATGTTGCCAGGGGTCTCCGGCATCGAGCTTTGCCGTCGCCTGCGCATGCGCCCCGAAACCGAACGTTTGCCGATCATCATGCTGACGGCGCGCGGCGAGGAAAGCGAACGGGTTCGCGGTCTGGCTACGGGCGCCGACGATTACGTTGTCAAACCCTTTTCCACGCCGGAACTAATGGCACGTGTCAAGGCGATGCTGCGTCGCGCCAAACCCGAGGTTTTGTCCTCCGTGCTGAAATGCGGTGATATCGAACTCGACCGTGAGACGCATCGCGTTCACCGCAAAAGCCGCGAAATCCGCCTTGGGCCGACCGAGTTCCGTCTGCTGGAATTCCTCATGACGTCGCCCGGTCGCGTGTTCTCACGCTCCCAGCTTCTCGATGGCGTCTGGGGCCATGACATCTATGTGGACGAACGCACGGTCGACGTTCATGTGGGGCGCCTGCGCAAGGCGCTCAACTTCTCCAGCATGCAGGATGTCATCCGCACAGTTCGCGGCGCCGGATATTCGATGGAAGCTTGATCGGCTTCGGGAGCGCTTGTCTCGAAGGACCAGCGCTCTCTCTATCATCGCGTCAGAGGAGGTAGCCGGTAGCTACTCGGCGTCAGATCAATGATGACGGGATGGGATATCGCGCGGAGTCTATCTCGTTCTTCGACAATGGGCTACGCGTCAACACATCAGCATAGTTGGCCCTGATGCGAGCGCCAAAGCTTTCCTTGATCCTGCTCATCAGTTCGATTTCCTGGTGCATCCAGTTCCAGCGCGAATAATCGTCTGACGCCTTTTCCCGCACAGCAAGCTCGCGGTCTCGTACCACCTCGCCAACAACGATCGATATGAGCTGGAACGAGGCATCGTCCATATCCTTGGCCTCTCGTCGCCAATATTCCTGTCCACGCTCTTCACAGATCAGCCAGTAGCTGCCCCGTCGCCACTCGACATATACGGTCCCGTCGCCGCGGGCGCGACGCGGTATCGCTGGGAACGGCGTATCGACAGCCTTAGCCCACAGGGCAGAGATGTAGTCGTGCAACGTATCGATTGCATCCATGGCGACAGTCTGGGCGTGATCTTTGCTGCAGGCAAGTGATGATTATAGAGGAAAGGACGCTTTATCTCTTTGAACCCACGCATCGTGCTTTCCGAAAATCAAACCTGGTTTTCGGGACGATGCTGTAGAAGCGCGCAACAAAAAAGCGGACCGAAGCCCGCTTTCTGAAATGACACTGTGTAGTTCTTAAGCCTTGCGGCGTTCGCTGACGGGCTGGTAGGCCATCTTTGCGTGGAACTTGCAGTAAGGCGAGGCTTCCGATGCTTCGCAGCCGCAGAAGTGGAAATCGTCCTTGAGAGGGTCGCCGACCGGCCACTTGCAGGTGCGCTCCGTCAGTTCCGTCAGCGTCAGGCGACGAGAGATCGGGATGACCACGTTGTTGGAAGAGCGGACATATTCCATGGGTTCGACCGTGTCGATCTCCATGTCTTCCTTGAAGGCGAGAGCGCCGGTGGTGCGTGCAGGTGCAGGACGGCTGGTTGCTACACGGGCCGGAGCAGCCGCATAGCTTGCTGGACGCGGCGCTGCTGCAGGACGCTTAGGCGCAGGGCGCGACGTGGCGACCGTGCCGCCAGCCTTGGCGCGACCTGGCAGGTTCAGGCGGTGAACCTTGCCGATGACGGCATTGCGGCTCACACCGCCTAGTTGTGCTGCGATCTGGCTTGCGCTAAGCCCTTCGGACCATAATCTCTTGAGTTTTTCTACTCGTTCGTCCGTCCAGTTCATGCCGCTTCTCCGCTCGTCGCGTTGTTTCGGGCAGAATCCACCTACGATGCCGTGGAGTGAACCACGCGCAGGCCATTTGCCAGATTGTAGGTGACTAGTTCCGCCGCATTGCAGTCTAGTAATTGACGGTTAACCTAATCGTCGGTTGACTCCGTGACAAGAGTCGCAGGAATCATCTGGAATCGATTTTCCGGTTTTCCCCAACTTGCTTCCCGTGTGAGTCAGAAAGGCAACAGTTGGTGGTTGCTGGAAGCTCGCCTACCAAGGCTTGTAAACGCCCGAAAGTGCCGAGATTTGTTGACATTAGGTGGGGAAGTGACAATAGTGGCCTCGCAATGAAGACAGCATGCAAGCCGCCGCGAGGCGGCATTTTTGATTTTCAGGGCAGGGATAACCCGCTAGCCCTATTGACAGTCGTCTGTCCCGACTTGACGTAAGGAGTGATGTCGCCATGGCCGAAACTGCCCCCAAATCCGGGCCGTTGTTCGATACGTTTTCCAGAGCCCCCCTGCGCTTCGAACGAGGCGAGGGCGTTTGGCTGATCACGGAAAGTGGCGAGCGATATCTCGATTTCGGTGCAGGCGTTGCCGTGACCTCCGTCGGCCACAGCCATCCCCATATGGTTGAATCGCTGAAAGCGCAGGTCGAGAAGGTCTGGCACCTTTCGAACCTTTACGAAGTTGCAGGTCAGGAAGTGCTGGCCAAGCGGCTGACGGACGCGACATTTGCCGACAAGGTGTTCTTCACCAACTCTGGTGCTGAGGCGCTGGAATGCGCCATCAAGACGGCGCGCCGTTATCAGTACACACATGGCCATCCCGAAAAATTCCGCATCATCACTTTCGAAGGCGCTTTCCACGGCCGCACGCTCGCAACCATCGCGGCTGGCGGGCAGGCGAAGTACCTGGAAGGTTTCGGCCCGAAGGTTGAAGGCTTCGACCAGGTGCCGTTCGGCGATCTTGAAGCGTTGAAGGCTGCCATCGTTCCGGAAACGGCAGCCCTTCTGATCGAGCCGATCCAGGGCGAGGGCGGTATCCGCGTCGTCGATCCCGAATTTTTGCGCACGCTTCGCGCGCTCTGCGAAGAGCACGGCCTACTGTTGATCTTCGACGAGGTGCAGACCGGCGTTGGCCGTACCGGCAAGTTCTTTGCCTATGAGCGCTCAGGCGTGGCGCCCGATATCATGGCGGTTGCCAAGGGTATCGGCGGCGGTTTCCCCTTCGGCGCGTGTCTTGCAACGGCGGAAGCCGCGTCGGGCATGACGGCAGGCTCGCACGGCACGACCTATGGCGGCAATCCGCTGGCCATGGCAGCAGGCAACGCCGTACTGGATATCGTTCTGGCCGATGGCTTCATCGATCATGTTCGCGATGTCGCGCTGATTTTCCGCCAGGGATTGGCCTCGCTGAAGGATCGCTATCCGGATGTGATCGAGGAAATCCGCGGCGAGGGTCTGCTGCTGGGTATCAAGGCAAAAGTGCCGTCCGGCGATCTGCTTCATGCCATGCGCGCGGAGCATCTTCTCGGCGTTCCGGCAGGCGATAACGTCATCCGTCTGTTGCCGCCGCTGGTCGTCACCGCAGAAGAAGCGCGTGACGGGCTTGCGCGCATCGAAAGGGCCGCCGAAGCACTCACCACCAAACTGGCAAAGAGCGCCTGACACCGGGCGTATCAGGGCCGGCGTAAAGGGTGGCCCGCATTGATGGGACTGAATTAAATGGCAAAGCATTTCCTCGACCTTTCGGCCGTCGGTTCGGAAGACCTGCGGCTCATTCTCGAAGACGCGAAGAGCCGCAAGATCGCGACCAAGAACGGAACGGCAGAAAAGCCGCTCGCCGGCAAGATGCTGGCGATGATCTTCGAAAAGCCGTCGACCCGCACCCGCGTGTCTTTCGATGTCGGCATGCGCCAGCTTGGCGGTGAAACGCTGTTTCTCTCCGGCACCGAAATGCAGCTCGGCCGCGCCGAAACCATTGGCGACACGGCCAAGGTTCTGTCGCGCTATGTTGACGCTATCATGATCCGCACGACCGATCATAACCGTCTGCTGGAGCTTGCAGAACATGCCACCGTTCCGGTCATTAACGGCCTGACGGACGAGACGCATCCCTGCCAGATCATGGCGGACATCATGACCTTCGAAGAGCATCGTGGCTCTGTTAAGGGCAAGACCATCGCCTGGACGGGCGACGGCAACAATGTGCTGCATTCGCTGGTCGAGGGCTCTGCCCGCTTTGGCTACAAGATGAATATGGCAGTTCCCATGGGTTCGGAACCGCTCGACAAGTATCTCAACTGGGCGCGCAACAATGGCGGCGAGATCATGCTGTGCCATGATGCCGAACGTGCTGTCACCGGTTCTGACTGCATCGTCACGGACACCTGGGTTTCCATGAACCAGGAGCACAAGGCGCGCGGCCATAACATCTTCCAGCCCTATCAGGTCAATGAAGCGCTGATGAAGAAGGCCAATAGCGAGGCGCTCTTCATGCATTGCCTGCCTGCACACCGCGGCGAGGAAGTGACCGATGCGGTGATCGACGGCCCGCAGTCCGTGGTCTTCGATGAGGCGGAGAACCGCCTACACGCGCAGAAGGCAGTGATTGCCTGGTGCATGGGCGTCATCTGATCCTCAAGTTAGGTTGAAGGCGAGGGGCGGCGCCGGGAACTTGAATTTCCCGCGCAACGCCCCATCTTTACGCCAACCAGTGCTGCCGGTTCACGGCGGCGTTTTATCAATCGTTTATCGCGACATTTGGGCCGGGGATGGTTTCGTTTTGCCATTCTCCGCTTTATCTTTGCGAGAACCGGACAAGAAACCTGCTGGTCGCGACCGAAAACGTAGCGATCGCATCCGCATTTCGGACGGCAGGTTACAAGGAGCAGGACCATGGCGGACGTGACCGTAGAACTGGACGATATGAACTTTGCCGGCGACGACAAGGTCGTCCCCTTTCAGGTGGAAGGGCTCGACGTTCGCGGACGCGCCGTGCAGGTCGGTCCGCTCTTGAACGCGATTTTGCAGCGCCATGATTATCCGCCCGTTGTCGCCCGGCTTCTGGCGGAAGCGTTGGTGCTGACAGCGCTGATCGGCACGTCGCTAAAATTCTCCGGCAAGCTCACGGTTCAAACCAAGGGCGATGGCCCCGTTGATCTTCTGGTCGCGGATTTCACCGCGCCGGAAAACATGCGCGCCTATGCCCGCTTCGATGAAGATCGTTTGGCGGAAGCGATGGCGGCTGGACAGACATCGCCAGAGCAGCTTCTTGGCACCGGCATTCTCGCCTTCACCATCGATCAGGGCGTGGGCATGCAGCCCTATCAAGGCATCGTGCCGCTGGACGGTTCATCGCTGGAGGAAATTGCCAGCGTCTACTTCCGTCAGTCTGAACAGCTACCGACGCGGGTGCGCCTGGGTGTTGCGGAGTTCTTCGACCGCGACAGCGAGGGCAAGCCACGTCGTGGCTGGCGTGCAGGTGGCATCATCGCGCAGTTCCTGCCGCAAGCGCCGGAGCGTTTGCGTACCCGCGATCTTCATGGCGGCGACGGTGATGAGACCACGTTCACGGAAGCCGACGACGACGCATGGACCGAAGCGGTAGCGCTCATCGACACGGTTGACACCGACGAGCTGACCGATCCGCAGGTGCAGGTTGAGCGACTGCTGTTCCGGCTCTTTCACGAGCAGGGCGTGCGCGTCTACGAGCCGCAGTCGATCATCGACAAATGCAGCTGCTCGCGCGAGAAGATCAAAGGCGTGCTGTCTGGATTTTCGGCAGAAGAAATCGAGGATAGCCAGGAAGATGGCGTCGTCTCGGTTAGCTGCGAATTCTGCTCGACGACCTATCGTTATCCGGTCGAAGAGCTGCAGGCTTGAAATTCAAGAGCGGGGTGGAAGCCCCGCTCAGTTCAACACCCGCGCGAGTCCTGGGCTATCCAGCGAGAAGGCCGGGATGTCCACGGTGAAGACCTCGCCTGTGTCTGTTTCCATTTCGTAGTGCCCGAACATCATGCCTGACGGCGTGTCCAGTGGGCAGCCGGAGGAGTATTCATAGCTGTCGCCTGGCCGCAGATACGGCTGTTCGCCGACAACGCCGGGTCCGGTAACCTCGTCCACCACGCCGGTCTGATCGGTGATGTGCCAATAGCGATTGACCAGGGTCACAGCCTGGTCGGAATTATTCGTGATCACGACCGTGTATCCCCAGACGTAACGGCTGTCGTCCGGGTCCGATTGCTCTTCGAGATAATACGGATCGACGGTGACCTCTATCTCTCTTGTCGATGCACGATACATGTTCGCGACCTTGGCTGTCTCTGGCTCTAGCACTTTATTCTACTACACCGAATGAAGGACGGAAATGTCCGTTGACGGGGACTTTCGTAGTTTCAATGCGTTACGAGGCAAAAGCGTTGCGTATCAGGAGTATTTCTCCATTCAATACGCACAAAATCATGAAAAGAGAGTAGAGAAACCAGGTTTCCCTAAAATAATGCAACGCTCAGCGCCGCCCTCGTGTGACGAGCAGAAGCTTGAAAAGATGAGGAAAAATTGCCCGGTTATCGTTTAACCGGGCATTCCATATCACGCAGAAACCTTCGCCAATGCAGCGGCGAAATCTTCCAGAAGATCGTCGGTGTCTTCGATGCCGCAGGACAGACGCAACGTGCCACCGGAGATACCCAGTTCGGCGCGTGCCTCATCCGTCAGGTTCTTGTGCGTCGTAGTGGCAGGATGGGTGATGAGGCTTTTCGCATCGCCGAGATTGTTGGAAATCTTGACGACCTCCAGAGCGTTCTGCAGCTTGAACGCTGCTTCCTTACCGCCCTTCAACTCAAAGCAGACGAGCGTCGAGCCGCCAGACATCTGCCGTGCGATGATGTCGGCCTGCGGATGGTCGGCGCGACCGGGATAGATAACCTTGGCGACCTTGCTCTGGTCGGCGAGGAAGTCTGCGATCTTGCCGGCATTGGCCGTCTGCTGCTTGACGCGCAACGGCATGGTCTCGATGCCCTTCAGCAATGTCCAGGCATTGAAGGGAGAAAGTGCCGGGCCGGTGTGGCGGAAGTAATCCTGAAGCTCTTCCTCGATCCACTTCTTGTCCGACAGCACCACGCCGCCGAGGCAGCGACCCTGGCCATCGATATGCTTGGTGGCGGAATAGACGACGATATGCGCGCCAAGCTCCAGAGGCTTCTGGAAGAGCGGGGTCGCAAACACGTTATCGACAACAACCTTTGCGCCAATCTGGTTGGCAAGCTTGGCAACGCCTGCAATATCCACCACTTCAAGCGTCGGGTTGGTCGGGCTTTCGAGGAAGAACAGCTTGGTATTCGGCTTGATCGCCTTTTCCCAATTGGCAAGATCGCGACCATCGACCAGCGTGCATTCGATGCCGTATTTCGGCGCAAGCGTCTCGACCACCCAACGGCAGGAGCCGAAAAGCGCGCGCGCCGCAACGATATGATCGCCGGCCTTCAGCTGGCAGAGGATCGCGGCGCTGACAGCGGCCATGCCCGATGCCGTGGCGCGCGCATCTTCCGCACCTTCCAGCAGGCACATGCGTTTTTCGAACATGTCATTGGTGGGGCTCGCATAGCGCGCATAGATGAAACCGTCCGTCTCACCCTTGAAGCGCGCTTCTGCCGCTTCCGAGCTCTCATAGACGAAGCCCTGGGTCAGGTAGAGGGCCTCAGAGGTTTCACCGTAAGGGGAGCGCAACGTACCGCCGTGTACGAGTTGAGTTGCCGGGCGCCATTTCTTGCTCATTTGATCACCTTCAAACAAAAAAACCGGTCGCAAAAGCAGACCGGTTCCAAGCACCCGGTCTTTTTAGCTACTTGTTTAACGTGGCTGCAAGCCGACCGGCCAAATCACCACGGGATAAGATTGCCTTACTGCCGTTAACAACTTGCGTCAATGCCTTCCTTTTGATTTTGTCGGCGCGGAACAGGGGCAATGACGATGACGAGAACGACAGGTATTCTGGCCGATGGCGCAATACGGGCGCTGTTTTCTTCCGGCCACCTGAAGAGTGAGCGTGCGCTGGATGCGGACCAAGTGCAGCCGGCCAGCCTCGATCTGCGTCTGGGCGCAAAAGCGTACCGCGTGCGCGCAAGCTTCATGCCCGGCCCGTCCACCAAGGTCATCGACAAGTTGGATCGCCTGCGCCTGCATGAAATCGATCTTCGCGAAGGCGCGGTTCTGGAAACCGGTTGCGTCTACATCGTGCCGCTGATGGAAACCCTGGCGCTGCCCGCCGACATGTCCGCCTCGGCCAATCCGAAAAGCTCGACCGGCCGTCTCGATATCTTCACCCGCGTCATCACCGACCACGCGCAGGAATTCGACAAGATCCCCGCGGGCTATCATGGGCCGCTCTACCTCGAAGTCAGCCCGCGCACTTTCCCCATCGTTGTGCGCCAAGGGTCACGCCTGTCGCAGATCCGCTTCCGTATCGGCCACTCGCTGCTGAACGAGAGCGAGTTGCAGACGCTTCACGACAACGAGATTCTGGTGGCCAGCGACACGCCCAACGTTTCCGGCGGCGGTATCGCGCTGTCCATCGATCTGCAGGGTTTTGGTGAAAGCGGCCTGATCGGTTATCGCGGCAAGCACCACACGGCGGTTGTCGATGTGGACCAGAAGGCAGCCCATGACGTTCTCGATTTCTGGGAGCCGCTCCATTCTCGCGGTCGCGCCGAACTGATCCTCGATCCAGATGAATTCTACATCCTCGTCTCGCGCGAAGCTGTCCACGTGCCACCGCTCTACGCCGCAGAGATGACACCCTTCGATCCGCTCGTCGGCGAATTCCGCGTCCACTATGCCGGCTTCTTCGACCCCGGCTTCGGCCACGCAAGCGCCGGCGGCACCGGCAGCCGCGCCGTCCTCGAAGTCAGAAGCCACGAGGTGCCCTTCATCCTGGAACACGGCCAGATCGTCGGGCGTCTTGTGTACGAGCATATGCTGACCAAACCCGATGGTCTTTATGGCACCGGTCTCGGCTCCAACTATCAGGCCCAGGGCCTGAAGCTCTCCAAGCATTTCCGCGCCGAGTGATCGGTCGAGGGCAAGGACGTGCGTTTGGCTTGACAGCCGCTTCGTTCTATCGGAAATTTTGAGATATGCGGGTGTAGCTCAATGGTAGAGCAGCAGCTTCCCAAGCTGAATACGAGGGTTCGATTCCCTTCACCCGCTCCATTTCCACATTCGCACTGCCGTGAAGATCAGGCCGCCAAGCGTCAAAATTGCGTGCCAAGCTGCCTTGCGCTGCTCACCACAGCGGCTGCATGGGCCTCGTCTTCCAGCGATCCATACAAAAGCTCGACCCTGCCTTCTTTCACGCTGCAATAATCGAGGATCCCCACCTGCAGTTGGGTTTGAACGGAAACGTCGTAGCCGCGCTTGCGATAGTCATCTTCGGTCGCGCCGGCGATGCCGACCATCAGCACCTTGGCATGTGGATAGGTTTTGCGCCCGAAGGCCCAGTTCTGTGCCCAGACACGGTCGATCCATCCTTTCAGGATCGCTGGCATGGACCACCACCAGACGGGGAAGAAGAGCACAGTGGCATCGTTGCGTTCCACGCGCTCCATTTCTCTTCGAACATCGGCCGCGAAGTCTATGTCACGCCCGCTCCAGTCCGGCTCGTCTTCAGCTTTGAGGACGGGATCGAAATTCTCCACCACCAGATCGGCAAACTCCACCTCGTGACCCTTTGCTTCTGCTGCGCCGGCGAAAGCACGCGCGGCCTGATGCGTCAGAGAGTTTTGACGCGGATGGGCGATAACGAGCAAGATCTTCATAAGGTGATGTCCTTCACATTGACCGATGCGAACGTAGACCGCGCAGAGGAGGTGCGGCCGTGACGCCTAGGTATGAAGGAAGGGCTGGCACTTCAATTCTATCACTACATCGTGTCGCGATAGGAATAGTTGCAGTGTGAGAGGCCGAAAGATGCAGCCTCTCACCTTACGGATCGCCTTATCGGCTATTCACCGCATTAGCGAGCTTCAGTGCCCGCTCCAGGCAAGCGGGCTGCTGGTCCGCAAAGCGTTCTGCGCCGATTTCCATGATGAGTGTGGTGTCCGGCATAAAGGTGAGTTCCGAGAAAATGTCGTCCCAGTCGATATCGCCCCAGCCGATCGGTAGGTGCAGGTCGCCGATGCCGAGCGCGGTAGCTTCTGCCGGATGGTAGAACTTCTTCATCGTGTAGGGCAGGCCGAAGCTGTCATGCACATGCAAATGGCCGGTAACGGGCGCCATGGCGCGCAACTCGTCGCGGAAATTCAGGCCTTTGAAGGTGGATTCGATATAGGCGTGGCTGAAGTCGATCAGGGCGGCGAGATTGTCGTGGCCGACGGCTTTGACGGTTTCGGCCACTTGCGATGGCGTCTGGCGGTACTGGCCGTCTTCCGTGGTAAAGATGTTTTCCAAAACGATCCGTACGCCATAGGTCTTGGCGATCTCGGCCATCTCGAAAAGAGCCTCGCGCTCCATCTGGTCGAGGTCAGCACCGCTGACGCCTTCGGACAGGATTGCATTGCCGCTGTGGTGAACCAGCACGCCAGCGCCCAGCCGGTCACAGAGTTCGAGCATGGCACGCACGACCTTCTTCTGCAGATGCAGGTGTTCGCGGTCCATGAAGTTGGAGACGATCTGGCCATGCAGGGAGAGTTTCTTGAACGCATACTGCCTGACGATATCGCGCACGCGCTGTGCACGATCCTCGATGATGCGACCGCCGGAGATGATCTCCTCGCCATAGATGCCGATTTCGCAGGCGCTGGCGCCGGTATCGGCAATGATCTTTAGGGACGAGTCCAAGGTGGAGAGGTCGCCGCGCCCGGTGGCGTTGCAAAAGCCGACGGCAGAAATGATGGAAGTCATGTCAGGGTCCTTGATACAGACTGGGAAAGCGCAGGACGTTCAGGCACTATGGGCCAGAACATCCAGGTTGGTGAAGCCGGCTTGATCGGGTGATGCGAGACCTGAGTCGATCCGCCGCTCCGTTACGGAATCGAAAAAGTGGAGCTGCGCTTCGGGAAACTGCAGCATGACCCGCTCGCCGGGACGGACGGTGAGGTCTTCACCGATGGCGGCGGCGAAGATCTGGCCGCGGATATCGGCATAGACGATGCGACCGGAGCCGAGTTCCTCAACGAAATCCACGACCGCCGAAATGCCTTCCCCACTGCGCGAGACAACGCATTGTTCCGGCCGGATGCCGACGATGATGTCATCGCCAGAAACGGCGTCCGCGATCCTCACCGGCAGCGGGGTCGCCCAGTTGCCGAAGCTCACCAAGCCGCCTGTGCGATCCACCTTGGCATTGAAGAGGTTCATGGCGGGAGAGCCGATGAAGGATGCGACGAAGGTACTGGCCGGTCGATTGTAGATGTCGAGCGGCTGCCCAACCTGTTCGACATTGCCCTTGTTCATGATCACCAGCCGATCCGCCAGCGTCATGGCCTCGACCTGATCATGGGTGACGAAGACCGATGTTGCGGACAGCCTTTGATGCAGCCTGCGGATTTCCGCGCGCATGGTGACGCGCAGTTTGGCATCGAGGTTGGACAAGGGCTCGTCAAAGAGGAACACATCCGGCTCACGAATGATGGCACGCGCCATAGCAACGCGCTGACGCTGGCCGCCAGACAGGGCTGCGGGCTTGCGCTCCAGATAATCGGAAAGGCCGACGATCTTTGCCGTTTCCTCGATCCTGCGGCGGCGCTCGGTCTTGGCGACACCCGCCACCTTCAGCGCATAACCAATGTTGTCGGCCACGGTCATGTGCGGATAAAGCGCATAGTTCTGGAACACCATGGCGCAGCCACGCTCGCGCGGCTCCAGGCGGTTCACCACCTTGCCGGCAATGGCGATTTCGCCGGCGGTAATGTCTTCCAGCCCGGCAATCATGCGCAGCAGGGTGGACTTGCCGCAACCGGAAGGCCCGAGAATGACGACGAATTCTCCCGACGGAAAGATGAGGTCGACACCATGCAGCGTCTTGGTCTTGCCGTAGGATTTATGCACCTGACGAATATCGATCTGCGCCATAGTTTGGCACTCCTGTTCTATAAACTGTCATTTCTCGGTGGAGACGAGGCCACGCACGAACCAGCGCTGCAAAAGCCCGACGACGAGAAGCGGTGGCAACATGATGATGAGGGAACCGGCAAGCGTGACATTCCAGTCAGGGGTGCCGTTTTCGGAAGGGAGGAGGCTGGAGAGCGACATCATCACCGTCTTGTAGGATGGGTCGGTCACCATCAGGAGCGGCCAGAGATACTGGTTCCAGCCATAGACGAACATGATCGTTGTCAGTGCCAGCATGTTGGTGCGCGACAGCGGCAGGATCATATCGACGAAGAAGCGCATCGGCCCGGAGCCATCCATGCGCGCCGCCTCGGCCAGCTCGTCCGGCAGGGTCATGAAGAACTGGCGATAGAGGAAGGTGCCGGTGGCCGTGGCAATCAGCGGCAAGGTCAGACCCGCATAGGAGTTCAGCAGGTTCCACTCGATGTTGATGTCTATGCCGGAGACGGCATTGATCAGAAGTGCGAACGGGTGAAACATGTCGGCAGCCACCGCATAGGTCGGCACCACGCGCACTTCCAGCGGCAGCATCAGCGTAATGAACACCGTCCAGAAGAAAAGGTGTCGCAGCGGCGATCGGAAGAAGACAATGGCAAAAGCCGTGCAGGCCGAGAGAGCCACTTTACCGACGGTGACAAGCGAGGCCATGATGAAGCTGTTGAGCATCGCATTGCCAAGATTGGCGCGGTTCCAGGCCGCGTGCATGTTCTCGAATAGTCGATCGCTTGGCGTGAAGCTGAAGGGCACGTTGTTGATCTGCTGCAGCGACTGGCTGGCACCGGCAATGATGACGATGAAAGGGCCGATCAAGAGCAGGAAGCCGATGATCATCAGGCCGTAGGTAAAGGCGTCTGCGTAAGGGGTGCGCTGGATCATCGCCGCCTCACTTGTAATGTACGCGCCGCTCGATGAAGCGGAACTGGATGAAGGTGAAAACCATGATGAGACCGATCAGAATGATGCTCTGCGCCGAGGCGCCGGAATAATTGAGCCCCTGGAAGGCTTCCTGCACGATGCGGAACACCATGACTTCGGTCGCATGGTTCGGGCCGCCGCCGGTCGTGTGGTGTACGATGCCGAATGTGTCCGAGCCGACGAAGCCTTCCGTCATCATGGTCACGGTCAGGAAGAAGAGGGTGGGCGCGAGCAGCGGCACCTGAATATCGATCGCGCGGCGGATCGGCCCGGAGCCATCCATCGCAGCGGCTTCCGTCAGACTGCGCGGCACTGACTGCAGGCCGGCGAGCAGAAAGATGAAGGTGTAGCCCGCCCACTTCCAGATGAAGATGATGATGACCAGCGCCAATGCGTGGCTGCCATATTTGGCCGGGTTCCAGATATCAGGATAGATCGCGTTGAGAGAGGCGGCGAGCCCTCGCTCGGGCGAGAGGATGAAGCGAAAGGCCATGCCCGCCGCAGGACCGGCAATCGCAAAGGGCAATATGTAGAGCACGCGGAAGAAACCGGAGCCCGGCAGTTGCCGATCGACGGCGAGTGCAAGCGTGAGGCCGATCAGGATGGCGAAGAACGGGCCGACAATGGCGAAGATCAGGCTGACGGTCACCGAGTTCCAGTAAAGCGGGTCGGCGAAAGTCTCCTGGAAATTGGCAAACCCGACAAATTCTGCCACTCCGCCGAAAGGCGGCTCCAGCGTGAAGGCCCAGTTCACCACTGCGACGGCAGGCCAATAGAAGAACAGGGCGATGAGGGCGAGCTGCGGCAGGGCAAAAAGCAGGGGTAGCCAGGTGCTCTTGAAGACGGAGCGCTTTTCCATGGAAATTCCAATAGACAGTCTGGAGTGGTGTGCCACCCGCGCTCACGGGTGGCACCGTGTATCAGCGCTTAGTTGATGGACACGCCGGCAAAGGTCTTTTCAAAGCGACGCAGGCCCACGTTCGAGCGCTCGACAGCCTTGTCGAGTTCCTGCTGAACGTCGCCGTTCTGCATGTAGATTGCCTCGAGTGCTGTGGAGAGTTCCTTGCGGATCTGCGTGAAGTTGCCGAGGCGGATGCCGCGCGTCGTATCGGTCGGCTCGGTCAGCGTCAGGCTTTCGATAGCGACTTCACGGCCCTTGTAGGGTGCCTTGTCGTAAAAGCCGTTCTTCTTCATGCTCTCGAAGCCGGTCTTGGTGACGGGAATGTAACCCGTGACGGTGGACCACCACTCGACCATGTCTGGCTGGGCGATGAAGTTGAGGAACGCGGCAGCGCCCTTATATTCAGCGTCCGGTCGGCCAGCCATGACCCAGAGCGAAGCGCCGCCAACCAGCGACTTCTTGCGTTCGGTGCCTTTGAAGACCGGCAGCATGGCAACATCCCACTTCACGCCTTCCGGCAGCGTCTTGCCGACGGTGCCGTGGTCGGCAATCGAGCTCATCGCCATCTGGCAGGTCTGCGAGGTGAAGGAGGGAACGGTGTCCATACCGAGCGTCTTTGTCTTGACGACGAAGAGCTTCTCGTCCTGCATCTTCTTGAAGAACTTCAGTTCGTCGACGACCTTGGTCTTGTTGACGACGAGTTCCGCATTCAGACCCTTGTAGCCGTTGCCCTCTGTGGCGATCGGCTGGTCGTGGATGGCGGAGAACTGCTCGATCAGCGGCCAGGTGTCGAAATTGAACGCCAGCGGGCATTCGTAACCGGCAGCCTTCAGCTTCTTGGCGGCCTCGGCCACATCTTCCCAGGTCTCCGGCTTACCGGTGACGCCAGCCTTTTCGAAGGCGCTGACATTGTAATAGAAAACGGCGGTGGAAGAGTTGAACGGGAAGGAGTTCAGCTCGCCAGCAGCGGTCGCGTAGTAGTTGGCAATACCGGGGAAATAATTGCTCCAGTCGATCTTGTAGCCGTTGTCGGCCATCAGCTTCTTGGCCGGAACGAAGGCCTTGGACAACATCATGTCCAGCGTGCCTGCATCGTAAATCTGAGCGATGGCTGGGTGCTTCTTGGCGCGATAGGCGGCAATCGTGTTCTGCAGCGTGGCGTCATAGCTGTTTTGCGAGGTGCAGACGATTTCATAATCCGGCTGCGACGCGTTGAACTTCTTGCAGGCGTCCTGAACGCGCTCGCCGAGATCGCCGGAGAGGCCATACCAGAATTCGAATTTCGTCTTTTCAGCATGGGCGGCCGTTGTGCCGAGAGCAGCTACGACAGCAAGCGATGCCACGAAGGAGGAGAGGGTCGACGTTTTCATGAGGGAAGCCTCGTTGGAAAGAAACGATGGCCTGGTCGCGGAATTTTTCGGCCCGGCGAGCAAAACCGGCGCCGTCCTAACAACGCTCTATGACAGGTCGCGGACGTTTTCTTGAATATTGGATGACGGGCTTTTCGTCTGAACAGTCATTTCTTTTGCGACAAGGCCGACGTGGATCACCCGTTCCAGCTCTTCAATTTCTTCCCACGACGGCATGGCTTTGCGCGAATCTTATGTATAATCACCGGCGTAATCACTGACCTGCACCATCGCGGCAGCCCCTTAAGCGATGGCGTTTTTTACTTCACACCGGGCCGGATCATCTGAATGCGCTCTTTGATGGCACGATGGAAAAATCTTGGTCTCTGCACATCCGTTCTGTGCATGGCCGCCTTTGCTGCAGGCAATGTTGCGCATGCCGAAAGCGGAAACCTGCCCGTACTGTTCGACAAACAGGAACGTTTGCCCGGCGCCGATCTCTCTTCCATTCCCCGCGTGCGCTTCCTGATGTCGGTCGATTTCCCGCCCTTCAATTTCACCGATCAGGATGGCCGGCTGGTGGGTTTCCATGTCGATCTTGCACGTGAGATTTGCGCTCAGTTGAAGATCGAAAGCAAGTGTCAGGTTCAGGCGCTGCCCTTTGATGAGTTGGAAGCTGCGCTGGAGCTTGGCGAAGGTGAGGCCGTGATGTCGGGCGTTGCTTCAACGTCGGACCTGCGCAAAAGCTTCAGCTTCACGCGGCCCTATCTGCTTCTGCCAGCGCGTTTCGCTGTCTCGAAAGCCGCCAAGTTGGAAGGGCAATCGGCAGCGACGGCACTCACCGGCAAGAAGGTGGGTGTCGTCAGCAATTCGCGCCATGAAGCGATGCTGAAAGCGTTCTTCCCCAAAGTCGTCGCTACCGGCTTTGCCGGTTATGAGCCGATGTATGAGGCGCTGAAGACCGGCAAGATTGATGCAGTCTTTGCCGACAGCCTGCGGCTGCCCTTTTGGGTCGCGGGCACCGCGTCTGACAATTGCTGCGCCATGTTCGATGGCCCCTATATGTCCGACAAGTTTCTGGGCGAGGGGCTCTCGATCATGACCGTCGATCCGGAAAACAAGCTGGTTCCGGCCTTCGACCAGGCGCTTGCGGCGCTCTCGCGCAATGGGCGACTGGAAGAGATTTACCGCCGCTACTTCCCTTACGGACTTTTCTGACGCCGCGCAGACTGAGGCGGTATCAGCCTCTTACGCCACAAGAGCAGGTTGGTTCAGCTTCGACACCTGGATCACTGCCTGCGTGCGACTGTCCACATTGAGCTTCAGCAGAATTGCCGAGACGTGGGCCTTAATGGTCGCTTCGGAGACGTTCAGCTCATAGGCGATCTGCTTGTTGAGGAGACCTTCTCCGAGCATGCCGAGCACGCGGCTCTGCTGTGGCGTCAGGGTTCTCAGCCTGTTGATCAGGTCTGCCATGTCGGCGTCCTGATCGCGGCTGGACTGGCAGGAGGCGGGGATCCAGACATCGCCTTCAAGCACCGTCTGGATAGCGGTGCGGATATCGTCGATGCCGGATGACTTGGAAATAAAGCCGGACGCACCCAACTCGATCGCACGGCGCATGGTGGCCGGATCGTCGGTGGCGGAGACGATGATGATCGGTAGGCTGGAAAACTCTGCGCGCAACGACATCAGGCCGGAAAAGCCACTGACGCCCGGCATGGCAAGATCGAGCAGCATGAGGTCGGCGTCCGGCTGCTCTTCCGCGCAGCGTCTCGCATCCTCGAAATCGCCCGCTTCGATGAAGAGATTGTTGCCTTCGAGACCACCCACTGCCTGACGCAGAGCGCCGCGAAACAGCGGATGATCATCCGCAATGATAATCGTGAGTTCTGCCATGCCGCGCCCCCTCCCAAGAGCATTTCATGCGACTCTTCCTCCCGCAGGCCAAATGGCAACTGCGCCGTTAAGATTGCGCCAAATTGGCCGCAACACAAGCCTTCAATTACAGCGAAGCTTCACCACATACCCCTCGGGGATAAAAATCTGTGTGAAGCAATGGACAACAGATACCATTTGCGGCAAACCGCCCTGACATGAAGGAGATGCCCGATGAGCCAGACGCCCCCTGTCATCTATAAGATTGTGCCGGACGCCCTGTGGCAGAAGGCAAAGGAAGAGGGTGTCTTCAAAGGGGCGGCGATCGATCTGACAGATGGCTACATCCATTTCTCCACGGCCGATCAGGTGAAGGAAACGGCGGCTCGCCACTTCGCCGAACAGCAGGATTTGCTTTTGATTGCAGTCGATGGCGGGGCGTTGGGTGATAAGCTGGTGTTCGAACCATCGCGTGGCGGCGATCTCTTTCCGCATCTCTATGGCGAGCTTCCGCTCAATGCCGTGCTGTGGGAGACGCCCCTGACGCTGGGTGACGATGGCGCACACCAGTTTCCGGAGGTTTGAGCAATGAGCGGATTGTTCTCCTCTCTGGGACGCAAGGGCCTCTTCCTGCTCGATCCTGAGGTGGCGCATGGCATGTCGATCGCGGCGCTGCGCAGCGGCTTCATGCCCACCTGCCATGTGCCGCATGATCCACGCCTGCAACAGACGGTGGCGGGACTGGTCTTCCCCAATCCGCTCGGCATGGCGGCAGGCTATGACAAGAATGCCGAGGTTCCAGGCCAACTCCTCAAGCTCGGCTTTGGATTTACCGAGATCGGTACTGTGACGCCGCGCGCACAAGCAGGCAATCCAAAGCCACGCATCTTCCGTCTGGTGGAAAACGAGGCCGTCATCAACCGTCTCGGCTTCAACAACGAAGGACACGCGGCAGCACTCTCGCGCCTTATCGCCGCGGGTCTACGCGGTATCGTCGGGGTCAATATCGGGGCTAACAAGGATAGCGAAGACCGCATTGCCGATTATGTGAAGGGCATCGAAACCTTCTCTGCTGTCGCCTCCTATTTCACCGCCAACATCTCCTCTCCCAACACGCCTGGCCTTCGTGATCTTCAGGCACGTGAAAGCTTGGCCGCACTTCTTTCCGCCGTGCTGGCGCAGCGCGACCGAGAGGCCGAAAAGCTGTCCCGCCACATCCCTGTCTTTCTGAAGATCGCCCCCGATCTGACGGAGGAGGGGCTCGACGACATTGCAGCCGAGGTTCTGTCTCACCGACTGGACGGCCTGATCGTGTCCAACACCACCTTGTCTCGCGACGGTCTGGTGCCGGGCAGCAACAACCAGGAAACCGGCGGCTTGTCCGGCAAGCCGCTCTTCGAGCGTTCCACAGCGGTACTGGCAAAAATGCGCAAACGCGTCGGCCCCGATCTCCTGATCATCGGCGTCGGCGGGGTGTCGTCGGCAGAGACCGCGCTCGAAAAAATCAGAGCCGGCGCCGATCTGGTGCAGCTTTATTCCTGCATGGTCTACGAAGGACCGGGCCTACCAGGCACGATCGTCCGTGGCCTGTCGGAGAGGCTGGAGCGGGACGGGATCAGGAATATCCGGGACTTGCGCGACAGTTCAGTGGAAAGCTGGGCGGCGCGGTCCATTTAAACGGCCCGCTCCCTTTGGCTGTGGCCATCCTCGCGTCAAGGGCGAGGATGACGGCAGAACGTGTGGTGAAGGTCGGTTCACATCGCGCGTGAGCGCAGTCCATTTTACGCGCAAAGCACCATGGCCCAATAAGGCCGGTTCTTTGCCGCGCTGTCATAGGCCACAGCAACGCCAAGGCCGCCGTAATTGCCAAGCATGTTTTCCAGATGATGCGGTGAGCCGATCCAGGCTTTGACCACGCGCTCGACCGTATCTTGACCTGCAGCAACGTTCTCCGCTGCGGGCAGAGGCACATTGCCGTTCTTCATGCGGATCAGAAAGCTGTCGGTAATGCCAATGAGGTGCGCCATTTTCTGCGCCTTCACCATGCGGTTGGCTTGATAGATGGCGGCCTGTTGCGCTGCCGGATTTGCGGAAAGCGCGGAGAGGCCTTTCGAGCGGCGAAGCTCATTGACCATCGGCAAGGCCGCCGCCGTTTCGTCGCGCGTGCCGGAGGGCAGGCCCTTGTTGGTTGGGACGGATACGCAGGCCGATAGAACGGAGCCAGCAGAAAGCAGCACGAAGCCGCGCCGGGAAAGGGTCGTCAGGGAATGGTCGGTCATATCAACGCAAGCTTAAAAGTCTGAGAACGATGAAGACGGGAATGACGATCACGGCGCCCGCCAGAAGATAGTCGCCGATGCTGCCAAGCGCGTGGAAGCCCGAATACCAGAGGTTCAGGACAAAATCGCGAACGCCATAGATGATGCTCCACGGCGTCAGTCCGAACACGGCCATCAAAAATCCGACGATCAGCGATATCACCAGCAGCTTGACGATCGTGCGTCCAACGCTGTCACCCAGCACCTTGTTGACCTCACCGGCCATCAGCAAATCTCCTAAAGCACATCATCGAACAAACCCGCATCCTTGCGGCGACAACATGCATTCTCAAACCTTGATCAAGACATATGAAGCGTGACGCTTCTATGCAAGCATCACGCTCTTTACAGCGTCCCGCCGGGCTTTGCGATGAAATAGGACTTGAGTTTTTTTATGGCTTGATGAAAGAGAGCCAACCTCTTTCAGGAAAATTCGTGAATGGCCCAGAACCAGCATTCCTCCGGCGACGTCATTGCTGATCGTCGTGCCGATTACGCCCGCATGCTGGCAGAAAGTGGCGACCATCAAGCCGCTGCGGAACTAATCGAGCAGGCGCTGGAGCTTGCACCGCTATGGACCGCAGGTTGGTTTCGGCTGGGCGAGTACAGCGAGAAGGCCGGTCAGCGCGATCAAGCGGTCAAGGCTTACGAGAAAGTAGCCGAGCTTGATGATGAAGGCATATTCGCGGCCTCCTTGAAACTCGCGGTCCTGGGAGCCGCCAAAACACCAGAGCAGCCACCGAGCCGCTACGTGGAAGGTCTCTTCGACGATTACGCCGAGCGCTTCGAGACCTCGCTGGTTAAGAAACTGGAATACAGCGTGCCGGAAAAGCTGGCGGCGTTGATTGAAACGGCGCGTCCGGTTGGCAGGCGCTTTCGCTGCGCGGTCGATATCGGCTGTGGCACCGGATTGCTGGGCGCGGAAATTCAAGACTGGATCGAGCGTCTGGAAGGCTTCGACATCTCGACCAACATGTTGGCAAAAGCGCAAGAGAAGGGCATTTACCAGCATCTCGCACAGGCCGATCTTTCTCTGGATCAAGACACCTCTGGCCTTTTAGCCAATGGGTTGGCCAAGGGCCGCGCCGATCTCGTCGCCGCTGCCGACGTAATGATGTATCTCGGCAGCCTGGAGACCGTCATGCCCCTGGTTCTGGCGCTGCTTGCAGAAGAAGGCCTCTTCGCCTTCTCGGTGGAAGATGCGGGCGACGAAGAGGGTTTCATCCTTCAGCCGTCGCTTCGCTACGCCCACTCGGAGACCTACGTGAGCGATCTTCTCAAGACCTTTGGTATGGAGATTCTGCAAATCCGCAAAACCACTATTCGCAAGGATGCCGGAAAACCCCTTTCCGGCATTTTGTTTCTTGCCAGAAGAACTGCTTGATCTTTCCATTTCTTTCTATTTGATCGATAGGTCAACAGCACTGACATATCGCTGTTGCGCGATACCTTTTTGCAGTGCAAAATGCTAGAAATCTCCGCACCTTCACGCTGTGACGAGCAGCGGAGCACATCAACAAAATCAGCTCCTGTCCGAGGGAATTTCGCATGGCATTCACCAGAAGCGTCTATGGCATGTGGAGTGTCGATCCGGCCAAGCATTCGCCGATTGAGGATGTTCAGGGCATCGTTACAGGCAGCATCGTTTCTGCGCTCGGCTTTTACATTCTCAACAAGGTTGGTCTCCTGACCGGTGGCACAGCCGGTGTGGCGTTTCTCATCCATTATGCCTTCGGTATCAGCTTCGGCCTGTTGTTTTTCCTCGTCAATCTGCCATTTTATTATCTTTCCTTCCGCCGCCTCGGCTTAGCCTTCTCGCTGAAAACCTTCATCGCCATCGGGCTCGTCTCCGTGCTGACCGAGCTTGAAACGCGCTGGATGGTCATCGACAGCGTAAACCCGCTTTGGGCTGCCATCCTTGGCGGGCTTCTCTTGGGTTACGGCCTTCTCGCGCTCTATCGCCATCGCGCCAGCCTCGGCGGCATCGGCATTCTGGCGATCTATATCCAAGACCGTTTCGGTATCCGCGCTGGTCTGATCCAGCTTGCCTTCGACGCCTGCGTCATGGTTGCTGCCTTCGCCGTTATCGAGCCGAAGACAGTACTTTACTCCATCGTCGGCGCCTTCTTCCTCAACATGTTCCTTGCCATCAATCACCGCTCCGACCGCTATATCGTTGTGCGCTAACGCTTGAATTTTTGCCGCTCGCGGCGCAAAGACGAGGGCGCGCATTTCCGGGGGTCATCATGAGCGACATTGCAGACCGCAAGCTTTCGAGATTCTGGACATCGACGTCCGCGCAGCATTCCCTTCTGGAGGATGCGCTGGCGGTGATTGCCGGCAGCATGCTGATCTCGCTTGGTGTCGTGCTTCTGTCTGGTGGCGGATTGCTGACCGGAGGCGTGGTGGGCGTTGCCTTTCTTCTGCATTATGTCACAGGCTTCAGCTTCGGCCTGATCTTCTTCCTCGCCAATCTGCCGTTCTATTATCTCGCGCTACGTCGCCTCGGGCTCGCCTTTACAATCAAAACGTTCTGCGCCGTCGGGCTTACAGCGCTGTTGTCGGAATATCTGCCACACCTCATCGTCCTTCAGAATGTTCACCCCGTGGTCGCGGCGACGTTCGGCGGCTTGACCGTCGCAGCAGGTATGCTGGCGCTCTTCCGCCACCGGGCTAGCCTCGGTGGTTTTGGCATTCTGGCGCTTTATCTTCAGGATCGCTTTGGCATTCGCGCAGGCCTGACACAGCTGGCTTTCGACTGCACCGTTCTGTTCGTCTCCTTCTTCGTTGCCACACCCTTGATCATCCTTTGCTCCGTCCTCGGCGCGCTGGTGATGAACCTCGTCATCGCCATCAATCACAGAAACGATCGCTACATCGCCATGTAATGGCCGCCGATGATGTGGTGCGTCAGGCCGCAATCGCGCCTGCGCCTTTGGCCTCTTCTTTTTCAAAAGATTTTCACTACCTTAGAGGGGTGAAACACATCGATCCGCCCATCTTATCGAAAAGTGCCGGGACACTGCCTGTACCGTTCCAGAAATGGTTTGCGGAAAAGGGCTGGAGCCCGCGTGCGCATCAGCTGGAACTGTCTGCCCGTGCGCGAGCAGGCGAGAACATGCTGCTGATTGCGCCGACAGGTGCGGGCAAAACGCTTGGCGGTTTCATGGCGTCGCTCACCGACCTGACGGAGCGCGGCAAGGTGCCACCGGGCTCTGCCTTTGTCGGTGTGCACACCCTCTATATTTCGCCGCTGAAGGCGCTCGCGGTCGATATTGAGCGCAACCTGATGAAGCCGGTATCGGAAATGGGCCTGCCGATTACGGTGGAAACCCGAACTGGCGATACACCGCAAGGCAAGCGCCAGCGACAAAAGCTCAAACCCCCGGACATTCTGCTGACCACGCCCGAACAGGTTTCGTTGCTGCTTGCCAACAAAGAGGCGGAGCGCTTCTTCAAGGATCTGAAATACGTCGTGCTGGACGAGTTGCACTCGCTCGTCACCTCCAAGCGCGGTCATCTCCTGTCGCTGGCGCTCGCCCGTATCCGCCGCCATGCACCCGCCATGCGCACTATCGGACTGTCTGCCACGGTTGCGGACCCGATGGATTTGCAGCGTTATCTCGCGCCACAGGTGGAAGGCGAACCGCCGGCAGTTCTGATTACCGTCGAAGGAGGTGCGAAGCCGAATATTGCCATCCTGCAGACGGAAGAGCGCATTCCATGGTCCGGCCATTCGGCGCGCTACGCGATGCAGGACTTGTATCCTGAGATCAAGGACCATCAAACGACGCTGATCTTCGTCAACACCCGCTCGCAGGCCGAGCGCATCTTCCAGGAACTTTGGACGATCAACGAAGACAACCTGCCAATTGCGCTGCATCACGGCTCGCTGGATGCCGGGCAAAGGCGCAAGGTTGAGCAGGCGATGGCCGACAACAAGCTGCGCGCCGTCGTCGCCACCTCCACACTCGATCTCGGCATCGACTGGGGCGATGTCGATCTCGTCGTGCATGTCGGCGCACCGAAGGGCGCAAGCCGCCTGGCGCAGCGGATCGGCCGCGCCAACCACCGCATGGATGAGCCGTCCAAAGCAATCCTCGTTCCCGCCAATCGTTTCGAAGTAATGGAGTGCCGGGCCGCACTCGACGCGAATTACATCGGTGCGCAGGATACCCCGCCCATTGCAGAAGGCGCACTGGATGTGCTGGCACAGCATGTGCTCGGCATGGCCTGCGCTGAGCCCTTTGATGCCGATGAGCTCTATCGCGAAGTCACCAGCGCCTCGCCCTATGCCGATCTGTCGCGCGATATGTTCGACCGTGTGGTGGATTTCACCGCAACGGGGGGTTATGCGCTGCGCACCTATGAACGCTACGCCCGCATCCGGCAGATGAAGGATGGGCGGTGGCGTGTCTCCAATCAGCAGGTCGCGCAGCAATATCGCCTCAACCTCGGCACCATCGTTGAGGCTGCCGAATTGAATGTCCGCATGGTCAAGCAAAATTCGAAAGGTACGCTTGGTCGGGGCGGCATGTCGTTGGGCAAGGTGGAAGAGCATTTTCTCGAACAACTCGTCCAGGGCGACACGTTTCTGTTTGCCGGCAAGGTCCTGCGCTTCGAAGGCATTCGCGAAAACGAGTGCCTCGTTAGCCAGGCCTTCTCAATGGACCCGAAGATCCCCTCCTACGCCGGCGGCAAGTTCCCGCTCTCCACCTATCTGGCAGACCAGGTGCGCTCCATGCTGGCTGATCCCGCCCGCTGGCACACGCTGCCCGATCAGGTGCGCGATTGGCTGGCAATCCAGAAGGAAAAGTCGATCATCCCGAAGCGCGACGAGTTGCTGGTCGAGACCTTTCCGTTTCGCAAGCGCTTCTTCATGGTCATGTATCCCTTCGAGGGGCGACTGGCACACCAGACGCTCGGCATGCTTCTGACCCGCAGGCTGGAGCGGGCAGGGGCGAAGCCGATGGGGTTTGTCGCGACCGATTACTCGCTCGCCGTCTGGGCGATGGAAGATATGGGCCAGCGCCTGCAGTCGCGCCGACTGTCTCTTGCCGACCTCTTGGATGAGGACATGCTTGGTGACGATCTCGAAGCCTGGCTGGACGAATCCTACCTTTTGAAACGCACCTTCCGCAATTGCGCGGTGATCGCCGGGCTGATCGAACGCCGTCACCCCGGCAAGGAAAAGACCGGACGCCAGGTCACGGTCTCAGCCGACCTTATTTATGACGTTCTTCGCAGCCATGAGCCGGACCACATCCTGCTGGAGGCCACGCGACGCGATGCGTCGGCGGGACTTTTGGACATTGCCCGACTTGGCGATATGCTAAGGCGAATCAAAGGCCATACGCATCACCGCGCGCTTGACCATGTTTCCCCGCTCGCCGTCCCCGTGATGCTGGAAATCGGTCGCGAAACGGTGGTGGGGCAGGCGCAGGACGATGTGCTGGCCGAAGCCGCCGACGAGCTGATCGCCGAGGCTATGGCGTAGGGTTCTTTCAAAGGCCGCGCCAGATAATGCGTTGAAACAAAAAAGTAGAGCAACGAGAGTGCTCTCAGGGAATTTGAAAAGACGTGCTGAGCCGCCTTGCCTTGAGCGAAAGATTATCCACCGGCTTTGAATGCTCTGGTGCCGAAACCGCTATCAATGGCGTTGCGGCACTCTGCGATCCGCTGGGTGGGCTCTACATGCCCGATCTGTCGCTGCTCGTCGTTTCCGATTTGCACTTGGAGAAAGGCGCGGCCTTCGCACGTCGCGGCATGATGCTGCCGCCCTATGACACGATCGCAACGCTGAAAATCCTTGCCTCGCTGATTTCTCGCTACGACCCGAAGATCGTCGTCAGCCTCGGCGACAACTTCCACGACCGCAAGGGCTCCGAACATCTGCCGCTACCGCTACGCGACATCATCAAAGAGATGGCAAGAGGCCGTGAATGGATCTGGATCAACGGCAACCATGATCCCGATGGAACTGTCGATTTGCCGGGTTCGTCCGTCGATGAGATGTTCTACGCCAACCTCGTTTTCCGCCATGAGCCGAAGCTGAAAAGTGCGGAGACGAAAGGCGAAATTGCCGGACATCTGCATCCCTCCGCGACGGTGCGACGCCGCGACAAGACGGTGCGACGCCCCTGTTTCGCAACCGATGGCACGCGCCTGTTGATGCCGGCTTTCGGCGTCATGAGCGGCGGGCTCGATCTGCGCCACAAGGCCATGCGCGGCCTCTTCGATCACACGGACCTGATCGCTCACCTCATGGGACGCGACCGGATTTACTCGGTGCGTTTTGGAAGCTTGCTGGGCTGACGAGAAAGCTTAGTCCCTGCGGAACAACAGGCTCGCGCCCCAGCCGGTGATCACGGCAATCAGCACGCAGAGAATGCCATAGACGACGGGCGTTTGGTGCGCGGCATTGGTAATGGCCTGCTCCATGCCTGTTTTGACCACGCGCAGCTTAAGCTCGCGTTGGGCAACGGGCATGCCGCTTTTGAACAGGTAGGCCCTTGCCGTGTGGACGCCGTTTGGCACGTTGGCGGGCAGGCGAAGCGTCGCCCAGAAGAGGCCGGTGCGCTCCAGCCGAACACCCGTCGTGTCGTTTCGGTATATGCCGCTAGCAAGTTTCAGGCGGCGATAAGCCTCCTGGAAATCATAAACGTTATCCGGGACGCCGGAAAAGACGGCGCTGTTCAGTGGCAGGTGCTCGACACCCAAGCCCATCGCCTTCAACGTACCGGGCGAGGCGATGTCGTTGATGTTGCGGGTGCTGGCCATGGAATAGGATTCAGGCAACGGCGCAAAGGTGATGGCGCTGGTGTTGATCCAGATGCCCGCCACCCGACTTTTCTTGCGCACGGTGGTATATTCGTTGGGGCCCTCCAGCGTTACCACGATGTCATACTGGCCGATGGCAAGCAGCAACTGGTCGGCATTGTTGAGCGCGCCGAACATGGTGAAATCCGCACCGCGAAAATCCGAGGCGATGGAGATTTCATTCGTTGATGCACCGATCTCGATGTTTTCCTGAAGAGTGCGCGGCTTGCCCTGGGGATCGGGGGAGACCGCAAGCGGCGGCGTTTGCGCCAGAGCTGCACCGGCGCAGAAAACCACCAACGATGCCAGGAGGGCAGTGCGCATCAATAGCCAAGCCCCCCGACCGCAACGGAGAAGAGATCGTCCGGGTGAACGACGAGCCCGATGGCTAGGCGGATGCCGACCGCCAGAACCAGAAGCGCCAATAGCGCGCGCAGCTGTTCGCCACGCAGCTTTTGTCCAACGCGCACGCCATATTGTGCGCCTACGACGCCTGCCAGCATCAGAATGAAGGCTAGGACTATATCAACGGAATAGTTGGTCGCCGCCTGCACGATGGTTGTATAGGCGGTGACGAAAATGATCTGGAACAGCGAGGTGCCGACAACCACATTGGTCGGAATGCGCAGGAGATAGATCATCGCCGGCACCATGATGAAGCCGCCACCGACACCCATGACGGAGGTCAGGATGCCGATACCGAAGCCGAGCGCGATGATGGGGATGACGCTGAGATAAAGCTTCGATTTCTTGAAGCGCATCTTCAACGGCAGACGATGCACCCAGTTATGGTGGCCGGGACGGCGCAGCGGAATGGTTTCATTTCGGGCTGTACGGCGAATGGCTGAAACGCTTTCCTTCAGCATCAGCCCGCCGACGGTTGACAGCAGGATGACGTAGAGAAGCGAAATGATCAGGTCGAGCTGGCCGATGCTGCGCAACAGCGTAAAGAGCCATACGCCAAGCGTCGCGCCACACAGACCGCCGATCAAAAGCATGAAGCCGAGCTTCACGTCCAGCGTGCCACGGCGAAAATGGGTAATCGAGCCTGAGACCGACGAGGCGACGACCTGGTTTGCGCCGGTGGCAACGGCCACAACTGGGGGAATGTTGTAGAAGATCAGAAGCGGGGTGATGAGGAAGCCGCCACCAACTCCAAACATGCCGGAGAGAAAGCCAACAGCCGCGCCCATGCCGAGGATGATGAAGACATTCACCGACAATTCCGCAATGGGCAGGTAGACAGTCACAATCGGACCTCGGGCAATGGTTCCGGACGTCCCGGCCCGCACGAAGCGTGACCGTCCGCCAATTCAAATCTCTGTCTGAAAGAAGGCGTTAAGACCTTCGTTGGTCATGCCCGGCAGGCCACGACCTGTCAATCATTCAACGGCAAATACGTTGATAATTTGAAAAGAAGGAGGGCCGGAGCGACATTGTCGTCCCGGCCCCTTCGATAGGTCTGTTTTTCGTTCGATTACTTGTTGCGGGCAAGAAGCGCCGTCACCAGTTCGTCGGTAATGCGACCGTCCGGAGTCTGGCCGACGGACTTCTGGAATTCCCGGATGGCGGCAACGGTGGTCTTGCCAAGCTTTCCGTCCGGCGCGCCGGCCTTGAAGCCGTTATTGTTGAGGATGGCCTGAATGTTGCGGATTGCCTTCTGCATGTCGACCGAGGATGTCTTCACGCCGCCGGCATTGGTCCACTCATCCGGAAGGTTCACCGAATTGGTGTCTTCGTTGAGTGGCGTCACTTTCCAGGCATCGACCTTCGCCTTGGCGCTGGCAAGCTGCTCGGGCTTCATCGCCTTGGCGACATCGTCGCGCTTCTGGGCCGCATCCGCATCACCATCGCGGGCGGCGATGGCAAACCACTTGTAGGACTCTTCCAGGCTCTGCTGAACGCCGCTGCCGCGCGCGTAAAGGATGGCGAGGTTGAACTGGCTGTCGCGAACGCCGAGGTCGGACGCCTTGATGAACCAGTCAGCAGCGGCCCTGTAATCCGGCTGGCCTGCGGCGTCGGATGTCAGCAAGACGGCGAGATTGTGCATCGCGCCGGCATTGCCCTGGCTTGCCGCCATTTCATAATAGCGCTTGGCCTCTGGCAGATTGCGTTCAACGCCATTCGCCTTCTCATACATGTTGCCAAGGCGATATTGCGCTGGGGCAAAACCGCGGTCCGCTGCAAGCTTGTACCACTTGGCGGCCTCTGCACGATCTGCCTGAACGCCGATGCCATCGGTGTAGCGCGCAGCAATTTCGAACAGCGCGAGCGCATCCCCTCGGCCCGCGGCCTCTGCCAAAGAGGCAGGGGTGATGCCGGACGGAACCGTGATGATGGCTTCTGCGCTCGGCGCGGCCGGAGTTGGCTCGTCGACCTGCGCATTGCGAATGATCTCTTCGGGCGTCGTCTCGGGCTCAGCCTGTTCGGCAACGGCCGTCGCAGCGCTTGGCCGTGGAACGTTCAGCGATGGTGCTTCTTCCGGCAGTGGCGAGCCGCCAATCGGCCGCGTGTCGATCGCATTGCCCTGCTTGTCGGCATCCGCTTCCATCCGGTCGACCTGCGCTTGCGCGCGCTCGTCTACCTGAACGGAGGAGGGGAGCGTAACGACGCGATCAGGGCCAGAATTCAGGTCGGTGGATGCGAGATCCGCTTGAGGCGCGCTCGTTCCCGTCGTCGCGCCGGTCGTGACCTGCTGCGCAGGCGGCGTCTCGGAGCCGACGAGCGACTTGACCATTGGCATGGCCATCATTGCCAGAAGAATGGCGCCGATGCCGAGGAGAAGCGGGCGACGATAGCGCGCCAGCATGGAGCCGCCGCCTTCTGCACCGCGACCGCTCTTTGCCGAACCGGAAGCTGCCGCTCTTTCAGGCATGGTTTCCAGTGCTGCCGCCTGGGCGGCGCGACGTGCCGCGGCGATGAAATCAGCGCGATTGTCTGTGTCCTTGTCGCCAGCGCGAGCAGCATTCTGGCTGGCCCGCACACGCTCCAGGATCTTCTTCACGTCCGGCGCACCGGAGCCCGGCTCCAGCAGTTCGTTTTCGTCCGAGGAGAGAACGTCGATCGGATCGAGTGCCGGTGCCGGATTGACGTTGGTGCGCGCGGTCGCAGCGACAGTCGTCTCTGTTTCGGCCGGCGCGGCGCCCGACTTGAAGCGACGGCTCAGGCTGGCAAGCAGGCCCGGCTTCTTTTCGACGACGGGTTTTGCCGCCGCCGGAGGCGCAAAGGTGGTGGCGACATCGGTGTCGAAGGAAGACGTGACGGTTGCGCCAGCAAGTGTCGCTAGACCTTCATCCGAGAAGTTGGCGAAGTGCCCGCGGCCCTCGGAGGACGCAAGGTGGTCCTCCTCTGGCTCGGAGGCGTGGCGATCATCCAGCGCGTCCAGACGGCTTGCGATCTGCAGCAGGGTATCGTGCAACGCCTCGAAGGTGCGGTGAGTGCGCTCATCGGTGTTGCGGCTGAGGCCCTCGAGCTTGCGAAGGTCGTTTGCAAGTTCCGCCAGTACAGCCATGTCGGCAGGGCTTGCCGTCTGCGCGAGATTGTTGCGCGCATGCGCTTCCATCACCGCCTCTGCCGCTTGTCGCGCGGCCTCGATAATGTACTCGTCGTTTGACGCCATGTAATCTTCGATCGCGTTCATACGCGCATCGAATTCCGGCGGCATGCCGACAGGCTGCGGCTGGCTCTGCTCGTTCAGCAATGAAGACAGATTAGCGATCTGGCTTTCAAGGCTCGCCAACTGACTTGGATCGGCATCGCGAGAACGGGATGTTTCATCGAGCTTGGCGGCAATCTTGCCGAGACGCTCCTCCAGGCGAAGGAAGGCTGAGTCGTAAGAGGCAGTTTTGCCGGGGACCGGGCGCGTGTCGATATCCTCGATGCGCCGCGCGATCTTGTCCAGACGCTCCGCCAGCTTGTCATTCACCGCGCCATTGCCAAGCAGATCGATTTTCTTGGAAATGTCGGTGAGGAACGAGGTAAGCTCGGGTTCCGCCGGCGCGCGCTTGGATTGCTCCAGGTAGGCGGACAACTGGTCCAGTCGCTCGCCAAGCTGCGATACGTGACGGTCGGAGGCCAGTTCTTCGATACGGTTTGCCAGCGCGTCGAGACGGCCCGTCAGCGCCTCGGACGGCTTGTCCTTCTCGGCGCTCATATCCTTCAACTGATCGAGCTGGCGTGAAAGACCGTTCAGGCGGTTCTCGAGCCGCTCAGCCAGCGCACCATCAGCGGAGTGCTGAGCGCGATTGGACGTCGCGGCAATCGCGCGGCTGATTTCGTCCAGACGATGATCGAGACCGGAGAAATGCTCGTTGAAGAGGTTCTCGTTCGGCTGAATGTGGCGACCAAGCTGCTCGACAAAGCCTGCCATGGTGATGAGCTTGTCTTCCAGCGCGCGGATTGCCGGGCTGTTATTGGCGTTGCCAAGGTCGCTCTTGATGTCGTCGAGGCGATAGGCCAGCGCGACAATCTCTTCCTTGAGCGGCGTCGGGTCGAAACCGCGCAGGGTGTCTTCGACTTCGTCCCAGCGACGCTCCATCTTGTGCACGCTGTCTTGGCGGGCCATCTGCTCGACGAGCGCGCGCAGCTCTTCCACCTCGGAGCGCAGCGCCTGGGCGTCCGGTCCGGACGTGGTGCTCAGACGGTTGATACTCGTAGCAAGACGGGCAACGTCCTCACGAATGTCCTCGGCAAAATCCTGGTTCTCGGCAAATGAACGGATGTTGCGCAGCTCGCTGCGCAAGCCCTGCATCTCGCGGGCGACGCCCTCGGAGAGTTCGCTCTTCAATTCCTGGCGCAGGTTGACGAGTGCCTCGGCGACTTCGCGAAGCGCCGCATCCCCTTGCGAGGCTTGGGCGGGAGCGGTTGGGGCGCGTGACGGACGGCTACGCTCAACACGCGGTGCTTCTATAGGTGCTGCCGGTCGCGTGCGGTGAGCGGGAATGGCGGTGGAGGTGCGGTAATCCTGCTCGTCGTAACGGCGTGGTTCCTGCGGCGCTGTGTTGCGGGCAGAGCGGGGAGCTTCGTAAGCATCGCGGTCCCAACGGTCATCGAGCGCCTGCTGGCGGCGGCGGATTTCATCGAGGGGATCGAATCGACGCGAATCGGGCTCGCGCTGAGCGCGTGATGGTGCGGACACCCGCTCCGGCATGCGTTCGGCAGGTGGCTCGCGACGGCTTCTTTCCATCGGCCCACCCAGCAAGTCTTCAAGGCGTGCTTCCAGACCTTCGATGGTGCGGTTGAGCGCGTCCAGCGACGATCTGTCACTTTGTCCTCGGGAATTCGATCGCAATCCGCTCATCTTCCTGCTCGCTTCGTCTCTGCCGTCTTCTCACCTATCCACCGACTGGAGAGGGGTAGTGTCGTTCGTCGGCACTGGAACTGCATCGTTCCGGCGCGTCCGTCAAAACAGACCATTGCCCATCTATGGTTAATTAAAAGTTAACTTTAATATACTGTTTTAATACTTTCTTCATGATTATGCTTGCGCCAAGCTTAAGCAGGATTTGACAGTTTCGGCGTAAACAAAGGCGCGGCGAAATTTCTCACCAAAGACATTTGACGTTTACGCGCACGTCAAATATTGTGAGGTCATCTTGAGGCCGGATAAGGTCCGGCGAGCGATGCGGAGGAACATCGGTAATGCCTGTTTACAAGGCCCCTGTTAAGGACACGCTTTTCATTCTCAACGACGTTCTGGGTCTGGAGCGCTACAACAACCTGCCCGGCTTCGAAGATGCCACGCCCGACATGATCGAGGCGATTACCGGAGAGGCTGCGAAGCTTGCCGAAGAGCAGCTTTTCCCACTCAATCTCTCCGGCGACCAGCAGGGCTGCAAGCGGGCCGAAGATGGCTCGGTTTCCGTGCCGGATGGTTTCAAGCAGGCCTATGACGCATACTGCGAAGGCGGCTGGAGCGGTTTGGCCGTGCCTGCCGAGTATGGCGGGCAGGGGCTTCCCTACACGCTGCATGCTGCTGTCGGCGAATTCATGTCGTCTGCCAACCTGTCTCTGATGATGTATCCAGGTCTGACGCAGGGCGCGATCGCCGCGATCCTGGTGCACGGCACGGACGAGCAGAAGCAGACCTACCTGCCCAACATGGTGGCTGGCACATGGTCCGGCACCATGAACCTGACCGAGCCACATTGCGGTACCGACCTCGGACTGCTGCGCACCAAGGCCGTGCCGCAGGGTGACGGCACCTACAAGATTTCCGGCCAGAAGATCTTTATCTCTGCCGGTGAACATTCCATGACGGACAATATCGTCCATCTGGTTCTCGCACGTATCGAAGGGGCTCCAGAAGGCACAAAGGGCATCTCGCTCTTCATCGTGCCGAAGTTCATGGTCAACGCCGATGGCTCTCTTGGTGAGCGCAATGGCGCCGTCTGTGGCGCGATCGAACACAAGATGGGCATCCACGGCAACGCCACCTGCGTCATGAATTATGACGACGCAACCGGTTTCCTCATTGGCGCGGAAAACAAGGGCCTTTCGGCCATGTTCGTGATGATGAACGAGGCGCGCCTCGGCGTTGGCCTGCAGGGTCTCTCGATCGGTGAGATCGCCTATCAGAACGCTGCGAACTACGCCCGCGATCGTATCCAGGGTCGTTCGCTCTCCGGTGCCAAGCATCCGGACAAGAAGGCGGACCCGATCATCGTTCATCCGGACATTCGTCGTTCGCTGTTGACGATCCGCGCTTACAACGAAGCCGGTCGTGCCTTTCTTCTTTGGACGGCGCTGCAATCGGACATTGCACATCGCTCGACCAATGAAGCGGAACGCCAGGCGGCGGACGACCTGCTTGGCCTCGTTACCCCAATCGTCAAGGGTGTTCTGACCGACAAGGGCTTCGATCATGCCGTCGCCGCCCAGCAGGTTTATGGCGGCCATGGCTATATCGAAGAATGGGGCATGAGCCAGTATGTGCGCGATGCCCGCATCACCATGATCTACGAGGGTGCCAACGGCATCCAGGCGCTCGATCTCGTCGGTCGCAAGCTTGGTCTCAATGGCGGCCGTGCCGTCATGGCGCTCTTCAAGGAAATCGGCGATTTCTGCGAGGAGAACCGCGCGGACGAAAATCTGGTCGTCTACACCAAGGGCCTGAAGAAGGGCTTGAACGATCTCCAGGCTGCAACCATGTGGTTCATGCAGAATGCCATGGCAAAGCCGGACAACGCTGGTGCCGGCTCCACCGACTACATGCATCTCTTCGGTCTGGTCGTGCTTGGCTACATGCATGCGCGTATGGCAAAGGCAGCCCAGGCTGCGCTGGCATCCGGTTCCTCGGATGAGGAGTTCCTCAAAGCCAAGCTTGTCACCGCCCGTTTCTTCATGGAGCGGCTGATGCCGGAGACGGTTCTGCGCAAGACCCGCATCGAAGCTGGCAGCGACACGATGATGGAGCTGGCTGCCGAAGCATTCTGAAACGGACAAGGAGGCCGCACGCGGCCTCCAATAATTTTCAGGCAGTCAGCTGCCACAGGGAGATGAGACATGACCGATGTTTTTATTTATGACCACGTCCGCACCCCGCGCGGACGCGGCAAGAAGGATGGCAGCCTGCATGAGGTGCCGTCCGTTCGCCTTGCCGCAAAGACGCTTGAAGCGATCCGCGACCGCAACGGGCTCGATACGGCGACTGTCGATGACATCATCATGGGCTGCGTCGATCCGGTGATGGATGCCGGTGCGGTGATCCCGAAGGCGGCAGCGTTCGAGGCAGGCTACTCCACCAAGGCGCCGGGCATGCAGATCTCTCGCTTCTGCGCCTCGGGTCTCGATGCGGTCAACTTCGCCGCCGGCAAGGTTGCCGCTGGCTCTGACGAGATTGTCATTGCAGGTGGCGTGGAAAGCATGTCGCGCGTCGGGATGGGCATGTCGGGCGGTGCCTGGTACATGGACCCGTCGGTCAATTTCCCGGCCTATTTCATGCCGCAGGGCGTGTCTGCCGACCTGATTGCTACCAAATATGGCTTCTCCCGCGACGATGTCGATGCCTACGCCGTGGAAAGCCAGAAGCGTGCCGCGCACGCCTGGGAAAATGGCTACTTCAAGAATTCCGTCGTCCCGGTGAAGGACCAGAACGGTATCACCATTCTTGACCGTGACGAACATATGCGTCCGGGCACCGACATGCAGGCGCTCGCCTCGCTGAATGCCTCCTTCCAGATGCCGGGCGAAATGGGCGGCTTTGAAGCTGTCGGCATCATGGCGCATCCGGAAGTGGAGCGGATCAACTACGTCCACCATGCCGGCAACTCGTCGGGCATCGTCGATGGTGCAGCGGCTGTTCTGGTCGGTTCGAAGGCTGGCGGCGAAAGCATGGGCCTCAAGCCCCGCGCACGCATCCGGCACTTTGCCAATATCGGTTCCGATCCGGCACTGATGCTGACCGGCCCCGTGGATGTGACAGAAAAGCTTCTGAAGAAGACGGGCATGTCGATTGCCGATATCGATCTCTTCGAACTCAATGAAGCCTTTGCTGCCGTGGTTCTTCGCTACATGCAGGCCTTCGACATCAGCCACGACAAGATGAACGTCAATGGCGGAGCCATCGCCATGGGTCATCCGCTGGGCGCCACCGGTGCGATGATCCTCGGCACGGTTCTCGACGAACTGGAGCGCCGCGATCTGAACACCGCGCTAGTCACGCTCTGCATCGGTGCAGGCATGGGCACCGCGACGGTGATCGAGCGGGTTTAACGCCACGCCTCCACGTCATCCTCGAGTCAAGCACTTAGGGATGACGAGGAAAGCGAAGCGGCCATTACGATTCAGGGAAGAGGAATCCCACAATGAGCACTTACACCAATTTCAAAGTCGAAACCGATGCAGACGGCATTGCCCTTGTGACCTGGGACATGCCGGAAAAATCCATGAACGTCTTCACCGCAGAGGTGATGGAAGAGCTGAATGCCATCGTCGATGCGACGGTTGCCGATGTCGCCGTCAAGGGCGTGGTCTTCACCTCCGGCAAGAGCACCTTCTCCGGCGGTGCCGATCTTTCCATGATCAAGTCGATGTTCTCCTTCTACCATGAAGAGAAGGCGAAGAACCCGGATGAGGCAGCCCAAAAGCTGTTCGATCTTGTTGGCAAGATGAACGGCCTGTTCCGCAAGATCGAAACCAACGGCAAGCCATGGGTGTCCGCCATCAACGGTACCTGCATGGGCGGCGCATTCGAACTATCGCTGGCCTGCCATGGTCGCGTTGCTTCGAACGCGAAAAGCGTCAAGATCGCACTGCCTGAAGTCAAGGTCGGCATCTTCCCCGGCGCCGGTGGCACGCAGCGCGTGTCGCGCCTGACGGATGCACAATCGGCATTGCAGATGATGACCACCGGTCAGTCTCTCACCGCTCAGCGCGCCAAGGCCATGAACCTCGTGCATCAAGTGGTGGAACCAGACCAGTTGATCCAAGCTGCCAAGCAGATGATCAAGGACGGCCTGAAGCCGGTTGCCCCGTGGGACGAGAGAGGCTTCAAGGCGCCGGGCGGCGGTATCTGGACGCCGGCTGCCGCGCAGCTCTGGCCAGCCGCACCGGCAATCCTGCGCCGTGAGAGCGCCGGCAACTATCCGGCGGCCCTTGCCATCCTGAAATGTGTCTATGAAGGTCTTCAACTGCCTTTCGACACCGCATTGAAGGTCGAGCAGCGTTACTTCACCGAGATTCTTCGCTCGAAGGAAGCGTTCGGAATGATCCGCTCGCTGTTCATTTCCATGCAGGAACTGGGCAAGGGCGCGCGTCGCCCTGCCGGTCAGCCGAAGAGCGATCTGAAACATGTCGGCGTTGTCGGGGCTGGCTTCATGGGTGCGTCCATCGCCTATGTGACGGCTGTTGCCGGTCTGGATGTAACGCTGATCGACCGCGACGAAGAGGCGGCAGCCAAGGGCAAAACGACCTGCGAGGGTCTGGTCAAGGGCTCAGTCGATAAGGGCCGGATGACGCCGGAGGAGGGCGCTGCCATTCTCGCGCGCATCACGCCGACGTCCGACTACAACGCGCTGAAGACCGCAAACCTCGTCATCGAGGCTGTGTTTGAAGACCGCGACGTGAAGAAGGCTGTCATCGAACAGGTGGACGCGGTTCTGCCGGAAGGCGCGATCTTTGCATCCAACACCTCGACGCTGCCGATCACCGGCCTTGCAAAGAACTCCAAGCGCCCGGCGGATTTCATTGGCATCCACTTCTTCTCGCCCGTTGAGAAGATGATGCTGACCGAAGTCATCCTCGGCAAGGAAACTGGCGACAAGGCTCTCGCCGTCGCGCTCGATTACGTCGCCAAGATCAAGAAGACCCCAATTGTCGTCAACGACACGCGCGGCTTCTTCGTCAATCGCTGCGTCCTGCGCTACATGGCGGAGAGCTATGAAATGCTGATCGAGGGCGTGCCGCCAGCAATGATCGAAAACGCCGCTAAATTTGCCGGTATGCCGGTCGGCCCGCTGGCGTTGAACGATGAGGTGGCGATTGATCTTTCCTACAAGATCCTGAAGGCCACCGCCGCCGACCTCGGCGACAAGGCCGTCGATCCGCGCCACATGGAACTGGTCAAGAAGCTGGTGGAAGATGAAGGCCGTTTCGGCCGCAAGAATGCCAAGGGCTTCTACGACTACCCGCCAAAGCCCGCCAAGAAGTCCCTTTGGCCTGGCCTGAAGGACCTTTACGCGCAGAAGAAGCCAGAAGACGTCGATATGGACGTGCTGAAGCAGCGCTTCCTGGTCACCGTCGCGCTGGAAGCGGCTCGCACAGTGGAAGAGGGCATCGTCACCGATCCGCGTGAGGCCGATGTCGGCTCTATCCTCGGCTTCGGTTTTGCACCCTACACCGGCGGCGCTCTGTCCTACATCGACGGCATGGGTGTGGCAAACTTCGTGGCGCTGGCAGAAAAGCTGGAGGCCGAGTACGGCTGGCGCTTTGCCCCCACCCCGCTCTTGAAGGATCTGGCCGCCAAGGGCGAGACTTTCTACGGTCGCTTCGATCCGTATGCCAAGGCTGCCAAGGCGGCTTGAGCGAGACAGTACGACAGTAAAAAGGCGGCCATCCGGTCGCCTTTTTCTTTTGTGCTCGCGCGGGGCGCTTCCTTAAGGCACCACTGCATCCTTTTGACGCCTCCAGCGTTTGGAGAGGGAGTTTTCCCGAGCCTGATCGGGAGCCCAAGGATTTTCCAAAAGGAGATGTGAATGAGAGCGCCCGCACGATCCCATGGTTTTGACAAGCCGGCTGACCTGGAGGACGAACTGGCCCAGTTGGACGAAGAGCGGGCAGACGAAACGCTGCAAGCCGTCGAGCGACGCCCACCCCCGCCAAAACCTGGCAGGAAGCCTGCAGAAGAAGCGTCGCTGCGCGCTCAGATCTCCGAACTGCGCCGCGATCTCGACGAGGTCCGCCGCGAGGTCGAAAAATTGAGTGCATCGAGAAATTCACACTCGCGCTCGAATTCGAATGACACGCCGAACTGGCTACCTGTCGTCCGCTCCGTTGCCATCACCTCTCTGGCGAGCCGGATTTTCGCATCGTCGCCGATGATCGCGCTGATGGTAGCGGCGGTCCCCTTCGCCCTTGGCCTCACCGCGGGATCGAAACAGTAAGGCTTCGGAAAGCGCACAGCGCCGATTTTGAGCAAGAAGGCGAGGAGCACCGCGTTCCTCGCCTTCTTCGTTTGGACGCTCTTCAAAACTTCAAAATGGGTCGAAGAAAAACTGTCAAAAAAGTTGGATTGAGCGCTTGCCATGGCCGAACAAGCTGCTATAACCCCGCTCACTTCCGGGGCGGAACACTCCCCGGCGCTTTCAAAAAGCAAAGGTTCTTCAAGAGCCTGTAGTGCCCGGATAGCTCAGTTGGTAGAGCAGCGGATTGAAAATCCGCGTGTCGGTGGTTCAAATCCGCCTCCGGGCACCATTATTTTTAAAACGAAATCAAGCTCCTGAAACTCAAATCCTCTCATGTCTCGCCGACATCGTTTCGGATAATTCCGAAGCCTTTTCTCTCAGTCTCCGCGCTCTCCAAATGGAAACAGAAACGGGTTTTTCGATTACAAAAAATGAGCGAAGATTGGGGGGCGGCCCCGCATCAGAGGGTAATACCCACACGGTCACCGAGCCGGGTTGGGGAGAGGATCAAGTTCGGTCATAATCCAAGAGCCGCTGATCCCCGCAATGCCACCCCTGGATAATTAAATTTTATTTGCTACGAGGTCGATGTTGACACATCAATAGCGTGCTGAGACTAACGACCTCGAACGAGGAACTGTGATGAGTGGATTGATTGGTGTCGGGCTATACACGCCAGCAGAAGCCGGGAGGCTTTTGCACGTTGCTCCGTCGAAGATTTCTAGATGGCTCAACGGTCATTCGATCAGGGGGCGCCAGTACCCCGCGCTTTGGGAGCCGGCGGTCAAGATAGATGGCACCTCTACGACCCTCGCTTTCCGTGACCTTATGGAAATCCGTGTAGCTGACGCCTTTCTCCGAGCTGGCGTCTCGGCAATTCAGGTCAGGGCTGCGATAGTTTATGCGAGAGAGGTATTGGGAGCAGACTACCCTTTATCGACTGAGCGCTTCAAGACTGATGGTCGAAACATCCTGCTGCGGGTATTCGAAAAGGATGCTGATGGCGTAGAGCGCGAGCGTCTTCTCAACTTGTTTCGCAGGCAGTATGAGTTCAAGGAGGTCATAGAGCCTATTCTCAGGACTGTCGATTTTGATGAGGATGGGTCTCCGCGCCTTTGGTACCCAGCCGGCAGGCGCGCAAATATATTGGTTGACCCCCTCCGCGCGTTCGGTCAGCCGATAGACGGCGTAACCAGCGTACCCACTGCCATCCTCGCAACCTCCGCCGGAAATTTTGGTATCGAAGAAACTGCGATCGCCTACGATGTCCCAGAGGGGTCGGTGCGCCGCGCTGTCGAATTCGAACAGTCCTTGAATTGATGGTGGATGCGGTTGAAAGTTCTTTTCGATAACTGCACATCCCCCATATACGCCTCAACACTGAACGGCTTCATCAGCCACTATGGCCACTCCGCCGTGCACATTAGCAACCTTGAAGGGCTCCCTAACGGCCGCCACTCAACCGATTTAGAATGGATTGAGTACTTGCGATCTTCCGGCTTAGTGTGGAGCTTCATAACTGGAGATGGCCGTGTTCTAAAAAATGCAGCCGAACGAGCTGCACTTAGATCTGCGGGCCTTCATGGTTTCGTTCTAGCGCCAGCCTATCAGAAGACTGCCTATAACCACGTCGCGTCTAACCTGCTGTGGCACTGGCCTGAAATGCAGCGTTTAACTGAGATTCTGAGCGCTCCTTCGATGCATGAGGTGCCCATGCAACGAAGCTCAAAGCTGCGGTCACTCCCCCTTTAGGTGCCGTACCATCCCGGGCCTCGCCTAGACAGAGGCAACAAAAAAGGCCGGGGCGAATTCGCACCGACCTCTTGTCGCTTGTTATCTGCCGCCAGTACATCCGTGGTCAACATGCAAGCCGTGGCGCCGCCACGCCACTCGGACGGATAATGCGTAGCGGCGTGTTAGGTTCCAAAAATTAATCGAGTAATTCTGCGGGTACCTTGCCACCATTTTCTGACAGTTTTTTAAGCAGCGCCTTATGCAGCCAGTTGTTCATTTCGGGCGAGCCATTGGGCTCGCCGGTATAGCCGAGCTCCTGCGCCAGTTCCTTGCGCTCTGCAAGGCTCGCATCCATGCCGAGCGCCTTCATCAGATCGACGATCGAATGCTTCCAGTCCAGGCGCTGTCCACTGCGCTTCACCGCCGCGTCGAGCTGTGAGGCGACATCGACGTGTTGAGCAGAGGCGGAGGTTGGGGCGGAAGGGACGGGTGCGGAGCTACCGGACGTGGAAGGGACGGCCTGGCCCGTTCCGCCAACGGGCGGTGCGGTGGTGGCTGCGGGTTCAGGAATGGATGAAGGGGCTGGTGTCGGTTCCGTGGCGGATGGGGATGTCTGCTCGGCATGTGCTGAACCGAAGATCGCGTCTTTGATTTTACCGAAGATGCTCATGATGTTTCCTCCTTGGACTGCTTGTGGATGTCGGTCCAACGGATCGAAGGTGGATCGCGTTCCGATTGGATGCGAAAAAGCCAGCCCTACTCAAGGTAGCTATCATCATTGAAAGCGTCATCTGCCGTGAAACTGGAGAGAGTACATCCAGTATATTGGGCCGATTTTCACAGACGATCTGAATAAAAATTGGACATCTCGGCGTTTCAGCATGTGTAACAATGACGGAATTAAGGGCTTTTCAATTGATCTTGCGCATCATTCTTTTCTACACGTGGAGGGATTGATGCAGCGGTTGTCGTTGAGCGCAGTTTTAAATTTTGCGCCATTACGCTGGATTGCATCTATTGACCCAACATCACCGCATGAGGTGCGCAAGCGTCTTGGGGATATGTTCTTCAGCTCGACCAGGCCGTTCTTTCTTGGCGCGGTCAACTCCACGGCGGTTCTAAGCGTTGCCTTTTACAGGATCGGTGATCCTGTATTCCTGGCTCTTATATCCCTGGAGGTGATGCTTCTTGCCGCGAGACTGGCGGCCATTCGAACGGCGGAGTTGAGCAAGGCTCCCTTTTTCATAATCGGGCTGACCTGGGCACTGACGCAGGCTTTCACGATCTCACTCGTTGTTCTGTCGCGCGATATTCCGATGACGATCATCGTGTTGGCTTCCAGTCTGGCGGCGATCGGCAGCATCATCGGACGCAACTTCGCTGCGCCGCGTTATGCCATGGCGCAAGTGCTCCTGATCGACCTCAGCTTTAAAGCAAGCTTTAGCTTCCTCTATCCGGAGTTTCTCCCGCTCATCCTCTGTCAAACCGTGCTGTTCTTTCTGATGAACCTCGCCATGATCGAACAGCAGCGTAGCGTGACAGTGCGGGCGATTACTGCGGAGATCGAAAGCCGTACCCAATCCTTTCGCGACCCCCTGACGGGACTTCTCAATCGCCGCGGCATGGAGCGCGCATTCGAGAGCCTCACGGTCGATGGTGCCCGGCCATCGCTGCTCTTTCTCGACCTCGATAATTTCAAGCAGGTGAACGATGTGCATGGTCACCGCGCGGGCGATCTGCTGCTCGAGGAAGTCGGGCGACGACTGACATCGACAATTGGCCCGGACGCGGCCGCCTGTCGTCTTGGAGGAGACGAATTTCTCATCCTCTCCAAGGAAAGAAGCGTCAAGGGCATCCAGGATCTTGGCACCCGCCTGATCTGGTCGATTTCGGCCCCCTATGACATCGATGCGATGGGATCGGCTCACGTCGGCGCCAGCATCGGCGCGGCACCAGGTGGCAACGATGCCGATCTGACAGAGATGATGGTGCTGGCGGATAAAGCCCTCTACGGGGCGAAGGGGAATGGCAAAGGCCAGTGCGTGCTGGCGAAGGGAGCTTCTTGAATGTCCTGTGAGGGTCTGCGGGGATGTGGCTTGCGTAGCGAAAGCAAGAATACGGTCGCGAGAAAACGCGCGGCTCTTCCTCAAACGTCCGGCATGCAAAAAGGGCGGCCAATCGACCGCCCTTTTCGATAATCTTGCAGCGCGTGTCGTGTCAGGCAGGCCGCTCTTCCGCAGCGTTTGGACGCCAGGTGATCAGCTTCTTCTCCGCAACATCGAGGATAAGGTCGATGATCAGAACGAAGATGGCAAGAATGATGATGCCAGCAAAGACGCCGACCGCATCGAAGTTGCCTTCCGAGCGAGCGATCAGATAGCCGAGGCCAGCGGACGCACCGAGATATTCACCGATGATGGCGCCGACCACGGCGAAGCCGACGGAAGTGCGCAGCGAAGACAGGATCCAGCTTGCTGCGGCAGGGAAGTAGACATGGCGCAGAAGATCGGAGCGCTTGGCGCCGAGGATGCGGGCATTCGATAGGACCACCGGGTTCACCTCTTTGACGCCCTGCATGGCATTGAAGAAGGTGACGAAGAAGACAAGCGTGACCGCCAGTGCAACCTTCGACCAGAGGCCAAGTCCCAGCCAGAGGACGAAGATCGGAGCCAGAACGACACGTGGAATGGCATTGACAGCCTTGATGAAGGGATCGAGCACGCGGGCGACGAAGGGGCTGAGACCAAGCCACACGCCGGCCGCGACGCCTAGACCCGTGCCGATTAGATAGCCGAGCACCGTCTCGCTCAGTGTAATGCCGACATGTTTGTAGAACCCAGCGTCCGCGATCCAGGTAACGACTTGCGTCACGATGTCGAACGGAGCCGGGAAGAAGAAGCGGTCGATGGCGCCAGTCGAGACGCCAAGCTGCCATCCTCCGAGAATGGCGACCAGAAGTACGACCTGAATGATGCGAATATTAACGGCTTGCATAGCTCTTCTCCACTTCGCCGCGCAGGGATGCCCAGATGTCGCGGTACAGAGTCATGAATTTCGGGTCGAGTTTGATTTCGGCGACATTGCGCGGACGCTCGAGATCTACAGGGAAGCTTTCGATCACGCGGCTCTTGGGGCCAGCGGCCAGAACGACGACGCGGTCGCCAAGTGCGATGGCTTCTTCCAGATCATGCGTGATCATCACGACCGCGCGGCGATCTTCCTGCCACAGGCGAAGAAGTTCGTTCTGCATCAGATGCCGCGTGTGAATATCGAGGGCCGAGAAAGGTTCATCCATGAGGATAACCTTTGGCTCGGTGATCAGAGCCTGCGCCATCTGCACCCGCTTGCGCTGGCCGCCGGACAGCATGTGCGGGAAGCGGCCCTCGAAACCCTTAAGGCCGACTTTCTCAAGCCAGGCCATGACCTTTACCCGGCGCTCCGCTTCCGGCACGCCACGAAACATCAAGCCAAGTTCGACATTCTGATAAGCCGTCTTCCAGGGAAGCAGGGCATCCTGCTGGAAGAGATAGCCAATATTGTTCTGCACGCCGTTGACCGCAGACCCATCGATGTTGACGGAGCCTTTTGCGGGCTTCAACAAGCCTGCGATCGCATTCAGGATCGTGGACTTGCCACAGCCTGTCGGACCGACGATGGAGAGAAACTCTCCATCGCCAACCGTAAGGTTGACATCCTGAACGGCGGTGAATGAACCGAACGCCATCGTCACATTATCGATAGCGACCATCGATTTGGGTTCTGACTGTGCCACCGGCGTGAGCTTTCTGACTGGTGAAGACATGGACGGACCCTCAGTTTGCGGGTTTCGAAGCAACTGCTTCGACGAACTTGTTGGTGTAGGTGGTGTTAAGGTCGATCGTGGCCTTGGCCACAGCCTCATTGAAGCTTTTCAGGACGGCGAGCGGCGTTTCGAGATCTTTGGGCTCGAACTTTCCGTCCTCGGAGAAGATGGCCTTAGCCGCCTGAACAGCCTTGATGTAGGTCGCCTTGTCACCGGAAACGAAATCGTCCGGCAGCTTTTCAACGATCTCTTCGGCCGAATGGGCCTTCATCCAGTGCAGTGCCCGCACAGTGGCGTTTGTAACCTTCTGGATCACTTCCGGATTGGCGTCGATGTAATCCTGGGTCGCGTAGAGGACCGAGGTTGGGTAGATGCCGCCATAGACGTCCTTGGCACCCTGATCGCTGCGCGCATCGATCAGGATCTTGCCAAGACCGCGCTCGACGACGATGGTTGCGGCCGGGTCGTAGTTGACGAGAAGGTCAATCTTGCCTTGCTGAAGAGCCGCAACGGCTGCAGCACCCGAGCCGACACCGATGATGGAAATGTCGTTGTCGCTGAGGTTATGTTCCTTCAGGTAGTAACGAATGAAGAAGTCGGAGGACGAACCCGGCGAGGTGATACCGACCTTCTTGCCCTTGATCGTCTCAGGCTTTGCCGGATCGAAATCCGTGTCGTTCTTGCCGGCAAGAACCAATCCCGAATTGCGGGCCAGCATGACGAAGCCGACGACATGCTTGTTCTGCGACTGCATCTGGATCGTGTGATCGTAAAAGCCAACCGCGACATCGGTGGAGCCTGCCACCAGCGCCTGAAGCACCTTGGAACCGCCCTGCGCGAAGTTCTCGGTCGTCACGTCCAAACCTTCGTCCTTATAATAGCCGAGGCTTGCAGCAACGGGGAAGGGCAGGTTGTTAAGATTGTAGGAACCAACGCTCATTCTGACGGATTCGGCGTTGGCGGTGGCTGCGAAGGCGCAGAGTGCGGCAGTTGCTAGCAGGAATTTACGCATATGGGTCTCCTCCCGGTTTTCTTTATGCTGTGTGCCGTAGTGGCGTTTATCTATGCTGCGTGTTCAATCGCGGCGGCTGGTTTGGCGAAGGCGAAGCCCTCGAAGAGACGACGCGCGGTTCTGACAAGACCGGCCGCAATGGCGCCGTTTCGCAGTTCGAGCTGGACATCGAGACGTCCTGCCGGATGCTCGATCCGGATGAGTGTGGGGACGCTGGGCTGGCCAGCTTCCTCGAAGGCCACCGTGCCTGAAGTAACGGCGGCCGTTGCAATACCAACAGCACCGGTGGTGGCCAACGCCGGATGGCATTCATTCGGCATGAAGTAACGCACGGACATCGTGCCGTCTTTTCGCGCCGGCGAGATCAGTACAGGCTTCGGGATGACCATGTCAGACACATCGCCCATGCCCATCAACCTGCCCGCTTCGAGACGAATGCGGGTCATACGATCGATCAGCGCACGATTGGCCGTCAATGCCTGAGGGTCTTCATAACCAGTGATGCCGAGATCGGCAGCGCGCATCAAGACCATCGGCATGGCGCAGTCAATCGCCGTTACGTCGATACCGTCGATGACATCGATCGGCTTGCCGGTCGGCAACAGCTTTCCGGTCTTGGCACCAGCCGAATCGACAAAGGTCAAGGCAATCGGTGCTGCAAGCCCGGGCACACCATCGATCGACGCATCGCCCATATAGATCACTTCGCTGCCGCGGGTGGGAACCTTGGCCTCGATCAACTTTCCGGTATTCACATTGTGAATGCGAACCAGCGTGTCGTGTTCTTTAGCATCCACCAGTCCCGCTTCGATGGCAAATGGGCCGACGGCTGCAAGCATGTTACCGCAATTAGGGGAATAATCGACGAACTGACGATCCGTGCGAACCTGCGCGAAAAGATAGTCGATATCCGCGCCTTTCACCTTGGAGGGTCCGATGATCGCGACTTTCGATGTGACCGGATTGCCACCGCCGATGCCATCGATCTGAAGCGGATGTCCAGACCCCATGATGGACAGAAGAGCGGCATCGCGTTGGGCAGGATCACGTGGCAAATCGGATGCCAGAAAAAACGGACCACGAGACGTTCCGCCGCGCATCAGCACACAGGGTATCTTAAGGAGATCGTTCATCTTCGCCTCAATCTTGCATTTCATGGATCAATTGATCCAGTTGTTGCAATATGAGGAAGAAAGGCTTATTTGTTAAATGCAATTTTCGAGAGGTTTATTGCGATATGAGCATCAATTGTGAAATTCTTGATCTGAGGGCATTTCAGGCTGTGGTCGAACTAGAGAGCTTTCATCGGGCAGCGGAGGCACTCCACATTTCGCAACCGGCGCTGACCCGGCGCATCCAGAAGCTGGAGCAGGCGATCGGTGCCCCTTTGCTGGAGCGCACCACCCGCCATGTAGCGCCAACGGCCATGGGACAAGAGGTGATGCCGTTGGTAAGGCGCATGCTGGAAGAATTTGATGGCTCTCTTTTTGCTATGAGGGATGGTGCGCTTCGCCGTGGCCTGATCACCATGGCATGTGTTCCGACGGCTGCCTTCTATTTCCTACCTACCGTCATCAAGACCTTCAGCGAGCAATACCCACATATAAGACTGCGCATTCGAGATCTGACGGCCAATGAAGGCCTGCAGGCTGTAGCTCGTGGCGAGGTGGAGTTCGGCATCAACCTGATGGGGAACTCCGATCCTGATCTGTCGTTCGAGCCGCTGATCGACGACCCCTTCGTTCTCGCCATGCGCAAGGATCATCCACTGGCGAAGTACGACACCATTCATTGGAATCAGCTGGAGCCCTATCCGTTGGTTGTCGTCGACCGCTCCAGTGGAAATAGAACGTTGCTGGATGGTGCGTTGGCACGACACAACCTCAAGCTCAACTGGTTCTACGAGGTCACGCACCTCAATACATCATTGGGACTGGTCGAAGCGGGGCTCGGCATTTCCGTGCTGCCGCGCCTCGCGACCCCGCAGGAAGACCACCCCTATCTGGTGTCTCGCCCGATTGTCGATCCGGTGGTGTCCCGCACCATCGGTATCGTGCAAAGACGAAGCAGTGCGCTGTCGCCTGCAGCAGAAAAATTTGTCGCGATGCTGCTCAAGACCTGGAAAACGCCGTAAGGCTCGTGGGGGTGCCCTAGCTGATAACGGCCGCGTCGCTTGCGTTCTTCTCATACAAAGAGCGCGGGTGCAGTATCTGATCCGCCACCCTCACATCCACGCTCTACAGGGTGGCTGGGTGTTAGCTGTTGTTCCTGTCCAGATGGACAAGAAGGCTTTCACCCGAACGAATCGCCGCTTCCGACCTCCGCCGAATCCGCTTCGCCCGAATCGTCACCTCTAAAGTCGTGCTTGAACAGAACGGGTCCTTGCGGTGGCGGCCCGTCAAACGTTAACAGCGTCTTAAAATTCCGCGACAATATGCGTCCGCCCTAACGTAAGTTGTGACTAAAATACAACGCACTAAAATTCGGACAATCTGAAAACGTGCTAATTTAGTGATATATGATTGCGAGAGGTGAGGGGTTTCTGTCTATTGGTTCGTGAAGCGGGGGGCACCTCAAGGGCATGTTCCTGGTCGCCGCTTTTGTAACGAAACATGACTGGAGGTCATTATGAACATCAAGAGCCTTCTCATCGGCTCCGCTGCAGCTCTCGCAGCAGTATCTGGCGCAAAGGCTGCTGACGCTATCGTCGCTGCTGAGCCAGAGCCCCTGGAATATGTACGCGTCTGCGATGCATTCGGCACGGGCTTCTTCTACATTCCTGGCACCGAAACCTGCTTGAAGTTCGGCGGCTATGTTCGTTTCCAGACCGACTTCGGTCGTTCGATCTCTGGTACGTCTGACTGGGACTCCTTCACGCGCGCTCAGTTCGAAGTTGATACCCGCACGGACACCGAGCTCGGCGCTCTGCGTGGCTTCATCGGCTTCCGCGGCAATGCTGACAACGCGTCTGCAGCTTCTTCGTCTGTATTCGTTGACCAGGCCTTCATCGAACTCGGCGGCCTTAAGGTCGGTAAGTTCTACAGCTGGTGGGACGATGGTCTCTCTGGCGAAGCAGACGTTCTCTCCACGAACGCTCTGTTCAACTCCATTCGTTACACTTACGACGCTGGTTCCTTCTGGGCTGGTATCTCGGTTGACGAACTCGAAGGCACGAATAGCCAGTTCCGCACCGTAACAGGCGCGGCCGGTCCGCTTCCAGGTACGTTTGTTGTTACTCAGGAAGCTGATAACAACGTCGGCATCACCGGTGGCATCGGCGGCAACTTCGGCGGCGCTGCTCTTCAGCTGATCGGCTCCTACGACGTTGACCAGGAAGAAGGCGCAGTTCGCCTGATCGCAACGGCTGAAATTGGTCCTGGCACGCTCGGCCTGGCTGGTGTTTGGGCTTCCGGCGCAAACGCTTACTACGCAGAGTCCGAATGGGCAGTTGCTGCTGAATACGCTATCAAGGCGACTGACCGTCTGACGATCACTCCTGGCGCTCAGTACTACGGCAATGTAGCCGATCGCGTTGCACTCGTTGGCCTCGACGCAACTGGTACGCCAGTATTCACCGGCGCGACAGCGATTGCCACCAACGACTTCTCCAGCCGCGACGCATGGCAGGCTGGCATCACGGTTGATTACAAGATCACCGAAGGTCTCTCTACCAAGGTCGCAGTTAACTACTACGACGAAGACGGTTCAAACACGGACGAGTGGAACGGCTTCGTTCGCCTTCAGCGTTCGTTCTAATATAGTCTAACCGACTGTATTGACTAAGAAAGCCCGGCGTGTCGTCGGGCTTTTTTTATTTTAGAAAAATCTAAAAAATACTGGACAAGCCAAATCTTTCTATGCATCATGACCTTAGTCAAAAGGCGTGATCCACAGCCAAAAGCTTCGTCTGTTGACTCCAGTCAAGGCCCATCAGCCCCCCTAGGCTGATGGGCAGGCACTGCCAAGCCGGTTTCAAGGAAACCATTCGGCGATCCCAAATTTCAAATCATTCCGTCACAAAACGATATCCGACTCCGGGCTCCGTCTGGATAATTTTCGGCTGCGTGGCATCTCGTTCGACCTTTTGTCGTAACTGGCCGATGAAGACGCGCAGATAATGCAGGTCTTCCCCATGCGCCGGCCCCCAAACTGAGGTCAGAAGCGTGCGATGCGTCACCACCCGCCCAGCATGGTGCGCCAGAAGCGTCAGGAGATCATATTCCTTTGGCGTCAGCTTGATGCTTGTGCCGTCGCGCGCGACGATCCGGCGCTGCGTATCGATCGACAGGCCATCGGCCTCGATTGAGTACGGCAGGCTCTCGGACTTGCCGACATGGCGCATGGCGGTGCGGATGCGAGCGGTCAACTCACCGATGCCGAAAGGCTTTTCGATATAATCGTCGGCACCGAGATCGAGTGCTGCGATCTTCTCGGTCTCGCGATCACGAGCGGAGAGGATGATGATCGGCAGTGTAGACCAGCCACGAAGATTGGCGATGACATCCTTGCCGTCCATGTCCGGCAGGCCGAGATCGAGGATAATCACATCTGGCGCGGCAGTCGCAGCGGACTTGATGGCGTCGGCGCCATTTTCCGCCTCGATCACGTCATAGCCGGCGGCCGCCAATGCCGGGCGCAGGAAGCGTCGGATTTGTGGCTCGTCATCCACGACCAGAATGCGTCCCAGGGTCATTGTTTCTGCCTGCCTTCGCTTTTCTCATTCACCGGGAAGCGCATGACGATCCGCGTTCCGCGTTTCTTCACTGCCGGACTTTCCGCATGAATGCGTCCGCCCATCGCCTCGATGAAACCGCGGGCGATGGAGAGACCAAGCCCCGTTCCCGGAGAGCGCCCGTCCGATCGGGAGCGACGATAGAATTTTTCGAAGATGCGGTCGAGGTCTTCGCCGGGAATGCCTTTCCCATTGTCGGTTACGGAAACGACGATCTCATCCCCGTCGCGCCGCGCGTAGACGTTGACAGGTTCGCCGCCCCCATACTTGGCAGCGTTGTCGAGAAGGTTGAACAGAACCTGGCCGAGCAGAACCGGGTCCGCCCTAATGACCGGCAAATCCTTGGCGATGCCGGTCTCGAAGTTTTGGGAGGGAAAATATTTACGCGCCCGCTCCACTGCAGATCGGATCACATCGGCGACATCCACCCAGTCCCGTTTCGCTTGTAAGGTACCGGCAGTGATGCGGGTCATGTCCAGAAGGTTGGCGACGAAGCGGCTCAGCCGTGCGCTCTCCTCTTCGATGGATTGCAGCAGATCGTCGCGGCTCTCCGGCGACATGCGGTCACCCAGTTCCCGCAGGCTGGTGACCGAACCGGTAATTGTCGCCAAGGGCGTGCGCAAATCATGTGAGATCGACGATAGCAGTGCCTCACGATAGCGCTCTCCTTCCAGCCTGGCCGCCTGTTCGGTGCTTTCGGAAGAAAGACGTGCGCGATCGATAGCGGTCGCCGCCTGGTCGAGAATGGCGGCGAGTTTCCGTTCGGCATTGGAATCAAGCCCATTTTGTCCGGGTTCGAAGCCGCAAACGCCGACGACGCCATGAGGACTGGTCAGCGGACGAAACTGGAAGCGTCCATTGGGAAGCGTGCCAGTGCCGAAACCGGAAGGCTCCGATCGGCTGCTTGCCCACCGCGCCGCAGTCAGTTCCGAGACGCCTAGTTCGGTATCAGGTGGCCAAGCCGCGACCACCTCCAAATCGTCGCCTTTGGGCAAAAGCATCACCACGTGACGGCCGATGCTGCCCTGCAACTGCGTGACAGATGCCCACAGGACTTCTTCAGGCTTGGCCGTCCCGGCAAGCTTTCGGGAAAAATCATAGAGCGCCTGCATGTCGGCGGCGCGCTGGCGAGCGGCTTGCGCCTGTTCGCGAATACGCGATGCCAGACTGCCCGCAATCAGTGCCGCGACGATGAAGACCGCAAGTGCGAAGACCTCATGCGGCGAGGCAATAGTGAAGGTCTTAACCGGGGCGATGAAGAAAAAATTATAAGCAAGCGCGGACACAATCGCGGCCATCAGCGCCGCCATGAAACCAGCGGCGGAAGCAGCCGCCAGAACGGCGAGCAGAAACAGCAGCGAGATATTCGGCAGATGGGTGAATTGGTCCAATGCCAGACCAGCAAGCGTTGCTCCTGCGACCGTGCCGATAGCGCAGAGGAGCGAGCGGGAGAAGGCGGATAGTTGAAAGCCTCGCTTCTTTCGGGTGGACACACCCGGAACCTTGGCCGCATCTGCGGTGACGAGGTGAAGTCCAATGCCGCTCGCTTCTTTCGCCAGAGCGTCGGCGAGGCTCGGCCTGAATGGGTTGGCAAGCCACCTGCGGCGCTGGGAACCGATGACGATCTGCGTGGTATGCTCGCGTCGGGCAAGCTTGAGGATTTCCGTCACGAAATCATTGCCTGTCACGTGACGTGTCTCGGCGCCTAGCGTCTCGGCAAAACGGAAGGCCTCATCGATCCGTCTGAGGCTGTCCTCGTTCATGGTTTCCTGGTCATCACGCGCCATGCTGACGACGGTCCAAGGCGCATTAAGGCCGGAGGCAAGGCGGCTCGCCACACGCACGACCTTATCGGACAGCGCATCGGCGCCAATGCAGACCAGCAATCTTTCGCCTGTCGCCCAAGGGCCTTCGATGGCGTTCTGACGCAAGTAATCGACCATCTGATCGTCCACCCGGTCTGCGGTGCGGCGAAGCGCAAGCTCGCGAAGCGCCGTCAGATTGCCGAGACGGAAGAAGCGGTCGGTGGCGCGCCTGGCACTATCAGGAAGATAGACCTTGCCTTCGTTCAGCCGCTGAATGAGTTCTCCAGGCGGAAGATCGACCAGCACCACGTCGTCGGCGCGCTTCAACACGGTGTCCGGCACCCGTTCGCGAATGCTGACGCCGGTGATCTGCGAGACGAGATCGGACAGGCTTTCGAGATGCTGGATGTTGAGCGCGGTCCAGACATCGATGCCCGCTGCGATCAGCTCCTCGATATCCTGATAGCGTTTGGGGTGGCGGAAACCCTCAGGGTTGGAATGGGCAAGCTCATCGACGATGATGACACGCGGCTTGCGGGCAAGTGCTGCGTCCAGATCAAATTCTTTGAGAGTCTTGCCACGATAATCGACCTCGATGCGCGGCAGCACGTCAAGGCCTTCGAGGAGGGCGGACGTTTCTGCCCGCGCATGGGTTTCGACAAGGCCGACTACGACCTCGACGCCATCGGCCTTCAGTCTTCGCGCACGCGCCAGCATGGCATAGGTCTTGCCGACACCGGGCGCTGCACCCAGGAAAATAGTGAGCTTGCCCCGGCGGTCTTTCTCCGCCAGGGCAAGCAATGCATCGGGATCGGGCCTGTTTAAGCCCTCACGGTCATGTGACGCCATTCATCTCAGCTCTTCAGCGCATCAAGCGCAAGGTTCAGCTCTAGCACATTCACGCGCGGTTCGCCGATAATCCCGAGGAGCCGGCCTTGCGTTTTTTCTTCGACAAGGGCCTTCACCGATTCAGGCGAAAGGCTGCGCGCCTTGGCGATGCGCTCAACCTGGGCTGCGGCGAAAGCCGGGGTGATGTGCGGATCGAGACCCGAGCCGGATGTGGTGACGGCGTCAGCCGGAACCGGCGACGCAATACCCGCGCCGTTCAGCCGTACAACGTCGCCAGCAACCCGGTCCTTCAGCTTGGCAGATGTGGTACCAAGATTGGAGCCAGAGGAAGCGGCGGCGTTGTAGGCATCTGGCCCAGTCGCAGACGAACGCGGCCAGAAGTAGCGATCGGAGGTAAAGTTCTGGCCGATCAGGCTCGAGCCGATGACCACATCGCCATTGCGGATCATTGAGCCGTTGGCCTGTGCCGGCAGCACAGCTTGGGCGATGCCGGTTACGGCCAGCGGATAACCAAGACCGGTCAGGGCGATGAAGAAGGCCAGGATGACGATGGCAGGACGAATTTGGTTCAGCATGATTTACACCAGATGAAGTGCGGAGACCGCGATATCGATGACCTTGATCCCGGCAAAAGGCAGAAGCAGACCACCGAGGCCGTAGATCAGCAGGTTACGACGCAGAAGCGACGCCGCTGCGGCGGGACGGTATGCCACACCCTTGAGGGCCAGCGGGATCAGCGCGATGATAATGAGCGCGTTGAAGATGACCGCCGAGAGGATGGCCGATTGCGGGGATGACAGCGCCATGATGTTGAGGGTGCCAAGCGCAGGGTAGGTGGTGAGGAACAGCGCGGGGATGATCGCGAAATATTTTGCCACGTCGTTGGCGATCGAAAATGTCGTCAGCGACCCGCGCGTCATAAGCAGCTGCTTGCCGATCTCGACGATCTCGATGAGCTTGGTCGGGCTGGAGTCGAGATCGACCATATTTGCGGCTTCGCGTGCGGCCTGCGTTCCGGTCTGCATGGCAACGCCGACATCTGCCTGCGCCAGTGCCGGCGCATCGTTGGTGCCGTCACCACACATGGCAATCAAGCGGCCGCCCTTCTGTTCGCGGCGAATATAGTCGAGCTTGTCTTCAGGCGTCGCTTCGGCAAGGAAATCGTCCACGCCCGCTTCGGAGGCAATCGCTGCTGCGGTCACGGGATTGTCGCCGGTGACCATGACGGTGCGGATACCCATGGCACGCAGCGCCGCGAAACGCTCCTTGATCCCGGGCTTGACGACGTCCTTTAGATGGATCACGCCCAGCAGACGGTTGCCTTCGGCCACACCGAGCGGCGTGCCGCCGGTGCGGGCAATGCGGTCCACGGCCTGGTGAAATTCCGCTGGCGCCTTGCCATCGGTGGCATCGGCAAACTTCAGGATGGCATCGATGGCGCCCTTGCGGAAGGACTTGCCGTTGGTATCGACGCCGGACAGACGAGTCTGCGCCGAGAAGGGAATGACGGCATCGACGGTGACCTTGGGTGAGGCAATGCCGAACTCGCCATTCGCCAGTGCTGCGATGGAACGACCCTCTGGCGTCTCGTCTGAAAGGCTGGCGAGCAGCGCTGCTTCGGCGACCTGTTCGGCAGTCACACCCGGCACGGGAATGAAATCCGCTGCCATACGGTTGCCGAAGGTGATGGTGCCGGTCTTGTCGAGCAGCAGCGTGTCGACATCGCCCGCGGCCTCCACCGCACGTCCGGACGTGGCGATGACATTGAAACGCACGAGGCGATCCATGCCGGCGATGCCGATGGCCGAAAGAAGCCCGCCGATGGTTGTCGGAATAAGCGTGACAAGAAGGGCTGCAAGCACGGTAACGGAGACCAGCGTGCCGGAATATCCAGCCAGTCCCCAGACGCTCACAACGACGATAAGGAAGACGAGGGTGAGGCCGGATAGGAGAATGGAGAGCGCGATCTCGTTTGGCGTCTTCTGACGTTCCGCACCTTCGATCAGCGCAATCATTCGATCGACGAAGCTTGCGCCGGGCGGCGTGGTGATGCGGATTTTCAACTGGTCGGACAGAACCTGCGTGCCACCGGTAACGGCAGAGCGGTCGCCACCGGATTCGCGAATGACGGGTGCCGATTCACCGGTGATCGCGCTTTCATTGACTGAAGCCACGCCCTCGATCACTTCGCCGTCGCCGGGGATCAGCTCGCCAGCATCGACAACGACGATATCGCCGACTTTCAGCAGAGTGGCTGCGACGCTCTCTTCGCTGCCGCCCGCGTTCACGCGGCGGGCGGTCAGATCTGAACGGGTCCGCTTGAGGCTGTCGGCCTGGGCGCGACCGCGCCCCTCCGCCACCGCTTCTGCAAAGGTGGCGAAAAGCACGGTGAACCAGAGCCACGCCGCGATCTGGCCGGAAAAGACCGCCGTGCCGTTATGGGCGGTCAGGTCGCGGATGAAGAAGATGGTGACGACAGCCGCAACGATTTCGGTGACGAAGATCACCGGGTTGCGCATCAACTGCCGCGGGTCAAGCTTGATGAAGGCGTTTTTGATGGCCGGCCCGACAATGGCGGGGTCGAAAAGACCCGGTCTGGCGGGGGCCGATGAGCAGGGATTGGTGGACATCTTTATGCCTTTTAGAATGTTTGGCCGGCAAGCATCGCGAAGTGTTCGACGATGGGGCCGAGTGCGAGCGCGGGGAAGAATTGCAGCCCGCCGAGAATGAGGATGATGCCGATGAGAAGGCCGACAAAGAGTGGGCCATCCGTCGGGAACGTGCCAGCGGAGGCCGGAACCCGAACCTTGGCGGCAAGCGACCCGGCAATCGCCATCACCGGGACGACATAAGCGAAGCGACCGAGCAGCATCGAGATACCGAGCGTGGTGTTGTACCAGTCGGTATTGCCGGAAAGGCCGCCGAAGGCCGATCCGTTGTTACCGGCTGCGGAAGTGAAGGCATAAAGGATTTCCGAAAGGCCGTGCGGACCGGCCGTGCCGATGGTGGCAACCGCAAAGGGCAGCATGGCGGAAAGCGCGGTGAAACCGAGAATGACCGTGGGGAGAATGAGAACCGCCAGCATGGCGAACTTCATCTCGCGGCCCTCGATCTTCTTGCCGAGAAATTCCGGCGTGCGACCGACCATTAGACCGGCAACGAAGACCGACAGAAGCGCAAAGACGAGCATGCCGTAAAGACCGGATCCGACACCGCCCGGCAGAACCTCGCCGAGCTGGATGAGGAACATTGGCGCAAGGCCACCAAGACCGGTAAAGGAGCCATGCATGCCGTTAACGCCGCCATCGGAAAGGCCGGTGGTCACCGCGGCATAAAGGGCGGTCATGGCCTGGCCGAAGCGGACTTCCTTGCCTTCCATATTGCCTTGCGCCGCATCGACGCCAATCGACGTCAGGATCGGGTTGCCGGCGCTTTCCGCCCAGTAGACGATGGCAACACCGGCTATCAGGAGAACGGCCATGGCGGTCAGCAATACCCAACCCTGACGACGGCTGCCGACCATCTGACCGAAGGTGTAGATGAAGGCCGCCGAAATGGTGAGCATCGAGAAGATATTGAGATAGTTCGAAAGCGCAGTCGGGTTCTCGAAGGGATGCGCAGCATTGGCGTTGAAGAAGCCACCACCGTTTGTGCCAAGCTGCTTGATCGCTTCTTGGCTGGCAACGGGGCCGAGCGAGATGACCTGCTGGCTTCCTTCAAGCGTGGTTGCCGTCACGCTGGCGTCCATCGTCTGGGGCAGGCCCATGGCAACGAACGTTACTGCGACGATGACCGCGATCGGCAGCAACACATAAAGCGTGGCGCGAGTCATATCGACCCAGAAATTGCCGAGTGTGCTGGCCTGCGAGCGGACAAAAGCGCGGGTGAATGCAATCGCCAGCGCCATGCCGACGGCGGCAGACAGGAAGTTCTGAACCGTCAAACCGGCCATCTGGCTGAAGTTACTCATCGTCGCTTCACCGGCATAGTTCTGCCAGTTGGTGTTGGTCACGAAGCTGACGGCGGTATTGAACGCCAAGCCCGGTTCCACATTGGCAAAACCCTGTGGATTGAAGGGCAGGAAGGCCTGAAGGCGCAGGATGCCATAGAGTGCCAAGAAGCTGGCAATCGAGAAGGCGAGCATGGACAGCGTGTAGCCAAGCCAGCTCTGTTCCTTCCTGGTGTCGACGCCTGCCACGGCATAAAGCACGCGCTCGATGGGAGCGAAGATCGGCGTCAGCCAGGTCCGCTCACCATTGAACACGTGTGCCATGTAAAGGCCGAGCGGCTTGATAACCAGAAGCACGGCGATGAAGAGGAGGCTGATCTGCAGCCACCCGAGAATGGTCATGGGATTTCTCCAGGAAAATCAGAAGCGTTCCGGACGCAGCAATGTGATGATGAGATAGATGCCGAGGGCAATCGCCACGACGAGGCCGAAGATGGGTTCCAGCATGGCAGCACCTCTCAAAACCGGTTGAGGGCGCGCGCATAAAGCGCCAGCACGATCAGCGTGCCGAAGCCGAGCGCCAAATAAAGGACATCGGGCATGGTTTTCTCCTGTTATGTCAGGAAAGCATCATGCTGCTGATGGCTGTCAGATTTCGATTGGGAAGATGGATGGCCCGCATAAGGAAAATATAAAGACGAGCGAAAGGCCGAAGTGTCGGGCGACCTGTTGCCAAGGACTTTGCGCGGCCCGCCCGCCGCGATAGCTTGCAACAGCGCATTCGAAAAACACTCTTGACCTCGACCGCCCTTGAGGCCGCAACCTCATCCAAACGGATCGAAGGGGCTGCGAATGGCAATAGTTCTCAATGACGATAATCTTTCTGGCTATAGCCTGATGAATGGGGCGATCGAGGCAGTCGAGGCATTCCTGCTCGCCCGTGCGCTGGGCAAAACGTTGTCGCCGCCTCGGCACCACGTTGTGTTTGAGGGTCATGGAGATTTGGTTTTCACAGTGGGAGGCCTTACCGGCGACAGACCGCTTGCAGGCTTTCGTTGTTACGACACCTTCAAAGGGGAGGAACACACTCAGATCGTGGCCGTCTGGTCGGCTGAGGATGCCAGCCTCAAGGGAATCATCCTGGGTGGACGCTTGGGCGCTATCAGGACTGGAGCCATCGGTGGTGTGGCTATTCGACACCTCAGTTCCACAGAGACGAATGTCGTCGGTGTGATAGGAAGCGGTTTGCAGGCACGAATGCAATTGGCGGCTGCAGCTTGCGTTCGCACCATCAAAAAGGCCTATGTCTACAGTCGCGATGCAACAAATCGCATGGTTTTCGCCAGGGACATGCAGATGGAACTCGGTCTGGAGATCGAACCTGTCGCGCGTGTCACGGATGCTATTGGCGATGCAGACATCGTCATTTGCGCGACATCCAGCTCTCAGCCAGTGTTGGATGTTTCCGATCTTAAGCCCGGAGCGCATATCAACACTGTCGGTCCCAAGACGGTGGAAGCGCATGAGTTGGGATTGAGCGTTGCCGGGGCTGCCGACATCATCGCAACCGACTCGTCCGAACAGACACGCTCCTACGGCTCGCCGTTCTTCCTTCACGGTTCTGGCCACGCGTTACGCATGGTCGAGCTGTCGGATATTGTCGCAGGTTGCATTGCGCGCCGGCCCTCATCGCATCAGACCACGCTTTTCTGTTCTGTTGGTCTTGCAGGAACCGAGGTTGCTGTCGCCGCGGCCATATTCGACAATCCGTCGGCGAAGGAGCGGACGCGCCGGACATAACGGATAAGCTCCGGGAAGCAGAGAGAAGCTTTTAACCTCGTCGACATCATGTAATTTCGTTCATGCGAATCGAAATTTTTGCGGGCCGCACAAGAACAAGAAGAGGCCGAGGGTTGAGAACGGGTAACGTCCCGCCAAGAGGCCGCAGACGCGAACGATGCACGGTATTGGTCGGAGACGGCCGGAACGTGCGCAAGCATTGGAAGGAAGACGCTATGGCTGCGCCCGGCGAAAACATGCGTGTGAATGCCGACAGGCTGTGGGAGATGTTGATGGACATGGCGAAGGTCGGTCCCGGCATTGCTGGCGGCAACAATCGCCAGACGCTGACCGACGAAGATGCTGCGGGCCGCGCCCTGTTCCAGTCCTGGTGCGAGGTGGCAGGGCTCACCATAGGCGTCGACAAGATGGGAACGATGTTCGCCACCCGCGCCGGTGAAGACCCTGACGCGCTGCCGGTCTATGTCGGCTCTCACCTCGATACCCAGCCGACAGGCGGCAAGTTTGATGGCGTCTTGGGCGTGCTAGCAGGGCTCGAAGTCGTGCGCACCATGAACGATCTCGGGATCCGCACGAAGCATCCGATCGTCGTCACCAACTGGGCGAATGAGGAAGGCGCGCGCTTCGCGCCGGCCATGCTCGCGTCCGGTGTTTTCGCTGGCGTCCACACGCTGGAACACGCCTATTCGCGCAAGGATACCGAGGGGAAGACCTACGGCGAGGAGTTGCAGCGCATCGGCTGGCTGGGCGAGGAAGAGGTCGGTGCGCGCAAGATGCACGCCTATCTCGAATATCACATCGAGCAGGGGCCGATCCTCGAAGCCGAAAACAAGACGATCGGTGTCGTGACTCATTGCCAAGGGCTGTGGTGGCTGGAATTCACGCTGACCGGCAAGGAGGCCCATACCGGCTCGACACCGATGGCCATGCGGGTCAATGCCGGGCTGGCTTTGGCACGCATCATCGAGATGGTGCAGACCGTAGCGATGGAGAGCCAACCAGGTGCAGTAGGTGGCGTCGGTCGGGTGATCTTCTCGCCCAATTCTCGCAACGTCCTGCCCGGAACGGTCGTCTTCACGGTCGATATCCGTACACCCGATCTCGCCAAGCTGAACCGGATGCGTGAGCGCATCGAAGCGGAGGCCGCTCAAATATGCGAGGCGATAGGCGTGGGTTGTTCGGTTGAGGCCGTCGGTCACTTCGATCCGGTAACCTTCGATCCTGCTTTGGTGGATACGGTACGCCGATCAGCGGAAAGGCTGGGCCTGACGCATCGCGATATCATTTCTGGCGCCGGGCACGATGCTTGCTGGGCTGCAAAAGTCGCGCCTGCCACCATGATCATGTGCCCGTGTGTCGGCGGTCTTTCGCACAATGAGGCGGAGGAAATCTCCAAGGAATGGGCCGCGGCGGGCTGCGACGTGCTGTTTCACGCGGTCGTCGAGACCGCAGGCGTAGTGCAGTAGCTCTGCGGTGCGCCCATGCCGTTCAGCAAAAAGAGGGATGGACACAACGACCGGCTGGACGAAAGATGAGCACGGGACTGATCGGGGGGCGGTACCGGCAACCAAAATCACGATTAGGGAACAGTCATGACCAGCACCATCATCAAGAACGGGACCATCGTCACCGCCGATCTCACCTATAATGCCGATATCCGCATTGAAGGCGGCGTTATCGTCGAGATCGGACCGAACCTCAAAGATGGAACCGAACTGGACGCCACAGGATGCTACGTGATGCCGGGCGGCATCGATCCGCATACGCATCTGGAAATGCCTTTCATGGGCACCTATTCGGCTGATGATTTTGATAGTGGCACGCGCGCGGCATTGGCTGGCGGTACCACCATGGTGGTGGATTTCGCGCTGCCCAATCCCGGGCAATCCATGCTTGAAGCGCTGACTATGTGGGACAACAAGACGTCGCGTGCGGCCTGCGATTATTCTTTCCACATGGCGATCACCTGGTGGGGCGAGCAGGTCTTCAACGAGATGGAGACGATCGTTCGCGACAAGGGTATCAATACCTTCAAGCATTTCATGGCCTATAAGGGTGCCCTGATGGTGGATGACGACGAAATGTTTTCCTCCTTCCAGCGCTGCGCCGAACTGGGCGCGCTACCGCTCGTCCATGCCGAAAATGGCGATGTGGTTGCTCAGATGCAGGCGAAGCTGATGGCTGAGGGCAATGACGGCCCTGAGGCGCACGCCTATTCCCGCCCGCCGGAAGTGGAGGGCGAGGCCACCAACCGCGCCATCATGATTGCCGATATGGCAGGCTGCCCCGTCTATATCGTTCACACGTCTTGCGAGGAGAGCCACGAAGCCATCCGCCGGGCCCGGCAGAAGGGCATGCGTGTCTATGGCGAGCCGCTGATCCAGCATCTGACGCTGGATGAGAGCGAGTATTTCGACAAGGACTGGGACCATGCCGCCCGCCGCGTCATGTCTCCGCCCTTCCGCAGCAAGGTGCATCAGGACAGCCTTTGGGCCGGCCTTGCCGCTGGCTCGCTGCAATGCGTGGCGACGGACCATTGCGCCTTCACCACCAAGCAGAAACGCACCGGCCTTGGAGATTTCCGCAAGATCCCCAACGGCACCGGCGGGCTGGAAGACCGGTTGCCGATGCTGTGGACCTACGGCGTCAGCACTGGCCGCTTGACGATGAATGAATTCGTCGCCGCCACATCCACCAACATTGCCAAGATCCTCAACATCTATCCGAAGAAGGGGGCAATCCTTGTTGGTGCGGATGCCGACCTCGTCGTCTGGGATCCAAAGCGGGGCAAGACGATCACGGCCGCAAGCCAACAATCGGCGATCGATTATAACGTCTTTGAAGGCAAGGAGGTCATAGGCCTGCCGCGCTTTACTTTGACCCGCGGTCAGGTGGCCGTGGAAGAGGGCGTGATGAAGAGCCGGGAAGGCCATGGTCGCTTTGTTTCCCGCCCGCCGTTGACGGCACCCGCCAAAGCGCTCTCTACTTGGAAAGAGCTAACCGCGCCGCGCAAGGTGCACCGCACCGGCATTCCGGCAAGCGGGGTCTGACAGACAAATTTCAGGTATGGACCGCCGGTCAAGTCCACTGGCGGTCTGCATGTTACAGCTTGTCCGGCTTGCTAGGGTTCTGTTCGGCGCGGTCGCGATAGAGTGCGGCGCGACCAAGGAGCATCAGCGAGACCGGCGTTGTGATCGTCATGAAAATGCCGATAAAGATTTCGTGGAAAACGAAGCGGCCGCCGGACACCGAGAAATAGATGATGGAGGCCATGGCGATGCCGCCCGTTCCCCAGCTTGTGCCGAGTGTCGGCGCGTGCAGTCTTTCATAGAAGCTCTGCAGTTTAGCAAAGCCGATCGTACCGATCAGCGTTAGTGAAGATCCGAGCAGGACGAAGAAGGCAACGAGAATGGCTGCCCAGAGTGGAAATTCTGCCGCATTGATCATTCGATCACCTCACCACGCATCAGGAATTTCGAAAGGGCCACCGTCGAGACGAAGCCGAGGATCGACATCAGAAGTGCCGCCTCGAAATAGATATCGTTGCCGGTGCGCAAGCCGAAGGTCATCAACAGCAGCATGGAGCTGACATAGAGCGTATCAACGCCAAGCACGCGGTCCTGCGCGCGTGGTCCGATGGCGATGCGATAGACGGAGATCGCCATTGCGATTGCCAGGAAAATTTGGGCCAGGGAAAACGACCAGAAAAGGATAATCGAACTCATTCGAATATCTCCATCAGCATTTTTTCATATCGGTTCTTGATGAGGTTGATCCAGGTGGTTTCGCTGACGTTGTCGAGCACATGGATCAACAAAGTGCCTTGAGACGAGTTGTACTCCAGCCACGCGCTGCCGGGCGTTGCGGTCAGGATGATCGCCAGGAGCGCCAGACCGAGCGGATCGCGGATGTCGAGCGGAATGGTGAGGAAGCCGGACTTGCCGCCCCTTTTACGCCCGAAGATGATCAGCGTCGCGACTGCGATGTTGGACCGGATGATGTCGTAAAAAACGATGCAAATGAGCTTCACCACAGCCGTCCAGCTACGGATCCTCGGCTTTGCAGGTCGAAGCGAGGCCATCGACCAGGATGCGATGAGCGCCACTGCCGTTCCGAAGAGAAGATGCCCGGGCGAAAAGCTGTTGATCGTCATCCAGAAAAGGAGGAGCGAGAGCGTCAACAGTGGGTAGGGGAGAATACGGCGGATCATTGCGCTGCCTCCCCGGGATTACCCGCCCGCGGTGCAGTCATCACACCCTGGATGTAGCTCTCTGGCAGGTCGAGAATGCGCGCCGTCTCCTGCATGTAGCGCATGATGGGCCCGGCCTGTACGGTCATGGCAAGTGTCAAACCAAGAAGCAGCATGATGGGCGCGATTTCGATGACGAAGACGCGGGGTACCGTGCCTTCAAGAGAGCCCCAGAAGGTGCGGATGCCGGCGCGTGTCATCGAGATCAGAGCCGCAAGGCCCGAGAAGACGATGAGGAACACGATCCACCAGGAGAGTGTGGAAATCTCGGTATCGGCGCCCATGCCTTGCGGATTGAGGATTGCCGACAGCATGGAGAACTTGGCGATGAAGCCAGAGAGCGGCGGCAATCCGGCAAGCAGAATGCCACAGGCGGCAAAGCAGGTGCCGAGCACCGCCATGGTGCCAGGCATCGTTACCCCGACCTCGTCTTGCTCTTCCTCCTCGTCGCCATCGCCATAGGCTTCCATTGTCACGGCAAGAACGTTTGCGCCCGCATCCTGGCTGCGTTCCACAAGTTCGATCAACATGAAGAAGGCGCTGATGGTGAGGGTCGAGCTGACGAGGTAGTAAAGCGCCCCCGCTGCCACCATCGGGTTGCCCGTGCCCATGGCTGCAAGCAGCGTGCCTGATGAGACGAGGACCGAAAAGCCAGCAAGACGCCCAAGCGCCTGAGACGCCAGCACGCCGATCGTGCCGAAAACGATGGTGGCAATGCCGCCAATCAGCAGCGCATCATGGCCGAAACCGGCGGAATCGCCGGCTGTCTGGCCGAAGAGCAGAAACGATAATCGTGCAATGACATAAATACCGACCTTGCTCATGATGGCGAAGATGCCGCCAATGGGTGCAGACGCCGCGCCATAAGCGGAAGGCAGCCAGAAGTTTAGCGGCCACATGCCGGCCTTGACGAGAAAAGCGATGCCGAGGACAGCCGCACCCGTCTCCAACAGCATGCGCTGGTCGGGATTTAGACCGGCAATGCGCTGCGCCAGGTCGCCCATATTGAGGGTACCGGTCACGCCATAGATCAAGCTGACGCCGATCAGGAAGAACAATGCCGCGACGAGGTTGATCGCCACGTAGTGCAGACCTGCCTTCACCCTCAACTGCCCGGAACCGTGCAGAAGCAGACCGTAGGATGCAGCCAGCATCACTTCGAAGAAGACGAAGAGGTTGAAAAGGTCGCCGGTCAGAAACGCGCCGTTCACGCCCATCAGCATCAGATGGAAGAGCGAATGGAAATGCGCACCTGACTTGTGCCACTTGGCCAGCGAATAGACGAGCGACGGGATCGCCAATAGCGACACCAGAAGCACCATCAACCCCGAAAGCCGATCCGCCACCAGCACAATGCCGAACGGCGCTGGCCAGTTGCCAAGAAGATAGACACCCGTTGAGATGATCGCGGCAATTTCGGTATTTACCGTCGAATTGACTTCGATGAAGAGGCCAATCGAGACGGCGAGCAGCACCAGCGTCGAGATGAAGCTGATTGCGGCCTTCGTCTTTCGCTTGCGCTCGTCGATGAAGAGCAGGATCGCGCCGGTGATCAACGGCACCAGAACGGGTGCAATCACGATGTGGGATGGGAATGAGTTCACTTGCTCTCCCTCCCGTCTACATGGTCAGTGCCGGTCAAACCGCGTGCGGCAAGAAGCACCACGAGGAACAGGGCCGTCGTGGCAAAGCCGATGACGATCGCCGTCAATACCAGTGCCTGCGGCACGGGATCGGCCAGCTGTGAAGTTGCAACCCCGTCAAGAAGAACAGGTGGTGCATTGGTCTTGATGCCCCCCACGCCGAAGATGAAGAGGTTGACGGCGTAGGACAGCAGCGACAGGCCGACAATGACTTGATAGGTGCGCGGACGAAGGATGAGCCAGACGCCCGATCCCGTCATCACACCGATGCCGATGGCGAGAATAAGCTCCATTACACATCCTCCGCTTTGGCGGCGTCGGGTGTGCGTAGCTTGTAGTTACGCAATGATTGGTGCGCCAGTGCTATCAAGATCAGAACCGTGGAGCCGACCACGAGTGAGAAGACACCGAGATCGAAAAGGAGGGCGGACGCCGTGGGCATTTTCGCGATGTAGGGAATCTCCGTATACTGGAAGTAGGAGGTCAGGAACGGATAGCCGAAATACCACGAGCCCATGCCGGTCGAGGCTGCCATCAGCAGACCGAACCCCATCCACCGCAGCGGCAGAATGCGGATGCGATCCTCTGCCCAGCGCGTACCGCCCGCCAGATATTGCAGCAGGAAGGCAATCGCCATAGTGATGCCGGCGGCAAACCCGCCGCCTGGGAGATCATGACCGCGCATGAAGAGGAAGATCGAGAAGGTGACGATGACCGGGAACATCCACTGCATGATGACCGAAGGCACCAGCAGATAGTCGCGCACCGTATCGCCCTTGCTGCGCTCGGGGCTTTCGGCATCGAAAGCGTTCTGGATCAACTGCTGCTCTGGCAATCCTACACTATCCTGCGCCGGACGGAAACGACGCAAGAGGGCGAAGACGGTCAGACCGACGATCGCTAGAACTGCGATCTCGCCCATCGTGTCGAAGCCGCGGAAATCGACGAGGATAACGTTGACCACATTGGTGCCGCCACCTTCGGTGTAGGCCCGTTCAAGGAAATAATTGGCGATGGTGTTTGGCACGGGCAGTGTCATCACCGCATAGGCGATTACTGTCATGCCGATGCCGCAGAAGACGGCCAGCAGGAAATCGCGCCCGCGACGAAGCTGCGCCGGTAGCTCGTTGTTGTTGTCAACCTTCACCATGCGCTTGGGCAGCCAGCGAAGGCCGAGCAGGATCAGCACGAGCGTGACGATCTCGACGAGCAACTGGGTGATAGCAAGATCCGGTGCGGACAGCCAGACGAATGTCAGGCAAGTGACGAGGCCGGAAACGCCCAGCATCACGAGAGCGGCAAGACGGTGATACTTCGCCTGCCAGGCAGCGCCCATGGCCGCGATCATGCCGATGCCCCAGAGAACAGCGAAGATCGGATCGAAGGAAGTGACACGCGGAAGGGTGAGCGAGAATTGCGAAGACACCAGCGGTGAAAAACCGGCAACGAGTGCGACGAAGATCAGAATGCGCAGCTGTGGCTGCAGCCGTCTTGTGCCGAGCGTGCTTTCCAGCCAGCGCGCCCACTTCCACGAGACGGTGACGATGATGCGCTCGAAGATACGCTGGCCCCTGAGGTGCCGGAAGATCGGCGGGCCATCATCGCATTTGGAGAAGTAGTCTCCCAGAAGTGCATAGATCGCAACGCCGCCGATTAGTGCAACGATACTCATGACGAGCGGCAGGTTGAAACCATGCCAGATCGCCAGGCTGTAATAAGGCGTTTGCGGACCAAGAACCGATACCACCGCAGAATGCAGGAACGGACCGACCGAAAGGCTTGGTACCACGCCGACGATCAGGCAGGCGAGCACCAGAAACTCGATCGGAAAACGCATCCAACGCGGCGGCTCGTGTGGGTTCGGATTGGGAATGTCGCTTGGCGGCGGACCGAAGAAGACCGTGTGGATAAAGCGCAGCGAGTAGGCCACGGCGAAGGCACCGGAAAGTGTCGCCACATAGGGGAGCGCCTTGTCAAGGAGCGAGTCCGCATGGGTCTCGATGGCCTCGGCAAAGAACATTTCCTTGGAGAGAAAGCCGTTGAAGAGCGGCACGCCCGCCATGGCAGCGCTTGCGGCCATAGCAAGCGTCGCGGTGGCCGGCAGATAGCGATAGAGCCCGCTCAAGCGCCGCATGTCGCGCGTGCCCGTCTCATGGTCGATGATGCCGGCCGCCATGAACAGCGACGCCTTGAAGGTGGCATGGTTTGCCATGTGGAAGATCGCAGCAACGGCGGCAAGTGGACTTCCAAGGCTGAGCAGCGTGGTGATCAGGCCAAGATGGCTGATGGTCGAATAGGCGAGCAGCCCTTTCAGATCCTGCTGGAACATGGCGAAATAGGCGCCGAGCAGAAGCGTCGTAATGCCGGCAAAGCCGACGAGCCAGAACCACTCCTGCGTGCCGGCAAGAACCGGCCAGAGCCTCGCTAAAAGGAAGACGCCGGCCTTCACCATGGTGGCGGAATGCAGATAGGCCGAGACCGGTGTCGGCGCTGCCATCGCATTGGGTAGCCAGAAGTGGAAGGGGAACTGCGCGCTCTTCGTCAGCGCGCCGATCAGGATCAGCACGAGTGCCGTCAGATAAAGCGGGTGTGCTTTGACGTCCGCAGCCTTCGCGATAATCGCATCGAGATCGTAGCTTCCGGCAATGTGTCCCAAAACCAGCAAACCAGCGAGAAGGCAAAAGCCGCCGATGCCCGTCACCGTTAGCGCCATGCGCGCGCCATCACGCGCCGTCGCGTTGTTGTGCCAGTAGCCGATCAGCAGGAATGAGAAGATGCTGGTCATCTCCCAGAAGATCGACAGGAGAATGACGTTGCCTGACAGCACAATGCCCATCATCGAGCCCATGAAGGCCAGAAGAAAGGCAAAGAAGCGAGGGATCGGATCCTCCGCAGACATATAGTAGCGGGCGTAGAGCACGACGAGAAAACCGATGCCGGTAATCAGGCCCATGAACATCCACGCAAAGCCATCCAGTCTAAGCGTAAAGTTCAGGCCAAGCTGCGGCAGCCATTCCACGTCGTACTTGAGGACCTGGCCGTCGGTGACGCTGGTGTAGAGAAAAATCGTTGAGATCAGACCGAAAAGCGCAATGCCGCCTGCAACGGCTGCCGGCCCACGGGCCGCGCCATTGCGCGGCATCATCGCAGTGGCGAAACTGCCAATAAAGGGAAGGGCGATCAAAATGGGAAGGATGACGTCAAGTCTCATAAAGGATGGCAATTTTCTCTGGCGTTAGAATATTCCGCGGCTGTTTCCGCCAGAGATGCCAATCCTTCCAATCAGAACGGCAGTCCGGCAGACTAGGACAAGTCTTTTTCGGGAGGTCCGCGTGGCGAGGCCACACGAACGGATTGAACCGGATGCAAAAGAGATCGCGCCGGGTCGAACCCAATCTGGGTTTTGATGTATGCTGTTACCACCCCTGAGGTGGATAAAAATGCGTCAACAAAATCGTGAACGGAAAGACGTCCCGTGTATCGGCAAGCAATAGGCCCGGGCTGATCGAGTGCCCGTTCCACGGAAGAAAAGCGCGGGGCTTCAGAGGATACGCACGAGCGTTCCAGCCGTTGCGGTTTGAGGACCGGGCTTGAACTCGCCAAACTGGGCACGCCGAAGAAAACCAGCATGCTGGCAACGAGGAGGTTGATCAACCTGACAGGATGGTGCGGAGGACCGCGATGTCGTCCCATCCGTGGCAAAATCGTTACCTCCTACCTATTCGTCGCTTAGCCAAACCGTGTCACGATCTCTCAGATATGCTCCGGCGCCCTGCTTCATCGCATCATGTCATCATGAAGCGCTTAAAATCCTCGTGCGAGGCGCTCCCGAGCATCCCGGTGAAGCAAATATCGTATTGATTATCTTAGGGTAATGGCGCAACGCTTGTCTAGCGCACGGGGGCGAAAAAGATCAAAAACCGGCAGGATAACGAGCACGCTGACAAGGGGACAAGTTTGCAACCGTGCGGTCATGCAAATCAATGACAAATTTTAATAATCATACCTTGAAATCAGGATTCTTAACTTTCAGGCAAGGAATTAACCATAAAGATTAGTCGTATTTCACGGCGAAATGGAGAGCTGCTCTCCTTCCAGGCATGATGCCGCCCTGCCGTACCGGGTTGATCCGGTATTCCGTTTGGTTGCAGAAGGCTCAGCTAACGCTTGTGAGGCGTCCGTTATGGATGCCCATGTCGTGAACATCCCTCAAGGATACTGGCGTTCTCTTAACCGTCATCTGCCGGTCTGGCCGGTAAACCATTGGGGACGTCACTTGGGGCAGGACCTGCCAACAGATCATTCGCGAAGGGCAACGGGCGGTAGCCTGGCTGGCCGGTTGCGTTTTGCTGGTCTCGATCAAGACCAGTGCGATCTGTTGCGCCGTTACCGCACCATGCTCGAGCCGCATCTGAAAGCAGGTCTTCGCGACCTGATGATGCGTTTTCAGTCTCTGCCCGACTGTTCACCCTCCTTCGAGAGCGACAATCAGATCGAGCGTTTGCATGACATGCAGACGGCCCATTGGTCTGTGCTGACCGATGCGCGTTTCGATGCGCTTTACGCCGAACGCGTCAAGGTTCTTTCCGACACCGAAAACCGCATGGGTCTCGATCCGCGCTGGAGCGTGGCCGGCCGCGCTGTGGTTCTTGAAAATCTGCTCGGCGGCTTGATCGCGCAGCATCCGCCTCGCTCACTGCTGCCGGGTGCCCGTAAACGTCATCAGGAACTGGCCGAGGCCGTGAAATCCGTCATTCGGCTGGTGATGGTCGATACGGAGATTGCCGTTTCGTTGCGCTTCAACGAATTGCGCATTCGCCAAACCCAAGAGCTTGCACGGCAGCGTGAGAGCGATCAGGCCGAGGTCGTGACGCTCTTCGGCAAGGCACTGAATGCTTTCGCGGACGGCGATCTGACGGCCCGCATCGGTGGCGAGTTGCCGGAGGCTTATCGCGAAATCGCCGAAGCGTTCAACGCGGCAATGGAGCGGATCGGTCATTCGATGGCTGCCACCCATGAAAGCGTGGACAAGGCCCACACTGTTGCCGAGCGCATGTCGCGCGAAAATGCCGGTCTCGCAACGGTATCGACGGAACAATCGCGTCGACTGAGCGACGCCTCGCAACGTCTCGGCGCAGTCATGAATGATGTTCGTGACAGCAGTGACCGCATTTCAGCTGCGGAGTCCGCAGTGTCGCAGGCACGCAACGCCGCCACTGAAAGCGGCATGGCGGTTGGTGAGGCGATCAGCGCCATGTCCGACATCGAGCAATCGGCAGAGCAGATCGGCCGTATCATCGGCTCGATCGACGAGATCGCCTTTCAGACGAATCTTTTGGCGCTGAATGCCGGCATCGAAGCCGCACGTGCCGGAGAGAGCGGCCGCGGCTTTGCCGTCGTGGCGCAGGAAGTTCGGGCACTGGCACAGCGATCCGCCGAAGCCGCGCGCGAGATCAAGAACCTGGTCAACGGCACGAAGACGCAGGTCGATGAAGGCGTACGCATGGTTCATCGCACCCAGGAAGCCATCGAAGGCGTCGTGCGCCAGGTTTCCGGGATCAGCGACATGATCGGCGACGTTGCCCGCCGCACGGGCGAGCATTCCGGTCATCTCAATCACGTTTCCGTCGAGCTCGACGCGATCGGCACGGACTCGCATCTCGCCGCAGAGCGCCTGTCGTCGTCGGCTGCAGAGGCTGACGATCTTCACACCGTCATTCTCGAACTTGGCCGCACGGTGCGCGAGTTCCGCATTGCGCGTCAGGCTCACATACACCAGGCGACCACGCCGGAGCCGATAAAAACCAATGCAACCGTCATGCGTCCCGAGCGCATGGATTACGGCCATGCGCAGCAACAATACAAACGCCAAGGAGTCATTTGATGGCAGGCAGGACAGCAGCGCATTCGACACTGAAATTGTCACCTGTGCTGGACCTCAATCAAGCATCCGTGTTGCACGGAAAATTGAAAGAACTCAGAGGCAAGCCGGTTACGGTCGATGCCTCCGAGGTCGAGCGTGTCGGCGCACAATGCGTGCAGATATTGATGGCTGGCATCAAGGCCTGGGAGGCCGATGGCAAGCAGTTCACATTTTCGAAGGCCTCTGAAGCCTTCGATAAGACCCTTAAACTGATCGGCGTTGATATCGATCATATGCTCCCGAAGGAGATATAGGAATGAAGAAAAAAGTTCTCACAGTCGATGACTCCCGCACGATCCGCAACATGTTGCTGGTGACGCTCAACAATGCTGGTTTCGAGACCATTCAGGCAGAAGACGGCGTCGAAGGTCTGGAAGTTCTGGAAGGTTGCAATCCCGACGTCATCGTCACGGATATCAACATGCCACGCCTTGATGGCTTCGGCTTCATCGAGGGCGTTCGTCGCAACGAGAAGTACCGTGCGGTTCCGATCCTCGTCCTGACGACCGAAAGCGACGCCGAGAAGAAGAACCGTGCCCGTCAGGCTGGCGCGACCGGTTGGATCGTCAAGCCGTTCGACCCCGTAAAACTGATCGATGCCATTGAACGTGTAACTGCCTGATACGGGATCATTCACGATGGATATGAACGAAATCAAAGAAATCTTCTTCCAGGAGTGCGAGGAACAGCTCGCAGAACTGGAATCGGGACTTCTTAAACTGAATGACGGCGACCGCGACCCGGAAACCGTAAATGCTGTCTTTCGTGCCGTTCATTCCATCAAGGGTGGAGCCGGTGCGTTCGGTCTCGATGAACTTGTGGCTTTCGCTCACGTCTTCGAAACCACGCTCGATTGCGTTCGATCCAACAAGCTCGACCCTAATCAGGATGTCCTGAAAGTGATGCTGAAGTCGGCGGATGTTCTCGCCGATCTGACCAATGCTGCCCGCGACGGCGGCAGCGTCGAGGAAAGCCGTACCCGCGGTCTCGTCAAGGAACTGGAGGCGCTGGCCAACGGTGAGGCGATCACGCCATCTGCAGCCGAACCTGCTGCCCCCAAGCAGGCACCAAAGGCGGCCGTCGTACCGCCACCTGCACCGGCACCTGCGCCCACGGACGAGAGCGGCTTCCAGCCGATCGCCTTCTCTTTTGGCGATTTCGAGGATGCGGCCATTCCGCTGATGGAAACGCCGACATTCAATATCACCTTCAAGCCGTCGGCAGCCCTTTACTCGAAGGGCAACGAATCGGCCCTGCTCCTGCGCGATCTTGCCCGCATTGGCGAGATGAGCGTCAATTGCGACATGAGCGCTCTGCCATCGCTTGACGACATCAATCCGGAAGACGCCTACTTCGTCTGGAAAATCGCGATCAAGACCGACAAGGGCGAAGAGGGCATCCGATCCGTCTTCGAATTTGCCGAGTGGGATTGCGAACTCGACATCGTGATGGCCGAAGACGAGACGTCGGCCGATGAAGAATTGCCGATGATCCCGGTGCCCTTCGATCTTTCCGCGCTGGAAGAAGATGTGCATGAGCCAGCGGTTCAGCCGGCCTCCATCGAAGAGCCGGTCGTTGCCAAGGCTGTCGCCACCGCATCGGCTGCAACCGAGGTCACTCAGGCCGTTGCCGCTGCCGTCGAAAAGCGCGAGGCAGCCTCGCCCGCCGCTGCGGCAAATGCTGCCAATGCCGCCAACAATGCCAGCGCCGGCCAGACGATCCGCGTCGATCTCGACCGCGTCGATCGCCTGATCAACCTTGTTGGCGAGCTTGTCATCAACCAGGCAATGCTGTCGCAGAGCGTCATCGAAAACGATACGACTGGCACCTCTGCCGTCAATATGGGTCTGGAAGAGCTTCAGCAGCTGACGCGCGAAATCCAGGATAGCGTCATGGCGATCCGCGCGCAGCCGGTAAAGCCAGTCTTCCAGCGCATGTCGCGTATCGTCCGCGAAGTGGCGGACATGATCGGCAAGCAGATCCGCCTGATCACTGAGGGTGAAAACACCGAAGTGGACAAGACGGTCATCGACAAGCTGGCCGAGCCTCTGACCCACATGATCCGCAATGCTGTCGACCACGGCATTGAAACGCCCGAGAAGCGCGAAGCTGCCGGCAAGAACCCTGAAGGCACGGTTAAACTCACCGCCAAGCATCGTTCGGGCCGCATCCTGATCGAGCTGCAGGACGATGGCGCTGGTATCAACCGTGAGCGCGTGCGCCAGAAGGCGATCGACAACGATCTGATCTCGGCCGATGCTAACCTCACGGATGAGGAAATCGACAACCTGATTTTCGCACCTGGCTTCTCCACCGCCGACAAGATTTCGGATATTTCCGGACGCGGCGTCGGCATGGACGTGGTCAAGCGCTCGATCCAGGCACTCGGCGGCCGCATCAGCATTTCGTCTCGTCCCGGTCTCGGCTCAACCTTCACGATGAGCCTGCCGCTGACGCTTGCCGTTCTTGACGGCATGGTGGTCACGGTTGCCGGCCAGACGCTGGTCGTACCGTTGACGGCGATCGTCGAGACGCTGCAGCCGGAAGCGCAAAACATTCATTCCTTCGGCTCCAATCAGCGGCTGATCTCGATCCGCAACTCCTTCTGCCCGCTCGTGGATGTCGGTCGGATCCTGAACTTCCGTGCCACACAGGCCAACCCGGTCGATGGCGTGGCGCTTCTGGTGGAATCCGAAGGCGGCGGCCAGCGCGCTCTGATGGTCGATGCCATCCAGGGACAGCGTCAGGTGGTCATCAAGTCGCTTGAAGCCAACTACACCCATGTTCCGGGCATCGCTGCCGCAACCATCCTTGGTGATGGTCGCGTGGCGCTGATCCTTGACGTGGATGCTGTGGTCGGCGCCTCGCGTGGACAGTCCCTGAAACAAGAAATGTCGCTCGCGGCAACAGGCTGAAAAGTTGGTGATGAATGACAGCGCTTAAGTTCAACGAACAGCGTGGACCCCAGGATGAAGTGCTCGTCAGCGGCGAATACCCGCTGACGCGCCGCGACCTGGCGGATATTGCCGCCATGATCTACGCGGATGCCGGTATCTATCTCAACGATACCAAGGCGTCGCTCGTCTATTCGCGCCTGTCCAAACACATTCGCAACCTTGGCCTTTCCGGCTTCAAGGACTATTGCGCACTGGTCTCCTCGGAGCAGGGCGCTGCCGCGCGCCGGGAAATGCTGTCGCATCTCACCACCAACTTCACCCGCTTCTTTCGCGAGAACCACCATTTCGATCACTTGCGTGACGAGGTTCTGCCGGGCCTGATCGCCCGGGCAAAGAGCGGCGGACGTGTTCGCATCTGGTCGGCTGCCTGCTCGGACGGCCAGGAGCCCTATTCGATCGCACTCACGGTGCTCGGGCTTTTCCCCAACGCTGCAGATTACGACTTCAAGATTCTCGCAACCGATATCGACCCGAAGATCCTCGCCCAGGCAAGGGCTGGCCTTTACGATGACGGCGCTCTGGAAACCGTATCTCCTGCCATGCGCAAGCAGTGGTTCCAGGAAGTCGATGCGGGCGGACGTCGCAAGCATCAGATCAGCGACAAGGTCAAGCGTCTGATCACCTTCAACGAACTGAACCTGATGGCGCAGTGGCCGTTCAAGGGCGGCTTCGACGTGATCTTCTGCCGCAACGTCGTCATCTATTTCGACGAGCCGACACAGGTGAAGATCTGGTCGCGCTTTGCCGGCCTGTTGCCGCAAGGTGGTCATCTTTACATCGGCCACTCCGAACGCGTCTCCGGCGAAGCCAAGGAGCAGTTCGACAATACCGGCATCACAACTTACAAATTCATCGGTAAATCCGCCGGGAGGAGAGCATGAGCATGCCCGCCCGCGTTCTCGTCGTCGATGATTCTCCCACCATGCGTGGCCTGATCTCTGCCGTCCTCCAATCCGATCCGGACGTTGAGGTCATCGGTCAGGCGGGCAACGCCATGGAAGCACGCGCCGCCATCAAGGAACTCAATCCAGACGTCGTGACGCTGGATATCGAGATGCCCGAGATGAACGGGCTCGAGTTTCTCGACAAGATCATGCGCCTGCGCCCCATGCCGGTCATCATGGTTTCGACGCTGACCCATCGCGGCGCGGATGCCTCGCTCGCGGCACTTGAAATCGGTGCCTTCGATTGTGTTGGCAAGCCGGTTCCCGGTGACGCCCAGCCCTTTCCCGATCTTGCGGACAAGGTCAAGGCGGCAGCTCGGTCGCAGCACCGCACCTACCGCAGCGTCCCTGCCGAGAGGTCAGCGGCACCCCAGCCTGCCGCCGTCACCAACTATAGCGTCGGTCGCAAGATCGTTGCCATTGGCTCTTCGACGGGCGGCGTGGAAGCGTTGATCGCTGTCTTGCAGAAGTTCCCGGTCAATTGCCCGCCGACGGTGATCACCCAGCATATGCCGCCGACCTTCACCAAAAGCTTTGCCGAGCGCCTGAACCGGCTTTGTGCGCCTGTCGTGGAAGAGGCGACGGACGGCGCGCGGCTTCAGACCGGCAAGGTTTATCTTGCACCTGGTGGCGACCGGCATTTGCAGGTTGTTAATCACGCCGCGCCATGCTGCAGACTGATCGAACGGGAACCTGTTAATGGTCATCGGCCATCGGTCGATGTTCTGTTCGATTCAGTGGCCGAACTTGCAGGTCGCAACGCCGTCGGCGCCATTCTGACAGGAATGGGACGTGACGGTGCGGCTGGCCTCCTGAAGATGCGCCACGCCGGAGCCCGCACCGTCGGACAAAACGAAAAGACCTGCGTGGTCTATGGAATGCCGCGCGTGGCTTACGAGCTTGGCGCTGTCGAACACCAACTTCCGCTGAACGCCATCGGCGAAGAAATTCTGAAACTAACTGCTGCCCGAAAAGAAGGTTCTGACTAATGTCTCTCGCAGAAAAGATAAAAGTGTTGATCGTTGACGATCAGGTCACCAGCCGCCTGTTGCTAAGTGATGCGCTCACGCAGCTTGGCTTCAAGCAGATCACTGCTGCCGGCGACGGTGAGCAGGGCATGAAGATCATGGAGCAACAGCCGCACCATCTGGTGATCTCCGACTTCAACATGCCGAAGATGGATGGCCTCGGCTTCCTTCAGGCGGTTCGCACGAACCCGTCGACGAAGAAAGCAGCCTTCATCATTCTGACCGCGCAGGGAGACCGCGCTCTAGTGCAGAAGGCAGCCCAACTCGGCGCCAACAACGTGCTGGCAAAGCCGTTTTCGATCGACAAGATGAGGGCGGCGATTGAGGCCGTATTTGGATCGCTGAAATGATCGAAACCGCAGCCAAGCGCGTACACATAATTCAGGGCGAGTATAAGATCGCCAATGATCCCGATGTGGTCCTGTCGACCATCCTCGGCTCGTGCGTGGCTGCGTGTCTCAGAGACCCTGTTGCGGGCGTCGGCGGCATGAATCACTTTCTGCTGCCGGGTACAGGGGGTATGGGGGGCGGAGATGCAACCCGATACGGGGTGCATCTCATGGAACTTCTGATCAACGGCTTGCTCAAGCAGGGAGCACGCCGTGATCGTCTGGAAGCAAAGGTCTTTGGTGGCGCCAAGACCATTGCCAGCTTCTCCAATGTGGGGGAGCAGAATGCAATCTTCGCGATGCAGTTCTTGAAGGATGAAGGCATTCGGGTGGTCGGTAGCTCCACGGGCGGAGATCACGGCCGAAAGGTGGAATTCTGGCCGGTATCGGGCAGAGCACGCCAGCACCCGTTGAGCGGTGCCGAAACCCAGAAGACCGTCGCGCTGGAAACCCGTCCGGTTCCGGCTGCAAAGCCGGCGGCAAGCGATATCGAGTTTTTTTGACAACGGAGTTGCCTATGCATATCGCTGAGCGTGCTGGACCTGAAATGTTTGAAGAGGCTTTGCCCACGATCCTGATGCGGGTCGTTTCAGAACTGCATGACGTTGCCTATCTGATCGAGCGCATCGAGCCGCAGCTTCTGGATGCCACCAATGGTGCGGTCACCGATGATGGGTTGAAGCTCTTGCAGGGCATCGACCTTGCGGTCCAGAAAGCGCGTGGTCTTGCCGAATTTATCGATACCATTACGGGCTCCATTCCGGTCGAATGGGCCGTGGACGTGACAACGGCGCTTAGCCTGGTCAAGCTCGCAGAAATGCAGAAGGCGCTTGGCGCGGGTCTGCGTCACGGTCATTCCCAGCCGATCGACAAGGCATCCGGCGACTTCGATCTGTTCTAGAGCGTGTCGTGATCATCTAGATTCGCTCGCACGCTTTAGGTCCTTTTTATCGCATGTCGTCTCGCAAAACCGCAGCACACTTTTGCGCGACATGCGTTAGGTCTTCTCGCCGCCGACCAGGCGGCGACGCTGCGTCCGCTGAAATCTGCGCGTAAAGCGCCGCACAAGCTTCATCGTATAATCGATCTTCAGTCTATCACGGCCATGAGACCGCCTTCGGCGGTGAGGCCGGCTTGAAGGTTCTGAATGCAATGAATGCATCGATTGGCGGCACGGCCCAGAATTCGCTCCTCCCAACCTTGCTGGAGCTTGCAAAAACCCAGCGTCTCTCGCTGGTCGATCTGCTGAAATTCGCCGAAACGCTAACGGCACAAGGCAAACCGCAGGAAGCAGCAGAGCTCTACAAGAGCTGGCTTGCCTTTAACGAAACCCATCCCGGCCAGCACATGGTCTGCTTCAACTTCTCCGTTCTGCTGCGGCAGTTGGATGATCTTGCCGGCGCTGTGACCGCTATGCAGGCGGCGTTGAAACATGAGCCGATGTTTGGCCCTGCACACATCAATCTCGGCCTTGCCTATGAGGATGCCGGAATGGCAACGCTTGCCATCCAGCAGTGGCAGGGCTTTGCAGAAAAAACCTCTGAGACGACGCCGGATCAGCTTCTTTATCGTCACATGGCGCTCCAGCACATCGGCCGTGTGATGGAAAATGCTGGCCTGATGGAAGAGGCGGAGGCAGCTCTCTGGCAGGCTATGGAGCTTCGCCCACACAAACTGGAATCGGGACAGCACTGGAGCGCCCTGCGTCAGCGCCAGTGCAAGTGGCCGATCCTGGCCCCCTCGATCCATGTCACCCAACGCCAGATGATCGACGCGATGCCGCCGCTGACGCTCGGCTGCTATTCCGACGACCCGATGTTTCAACTGGCTAACGCTTATCAATACGGCAAGACGCTTGTCGGTCGCCCCGATATCAGAAACTTCCCTCGCGCCAGGGTCCGGCAGAAAACGGACACTGGCAAAAGGCTGCGGGTCGGTTACGTGTCGTCGGACCTGCGCGATCACGCCGTTGGCTTCGCCCTGAGGGAGGTGCTGGAACTGCATGACAAGGCGCGTGTCGAAATCTACGCCTACTACTGCGGCGATGCCGTTACGAACGATGCGACACAGACGCGGATGAAAGCGGTCGTGGATTGCTGGCGCGATGTCGCCAAGCTATCCGACGAAGCGACCGCGCGGCAAATCTTGAGCGACGACATCGATATTCTGATCGACGTCAACGGTTACACCAAGCACGCCCGCACCAAGATTTTCGCCTATCGCCCTGCGCCCGTCATCGTCAACTTCTGCGGCTACCCAGGCTCCATGGCAACGCCTTTCCACCAATACATGATTGCCGACGAGGTGATCGTGCCGGGGGAAAGCGAAATCTACTATTCGGAAAAAGTGCTTCGGATTGCCTGCAATCAGCCGCTCGACCGCAAGCGTGTTATTGCCGAGCGCCCGTCGCGTCAGGAGGCTGGCGTGCCGGAGGACGTCTTCGTCTTCGCCTGCTTCAACGGCATGCAGAAGATCACGCCGCCCACTTTCGCGCAGTGGATGAGCATATTGAAAGAGACTCCAGGCAGCATCCTGTGGCTCTTGACCGGTGGTGATAAGCCCGATCAGCGCCTTCGCGATCAGGCAGAGGCTGCCGGGGTAGCGCCGGAGCGTCTTGTTTTCGCGCCGAAAGCGCCAAACGCGATGCATCTCGCCCGCATCGCGGTGGCGGACCTCTTCCTCGATACCTTCCCTTACGGGGCTCACTCCACCGCAGCGGATGCTTTGACCGTTGGTCTTCCGGTTCTGACATTTTTGGGCAAGTCTTTCCCGGCGCGCTTCTGCAGCAGCGTCGTGGCGGCGACGGGGTGTTCCGAGCTGATCTGCTCTGGCCCGGAAGATTATGTGGCAAAGGCCATCGCTTTTGCAAAGAAGCCGGCAAGCCTCAAGGCAGTAAGAAAAAAACTGGAAGCAGGAAAAGAAACGAGCATTCTGCGCGACATTCCGGCCACTGCGCGCAGGCTCGAAGACCTCTACTGGCAGATGCAGGGCGAAGCCGAGCGGGGCGAGACACCGGTGCCCGATCTTCGCAATCTCGATATTTACTACGAGATCGGCAGCGAGCTTGTCCTGGAGAATCTCGACTTCGTCGATGAAGCTTCCTACCGCGATCGCTACCTTCAAAAGCTGCGTGAATGGGACGCCTTCTCACCCATTCAGCATGACAACCGCTTGTGGACGACGCAAGCTTCCGCCACCGCTTGAACAAAAGGCAGAGCCCCCGTGTCCCGACAGAAAATTGCAATTGTAGGTGCCGGGCTTTCCGGTGCGGTGATTGGCCGTGAATTGGCTGAAGCCGGTCATGAGGTGGTAATTTTCGATAAACGGGACCATGTTGCGGGCAATTGCCATACCGAACGCGATGCCGAGACCGGTGTCATGGTACATGTTTATGGCCCGCATATTTTCCATACGGACGACCCGGAAGTCTGGGATTACGTCAATCGCTTCCAGACCTTCAAGCCTTACAAGAACCGGGTCAAGACGACGAGCCGCGGTCAGGTTTTTTCGCTCCCGGTCAATTTGCACACGATCAACCAGTTCTTCGGCAAGACCTTGCGCCCCGATGAAGCCAAAGCCTTCATCGAGGAGCAGGCCGATACATCGATCACCGATCCGCAGACATTCGAGGAGCAGGCGCTGCGCTTTGTCGGCCGGGGTCTTTATGAGGCGTTCTTCGAAGGCTACACGCAAAAGCAGTGGGGCTGCTCGCCAAAGGATTTGCCGGCCTCCATTCTCAAGCGCCTGCCGGTTCGCTTCAACTATGACGACGACTATTTCTTCCACAAATATCAGGGCATGCCGGAAAACGGCTACACCGAAATGGTCGACGCCATCCTTGCTCATCCCGGTATTTCGGTCCGGCTGAAGACCGGCTTCGAGCGGGCAGACAAACCCAACTATGACCACACCTTCTATTCCGGGGCGCTGGACGGATACTTCGACTATGCGAAAGGGCGTCTTGGTTACCGCACGCTGGATTTCGACCGCTTCACCTATGAAGGCGACTACCAGGGCTGCGCGGTGATGAACTACGGCGAGACCTCCGTCCCTTATACCCGCATCACCGAACACAAGCATTTCTCGCCATGGGAGAAGCACGAGGGATCTGTCTGCTACCGGGAATTTGCCCGTGAATGCGGACCGGATGACACACCATATTACCCCATCAGGCTGGTGAAGGAAAAAGAACAATTGGCGGATTACGTCGCGCTTGCGAATGCCGAAGAGGGCATCAGCTTCGTCGGACGACTGGGAACCTATCGATATCTCGACATGGATGTCACCATTCGCGAAGCGCTGGATACTGCAAGGCTTTTTCTTGCCGTGCGAGACAAGCAGGACAGCATGCCGGCCTTCCTCAATCCTCCACTGTGAGCGAGGCCTTCTATCGAAAAGCTGACAGTTTCGCACAAGCAACTACACCTAGGATTGTTATGGCCGGACGTATTCCGTGGATGGGATGTATCCGAGGTAGAATAGAGGGCTTGCTGCCCATTTGAGCTTTGGTCAGGTTAATTAATGACATCGATCGTATCTTCGCTGAGCGTCAACCAGATCAAAAGTCTTTCTCCATCGGCGATCGCCGATTTTAGCACTGAAGACATCTCCTTTCTCACCTCGCAGCAAATCAGGGCTTTGTCCTCCGACCAGATCGCCGCGCTTGAGACGGAGGATCTCAAGGCCTTTAAACCGGACCAGATCAGTGCCGTTTCGACCAACGCCATTATCGGCCTGAGCGTTGATCAACTTGTGGCGCTGGATAACATTGCAATTGCAAGCCTGACCGCAAAGCAGGTTAGCGCCTTGACGGCCGAGCAGGTCGAGGGACTGACAAGCGCGCAGGCCGAAGCCTTGACCGCATCGCAAGTGGCATCCATGTCGTCCGATCAATTGGCGGCGTTGAGCCCGGAAGACATCAAGACGTTCTCGAGCGAGGATATCGCGGCTATTTCCAGCCGAGCGATCTCAGGGCTTAGCCCCGACGCCTTGGCCGCGCTATCGACCGACAAAATCTCAGCAATCAGTGCGAAGGCTGTACCGCGTCTGACGACCGAACAAATCGAAGCTCTGACTGCACCCCAGGTGAAGGCGCTCACCTCGGTGCAACTGGCGGCAATGAGGCCGACACAGCTTGCAGCATTTGATCTTGAAGATTTCGGCAACCTGAGCCCCGATGCCATAAAAGGACTGTCCACGACAGTCGTCGCCTCGCTATCGACCGAACAGATCGAAAAACTCTCAACAGCTCAGGTGGCAGCTTTTACATCGGGCCAGATCAAGGCATTGACCTCTACCCAAGTGGCTGTCTTGAGCACGGACTTGATCGCCGCCTTGACCACGGCACAAATTCCAGCTTTCGCAAGCCGCGCCATTGCAGGGCTGACCGCTGAACAGATAGCAAAGCTTTCAACCGCACAGGCCGGGGCTTTCGCGTCTCTCCAGGTGAAGGCTTTAAATTCCGATCAGATTGCCGCGCTGACATCTACCCAGATCAACACCTTCTCGCCTGCCGATATGGCGGCCATCAACACCGCCGCAATCGCCGGCCTCAGCACAGGCATTATCGCAGGACTGTCGACAGAGAATGTTGCAGCACTCAATACTGCCGTGTTTTCCAAGCTGAGCACCGACCAAATCGATGCGTTGACATTGTTGCAGCTCAAGGCAGTCACGGGTAGCCAGGTCGCAGCGATGTCCTCGAACCAGGTTGCCGTGTTGAGTGCAGAGGAGATCAATGCGCTCAGTACTGTCGCGATCGGTTCGCTCTCTGCCAAGGCAATGCCGGGCTTGAGCATCGACGTCATCAAAGAATTGACACCCGCGCAGGTTGGAGGTTTGAGCACGGCGATCATCTCGCGCCTGACCCTTGAGCAGATCGGGGTGCTTTCAACCGGACAAGTTGAAGCCTTAACCGCATCGCAGATCAAGGTCCTCAGCTCCAGCCAGATGACGGCGCTTCACGCGGACGATATCGCAACGTTTACCGAAGATGAAATTGCCGCTATTTCCTCACGAGGAATTCTTGGCATCAGTATCGCTGCCTTCGAAGGTCTGACCACCAAACAGATCGCGAAATTGTCGACAGCGGCCTTCTCGGCTCTTTCCACCGACCAGCTCAAGGCTCTGTCATCAGAGCAGGTCAAAGCGCTGTCAACCATTCAGCTCAATGCCTTGAAAGCTGCCCAGATCAAGTCGCTTGCAGCCGAAGACATCGCCGCTCTGACAAATGAGCAAATCGCTGCACTCAGCACCGAGGCTGTCGCAAATCTGACGACGGCTCAAGTCGATAATCTAAAGCCTGCGCAGCTTGAGGCGCTCACGGCCGCTCAAGTAAGGGCGATGACGTCAACCCAGCTTTCGGTTCTTGACGGCGCGGACATCAACGCTTTCTCCAAGGCAACTATCAATGCGATCAGCGCTCGGACCATCGTCGGGCTGAATGCCGATGCTCTTGCGCTGTTGACGCCGGATCGCGTGGCCGCTTTGGCGACGGCCGCAGTGGCTGCCATGACGAAGGAGCAGGTCGAGGCGCTTTCGGCGACCCAACTGTTCCACCTTTCTTCATCTCAAGTCGCAGTCTTGAGCTCTGCGCAAGTGGAAGCTTTGAAACCGGACCAGGTCAAAGATGTTTGGTTGCCAGCGCAGGGAACAGAAAAGCCTGTTCAAATCGCGGGCCTCTCCACAGCCGCTCTCGCGGCCTTGAGCACCAAGGCTGTCCCAGGCCTGTCTACCGGCCTGATTGCGGCGCTGACCACAGCCCAGCTGGCAGGCCTCAATCCGAGCGCGGTTACAAAACTGACACCCGAGCAAATGACCAGCTTGTCGAGCGCCCAAATTGCGGCTCTGTCAAAAGAGCAGGTGAGCGTTCTGGGGTCGATGCAGCTCGGAGCCTTGGCGCCGACATTGGTTGCCAAGTTTACCACCGACCAGATCAAGGCGTTAACCGGCGCGGCCCTCAAAGGTCTGAGCTCGGAACATGTTATCGCGTGGTCAACTGGGCAGATTTCTGCGCTCTCCGCGGGGCAGATAGCTGCGCTCACATCCAGCCAACTCGCGGGCCTTGGCACTGACGACATTGCCGCTATCTCGACCGCTGGCATACAGGCCCTTGGGGCAGGGGCCGTCGCCGGCCTTTCGAAAGAGGTGATTGCCGCTCTATCCACGGACAAGCTCGCGGTGCTGAGCACCGGGGCTATCGCGACACTGACCGCCGAGCAGGTCGCAGCACTCTCGACCGCTCAGGTGAGCGCTTTGACGGTCAGGCAGATTTCTGCGCTAGGCTCAGAGCAAACTGCGGCGCTGGGACTTGAGGACATCGCGACATTCTCGACGGATGATATGGCCGCCTTGTCGGCGGCTGGCCTTTCTGGGCTGTCGACTGTTCTGATCGCCTCGCTGACGAGCGAGAAGATCGCGGCACTCTCGACTGGGGCGATTGCGGCTCTAACTGCCGATCAAGTCGAAGCTCTCAAGACAAACCAACTGGCGGCGCTGACCACCAAACAGGTTGCGGCGCTCAATTCCGTGCAAACTGCTGCACTGAGTTCAGCTGGCCTGGCAGCGCTTTCTGCCGATCAGATCGCGGCGCTAAAAACGAGCGCCGTCACCAATCTTCCTGCCGACCATCTGCCTGCAATGACGACCGCGCAGCTGGCCGTTCTGACGACATCCCAGATCGCTGCCTTCACGTCGTCCCAAGTCGCAGCATTGGGAACGGCTCAAGTTGCATCCCTCTCGACGGCCCAGGTCTCAGCAATGAGCACGGCGGCCATCGCCGCGCTATCGACAAGACAGATCGCTGCTTTAAAGACCGAGCAGGCGGAAGCGCTGACATCTCGCCAGGTCGCAGCTCTTTCTGCCGATCAGCTTGAGGCTTTCGGCACGGATGACGTTGCTCTGTTTTCGACGGCCGATATCGCAGCTATCAAATCGGCTGCGATCAGCGGTCTTTCCACAGCTGTTGTGTCAGCGCTCACCACCGCCCAGGCAGTTGCGTTGAATGCCAGTGCTGTGGGCAATCTGACGACCAAGCAGATGTCTGCCCTGTCAACCCTACAGATCGGCTCTTTGACGACGAAGCAGATTGCAGCGCTCTCGGCCGACCAGGTCAAGGTGCTCGGCACCGCCCACATTGCAGCCCTATCGGCAGCGCAGGTGGCGGCTTTCAGCACCAGCGGCGTCTCAGGACTGACGGCCACGCAGATGGCCAAGCTTACCACGCTCCAGGCAGAAGCGCTGACCGCCGTACAGGTCGGCGCTCTGACGTCAGCGCAGATCGCCGTTTTAGGCAAGGAAAATATCGCCACCTTCTCCACAGCCGATATCGCTGCCATCGCTCCGGGCATGATCGGCGCGTTACCGACCGAAACGATTGCAGGCTTGAGCACTGGCCAGATCACAGCACTCGGGACGGTGGCAGTGGCCGCCTTGACCACAGGCCAGATAACTGCGCTGACAACAGGACAGATTGCTGCCTTGTCGACCAGGCAGGTGGCGGCATTGACATCGCAACAGGTTGCAGCTCTCGGAACGGATGATCTCAGCGCCTTGTCTGCAGCGGCGCTCGGCGCGATCAACGGGTCGGCAGTCGCGGGCCTCTCCACCGAAACTGTGTCGAAAATGATCACCGAAGACCTGGCTGCGATCAGCCCGGCCGGAATTTCGGGTCTGACGACCGGTCAAATTGCGGTGCTAAATTCGGACCAGCTGAAGGCGCTGACCACGCGACAGGTGGCGGCACTGTCGTCTAGGCAAATTGCAGCTTTGGGCACGGCCGGCATCGCCACCCTCGACACGCAACAGATCGCCTCCTTAAGCAAGGATGCTGTGCTCGGCCTTTCTGCGGGTCAGGTGACGAAGCTGACAACGCTGCAGGCGGAAGCGCTGACAAGCGAGCAGGTCGGCGCGCTGACATCTTCGCAGGTCGCGGCGCTATCGGCCGATCAGATCAAAGCGTTTTCGTCCAAGGATATCGCGGCCTTCACATCCGGTGCAATCGCAGGCTTGCCGACGGCAACCCTTGCTGCGCTGCCAACGGATGCGATTGCGGCCCTGTCCACTGCCGGGGTGTCCGGCTTGACCACAGCTCAGGTTGCAGCCCTTAGCGTGACGCAGGTTAGCAGCCTGACGACCTCCCAGGTAGGCGCGCTCGGATCGCGCCAAATCGGCGTTCTCGGGACCGCCGGCATTGAAGCTCTCAGCACATCGCAAATAGCCGCATTAAATGATGCCAGCGTTTTAGGTTTGACTGCAGAGCAGATTTCCAAGTTGACCACGCTGCAAGTCGAAGCACTCAAGACGTCGCAGGTGGCTCTGCTGAGTTCGACACAGGTCGCCGCACTCGGAACGGATGACTTGGCGGTCTTCTCCACCGCTGAGCTTGCTGCGCTGAGTTCGAGTGCCATTCTGGGTCTTTCGACGACGGCACTTGCCAGCCTGTCCGCCGATCGCATTGCCGTGCTAGGCACGACAGGGGGTATTCAAGGCCTCTCCACAGGCCAGATGGCATCATTGACGAGCGCCCAGCTTGCCGGTCTGACGACGGCGCAGATTGCTTCGCTTGGCTCGCGGCAAGTCGCCGCTATCTCCACAGCCAATATAGCTGCGCTGACGACAGCGCAGGTCGCCGCCCTCAGCTCCACAGGCATCGCAGGCCTGTCTTCCGATCAGATTGCCGCTCTGAACACGAGCCAGGTCGAAGCATTCAATACCGCGCAGGTCGCAGCCTTTACGTCCCTCCAGGTCAGCGCTCTTGGCACCGACGACCTCGGCGCCTTCTCCACCGCGGAATTGGCAGCACTGACCTCTTCCGCCGTCGCCGGCCTTTCCACCGGCACTCTTGCCAGCCTTTCCGCCGACCGCATCGCGACACTCGGAACGGCGAGCATCGCCGGCCTCTCGACCGGGCAGATAGCCGTCTTGAAGAAAGAGCAGTTGGAGGCCCTCACGACGGCTCAGATTGGCGCTCTCGGTTCACGTCAAGTCGCCGTTCTCGGCGCCGCCAGCATCGGCGCTCTTTCCAGAGAGCAGATCGCAGCTTTGAGCACTGCCGCTATTGCCGGACTTTCGTCGGCATCCATCACGGCGCTGTCGGCCGATCAGGTCGAAGCGCTCAATCCTGCACAGGTCGGCGCATTGACCTCCACGCAGATCGCGGCGATGGGGACGGACGACATCGCCCGCTTTTCGACCGAAGATCTCGCGGCGATGACCTCTGGTGCCGTAGCAGGCTTGTCGACGGAGGCCATCGCTCTTCTATCGCCAGACAGGGTTGGTGCGTTGAGCGCCGGCGGGATCGCCGGGCTGACCACGCTTCAGATATCAAAGATGACCGTCGATCAGGTCGAGGCTTTCACACCGACCCAAGTCACGGCTCTCGGTTCGCGGCAGATTGGTGCCCTGAGCGCGGCCCAATTGCGCTCCTTCTCAACGGCGGATATCGGCGCGATCGGTGCGGCTGGCATTGCCGGTCTATCGACGCAAACGATAGCGTCGCTCTCGGCTGAAACCATTGCCGCGCTGAGCACGCTTGGCATGTCCGGTCTTTCCACGACCCAGCTTTCGGCATTCACTCATGATCACTTCATCAGTCTTACAACTGCTCAAATTGGCGCATTGTCTTCGCAGCAGATTGCCAGCGTGAAGACGGCCGATCTGTCGGCGCTTTCCACTGCCCAGATCGTCGCACTGGGCACGGGTAGCATCCCGGGTCTGACCAGCGAACAGGTCGCAGCATTGACTCTGGAACAGGTGCATGCGCTTTCGACAACGCAGATCAATGCGATGACATCTGGCGCCGTCGCCGGATTGACGGCGCAGATGCTCGATACCTTTACGCCTGAGAGACTATCGGCGATCAATTCCTCTGCCATTGCCGGCCTGTCGACAGGCTTCATCGCGGCGCTATCGACCGGGGAAGTCGCAGGCCTCGCGACTGCCGCGATTGCCGGGCTGACCAGCAAGCAGATCGCCGCCATGTCGCCCGATCAGATTGGCGCGCTCTCGACGGGTCAGATTGCGGCGCTGAGCGCCGACGGCCTCGCCGGCATTTCTTCCTCCGCTATGGCGACATTCTCGACGGGTGACATTGCGGCGATCAGCACGGCGGCGATCCGAGGACTCTCCACGTCGCTCATCGCTTCCCTGACCAGCGCCGACATCGCGGTTCTCACTCCAAGCCAGATCGGCAATCTCGGCTATAATCAGATCGTCGCGATGAGCACGAGCCAGATTGCCGCGCTGACGACGGCGCAGATCGGGGGCTTGAATGCGGTCCAGGCCGCAGCGCTTGGTACCGATGACATCGCTCTTTTCTCAACCGAGGAGATAGTTGCCTTGAGCAGTGGCGCCGTTTCGGGTCTTACAACCGGCGCAATCGCATCGCTGACGACAAAGCAGAGTGAGGCTTTGACGCCTTCTCAAGTCGGAGCTCTGACCGCCGCACAGGTCGCCTCGATTTCCAAGGAGAATATTGCCAAGTTTTCGACAGAAGACATTGCCGCTTTCAGCTCCAGCGGCGTCGCAGGACTTTCCACTGAGACACTGGTCAGCCTTTCCAGTGCCCAGGTCACGGCACTACTCAACACCCACATGCGTGCGCTGACATCCGATCAGGTCGCAGCCGTCATTTCCACCTATCTGGCCGCTTAAAAGGGTACGTTTAGCGGCGTTATACCCGTCCTCCAGCCGGAGGGCGGCGGCCAGCTATGGGGAAATCTTCGCGCAAGCTTCGTCCTCTAGGGTGGCATCGGGACCAGAAGGTCTCGAACCCATGAATGACGGTGCGGAACAGAATGAATCTGTTAAATCAACTCCCTCAGGTTTTTAAAAACTTCGCGGCCCTTGGCCAGACGCGGCTTTTGGTGCTGGGTGGTGTGGGCGTTCTGTCCATGGCAATTATTCTCGCTGCAGCCCTTTACGTGAACAAGCCGGCCTACGAGACGCTCTATGTCGGCCTGGAAACGATGGATCTGAACAAGATCAGCATTGCGCTTGCAGAATCCAATGTCGATTTTCAGGTTGGCTCGGACGGAACGAGCATTCAGGTTCCGGTTGGCATGACGAGCAAGGCGCGTCTGCTCTTGGCCGAGCGTGGTCTGCCTGACAGCGCCAATGCCGGTTACGAACTGTTCGACCATGTCGGTTCTCTCGGCCTGACCTCCTTCATGCAGGAAGTGACGCGCGTTCGCGCTCTCGAAGGTGAGATCGGCCGTTCGATCCAGCAGATCGATGGGATCGCGGCAGCCCGAGTTCACATCGTCATGCCCGAGGTCGGCAACTTCCGGCGAGGGGAACAGAAGCCCACTGCCTCCGTCATGATCAGGGCGAGCGCGTCCGCGGGCCGAAAGGCCTCCGCTTCCATTCGTCACCTCGTTGCATCCGCAGTTCCCGGCCTTGAGGTCGATGACGTGACGCTGCTTGATTCCACCGGCCAGCTTCTGGCGTCGGGCGACGATGTCAGCAACGGCGCGATGAGCCGGTCGCTGACGCTGGCGCAGAACGTGCAGCAGGAACTCGAAACCAAGATCGACAAGGCGCTTGCGCCCTTCCTCGGCATGGACAACTTCCGCTCCAGCGTGACCGCGTCGCTCAACACCGACAGCCAGCAGATCCAGGAGACCGTCTACGATCCGAACTCGCGTGTCGAGCGTTCCGTTCGTTCCACAAAAGAAGATCAGAAGTCCCAGGAAACCCAGCAGGATTCCGCTACCACTGTCGAGCAGAACGTGCCACAGGCCGCACCGCAAAGCGGCGGCGGGGCTCCGAAGTCGTCCGACGAGACGGCCAAGAAAGAAGAGCAGACCAACTACGAGATCAATTCCAAGACTGTCGCAACCGTTCGTAACGGCTATTCGATCGACAAGATTTCCGTGGCCGTCGTCGTCAACAAGGGCCGCCTTGCAAAGATGATCGGTGATCCGGCAGATCAGGCCAAGATCGACGCCTACTTGGCGGAAATGCAGAAGATTGTCACCTCTGCTGCGGGTACCTCGACCGAGCGCGGCGATGTGGTGACGATCACCGCAATGGACTTCCTCGAAACACAGCTTCTCGACGAGGCCGTTGCAGGGCCAGGCGTTACCGAAGTGCTGAGCCGCAACTCTGCCGGCATCATCAACTCGCTGGCCTTCGTCGCGGTCGCTTTCCTGGTCGTCTGGCTCGGTGTCCGTCCGGTCGTCCGCTCCATGTCTGCCGGTGGGGCTCCTGCCTCGGCGGAACTGGCGCAGGATTCGGCTGGGCTCGAGCTGCCGGACTTCTCTCCTGCGATGGGCGGTGGCGCTGCCGGAGGTCTTATGGAGGGCTTTGGCGCCGACTTCGGCTTCGACAGTACCGACGATCTCCTCGGCGGGGACACGGGCGAGGGCGACTTCAACCGCAGGGTCCGCGAAGGGCCGGAACGCAGGCTCTCGCGCATGGTGGAGATCAGCGAAGAACGCGCCGCCAAGATCCTGCGCAAATGGGCCGTGGAGAAAGCAGCATAATAGGGAAAAGGCTGGATCAGATCCGGCCTTTTTTGTTTATTCGAAAATTCTTGCTGTAGATGGTTTGCGGATGTGATTTAGTATTTGTTCATCAAATCGCCGATTTCAGGTGGGGAATGTTGAAAAGGCGGATGTGCGCAAATACGAACGGGTATATGTTCAGGGTTGTAGTGCACGCGAAAAAGAGTGGATAGGTCGTTACAGACCGGTACATTTCTTCAAGCGTCTCCTAGACTATAACGATTCGGTCGCCAGGGGTGTTCGTCGAAAGCGGCGCTTCTGAATGGAAATGAGTTCCATCCCGTTTAGGCATCCCCGTCCGGGGAACGAGAGGGCGTAGGCTATTGAAAGTGGATGTCGATATTCGCAGGCTGTCTGCCGCGCCAGCTGAAACGATTGCGAGGCCTTTGCCGCGCAACCAGCTCATTCGCAAGATTGCAGCCGCAGCGGCCGAAAGTGACATCATCGCTGCGATGGAACATCTGACATCCTATGTCGGCGCCTCGCATTATCTCCTCGCTCGCGAAGACCTCCTGCAGGAGGCAAGCTTAAGCTTCATCGTCACGTCCGATTGGCCCTTCGATCTGGTGCGCAAGCTTGCCAATGAATTGACCGGGACGCAGAGCCGTTCCAGCGAAATGGAAAAATGCCTGTCCTTGCTCAGGCCCCGTCTTCTCTCACTGCCAGACGACGCTGTCGCGCCCGCAGGGATCGATCGCCAGTACTGGACGATAACGTTTTGCGTTGGACGCATCCGCTTTTCGCTGCTTTTGATGTTTGCCGAAGGCGTTCTGCCGGCGGAGGATCGTCTGCGTGAAGCCGGACTGCTGGCCGGTTATTTTGCAAGCTTTGGCATTGTGGAAGGCACGAAGACCGAGCGCGATATCGATCTGACCGAACGAGAGCTGGAATGCCTCTTCTGGATTGCCGAAGGCAAGACCAGCGATGAAATGGCCATGATCCTCGGTATCTCGCGCAACACCATCAACAACTATATCACCAGCGTCATGCGCAAGACAGCAACCAAGACCCGCTCGGAGGCCATTGCCTACGCGGTCCGCAACAACCTTGTCTGAAGGGCGCATCATGGGTTTCGTCAAGGATCTGAGCAATGAGGCGCCAGGCCAGCCGACAGTTTCGAAGACCGTTCCCTCGGTGACGCGCTCCGACCTGTTCCCCAAGCTCGTTGCGATGCAGAGAAGTCTTGGCGCCAAGAACTTCGTCGTTCTGCGCGCCGTCGCAGCCGGATTTCCGAACAAGCGAAAGCTCTCCTGCGATCTTGAAAATCTCGGTCTTTCCGCCGGTGAACAAAGCGCTCAGATGGTCAAGGTTCTCGGAGAGCGTCTGCTCGATCATCTCGAGTCCTCGCTTTTACCTGTCGCCTGGACGAGCGAGCACGAAGCGGGTTTTGCCGATCTGCCGGACGTGCCCGCCCTTCTCATCCGGCTCGACAATGACGTTCTCGGCTATTCAGGGGTTGGCTTCCCCGTAAGGCTTGGGACGATGGGCAACGGCTTTGTCATCTTCTGCGGTGGGAACCTGCTGCTCGATAATGAACTGATGCTGGAGCAACACGTGAAATCCACGCAGATCATGATCGATCTCTTGGCCATGGATGAGCGTCGCGTCTCGCCCTCCGAGGCTCTGAGCGAGCGCGAAGTCGCCTGTCTGCAATTGGCTGGCGATGGCCGGATCAGCGAAGAAATCGCGGCGAAACTCGGTCTGTCAGTTCACACTGTGAATGCGTATCTGGGTTCCGCCACCATCAAGCTTGATTCCGTCAATCGCATTCAGGCAATCGCCAAGGCTATCCGGCTCGGCTTTATTCACTGACATTCGCGATAATTTAATCCAGCTATTGGCGCCCCTGACGCTCGTCAACGCTCCTGAACGCGCGGTGCTGCTTGGTATTTTTTTGACAAAAGCCATTCCTGGTCGGATAGCGTGTTTCTCTGCTGAACGACATTTCGATGTCGAATCAGCATCTTGGAGTTGATTTCCAGACGGGCTGGCGTAGCTCAGGCTGTTGTAGAATTCCCTGAATATTAATCCTTTTGCTTCAAATTACCTCAACTCGTAAAGATTGGGGTTTAGCAATGGGGCGTTTCGTGTCGAGATCCATCGTGGTTCAGATTGTTTGTCTGACCATCGGTCTCATCTTCCTTGGTATCGTTGCCGTCGGTACTTCAACCTATGTTCGGTTGAAAGAAGACGTCATGCAGACGGCTTTGATGGATACGGAACGTGCCGTTCGTAGCATGGCGATCCTCTATGAGATGAAAGTCGGCGGAACCACGCTCGCGATCGAAAATGGCGAGCTGAAATCTGTCAGCCGCCCAAGCATCGGCACCCTGCTCGATTTTGATCTGGTGGATCGCGTTGGCATGGCGAATGGCGGCGTGGCAACCGTTTTCCAGGCGCAGGGCACGGACTTCCTCCGCATCTCGACCAGCCTGAAGAATGAGAAAGGCGAGCGTGCCGTTGGCACGAAGCTCGCTGTTGATGGTGCCGCATACGCGAAGATCACCAAGGGCGAATCCTACTTCGGCGCTGCAACCCTTTTCGGCCGTAACTACATGTCTGGCTACATGCCGGTGATGTCCAAGAAGGGCACACCGGTCGGCATCCTGTTCGTCGGTGTGCCCATGGAGTTCTACCAGGGCCATATCGACGGTCTGCGCAACATGATCCTCGTCGTCGGCGCTGCTGTCATGCTGGCGTTCAGCATTCTCGGCTACTTCGTGATCAAGCGCAGTATGCGTCCTCTCGGTAACCTGACGGAAGCGATCAGATCTCTGTCTCAGGGCAAACTCAATACCGAGATCCCTTACATGGAGCGCAAGAACGAGTTCGGCGATATTGCCAGGGCTCTAGAAGTCTTCCGCGACAACGCACGGGAAAAGCTTCGCATCGAAGGCCAGAGCGCGCAAGAGCATGCTCAGGCGGAGGCCGAGCGTGCGCAAAATGACGCCGAAAAGATGGATACCGATCGTCAGATCGAATTTGCTGTCGGCCAGCTGGCGGCCGGTCTTGCGCGCCTCTCCGACGGCGACCTCACGCAGACGCTCGACGTTCCCTTCTCCGGCCGTCTCGAACAGCTTCGTGTGGATTTCAATACCTCGCTTGCCAACCTCAAGGATGTGCTTCAGCAGGTACGTGAGCGCACCTTCGTCATTCAGAACAATGGCGCCGAAATGCGCAAATCATCCGACGATCTGTCGCGCCGCACAGAATCGCAAGCCGCTTCTCTGGAACAGACGGCCGCCGCTGTCGAGGAAATCACGGTCACCGTGAAATCCTCCGCCGACCGTGCCCGCGAAGCCAACAAGGCGGTTCGTATAACGCAGGACAGTGCCGACAGCTCCGGCACCGTCGTCAAGAACGCTGTCGATGCCATGGGCCGCATCGAAGAGGCGTCGCAGAAGATAGAGCAGATCATCGAGGTCATCGACGACATTGCCTTCCAGACCAATCTTCTTGCGCTGAACGCCGGTATCGAAGCCGCGCGCGCCGGTGAAGCGGGCAAGGGCTTTGCCGTCGTAGCACAGGAAGTGCGTGAACTTGCCCAGCGTTCCGCAGAAGCGGCTCACGAAATCAAGGCGCTGATCAACCAGTCGACGCGAGAGGTAAACTCCGGGTCGCTTCTCGTGCAGGAGGCCGGTCAGGTTCTCTCCTCGATCAGCCAGCAGATCGTCACCGTCAGCAAGCATGTCGAAACCATTGCCACGGCGACCCACGATCAGGCGTCCGCGCTGCAGGAAGTCAACAGCTCGGTCAATCAGATGGACCAGATGACGCAGCAAAACGCGGCCATGGCGGAGGAATCGAGCGCGGCAAGCCAGATGCTTGCCGATGAAGTCGATGCACTGCTTGGCCTTCTGCAGCGGTTCCGCATGGAGCAGTCGCAGGCAGGAGCCGCTCGACACAGCCAATACGGCCGCGCGGCCTAATAAAGCCGAGCCACCTGTGCACGATAGCCGTCCTTCTCCGGAAGGGCGGCTTTTTTTGTACCGATGCGTTCACCCGCTTTGTAAACTAGTTCACTCCGCAGCGGCTCGCCGCGTGTTGAAGACCTGTGTGACATAAGCACGAAGGGCTGCGGGGCGTACTGGCTTGTGCTGGACGCCGATGCCATGCTTCTCCGCTTCGGCACGAACCTCCGGCGTGCGGTCGGCTGTTATGAGCAGCGCCGGGATCTGCGATTTCAGCCTTTCGCGCAGTTGAAGGATGAGATCGATGCCTGTGCCTTCGCCAAGGTGGTAGTCTGCAACGATCATGTCTGGAATGCCCGATTTGCCGAGAGTGACGCCGAGATCATCGGCTGAGGCCGCTTGCGAGACCTTGCATCCCCAGCCAGTCAGCAGGACGGACATGCCTTCAAGGATCTTTGGCTCATTATCGATGCAAAGAATATGAAAGCCGGTCAGTTGCATCTGTTGAGGGGAGGGGTTCGTACGTCCCGCCTCCTTGCTCTGCTTGCTACTCTGCGCCTCTCGCGGCAACTGCACCTGGAAAGAGGTACCCTTGCCAACAACGGAGGATAGCTGAACCGGATGGTGCAGCACCCGCGAAAGTCGATCGACGATCGAAAGGCCGAGACCGAGGCCGGCTGCCGCCTTCATCCCTCCATCAAGCCGAGTGAATTCCTTGAAGATCGTCCGGAATTTCGAGGCGGGAATACCCATGCCTGAATCGATCACCTGGATTATCACATCGCCACCGCGACGGCGCGCGCCGACCAGCACCTTGCCGGACATGGTGTATTTGATGGCGTTGGAGACAAGGTTCTGGACAAGACGACGAAGCAAGTTGATGTCGGAGCGCACGGTCAAGGATGTCGGCATCACCACGAATTCGAGATTCTTTTCGCGCGCCATGGGCGCAAAATCGGTTTCGATGCGCTTCAGCAGATCGTTGAGCGGCACGCTTGCCATACGCGGCTTCATCGAGCCTGTGTCGAGACGAGAAATATCCAACACCGCGCCAAGGATCGTCTCGACCGATTCCAATGCCGAATCGATATTCTGCACCAGATTGGTATTTTCCGAATGGCCGATACGCTCCACCAATGCTGAAGAGTAGAGCCGCGCCGCGTTGAGCGGTTGCAGGATATCGTGGCCTGCGGCAGCGAAGAAACGGGTCTTGCCGATATTGGCCTCATCGGCGGAGGCGCGTGCCTCTGCCAATTCGTGATTGACACGCATGAGTTCGCCGGTGCGTTCTGCAACGCGTTGCTCCAGCGTCTCGTTGGCCTGTTTCAGCGCCTGGTCGCTCTCAACCCGTTGGGTGATGTCGGTGAAGGTCGCGACCACCCCCTTGTCTGGCATGGCATTGGAGCGCACTTCGACGATGCGAGAACCACCGGCGAGCACCAGTGAGAAGGGGCGATCGATCGTCAGAAACTGGGCGATGCGCTCCCCCTGGTCGCCTGGCTCGATATCGCCACGTTCTTCCAACAGGGCGACGATCTCAGCGAGCGGCAGGCCGACGCGCCCGAAATGCTCCGGCAGGTCGAGAAGGGTGCGAAAGCGTCTGTTCCATATCGTCAGTTGCTGAGAAGCGTCGAAGACAGCAATGCCCTGATCCATCTGCGCCAGCGCCGTCTGCAGCATATCCTGATTATATTGCAGCGCTTCGCTTGCCTGGTCGAGCAGCCAGGCGGTATCGGCGCTGGTGTCTTCGGCCTTTTGCAGGATGAGGGAGAGCACCAAACGGGCCGAGGATGAGCCGATGGCGCTGCCCAACAGCTGCTCGGAGAAATGGATCAATGCCATATCCGCGGGCTGCTCATCCTCCAGCTTTCGTCCGGCTGTCTTTTCGTAAGCCGAAAGCGAGCGAAGCATCCGCTCTTCGCCAAGATAACGGGCGACAGCGCTTTTCAGGTCACCGACGCTCACGCGTGTCTTCCAGCCGCGGGTAGCGAATTGCGATTTGGAATGGCGCTTGACGAAGATACCGGACTGGATGCGCTCGACCGGGCGGGGGTTGCGCGACAGCGAGCCCAGCACGAAGGCAAGGGAGTTGATGAGCAGGCTAAGTGTCACGGCATTGACGAGTGGATCGGCACCCGGCCCGCTGAACAACTCCGTTCCCGGGAAAATGAAGCTCAGAACGCCGGCCGCAACATAGGAATAGTCCGGACCGCCGAGGCTTGGCAGGAAGAGGAGATAGGCCCAGACAAGGAAGCCGGAGCTGAGGCCAGCGATTGCGCCGCGGGCATTGGCGCGCCGCCACAGCAATCCGCCGAAAAGCGACGGCGCCATCTGTGCTATTGCAGCAAAAGCCAGCAGGCCGATCGAGGCAAGACCCGATGTACTGTCCGCCGCGCGATAGTAGCAATAGCCAAGCAGCAGCACGATGAAAATCGCTGTGCGGCGGATGTTGAGGAGCGTCTTGGCGAAGTCGTCACTGTGCGGCGAACGGGTCAGGAGCTTCTGTCGCAGGAAGATCGGCATCAGAATGTCGTTCGACACCATGATCGATAGCGCCACGGAAGCCACGATCACCATTGCCGTCGCCGCGGAGAAGCCACCGATGAAGGTGATCAGCGACACGACAGGAACGCCGTTAAAGAGCGGCAACTGCAAGACATAGAGATCGGCATTGCCATTATTGCCGATCGTCAGAAGGCCAGCGACGGCGATTGGCAGCACGAAAATGTTGATGGCTATCAGATAGAGCGGCAGCAAAAGGCCTGCAGTTCTCAATTCTTTCGGCGTGCGATTTTCGACCACCGTCACGTGGAATTGCCGCGGCAATAGGATGATGGCGAAGGCCGATAGGAGTGTGAGCACGATCCAGCGGCTGATCGGGGTCTGGTAGGAAACCGCCTCCATCACCTGTGTGTTTTCCGAAGCGAGCCGCCAAAGCTCTGCTGGACCATCGAACAGGAAGAAGACGACATAGATGCCCGCGGTGCAGATCGCTACCAGCTTGACGACCGATTCCATAGAAATCGCCAGGATCAGCCCGTCCTGATGCTCCGTCGCATCGGTATGGCGCGTGCCGAACATGATTGCAAAACCTGCCATCACCACCGTGACGATGAGCGGAAGGTCGAGAAAGTAGAGGTTGCCACTACCGATGCCGTAATCGCGCGGATCGACCATCGTGGCGACCGAGCTGGAAACCGCCTTCAACTGCAAGGCAATGTAGGGGATGGCGCCCACGAGCGCGATGATCGAAACGATCATCGCGACGGCCGGGTTCTTACCGTAGCGTGCGGCAATGAAGTCTGCGACCGAAGTCAGCTTCTCCGCCTTGGCGAGCTCGACGATGCGTCGAATGATGGGCATCCCCAAAGTGAAGGCCAGGATCGGGCCGGTATAGATCCCGAGAAATTCGAGGCCGCGTTCGGAGGCAAGACCGACGCCACCAAAGTAGGTCCAGGATGTGCAGTAGATCGCAAGGCTCAGCGCATAGACCACCGGCCGGCCCCTGTTGGGAACGGTCTTGCGTCGGCTCTTACGGTCGCCGTAACTCGCGACCGCAAAGAGCAGCAGAATATAGGCGAAGGCCGAGACGAATATGATCCAGCCGGGCAGCAATGCAGTGTCCCCTCCACTCATTGCGCAGAAGCTTATGACACTTCCAGCAAAATGAAAATTGGCGCCGCATTGGCATAAAGTTCAACGGACAAGCACAGGGCAAAAACAACCGGGAGATGCGTGGAACGAAATACACGGATCGCGCGTCATAGTACCTGCACAATAGCGACCGGAGTGCTATTGTGAGAGCGCCGGAGGCGTTTCGCCCCGGCAGGCAAGAGGGCTTCGAAGAGGGACATCTTTATGCTCAACGAATTCAAGACATTTATCGCGCGCGGCAACGTCATGGACCTGGCTGTCGGCGTCATCATTGGAGCGGCGTTCAGCAAGATCGTCGATTCCGTCGTCAACGATCTGATCATGCCGATCGTCGGCGCAATTTTCGGCGGGTTTGACTTCTCGAACTATTTCATCCCACTGAGCTCCACCGTGACCGCCACATCGCTGGCCGCCGCGCGAGAGCAGGGCGCGGTCATCGCCTATGGTAACTTCATCACCATCGTCATCAACTTCCTCATCCTGGCTTGGATCATCTTCCTCATGGTCAAGGGTGTGAACAAGATCCGTGCCTCGGTCGAGCGCGAGAAGGTCGAAGAGAAGAAGGCGCCGGCTCCACCACCGGAAGACGTCAAGCTGCTGACGGAAATCCGCGATCTGTTGAAGACCCGGTAAATCGGGTCGAGGGCGGCCCTTACCCATCAGCAAAATCCGTGGTTTCTTCACGGAATATCATGCAAAGCCGTTAAGCGATGCGCTAAGAAGGCACTCGAACGGAGTGCCTTCTATGTCGGTTTTGAACAGTCTCAGTGTCCGCTCTCTAGCAGCGCCAGAAAGCGGTATCGTCGAGGTGAGGAAATACGCCCATGCCCGCGAAAATCTTCTGCCCCTATGGGTGGGTGAGGGTGATCTTGCCACGCCGGACTTCATCTCCAGGGCTGCAGCCGATGCGCTGAATGCAGGAGAAACCTTTTACACCTGGCAGCGTGGCATTCCCGAGCTTCGTGATGCGCTTGGCCGTTATTATCACCGGCACTTCGGTACTTCGCTCTCACCCGAGCACTTCTACGTCACCGGCTCCGGCATGCAGGCCATCGTTCTCGCCGTTCAGGCACTGACATCGCCTGGCGATGAAATGATTTACCTGACTCCGACATGGCCCAACATCGTGGCGGCCATTGGCGTTGCCGGTGCGACAGCAGTACCCGTCGGGATCGATTTCGCTCAGGGCACATGGGACATCGATATCGACAAGCTGGAAAGCGCAATCACGCCGAAGACCAAAGCGCTTTTCATCAATACGCCTTCAAACCCGACGGGCTGGACAGCGACTCAAGATAATCTTCGAGATATTCTGACGCTTGCGAGAAAGCATGGTCTGTGGATCATCGCCGACGAGATCTACGCGCTCTATTACTATGCCGGTGCGCGAGCCCCATCCTTTCTCGACGTCATGGAGGAGGGCGACAGGATCGTGTTTGCCAACTCCTTCTCCAAGAACTGGTCTATGACAGGCTGGCGCGTCGGTTGGCTGGTCGCTCCGCCGGAAATCGGTCAGGTGATCGAAAACCTGATCCAGTACTCGACCTCCGGCGTTGCGCAGTTCATGCAGCGTGGTGCAATTGCTGCACTCGATCACGGCGACGAGTTCGTGGCGCAGAACTTTGACCGTGCGGCACGCTCTCGCGACATTCTTTGCGATGCGCTGATCGCCACCAACCGGGTCGAAACTCTGAAGCCTGATGGAGCGCTTTACGCGTTCCTGAAGATCGATGGTGTGACGGATACGCGCGCGGCGGCTTTCGATATCGTCGATAAGGTCGGCGTGGGCCTCGCCCCCGGCATGGCGTTCGGTGCGGGCGGGGAACTCTTCCTGCGCGCCTGCTTCCTGCGCGATCCCGCCCAGATTGCCGATGCCGCAGAGAGACTGTCTGAATACATCTTGAAGAAATCGGCGTGATGTTTTCGACGGACTAAACTCGGCTGTTCAGTGCTAAGCACAGCTTTGGCCAGCATCGGATCACACAATACAAAAGAGGCGCATCGTCCCATGCGCCTCTTTTGTCGTCTGAGGATGAAGTACGTATACGGGTTAAACGGTCAGGATTTTAGTGCGCTGCATTCATCGCAACGGTGTCCGCATTCTTGTAGAAAGTGGCGTAGCGCAGGCTATCGGCCAGGAAAGCGGTGTTTTCGTTCGGGTCGTTCGATGGGTTTTGGAAATTGATGTAGTTGATGTTGACGCCGGCATGATCCTTGCCGAGCATCAGTTGCGCATAGATCGTGACGCCCTTCGGCTTGATCTCCAGATCGAGCGTGATCGAAGGATAGGTGTCCCAATCGAGCGTGTAATCTCCTCCAATTCCGAAATGAACAGTCCCCGGGTGGAAGTAGAGTTCGGCTGCCGAATCCACGAGATCCGACAAGCTGTTGTAATATTCAAACTTTAAAAGAGATATCAGATCAGCAGCGTCAATCAGACGAAGCTCGGCCGCTACGGGACCGATTGCGCGTGCAACTATCTCTTCTCGTTGAGCCGAATATGGGCATTTTTTCATATCAATCAGTTTACCCGTCTTTTGTTCTGACGTGCGGCGTAAACCTTGTGAATGAGTTCCGCCACAGCCTTATAAAATACTGACGGGATGACGCTATCGACCGAGACTTGCGCAAACATGGAGCGAGCGAGTGGCGGGTCTTCAAAAATCGGAATGTTGTTTTCCGTGGCAATCTCTCTGATACGCAGAGCGATCAGATCCTGGCCCTTGGCAACGACAATCGGCGCATCGCTTTCTTCTTTTACGTAGCGCAAAGCAACGGCGTAGTGGGTCGGGTTGGTGATGATGAGGGTGGCTCTCGGAACGCTGTCCATCATGCGGCGACGGGCGCGATCGCGCGCGATCGAGCGCTGGCGGGCCTTGACGACCGGGTCGCCCTGCGATTGCTTGTGCTCGTCCTTGACTTCCTGCTTGGTCATTCTGAGGTTGCTGTACCAGCGATGATTGGTCCAGAAATAGTCGGCGACTGCGAGAATGCCCGTTGAGAAGAGAATGACGATCATCATCTTCTTCAACGCTTCGTAGCCTGTCGGAACGATTAGCTGCGGGTCGGTGTTGAGCGCACCCAAAAGCTTGAAGTAGTCGCCTTTCAGTACCATCGCCATGATGATGGCAACGATGACCACCTTAAACAGCGACTTTCCGAAATTGATCAGGCCGTCGATGCTGTAGATGCGCTTGAAGCCTTTGATTGGCGAAATGCGCTCGGTCTTAGGAGTGATTCGGTCGAGAACGAACTGCGGAAGGTTCTGGGCAAAGGACTGGCCGAGGCCGAATATGATGAACATGATCCCAGCGGGTAAAAGCAGCGCGCTTGCTTCCTTGGCGAGATGCAGACCGAGAGAAAGGAGATCGCCTGCCGTGTTCAGACGCCATTGTTCAGGTCTCTCGATCACATCTTTCAGCGACTCACCCAGACGCCTGACGCCGTCCGGCGCGAAGAAAACGAGATAGACGTAAAACGCCAGGGAAGACGCAAACAGAGACGCTTCGGTCGACGCAGGGATATTGCCTTTCTCCACCGCGTCGCGAAGTTTTTTCTCTGATGGGTCTTCTGTTTTGCTGTCTTTGTCTTCGTCTGCCAAGACAAGACCTCCCTAAGGCACGTCACGCTCAATCTTCAGCGGTTTTGCGATAACGGGCTGCGTTAAGACAAAGACTTGGACGTCAGGCACGAACCAAAGATCGTGGGACGCTCAAACTGAAAAAACCCGCCTTTGCCTGGCAGGTCCGCGAAAGAAGATACAGTCTTGGTGGAAGACCTGCAAGGCGCGAGCGTCATGCAGCAGGTGTTATCAACTAGGAAGGCGTTACGCTGCCGCTGGCTCGCCTTCTGCTGGCGCGGCTTCCTTGAGCACGATCTGGCCGGAATTGGCCATGCGGATGGCTTCCTGTGCCACTGTACGGCGGGCCACCGCAACCTCGCGGGTGTTGATGTTCGTTCCGCCTGCGGAAAGATCGGACTCGATCATGCGGCGTTGGCGTGGACTGATGCTCGACAGAACACATTCCTTGATTTCCGTCGTGGCGCCACGCAGCGCCATCGTGAGGACATCGCCGGTAATGTCGCTGAGGAGCGTGACGCGGCTGCGTTGCGGCATGTACATAAGGTCTTCGAAGAGGAAGATCTTCGGCTTGACCTTGTTCGCCGATTCGCGGCTGAGGGTTTCAAGCGAACTGAGAAGCGTGTCGACCTGGGGTTTCTCCAGTTCGTTCATCAGGTCTGCGACCTTGATGGAGCCGGTTGCGTTGCGCTCCGCCTCGACTTCGGCAATCAGCGCCAGCACGCGCTTTTCGATGATCTGCGCGGCGGTCGGGCTGACTTCCTTCATGTTTACCGTACGGTTCATGATATCCGCACGCTGCTCGTCCGGAATGGTCAGCAGAACCTTGGCGCCGAAGGAAGATGGCAGCATCGAAAGAATATAGGCGATCGTCTGCGGATGCTCACGCATGACATACTTGCCGATGAATTGCGGATCGGAATCCTGCAACTGATCCCAGATGGACGTTTCGAAGGATTGGAACGCGGCACGACGACCGAGGAGGCCGTCCACTTCGTCAGGGGTGAGACCTTCTTCGAGGATAGCTTCGATAGCCTTGGCATTATCCATGAGGCCCGTGCCCTCGGTGAAGAGGTCTTCGAACTCGGCAACGATCTGGGCAAGCTCATCTGGGGGGATGACGCGGAGAGTCTGAGCGGAATTGATGATGGTCTGAAGCTCGGCCTGGGTGAAAAACTTCAACAGTTTTCCAGCCACGCCCTTGCCCATTGCCAAGAGCACGGCGGCAGCCTTTTCAGCCTGAGACAACGGTTTCCCTAAGATCGGGTTACCGAAATCCTCAAAGTCCATCATGGTCTTTCCTCTCCGTCCCCACAGGGATCAGGTCTTCTTAGTACTCAGCACTTCGATCAGCTTCACACCGAAACGTGTATCGTCGTCTTCCAGAACGGTAATTTCGCCGCGTGCGATGCAACGACCGTTCACCATGATCTCAACAGGTTCGCCGATTCGTCGATCGAGCGCAATTGTTGCTCCCTCTTCCAGGCCCATCAGGCCTGATACCAGCATGCGGCTGGTTCCCAAAACGATCTGGACATCGATCGGGATGTCCATGATCAGGTCCAAATTATCCGACAGACCGCTGCCAAGCGGTGCTGCTGCGGGCGCCACGCCTGCGTCGAAGCCAAACGAGTCGAGGTCGTCGCCCAGCGGACTTGTGGCAGCGCCACCATCGAAGTCGCCAAAGTCTCCGAAGGCGGAGAGCGAACCCTCAGCGTCGCTTTTCAAGACGTCGCGCAGCCCATCGATAGCATGATCCAGTTCGCCCGTGTTATCGAGCGAAGGCATCAGGTCGTCGTCGGTTACAGGGGTCTTTTTCGTAGCCATGCGATAATTATTCCTTTTGAAACTTGCGTCAGCCTGCCTAAAACCTAAGGTAGTGTTGAGCGATCTCAACCCATCAGGTGTCTTAGGATTTCGTCATCCGTAGAGACGTTGTTCTTGACCCGGACCGTGTAGCGGTCCCCGGCTCGCCCAAACTCGCAATTATACATTTTTGCTCCGTTTGCGCTTACTTCGACGCAGATATCATCCTGCTTCGCGTCCCGGAAAGGAATGACGTCTCCTTCCACAAGGCGTGAGATAGTCTTCAGTGTCAGTGTCTGCAGTCTGATTTTCGCTTCAAGCGTCACCTGGGAACGCTTGACCTGCTCGGAAATCATCTCCATCCACTCTTCCTGCTTCTTCAAGGCCCCGGCCGATGGCTTCGGCGTGACGATCGTGGTCTTGAGAAGTGTGCGCTGAGGAATAATCAGCGCAAATTCAGAGGCAACCTTGCCGATTGCGATCTTCGACCGGATCAGCATACCGAACTGGCCGAACATCGCCTCATCGTAGTTGCTCTTCCCGGTTGCATTGAAAGGCGGCTCAATCGTCACCTCGAAGCCACCGGAGGCGTTGACCGCAGAGCGCAGAACGCCAGCGATTCGGTCGAGTATCAACGCTGAAAGATCGAGCTCGATCGGGGACAGAGCCCGCACTTCCGGTTCCATGATCGTATCGGGGGCGGCCCCTAGCATGCGCTCCATCAAGGCCATGACGAAGCCGTTGCCGACACCCAGCATGAAATTGTTGCACCAGTTGCGTAGCGAGCAATCCGCAACAGCGTAATCCTTGCCGAGCTTCGCAATCAGATCGGTCATCAGGCCGGATTCGCAAGTCTCGTAATCCACCTCGATGTCGATGCTGGTCTCGCTGTGGAAAACATCGGGCAGGAAGGTGCCATAGACCTGACCGATCTCGGCACCGATCTTGGTGACGGTCTTGCTGTCACCAAGCCCACCGGTGAGCTTGGCGAGCAGAGAAGGTTCCATTCTGAAGGAAGAGCTGTGGTCCGCAGCAATCGCCATATCAAGCCGCCTTCTGGTCGCCGCCAGGGTTCATCATTTCCTGCTCGACGGCGTCGATCGAAGGACGCTCGTAGCCGGAAATCGTCTTTCGTCCATACTCCAGCGCGACCTGTGGGACCGAGCCGTTCATGTAGGCAATCAGTGTCTGCTTTACGATGACATACAGTCTGTGCTGCTTCGAACGGACGATTTTGACCTGAGAGGCGAGCGGGTTGCAGATCGAGTAGGAAAGCAGAATGCCAAGCATGGTACCGACAAGCGCCGCACCGATCAGACCCCCAAGAACCGCAGGCGGCTCGTTGATCTTACCCATGGCCTTGATCACGCCGAGAACGGCGGCGACGATACCGATCGCCGGGAAGGAATCGCCCATCGCGGTAATCGCGTTGTAGGGCTTCAGCTTGTCGTAGAGGATCGTTTCAATTTCCTCGTCCATCAGCGCTTCGATTTCATGGCTGCGCGCATTTCCGATGATGATCAGACGGACATAGTCGCAGATGAAGGACGTGAGTTCCTTGTTCTTGAGAACCGACGGAGCCGTTTGGAAGATGGAGGATTCTTCCGGATTGTCGATATGGGCTTCGATTTCGTTGCGCGACTTGGTGCGCAGATCGCGCATCAGAGAATAGAGAACACCGAGCACATCGAGATAATGGCGTTCCTTTGGTACTGCGAACTTGAAAGCTTCGCCCAGCGCCTTGCCGGAGTCCTTCACCACCTTCATCGGGTTGGACATGATGAAGCCGCCGAGGCCTGCACCGCCGATAATCACGAGCTCGAAGGGCTGAACAAGGACATCCAAATGTCCGCCCATGGCCATGAAGCCGCCGAGAATACAGCCGAAAGTAATAACCAGTCCAATAACGATATTCATCTGACGCTCACACCTGCAGCCAATTTTTCTCCTGAATGGTTAGGCATCATGCCTTGCGCGAGGCTGGCTTTGAGGTGGTTCGCTGCTGGCGCCACCCTTCTCGATGTTCATCACGGAGGTCTTTGCTGGAGGATGGGAGCCGCCGACGCCACCCGATCTTTGCAAGCCCGTCCCGGAGCCGAACCCCAAAAGTTTCGCGCAAGCAAACCCCTCTAGGTCTTAAAGCCATGATGCGCCGAGTTTGGCCGCACGTCCTTGGCTGGAAGTCCGAACAGGAGAACGACATGCAATCTGGTATTTATGTTGGTATTTCGTCCCAGATCGCATTGGAACGCCGCCTTACGACCATCGCGGACAATATCGCCAACATGAACACGGTCGGCTTTCGCGGCACCGAGGTGAAGTTCAACCAGGTCATGGCCGAAACGAAGAACGATCTTCGCGCTAACATCGCCTTCGTCACGCAGGGTAATGACTATCTTTCGACGAAGAACGGCGAAGTGGAGCGGACAGGAAACCCGTTCGATTTTGCCGTCAAGGGCGACGCATGGTTTGCTATTAACACACCGGCAGGCCAGGTCCTGACGCGTGACGGTCGCTTCTCCATGTCGACGAATGGTGAACTGATCTCGACCAAGGGTTATCCCGTTCTCGATCCAGGCGGCGCGCCGATCCAGCTCAACCTCGCTGCAGGCGAGCCGACCGTTGGTTCCGATGGTCGCATTACCCAGAACGGTAGGACGATGGGGCAAATTGGATTGTTCACTGCCGACCCGAAGAAGGGTTTTGTGCGCTATGAAAACAGCGGCGTGATCTTCGCGCAGCCACCGCAGCCCGTCGTAGATGCCGATCGCGCCGGTGTGGTTCAGGGCTTCCTCGAGTCCTCCAACATCAACGGCGTTTCGCAGATGTCCCAGTTGATTCAGGTCAACCGTGCGTTTGAAGGCATCTCGTCGATGATGAAATCGACGGAGGACAACCTTTCCCAGGCGCTCCGCACGCTGGGCGGCGGTCAGTAATCGGCGCAAACGATGATGGATAGCCAACCGCAGCCTTCGCCGTTTCGCAAACTGGATGCGCTCGCTCAGATTGTCGCTGCACAACTGGCCTCAGGAACGCCTGTTTCGCGCGGCGGACGTGTGCGCACCATTGCTGCCGGACATTACACAGTCAGCGGTCTGTCCGAACATGTGCGGCTTGGGGAGTTCGTCGTTCACAAAAGTATGACGGGATTGCATCTGGGTGAGGTCGTGCGTGTCGAGCCGGACCTCATCTATGTCTGCCCAATCGAACCGGGAGAGCCGATCGGCGTCAACGACGTTGTGTTGCGAGAGGGAGAGTTTCGTGTCCAGCCAGATGACAGCTGGTGCGGACGAACGATCAACTCGCTTTGCAAGCCGATCGACGGCAATGGTCCGCTTCTGAAAGGCGTGCGAAAGCGCTCTGTCATGACCTTGCCGCCGCCATCCATGAGCCGCAGCCGCGTCATCTCCGGCTTTCGGACCGGCGTGAAGGCCATCGATATCTTCACTCCGCTATGTTTAGGCCAGCGTCTCGGTGTCTTTGCCGGCTCGGGCGTGGGTAAATCCACCTTGCTCTCCATGCTCGCCAAGGCCGATGCCTTCGACAAGGTGGTCATCGCGCTGGTTGGCGAACGCGGTCGCGAAGTGCGCGAATTCATCGAGGATACGCTCGGCGACAATATGAGAAAGTCGATTGCGGTCGTTGCGACGAGCGATGAGAGCCCGATGTTGCGCAAGATGGCGCCGCTGGTTGCCATGACCATTGCTGAGCACTTCCGCGATCAGGGCGAGAATGTCCTGTTCATCGCCGACAGCATCACCCGCTTTGCCCATGCAATCCGCGAAGTGGCGATTGCAGCTGGCGAGCCGCCGATCGCACGCGGATATCCCGCTTCGGTCTTCACCGAACTTCCGAAGCTTCTGGAACGGGCGGGACCGGGCGAGGAGGGGACTGGCACGGTTACCGCCATCATCTCGATCCTCGTTGATGGCGACAATCACAACGATCCAATTTCGGACTCGACGCGCGGCATTCTTGACGGTCACATCGTGCTTGACCGATCGCTCGCCGATGAAGGCCGTTATCCTCCGATCAATCCGCTGGCATCGATCTCGCGTCTTTCCCACAAGGCCTGGACGCCCGATCAGCAGAAGCTGGTCTCGCGGTTGAAATCACTCATTCATAATTTCGAGGAGACGAAGGATCTGCGCCTGATTGGCGGGTATCGACCGGGCGTTGATGCAGAGCTCGACATGGCCGTCAAACAGGTTCCCTTCGTTTACGAAGTTCTCAAGCAGTCTCCTGGCGATCCGACGGTGATCGACGCGTATGCGGAACTGGCAAATGCGCTGAGGAACGCGCCTGTTAACAACCAGGCGGCTGCACAGCGACGGGGACCATGACCATGAAGTTCAAAAAGCGCAACAGAACCACGACCGCGGCCGAGGCGTCCCGCCAATTCGATCGTTGGCTGACAGGCGGCCTCATCGGTGTTGCGGCGGCCGCAGCAGCTCTACCCTGGTACGTTTTCCTCAATCCGGAGAAATTCGGCATGAGCGGCCGTGGCTGGGAAGCCTTGATGAACGTCCCGCAACGTGGCGGCGGCGGAGGGGAGGCCGTCATTCCGCATGGCGACGACACCGCCGCTGCGATCGAGAAGGACGCAGCGGTTGATAACGTCATCACCGCAACTGTTCCTGCGCTCGATAAAGATCTGAATTCGGACAACCAATCGGTTCAGCAACCCTTCCCAGGCGGTGCGAACTTCAAGTTGCTGCATGTCTCGAACGGACGAGCGCTGATCGAGGACAAGTCCGGCATGTTCCTGGTGCAGATAGGCTCTGTCCTGCCAGATGAAAGTAAGCTTCTCTCAATGACGAAGGTGGAGGGCCGCTGGAAGATCGTGACCTCTGCAGGTGAGCTGTACTCTGAGTAACTACGCGCAGTGATGTAAGCGGGCTTCGTCTCTTAACACTACACACGAAAAGGGCCGCTTCTTTCGAGGCGGCCCTTTCTCGTGCTAGGCATTACCGTTCTAGAAATGGACCGTCGCGCTTCGGAAGGGCAGGAACATCGAAATGATCCGGCTCTACCCCCTGCTTGGCCCGCTCGACCATCATCTCGTAGCCGGTCTCAAGGTGACGGCAGAAGCGTTCCGCATCGAAGAGTGGTGTGACGAAGCGGTTTGTCGCCACCCGCTCACGAAGCTCCTTCATGCGGTCAGGGTTCTGAGCGTAGAACACAGCTTGGTTCACATATTCCTCCTCGTTCTCGACCACGAGTTCCGGAGTGCCTATGGCGTTCAACAGGCTCTCGCTGACGCGGGAGGCAAAGTTTGTGCCCTTGACGGTAAGGACCGGCAGTCCCGACCAGAGCTGTTCCGACGTCGTCGTATGGCCATTGACCGGGAAAGTGTCGAGGCCGAGATCGGCTGCCGTGATACGGTTGAGGTGAAGTTCGAAGTCCAGCTTGCCCATCAGGAAGACGCGCTTGGCGGGAATGCCGCTCTCGTTGAACTTCTTCATGATGTTTACGGCGCTGACCTGGCTGTTGAAGAGCACCCAGATAACGCTGTTGGGTGTCTTGTTCAGGATGTCGCACCATAACTCCATCACGCGGGGTGTGATTTTGCGGTTGGCGTTGAACGAGGCAAAGACGAATGCGTCTTCTGGAAGCCCGACTTCGGCGCGCGTCACCTGCTTTGCGAGCGGACGATTGACCGGGTCGTTGGGCTGATAGGTCTCCGGCAGACGTACGAACTTCTCATGGTAGAACGGCTTTGAGCTGTCCGGCAGCACGTAATGGTCGCCGACGGCGTAATCCAGATCGATATTGACGACCGAGCCAGGGAAGCCGATCCACGACACCTGGATGGGTGCCGCACCCATGTTGAGGATTGCCGTGCGGTTGCCGGCGGTATGACCCTTCAGGTCCACCAGGATGTCGATGTTGCGCGCCCGGATTTCGGCAAGCGCCTCCTCGTCCGTCATATCGAGGATGGTCACCACATCCCCCCACAAGCTGCGGTCGGCTTCGTTGGTCTTCAAGAGATCCGGATCGGAGTGGCAGAAGAGCGTGACTTCAAAGCGGTCGCGATCATGCAGTTCCAGCACCCGGCGGATCAGCTTCATCGTTGCGTGTTTGTCGAAGAAGTCAGACGAGAGATAGCCGATGCGGATTTTCTGGCCCCATTCGTGCGGCATCGCGCGACGGCGCTCCGTCATGTCGGGGGTGAAAACCGGCGTGTTGGAACGGGCCAACTGATTGATGTACTCGTCGCCGCTCCAGTGAAGATTGAAGAAGGTACCATCGAGCGACACGAATGACGTATCGCCGGCCGCAATCGCCGCATCGATGATCGGCTGGTGCTTCTCTATATTGTCGAACCTGCTGTGCTCGCGGCTGAAGACGAGATACATCAGACGAACCGGGTTGTTGCGCGGAAGCTTGGAAAGCAGAACGCGTGCCGTCTCGATATCGCTCGGATCGAAAAGATCCCATGTCGTGATGGCAATCCGCGCACCCAGTTTGATGTGCTCGATATTCTCGCTCTTCATCAAGATGGTTTTCAACGTGCGCGCGATACGATTTTGACCGCGGTCGATGAGCAACGATCCGACGATGTAAGCGATGTCCGGATATTTATGGAAGCGATGGATCAGCTTGTTGGAAAGGGCGAGCGCCTTGTCCTTCTGGTCGCAATCGTAAAACAGCTTGATGCTCTCCACCAGATAGGTTTCGGCGTCGATCCCGTTTTGCTGATAGGCAAGCTCGTAAGATGTCGCAGCCTGCTCTTTCAATCCAAGCTGCATCAGGGTCTTGGCAAGCAGCGCATAGGTCCGTGCGTCACGGTTGGTATCCATTAGCCTGTTCAGCGTATGCAGCGCATCGGTGTAGCGTCCAGTCTTGAAGTGCTTGGAGGCGGCTGAATAGCTGATTTCGTTTAACATGGATCCGTGGCGTCCTCTTGCTCGGTACGCCTTTCGAGGCGCGACCGATCTGCGGCGATAGAAAATTCACCGGACGCTACAGGATGAACCTTGCTCGAAACGGGACACCTGCGTGTGGCCTTGAAGGTCGGCGGATGCGCTTTCACCTGGGGTTAACCATAGGTCTGGGAAGGGGGGATTCGACCGTTCAAATTAAGAAGTTGGCAATCGTTGAGGGTCATTTTCATCCTCACGTGACGGGTTTGGTGTCCTTCAGAAAATGGACCCGAGTGGCATGAGGCCGAACCGTTTACGCCGGTGGAATCCGGCATGTCCCTCTCATGTATTTCGTTAAAAGGGGCAACCATGTCTAGCATTAACTTCAACTCGAGCGCGACGAATGCTCTCCAGACTTTGCGCGACGTCAACAGCAAGCTGCAAGGCGCTCAGACCAATGTGTCTACCGGCCTGAAGGTTTCCTCGGCAAAGGATAACGTCGCTTATTGGTCCATCTCCACGACCATGAAGTCCGACAACAAGGCGCTCGGCGCTGCTACGGACGCTCTCGGCGTTGGTGCTGCCAAGGTCGATACGGCCTATGCCGCAATGGACAGCGCAATCGATGTCGTCAACGAGATCAAGTCCAAGCTGGTTACCGCCAGCGAAAGCTCTGTCGATAAGACTCAGGTCAAGCTTGAAATCGACAAGCTTCAGGAACAGCTGACGGCTATCGGCCAGGCCGCTTCCTTCAACGGCGAGAACTGGATGGTTACCGCCACCAAGACGACCGTTGTCGATGGCTTCATGCGCAATAAGGACGGCACCGTCAAGATCAACACGGCTGAGTTCAAGGCTGGTAGCTACGCCATGTTCTCGACGATTGCTGGCGGCGTCGGCAGCGGCGGCATTCTTGGCGCAGTTATGACGATCGCGCTCACAAGCAACGCGACGCAGGGCAAGATCGACAGCTTCCTCTCCACCGTCAATACCGCTCTTAAGGAGTTGACGAAGGGTGCGGCTGCTCTCGGTGCGCTGTCCACGCGTATCGATCTTCAGGACAAGTTCGCCAGCAAGATCAGCGATGCCATGAAGGCTGGCGTCAGCAAGCTGGTAGACGCTGACATGGAAGAAGAGTCCGCTCGTCTCTCGGCGCTTCAGACCCAGCAGCAGCTGGCGGTTCAGTCTCTGTCGATTGCCAACAACAGCTCGCAGAGCATTCTGTCGCTCTTCCGCTAAGCCCAGCGGTAAAGAAAATCTTAAAAAGGCCAGGTCGAAAGACCTGGCCTTTTCGTTTTATTAACCAGCGTTAAAAAGTATTAACTAATTATTTTTGAATTTTACTATATGTTAATTAAATATTAGATCGATGTTAACCTTAATAGCCTTAGATAAATCCATCAAAACGACGGCTGCAGCGTTAATGGATTGGCTCAGCGAGCATGAGGCTATACGTCGTTTACCGGTGAAACCGGAATGTCCCTTCCTTATACTTGCCAGAGGGGCAGTTTATGACCAGCATTCTGACCAATACTTCCGCTATGTCCGCGTTGCAGACGCTGCGTACGATCAACTCGGATATGAAGAACACCCAGAGTAGCGTTTCCTCCGGCCTTCGTGTTGGGCAGGCTTCTGACAATGTCGCCTACTGGTCCATCTCCACGACCATGAAGTCTGACAACAAGGCTCTCGGCGCTGCTACGGACGCTCTCGGCGTTGGCGCTGCCAAGGTCGATACAGCCTATGCTGCAATGGACAGCGCAATCGACGTCGTTAACGAAATCAAGGCGAAGCTTACGACCGCAAGCGAAAGCTCCGTCGACAAGAAGCAGGTCCAGCTCGAAATCGACAAGCTTCAGGAACAGCTGACCGCGATCGGCCAGGCTGCATCCTTCAACGGCGAAAACTGGATGGTGAACAACACCAAGACGACCGTCGTCGATGGCTTCATCCGCACACAGGACGGCAACGTCAAGGTTACCACTGCAGAGTTCAAGGCTGGAAGCTATGCCATGTTCTCGACGATCTCCGGCGGCGTCGGCAGCGGCGGTATTCTGAACGCTGTTATGACCATCGAACTGACCAGCGTAACCACGCAGGGCACGATTGATGCTTACCTAAACACGGTTCAGACGGCGCTCGACAACCTCACAGATGGTGCTGCAGCGCTTGGTGCACTGAAGACCCGCATCGACATGCAGGATTCTTTCTCGAGCAAGCTCTCGGACGCCATCAAGTCCGGCGTCAGCCGTCTGGTCGATGCCGACATGGAACAAGAGTCCGCACGTCTCTCGGCTCTTCAGACCCAGCAGCAGCTCGCGGTTCAGTCGCTGTCGATTGCGAATTCCGGTTCTCAGCAGCTGCTTTCGCTCTTCAGGGGCTAACAGCTTCCACCTCAAAGATAAAAGCCGCGCTCAAGCGCGGCTTTTTTTGTTTCTTACGACAACAAATTTTCGTTGGCGTAAGGAAAAAAATATTCTTTTTTATCAATTTGTTATCCCAAGTTAATGCGCCAGATCCGTGTTAACGTGGCGTTCATTCAGGTAAAAATTTTCCTACACTTAAGGCTTTGTTAACCATAAAGCGGTCTTCTGTGGCCATCGAAACAGCGCACCGAACCAAACACTCGGTAAGCATGAAGCTATTTGCCGCGTTTCCCGGTACGACCGGAATGTCCCTTCTTCCAGAGATTGCCAAAGGGGCCACTTTAGATGACCAGTATTTTGACCAATACCTCCGCTATGTCCGCGTTGCAGACATTGCGTTCGATCAACACCAGCCTGTCGGACTCACAGAACCGCGTCTCCTCTGGTTACAAGGTCGCTCAGGCCAGCGATAACGTGGCTTATTGGTCGATTTCCACCACGATGAATTCCGACAAGAAGGCACTGAATGCTGCTTCCGATGCGCTGGGCGTTGGCGCAGCCAAGGTCGATACGGCCTATGCAGCCATCGAGAGCGCGATCAGTGCCGTCAACGAAATCAAGGCCAAGCTTGTAACCGCAAGCGAAGCGTCCACCGACAAGGGCCAGATCCAGCTCGAAATCGGCAAGCTGCAAGAACAGCTCTCCGCCATTGCACAGGGCGCATCCTTCTCGGGCGAAAACTGGCTGGTCTCGACGGCGAGCAAAGCCAATGTCGTCGATGGCTTCATTCGCTCTTCTGACGGAACCGTCAAGGTCACTGTTGCCTCGTTCAATGTCGGTACCTACGCCTTGTTCTCGACGGTCGTTAACAATGTCGGTAGCGGCGGGATTTTGAGTGATGTCATGACGATCGCTCTGGCCAGCACCACCACGCAAGGTGATATCAACAGCTACATGAACACTGTCGAAGCTGCCCTGAGCAAGATGACGGACTCGGCCGCTGCGATCGGCGCCCTTCAGATCCGCGTCGAACTCCAGGACAAGTATTCCAACAAACTCTCGGACGCGATCGAATCGGGTGTCAGCCGTCTCGTCGATGCCGACATGGAAGAGGAATCGGCCAAGCTTTCAGCCATTCAAACGCAGCAGCAGTTGGCAATCCAGTCTCTGTCGATTGCAAACTCCAGCTCGCAGAACCTTATGTCGCTCTTCCGTCAGTAAGGTTTCGCTTCAGGTTATTGGCAAAGGCCGCGTTTTCTGGAAACGCGGCCTTCGTCATTAAGAAAGTGGGTAGTCAAACAGGTTTTTCTCCAGCCTCGCACAAGCTTGCGCATGGCTTGATCATCTGTCTGGTCCCGCTGATTCCAAGGATCCTTCGCTTCGTCATGACGATGAGGTAGCACCGCCAAAAACGGCATGTTCTTTCCTCGCCTTGAGACTGCTGACATGACAAAAATCATGACCTCTAGCTACGTACAGAGCGCGCTCCAAACGCTGCTGTTTAGCAATGAAAATCTGGATAAGACCCAGCAGATTACAAGCAGCGGCTTGAAGATCGGTAAGGCTGCGGACAATGCAGGTTATTGGTCGACAGCAAAGAACCTTAAGTCCGAAGGCAACGTTTTAAGCAGCGTCGGCGACGCGCTCAGTCTTGGTGCCTCCAAGGTCGACACGACCTACGAGGGGGTTTCCTCGGCAATCGATATTCTCGATAAGATCACGACGCAGCTCATTACAGCCTCCGAGGAAAGCACGGATCGCGACACAATCAATAATTCGATTGCGGCACTGAAGAAAAATCTGGTGTCGGTAGCCCAGGCGGCGTCTTTTTCCGGCGACAATTGGCTCTTCAACACGACCCCACAATTGCAGGAAAGCAAGTCTATTCCCTTCTCCTACAAAAAGGGAGCGGACGGCGGTGTCAGCCTTCAATATCTCAGTATTAAGACCACCGACACCGTACTCATCGATTCCAGCGATCCGAGCCGGGGATTGTTCACCAAGGCCATTGACGCTGATGCTCTCAGACCGGACGGTTCCGGCACCCCCCGTGACTATTACCTGATGGGTGTTGATGGCGTGGCACCTCTGGGCGGTAAGGAAATCGCAATCTCGTCAAGCACGACGAAAGCAGAACTCGACGACATGATCGCCGTCGTCGGCCAGATCTCATCGAAGTTGAAGGGGCTCGGCAGCTCTCTCGGTACGATGTCGAACCGCATTGATCAGCAGCAATCCTTCGTGGGCGCTCTCGGCGATTCGCTGAGCAAGAGCGTCAGCCGCCTCGTCGACGCTGATATGGAAGAAGAATCCACCAAGCTGACCGCTTACAAATCGCAGCGTGATCTGGCGGTCGAAGTGGTTTCAATGGCTAACAGCTTCCGAAAGAGCCTCGCGAGTCTGTTCCAGGGATAAGTCTTCGGCCACGATGAGGCCGTTAAGGTATCGTGGTGCAAACGGGCAGGGGATCGGCCTGACGTCCCGCAGCATATCAGGGTTATCGCCCGCGCCAGGGCACCAATAGCCCAACCTTCTTCAGCCCAACAGGAGAGAGGTTCACCCTCGCACAAGTTTGGCTCTTTACCCTGCCGGATGAATGGCTGTCATGGCTGGAGCTCTCCCTGCTTCGGTCGTGCGGCTACAAATACCTTGCGGGTTTCCAGCAAGGCTCCCCGGATTGAAAACGACAGATCTCATGTCTGTTGCCAGGTGCGTCGATGAGTGCAGCGCTGACAAAATACTTGAAGGATTTCAGCCAGTTCGTACCGGTTGAAGAGCCCGTGGCCATCGATATCGAGATGCCGGCGTTGACCTTTGAGAATGAATGGGCGCCGGCTGCCGAACCTGAGGTCGATCTTGAAGAGGAAAAGCGGAAGGCCTTCGAGGAGGGCGAGCAATCCGCAAGACAGAGTCTGGAAGAAAGCCACCAGGCCGAACTCGACGAGCTGAAGCTTCGCCACGAGGAAGAACTGGAAGCCCAGCGTGTTCGGCTTGAGGAAGAAATTGCCGGTCACCTGGCGACTTCGGTCATCACCATGAAGCAGGTCATGAATGAGCACGTCGAGTCTGCTTGTCTCAAGGTTCTCAGCCAGTTTGTCGAGCAGGAGCTTGCACAAAAGACCGCAGCCGAAATGTCGGCCCAAGTTCTTCGCGAAATCCGCGATGGTTACGCTGGTACGGTGAAGATCAGCGGCCCGGAGCAACTGCTCTCCAAGATGCGTAAGGGCCTGGAGGAGGTTGATCATCCTGTCGATTACGAGGTGTCAGACGACATCGATATTCAGGTTCAGATGGATAATTCAGTTTTAATGACGAGATTGTCGGAGTTTTTCCAAGGCTTGAGAGGCTTGTCGGATGAGTGAGAGCGAAAATCACCATCACGGCAAAAACGAGATCATTATCGTCAAGCGCCATAAGGGTGGGCATGACGGTGCCCATGGTGGTGCCTGGAAGATCGCCTTTGCCGACTTCATGACCGCGATGATGGCCTTCTTCCTCGTCATGTGGCTCGTCAACGCCTCCAACGAAAAGACGACGGCGTCAGTCGCCAGCTATTTCAACCCGATCAAGCTGACGGACGAACAGCCGGCCGAACGTGGGCTGAAGCAGCCTGCCAAGAAGGAGCAGGGCGAAGAGAACAGCGCGAAATCCGACACTAAGTCGACAAAGTCGACCGAGGGCAGCGCGGCTGCGAGCGGCGAGGATTCCACCACGACGTCCGGCCAGAATGTCAATTTCTCCGAGACGGCCTTTTTCGAAAACCCTTACGCAGTTCTTGCGGAGATTGCTCAGGAAGTCGGTCAGCAAGCCAATGTCAGCGCCAAGGGTGAGGGCGGTGCAAGCGAGTCCGGCCCATCGACCGGCGCATCTGGTGGCGAAGCTTATCGCGATCCCTTTGATCCGGATTTCTGGAGCAAGCAGATGGACACCGCTCAGCAGAACCCGTCGGTCGTGGTGCAGGACACGAAGCTCCCGGAAAAGGAGCAGACATCTGAAAACGCGAAGCAAACACCACCGAAGCAAGATGTCGCAGGCGTCATCGGCGATCCGAACGAACTCGGAGTACCGGTTGATCCTAAGACGGCGAAGGCCGAGCAGGTTGCGGCAGACGATCTGGATCCGGAAGCGGAAAAGCCGACTGAAGTCGCGATGGCGATCCCCGTTCCCCGCCCCAAGCCCGATCAGGCAGCCGATAAGCAATCCGCCAAACAGGACACGCAACCAAGTCAGGATGCCGAAAGCGAGCCTGTTACGCCGGTGAAGGTATCGCCCGCCAATGAGAAAGCTGCAGACGCACTCCGTGCAGAAATCGCCCAGCAGGTATCCGGCGTGGCCGGCAAGCTGGCTGAAGGCATTGTCGTGACCCCCGCCGAGGGCGGCACGTTGATCACCATCTCTGAGAAGGCCAGCACGGCGATGTTCAGTGTGGGATCGGCGGTACCGAAGCGCGATCTCGTCCTGGCAATGGGAAAAATTGGCGAGGTCTTGAGCAAGCAGAAAGGTGCGGTCGTCATTCGCGGCCACACCGATGGCAGAGCCTATAGCAGCGGCGGCAAAGACAACTGGACGCTGTCGATGGATCGCGCGCATGCGGCATACTACATGCTGGTTCGCGGCGGACTGGATGAAGGCCGCATCAAGCAATTGTCTGGCTTTGCCGATCGTCGCTTGCAAAGCACAAATGATCCGATGAACGGCGCCAACCGCCGTATCGAGATATTGCTCGAGGATGGTTGAGGCCAGCGGATGATGAGAGCCACTCATATTGCTGGATTGTTGATGGGGGCATCCTGGCTGCTGGCTGCTGGTCAGGGCCAGGCCCAAAGCGACCTTCCGCCTGCCAAGATCCTGCGTTCGCTGCAGTTCGTGCAGGACTCGGTCGTCATGGGCGATCATTCCGCGCGTGACATGCAGAAATTTCTGCTGGGTGCCTTCGACACCACATTGCGCACATCCGACATGTCGGTGTTCTCCGACGTGAAGAATGCCGATGCGGCGCTGATCTACATCATGAGTGGTGGCAACCCCGCGACGCTGAACTATCTCGTCGCCAAAGACGTGCAGGGGTATTTCGATTCCCGCGTCGTCAACGTGCTGCAAAAATATCTGAGCGGTCGCGGCGGTCTGGTGGACAAGGTGGTCTCCGATCTGATTCCGGAATACCGCAACAATCGCCTCGGCCCCTATCTCATGCTGATCGCCGGCAACATTGCCTACTCGAAGGACCCGGCTGCAGCGCTTCCCTTCTTCGACGATGCGCGGTTAAGCGCGCCGGGTACGATTATCGAAGAAGCGGCGCTGCGCCGCTCCATCATGGCGACCATGCAGTTGAAGCAGCCTGAAAAGGGCATGCTCTACGCCAGGAAATACGCGATCCGGTTTCTGCACTCGCCCTATGCCTCGCAGTTTGCCGATCTCTTCGTCAGCCTTGCCATCGATAGCTTCGGCCCTGTGACGACGAAGGACATCGGCGAGATCGCTGAATTGATGGATGCGGAGAGGGCGCAGGAAATCTATCTGCGCATCGCGCGGCAAGCGTCTCTGCAAGGCAAGACTGAGCTTGCCCAGTTTGCAGCAGAGAAAGCCAATGGAATTGCCGAGGATACCGGTGACACAAGCCGCGAGCCTCTCTCCAAGCTTTATTCGGGATTGACCGATATATCCGGCCAGGATGTTCTTGGCGCGCAGCAAAAGCTGGCGAGCATTCCTGAAGCGGACTTATCTCCGCGCGACCTCGCGCTACGTGACGCGGCAAAGACGATTGCGCAGCAGATCATGCAGCCACCGTCTCTGTCGGCTGCACCGGCAGTTTCGAGCGGCAACAGCCCGGAACCGGATGGCGACGGGGCGCCTGCTGCTGCCGGACGAACCGAAGAGGCCGCGTCTCACGCAGCTGATGCCGCGCCGCTGAAGACATTTTTCGATAAGAACCGCGCTCGATTGAATGAGATCGACTCCATGCTGAAGCGGGAAGGGGGATAATATGAACGTCCTGAGCAACTTGGTGCCGAGCCACGCCGAGACCGTAAAGGTCACAAATGGTCGAGACCGTGGCGGATCGTCGTCCAAGCAAGGCGGGTCAGGCTTTTCCGACGCGCTCGGCGCTGCAGGCGACCGCAATACGCGGCAATCTGCGCCGGGAAGCAGCGCCAATACGAACACCAACGCCAGTTCCAGGGCGCAAGATGGCGACAAAGCCCAGAGTGCGCCGTCAAGCGCGGCGACTGCCGACGGCACGCAAACCGCCACCGACCGGCCTGCCGATAAGCCAAAGGATGATGCGCCAGCCCGTGCCACAAGCGCAGATGACAAGCAGCCTCCCGTCAAGAGCGAGGTCATCGATGAAGCGGCCGATAGCAAGCCCGCGCTCCTGCTGAAGCTTGTTGATCCGAGCCTGAGTATTCAAACGGCACCCGTCGCGCAGATCGCGGCAGAGGTGCAACCCCAAATCGAAGAGCCGACAGCATCGCTTGAAGATCTGGTGAAATTCATCGAGACGCTGACAAAGGCGACCGGTACCGCTGAAACGCCCGTCGAGGGTGATAAGGGCGATACGGATGGCGATAAGCCTGCCGATGATAGCGATCTGCCTGATACGGCGAGCACGAGCGTCGATCTCATGTCGCTTCTCGCAGCTACCACGATGCCGAAGGAACAGTCTGTAACGCCGGTGCACAGTGAGGCAAAGCCCAAGCCTGCGGATGGCGCGGCTCTGCTTCCGGTGGCTGCGTCGCCGGATGACGAGCAATCGGTTCCTACAACGGTGGTCAGGCTTACCAAGGGCGATGCTCCGGCGATCGATCTCCACATCGCATCGCATGAGGATGGGTCGTTGAAGGTCGATGCAACGCTGTCCTCTGCCCCCACTATCGACACGGTGCAGGTGCTCGATAGCAGGCGCTTCCTTGCTCTCGCACCCAACACCAATGCCGCGAACGTCACGGCATCCATCGCATCCGACCCTGACTGGTCCACCGCAATGGCGGCCAAGAGCAGCGGAGCGCCACTGGTGACGAGCACGGGCCAAGTGGTTCACACGCTCAAGATCCAGATGAGCCCGGTCGAACTCGGTCACGTGACAGCAGCGATGAAGCTGGTCGGCGATCAACTGAGCGTGCACCTTACAGCCCATACTCTGAAAGGATACGCCGAGCTACAGAAGGACAGTTCTGCCATCATGGACGCCTTGAAGTCGCAGGGCTTCAGCGTCGATCAGGTGACGGTCTCGCTTTCATCCACATCCGACCGTCAGGACAACACAAACAGCAACCGCCAGCCGAACGATCTAAACCAGCAAGGCGCGCAGCAGGGCGGCCAGCGTGGCAATGACGATCGATCGCAGGAGCAGTTCTATCGCCAGGCGCGCCATAACGCTCGCGAGGAGGTCAACGGTAATGATATGTCGGCTCAGCCTGAAGCACTTCCTAGCGATACCAGCACTCGTCCTGACCACGTTTACCTGTGAGGCTTCCCAACCGGTCGCAGCGGTCGAATGCGAGCGTCAGATTCATGATGCTGCAGGCGAGTATAATATTCCCGAAGGAATATTATATTCCGTCGGGCTAACGGAAACAGGACGCAAAGGCTCGCTCAGCCCCTATGCCATCAACATCGAAGGCAAGGCGCTTTTTCCTGACAGCAAGGGGGAGGCCTTTCGTCTGGTCGAGGAAGCCCGGGCGCGCGGTGCCAAGTTGATTGACGTTGGATGCATGCAGATCAACGTCTATTTTCACGGTGCAGAGTTCAGGTCGATTAATGAAATGTTCGAGCCTTCGAAGAACGTGGCCTACGCGGCCCGCTTCCTCAAGCAGCTCCATGATCGCCACGACACCTGGACGATGGCCGTCGCGAGATACCACGCCGGGCCTAACAACGACCCTGCGCAACAGCGTTACGTCTGCCGTGTCATCAGCAATCTCGTCGCCACCGGCTACGGTCAATGGACTGTCAACGCCCGGAAATTTTGCCAGGGTTAACCAATCTTTAGTTGTATCGATCTCCTCCATTTATGCCTCATTTTGAAATGCGGCAAGAATGGGCCAAATTAGGTGAGTCAATCCCCCTATTATCTTCCACATGTTTATCCCACGAAAAAATATCCCATTTTTGGTTAACGTATACTAGATATAGTCCAAATCGGCACAGTATGGTTAATCAACTATTAATAATTACCTGCGTTTTCCTGTAATTGTTAGAGATTCGCCCGATTCGTACACCCTAGGACGTAGGTGAGCTACACTGATTCGGAGGCGGACGAATGATCGTGGTAGTTGATGAGCGCAAGCTCGTTAAAGAAGGGTATACAGCCCTGTTTGGACGAGAGGGGATACCCTCGACTGGATTTGATCCAGCAGAATTTGGAGAATGGGTGAACACCGCAGCGGATTCGGACATCGCTGCGATCGAAGCATTTTTGATTGGTCAGGCTGAGACGACGCATGAACTGCCAAGAACGATCCGTGATCGTTCGCAGGCACCTGTCATTGCGGTCAGCGATCAGCATTCCCTTGACGCAACACTGGCATTGTTCGATTGCGGCGTCGACGATGTCGTGCGCAAGCCTGTGCATCCACGTGAGATCCTGGCGCGGGCAGCAGCCATTCGCCGCAGGCTCAACGTCATCACGCAGTTTACCGATGTCGGTCCGATCCGGGTATTTTCCGATGGTCGCGATCCGGAAGTGACTGGTGAAGTGTTCCCGCTTCCACGTCGTGAGAGACGCATCTTGGAATATTTAATCGCCAATCGCGGTCGTCGCGTTTCCAAGGCGCAGATTTTCAACGCGATCTACGGCATCTTCGACGAAGAAGTCGAAGAGAACGTTGTCGAAAGTCACATCAGCAAGCTTCGCAAGAAGCTTCGCAAGAAGCTCGGCTTCGACCCAATCGACTCCAAGCGGTTCCTCGGTTACTGCATCGACTGGTCCTAAACGTCATCGCGGGTCAAAAACGCCCGCGATTTTTGTTTAATCATTTCAGCAACATCATTCTAGAAGACCGGCCCGCGCCGGTCTTTTTCGTTTCTGGACGTCCCAAGTCCCAAATGGTCTCGAACCGCTGAAATTTTGCACGGCGGAGAAAACAGACAGCCTCACGCAAGGCCCGCATCCTAACGTCGTTAAGAACAGGAATAGAGGATTCGACATGAGCCTTTTTGGAACGATGAAAACTGCTGTATCCGGCATGGGCGCTCAGGCCAACAAGCTCGGGACCGTCGGTGACAACATCGCCAATGCCAGCACCACTGGCTACAAAAGCGCGTCGACGTCCTTTTCGACGCTGGTTCTCGGTTCGAACGGCGGTAACTACAATTCCGGCGGCGTGATGACGAAGGTCAATTACTCCATCACGCAGAACGGACCGTTGCAGTCTACTCAATCTCCGACCGATATCGCCATTCAGGGCGATGGCTTCTTCGTCGTCGAAGACCCAAGCGGCAACGTGTTCCTGACCCGCGCTGGACAGTTCGTGCCCGACGATGACGGCTTCCTCGTCAACGCCTCCGGCTTCAAGCTTCTCGGTTACAAGTACGATGGCACCACGCCGACAACGGTCGTCAACAGCTACGACGGTCTCGTTCCTGTCAACGCGGCGGCTGACGGCATGCAGGCAACGGCATCGACGCTCGGTTCGTTGACGGGCAACTTGTCTTCGTCTGCGCCCGTTGTGGCTGCTGGCAACCGGCCCCGCGCCAATAGCACCTCGGTCGTTGTCGATCAGGTCAGCACGTTGAAAACGTCCGTGACCGGGTACGATCCGCTTGGCAATTCGGTCAAGTATGACTTCTACTTCACGAAGACCGCGGACAACGAATGGGAAGTCTCGGTTTACGACTCAAAGTTCGCGACCGACCCGGGTGGTTTCCCCTATACCCAGCCTGCTTTGTTGAACGAAACGATGACCTACGATGCTGGAAAGCTTGAGAATGACCCTCCGAGGATCACGATCGACGATACCACCAACGACATGAACGTGACATTCGATCTCTCCGCAATGTCGCAGCTCGGTGCAGATAAATCAACGATCTCCAAGGGTGGCGTTAACGGCAACGCGGCCGAAGCGGTTCAGTCGATCTCGATCACGGCGGATGGCACGGTCTATGCGACCTATGCCAAGTCTTCGCCGCGGCCCCTCTATCGTGTGCCGCTCGCAGATGTTGCGAGCCCGGATAACCTGAAGGTCCTTTCTGGCAACGCTTTCCAGACGACAGCAGAATCGGGCGTTGTCACGCTCGGCTTCGCTGGCCAGACGGGCTACGGCACGATTGCGTCAAAGCAGCTGGAACAGTCGAACGTCGATATCGCCAACGAGCTGACGGAAATGATCCAGGCGCAGCGCAGCTACACCGCGAACTCGAAAGTCTTCCAAACAGGCTCCGATATGATGGACGTCCTCATCAATCTGGCACGATAACGGCTTCTGGAGACGGGTGAATGGCGCTCAGTACGACACTTAATACGGCCAAGGCCACTCTGGGTAACACGTCACTCTCAAGTGCCGTCGTTTCGAACAATATTTCGAATGCAAGCTCGAGCGACTATAACCGCCGCGCCGCCGTTACCACGGTCAATACGCTGACAGGCGCAATTACGGTCAAGGTCGAGCGCGCCGAAGACAGCGCTCTTCTCAAGCAGTATCTTTCTGCTGCGTCGGATGATGCGGGCAAGCAGAAGTTCCTGGCTGGCATGAAGTCGTTGAGCGTGGTGATGGGAGGCGAAGAATACACTGCTGCCCCGTCCACCTATCTTGCATCCTTGCAGAATGCGCTGAACACCTATGCCGCATCGCCGACGGACATCACGCTGGCCTCGGCTGTCGTTAGTGCCGCGACCGATACGACCAATGCGCTGAACACCTCGACAAAGGCCGTTCAGCAGTTGCGGGCTGATGCCGATAGCGAAATCGAGACCTCAATCTCGCGGCTGAACCAGCTGTTGAAGGATTTTGGCGACGCCAACGATCAGGTCAAATACGCGACCCTCGTCGGCCGCGACCCCAACAATGCGCTCGATAAACGCGAGGGCTTGCTCAAGGAAATTTCCGGGATCATCGGGGTTTCCACCGCAACCCGCCCAGGCAATGACGTTGCCATCTATACGACGGACGGCACGACCCTTTTTGAAACCACGCCGAGGAAGATATCCTTCGATTCCCGCGCGGCCTATGATGCCGACACGACCGGCTCCGGGATTTTCATCGACGGCGTGATGGTCAAGACGGGCTCCGGCAGCAACACGACTGCAAAGGGAAGCCTTCCGGCACTTCTTCAACTGCGTGATGAGGTCTATCCGACCTATCAGGCGCAGCTTGACGAAATTGCCCGCGGCCTGATGGGGACGTTTGCCGAAGATGACGGTGCGGGAAATTCGGTTGCCGGACTGTTCACCACACGTGATGGCTCGACCGTCGATTTCGAAACGCCGCAGAAGATCGCCGGCCTTGCCGGCCTGATTTCGGTCTCGCCCGATGCTGTGGCGACCCCGACGAAACTGCGCGATGGCAGCATCGCCGGCGTCAGTCCGAACGTTGATGGATCGAGCGGATACTCAAACGTTCTGTACAAATTTGCCTCAGCGATGAACACGCCGATAGAATTCGATCCGGCGGCTGGCATTTCGAGAAACACGACGTTGCTGAGCTTTGCGACGGACTCAGTGGGCTTTGCCGAAGAGTATCGCAGCAACGCCACGTCGGCGGCAGACAACACATCGGCCATGCTGACGAAATCGAAAGAGGCCTATTCGAACGCGACGGGCGTCAATCTCGATGAGGAGCTGATCCAGCTCCTCGATATCGAGCAGTCCTACAAGGCTGCGGCGAAGCTGATGACGACCGTTGATGAACTTCTGAAGACATTGTTGGCGGCGGCGAACTGATATGAAAACCTCCTCGATCTCATCCCAAAGCGTTAGCACGGCCATGCATCTGACGGTGTCCAATGCGCAGGCTGAAATCAGCAAGCTGCAGAAGGAAGCCGTCACCGGCACCTACTCGGATGTTGGTGTTGAACTCGGAACGCGCACGTCGACGAACCTCGACTACACGCGTGAAAGCAAGCGCCTGCAATCCATCATCGACTCTAACTCGGTGGCCGAGCAGCGCATGGACGCCTCGCAGTTGGCGATGAAGAACATGTCGGATTCGGCGCAGACGCTGCTCAATTCCGTGATTGCACTCAGTGGCAACACCGACTCTGGCAGCCTTGGCGTGGCGAAGACGACGGCCATGTCGGTGCTGGAAAACTTCACCAGCTATGCCAATACTGCAGTCAATGGCGAGTATCTGTTCTCCGGCATCAACACCGACGCGCAGACGCTGGACGACGGCTTCATCGGCAACATCACAAGCAGCTTCAAGTCGGCTTTCGACGCTGCCTTCCCCGATCCGTCGACGGCCTCTGCCAGCGACGTTGCATCCTTCCTGCAGGACTACCAGAACAATTTCGACTGGCCTTCTTGGACAAAGGCGTCCGATACGACCATGAGCAGCCGTATCAGCACCTCGGAGACGGTCTCTACATCCGCCAGCGCCAATGAAACCGGGTTCAAGAACCTCGTCCTGGCAACGGTCATTTCCTCGCAGCTGGTCGACGCCGGTCTCGGCCCGGATGCGCTTGCGGCGGTCAATGACACCACGACGAAGCTCGCAGGTTCAGCCATTGCCAACATCGACACCCAGCGCGCCAGAATCGGCCTGTCTCAGGAGCGGGTGGAGAAGGCGAACACCTATATGAGCGCCCAGAAGACCATCATCGATACTCAGCTGACCGATCTTGTCGGCATCGATACCTACGAGGCCTCGACCCGCCTGACGACGCTGTTGAACCAGGTCGAAACGTCCTACACGATTACGTCGAAAATTCAGGGGCTTAGCCTCGTCAATTTCATCTAGCAGGAATAATTCCGCCGATGACGGGCGGCACATCGGGCCATGAAGGAAAGATAAATGTTCCAGTTTTCATATGCGGAGATCATGGAGGATGACCCCCATATTGCCCGCGACAGGGAAAGACAGGTCCTAGAGCGATCTATCGATCTCCTGGAAGTCGCTAAGCGACAGGAAAAATATGGCAAGGACGGGATCGAGGCGATTTTCTACACAAGACGGGTGTGGACCCGGTTCGTAGATGACCTCCAGCAGCCAGAAAATGAACTGCCGGTTGAACTCAAAGCCAACCTCATTTCCATCGCCATCTGGATTCTCAAAGAATGCGAGCAGATACGCAAGCGTAATTCGACGAACTACCAAGGCATTATTGACGTGACAACCATCATCAAGGATGGACTTAAATGAAAAGTACACTGCGGATTTCCTTGAAGTCTGGGGAAAAGATCTTCATCAACGGCGCAGTTCTTCGCGTCGACAGGAAGGTTTCTCTGGAATTCCTCAACGATGTGACATTTCTCCTCGAGAACCACGTGTTGCAGCTTGAGGATACGACGACACCTCTGCGGCAGCTGTACTTCATCGTACAGATGATGCTGATCAATCCGGAAGGTAAGGAGCAGTCCCTGACGCTCTTCCGCAAGTCGATCACGATGCTGCTTGCGACCTTCAAGAACGAAGAAATCCGTTCTGAGCTGAAGCGCATCGATGCCACCGTCTCTTCGGGCCGTCCCTTCGACGCGCTGAAGACGATCCGTGGTCTCTACGCCAAGGAAGAATCCATTCTCAACAGCCACGAAATTACGCCGGCTGTCGTCAACGAACTGCGAAGGGAAATCGCACCATGGTAGACGCCGTAACGGGTGCGACATCGACGCAGACAACCTCGGCATCGAAAACCGACGCCAAAAAGGCGTCGCTGGATTACGACAACTTCCTTAAGCTCTTGATCACGCAGATGAAGAACCAGGATCCGACCAATCCAATGGATCCGAGCCAGCAGGTCGCCCAGCTCGCAACCTTCTCGCAGGTCGAGCAGTCGATCAAGATGAACACCAATCTGGAAAGCCTGATCTCGGCATCGTCGCTGTCGAACGCGTCTTCCTACATCGGTAAGACGATCACCAGCGCAGACGGCCAGACCAGCGGTGTCGTGAAGTCTGTCGAAGTCACCGCCGAGGGCCTTTCCGCCACCACAGTCGCTGGCTCGACGATCGCCATCGGCCAAGGCATCAAAATCTCGCAGACGGCGTCTTAACGCCTTCTGTCGAATCATATAGCGTCTCTCATGGTCGCATCATGCGGCCATGCCCGCCGTTTCAGGTCTGGCATCCTTTACCCGAATGAAACGAGCGGATCGAGATGAACGAAGCAGACGCTCTCGATATCATGCAAAATGCGATATGGACGGTGCTCATCGCATCAGGTCCTGCCGTTCTTGCAGCCATGACGATTGGCATCATTATCGCTTTTGTACAGGCCTTGACGCAGATCCAGGAAATGACGCTGACCTTCGTGCCGAAGATCATTACAGTCATGGTCGCCATCGCCTTTTCGGCCCCCTTCATTGGCGCGCAAATCTCGCTTTTCACCAACCTGGTCTTCTCCCGCATTCAGTCGGGCTTCTAACCTGGTCCTGGTTTCAAGCGTCTTCAGAACGTTAGCTTGACCAAACGGTGGTGCTTACTCCAGTCGTTGTTGTGGTTTCTACGGGATCCAAAGGCTGCACCCACGGCTGCATATGCATACCTCAGCCATTGGCATAAGCCACCAGACGCTTGCCTTCTTCAGTGAGGACAAGACGAGGAAAGCCGTTTGTAGCGATCTCTTTGACGAAAGCTTCTTTTTCAAGATTGGCAATAGTTGAGGTCGAAATGCGCTTGTCGCCAACCAGCCAGATTCGACCCGAGCGTCGTTGATAACGATATCGGTGGATCGCTGACAAGGTGCGGATTGCAGTCTGCGAAAGCTGCTTTTCATCAGATGCCATCATGACGTCTCCTGCGAATGTTCTTGCTACGTTCATGTGATGTCAAGTGCATAAGCTTTCAAGTGAGCGCCTCGTCATTCAGATTTAATTAAATATGTTCGCAAATACTGGTCAGCGGGGATGATCGAAACGGGCGTGGACAAGTTGAGTAACCGATAGCCATTGGAGCCGCCATGTCCCCGCGTACTGTGCTCGTCGTAGAAGACGATCTTCTGATCCGAATGATATTGGTTGAGGCGCTCCAGGACGATGGGTACGCTGTCGTGGAGGCTGCGAACGTTCTTGAAGCTGTCGCGGCGATAGGACGACATCCGTCATTCGACGCGTTGGTTACTGACGTCGACATGCCGGGACATCTCACCGGGCTTGATCTCGCAAGTATGGTGTCGAGTGTGTCTCCGCGAACGCAGATCATTGTCGTTTCCGGTCGCGACGTCGGCGATGATGTGGCGCCAGGGTGGGCGTTCTTGCCAAAGCCGTACAGCTTGGATCAACTCCTGAACCTGCTGGATAAAGCCGCTGGCGTGTCAACCGATGCTCATGAGATAGCGCAAGCAGTTTGACCGTGCGGTAGCGACGGGCGTTATTCTTGAGCTCAGGCTCGCCGAGTGTGCTGGTCTTGGACCTGCCCAATCCCATATATTGATCCGATCATCTACCCGAGTCCGTGGCTCACATTGAAAGGGAGGACGCCGAATGGCTTACAACGCGAAGCCTGGAGATGTCTGCTTGTTTGAAAATGAGAAGGCTGGGCACGAAACCGCGCCCGACCACCGCGGCTACTTTATCGCAGACCGCGATATCAAGGCAGGCGAGAAAGTCGAACTCGCGCTTTGGGCAGGGCGCCCGGACAGCCTGAGATCATTCAGCGGTCGTCTCTCGGCGCAAAGGGGCGGAGTGTCTCCAGAGACTGAGCCCGTCGATCTTTTCGGCAACCCGGTCAAGCCCAGAGCGTGAAGACGGCCCTGTGTAACCGGCAATGCAAAAAAATTCTGAAATTTCGGGGATAAATAAATGGTGCTGCGAAAGAGGATTGAACTCTCGACCTCTCCCTTACCAAGGGAGTGCTCTACCACTGAGCTACCGCAGCATCTGTCGCCGAAGCGGTGCCTCGACATCAAGTGGGCGCCTATTGCCATAGGTTTTTGATGAGCGCAAGCGTCAAAGTGCGACTTCACCATACCTTTCTGAAAAAAGGGGCGGACACTGTTGAACGGTACGAAATTCGTTTATGACACCGCTTATGGACGAAGATCAGGACGAAACCCCGCAAACGCCGCTTGCATCTGGCCAAACTGGGCCGGGCGAAAAAGCAAAGCAGCGAGAGGCAGAGCGCAAGGCGCGCGCGGCAAAAAAGCTGCGTGAAAACCTTGCTCGCCGCAAACAACAGTTGCGCGCCCGCCGTGCGGGTGATGAAGACGATACAATCGGACTTCCTGCCGCAAAAACGAACGAATCGTGCTGACAAGAACATGCCGGGGAAAATTGAAACGGACAGGGAATTCATCTTTCGCGTCGACTCTGTCTTGAGTTAAGCGGCTTCAACTCTTTTTCAGCTGTGCTGCCGCTTGGTCGGCAGGCCGGCTCCAACACATGCCTGAACGGCATCAAGGAAAGGCGAGCGCAAGGCTCGTAAGGGACGAATGGATCGGATCAGAATCACAGGCGGGAATGAGCTGAACGGCATCATCCCGATTTCCGGCGCCAAGAATGCTGCACTGCCGCTGATGATCGCATCGCTGATGACCAGCGATACGCTCACGCTGGAAAACGTGCCGCATCTGGCCGACGTCGAACAGCTGATCCGCATTCTCGGTAACCACGGCGTCGATATTTCCGTCAACGGCCGCCGCGAAAGCCAGGGCGAGAGCTACTCCCGCACCGTGCACTTCACCTGCCGGACGATCGTCGATACGACCGCTCCTTACGAGCTGGTCTCAAAGATGCGTGCGAGCTTCTGGGTCATTGGTCCGCTTCTTGCTCGCGAGGGCAGGGCGCGTGTTTCACTTCCCGGTGGCTGTGCCATCGGGACACGCCCGGTCGACCTCTTCATCGAGGGACTGGAAGCGCTTGGCGCGACAATGGAAATCGATGGCGGTTATATCAACGCCACGGCGCCTGCCGGCGGTCTGATCGGCGCGACCTACACGTTCCCGAAAGTGTCCGTTGGCGCAACCCATGTGATGCTGATGGCGGCTACGCTCGCCCGCGGCACGACGATCATCCACAATGCCGCCCGCGAGCCGGAAGTCGTTGACCTTGCCGAGTGCTTGATTGCGATGGGCGCGAAGATCGAAGGCGCCGGTACATCGACCATTACCATTGAAGGTGTAACGTCGCTCTCCGGCGCCCGTCACCGGGTTCTTCCGGATCGTATCGAAACCGGCACCTACGCCATGGCCGTTGCCATGACGGGAGGCGACGTTCTCCTGGAAGGCACGCGCGCGTCGCTGCTGGACAACGCTATCGACACGTTGCGGCTTGCCGGCGCAACCATCACGGAAACTGAAAGCGGTCTGCGCATCGTGCGCAACGGCAACGGCATTCGCCCCGTCGATGTCGTCACCGAACCGTTCCCAGGTTTCCCAACCGACTTGCAGGCGCAGTTCATGGCGCTGATGACGAGGGCCGATGGCGTCTCTCACATCACTGAAACCATTTTCGAAAACCGTTTCATGCATGTCCAGGAACTCGCACGCCTCGGGGCCAAGATTTCTCTGTCAGGTCAAATGGCGCGCATTGAGGGCGTCTCCCGCCTGCGCGGCGCGCCCGTGATGGCGACCGACCTACGTGCTTCGGTCTCGTTGGTCATTGCCGGACTGGTGGCTGAGGGCGAAACCATGGTGTCGCGCGTCTATCACCTAGATCGCGGCTTTGAGCGTCTTGAAGAAAAGCTGAACCGCTGCGGCGCGAAAGTCGAGCGCGTCAGCGACTGATCCATCACCTCCGATTCTCGATGAAGGGGCCGTGTCCGTTGAAGAACCGGCCCCGACTGCCTATCTCCAGATCAACCACTTGAACGACGACGCAAACGCCCCACCTGGTGCGCGTCGCGTTTCACACATGTTGAACGCGAGAGTGCGGACTTGTCCGCGAGATGAGGACCAAGAAACGATGAGCGGCCTTAAACTCATGGCGCTGGATGGCGAAGACCTCGCTATCATTTCGACCCACATGCAGGACAGTGTCTTCAAGTTGAAAGACGTGTCCTTCGAGCCGCGTCCCGGCCAGTTCGTTCTCTCTGCCAACCGTTTCGTCTGGGAACACGGCGCCAAGAAGAACCATCCACCAGAACGTTGCCGCTCTGCGCTGGTCTTGAAGCGCGTGTTGGCGGTCCGCTCCAGTGGCATCAACCGCACCGACAAGGAGCAGGTTCATTCCCTGCTTGCCATCCGCTTCATTCCGAAGGGCGAGGGTCCTGACGGCACGATGGAGCTGACGCTCTCGGGCGGCGGCGCGATCGCACTCGACGTGGAATGTATCGAGGCGCAGTTGACCGATCTTAGCGGGGCCTGGGAAACCGAATCCCGTCCGTTCCATCCGGCAGACTAATTCTCAAGCAATGAAGCGGGCAGGGAATTGCCTTGCCCGCATGTTTCGATTTATGCCACATACCCATGTGCCGTCTCATCATTGAGGCGGTAGAGAATTTTGCTTCGCAGACATCGCGAAGCTCTCGAAAAGGGTGACGTGACGTGGCAATCTGGCTGGAGCAATCCTCTTCTGATTTCGAACAGGCTTTCGCCGCGTTCCTGACGACGAAGCGCGAGGTTTCGGAAGATGTGAACGCCGTTGTTCGTGACATCATCGAGGATGTAAAAAAGCGCGGCGATGAGGCGTTGGCCCATTACTCGCTGAAGTTCGACGGACTGGATTTCTCGAAAATCTCGATGCGCGTCACGAAAACGGAAATAGACGCAGCCCTTGCCGAAGTTGATCCTGCCGTTCTCGATGCTTTGAAGTTTGCGGCCCAGCGTATCGAAAAGCACCATGCGCGGCAGATGCCGAAAGACGATATCTACGAAGACGATATCGGGGTCGGCCTCGGTTCCAGATGGACGGCGATTGAGGCTGTCGGTCTTTACGTTCCGGGCGGTACCGCAAGCTATCCAAGCTCGGTGCTGATGAATGCCGTCCCGGCCAAGGTCGCAGGCGTCGAACGCATCGTCATGGTCGTTCCCGCCAATGCCGGCAAGATCAATCCGGCGGTGCTCGCTGCGGCGCGTATCGCCGGCGTCGAGGAAATATACCGCATCGGTGGTGCACAGGCTGTCGCAGCGCTTGCCTACGGCACTCAGACCATTGGACCCGTCGCCAAGATCGTCGGACCGGGCAACGCCTATGTGGCTGCGGCCAAGCGCCATGTGTTTGGCACGGTTGGCATCGACATGATTGCCGGACCGTCCGAAGTCTTGGTGATTGCCGACAAAAATAACGATCCGGATTGGCTCGCCGCCGATCTTCTGGCCCAGGCTGAACATGATCCGGGCGCGCAATCCATTCTGATCACCGATGATGCGGAACTGGGCCGCGCTGTCGAAAAGGCTGTCGAGCGCCAATTGAAGCAGCTTTCCCGTTCGCAGACCGCCACCGCCAGCTGGCGCGATTTCGGCGCGATCATTCTGGTGGATGATCTGATGGCCTCGATCCCGCTTGCCAACCGGATCGCCGCAGAACACCTGGAACTTGCCGTCGATGACCCCGATGTGCTGATGGCGGGGGTGCGCAATGCGGGTGCCATTTTCGTTGGTCGCCATACGCCTGAAGTTATCGGCGACTATGTCGGCGGTTCGAACCACGTGTTGCCCACCGCCCGTTCGGCGCGGTTCTCGTCGGGTCTTTCGGTCCTCGATTTCGTCAAGCGTACCTCGATCCTGAGGCTCGGTGCGGATCAATTGCGCCAGCTTGCGCCAGCAGCGATCACGCTCGCAAATTCCGAAGGGCTTGACGCGCATGCACGCTCCGTCGGCATTCGTCTCAATCCGGAAGGATAGAAGATGGCGGCAGGCGACTTCAGACTCTGCGACGTGGTGCTGGACGAAAGTATCGGCCGGTCAACGCCTGACGTGGAGCATGAGCGCGCCGTCGCGATCTTCGATCTGATCGAGGAAAACAGCTTCGAGCCCATCGGACATGAGGGCGGACCGTATCGGCTCAACATTTCGCTGGTGGAGGCAAAGCTCGTCTTCTCCATCACAACAGAGGATGGAACGGCTGTTGCCACCCACATCCTCTCGCTGACGCCCTTCCGCCGTATCATCAAGGACTACTTCCTGATCTGCGAAAGTTACTACGAAGCGATCCGCTCCTCGACACCGAGCCAGATCGAGGCGATCGATATGGGCAGGCGCGGCATCCATAATGACGGATCGCAGACCCTGATGGATCGTCTCTCGGGCAAGATCAAGGTGGATTTCGATACGGCACGCCGCCTCTTTACCCTCGTCTGTGTCCTCTATTGGCGAGGCTAGGCATGGAAGGTCCGGCCGCTCCAGACTTGAAAGACAAGGCCCCGCGCGCCATATTGTTCATGTGCGGCATGAACTCCATCCGTTCTCCAATGGCAGAGGTCATCGCCAAGCAGATCGTTGCTCCCGGCATATATATCCAGTCCGCAGGGGTGAGAGCTGGCGAACGCGATCCCTTCGTAGATGCCGTTCTGGATGAGTCCGGCCTAACGCTAGGCAAGCACAAGCCGCGCACCATGGATGAGATCGAGGACGACTTCTTCGATTTGATCATTACTTTGACGCCTGAGGCCCATCACGCTGCACTCGAGTTGACGCGTTATAACGCGCTCGACGTCGTCTACTGGCCGACTATGGATCCGACGGTTGAAACCGGTTCCAGAGAACAAAGACTGGAAGCCTATCGCGAGGTCCGCGATCACCTGAAAAAGCTCATTTCCGAGCGCCTACCGCAACGCGCGCAACCGTTTTCGGAAACGCTTTGAAGCGAACGACAATTTAGGTTCACAAATGTGCGGCGATTGTGTAGTTTCCGCGCAATTTTCCCGGGCACTTTGCGCCTGGCATCATCAACAGGAAGAAACAAACCTATATGACAAAAGAAGAAGTCCTTGAATTCCCGGGCGTCGTGACCGAACTCCTGCCCAATGCGACGTTCCGTGTGAAGCTGGAAAACGAGCATGAAATTATTGCTCATACGGCAGGACGCATGCGCAAGAACCGAATCCGCGTTCTTGCCGGCGACAAGGTTCTGGTCGAAATGACCCCTTACGACCTCACCAAAGGCCGCATCACCTACCGTTTCAAGTAATCGCCCGATAGATCGGACGGCTGGCAGAGCATGACAGACCCAAAACAAAAGCTGATTCTGGCATCCGGATCGCCACGCCGTCTTGAACTCCTGCATCAGGTGGGTATCGAACCCACGCGGCTGATGCCGATGGATATCGACGAGACACCCGCACGCCTCGAACATCCCCGCACGCTGTGCCGACGCCTGTCGTTGCAGAAGGCGCAGGCCGCGAATAAGGCGGTCAAGGGTGAACTGGCTTGGCGCGATGCCTATATTCTCGGGTCCGATACGGTGGTCGCCGTCGGCCGCAGGATTGTCGGCAAAGCGGAATACATCGAGGACGCCTCGGCGGCTCTCCATCTTCTTTCTGGCAGAAGCCATTGGGTCTACACCGGCATCTGTCTGATAACGCCGAACGGCAAGGTTCGCCAGAAGGTGGCCGAAACCAAGGTCCGCTTCAAGCGACTGTCGCAGTTCGAAATCGAAAATTACATCGCGTCCGGCCAATGGCGTGGCAAGGCTGGCGCCTATGCCATCCAGGGTATCGCTGGCTGCTTCGTGCAGAAGCTGACGGGCTCCTACACCAATGTGGTGGGACTGCCGCTTTACGAAACGGCCGCACTCCTGGCAGGCGAAGGTTTCGAAGTCACGTCGGGCTGGCAGGAAGGCTGAAAAGCATGACCTCCGATCCAAAGGTTACACCTCTTCGCAAGGCGCAGCCATGCCCCGAATGCGGCAGGCCATCCACACGTGAAGATTATCCCTTCTGCTCCGATCGCTGCCGATCACTAGACCTGTCCCGCTGGCTGAACGGCTCTTATGCCATTCCCGTTGCCGATGACGAGGAACTTGCTGATAACAAGCGCCGCACCGATAACGACAGCGATTATTGAGGGTTACCCTTCAGCATCGTGCTTCGCTTTGCGCGCGTGCCGCCTCAAAGCGTCAACCGAACGCAATCATCCTGCTCTCAGTTGGGCGACTGCCAGAAGCGTGTCCGCACTGATCGAGGCCGACCGGCCCAGGAGGCTGATCGACGAGGAGGTGGGACCGTTCTTCTGGGTATCGTAGAGCGCGGTAAACCGTTTGACGATCTTGTCGACATATTCTGAATCGCCAAGCTTGCCGACGTCTATGTACTTCTTCACCAGGTCGGCCTGTTTGGCCACGTCGATATTGCCGATCGCGGTTGGCAGATTATAGGCTGTCTTGAAGAAGGTGTAGAGCGCCTTGTCGCTGATGATCGAGTAGGGGCTCGTGATCTCAGGTGCCTTGCGTTTGAAGTAGAGTGCCAGGCGAACGCCATCATTTTGCTCGCCCTGTTGCACTTCCAGCGTTTGCTGCAGATACTGGTTTGTCGTCTCCAAAATGGCGCCGCGCTGCTGAACGCCTTCGGTCGCCGTCGCATCTAGCTGCCCCTTGGCGCTGAAATTGAAGGACGCGACAATTTCTGCAAACTTGCTGTTGCTCTGCGTGTTGACGAAGCTCTTCGGATCGGAAAGATCCGACTTGAACATTCTGCGAAGATCGGTGGCGGTGACCGCTTTCGGGTCAATGCTATTGGCTTCCAACACGAACTTTGTCAGTCGGCTGTCTGCGAGGAATTGATCGGCGGTTTTGATCCCGGCCATTGTCGACGTATAGTACGCAATCTCTTTGTCGGCGGCCTTGGAGGCAGTATCTTTGGCGGTACCCGTCAAGGCTCGCAGCTTTCCGGCTTTGTAATCCGCAGCCACCTGGGCCAGCATCCGCTGTGACTGAGCGGCCAGAGGGGCCTCTGTTCCCCCATCGGCAGTGAAGTTGAAGGCCTTGACGAGCTTGACGAAGCGATCGTCGTCCAGCCTGTTGACGTAGCTTTTCTTGTCGGCCACATCGCTGGAGAGGATCTTCTTCAGTTCGGATTTCGAGACCTCGTCGGGATTGATACCGAACGCTCTCAGGGCGACGTCCCAGACTTCGCTGACCTCGTCGTTGTTCTTGTCGTCGTCTTTCTTGTTGGAAACGAAGAAGTCGTCGAGCTTCGTCACCTTGGCGATGCGTGTCTCGTAATTGGCGACGGCATCGGTGATCTTCTTATCCGCGTCTTTCCTGAATTCCGTCGCGTACTGAGTTGCCACCGATGACATCTGTGCAGGCGTCTGCGCTTGCGTGCCGGCAGGAAGGGTGCCGTCACTGGAAAATTCGAACGCGTCGAGCAACTTGGTGTTGCCATAGGTCGTCGCGAAATTCTCGCTGTACATCAGGCTCGCCACGCTGCTCGCGAGCATGGTTGGGTTCAGACCAAACGCGGTTTTGACGTAGGCGACGAGACGGCTGTCCTTGACGAGATCCTGCGCACTCTGCACTTGGGGAACATGCTTTTCCCAGTAGCGCTGATTGGCATCCAGAAGGGTTGTCGACGGATAGGTCGACATGCTGGACACGTAATCGAGCTTCAGGTCCTCCGTCTGGTCGGCGGTCTGGGCCTGACCGTTGACCGTACCGTCCGCGTTGAAGTTGAAGAATGCCGTGAGCTTTTTCCAGGCGGGATTTTTTGCTTGGTTGGCCACGCTGTCAGGATCGGCAAGATCGCTTGTCAGCACCTGCTTCAAATAGGACTTGGAGGTAAAGGTCGTATCAAGCCCGACCGCATCCAGAACGTAGGTGCGAAGACGTGTGTTGTTGACCAGATCGTCAACATTGGTAATCGCGCCGATCTTGGACGCAAAATTAGCGGCCTCTGTCTTTATGTTGGTCTCTTCGGTCTTGAAGGAGGCCTTGTAGGCATCGGTCGTGCTGTCGGCCTGCGCGGTGCTCTGCGCCACCTTGGCGTCGCCCTTGAAGTTGAAAGCCTGGGCAAATTGAAGATAGCGCTTGTCGGTCAGCGTGTTGGCGAAGCTCTTGCTGTCGCTGAGATCGCTCTCCAGCACCTTGCGCATGAAAGCTTTACCATAGGTCATTTCGCCGAGACCATAGGCTGTCATCGCATAGGAGTAGAGACGGTAATCGCCGAGCAGATCGTCGACGTTTTTCACCTTGCCGATATTGGCTTCATAATATTCGGTGTCGCGCTTGACGGTCGCCTGGCTCTCTACCTTTGAGAGAGAGGCCTTCATATCCCGGTTGACCGTGAGATAACTGCTATATGTCGACAGAACCATGACGAGCCCTAGTTCGTTGAAGACCGTTCATGGTCGACGGATACGCGGTCATGGCGCAGATATTGATGCGATCATATTACAAGATGACGGTTGACCAAAGCTAAAAATCCTTTTCAACCGGGTAAAATGCGGAAAATGCGCGCTTTTTGACCGTTGTTCGCTTTCGTTCCCGCTGCCCGCTTTGCCTCCATTCTCGCGCAAGCTTGACCCATTATGCCTCGGTCGTTGATCTGCGTCCAACGGGTCGGCAAGGCCTTTTCATGATGGAAAGGCTCTGGACGTCCTGCCGGTTCTCATGATGAGATGGAGTTAGAATGGCTACCCCGCCCAGCGTAATGCCACTTCCGAAAGTCGCCCCCCGAGGGCGCGACATTGGGTTTGCAGCGGGCATCGTTGCCATTTTGTGCATCCTGTTCCTGCCGATCCCTCCCTTCATGATCGATATGGGGCTGGCATTTTCGATTGCCTTCTCCGTTTTGATCCTGATGGTGTCGCTGTGGATTCACCGTCCGCTGGATTTCTCCTCCTTCCCGACGATCCTGCTGATCTCAACCATGATTCGCCTCGCGCTCAATATTGCGACGACGCGCGTCATTCTCTCACATGGTCACCAGGGCCACGATGCTGCCGGCGGCGTGATTGCAGGCTTTTCCAGCCTCGTCATGTCCGGCGACTTCGTCATCGGTCTGATCGTCTTCCTGATCCTCATCGTGGTGAACTTCATCGTCATCACCAAGGGTGCCACGCGTATCGCGGAAGTCGGCGCCCGCTTCACCTTGGACGCCATCCCGGGCAAGCAGATGTCGATCGACGCGGATTTGTCCGCTGGCATCATCAATGAGAAGGAAGCCCAGCTTCGCCGTCGCGAACTGGAAGAAGAAAGCTCCTTCTACGGTGCGATGGACGGTGCGTCGAAATTCGTGCGCGGCGACGCGGTTGCCGGCCTTCTCATCACCATGATCAACATCTGCGGCGGCATCATCATCGGTGTCTTCCGTCACGGCATGCCGGTCAGCGAAGCGGCAGACGTTTTCGTCAAGCTCTCGGTCGGTGACGGTATCGTCTCGCAGGTTCCGGCGCTGATCGTTTCGCTCGCCGCCGGCCTTATCGTGACCCGTGGCGGCACGCTCGGCTCCACCGACACCGCCGTCATCAACCAGCTGAGTGGCTATCCGAAGGCCCTTTCGGTTGCCGCCGGCTTGATGTTCATTCTTGCGCTTGTGCCGGGACTGCCATTTTTGCCTTTTGTTGCGCTTGGCGGCCTGCTTGCACTCGGCGCATGGTTCATTCCGCGCCAGATGCAGCGCGAACAGGATGTGGCACGTGCCGAGGAAGACCAGAAGGCCGCAGACGCCACACAGGCCGAAAGCGAAACGGTCAAGAGCGTTCTGCGCACCACCGAAATCGAGCTGGCACTTGGCAAGCAGGTCTCGCCGCGCCTTCTCGGCGCACACCAGGAGCTGGGCTTCCGTGTGGGCAAGATGCGCAAGAAGTTCGCTGCGCAATACGGCTTCGTCGTACCGGAAATCAAGGTCACCGACGATATCGCCATCCCCGACAAGTCCTACCAGATCCGCATCCATGGCACGACCGTTGCAGCCAATCAGCTGCGCGTCGGCGAAGTGCTGGTCATCACCGGCAAGGGAAGACGTCCGTCGGTTCCGGGAGACGATGTCAGAGAACCCGCTTTCGGCATGCCGGCGGTTTCGGTGCTGGAGCATTTCGTCGAGGATCTGCGGCGCGAAGGCTTCCATCCGATCGACAACATCTCCGCGCTCCTCACGCATGTCAGCGAAGTCATCCGCAACAACCTGCCGATGCTTCTCTCCTACAAGGACGTCAAGGTTCTGATCGACCGGCTCGATCCGGAGTACAAGAAGCTTGCCGACGAAATCTGCTCGTCGCACATGTCCTATTCCGGTCTTCAGGCCATCCTAAAGCTTCTACTCGCGGAACGCGTTTCCATCCGTAACCTGCACCTGATCCTCGAAGCGGTTGCCGAATTGGCCCCGCATCTGCGCAAGACCGAGCAGATCGTCGAGCATGTGCGTATCCGTATGGCTCAGCAGATTTGCGGCGACCTTTCCGACAACGGCGTTCTGCGCGTCTTACGTCTCGGTACCAAGTGGGACGTCATCTTCCAGCAGGCGCTGAAGCGCGATCCGAAGGGCGATGTCATCGAATTCGATATCGATCCCCGCCAGGTCGAAGAATTCTCCAACGAGGCGACCCAAGTAATCCGTGAATACATGGATGTCGGTCTGCCATTCGTGCTTGTCACGCTGCCTGAAACGCGCGCATATGTAAGGATGATTACGGAACGACTGTTCAGCACCTTGCCGGTGCTCTCGCATGTCGAACTGGCAAAGGGTACGGAAATCAAGATCCTCGGCTCCATTTCATGATCTCTGACCCGCAAGGAACCATTATGGCGCTGTTCCTGGCTTTTTGCCGGATCGGTTCCTGCCTTATGGCGATGCCGGGGTTTTCTTCTGCCAGGCTTCCCGTCCAGATCAGGCTCTTCCTTGCACTGACGCTCTCCGTCGCTCTGTTGCCGCTACTTTGGGATGTGATCTATCCGGTCACCCAAGGTAACACGGTGGCCTTCTTCCGGGCGATGCTCTACGAAACCTTCATCGGCACGATGTTTGGCCTGATCGCCCATCTCTACCTGCTGGGCATGCAGTTTGCTGCAACCGTGATGGGCACGGCGATCGCCTTTACCGGCCCCCCCGCGCAGGACGTGCTTGAGGATACGTCAGAAAGCCAGCTTGCGGCGATGCTGACATTCGGCGTGCTGCTCGTGCTGTTCATCCTCGATTTTCACCACGTCATTTTCAAAGCGCTGGTCGAGTCCTACTCGTCGATCCCCTTGGGTGGGCCGATCACGGCCCAGCGCATGCTGATCACGCTGACCGATACGCTCGTTGCCTCGATGAATGTCGCGATCCGCGTGGCGAGCCCCTTCATCCTCTACGGCTTTCTGTTCAACGTGGCGATCGGTCTGATCAACAAGCTCGCGCCACAGATTCCGGTTTACTTCATCTCCACCCCTTACGCTCTGGCTGGCGGTCTGCTGCTTCTCTATTTCGGCATTGCCGCGGTGGTGAACCAGTTCGTCAGCGGATTCTTCCTCGTTTTCTCCAACATGTGAGTGGAAATGGCGGATCTTTCGAAATCCAAGAAACTCGACAGGCTGGTCAAGGTGCAGGGCCACCTGAAGCAGATGGTCGAAAACGAGCTTGCCATCACCACGCGTGAGCGTGCCGAACTCGCCGAAAAGATTGAAACACTCGCTGGCTATCTGACCTCGTATGATCCGCTTCATCAGGACATGCTGAAGCACTATGTCATGCGACACAGCCGTTTGGTGGCGCGCGATGTCCGTCTTGAATCCATTCAGGAAGCGCAGGAAACCCAGCTTCTGAAGGAAACCAAGAAGGGCGAAAAGCTGGAAGACAAGCGCGACAGTGCTCGCGAGGACGAGGCGCGAGTACGTGACGACAACAGTATCTACGAGCTGGTCGATCTGCAGATCAGCATGAAGGCCTCCAGCCTCCAGCAAGGTTAGGCGCTTATCGTCATCCGATCAAAACGGAAAGGATGACGACGTGGCGATTTCTCCTCCAAGCGATCTTGTGCTTGATGTGGTCAATGCGGCCGACCCGATGCAGGTCTCCGCTGCGCGTGAAAAGCTGCGGGCGGTGAGCGCAACGCGCGAAGCTTCGGTCCTGACGGCCAGCAATGCCGGTTTTGCCTCTGAAATCAACAGCATCGAGACGCCGGAAAGCCGCGCAGGCCTTGGAAACATCCACAGGCAGGAGCATCACGAGAAAATCCCCGAAACTTACCGCAAGTTCGAGGCGAGCGTTCTCAACACATTCATCCAGAACATGATGCCGTCCGATACTGAAGAAGTTTACGGCAAGGGCTCGGCCGGCGAGTTCTGGAAGAGCATGATGTCCGAGCAGATGGCCGACCAGATGTCCAAGAAGGGCGGCATCGGCATCGCCGAACAGGTCTATTCGCAGGCGCTGCAGCGCCAGCGCAATGCAGCCCCTGTCTCTGCCGTCAACGAAGACGACAAGAAGATTGCCATGAGCATGGTCACCGACTTTCAGCGACGCATCTTCTCCGACACCGACACCAAGAAAACCGATAGCTGAGTAAGGCGGAGCGCTGAAGCAACATGGAAATTGTCAACAACGACTACAGAATTCAGGCTGTGCTTGGTCGTCTCGAAGCAGTCATCGACAACGAGAATGCCCGGATCGGCAAAGAACCTGACTTCGACTTCAAACTGTCGAATGCTCACAAGAGCCGCTGCCTCTACGAACTGACGATGCTGATCCGCGACGTTGATAGCCCGAAGATTGCCGACGTGCATCGCCAGCAGATTCTCGACATCAAGGAGAAGCTCGCGATCAACACGCGCCGTGTCGAAGCGAGCATGAAGGCCGTGAAAGCGGTCGTCGAGTTGTTGAAGGATGCGCAGAAGAATGCCGAAGACGACGGTACCTATTCGCTGCAACAGTTCGCTCGTGAGGCGCAATGATTAAGCTGATTGCCACAGGGGTCCTGGTGCTTGTCATGACCCTTGGCGGGGTCTTCGCTGCTGTCAAGTTCGGCCAGCCCCCTGCGGACGATCACAAGATCGATGCACCGCCTCCGCCGCAATATGTCCAGGGCGATCTCATCACGCTGCCGGTTCTCACCAATGGCGCAGTCGCCGGCTACTTCCTGATACGCTCCACGCTTCTGGTGGACTCCGTCATCATGAAAGACGTTAAGGCGCCGATGACCGCTTACATGACCGACGAACTCTTCGGTCTGCTGATCGGCGACAAGATCCTTGACGTCAAGGAGGTCGGCAAGTTCGATGTGGCAGGCTTCAAGACCAAAATCAAAGACGGCATCAATGCCCGCATGGAAAAGCCGCTTGTCCGCGATGTGATGATCCAGCAGATGGACTACATCACCAAGGAAATCCTGGACGCTCGCGATTCCACCCGCAAGCCGCAGAAGATCGTGATCAATACCGATCCCGAGCCACCGAAAGCGGCCGCAGCCACCCCATCCCACTGATAGCTTTTCAAAGACAGAGCGTGTCGAGATCGTCTCGGACACGCTCTTCGTCCCTTGAGTCCCGACCGTTTTGGTAGCGCGTCGACCCGACTAAAAATACGACGAAGCTCTCAAGCTGGCCAATCCAAGCAAATGAGTTCTTGCGCGCTCGCGCGTCGGTGAACACCGTATTGCGTCGGGAATTTTATCTCCATTTGCGCCAAGAGTGTCGCGATCTTTCGCGTGCAGCAGGGGTTACAGCCGAGCGAGGTTCCCCGGCTGATGCTCATCCTTGAGAAAGTCTCAGTAAAACGACCGTACCAACGAGCCGACCAACAGGTTCCATCCGTCGATCAGCACGAAGAACAATATCTTGAACGGCAGGGAGATCGAGGTCGGCGGCAGCATCATCATGCCCATGGCCATGGTAATCGTCGCCACCACCATGTCGATGACAAGGAAGGGCAGGATGACGAGAAAGCCGATTTCGAAGCCGCGGCGGATTTCCGACAGCATGAAGGCCGGCACGAGGATTCGATATTGCGGCTGGGTGCCGTTCATCGTCTCCTGGCCCCGCTCGCTCGCCAGATCGACGAAAAGAGCCAGATCCTTCGGCCGCGTGTTGGCCAGCATGAAGGTCCGAAAAGGTTCTGCCGCCCTCTCGATCGCCTGCGCTTCGGTGATCTGGTTCTGTATCATCGGCTGAATGCCATCGTTCCACGAGCGCTCGAAGGTCGGCGCCATGACGTAGAAGGTCATGAACATCGCCATGCTCGTCAGGATCATGTTGGATGGCGTGGTACCGAGCCCCATGCCCGACCGCAGGATGGAAAAGGCGATGATGAAGCGGGGAAAGCTTGTGACCATGATCAGGATGCCGGGCGCGATCGAAAGGATCGTCAGCAAGCCGAAGGTACGAATGATCCATGCCGCAGCGGAGCCGTCGACGGGCAGATTTAGCAAATCGGCCGGTGACTGCTGCGCAAAAGCAACCCCTGGTATCAGGGCGAAAGCAATCAGGCAGATAAGGGTGCGAATCATTCTATCACGAAGGTTTTGAATAAAACCTTGGATACGCGCCCTTTCGTCCTGAGGTCAACGATCTCTCTCAGGTCATCCCTAAGATATTGAAAGCCACGTGGGCCCTGAATTTGCTGGAGAGGCACGGTCCTGATGTAGGCCATGATCTCCTGATGAAGCTCCTGAACCACGGCCGGGTCGGAAGGGCCATTGAATTGCAGCGCAAGTTCAAGCCTGACCCAGTTCTCTGCAGGATAACCGAGATTGGTAATGATCGGGTCGAGCGACACCAGGCTTGGCCCGACGGGTGCACCGTGAGCATCCTTGGCAGGCTCGCCATGGGCTTCCGCCTTCGGGGCTTCGCCGTGCTCGCCGGCTGCAGCAACTTCTGCCGGCGCCTCATGGGCAGGAGCCGTTGGCGCCGCTGACGCGGGTGGCGCGGGCACGAACAGCATCTTGCCGACGAACCAACCGCCGCCAAGACCCAGAAGGCACAGCACCGCAATCGCGCCGATCGCCGGGATGGGCGAGCTCTTCTTCGGTACCGGTCCTTCAAGTGCCAACTGGTCGGTCATAGGTCTGTCGCCTGTTTCAAAGTTTTACACGGCGGAACGCAAAAATTGCATCTGCCGCGTCTGTCGTCTTGCCACTCAAGCATGTCGCGCAAAGGCGTGAAGCGGTTTTGCGAGAACGACATGCGATCACAGGGATCTAAAGGGTGTGAGCGAATCTGAAAGATCGCGACACACTTTAGGATCGCATCGCTTGGTTCTTAGATCGGCGAGAAGAGGTCGACGACCTGCTGTCCCACCGGTGGCTGTTGAACTTCCATGATGCGTCCGCGACCGCCATAGGAAATGCGCGCTTCCGCGATCTTTTCGTAGGACACGGTGTTTTCGGAATTGACGTCCTGCGGCCTGACGATACCTGCGACGTTGAGAATTCGGATTTCGTGGTTGACGCGCACTTCCTGCGAACCGCTGATCAGCAGGTTGCCGTTTTCCAGAATACCGGTCACGACCGCTGCAACGAGAAGGGTGAGCTTCTCCGCGCGGTTGATTGAGCCCTTGCCATTGGCTTCGCTGTCGTTGTCGAAGCTCAGAGATGAGTCGGCCTGCGGCTTCCAGCCGAGAATTTCCGCATTTGCCTTCCAGCCGGTCTTCCGGTTGTTCTTTCGGCTGCGGTCCGTTTCGTTATCGAACGAGGCCTTGTCGTTGATCTGAATGTTGACCGTCAGAATGTCGCCGATATTGAGCGCGCGCGAATCCTTGAAGAGCGCTGCCTTGCTATCGCTCCACAGCGAATAGCCGCTTGCCGCATGAAGCGGTTGCTTGGGATAGGACGCGAGCTGCGGTGCCTGGTTGAATTGCAGGCCGCTACCGATCGGGCTCATCGCCGGAGCATTGCCGATTTCCCGCAAAGTCTGGTTCTTCGTAACGCTCTCGCATCCCGTCAGGATGCTCGCAGCTGATAGGGCGAGAATGAGCGCTTTGTTCATGACGGATCTCTTGATGTGGTTTTATCGGTCGCGCTGGCCATGATCGAGGCGACGGTTGCCGCCTTCTTCGCATTCATTTCGCTGAGGATCAGCCCGGATTGGCGCGGTGGCAGTTTCATGATGATGGCCGCAGCCATGCCCGGATCGAGCTCCTGAAGCTGGGGTGCGGCGGCATCCGCTTTCATTGTCTTGTAGACTTCGACGAGATTGCTTTCCGCCTGCTTTAGAAAATCGTTACGGCGCTGCAGCCAGTCTTCATACTCGGCCTTGCGTGCTTCGAGGATCGCGACACGCTCGTTGATGTCTTCCTGGAGCTTCTCGAGATCCTGCTTTTGCATCAGATAGCGCTGGTCTCGCGCCTGATCGACGATGTTGGTGCAATATTGCTGGATTTCCTGTCCGCTGGTCTCGCCGGTGGTAACGCGCACCTGTTCCTGCGCACGTGCCGAAGGCAGCGAACCGGCGACGACGAAGAGCGCGAGGAGAACCCGCTGTGGCGTAAAGATTCGGGAAACGGCGATCATCATTGTAGTACCAATTCTGCCTGGAGCGCACCTGCGGACTTGATGCCTTGAAGGATGGCGATGATGCCGTCCGGTTTGACGCCGATATTGTTGAGGCCTGCCACCAGCGATCGAAGGCTCGGACCTTCGAGAATGGCGACCGGGCCGCCGCTCTTTTCAGCCTGGATATCCGTCTGTTCCTGCACCGCGGTCTGTCCGCGCGAGAACGGGGCAGGCTGCACGACCTGCGGCATTTCGGTCACCTGGACCGTCAGCGTACCGTAGCTCACGGCGACCTTCGACACGCGGACATCCGCCCCGATGATGATCGTGCCGGTCCGTTCGTTGATGACGACCTTTGCCGGCGTGTCTGTCTCTACCGCGAGGTTTTCGATACTCGCCATCAGGCGGGTAAGATCGGCTGTGCGCGGCTTCTGGATGTAGACGACCTGGGAATCGCGCGCCTCGGCGATCGGCTCGTTGAAGGAGGTGCGAGCGTAGCTGTTGATCGTATCTGCGATGCGGATTGCGGTGGAAAAGTCAGGGTTTCGAAGCTGCAGGACGAGATTGACGGAATCCTTGAACTGCGAAGGCAGTTCACGCTCGATGATCGCACCGCCCGGCACCCGGCCGGCTGTCGTAACACCTTGCGTTACCTGCGCTGCCTGGCCCTCGGCGTTGAAGCCGGAGACGATGACCGAGCCCTGAGCAACGGCGTAGATCTGCCCGTCGGCGCCCGACATGGAGGTCATGATCAGCGTGCCGCCGCGCAGCGACGAGGCGTCACCAAGCGAGCTGATGTTGACGTCCAGTCTGCTGCCAGGGCTTGCGAAAGGCGGGAGGTTGGCAGTGACCATCACGGCTGCGACATTCTTGGAAGATGTCTGGTTGCCCTGCATCGAAATGCCTAGATTTTGCAGCATTGCGCGCATCGACTGTTCGGTGAAAGGCGACGAACGCATATTGTCGCCGGACCCTTGCAGGCCGACGACAAGACCATAGCCGATCAGCTGGTTTTCACGTCCCGACTGAAGCGACGCAATATCCTTCACGCGCGCCATCGTCTGCGCGAAGCCGTCTGGAGCCGCTGCGAGAAAAGCCATTGCCGCAAGTGCCGCAGCAAGAAAGCGCTGACGAAACCTCATCTTTGGAAAACCTCCACGGTCCCGTCGAGCTTCGCCGTTCCGCTCACCGTCACGCCGGTGTCTTTGTTACGCACGCGAATGATGTCGCCGGCCATGCCGTCTTCGATGGCAACGCCGGAGGCCGAAAGGTTCATGCCGTTATTGTTATAGGTGATGCGCACGGGCGCGCCGCGTTCCACCGCATAAGGATCGCGCAGATCGCCGGTCGGAATGGTCCGCCCGGCAACCAGCGTTCTCTTGGAAACCTTGCCCACCACCTCTTCGATCGACTGCGAGTAGCCGGGGGCGATATTGGGATTGGTGACGGGAACTTCCGTCACCCGGCCTTGGGTGATGATTTCGCCCGAAAGTATCGTGACTGTGGGAACGACAGCGAATTTCTGCTGCGACATGGCACTGTGCGGAGCGCACATCGCAAAAGCGAGTGCCAACGCGAACGTCGCCGTGCGACCTTGAACAGGCATGATTTTCGGGCGGAACTTCATGTTACCCTACCTTCCACTTATTTCAGGTTCTGGCTGACGATCTGAGCCATCTGGTCGGCGGTGGTGATGACCTTGGAGTTCATCTCGTACGCACGTTGAGCGGAAATCATGTCGGTGATTTCCTTGACCGAGTCGACGTTGGACCCTTCCAGATAGCTCTGCTTCAGATAGCCGAAACCAATCGACTGAGGCGTTCCGTCGACGGCTGCACCCGATGCATCCGTCTGGGCGAAGAGGTTGTCACCGAGCGGACGCAGACCGGCTTCGTTGGCGAAGTTGCTCATCGTCAGCTGACCGACTTCGGTCATCTGGTTCGACTGGCCGATACGCACCGAAACGATACCGTCATCACTGATCTTGGTTTCGGTCGAATCTGTCGGGATGGTGATCGCCGGCAGAACCGGGTAGCCATCGGTCGTTACCAGGCGACCGGTCGAATCCATGTTGAATGCGCCTGCGCGGGTATAGAGCGGAGCGCCGTCCGGACCCTGCACGCGAAACCAGCCCTTGCCGACGATGGCAAGGTCAAGCGCGTTGCCCGTTTGGGAGACAGGTCCCTGGATATGCAGCTTGCGCACGGCAGAGGTCTGCACGCCAAGACCGATATTGGCGCCTTCCGGTACCATGGCCTGGTTGGCGCGGTTCATCACGCCCTGGGCACGCTCGGTCTGATAGAGCAAGTCGGTGAATTCGGCACGGCCACGCTTGAAGCCGGTGGTGTTGATGTTCGCGATGTTGTTCGCGATGACCTCAAGGTTTGTCTGCTGGGCATCCATGCCCGTTGCTGCGATTGCTAGAGCTCTCATTTCTTAGGTCCTCACGGGTCAAATCTGCATTTTAACGACATCGAGATAGGCCGAGACGAGCCTGTCTCTGAGCGCAACAGCGGTCCTCAGGGTCTGGTCGGCCTGCATGACGGCGTCGACCACTTCGCGGGTATTGGCCTTGCCCTGCATGCCGGCGAAGGACATGGCTTCGCTGTTCTTGAGCGAGTCCACCGCATCCTGCGCAACGCCGCCAAGAACGCTGGCAAATGTCGGACCGACGGTTGCTGTGGCGGCGGTTGAGACGGCCGCGCCCGCAAGCGAGGTCAGTCCGCTTGCTACACCCTTGATGCTGTCCAACGCAGAGTTATTGGTCAGCGATTTAACGCCGTTAATGGAGTCGATCATCACGTAGCCTTCAATAGGTCGATGGTTGAGGAGATCAAATCGCGCGTCTGCTTGATGACCTGGAGATTTGCTTCATAGCTGCGGTTGGCTTCGCGAAGGTCGGCCATTTCGATCAGCATGTTGACGTTGGGAAGCTTCACCACGCCTTTTTCATCGGCCGCCGGGCTGTCCGGATCGTATTCCTCGATGAAGTTGGAGCGGTCGTAACCGAGCTTCTTGACCTCGACGAGGTTGGTGCCCGATGCGCGATCCATCTCGTTGGCGAACGTAATGGTCTTGCGGCGATAGGGATCCGCCCCTGGACCATCGCCGGTCGTACGGGAGTTGGCGATGTTTTCCGAAACGATGCGCAGGCGCGTCGCCTGTGCTTCCATTCCGCTGCCTGCGATCTTGAGCGATGTTGATAATGAATCCATCTTACTTGCCCACCGCGGTCATCATCATGGAGTGGAAGGTGCGAACGAGCTGCGTGTTCAATTCGAACTGCCGCTTGATCTCGCCGGTCTTTGCCATTTCAGTCGAAAGCGAAACCGTGTTACCGGACGCCTGCACACCAATTTCATTGTTCAGTGGAGCATCCCGCAAGCCGATCTTGCCGGCACCGGTCACGCTCATTTCCATGTGCGCCGGGTTGGTGCGCGCCATCTGCATGCCAGCGGCCTTCAGTTCGGTTTCGAACGGAACGACTTCCTTGGCGCGATATTGCGGCGTGCTCGCATTGGCGATGTTCGTGGCGACAACTTCCTGACGGATTGAGAGCCACTCGGCCTGCCGGGAGGCCAGCGCAAACAGCTGAATAGGCTGCATGACAATTCTCCGTATTTAATCTGTCCCCGGTCTAGACCCACAATCTTGCGCGGGACTTACCCGCGGGGAGGATGCTGATTTTGCGGATGTCACGGCCAATTTCGCTGAGGCATTAACCATTTGTTTGCCATGGCCCTTTAGATTTCATTGATATTTCCGCCAGACGGACAGTTCTTACATCCCTGCGGGTTGCGATGGCTCTTCATACAAACAGGCACGTCGGTTCGGTTAAGCAGCAGCCTCAGACAGGCGGGTGGCGGCGTGTCGGCATTCCGGCAGTGTGCGTGCTGGCCTTTGGTGGCGCTGGCGCAGCCTTGCCGTCCGCCTTCCTGTCCGCGCCACCTACGGGTTACGTGTCGCACGCTGTCGTGAACGTCTCCGCACCTCATGGAAACCCCGTCGATACGAGCCGCATCGCGGCCTCCTTGCAGCAGAGCCTGCTGTCACCCGTTTCCCTGACGCTTGCCATTTCTGAGCTGAAGCTCAAGGCAGGGGACGTCACAGATGTTGCCGAAGAGGGAAGGCTTGCCGTGTTGGCAAACCTGCTGATGGGCGACACTCAGCCGACCACGCCTGTAAATGCCATTGAAGATGCGCTTCGTCAGTCGGTGAAGATCACCTCCACGTCGAAGACGGATATCGATGTCGGCGTGACTGCGGCCACACCGCAGGCGGCTGAACGCATCGTCGATTATCTCGCCCGTCAAGTCGTCAAAGGTATCGGTGGCGATCACGCAGAACCTGCTTTGCAGGCGGTCGAAAAAGCCCGCGCCGCGCTCGACGCGGCCGAAGGCGCCTTGACCGGATTTCAGATGCGTCACGGCAACGATATCGTTTCGCGTATCCAAGGCCTGCAGCAATCGCTCCATGATGCGGATGCGACGATCGTGGCTTTGGGAGAAAAGGAACACGATCTCGCGCAGGCCGTCACCAAGGTCTCTGCGATGAAGACAGACGATGTGCTGACGAAAGCGCTGCCACCGCTTCCTGTTTTCGAAGCCCTTGCGCCGGTCAGGGATAACTACACCACCGCAAAGCTTGCGCTCGACGACGTCAACGTCGATCACGGGCCAAAACACCCTCGCACCATTGCAGCGCAAGGCGCTGTCGACGCTGCGAGATCGGCTGCCATGCCGGCCCTGCGCCGTGCGCTCGACGGCGCAAAGGCGGAACTGAAGGAAGTCGCTGCCGAGCTCGACGCGCAAACGCGCGAGAAGGCGGGCGTCGAAGAACAGCTGCGTGCCATGGGCAACGCACCTGACGAGCTTGCCAAGCTGGAAAAAGCACTCGAAACGGCCCGCCGTGATTACCTCGCGGCAAGCGAAAAGGCAGGTCCTTTCGCAGCGCCGACCGTGACCGCCGCAATCGCCAAGCCCACGTCACCTGCAGTCCTGCAGGAAGACGGTGTCCTGCAACAAATGATTCCCGGCGCAATGGCAGCTGGTGGCGCACTGACTGGCATGCTGCTGGCACTCTTCCTCATGAGCTTCCGCCGCATGGAAGCCGAAGACCGTGTCGGGGCCGCTATCCAAATGGAAATAGAGGCCGAGGCTGCCTTTGAGGCTGCTCCGCTAGTGGCGGATGCGCGGCATCATGAACATTTCAAGATGGAGCCGGACATTTTCCACGATATCGTCGAGGACGACGTTGAACCCGTTGACGTAAGCGAACGCTACGACGTGGCCGCGCACGATACATGGGAAGAAAATGTCCACGACGAGCCAGCCAATGACGTCCCGCTCGATGAGCGAGTGCGTCAGGTGTTGCTCGCCAACCGCGTCCGTTACGCGCAAAAGACCAATAAGGCGGACGGCTTCCGTCTGCCGCCCTTGCTGGCCGCAGCACTCGAAGGCAAGGCAGATCATCCGCAGGCTCAAACCGAAGAGCTGCAAGCACTTCGGCAGGAGTTGGCCATGCTCAAGCAAAGATTGAACGGCTTTGCCGAAGACGACACGCGGCGTCGCGCTTGATCCACTGATTTCCCCTTGCAATCTGTAGCCTCGCGCAGCATTAGGGGTCTCACCCCTCAAGGCAGGTTTGCGGGTTCTCAGGAGGCAGGCATATGGTGGTTGTGATCGACGGCAAGGCCAAGGCGGCATCGGTGACGGATGCTGTGCGAGACGCGTCCGAGCGACTGGAAACTGAAACCGGCAAGAAGCCCGGTCTCGCCGTCGTCATCGTCGGCGATGATCCTGCAAGCCATGCCTATGTGAACTCCAAAAGCAAGATGGCCAAGCAGTGCGGTTTCAACTCGGTTCAGCATACGCTGCCGGAAGAAACGACGCAGCAGGAACTCGCAGCCCTGGTCGCGACGCTGAATGCCGACGCATCGATCCACGGCATCCTCGTTCAGCTCCCGCTGCCAAAACACCTCGATTCCGATCCGATCATCCAGTCAATCCTACCTGAGAAGGATGTGGACGGCCTGAGCGTTTTGAACGCCGGAAAGCTCGCCGTCGGCGATCTGAAGACAGGGCTGCTTTCGTGCACTCCGGCTGGTGCCATGCTTCTGGTTCGCAGCATCCATGGGGACGATCTGTCGGGCCTGAATGCCGTGGTGATCGGTCGTTCCAACCTGTTCGGTAAGCCGATGGGTCAGTTGCTGCTGAACGCCAACGCGACGGTGACGATGGCACATTCGCGCACCAAAGATCTCGCCTCCGTCTGCAAGTCGGCCGACATCCTGGTTGCCGCCGTCGGGCGCGCGCAAATGGTGAAGGCCGATTGGGTCAAGCCAGGTGCGACGGTCATCGATGTCGGCATCAACCGCATTCCGGCTCCCGAGAAGGGCGAGGGCAAGTCGAGGCTCGTTGGCGATGTGGCGTTCGAAGAGGCAAGTGCGGTCGCCGCGGCCATCACGCCTGTCCCAGGCGGCGTTGGTCCGATGACAATTGCCATGCTGATGGCCAACACGGTGATCGCTGCTTACCGCGCGCTCGGCAAAGACGCGCCGACGTTCTGATCGGATTACCGAGGTGCGGGGCCTGTCGAGGCGCGCACCACCAGTTCCGCTTTCCATAGCTCGTGAAACGGCTCGTTTTGCCCAGTCTTGATCTGGGCAATAAGCCGTTCGGCAACACGCATACCTGCTGCTCGAAGCGAAGACCGTGTCGTGGTGAGCGGCACGGAAAAATTGACCGGCTTCAAGAGCGGCAGCACGTCGTCATGGGCGATGAGGGATATATCACGCCCGGGGCGCAGTCCCCGCTGGTTAAGCGAGCGGATGGCACCGAGCGCAAGCGCCGTGGAGGCACAGAGAACAGCGGTTGGCTGTTGCTGCTGATCGAGCAGTCGCTCCATCATCAAAAACCCGGCTTCGTCCGTCATGATGCTGTGACTGACCTTGTCGGGATCAAGTGAATGGCCTTGAGCTGCCAGCGCTGCTTCAACACCGCGATAGCGCCGAAATGTAAAGTCGAAGCCTTCCGGCCCATTGATCAGGGCGATAGTCTCATGGCCAAGTTGCAACAGCAGTGATGCCGCATCATGAAAGGCGCCCTCATTGTCAACGTCGAGATAGGGGTAATCTGGCTCGATCCCCCAGGAGCGGCCATGCACCATGAAGGGGATCGACAGGCTCTTCATCATCGCGATGCGGCGGTCGTTCTTCTTCATGTAGGCGAGGTAGATGCCATCGACCGTGCCGTTGGCCGCAAGGTCCTTCAGCGCCTCATCTTCGTCGCGCGGATCGGTCGGCATGATGACAAGGTGAAATCCGTTTTTGGCGGAGACCTCGCCAAGCCCGTTAAGAAACTCACCGAAGTGAACGTCGGATTGATGCTCCGCACCTGTCGGCATGACGAGGCCGATGGAGCCGACCTTGCCGGTGGCCAGTCGCTGTGCGGCCGCGTTGGGCCGATATCCGTTCTGGCGCGCCGCCTCGACGATCTTGCGACGCGTTTCGGCATTGACTTCGGGATAGCCGTTGAGAGCGCGGCTGATCGTGGTCTGAGAAATCCCGAGCAGCTGCGATAATTGCTTTAGATTCATGCCGCAGCCTCCCTCTGCTGCTCAACCTTGCGATCTGCCGATTTGCAGGCGCTCCTCAACCGTCTCCAAACCGCTTTGGATGCTAGCAAGTGTGAAAGCTCTAGACAATTCAAAAATCCTTGCTGCGCTGCAAATCTTGTCTTCTGCAGAGCAAAACACAACCAAATTTGGCATCATCATCAACCCTCTTGACTCTGAGCAATTTCCAATGAGATGAATAGGCAGCCAAAGCGCTTTGAAAAGATACGCCGAAGCCGTTTAATGTGATGGGAGGTAGATCACATGAAAAAGTTATTTTTGACGACCGTTGCCGTAGCCACGCTTCTGTCGGGTGCATCCTTTGCCGCCGAACTTAAATTCAAGCCGGGTGAAGACAGCAAGTTCAACTGGAAGAGCTATGAAGACTTCAAGTCTGCCAATTCCAGCCTGAAGGGCGAAACGCTGACGATCTTCGGGCCGTGGCGTGGTGAGGACGAGGCACTATTCCAGTCCGTTCTGGCATATTTTGCCGATGCGACCGGCGTTAATGTCCGTTACTCGTCTTCGGAAAACTACGAGCAGCAGATCGTCATCGATACGCAGGCGGGCTCCCCGCCAAACGTCGCGATTCTGCCGCAGCCTGGCCTTCTTGCCGATCTGGCCGCCAAGGGACTTCTCACTCCGCTGGGTGATGAGACGGCAAACTGGGTGAAGGAAAATTACGGCGCGGGCCAGTCCTGGGTCGATCTTGGCATGTACAAGAACAAGGACGGCAACAAGGCCTATTTCGCCTTCCCGTTCAAGGCGGACGTCAAGTCGCTGGTGTGGTACGTTCCTGAGAACTTTGAGGAAGCCGGTTACAAGGTACCGGAAACCATGGAAGATCTGGTCAAGCTCAGCGACCAGATCGTTGCCGATGGCGGCACCCCGTGGTGCATCGGTTTGGGTTCCGGTGGCGCGACCGGCTGGCCTGCAACCGACTGGGTTGAAGACTTCATGCTGCGCACGCAGCCGCTCGATGTCTACCAGAAGTGGACGACGAACGAGGTGAAGTTCAATGATCCGCGCGTCGTTGCCGCCATTGAGGAATTCGGCAAGTTCGCCAAGAACGACAAGTATGTCTCGGGCGGCGTCGCAGCTGTTGCCTCCACCGACTTCCGAGACAGCCCGAAGGGCCTCTTCGACATTCCGCCGAAGTGCTACCTGCACCGTCAGGCCTCCTTCATTCCATCTTTCTTCCCTGAAGGAACGAAGGTCGGAACGGATGTCGACTTCTTCTACATGCCGACCTTCGCCTCCAAGGCAGATCTCGGCAAGCCGGTTCTGGGTGCCGGGACGCTCTTCACCATCACCAAGGATTCCAAGGCAGCGCGCGCGCTCGTCGAATTCCTGAAGACGCCGATCGCTCACGAAGTCTGGATGGCGCAGTCCGGCTTCCTCACACCGTTCAAGGGTGTGAACAAGGATGCCTATGCCAATGATCAGGTGAAGCGTCAGGGCGAAATTCTGACGACGGCCACCACCTTCGGCTTCGACGGTTCCGACCTCATGCCCGGCAAGATCGGTGCGGGCGCGTTCTGGACCGGCATGGTTGATTTCGTCGGCGGCAAGTCCGCCGAACAGGTTGCCAACGATATCCAGAAGGCCTGGGACGGCCTGAAGTAATCTCCAGATCCAGCCCGGCGGTCATCGCTGCCGGGCTGTAATGACAAGAGCGGCGCGAACATACGAGCCGCATAAAAGCAAGATCGGGGAGGGAATGATGATTACGCAAATCGTATCTGCGCTGGGCGTCGTTATCGTCGGCGTCTTTGCCTGCGCCGCCTATTATTGGCTGTCGGACAAAGCATTGCAGCTTATCTTTCCGGTGCGGGATGGCGACGTCATTCACGCTTCGCGCAATCTCAACCGCCGCGCTGCCGTTCGTCCGTGGCTCTTCGTGGGCCCGGCCTTGCTGCTGCTGGCGGTCTATCTCGTCTACCCGGTCGTTGCGACATTTCTCCTGTCATTTTATGACCGGACAGGTACAAATTACGTCGGCTCCGCCAACTATGTCTGGGCTTTTTACGACGCCGGTTTCCGCCAGTCGATCTTCAATAACATTCTCTGGCTTGCCGTGGTCCCCGCCGCTTGCACCTTTCTCGGACTCGTCATCGCCGTCATGACCGACCGCATCTGGTGGGGCAATATCGCCAAGTCCATCGTCTTCATGCCAATGGCGATCTCCTTCGTCGGCGCATCCGTCATCTGGAAGTTCATCTACGAATATCGCGGCGAAGGACAGACGCAGATCGGCCTTCTCAATGCGCTGGTCGAGTTCTTCGGCGGCAATCCGCAGGTGTGGATTTCGATGCCATTCTGGAACAACTTCTTCCTGATGGTCATCCTGATCTGGATTCAGACAGGCTTTGCCATGGTTATCCTGTCGGCGGCTCTTCGCGGAATCCCTGAAGAGACTATCGAGGCTGCCGTGATCGATGGCGCCAATGGCTGGCAGATTTTCTGGAAGATCATGGTGCCGCAGATTTGGGGCACGATCGCGGTCGTCTGGACCACCATCACCATTCTCGTCCTCAAGGTCTTCGATATTGTTCTCACCATGACCAACGGCCAGTGGAACACCATGGTTCTTGCCAATCTCATGTTCGACTGGATGTTCCGCGGCGGTGGCGACAGCGGACGAAGTGCCGTCATCGCGCTCGTCATCATGGCAGCCGTTACCCCTATCATGATCTGGAATATTCGCCAGGCGAACCGCGAGATGGAGGGCCGCTGATATGACACTAGCAACCCGTCTGCGCCGCATCGGCCTTCCACGTCTTATCGTCCATGCCAGCGTGCTTTTCATCGTTCTGCTCTGGCTTCTGCCGACGCTCGGTATTCTGGTCAGCTCGCTACGCGACAAGGATCAGATTGTCGTCTCCGGTTGGTGGACGGCCTTCTCCAGTTCCAACCAGACCCAAGCTCTGCGCCTCGGCGATCCTTCGACACAAACGCAGCAGGGAGAACGCTTCGTCATTGCCGGCAACGTCTTCGGTGAAGGCAAGAGCGGCAATGTCTCGGCCTTCGGCGTGCGCGTTCAGGAACCGGCAGCCTTCAAGGCCGGTACGTCCGCCGATCTCGGTGATGGCGAGACGCTCCAACTCAACGAGGATGGCAGCTATCAATACAGCAAGAACGCCAGCTTCGAAGGATCTCGCGCAAAACGAGTTTATGTCGTTGTCTCCACGCCTCCGATCTTCACGCTCGACAATTATCGCACCGTGCTCCTCTCCGAAGGGATCGGGCAGTCCTTCGTCAACTCGCTGACGGTCGCCATTCCCGCGACGATCATCCCGATCCTGATTGCAGCTTTTGCGGCCTATGCCCTGTCATGGATGCGCTTTAGTGGCAGGTCTCTAATGATCGCACTGGTCGTCGGACTGATCGTGGTGCCGTTGCAGATGTCACTCATTCCGCTGCTGCAGCTCTATAACTGGATCGGCGCTGTCTTTGGCGTGCCGTCCAAAACCTATGCCGGCATCTGGCTTGCGCATACCGCCTTCGGCCTGCCGCTCGCGATCTATCTGCTGCGCAATTATATCTCCGGTCTGCCGAAGGAAATCATCGAGAGCGCGCGCGTCGATGGCGCCAGCGATTTTGAAATCTTCGTCAAGATCGTGCTGCCGCTCTCCTTCCCGGCGCTTGCCTCCTTCGCCATCTTCCAGTTCCTTTGGACCTGGAACGACCTGCTCGTCGCCATGGTTTTCCTCGGCACGCAGAAGGATGAACTGGTCCTAACCGGTGCGCTGAACGCGCTGCTCGGCTCGCGCGGCGGCAATTGGGAAATCCTCACCGCGTCGGCCTTCGTCACCATCATCGTGCCGCTCTGCGTCTTCTTTGCGCTCCAACGTTACCTTGTCCGCGGTCTGCTGGCAGGTTCCGTCAAGGGAGGCTGATCGAACCCATGAATGCTTTCAATCAACAGGACAATGCCATGACCGCGACCGTTTCTTCCGCCCTTATTCCCGACAAGGATTGGTGGCGCGGCGCTGTGATCTACCAGATCTATCCGCGTTCCTATCAGGACTCCAACGGCGATGGCATTGGCGACCTGAAGGGCATCACGTCCAGACTGGAACACATCGCCAATCTCGGCGCCGATGCCATCTGGATCTCACCTTTCTTCACCTCGCCCATGCGGGACTTCGGCTACGACGTCTCCAACTACGTCGATGTCGATCCGATGTTCGGCACGCTTGCGGATTTCGATGGTCTGATCACCGAGGCACATCGCCTAGGCATCCGGGTGATGATCGATCTCGTTCTGTCGCATACTTCCGACCAGCATCCCTGGTTCGTTGAAAGCCGCTCGAGCCGCAGCAATCCGCGCGCAGACTGGTATGTTTGGAGCGACGGCAAGCCGGACGGCACGCCGCCGAACAACTGGCTGTCGATCTTCGGCGGCTCCGGTTGGCAGTGGGACCCGACCCGCATGCAATATTACATGCACAACTTCCTGACCTCGCAGCCGGATCTCAATCTGCATAATCCGGAAGTGCAGGAAGAGTTGCTGAATATCACCCGTTTCTGGCTGAAGCGCGGCGTCGATGGCTTCCGTCTGGATACGATTAACTTCTACTTCCACGACAAGGAATTGCGCGACAACCCGGCACTTGCGCCGGAACGCCGCAACGCCTCCACCGCGCCTGCGGTAAACCCCTATAACTTCCAGGAACATATCTACGACAAGAATCGTCCGGAAAACCTGGAATTCCTCAAGCGCTTCCGTGCCGTTCTGGACGAGTTCCCGGATATCGCCGCCGTCGGCGAAGTCGGTGACAGCCAACGCGGTCTAGAGATCGTCGGCGAATACACCTCCGGCGATGACAAGATGCAGATGTGCTATGCCTTCGAATTCCTGGCACCGGATGCGCTGACCCCCGCCCGCGTCGCCGAAGTTCAGGCGGCCTTCGCTCAAGCAGCACCTGAAGGCTGGGCCTGCTGGGCTTTCTCCAACCACGACGTCGTCCGCCATGTGACCCGCTGGGGTGAGACGGTCGAGGACAAGGATGCCTTTGCCAAGGTGCTGTCAGCTCTGCTGATGACGCAGCGCGGCTCTGTCTGCATCTATGAGGGTGAAGAGCTTGGCCTGACGGAAGCCGATATCGCCTTCGAAGATTTGCAGGATCCCTACGGCATTCAGTTCTGGCCGGAGTTCAAGGGCCGCGACGGCTGCCGCACGCCGATGGTCTGGGATGCGGGCCACGCGCAGGCAGGCTTCTCCACCTCCGATAAGACATGGCTTCCTATCCCGACCGAACACAAGATGCGCGCCGTCAGCACGCAACAGGGCAACGAAGGCTCCGTTCTGGAGCACTATCGCCGCTTCCTGGCGTTCCGCAAGCAGCATCCGGCTTTTGCAAAGGGCAAGATCGAGTTCCAGGACGCAGATGCGACTGTCTCAAGCTATACCCGCACGCTCGGCAACGAAACCGTGCTTTGCCTCTTCAACCTGTCGGCCGTCCCGGCAACGGCAAAGCTGCCGGATGGCGAATGGGAAGTCTTGGAAGGTCACGGCTTTGCGGCTGAACGGAATGGCACAACCGTAGAACTTCCGGCATGGGGCGCGTTTTTCGCCCGGCACGCATAACAGGATAGGGAGGAGCACCGCATGACTGGACTTATTCTTAAGGGCATCCGTAAATCCTATGGTGAGGTGAAGGTCCTGCATGGGATCGACCTCGATATCAAGCAAGGCGAGTTTATCGTCTTCGTCGGCCCGTCCGGCTGCGGCAAGTCGACGCTTCTGCGCATGATTGCCGGGCTGGAGGAAATCACCGGCGGCGAGATGTATATCGATGGGCAACTGGTAAACGAAATCCCGCCGTCGCGCCGCGGCATCGCCATGGTGTTCCAGTCTTACGCGCTCTATCCGCACATGACGGTTTACGACAACATGGCCTTCGGTATGAAGATCGCCAAGGAAAGCAAGCAGGAGATAGACCGCCGCGTTCGCGCTGCGGCTGAAATCCTGCAACTCACCCAATACCTCGAACGCCTGCCGAAGGCGCTCTCCGGCGGTCAGCGCCAGCGCGTCGCGATCGGCCGTGCCATCTGCCGCAACCCCAAGGTCTTCCTCTTCGACGAGCCGCTCTCCAACCTCGATGCAGCACTTCGCGTTGCGACCCGCATCGAGATTGCCAAGCTCAGCGAGAAGATGGCGGACACCACCATGATCTACGTGACGCACGATCAGGTGGAAGCCATGACGCTGGCAGACCGGATTGTCGTGTTGAATGGCGGCCGCGTGGAGCAGGTGGGCGAACCGCTGGAGCTTTACGAAAACCCCGCCAACCTCTTCGTTGCCCGCTTCATCGGCTCGCCGGCCATGAACATTATTGCAGGTACCGTAAGAGTGACCGGCGAAACCACCACGCTCGATCTTGCAGGCGGCAAGACGCTTGCCGTGCATATTGCGACGCCAGCAGGCGAGGAAGGCAAAGCCGCATCCTTCGGTGTGCGCCCGGAAGATTTGTTCATCGCCAACGGCGACGATTATCTGTTTGAGGGTAAGGTCTCGATCGTCGAGGCGCTTGGCGAGGTGACGTTGCTCTATCTTGAAGCACCGGCTGGCGAAGAGCCAATCATCGTCAAGATCCCAGGCATCGCGCCGGTGAAGAAGGGTGAGACGCTGCGCTTCTCTGCACCGCCAGAAAAGCTTCATCTGTTCGATGCGCTTGGCAAGACGTACCGCCGCTAACTCAGCTGGCGTGGTTGCGGCTCAGGCCGTCAGCGTATGAAAAAGGGTGAGAGCAATCCAGTTGCCGCGAGGTCGCTCGAATTGCGCTCACTCTCTATGTGTATCTTGGAGCACTGGGCGTCCTATCCGATGCACGATGTTGTAAAACTCGCCGGCGATCAGCTGAACCCCGTAAGAACCGTCTGCTTCAACTTCACGTCCGGCACTTCGCTGAAGGTCAGGTCGCCACGGCCGAAGTAAGATTTTTGGTTGGTGGCCGACCAGTCGTTACAGACAAGCTTGTAACGGTCTTTCGCCGCAGGATTGTCCGGCATCGCATAGAGATAGTCGCCGGTGCGCTTGGCCAGTGGAATATCGCCATCCTGATTGCAGCGGCTCAAAATCTGTCTCAACACCTCGCTATCGACCTCAGTGACCATCAACTTGCCATCGAAGCGCAGGCACGCATTGAAGTCGTAGCGGCGGATGTCGCCTTCGGGCAGACCAGCGCCGAAAGAAGTATGGCCAATGAAGCCAACATCCGCGCCGGTCTTCGCCGCGATAAGCTGAGCCACACGGCGTCCCGCCTCATCGACCGTCATGGCACTCGCCGTTTTGGCGACGGTTTCCCGCTCCTCCGGGGTCAGGTGCTGAGAGAGCGTCTTTTCGATTAGCGCGCTGAGAGCAGGGGAAGGCTTCGCACTGCGATCGATCGCAACCGTTTCGATGGTTGCGGCCTCGCCGGGGCCTGCAATGCTTGCAACCGCCATCGACGTGCACCAAGATCCGGTATGGACATAGCGCGTGGCTCCGGCTTCATGCACGAAGTTCAGGTGGTCGTGACCGCCGACGACAAGCGTTCCGTCTGGTAGAAGAGGCAGAATATCGCGGTCCGCCACCACACCGGCGTGGCTCATCACGATGTTGATGGCATCCGGCTTGATGATTTCGGCAAGGTTCGCCTTTGCCCATTCCACCGGCTGGGGGATGGTCAGCGCATCGCGCGCTGCTTTCGGATATGTGTTGATGGCGTTGGTGGCGAGCCCGACAACGACGACCGTCTGTCCGCCGATCTCGAAAGTCTTGCTGGCCGGTGCGTAGGGCGTGCCGCTGCGCTTATCGATGATATTGGAAAGAACAGTGACGCCTAGCCCCGCAGCACGGCTGACGAAATGGGCGAGATCATTGTCGGTGTCCGGCTCGTGGTTGCCGATGTTGACGACCGTGGGTACCAGTTTGGCAAGAGCTGAAAGAAAGCTCCACTCAATTTCGCCTTGAGACCGCATCGCAACCGTGTTGCCGCTTTCGAACAGATCGCCATTCAGGAGAATGATATGCGGGGTTTTGTCCGCAGAAATATGTGTCTCAATCGCCGCCAGAAGCTGGCCCATGCGTTCATAGGCGGAGTGCAAGTCGGAAATGATGATGGCGCGGAGCGCATTCTGCTGATCGGCGACGGCCGGCAAACGCAGCAGCGGCAGCACGGCCGTGCCTGCTATGAGCTTCAGCACGTTGCGGCGTGTGCGTGAGAAAATCGTCATATTGGCCCCCGTCACTTCAGACTGCGCCACCGCCCCTGCGGCTGGCTGCACAGGCCCTATAGGGCAATCATCACAGCCACATGACAGCAGAGGCGCTGGCCTTCCCGTCAATAGGGGATGACCCAAGAGGGGATGTCAAGGCATTCAGCCAGAGCATCGCGGATGCTCTGGCTGAATGATTTTGGCAAGGTCAGTGGAAGACGCTGGCGCCCTGGTCGGCCGTTCCGGCATTGCGACGGAACGGTGCGAAAAGTTCGCGCCCCATGCCCCATTCATTGGCGGAAAGATCGGCACTTGCGGGCTCGCGCTTGGAAAGCTCTGCTGCGGAAACCAGCACTTCCAGTGTGCCGGAAACCGCATCGAGACGGATGATGTCGCCATCGCGAATAAGCGAGATCGGGCCGCAATCGGAGGCTTCCGGTGTGACGTGGATGGCGGCAGGGACCTTGCCCGATGCACCGGACATGCGACCGTCGGTGACGAGCGCCACCTTGAAGCCGCGATCCTGCAGCACGCCGAGCGGCGGGGTTAGGCGGTGAAGTTCCGGCATGCCGTTGGCCTTCGGTCCCTGGAAGCGCACAACCGCAATGAAGTCGCGGTTCAGCTTGCCTTCCTTGAAGGCATCCTGAAGTTCCTGCTGGTCGTGGAAGACGATGGCAGGGGCTTCGATGATGTGACGCTCCGGCTTCACGGCAGAGATCTTGATGACAGATTTGCCGAGATTGCCGGTCAGCATCTTCAGGCCGCCCGTCGGCTGGAACGGCGTTTCGATCCGGGAGAGAACCTTCGGATCATGGCTCTCTTCGGGCGCTGCGTCACGCTGAATGCCGCCGTTTTCACCGAGCTTAGCATCGATCGTATAGGCCTCTAGCCCGTGACCGAAAACGGTGCGTACATCGTCATGCACGAAGCCCTGCTTCAGCAGTTGCTTGATCAGGAAGCCCATGCCACCGGCCGCATGGAAGTGGTTTACATCCGCAAGACCGTTCGGATAAACGCGCGCCAGAAGTGGCACGATGTCCGAAAGGTCAGAGATATCCTGCCAGGTCAGAATGATGCCGGCGGCGCGTGCCATGGCGATCAGGTGCATGGTGTGGTTGGTGGAACCACCCGTCGCATGCAGGCCAACCACGCCGTTGACGACGGAGCGCTCATCGATCATCTCGCCGGCTGGCGTAAACTCGTTGCCCTGTGCGGTGATCGCCAGCGCCCGCTTCACGGCTTCCTTGGTGAGTGCATCACGCAGAGGCGTATTCGGGTTGATGAAGGAGGAGCCGGGCATATGGAAGCCCATGATCTCCATCAGCATCTGGTTGGAGTTGGCAGTGCCATAGAAGGTGCAGGTGCCGGGGCCGTGATAGGACTTGGATTCGGCTTCCAGCAACTCCGCACGACCGACCTTGCCTTCGGCGTAAAGCTGGCGAATGCGCGACTTCTCGTCATTCGGCAGACCTGTCGTCATCGGGCCGGCTGGAATAAAAACGGCGGGCAGGTGGCCGAAGGTCAGTGCTGCGATCACCAGACCGGGCACGATCTTGTCGCAGACGCCGAGATAGACCGCTGCATCGAACATGTTGTGCGACAGGCCGATCCCGGCCGCCATGGCGATGGCATCGCGGGAAAAGAGAGATAGCTCCATGCCGGGTTGGCCTTGCGTGACACCGTCGCACATTGCAGGCACTGCACCTGCTACCTGCGCAATCCCGCCCGCTTCCTTTGCCGCATCACGAATGATCTGCGGGAAGACTTCATAGGGCTGGTGGGCGGAAAGCATATCGTTGTAGGCGGTGATGATGCCGAGATTGGGAATCCGGTCGCCGGCAAGGATATCCTTGTCGGCGGGGGAACAGACGGCAAAGCCATGGGCGAGGTTACCGCAGGACAGGGTGGAGCGATGAACCCCCTTGAAAACCTGTAGGTTAAGCCGTTCGAGATAAATCTCGCGATAAGGTTTCGAACGTTCAACGATACGGTCGGTAATTGCCTGAACGCGTGAGTCGGCAGCCATTGCTTCATCCTGTCCTTCTGTTGAGCGTCGGCCACAGGCTTGGGAGACCGGGCCGACGATCTTGTTTCATTCAAGTGCTGGGCACCCCCGCTGCGTGAGCGAGAGCGGTTATGGTGCCCAATAAATATTGACCGTCGAATCCGCCCGGTTCAGCACGGAGCGGATCGGCATTTCGTCCTCATCGAGATCGGACTGCGCCTTCGCAAGCGTTTCCTTCTTTGCCGCACCTTCAATGTGCAGCACCAGGAAGCGTGCGTCGTGGAGCGCCGCGAGATTGAAGGTCAGCCGTTCCTCGCCCGCATTTTCCGCAGCCATGGTCAGCACGGTGCGCGGCTCATCGAGGTCGAGTGCTTCTTCGAGGTTGTCGCCACCGGGGAAGAAGGACGCAGTATGTCCATCCGTCCCCATGCCGAGAATGACGATATCGAACGGATCGCAGATATCGGCGGTCTTTGCCGTTGCCAGTGTGGCCGCATCTTCAGGCGACGCCGACGACTGGTAGAGTGGCACGAAGTAGGCCGCTTTCGCCTCGTTCTGCAGAAGGTTCTCCGCTACCAGCTTGTGATTGGAGCGGTCGTTATCCGCAGGTACGAAACGCTCATCCACCAGCGTGATGCTGACGCGCGGCCATTCCAGCTCATGCTTGGAGAGCGTCTGGAAAAACAACTTCGGCGTAGAGCCGCCGGAAACGGCCATGCTGGCCGTCCCGCGCTCTTCGATGGCCGCTTTCAAATGCGCGACAACATCGCCGGCGAGCTTTTCGGCCAGTTCCGCACCGTCCTTGAAGATGTGCATGTTCGGTTCCATCCGCATCTTCCTCAGTCGGCTTCGTGCCAGGTACGACCATCTCGCTCGATTAGCGCGATCGCGCCGCTCGGTCCCCAGGTTCCGGAGGTGTAACCCTGCACGCCCTGGCCGACCGCTTCCCAGCTTTTCAGAATCGGATCGACCCAGTTCCATGCCGCTTCCACTTCGTCGCGGCGCATGAAGAGCGTCTGGTTCGAGCGGATCGTATCCATCAACAGACGCTCATAGGCATCCGGATTGCGCACGTTGAAGGCCTGGGCAAAGCTCATATCGAGCGACACCTGGCGCAGACGCATGCCGCCTGGACCTGGATCCTTGATGAGCAGCGACTGCTTGACACCTTCATCCGGCTGCAGGCGGATCACCAGCTTGTTGGCTTCGATCTTGCCAGCCGCGTCATCGAAGATCGAATGCGGGATCTGCTTGAAGGTGACGACGATTTCCGAAACGCGCGTGGCAAGGCGCTTGCCGGTGCGGATGTAGAAGGGCACGCCCGCCCAGCGCCAGTTGCCGATTTCCGCCTTGAGAGCGACGAAAGTTTCCGTGTTGGAAACGCCGCCTTCCAGCTCTTCCAGATAACCCTTCACCGCGCCGCCTGCCGAAGCACCTGCACGATATTGTCCACGCACGGTGTTCTTTTCAACATTGGCCTGCGTAATGGGTTTTAGCGCGCGCAGAACTTTAAGCTTCTCGTCGCGCACCGCTTCGGCGTTCATCGAGGAGGGAGGCTCCATCGCAACAAGGCAAAGCAGCTGGAGAATATGGTTCTGCACCATATCGCGAAGCGCGCCAGCCTTGTCATAGTAACCCGCACGACCCTCGAGGCCCACGGATTCGGCCACAGTGATCTGCACGTGGTCGATATGGGTGGAGTTCCACAGCGGCTCGAACAGCGCGTTGGCAAAACGCAGAACCATCAGGTTTTGAACGGTTTCCTTGCCGAGATAGTGGTCGATACGGAAGATTTGCTCTTCCTTGAAGACGTTGCCGAGCGTGTCGTTCAGCTCCAGCGCGGAGGCCAGGTCACGGCCGATCGGCTTTTCCACCACGATGCGGGTGGACTTGGTGATCAGCTTATGATCGCGGATCTTGGAGGCGATGTCGCCGAAAATTCCAGGCGCGACGGCAAGATAGAAAGCGCGGATGCGATCCTTGCCTTCGTCAAGAAGCTTCTTCAGCTTGTCCCAGCCATCGTCCGACTTGGCATCGACGGGAATGTAGAAGAGGCGCGCGCAGAACTTCGCAACCTGCTCCTCGTCATATTCGCCGGACTTCAGGTGCTCCTTCAGGGCATCCTGCGCAAACTTCCGATATTCCTCATGCGTCATGACAGAGCGGGAAGCGCCGATGATGCGGGTCGGTTCGGTCAGCTGGCCTTCCACCTGGCGGTGATAAAGGGCGGGCAGAAGCTTGCGTTCTGCCAGATCGCCGGTGCCGCCAAAGACGACGCAATCAAAGGGGTCAACGGGAATAATTTGACTGCTCATGTCGATTCTCTCGATCTCTACACGTTAGGGGCATCCATAATCTAATCGATTTAAAAATGCCAGAGTTGATGTACGAAATAATGAATTTTGCTACCGGCCTGTCATGCCAGCGAGGTTTCCAAGCGGTGCTTTTGCACAATGCGAAGGCAGAGGCGTTCAAAACCTGTCCCGTAATGCATACCACGTCAGCGCCAGGAACAAGAGCGGCGACCTCAGCGACGCCCCGCCTGGGAACGACGGCACGTCAAGTGCGGCAAACTGGTCGAGTGCCTTATCCTTATTCACAACCATATCCGCAAAAAGCTTGCCACAGTAGTTGGAGAGCATGACGCCGTGGCCGGAATATCCGCCGATGGACAGCACGTTCGGCATGACTTCGCGCACGAAAGGCTGGCGTGTCAGCGTAATGCCGACAGACCCGCCCCAGGCATGGGTCATCTCGACATTGGCAAGAGCTGGATAAATCGCTGCTATCTGCTTGCGGATGTGTTTGGAAATGTCGCGCGGCGAGTCAGCCGTATAGGCTTCGCGCCCGCCGAACAACAGGCGGTTGTCGAGCGTCTTGCGAAAGTAGCGCACGACAAAGCGCGAATCCGCCACCGCTTCCTTCTCTGGAATTATGGATGGAAATGCATCGAGCGGCGCCGTTGCCCCGATGAAGGAGCGGATCGGCATCACATGCGCTGCCGTCACCGGTTCCAGATTGCCGATATAGGCGTTGGTCGCGATCAGCACGCGGCCAGCTGTGATCGTGCCGGCGGGTGTCTCGATCAGCGTCTTGCCGCCGGACTGGCGAATAGACTTGGCCGGTGTCATTTCGAAGACATCGGCGCCCGCCGCTTTCGCCACTCTCGCCAGACCGACCAGCAGTTTCAGGGGGTGGATATGGCCGGTGCCGGTGTCGCGCACGCCGCAGTGATAATGCGACGATCCCAGACGATCAGCGGTTTCGTCCTTCTCCATGAAGGAGATTTGCTCATAGCCATAGCGACCCACCATTGCCTCGACGCTGTCGCGATAGCTCTTTTCGTAAGCACGCTTGTGCGAGACGTTCAACTGGCCGGGCTGAAATTCCATGTCGATCTGGTTTTCGCGGGCAAAGTCCAGCACATAGTGCTTGGCATTTTCCGCAAGATCGAACAGCGCTTTGGAGCGCTCGAAGCCGATCTTTTCTTCAAGCTCATCCGGCCAGGCGCGCTGGCCGGTACCAAACTGTCCGCCATTGCGTCCCGACGCGCCATCGCCAAACCGATGCGCTTCGATGAGAGTCACGGAAATGCCCGCTCGCGCTAGATTGTAGGCCGCCTGAAGGCCTGTGAAGCCGCCGCCGATGATGGCGACATCTGAAGTTCGCGAGCCATCCATCGCGGGATAGTCGGGCCTTTCGGCAACGGTATCCTGATACCATGAAACGCCCGGCGCTATCGGGCTTTGCCATGCCATATCGCTCACCTCAAACGTTCAGCAGCAGGAACTCGCGCTCCCATGGGCTGATGACCTGCATGAAGGTCTCGAACTCACCGCGTTTCAAACCGGCATAAAGACCAACGAATTCGTTGCCGAAGATGCGCTCGAACTGCTGCTCCTGCTCGAGCAAAGCAACTGCTTCGAGAAGGCCACGTGGAAGCTCGATGGAGCCTTCGTTCGCCGTCTCATAGGTCGGCTCTGTCGGTTCGATATTGTTCATGATGCCGAGCCAGCCGCAGCCGAGCGACGCGGCGAGCGCGAGATACGGATTGGCGTCCGAACTCGGCAGGCGGTTTTCCACGCGCCGCGCCTGCGGGCCGGAGATCGGCACGCGAAACGCGGTGGTGCGGTTGTCGTAACCCCAGGCGTTGTTGACCGGGCAGGCCATGTCCGGCGTCAGCCGACGATAGGAGTTGACGTAAGGGGCCAGCATCACCAGCGCGTTCGGCACATAGCGCTGCATGCCGCCCACGAAGGAGAAGAACTCTTTCGACGGGCTGCCATCCTTGTTGGAAAACACGTTCTGCCCGGTCTCGATATCGATAACGGACTGGTGGATGTGCATTGCCGAACCCGGCTGGGCCTGCATCGGCTTTGCCATGAAGGTTGCGTAGATGCCGTGTTTCAGCGCAGCTTCGCGAATGGTGCGCTTGAAGAGAAACACCTGATCGGCAAGCTCGACCGGATCGCCATGGCGCAAGTTGATTTCCAGCTGTGCCGGACCCTCTTCATGGATGAGGGTATCGATCTCAAGTCCCTGCTTTTCCGAGAAGTGGTAGATGTCGTCGATCAACTCGTCGAACTCGTTGATGCCGGCAATCGAATAGCTCTGTCCACCGACGATGGAGCGACCCGAACGCCCCTTCGGCGGATGCAGCGGATAATCCGGATCGTCGTTCATCGCCACGAGATAGAACTCGATTTCTGGCGCCACAACAGGCTTCCAGCCCTTTTCCTGGTAGAGCGAGAGCACGTTCTTCAAGACGTTGCGCGGCGTGTAGGAGACCAGGTTCCCTTCGGCATCCACCACATCGCAAATGACCTGCGCGGTCGGATCACTCTCCCACGGTACGACGGAGAGGGTGGAGAGATCGGGCACCAGCTTCAGATCGCTGTCGCGCGGCTCGTAACGGAAATTCGCAGTCTCCTCCGGATAATCGCCGGAAATCGTATGGCGATAGAGGGCAGAGGGCAGCGCCAGCGAGGTGTCGCCGGTAAATTTTGCCGTCGGCATCATCTTGCCGCGCGGTACGCCTGCCAGATCGGGGGTGATGCATTCAATATCTTCGATCCCGCGTGCCTTCAGCCATTGAGCCGCCTCGCGCCAGGAGGAGACGCCGCGGGTAGAGGAGAGTTCAACGGGTGGTTTCTTCGCCATGGTTGCCGGTTTTTTCGGGCGGAGCATGGTTTTCTTGGGGGGCATAAATCACCGGGGTCTGTTTCGACTGGGGCCATAATAGTCAGACTTTGACAATTGGCGAGAGGGGAATGCGCATTGACAAGCAGCCTGACTTCGAAAAGAGGAAGTGCAACAAGGATAAGGAAAATCCATGACGGAAAAATGTGACGTGCTGATTTTGGGGGCAGGCGCCGCAGGCATGATGTGCGCCATCCGCGCCGGTCAGCGCGGCCGCTCCGTCATCATCCTCGATCACGCAAAGGCACCGGGCGAGAAGATCCGCATCTCGGGCGGGGGGCGTTGCAACTTCACCAACATCCACGCCGGGCCGAAGAACTATCTGTCGCAGAACCCGCATTTCGCCAAATCGGCGCTCGCCCGCTACACGCCGCGCGATTTTCTCAATCTGGTGGAGAAGCACAAGATCGCCTGGCATGAGAAGACGCTTGGCCAACTTTTCTGCGACGACAGCGCCAAAGACATCATTCGTATGTTGCTGACGGAGATGCAGGCGGCGGGTGCCAAGCTGCGGCTACAAACGGAAATTGCGTCGGTCGAAGGAATGGCGGCGGGCGGCTTTCGCGTGTCGACGTCGCAAGGGTTAATCGAAACGAAGAGCCTCGTGGTCGCCACCGGCGGCAAGTCTATCCCGAAGATGGGCTCCACCGGTTTCGCATATAAAATCGCTGAGCAGTTTGGCCTCTCTATGATCGAGCCACGCCCTGGTCTCGTGCCATTGACGCTCGATCCGTTGCAGTTGGAGCGGCTGTCCGCGCTTTCGGGCGTCGCAGTTTCAGCGGACGTCTCGCATGGCAAAACGACATTTCGCGAAGCGCTACTTTTTACCCATCGCGGCTTGAGCGGTCCTTCCATTTTGCAGGTCTCGTCCTACTGGCGCGAAGGTGACGCGATTCGTCTGAAGCTTGAGCCGGATCAGGATATTGCCGAAAAGCTGAAAGCCGCAAGGAAGGCCAATGGGCGTCAGTCCGCCCAGACGGCGCTAGGCGAGATTTTGCCAAAGCGGCTTGCGCAGTATCTCGTAGAACAATCGGGCCTGACCAGCCATCTCGCTGATGTGTCGGATAAAGCGCTAAGCGCCCTCGCTGCAAGCGCGCAGGATTGGCAGATCAGACCATCCGGTTCGGAGGGATATCGTACAGCCGAAGTGACGCTCGGCGGCGTCGATACCACGTATCTGGACTCCAAAACCATGCAGGCAAAGTTAGTGCCGGGGCTCTATTTCATAGGTGAAGGTGTCGACGTCACAGGCTGGCTTGGCGGCTACAATTTCCAGTGGGCGTGGGCATCCGGCTATGCGGCTGGAGAATCCGTCTGAGAGGCATCAACCTTTAACATCTTGTTAAGAGGCCCGAGTCATGCTGACCTCTATGCCAGCACAACGCGAGTTGGAACATGAGGTCTCGCTGGACGCCGGAACCCGGCATTGAACGGTCAAGTTTTTCGTTGGAAGCCGCTCATGATGATGTCCAGAAACCGCGCCCGCGCTGTCGCCATTGCCCGCACCCGCAATGACAACCTCCTCACCGTTTTTCGCTTGAGCATGATTGCAGCTGGCGCTGTGGCTACTCTTCTGGCGCTCCTATTCTGACAAGCTCGTAGCTTGTAGAACGAGGTAAAGCCGGACGATTTCCGCCCGGCTTTATGTTGATCAGGCCGCCGCCTTATTCTGCGCAACGATAACGGGGATCAGCAGATCGCCCCAGTTCCCGTCGCCGCCGTGGTGGCGGGCGGAGCGGACGAGTTCGACCGAGATGCCCGCTTCGACCGCATTCATGACCGCCTGATTGAGGCGGTGGAGATCATTTGCCAGCATGCGGATGGCAGCCTGCTGGTCCTGCGTCATGGCAGAGGACTGTTCTTCTGCCCGTTCTCTAACTCTCGAAATCGAAGCCATTGTCTTTCCTCCTTAAGAAGCATGTCGCGCAAACGTGCTAAACGGTTTTTCGGATAGTGACATGCGTTAAAACAAGAACCTGAAGCGTTTCACACTTCAGAGGATCATTCTGCGGCCGGGCGGAACTGGTCGTGCTCGGTCGATTCTTTCATTGCGGTGGTGGATGAGGTGCCGCCGGAAATTGCGACGGAGACTGCATCGAAATAGCCGGTGCCGACTTCACGCTGGTGCTTGGTTGCGGTGTAGCCGTTGATTTCGGCTGCGAATTCGGCCTCCTGAAGCTCCGAATAGGCTGCCATCTGGCGGTCCTTGTAGCCGCGCGCCAGTTCGAACATGCCGAAATTCAGCTGGTGGAAACCGGCAAGCGTGATGAACTGGAACTTGTAGCCCATCGCTCCCAGTTCGCGCTGGAACTTGGCAATCGTTGCATCGTCGAGGTTCTTCTTCCAGTTGAATGACGGCGAGCAATTATAAGCAAGCTTCTTGCCGGGATGAACCTTGTGGACACCTTCTGCAAACCTGCGGGCCTGTTCCAGATCCGGCTTTGATGTTTCGCACCAGATCAGGTCGCAATAGGGGGCATAGGCATTCGCGCGGGCAATGCAGGGCTCCAGCCCGTTCTTCACCTGATAGAAGCCTTCAACCGTGCGCCCGGCATCGTAGTCAACGAAGGGACGATCCCGCTCGTCGATATCGGATGTGAGAAGCTTCGCCGCCTCCGCGTCGGTTCTGGCGATAACCAGCGTCGGAACCCCCATGACGTCTGCCGCGAGACGCGCTGCCGTCAGGTTGCGAATGTGCGCAGCTGTCGGGATCAGAACCTTGCCGCCGAGATGACCGCACTTCTTCTCCGACGCCAGCTGGTCTTCATAGTGAACGCCGGCCGCACCTGCCTCGATGAAGGCCTTCATGATCTCAAAGGCATTGAGCGGCCCCCCAAAGCCAGCTTCGGCATCGGCAACGATTGGCGCAAACCATGTGTCGACCGAAAGACCTTTGCCTTCTGCGGTTTCGATCTGGTCGGCACGCTGAAGTGTGCGGTTGATGCGCTTGGCAAGTTCGGGCGCGGCATTGGCCGGATAGAGCGACTGATCCGGATACATGGCCGACGCCGTATTCGCATCGGCTGCAACCTGCCAACCCGAAAGATAGATGGCCTTCAGCCCGGCGCGGACCATCTGCATGGCCTGATTGCCGGAAAGCGCGCCGAGTGCATTGACGAAGCTCTCTTCGTTGATCAGTTGCCACAGGCGATTGGCGCCCATTTCGGCCAGCGAATAACGGATGTCGACCGAGCCGCGCAGCTTCAATACGTCTTCTGCCGTATAGGTGCGCTCGATGCCATCGAAGCGGCCTTTTGGGGCATTCGGAACAAGCTTGTAAAAATCAGTCACATCTCTCTCCCATATCTATGTGCTGTCACTTCGCGCTGCGTTCAGAACTGGATCAGAAGCAGCGGTCTGATGTGACTGAATTTACATTTCTTGATTTTCGATGGCTAGTTGAAAAGGAAAAACAGTGACTTGAAACGGGTTATGCTGTATCGTCTTTGACAGAACATGTTTGTAAAAATGTAAATTTTGTAAATTGAACCGACGCTTCTGTTGTGTGAGCTTTTGTCAAAAGGAGTGGTGATGGCGGAAACGAAGATTTTTGCGGGACCGCGTGTGCGCCGGGTGCGCAATGGCTTGGGCCTGACGCAGACAGCCATGGCGGAGGCGCTCTCCATTTCGCCCTCTTATCTCAACCTCATCGAGCGCAATCAGCGGCCCTTGACGGTGCAACTGCTGCTGAAGCTTGCTTCCGTCTACAAGCTTGATCTCGACGATTTGCAGGGTGAGAGCGGTGGTACGGCAAGCCAGCTGCGCGAAGTCTTCGCCGATCCGCTGCTTGCCGGAGAGATTCCCTCACCCCAGGAACTTGTCGAGGTAGCGGAAGCAGCACCGAACGCTGCGATCGGCGTTATTAAACTCTATCGGGCCTATAGCGAACAGGCCAAGCGGCTGAGCGACCTCTCCGACCTTCTGGCACGTGAGGGACATCAGACGACACTGTCAGCCGCGCGCCTGCCGATCGATGAGGTCCGGCAGGTGTTTGAAAGCAGACCTGCTCATTTTACTCTTCTGGATAGCGCGGCGGAGAGCTTCCACGCCGCACTTGGCGTCAGCGATGATCTGGCATCTGCGTTGAAGTCCTGGTTGCAGAAGAACCACGGCATCATCGTCCGCAGTCTGCCGGTGCATGCAATGCCAAATTTACGCCGTCGCTATGATCGGCATTCCATGCGCCTGTTTCTCTCCGATCGCTTGTCGATGCATGATCAGCTTCGTGAATTGGCGATGGAAGTCTCACTTCTGGCGCTGACGGCAGAAATCTCGGAAGAACTGGAGGCGCTTTCGCTTTCGAACGAAGAGGCAAAACGGATCGCTCGTTTCGAACTTGCCCGCTACGCCGCCCACGCCTTGATGATGCCCTACGCAGCCTATCTGGCTGCGGCGCAGCGGGCGCGCTACGATATCGATGTGCTGCGCGCGCGCTTCAATGTTTCGTTCGAGCAGGCTTCCAACCGGCTTGTGTCATTGGCAAAGCCGGGATCGTCGGCAATCCCCTTCTTCATGATGGAAACAGACAGTGCCGGAAACCGCTTCCGCAAGGCCGGAGCGCAGGGCTTTCCGCAGGCGAAGTTTGGTGGTCTCTGTCCAAGGCTCAATATCCACGCGGCATTTGCCCAGCCTGGACAGGTACTGGTTGAGAGCGCCCAGATGCCGGATGGCGCTTCCTACGTCACCGTCGCCCGCACTCTTGAAGGGCCGCAGGCCGGTTTCGGCGAACGGGTGCGCCGCACCGCGCTGATGATTGTAACCGAGACGACGCATGCCAAGGATCTGGTCTATGGGGACGCGCTGACAGCTTCGAGCAATGCCGTCGGAATCGGACCATCCTGTCGGCTATGCGAACGGCAAGGCTGCCTGTCGCGGGCAGAGGCGCCACTGACGCGTCCGCTTGGTCTCGACGAAATGGTGACAGGCCTCAGTGTCTTCGATTTTCAATAACTTGACGATGAGATCCTGGCGCCGCTGGGCTTTTGCGCAGGTCTTTGGTCAGTCCGCCAAATTGTCATCTGCCTGAAATTTTCGCACTGCACATTTCTGCTTGCCGAGGCAGCTTTTCCTTTTTAGTCTCACCACAAACAAAGGGGTTTGCGCAGTTTCTCGTCATGCGCCACATCAGGAGAAATCATGAGTTACCGATCGCTTCGTTTCACCCTGGCTTTTGCCACGGCCGTTCTCTCTGCCGGCGCTGCCTTTGCCCAGGAAAAGGTCGTTCACGTCTATAACTGGTCGGACTATATCGATCCGTCGATCCTCGAGGACTTCACCAAGGAGACCGGCATCAAGGTCGTCTACGACGTTTACGATGGCAACGAGGTGCTTGAAACGAAGCTGCTTGCAGGTAATTCCGGCTATGACGTTGTGGCACCAACGTCGCCCTTCCTCGCACGCCAGATCAAGGCGGGCGTGTATCAAAAGCTCGACAAATCCAAGCTTCCGAACCTGAAGAACATGTGGCCGGAAATTACCACGCGTCTGGCGCAGTACGACCCCGGCAACGAATACGCCGTCAACTACATGTGGGGCACGACCGGTATCGGCTATAATGTCGCGAAGGTGAAGGCCGCATTGGGCGACGTGAAGATCGATAGCTGGGACGTTCTGTTCAAGCCGGAAAACGCAAAGAAGCTTCAGTCCTGCGGCATCAATATTCTCGATGCATCCGACGAGACCTTTGCAATCGCCATGAACTATCTGGGCAAAAACCCGGATAGCAAAGAGACTGCCGATCTCGAGGCCGGCGGCGATGTCTACAAGGCGATCCGCCCCTATGTGAAGACGTTCAACTCATCCGCCTATATCGATGAGCTCGCCAATGGCGATAGCTGCATCACTATCGGCTGGTCCGGCGACATCTTGCAGGCCAAGACCCGTGCAGAGGAAGCCAAGAACGGCGTCGAGGTCAACTACGTGATCCCGAAGGAAGGCACCTATATCTGGATGGACTCCTTTGCCATTCCAGCGGACGCCAAGAATGTCGATGCCGCACACACCTTCATCAATTACATGATGAAGCCGGAAGTGGCCGCAAAAGCCTCCGATTTCGTTCAATACGCCAATGGCAATCTGGCCTCTCAGGCGCTGATGAACCCGGCGGTTGCGAAGAACCCTTCCGTTTATCCAGACGAGGCGACGATGAAGAAGCTCTTCACCATCTCGCCCTATGGGCCGCGTGAACAGCGCGTTCTGAACCGCGTCTGGACCCAGATAAAAACCGGAAGCTGATCCGGTTTTGGACAGAAGGGGCAGGCGGTGAAAGCCTGCCCCTTTCACGTTGCGCCCTTTTCGCGAAACAACACAGAGCAGGTCATGGCGAAATCACTCGGCCCGGTAAAACGCAAATTCTCTCCCTGGACAGACCCTTCCTCGGTACCCTTCATCCGGTTCGAAAACGTGACCAAGCGCTTCGGTGATTTCACCGCCGTCGACAATCTGACGCTGGATATTTACGAGCGTGAATTCTTCTCGCTGCTTGGACCCTCCGGTTGCGGCAAGACCACGTTGATGCGCATGCTGGCTGGTTTTGAAGAACCAACATCGGGCCGTATTCTGCTGCAGGGCAAGGACATCTCCGACGTGCCGCCCTACAAGCGGCCGACCAACATGATGTTCCAGTCCTATGCATTGTTCCCCCACATGTCGGTGGAAAAGAACATTGCCTTCGGTCTGGAGCAGGATGGCCTGCCGAAAGCCGAGATCGCGATCCGCGTCGAAGAAATGCTACGTCTCGTCAAGCTCACCGAGTTCGCCAAGCGCAAGCCGAGCCAGCTTTCCGGCGGCCAGCGCCAACGTGTGGCGCTTGCCCGTTCGCTTGCAAAGCGCCCCAAGGTTTTGCTGCTGGACGAGCCGCTTGGCGCGCTGGACAAGAAGCTGCGCGAAGAAACCCAGTTCGAAATCATGGATTTGCAGCAGACGCTCGGCCTCACCTTCCTGATCGTGACCCACGACCAGGAAGAGGCCATGACCGTCTCGGACCGCATCGCGGTGATGGACAAGGGCATCGTTGTACAGGTGGCGACGCCCGCCGAAATTTACGAGGCGCCGAACAGCCGCTACGTCGCGGACTTCATCGGTGACATCAATATTTTCGAGGCGAAGGTCGAGAGCAAAACGTCCGTGGACGGCAAAGCTGCACAGGTTGTGCTCGACTGCGAGGGGCTGAAGGTGACGGTGGAGCAGGAATGCCAGGCCGCCGTCGGAAGCCAGGTGGCCTTTGCCGTGCGACCCGAGAAGGTCCGCATCTCGCTTGATCCACCTGCCGAAGGAACGATGAATGTTGCCCATGGCGAGGTTTGGGATATCGGCTATCTCGGCGACTTTTCCATCTTCATCGTCAAGCTGGATGACGGACGTATTATGCGTGCCGCTCAGGCGAACGTCTCGCGGCTCGTCGATCGCCCCATTACCTTCGACGATAAGGTGTGGCTGACGTGGAAAGCCGATTCCGGCCTGGTTCTCACCCGATAGGAGAGTGAAGATGGCGATCCCTTCTCCTGAAAGCCGCCGGAGCCCGCTGCAATGGCTGGTGGTGGCCGTTCCTTATTTTTGGCTGCTCTTGTTCTTCGCGGCACCCTTCTTCATCATCGTCAAAATATCGCTCTCAGACACCGCGATCGCCATGCCGCCTTATGTGCCGGTGTTCGAGGGCTTCAGCCGGATCGGCGAGTTCTTCTCGCAGCTTGATTTCGACAATTACCTGTTCCTCACCGAAGACCCGCTTTACATCGAGGCCTATCTCTCCTCGCTGCGAATTGCCTTCATCTCCACAGTGCTGCTTCTCCTGGTCGGATACCCGATGGCGCTTGCCATGGCGCGGGCACCAAATCACATCCGCCCAACCTTGGTGATGCTCGTCATCCTTCCATTCTGGACGTCCTTCTTGATCCGCGTCTATGCCTGGATCGGGATTCTCAAGCCCGAGGGGCTGCTTACAGTTCTATTCCAGTCGCTTGGCATTCTGGGGCCGGATGAGCAGGTCAACATCTTTCGCACCGAGATCTCCGTTTTCATCGGCATCGTCTATTCCTATCTGCCTTTCATGGTGCTGCCGCTCTATTCGGCGCTGGAGAAGCTGGACAATACTTTACTGGAAGCGGCCGCCGATCTTGGCTGCCCGCCGTGGAAAGCCTTCTGGAAGATCACCTTCCCCCTGTCGCTGCCGGGCGTCATTGCAGGCTCGATGATCTGCTTCATCCCCATCACCGGCGAGTTCGTCATTCCCGATCTTCTCGGCGGCGCTCAGACGCTGATGATCGGCAAGACGCTCTGGACAGAGTTCTTCGGCAATCGCGACTGGCCGCTTGCCTCGGCTGTTGCCGTGCTGCTCTTGCTGTTGCTGGTGGTGCCGATCGCCATCTTCCAGAACCAGCAGAAAAAGGTGGGGTGAGCCATGAAGCGCGGCAAGTTCGACACGACCATCCTCACCATCTGCTTTGCATTTCTCTACATCCCGATCCTGATCTTGGTGATCTACTCCTTCAACGCCTCCAAGCTGGTGACCGTCTGGGGTGGTTTTTCGCTGCACTGGTATCAATCCATGTGGTCGAACGAAGGGCTGATGGATGCGGCGTGGATCACCGTGCGCGTTGCAGTGCTGAGCGCCACGATCGGTACGATCCTCGGAACACTCGCAGCACTCTCTCTGACGCGCTTTGCCCGCTTTCCCGGTCGCATGCTGTTTTCCGGCATGATCTATGCGCCGCTCGTCATGCCTGAAGTCATCACCGGTCTGTCGCTGTTGCTTCTCTTCGTCTCCATCGGCGTCGATCGCGGCTTCTGGACGGTCGTCATTGCCCACACGACCTTTACCATGTGCTATGTGGCGATCGTCGTGCAATCCAGGCTTTTGACGTTCGATCGCAGTCTGGAAGAGGCAGCGCTTGATCTCGGTTGCCCGCCGGTTAAGACCTTCTTCCGCATCACCCTGCCTCTGATCATGCCGGCAGTCGTCGCCGGCTGGATGCTGGCGTTTTCGTTGTCGCTGGACGATCTGGTGATTGCAAGCTTCACCACGGGACCGGGCGCCACGACACTGCCGATCAAGATCTATTCGCAGGTGCGGCTCGGCGTCACGCCGGAAATCAACGCCATCTGCACCATCCTGATTGCGCTGGTGACGATCGGGGTGATTTGCGCCTCGATTACCTCCAAGCGGACGGAACTTCAGCGCATGCGCGATGAGCACGCGGCCGCCAAAGGCTGACAACTTGGGGGCAGGAGGAGGCCACCATGACTGCAAACAACCCGCTTTGGACACCTTCTTCTGAGCGTGTGGCCCAATCGCCGATGACCCAGTTCATCGATTGGTGCGCCAGCCACTTTGGCGAGACGTTTGCAGACTACGATGCCTTCCACAGTTGGTCGGTCGATGCACGAGAAGATTTCTGGAGTGCCGTCTGGTCCTATTGCGGCGTGATCGGGGAGCCCGGGAAACGCGTGCTCACCGACCGCGACGACATGCTGAACGCGCGTTTCTTTCCGGATGCAAAGCTGAACTTTGCCGAAAACCTGCTGAGCGGCGCTGGATCGGATGATGCGATCATTTTTCGCGGTGAAGACAAGGTGGAGGAACGCTGGTCCTGGGATCGGCTGCGTGACGAAGTTTCGCGCTTACAGCAAGCCTTCGCCGAAAAAGGCATAGAGCCCGGCGACGGCGTCGCCGCGATGATGCCGAACATGCCGCACACCGTTGCGCTGATGCTGGCCGCCACATCGCTCGGCGCCGTCTGGTCCTCATGCTCTCCCGATTTTGGCGAGCAAGGCGTCTTGGATCGTTTCGGGCAGATCGGACCGAAACTCTTCATCGCCTGCGATGGCTATTGGTACAATGGCAAGCGACAAGAGGTGGCGGATAAGGCCAAGGCGGTTGCCAAAAAACTCGGCGTTCCGCTGCTGTTGGTTCCCTATGCGGGAATAACGAGAGCCGACCAGGAGAGTGACCCCGGCATCGTTCACTACGATGATGTCATCCAGCCGTTTCAGGCGAAGCCATTGCATTATGTTCGCCAGCCATTCAGCCACCCGCTCTACATCCTCTTCTCCTCCGGCACCACGGGCGTCCCCAAATGCATTGTCCATTCGGCTGGCGGAACGCTGCTGCAGCATCTGAAAGAACATCGTCTTCACTGCGAGTTGAGAGAGGGCGAGCGCTTCTTCTACTTCACCACCTGCGGCTGGATGATGTGGAACTGGCTGGTGACCGGCCTTGCTTCGGGCGCGACGCTTTGCCTTTATGACGGTTCGCCATTCGCGCCCGATGGCAATGTGTTGTTCGATTATGCCGCGAAAGAAGGCTTTGCGGTCTTCGGCACATCGGCCAAATATATCGATGCGGTGCGCAAGGCCGGTCTGGAGCCTGGCGAGACGCATGATCTTTCGGCGCTGAGGCTTGTCACCTCCACCGGATCACCGCTCTCGCCCGAAGGCTTCTCCTTCGTCTATGACGGTATCAAAAGCGATGTCCAGCTTGCCTCGATCTCGGGCGGGACCGATATCGTTTCCTGCTTCGTGCTCGGCAATCCGGTAAAGCCGGTCTGGAAAGGCGAGATCCAGGGGCCGGGCCTTGGTCTTGCGGTAGATGTCTGGGATGACGAAGGCCGGCCGGTGCGCGGCAAAAAAGGCGAGCTCGTCTGCAGCGCCCCCTTTCCCTGCCAGCCCATCATGTTCTGGAACGATCCGGATGGTGAAAAATATCGCGCCGCCTATTTCGGTCGCTTCGACAATATCTGGTGCCATGGCGATTTTGCTGAATGGACACCCCATGGCGGGCTTATCATCCATGGGCGCTCTGATGCGACCTTGAACCCCGGCGGCGTGCGCATCGGCACGGCGGAGATCTACAATCAGGTCGAGACGATCGACGAAGTGTTGGAAGCACTGTGCATCGGACAGGATTGGGATGGCGACGTGCGTGTCGTGCTGTTCGTTCGGCTGAAGGACGGTATTAGCCTGGATGATGCGCTGATCGCACGCATCAAGAACCGTATCAGAACAGGCGCATCGCCCCGGCATGTGCCGGCAAAGGTCATCGCCATTGCCGATATCCCGCGCACGAAATCCGGCAAGATCGTTGAACTCGCGGTGCGCGATGTCGTCCATGGGCGGCCGGTCAAGAACAAGGAAGCCCTCGCCAATCCGGAAGCTCTGACCCTTTTCGAAGGCGTCCCGGAGCTCAAGAACTGACAGCCGCCGAGACAGAAAGATCGTTGAATTTGATGCGGGATTCACCTTCGCGTGATGCATGATAGGAATTGTCGCCCGTCAAAGGTGGGGCGCAGTTTTAACCTTCTCTTAAAGTGAATTGTCCAAACATGAATGTAACGCGGGTCCATTCAATGACGGGATGGAGAGCCGTTGGCTCCAAAAAGACATGATGTATTTTCGATCCTACTCTCGTTGAAAGCACAAACTTAGTGGCAGCGTCAGCTGCCTCTTTTTTTATGCGTCATTATCCAGGGAGTCAGAAACGAGAATGACCGGCACCAGCCCGGCCGCAATAATGACGAGCGCTGGAAGCGCCGCATCTTGCACGCGTGATCGTGACGCACTCTCATAGACCATCGTCGACAGCGTATTGAAGTTGAAGGGCCGCAGCATGATATTGGCCGGAAGCTCCTTCAGCGATTCGATGAAGACCAGCAGCGAGGCCGTAATCGCGGCGGGCCGGATGTTGGGCAACAATACGCTGACAAGCGTCTGAAGCCTGGTCCGGCCAAGCGTGCGCGATGCCATGTCGAGATGCGGCGACAGCTTTTGAAACCCGGCATCGACCGTACCTTCCGCAAGCGTCATGAAGCGCACGCTGTGTGCATAGATGATCGCAAAGGCGGTTCCGGACAACAGAAGTCCCGTGGAAACGCCAAGTCGAGTGCGCATCACCCCGTCCACAGCATTGTCGAGACCGGCAAGTGGAAGCAACACGCCGATCGCGAGCACGGTGCCTGGAATGCCGTAACCAAGCGAGCCGACGCGGACCGCAAAGCGCGTTGGCCAAGAGGGGCGTTCTCTTTGCGCATAGGCGAGGAGAAAACCGCCAAGCAAGGTGATGAGCGCCACCGGAAGAGACACCTCCAGGCTGTGCAGCAGCGCCTTGAAGAGTTTTAGATCGGCGATCCCATTCAGCCGTTTGACGGCGTAGCTGCCAAGCACGAGAACGGGAATTGCAAAGCCGGAGAGAAATGGCAGGGCGCAGAAGAGCATCGCAACCCACCCGCGCGTTGGCGAAAGTGTTACTCGCGTGGATCGCTGATGCATTGCCGTTGCTTTTCCGGCAGCAAAACGTTGTCGTCTGCGGGCTCTTCGCTCAATCACGATCAGAGCCGCGACGATGAGGACGAGGCAGGCGGCGATTTGTGTCGCGCCCGCCAGATTGCCGCGGTTGAGCCACGTCTCGTATATCGTGAAGGTCAACGTATGAACGCCAAGATACTCGACCGCGCCGATATCGTTCAGCGTCTCCATCATCACCAATGCAAGGCCAATGATGATCGCGGGGCGCGCCATCGGCAGTTGGACAGTCAGGAACAGGCGTAGAGGTCCGACACCGAGTGTCCGTGCCGCATCCGCCGCGAACCGCCCCTGCAAGCCGAAAGCTGCACGGGTCGATAGATAGACGTAAGGATAAAGAACCGAACCCAGAACCAGCACGGCTCCACCGAGCGAGCGGATGTCGGGAAAGCAGTAGTCGCGAATGGTCTGGTATCCGAAGAGCGTGCGTAAAGCGCTCTGCACCGGGCCGGCGAAATCGAGAAACTCGCCAAAGGCATAGGCTGCGAGATAGGACGGGATCGCCAGCGGCAACACCAGCGCGAAGGACAAAAACCGCCGGAAGGGAAAATCGAACATGCTCACGAGCCAAGCTGTCGTGACGCCGATGATGGCGCTAAAGGTGCCCGTCATGACGAGCAGAAGCAGTGTCTGCGTGCCGGACCGTGGCAGCACATTGACGAGGAGGTGCTGCCAGCCGTTCGTACCACCGGTCAAAGCAATGATGAAGATGGCGATCAGCGGCATCGCGACCAGCGCAGACAGAAGAATGGCCGTTATTGTCAACGGGCTAGCGAGCGATCCTGCTTGCATCGATACGGCAGTTGGGTGTTCGGCTGGCTGCAAGGCGATAATCCTTCCGTGACGAGCAAGGTGCCGCCACGGATTGTGCTAATACCTCAGCACCTCAGTTCGCAAGCACCCGCTGCGATGGAAAGCTGATTTCCACCAGCGTTCCTTCATTCGGCGTGGAGGTGATGGAGAAATTGGCGCGGTTGGCATCCACCATCGCCTTGGTCAAAGGCAACCCCAGACCCGTCCCGTCACCACGCACACGGCTACTGGAAGCCGAGACCTGGCGGAATGGCTTCATCGCGTGCTCCAGCTCCGAACGCGTCATGCCGATGCCGGTATCGCGCACCCTTAGCACGACGCTGCCATTCGCCTCATAGGCTGTCGACACGACGATCTGGCCGCCTGAAGGCGTAAACTTGATGGCGTTGGACAGGATGTTGAGCAGAATCTGCTTGATCGAGCGCAGATCCGCAACGACGGCAGGAACCGATTGCGAGAGCGCCGTGCGGATAATGACCCGCTGGTTGTTCGCCTGCGGTTGCACCAGCGACACCGCTTCCGCGATGGTCTCGTTCAGCACCACCGCTTTGAAATCCACATCCATCTGACCGGCTTCGATCTTGGAGATATCCAAAAGATCGTTGACGATATCAAGGACATGTCGCCCGGAGCGGACAATGTCGTTGGAATACTCGATATAACGAGGATGACCGATCGGTCCGAAGCGCTCGGTCGCCATCATATCGGCGAAGCCGATGATGGCATTCAGGGGCGTGCGGATTTCGTGACTGACGCGGGCGAGGAAGTCGGTCTTGTGCGCGTTGGCAGTTTCGGCAGCGCGCTTGGCGTTGCGCAAATCTTCCTCGGTCCGCTTCCACTGGGTGATATCGCGAATGACAGCACAGTAGCCATTGGTGGATTTCAGCCGGCCGATCGTCATGAACAGCGGCAGGAAACCGCCAGAGGCTTCACGACCAATCACCTCGCGACCATCATTGAGGACGCTCGCCACCCCATTATTGGCAAGGCCCGAAAGATAATCCAGCACGGCGCGCTGACTCTCATGCGCAAACAGCGTCACGAAAGGCTTGTTGGCAATTTCGGCATTGTCGTAGTTGAAGAGCGCGCTTGCCGATCGGTTGAGCGAACGGATATTGCCGTCCTCGCCCACCAGAACCACGCCATCGGTCGCCGTCTCCAGGATGGAGTGCAACTCCTCGATCTCGCCCCTCATTCGGGCCGCATCCTCTGCGGCTTCGTTGGTCGGCTCTGCGCCGGCCGCATCATCCGCTTGAACCGGCGCAGCGTCCCGCGTCGTTTCCGTCGGGATCAGCGACAGCATCAGGGCGCTGGCATCCTCCCAACGAACCGATTGCAGCTTGGCGCGCACGGGAATGAGTTCGTTTTCGGCGCTGACCGCCACCATGCCGCCACTGCGCTCGGAAACATTCTCCAGTTCCTCGCGTTGCAGCAGCGCATCCAGACCGCCAAGCGCTGCCAGCTCGTCGAGATCCGTATAGCCGGTCAGGCGCAGAAACTCAGGGTTCGCGTGGATCAGAAGATCGCCGCTGTGGATGAGAAGCGCCACCGGCATCTGGTCGACAGTCTCGGGCATCAATCCAGTCGAAAGGCGGCTCGAAGCAGCGAGAGTGAACTCCTCATCGTCGATGTCGCGATCGGCGTCCTCTTTTTGCGTAACAGATTCGTCGTCAGTAGCGTCGTTGCGCTGACCCTGATCCTCTTGCTCATCATGGCCGCTTTCCATGCGGTTGCCGATGGGCGGATGCGTGAAGGCAACAGGCTCGTCACCCCGTGTGTAGGCGTGGAAAGCGTCGTCATCGCTTTGTGCTGCTGGATGCGGAGCATCGACAATCTCCGGAAGGGCAACCGGTTCTTCGGCTTCGACTTTCACATCGTCTGTCTGTACTGCAGCCGTCAAAGCGTCTTCGGCTTCAGCCTCGAGAGAGACCTCGTCTGCAGCATCGTCCGCTGGCGCGGGTTCAGAAACAACCGGCGCCGCGTCCTGATCTTCGACCGGCTTCAGCTTTCGGCCGATTTCGCGAAACGCTGCCTGTTCGTTGGCCGTCAGGCCATCGCGACGATTACGGTGTTCATCGATATGGACGACCTTGTCGGAATAGGATTGAACCGGCTCTTCAGCAATTTTGAGCACCGGGACCTCGTGTTCCGGCGGCTGGTGAAAACGCTGTGGCTGCGATTCTTCGGACGCGGAATCCGGGTCGAGCTCATCTGCAGTGGCCGCCTTTGCCTCGTCCTGGTTCCCAACGGAAGACGCAACGGCTTCTTCGACTCCAGCCGGTATAGTCTCGGCGACAGCATCGGGTTCTACCGTTGCCGCATCATCCTGTGGAGCCTCGGCAATCGCTGGCTGATCGTCGGGATGGGGTTCACCAGCGAGCGCGAGACCGGCGGCGTGAGGGTCTTCCACCGCATCAGCGATCCGCACAATGCCGAAGCCGCGGAAGCCGTCGAAGTCGCGTGCACGTGTATAGGTGGGAAGGGCGGCGAGATCGATCGGTACAGCTAGAGACGTGCCCTCGACTGGCCAGTAGATTGTCTTACCAGACCAGGTGTCACGGCGCTTCAAGAGTTCGGCAATCTTGCCTTCCGGATCGAGATTGAAGAGAGCAGCCAGATCGGAAAAGCTCATGCCTTCGACGGCTGCCGCCTTCGGCCCGACAGCTTCTGCAAACTCATGGGAAATGGAGCTGAAGCATCCCGCAGCGTCGATCTTCCAGACGAAGCGGCTTGCCCGGCCATTCGGATTGAACACAAAACGCGACGGGGGTGATGGTTCGCCGGCGGCCTCGGACGTATCAGTCTTCATAGCCTCGGGCTCGGCCGCCTCGGGGACACGCGCTTCCTGTCCCTCGGACGTATTGTCTTTCAGGCTCTTTACGTCGTCGGTGTCAGGGGCCAGATGACTATCGCTGGCGTCTTCATCCAGGACCGTTGCCGGCTTTTCTTCTTCTGCTTTTACCAAAAGAGAATTGTCCGAATGCGATACCGGCTGGACTGTTTCAAGCTCTTCGTCGGTGTCCTGCTTATAGGCTAGGAAAACAGACTGGTCCTCATTCGAGATGGCTTCTGCAATGGCGTGCTCGTCCGCCTCTTGCTGCTCATCATCCGTTTCTTCGATCTGGGCAACAGCATTAAGAACGCTTTCGAACGCCAGTTGCTCAGACGGCGAATGTTCCGGTGCTGCCTCTGCTTTTTCGTCGATAGGCGTAACCTTCGCTTCAGGCCGCTCCTCGATGAAATCGGAAGACGGATCAAGTCTTCCGAGTGCGGTCTCAACCACGAAGACGAGATTGAGGACTGGTTCCTGCGTCAGCTGCGCGGTCGCAGCAGGCAGATAGCCCTTGCCGGTCGGGACAGGGCGCTTCACCAGTTTGCTACCATGACGCGCTGCCATCGATATCAATGTTTTGGCGGTCGGCGGTGCGATGGCAAGATCGGCGAATTTTTCAGAGGCGGCAATGATCGCGCCGCTTTCGTCCATAACTGCCATGTGGATATCGGGATCGTCGAAACCCTCGATCATCCGCCGGCCGCGCTCTTCCAACGACAGGTCAGACTGATCCAGCATCGCGGAAAACAGCAGCACCGGCTGTTGCCGCTCGACTTCGATCACTTCAAGGGCGGCAGAAACCGCAACGCTGCGAAAGCCAGCCAGAACGCGGATCGTGAATTGTTGCCGGTCGCCGATATTGTGCATGCGGCTCGCCGCGCCCGCGACTTGACGGAAGGTCACATCCTGCACTTTTGGCCCATGCTCAATGAAGTCGTAGATCATCGCCGTGCCGAAAAGAGCAGCACCCCGTCCATTTGCCCAGAGCGCGCTTTTAAGGTCCATCGAGAACAGCGCAAGCGCTTCGCCCTTGGCGAATTTATCCCTAACGCGCTCATGCACGGCTATGTCGATAAACGGGTATTGAACGGCGGGCATGTCGAAACCTACTTTGGCACTACGTGACCTTCGCTGCCGCACGGCCTCCTCATGAGGCACCACACAGCCTGCATCGGCGTGACGTTAACAGAATCTTAAATAACGTCACAGGGCCGCCGGGTCCATAATCGCCTGAGGGAATTGGGAAATAGAGTTAATATCATGTGGACCGAACTTGTGCCGTTCCGGGTACTGGAACGGCGCGGGAAAACGCGCTTGCTTTCTATATGTTTTTTCGCAAAAATTAGAGAAGGACTTGCAAAAGTGAAAAACTCCCCGTATGTGAGCCCCGTGACGCGCAAGCGTCTCTTGTGCGGTTGTAGCTCAGTTGGTTAGAGCGCAGGTTTGTGGCACCTGAGGTCGGTGGTTCGACCCCACTCAACCGTACCATTCTCTTCTCCCCGTCAGTCATTTCGTCACATCGACTTGCGGGGAGAAGAGAAGTTTTCCTTCTCAATCTCCCCCGCCTAACCGCTTTCTCTCCTACAAAACTGCTTGCGCGATTTTGCGCGCCGGCAAAAATTGGTTGGCTAGAATGTCACATACTGTTAAGGTCACGCCAACGTAACCTTATGGACGCCAGCGGCATGCCTTCGGGCCTTTGCGCGGCGGAATGGAAAAAACAGTGATTGACCCCGGCAACGGCGTAAAGCCGTCGGAACCAGGGGCGTCGGTGGCAGAAAAAGGGAAGGCGAAGCGTTCCCGTCGTGGCAAGGGCAAGCGAGGCGGCAAGAACCGTTCTGCTTCTGCTTTGCCGCAGCTGCATGGTGCCGACTCCCGTCAGGACTCTCCACCCCCAGGCGGTATTGAGCCTGGAGCGGAGCCGCGCAAGCGCAAACGCCGCAGACGTTCCGGCGGGCAGAGCGCTCAAAAACCAATTCCAGGCATTACTGCAGAAGGTCAAAAGGAAAGCGTATCGGCGCGTCCTGACCAGCTCCCATCCGGTAAAAGGAAAGCGCGCAACCGCAAGCGGCCGCATCGCGATCCGCAGGGTCGGCCACTGGTGCCAAGCCAGGCACCCCGGCCTGCCGCCAAACAGAATGGCGCAGGTGCCAATGGTGCTGCGATCGTCTTGGAGCCTGCAGGCTTTGCACATGCGCGGCATGGAGCAGGGCGAGAGGCTTTCGAGACGAGTTCCGATATGTATGCGGCGCTTGATCTCGGGACAAACAATTGCCGCTTGCTGATTGCACAGCCGACGCGTCCGGGTCAGTTCCGGGTCGTCGACGCCTTTTCCCGGATCGTTCGTCTCGGTGAAGGTCTGGTATCGACCGGTCGCCTGTCCGATGACGCAATGGATCGTGCCGTCGAAGCGTTGAAGGTCTGCGCCTCCAAGCTTGCTGGACGACCCATTCGCCGCATGCGCCTGATTGCGACCGAGGCCTGCCGCGCGGCCGCCAATGGCGAAGAGTTCCTGGAACGCGTCACGCGTGAGACTGGCCTCAACCTCGAAATCATCAGCCGCGAGACCGAAGCGCGCCTTGCCGTTTCCGGTTGTTCGTCGCTTGTCGGACGCGAAGCACGCTCCGTCGTGCTCTTCGATATTGGTGGCGGCTCCTCGGAAATCGCCGTCATTCGTTTGAACGAGAACCGTTCGAACCGGCTTGCCAACCATATCACCCATTGGACGTCCCTGCCGGTGGGCGTAGTGACGCTGTCGGAACGCCATGGCGGTCGCGACGTGACGCCTGAAGTCTTCGAGGCTATGGTGACGGAAGTCGAGGGCCTGCTTGATGCCTTCCACTGCCCCCCGCTGTCGGACCAGTCGACACTTGATGATTTTCACCTGATCGGCACATCCGGCACGGTGACGACGCTTGCCGGTGTGCATCTCGATCTGCCGCGTTACGATCGCCGCAAGGTCGATGGGCTATGGCTGTCGGATGCCGAGGTTACGGCCATGCAGAACAAGCTTTTGGCCTGGGATTTTGCCGGACGTGCGGCGAATGCCTGCATTGGGCCGGATCGCGCCGATCTGGTTCTTGCGGGTTGCGCCATTCTGGAGGCGATCCGCAGACGCTGGCCCGCACGACGCATGCGCGTGGCAGATCGCGGGCTGCGCGAAGGCCTGTTGACGGATATGATGGCAGATGATGGCGCATGGCGTCGCAATAAGATACGCCGTGCCCAGACGCAGGGCAAAGTAGAGCGGAAGGGTTGATATGAGCAAGGCGCCCACAAGCACCAACCGTACCGGACGCAAGATCGGCCAGAAGGTGAAGAAGACGAAGCTGAAGGCCTCGTCCCGCCGCTGGCTGGAACGTCATATCAACGACCCTTACGTACAGCGCGCCAAGCTGGAAGGCTATCGCGCCCGCGCCGCCTTCAAGCTTCTGGAAATCAACGACAAGCATCAGATCTTGAAGGATGCGCATCGCATCATCGACTTGGGCGCTGCCCCCGGCAGCTGGTCGCAGATTGCTGCAAAGGTCACGGATTCGACCGAGGACGACATCCGCGTCGCAGCGATCGATTTCCTTGAGCTCGATCCGATCCCCGGCGTAAAAATCCTGCAGCTTGACTTTCTCGATCCGAAAGCGCCGGAGCTTTTGATGGAAGCCGTTGGCGGCACGCCCGATCTCGTTCTCTCCGACATGGCGGCCCCGACGACTGGCCACCAGAAGACAGACCATATCCGCACCATGCATCTGTGCGAAGTGGCGGCGGATTTTGCCGTGCAGGTTCTGGCCGAAGGCGGACACTTTCTTGCCAAGACCTTCCAGGGTGGCACGGAGAAGCAGTTGCTCGATATGCTGAAGCAGAACTTCAAGCAGGTCATCCACATCAAGCCCGCCTCGTCGCGTTCTGAATCCGTGGAAATGTTCCTGCTCGCCAAGCATTTCAGAGGTCGAAAGACAGCTCCGGCTGACGCGCCCGACAATTAGAATCGCGAGTAGAATTATTCAGCGGGCTGCGAGACTTTGCGTCTATGGCCTGACACCTCGGAACCCGCACCTCGGTCCATCGCAATCAGCGGCAGGGTGGCAAACAGCGACACCAGCGCGACAACGACGAATGCCAGATGGAAATCGGCAAGCTGCAGATGTCCGCCGGACAAGAAGCCGCTGAGCTCAAGGATCATGGCCGCGAAGGCGACACCGAGTGCCAGGCTGATCTGCTGTAACACCGATGCCATCGAGGTCGCCTGGCTTGCCTGCCGGTCATCAATATCGGAATAGCTAAGCGCATTGGTGCCGGTGAAGAAGAAGGACCGGGCAAAACCCGCCACAACCAGGCAGATCATGATCAGCGGATAGGGCGTATCCGGTGTGAAGAAACTGTTCGCAACCGTGGTACAGGCGCCAACGAAGCCAGCGCTAATCAGCGTGGCTTTAAAGCCGGTGGCCGCAAAGACGCGCCGCGCCATGAACTTCGTGGTGATCGCGCCGATCGCCCCTGCAAAGGTGATCATGCCCGACTGAAACGGGTTGAGACCAAAGCCGATCTGCAACATGAGCGGCATTAGAAACGGAATGGCGCCTGTCGAAATGCGGAATACCGTGCCGCTGATGGACGCTGTGCGGAATGTCGCATTCTGAAAAATCTTGAAATCCAGGATCGGGGCCGGATGGATTCTTGCATGACGAATGTAAAGCGCCCCGCAGATGAAGCCGATGATGATCGAGCCTATGCCGACGACGGGTGGGAGCGCGGGCAGGCTGACAACCGAGAAGCCGAATACGACGCCCGATGCTGCAAGGCCGGACAGAACAAAGCCGGTGAAATCCATCGGCGGCGGATTGGTGGTCTCGATTTCCGGGAGATAGATGGTCGAAAGCCAGATGCCGATCACGCCGATCGGGACGTTGATCAGGAAGATCCAGTGCCAGGAAAAATAGGTGGTGATGAAGCCGCCGATCGGCGGGCCGGTTAGCGGCCCGACCAGAGCCGGAATAGTCAGTAGCGCCATGGCCGAAACGAGATCTGTGCGCTTGGTGGTGCGCAACAGAACGAGACGTCCGACTGGCGTCATCATTGCCCCGCCCATGCCCTGCAGGAAGCGTGACACGACGAATTCAACGACGGAGCCGGAGACCGCGCAGCAGATCGAGCCGATAACGAAAATCGCAATGGCGAAGCGGAAAATCTTTTTTGCACCGAACTTGTCAGCCATCCAGCCGCTGATCGGAATGAAGATGGCAAGCGACACCATATAGGCGGTCAATGCAAGCTTGAGGGTGATGGGGCCGACATTCAAATCCGCTGCGATTGCCGGCAATGACGTCGCAATCACAGTCGAGTCCATCTGCTCCATGAAAAGGGCGACGGCAAGGATAAGCGGAATAATTCTGTTCATGGCTTGGCTGCGGCCCACCCCGCATCAACGAAAGTTCGGTCCACTTACTACTCCTGCGGTCGGAACTTGCCAACTAAACATTTGGCAAGAATGGCGACATCTTCTTCCTCACGACGCTGTGAGGACTTGCCAATGAACCGAATGGCGGAGATGCTCGTTAAGCCCGTTGGTACCCCAACAAGCGGAGATTTTCATGACGGACAGGATGAACATCAGCCGGCGCACGCTGCTCGGAACGGCCGGCGCCGGAGCAGTCGCCCCCTTCGTATTGAGCGGCACCGCTGCCGCCCAGACAAGCCAGCCTCAGACGTCCATGGAGATCAATCACGCGATGCCCCCCGAAACCAACCGTTTCAAGCTTGGAGACTTCGAGGTTCTGGTCGTCAAGGACGGTGCGCGTCCCTCCGGCAAGCCAGGTGAGACATTCGGTACGAACCAGAGCCCGGAAGCGGTCGGCGAGTTGCTGCAGAAGAACTTTTTGCCGACCGAGCAATTCGTCAACAGTTTCTCGCCCGCCTTGATCAACACGGGGTCCGACCTCGTCCTGTTCGATACCGGCTTTGGTGAACAGGGGCGTGAGGCTGGCAATGGGCGGTTGCTCGAAGGGCTTGCCGCTGCCGGATATACGCCGGACGACGTAACCGTCGTGGTTTTGACCCATATGCATGGCGACCACATTGGCGGCCTGATGGAGAAGGGCAAGCCGGCCTTTCCGAAGGCACGTTACGTCTTCGGCCAGAAGGAGTACGACTTCTGGACCGACGAAAAGCGTGTCGGCACGCCTGCCGAAAACGGTCACAAGGCGGTGCTTGCCAATGTGAAGCCGCTGGCGGAAAAGGCGACCTTCATCGGCGATGGTGCTGAGGTCGTACCCGGCATCAATGCGATTGCCGCCTTTGGTCACTCTCCGGGCCATATGATCTTCAACGTTGAATCCAGCGGCAAGCGCCTCGTCCTGACCGCGGACACAGCAAACCACTTCGTACTGTCGCTGCAACGCCCGGACTGGGAGGTGCGCTTCGATATGGATAAGGCGGCGGCTGCAGCAAGCCGCAAGAAGGTCTTCGATATGGTTTCGACCGACCGCGTCCCGTTCCTCGGCTACCACATGCCGTTCCCCTCCGTTGGTTATGCGGAGAAGCTCGAAACCGGATACAGGTTTGTGCCGAAATCCTACCAGTTCGACATCTGATCGGTAGTCCAGGATCCGAAGTCCCACGAGCCGCGGTCAAAGCGACTGCGGCTAGTCTGCATCATGGTGCATTGCACAGGGTTCAGGGTTTTTTCTATTCCCTTCCCGTCATAACCGTGTTACCAGCCCTCGCCAACTTCCAAGCAATCCTTTGCAGGACCGCCGGGGTGAACATTCGTTCCGGATCGGCCGTGCATTTCATACTGAAGGAATTTGGCCATGGCACGCATCATTGAAACTCCCACTGGTCTCGACGCCTTGACGTTCGACGACGTGCTCCTCCAGCCGGGGCATTCTGAAGTCATGCCCGGCCAGACGAATATCGCGACCCGCATCGCGCATGATATCGAACTCAACCTCCCCATTCTCTCTTCGGCAATGGACACGGTCACCGAAAGCCGACTGGCGATCGCCATGGCTCAGGCCGGTGGCATCGGGGTCATTCACAGAAATCTGACGCCGATCGAGCAGGCCGAAGAGGTTCGCCAGGTCAAGAAGTTCGAAAGCGGCATGGTGGTCAACCCGGTCACGATCGGACCGGATGCCACGCTGGCCGAAGCTCAGTCGCTGATGAAGGCGCATGGCATTTCAGGTATTCCGGTTGTTGAAAATGGCGGTAGCGGCGGTCACAAGATCGGCCGTCTCGTCGGCATTCTAACCAACCGCGACGTTCGTTTTGCCTCCGATCCAGCGCAGAAGATCTATGAATTGATGACGCGGGAAAACCTCGTCACCGTCAAGGAAAGCAGCGTCGATCAGCAGGAAGCTCGCCGCCTTCTGCACAAGCATCGCATCGAAAAGCTGCTGGTCGTCGATGGCAAGGGCAACTGCGTTGGCCTCATCACCGTCAAGGACATCGAGAAGTCGCAGCTCAATCCAAATGCCACGAAGGATGCGCAGGGCCGCCTTCGTGCCGCAGCAGCCATCAGCGTTGGCGACGATGCCATCGAGCGCGCCGAGCGTCTGATCGAAGTGGGCGTTGACGTTCTCGTGGTCGATACCGCACATGGCCATTCGCAGCGTGTTCTCGATGCGGTAAGCCACGTCAAGAAGATGTCAAACTCGGTTCGCGTCATTGCCGGTAACGTCGCGACATCGGCTGGCACCAAGGCGCTGATCGATGCCGGTGCGGATGCCGTCAAGGTCGGTATCGGCCCAGGCTCGATCTGCACAACGCGTATTGTTGCAGGTGTGGGCGTTCCGCAGCTTGCGGCCGTCATGTCCGCCGTCGAAGCGGCCCATAGCGCCAATATCCCGGTGATTGCCGATGGCGGCATCAAGTTCTCGGGCGACCTTGCCAAGGCGATCGCCGCCGGTGCCTCCGCCGTGATGATCGGCTCGCTCTTGGCGGGTACGGATGAAAGCCCAGGCGAAGTGTTCCTCTATCAGGGCCGCTCCTTCAAGGCCTATCGTGGCATGGGTTCCGTCGGTGCCATGGCGCGTGGTTCGGCAGACCGTTACTTCCAGGCGGAAGTGCGCGACACGCTAAAGCTCGTGCCGGAAGGCATCGAAGGCCAGGTTCCCTACAAGGGACCGGTCTCCGGCGTCCTGCACCAGCTTGCTGGAGGTCTGAAGGCGGCGATGGGTTATGTCGGTGGCGGAACAATAAAGGACTTCCAGGAGCGTGCCACTTTCGTGCGCATCTCGGGGGCGGGCTTGCGCGAAAGCCACGCGCATGATGTGACCATCACCCGCGAAAGCCCGAACTATCCAGGCGCCGTTTGATCTGCTGCCTGCTTCGGGTAAAAGACTGAGATGATTTGAACGCTCTCCGAACGCCGTTTGGAGAGCGTCTTTGTTGATAGGGGAAGAAGTATGTCGCCCACGACTGCCATGTTCTGGCCAATGATTGCCCACGCATTTCTCGTGTTCTGGCTCTATGGTCTACTGGCGTATCGCCGCAAGAAATTCACCTTTCTCGACAGTGACGCCGTGCGCCGTTTCCGCGATGCTGGCGAAGAAGCCCCCGAGAGCAAGCTCGTCAACAAGAACATCGCCAATCAGTTCGAGCTGCCGATGCTGTTCCACGCGGCGTGCCTGCTGCTCTATATCACCGATGCGGACAATATCGTCACTATCGTGCTTGGCTGGATTTTCGTTCTTTCTCGGATATTCCATTCCTATATCCACGTCACCAGCAACCGTCTGCGTTACCGCGGTCCAGCTTTCATAACCGGCTTCGTCACGCTCGTGCTGATGTGGGGCTGGCTCTTCATCTGGCTCGCGCTGGAATAGGACGTTAGATCTAACGGATGCACTGCCTGATGGCGTCGGCAAGGGCAGCGATGTCGCCTTTACGACCGCTCGCCATGCGCCAGACAAGACCGATCTCCCGCGCAGGTGCTGGATCGGCAAAAGGAACGATGCGCAGATTATTGCGCATCGTCTCAGTCGGAATGGCAATTTCCGGGATCAGCGTCATTCCCATATCATGGGACACCATCTGCAAGAGCGTCGCCATCGATGTTGCGCCGTAATTGACAAGACTGCGTTTGCCGGCCGCATCGCAAACTGCCAGCGCCTGATCACGAAGGCAGTGGCCTTCCTCCAAAAGCAGCAGTCGATCCATGTCGACCTGACCTTCGTTGACAGGCGAGACCAGGATCTTATCGTCGCTCTTGGCAGTCGCCATGAAGAAGCGATCGGTAAACAGGTGGCACGTCTCCAACCCTTCGCCCTCGATCGGAATGGCTGCAATTACTGCATCCAGCTTGCGCGCCGCGAGATCGGCCAGAAGGCGGTCGGTTACGGTTTCCTTCAACTCGATCTCGATCAGGGCATGATGGGCGCGCAGATGCGGTACGAGCTTTGGAACGAGGTAGGGCGCGATAGTGGGAATGATACCGATCCTCACCAGCCCTTCCAGAGCGCCCGAAGTTTTGCGTGCGACTTCTTCCAGCCGTTCTACCTCAAGAAGAATAGTTCGCACGTGGTGCAGCACTTCCTCGCCCTTTGGGGTTATGGTGATATCCCCACGGCTGCGCTCCACGAGCTTGACGCCCAAATGCTCCTCCATATCCATGATCTGCACGGAAAGCGCCGGCTGGCTGATATGGGCCTCCGCAGCAGCCTTGCCAAAATGCAGGGTGCGGGCCAAAGCATCGAAATAGCGCATCTGTCGAAGTGTGAGCATGATAGGGTTTTCCTATCACTCTTGGCATTTCACCGAAAGACGAAACTATCGAAGAGGATTAGGCAGAGTGCATCACCAGCCCGGCGCTGTGTAGTTGGCTTTGAGCTTCTGCATGCCGGGCAGCATCTTTACCCGCGAGTCGAGCTCCTCCGGAGGAGGGCTCAGCGTGATATTGTCGAGGCAAGCGGTGATGTGATCAGTGATGGCATTGATCAGCGACGGCGACAGGCCGGGACGCTTCATCAGGCCGATCTGCACGGGCGGCAGAGGAGGGAAACCGTCAGCAGAGGTCAGCACCCGCATGCCTGTCCGAAGCGTTGACTCCGGCAGAACGGAGACCGCCATGCCGGCCAGAACCGCAGCGGCAATTACTGTGGACGACCAGCTGGTGAAGAGCACCTGATAGTCGCGCCCATCGGCATCGAGAGCCGAGCAGGCAAGCTGCCGCCAATGGCAATCGCGTCGACCGACTGCAAGCGGTACCGGGGCATCATCGCGAAGAGGATGGTTAGCCGACGTCACCCAGCAAAGCGGCTCAGTGCGCACGATATCTGACACACGTGTGCGTGGATTATGCGTCACCAGCGCGATGTCGAGTTCGCCGCGTGCCATCTTTTCCGCAAGGCTGATCGATGGCTCGCAGACGATGTAGAGTTCAACATTCGGATGGGTCTTGGCAAAGCGCCCTATGATCTCGGGCATGTATCGGTCGGCATAGTCATCGGGAGTACCGATGCGCAGTGTGCCTTCCAACCGGTTGTCGTCGAAGGCTGCGACAGCCTCATTGTTGAGACGAATGATCCGGCGGGCATAATGCATTAGCTTCTCGCCTTCAGCTGTCAGCCTGTTGCCGCGCCCGTCCTTGGCAAAAAGCTGCTTGCCCAGCCGCTCTTCCAGCCTGCGCATCTGCATCGATACCGCCGACTGCGTCTTGAACACGCGGTCCGCAGCTTTTGTGAAGCTGCCCGTATCTACGATGGCGATGAAAGTATGAAGCTGATCGATATCGAGCGGAGCGGACATAATAGTGATCCATAAGAGCTATTGATATCTGACATTAGAAACATTCGTTGGACTGATCAATAGTCTTGCGACATTTTGACGCTCAAGACATCCGATCAACCCGCCCAACGCTTCAGGGCTGCGGCCTCAACCTCACCAATCTTCGTGCGAAAGCGCGAAGCGATATCTTCACGTGCCTCATAGGAAGGACAGTGTCATGCGCACGGCAGAACGGAAAATGGAATTGCAGATGCTAGCCCCCGCGGTCTCGCTCGAGACGCGTTGGAACACGGCTTTCAATCGCGTTGCGAAACTCGCCCGTTCCATCATCAACCGTTTGGCCGCGAACAAGCTGACGGAGATGACCGATCAACAGCTTGCCGACATCGGACTGGTGCGTAGTGATGTGATGAGCGCGCTGGAGACCGGCCTTCTGGACGATCCGACCCTGTACTTGGCGCGTGCCGCCAAAATGCGCGCTGGCTCCCGTTTCACCCGTCACAGTCGCTGACTTCGACAACAGGGTTTTGGCCCACCATCAAGTTTCCCCGCAGGGTGATTGCCAATAACCCTGCCTTTGCCCGGTGTTCGGCCCCAAGCCGCACCGGGCTTTTTTGCATCGAGCGCAAGTTCAGCCTTAAGAGGCAACTGCGATCAATATTGGTAGTCTTCGAAGACAGGTAGAACCGACTGCTGCCAGCGGCCGTGATAAAGCGCCAGCATGTCTTCAGCAAGCGTTGACTTCTTTGCGAGCACCTCTTCCAGAGGCGAGAGGAAAGCGCTCTCGTCCTGGCCTTCGCGGTTCAGGCGCGCCCGCCTTTGCAAGCCCTTGCGGGAGACTGCTACTACGTCTCGCGCGACGTCCAGCAGATCGCGACCGGCGATGGTCGCTTTCAGGCCTTCTGCCGGGACAGCATTGCGAAGCGCAATGACGTCGTCCACCTGCCAGTCCGCGGTGAACTGGTCGGCTGCCGTCAGCGCCTCGTCGTCATAAAGCAGACCGACCCAGAAGGCCGGAAGCGCGCAGATGCGCCGCCAAGGGCCACCATCGGCACCGCGCATTTCGAGGAAGCGTTTGAGGCGCACGTCAGGAAACAGCGTCGAAAGGTGGTTGGTCCAGTCACCCAGATTGGGTTCCCACTCGGCAATCTCGCCCTTCAGGGCACCCGCCATGAACTGGCGGAAGGTGATGGTGGTGCAGTCACGGTACTTGCCGTCGCGCACGATGAAGTACATCGGCACGTCGAGCGCCCATTCGACATAGTCCTTGAAGCCGAAATCCGGCTTGAAGGTGAAGGGGAGAACACCGGAGCGCTGATTGTCGGTGTCGCGCCAGATATCGCCGCGCCACGAGAGAAGCCCGTTTGGCTTGCCTTCGGTAAAAGGCGAGGATGCAAAAAGCGCAGTCGCCAGCGGCTGCAGCTTCATCGAAACGCGCATCTTGCGGCGCATGTCTTCTTCCGAAGAGAAGTCCAGATTCACCTGGATGGTGCAGGTCCGGTACATCATGTCGAGACCCTGAGTGCCGACCTTGGGCATGTAGTTGGTCATGATGGTATAGCGCGACTTCGGCATCTGCGGCGTTTCGTCAAACGTCCAGAGCGGGCTTCCGCCAATGCCGAGGAAACGAATGCCCATGGGCTCGGCGATCTCGCGCAGCGTTGCAAGATGCTGGTTGGATTCCCGACAGGTGTCATGCAGGTTTTCCAAAGGCGCGCCAGAAAGTTCGAACTGTCCGCCGGGTTCGATGGAGATCGCGCCCATGCCGCTCGGCTCGCTAAGACCGATGATATGGTCGCCATCCATGATCGGTTCCCAGCCGAGCTTTTCCTGCATGCCCTTCAATAGAGCGGAAATGCTGGCATCGCCGAAGTAGGGAACGGGTTTGTTCCCATCCCGGAAGAAGGCGAACTTTTCATGCTCCGTCCCGATCCTGAATTTATCTTTCGGCTTGCAGCCGCCGGCCAGATAATCTGTCAGTTCCTGCACGGAGGAAATCGGCGTCTGGTCGGTGGTGTCGCGGGCCATGAAATTACCTTGTTGTCTTTGCTGCCTGCGCAGCAATGTTGCCATCGCTGATAGGGTGCGATGCATGCGCAAGCAAATGAATTTCTTTTAAGCATGAAGTCATGCCGCAAGTTTGCGCGAGCGCGACATCAAACGCTCAAATTATTTCCAGTCGCCGATGCTCGCCTGAATGACCGCAAGTGCCGCGACCGCCGCCGTATCCGCCCGCAGGATGCGTGGTCCCAGAGGTATCGGCGTCACCCAAGCTTTGCTTCGCAGCAATTGTCGTTCTTCCTCCGAAAAGCCTCCCTCAGGCCCGACGAGAAGAGCCAATTCCTTCTCCTCAATCTCTCGAAGCACAGGCAGAGGATTCTGCCCTGCATCACCTTCGTCGCAATAAATGATGCGGCGTGAAGGAGACCAGCTTTCCAACAGGTCTTTGAGCCGAACCGGTTCTTCGACATCCGGAACGGCAAGGATACCGCATTGTTCCGCAGCTTCGATGACATTGGCTCGTAGCTTGTCTAGATTGGTGATTTTGCCCTGAACATGCTGGGTCAGCACAGGTCGAAGAACGCCGGCCCCCATCTCCACCGCCTTCTGCACCAAATAATCCAGGCGCCCGGTTTTCAGCGGTGCGAATATATAGTGCAGATCCGGCTTTTCCGGCTGAGGCCGTGTTTCCTCAAAGGGTGTGAGCGTAATCTTCTTGCGCGTCGGGAAGGAGAGGCTCGCCTTCCATTCGCCGTCGCGTCCGTTGAAGAGCAGGATTTCCGAACTGCCGCCCATGCGCAGCACATTGGCGAGATAATTGAACTGGTCGCTATCGGCCTCGACGCTTTCTCCAGCCCGCAGGGACTGATTGACGTAAAGTCGCTGCATTCTGAAATTGGCACGCATGTCGGTACTTCGATGAGTTGATGATCTGTCTGCTCATATAAACAGAAGATGCATGATTGCGTAGAGCACAGCCGCAAGTGCGGCACTTGCTGGTAGCGTGATGATCCAGGCGGCGATGATCGTCATGAAGTGCGATCGGCGCACAAGATAGCGTCGCCGCGTCTCCGAGGCGTTCTCGTCCGGTTCGTTGCGGGCAGGATCGGCTGCGACAATGGTCTTGCGGATCGCCTCCTGCTGCTTTCTGTCCCTCTGGGTGTACCACTCGCGGAAAAAGCCGACGCCGAAGACGGCGCCGATCGCAGTATGTGTTGTGCTGACGGGCATGCCAAAATGCGAGGCGGTCAGAACAGTGAGCGCCGTCGAAGTGGAAACGCAAAAAGCGCGCATCGGGTTAAGCTTGGTGATCTGCTCGCCAACGAGCCGGATCAGGCGCGGCCCGAAGAGCAGGATGCCGCAGGATAGGCCGAACGCACCAATCAGCATGACCCATTGCGGTGCCGGCGCGAATACCTCGGCGATGTTACCGTAATCCGCTCTGACGATGGCAACGACCGGGCCAATGGCGTTAGACACGTCATTGGCGCCGTGCCCGAAGGACATCAGCGCTGCCGCAAAGATCAGTGGCCATTGAAACAGCGTGCGAAGCGACTGGTTGCGGTTTTCCAACCCCTCGGACTGGTTGCGAATGAGCGGGATACAAAGCCGCCAGCCGATGAGGCCAACGGCAAGGCCCGCCGCAAGTGAAAGGCCGGTCGGAACATCCATGACCCGATGCAATCCGAAGCGCATCAGGTAGGCGGTCATCACCCCGCCCATCACGCCAAGCAGCACCGGCACCCACTTGCGCGCAGCGGCGATCTTGTCGTCGCGATAGATGATGAATTCCTTGATGAAGGCGAGCAGAGCAACCGCAAAGAAGGCGCTGATGAAGGGCGTGAGCACCCAGGTGATCGCGATGCCCAGAAGCGACGTCCAATCCACCGCACCCACGCCGAAGGCGGCTGTGCCCGCACCAGCAACTGCACCGACGATACTGTGGGTTGTGGAAATCGGCGCCTTGAGCAGGTTGGAAAGATTGACCAGAAGTGCGGCTGCCAGAATGGCGCCGAGCATGGCCCAGGCAAACACATGCGGGTCGGGTACGGTTCTGACATCGACGATGCCGCTGGCAATCGTCTCGACCACATTGCCACCGGTGATGAGGGCGCCGCAAATTTCACAGATCGCGGCAATGATCAACGCAGCGGTAAGCGGTAGAGCCTTTGAACCGACCGCGGGCCCGACATTATTTGCCACATCCTTGGCGCCGATATTCATCGCCATATAGGCACCGATGATGGCTGCGGCGAGGGTAATCACCGCGCCCGGCGTTCCGCCAGCATAGGAACTGGCGATGAGAGCCGTCACCACCAGAAACAGAAGCGCAGCACCTGGCGCCACGAACCTCTGGCCGAGATGGTTCACCGCTTCCTCGACACGGGTCATCTTGTCGAGATCCTTGTCGAGTGTCGGTTTCTTGCGATTTTCAGGTAATTGCGCCATGGGCAAGCTCTATAGCGACATCGAGAGCGTTTGGCTGGCGTATTCGCGACACGAAATCGTCATCAGGGCGTTTTCATTCACTGAGAAAACGCTTTAAGAATTGGCAGCCTTTTGCGCCAGGGGCGGCGCGGCTCTCACCATGTGCTTGCCGAAAGCAACAAAAAGCTGCTTCAACTCGATTTCATTGACCCGCTTTTCCGCTTCCTCCGGCGAGACCCATTCGAGCTTACGGCTTTCCCGCTCGGGGAAATTTTTGACCAGGTCAGCGACCTCGAGAAGATGAACCTGCACCAGACAGGTGACCCTCACACCGTTCTTCAGCTTCTTCTCGTAGTGGAAAAAGCCGAAAGGTTCCTTCTGCGCCGTTCCTCGTACACCTGCCTCTTCGAAAGCCTCGCGTTCTGCAACCGCATGAGCCTTTTTGCCTTCCATCGGCCAACCCTTCGGGATGACCCACCGTCCTGTGTCCCGGCTGGTCAGCAACAATACCTCCACATCGCCGTGTTTCTTATTCCGGCGGTGGCATATGGCACCATATTGCTGACGAGGGGGACGACGCAGCATTAGGCTGACGTCTTTGGCCAGACGGCTCAGAAGGTTCAATGCGAGATATTCCTTTCGAGTGTGAATGTGCGAAAGCCCGAACCGCGAAGCGCTCGAGTTGTTTCATTGTCTGCTTATGAAGAGAGCGGGTCAATGCAGATGTCCCGCTCTTACACCAGTATTTCTGGGCTGTTTTTGGGTCGGGATCGGAGACATCCAGTGCTTGAGCCCCATTATTACCCCATCTGCTTCTTCTTTGCGCGCGATGAACATATTGTGCTTATCGCTGGCGAAAGATCGAAGCTCTTCGAGGGCATTGGCGACAACCACGCCCCGCACATCGGGCAGTTCGAACATGGCTCGGTCGTTGCCAGTATCTCCCGCCACCACGACCTCATCGAGCCCGATGCCGAGGTGACCGCAAAGCCAGCGAATAGCCGCACCCTTATTCGCTGCGCGGGGGAGAATATCGAGGTCCCGCGCGCTCGAATACACGATGCGTGCGGCAACACCATTGTCGTTGAGGCGTCGCTCGATATCGGCAAGCGCCTCTTTTTCAGCATGGTGAAGATACCAACTCGATTTCAGACCATGTTGGTATCGCTCCGGCTGAAGACTTGAGCCTGGAACGTCCTGCATGATCGATGCGATCTTGTCGGCGTCGAACGCCGCGCCAAGCTGAGAGGTATAGGCTTCGGACAACGCTGGCTCGTCTTGACGTGACACCATAGTGCCCACCCCGCCGATGATGTAATCCGGGCGGGGCAGCGGCACGGAGTCCAGAAGTTCGAGCTGATCGTCGATCAGTCGCCCGCTGTTCAATACCAAGAGCGGGCGCGTCTCTTGCGGAAGCGCGTTCCAGAAGTCGCGAAAGCGCGCCGTCGCCTCATTGTTGCCGACGACGGTACCATCCAGATCGGTGGAAAAAAGACGAACCGGTTTCAATCGCCGTCATTCCATGGTTCGGCCCAATCGGATTCTTCCAGGACGGGCATCATCGTGCGGCCCTCGACCACAGACAGAAGCTGCTGGGCAATACCTGTCCATGTAAACAGGCTGCGGGCCTTGTGAGCCCCCATGCGCGACAGACGACCGTAAAGACGCTCGTGCTTGAACGGCTTCATCATGGTGATGCCAAGGTCTTCCTTATCGAAAGGATCGGCAAACAACGCGTGACGACCATAGCTGACGGCTCGGAAGAGACCGCCATGGATGGTCACCACAGTCGGCGTGCCACTCGCCATGGCCTCAATGGCCGTCATGCCGAAAGGCTCGTAACGGCTGGACAGGACGAAGAGATCAGCGGCGCGGTAGATATCCGGCAAATCCTCGTCCGAGACATAACCGGAGAAGACAACTTTGTCTTCCAGACCCAGCTCGCTCACTCGCTCTTTCAGCTGGTTGAGGATCGTGGTCTCCTGCTGGTCCATATTCTCGCCGCCAACGGCAAGATGCAGGCGTGCTTCCGGCTCGCGCTCGGCCAGCACCGAGAAGCCATCTATCAGAAGGTCGTAGCCTTTATTGGTGGCCAAACGACCAAGCGCAAGAACGGTCTTGCCTTCGAAGCCGAAACGCTGGCGCAGCATTTGCCGTGAGGCTTCCGAGACGGGGAAGAAGCGATTGTCGTCATATCCCGGCGGGATCATATGGACCTGCTTGCGCTTAAGTCCGTAGTCCTCAAGCAGCACGTCAAGCTGCACCGGCGTCGTTGCAATCACCATGTCGCAGCTGCGATAGATGATGAGTTCGTGCTGGATGCGTTCCTTGAAGTTGAATTCGAGTTCGAACGTATCAGCCTTTTCCGGATAGTCGGTTTCCATCTGGCGCTTTTTCCAGATGCCGAGCGAGTGAGGCGTGTGTAGGTGAGGGATTTTTAGCGCTTCGGAAAGCCGCTGACCGGCAACCCCGGCATCCCAGTAATGGCTGTTGATGAAGGAATAGGTCAGGTCGTTTTTCTTGATGAAGCGCAGCGCGTTTTCGCACCATTCCAGCAGATGGCGGTGGAGATATTCCTTAGGAATGAACTCCTTCCCGCCACAGGGAATGCGAACCACGCGAACGCGTTCGTCCACCTCATCGATTTCCGGCTGATCTTCGAAACGGCGGGTGTAAAGATCGACCGTATAACCGAGCTGGCCAAGCTTCTTTGCAAGTTCGAGGACATAGACAACCTGTCCTCCGGTGTCGGCTGCGCCAAGTGGCGGGTGTGCGGCTACGTAGCCATGCGTCGATATGAGTGCTATCCGTGGATAGCGTTCAGTTTCGCTCGTGGTAGTCATAGCGTCCCATCTTGGTAGAAATTTCCAATAACCCGTCAAGAACCTCTGGAAGTTGATAAAGTTCCCGGGAAAATTGCCAGATCAGGATTTTTCGTTCTGCGGAGGTGGAAAGATAGGGCTTCTGAGCACGGCGTATTTTAGCAGTTGCCCTGCGTCAACTCGGCATCTGCCAATGCGTCGTGTCGTTTGATAAATCGAGATAATCGATACGGGGAATGTTGGATGGCCAGGGGACGATTTGCATTTGCCAGCGCGCCTGAACGGGCGCTGGCGCTAGGGGAAATTCATGCAAGGCCGACCGTGCTGCTCGGTTCCTCGCGCATCATCGTCCAACTGGCCTTCATGATGGATGGCGGGGCGTCCGTCCACCATTCGGCGATTGCGGAAATGTCGCGCAGCCGCGGCGTTGCACCACCGGAACGAGACGCCCGTCACCACGCCATGCCCTGCGGCCTTGGCACCCTTCGGTGGGAGAGGCACACGGAATTCTCCACATGGTTCTGGGATGGTCCGGCGCCAGACAAGATCGGCGGCGATATTGTCGGCGACCCCTTTGGAGATGGCTTTTCGCCGCCCGGTTCGCTCATCTCCGCCGTCAGACTGGAGATCCGGCCAGACGGGCTGGAGACGGTGGATGCTGAAAGTCATTTCGATCCGATCAGCCTCTGCCACAGTACGGTGCGTGAGGGGCAGGCTTCCATTTTCACCGACTTCCGCCAGGATCGTGATGGGCTGACGCAGTTTCTGCTGCTTGATCGGGGCCTGACGGATTCGGCGCGCGGCGGTATTGTGCAGCGTCTCTTGGACATCGAGACCTATCGCACCCTTGCTATGCTCGGCCTGCCGTTGGCGCAGACGCTCTCTCCGGAAATCCGCAGGATCGAAGATGGTCTGACGGCAATCACCCAGCGAATGAAGAACGGCGCGCGTGAAGAAGCCGATGCGCTTCTGGCTGAAATGACGCGTCTGGCTGCCGAACTGGAAGCCAACGCCGCACTTAGCCTCTACCGTTTTGGCGCAAGCCGCGCCTATGACGTGATTGTTCGCGAGCGCATTCGTACACTGGCCGAAACGCCGATCCAGGGTCACGAAACCATGGCGACCTTTCTGGAGCGGCGGCTCGCGCCCGCAATGCGCACCTGCCAGTCGGTGGAAGAGCGTCAGGCGAACCTGTCACGCAAGCTTTATCGCGCCACCGCTTTGGTTCGCAGCTGGATCGATGTCGAGTTGGAGCGACAGAATACGGTGCTTTTGAACAACATGAACAAGCGCGCCGCGATGCAACTGCGCCTGCAGCAAACGGTCGAGGGCCTCTCGGTCGCCGCCATTTCCTATTATGTCGTCGGATTGATCGGCTACCTCGTCAAAGCCGTCACCCATGATCTCTTGCCGATCGATCCGGCAGTGGTCACTGGTGCTAGCGTTCCGGTCGCCGTTTTCGGTGTCTGGTGGGTGGTTCGCAACATTCGCAAGCGCCACACCGATGGAGCGCATTAACGCTTAAAGCGCATCCTTGTCCCAGTAAGGCACCGGACCGTAAAGCCCCGCCAGGTAATCGATGAACAGTCGGACCTTAGCCGGCAGGAACCGGCGGCTGGAGTAGACTGCGGAAAGAGCGACGTTCTTCGATCCTTCATAGGCGGGAAGAACCTGAACCAGCGCGCCGGATTTCAATTCTGACCCAATATCCCACGTCGAACGTAGCGCAATACCAAGACCGGAGATCACCGCCTCACGGATCACTTCGGAGGAATTTGTCACAAGCAGACCTTCAGGCCGAAGGTTTAATGCACCCTCCGGTCCCTCCAAACGCCAGAGATCGTTATTATGCGCCGGGAGGCAGCGATGGTTCTTCAGATCCTCGATCGTTTCCGGCACTCCATACTCTTCGACATAGGCGCGAGAAGCGCAAAGGACGCGCCGCACCGGTGCTAGTCTGCGGGCAACAAGGCTTGAATCCGACAGGTCGGCGATGCGTATGGCGAGGTCATAACCGCCCGCGACGATATCGATAAAGTCATCGCTAAGCGTCAGGTTGATGGAGAGTGACGGGTGCTGATGCATGAACCCTTTCAGATGCGGTGCGACATGCATGCGTCCAAAGGAGGTAGAGGCGGAAACCTTCAGCGTACCAGTGAGCGTGTTCGATCGACCGGACACGAAGTCTTCGGCCTCTTCCAGACCTTCCAGCACGGCGAGAATTCTCTGATGAAATCCGTGACCCGCTTCGGTGAGCGAAATCTGCCGCGTAGTGCGCTGGAATAGCCGCGCGCCAAGTTTCTCCTCAAGCCGCTTGATCCGCTTAGAGATGACGGCTGGAGAATAGCCCAGTGCTTTTGCAGCTACCGACATGCTGCCGGAGGCAGCGACGCTGGCAAAGACTTCGAGATCGCCGAGGTTTGTCATAGAGTGCCACCATTCTTTCCGAATTGGAAACAATCTCTAACATTCGCGAGGGTTGCCACCAAGGCACAAACGCCGCATAGGATTGTGTGGATGAGGGAGGCATCTGCAAACCATGTCGCAATCCATTCAATTCTTGAAGCCACGCGCCGCAGTGCTTTCCGCTCGGGACAGGATTGTCTCCGACCTAGCAGACCTGCTTCCGCCAGAGTGTCTTGTGCATGAGCCGCGAGAGCTTATGCCCTTCGAGACCGATGCCTTTGTCTCCTACCGCCGCATGCCGCTTGCGGTTGCACTGCCGAAGACTACCGCGCAGGTTGCGGCGGTTCTGAAATATTGTCATCGCTATGGCATACCAGTGGTGCCGAGAGGGGCTGGCACGTCGCTGTCTGGCGGCGCGATCCCGCAGGAAGATGCCGTGGTGATCGGCCTGTCGAAGATGTCCTCGATTCTCGAGCTGGACTTCTTCAATCGCACTGCCACCGTGCAGGCCGGTGTTACCAATCTCTCGATTTCCGAGGCAGCAGGTCCTCAGGGATTTTTCTATGCGCCCGATCCGAGTTCGCAGCTCGCTTGCACCATCGGCGGCAATATCGGCATGAATTCCGGGGGCGCGCACTGTCTGAAGTATGGTGTGACCACCAACAATCTTCTCGGCGTTAAGATGGTGCTGGTGGATGGCACGGTGCTGGAGCTTGGCGGTAAGCACCTGGATGCGTCAGGCTATGATCTTCTCGGTCTCGTCTGTGGCTCCGAAGGCCAGCTCGGCATCGTAACGGAGGCGACGGTGCGACTGATCGCCAAGCCGGAAGGCGCGCGCCCAGTGCTCTTCGGTTTTGAGAGTTCGGAAGAGGCCGGATCCTGCGTGGCTGACATTATCGGCTCCGGCATCATCCCCGTTGCCATCGAATTCATGGACAAGCCAGCCATCGAAATCTGTGAGGCTTTTGCCCACGCAGGTTATCCGCTCGATGTCGGCGCGCTCTTGATCGTCGAGGTCGAGGGCTCTGAAGAAGAGATGGATGCCATGCTGGCAGACATCGTCGCGATCGCGCGCAAGCATTCTGTCAAGACGGTGCGCGAGTGCCAGTCCGCAATAGAGGCTGCGGCAATCTGGAAAGGCCGCAAATCTGCCTTCGGCGCCACGGGCCGGATCGCCGATTACATCTGCATGGATGGTACCGTGCCACTCAGCCAGCTGTCCTATGTGCTGAAGAAAACCAGCGAGATCACCGACGCTCTGGGCCTTCGCGTCGCCAATGTCTTCCACGCAGGCGACGGCAACATGCATCCGCTGATCCTGTTCAACGCCAACGATCCGGAGGATGCGGCGCGCGCAGAAGAGGCTGGCAACCAGATACTGAAGCTCTGCGTCGATGCCGGCGGTTGCCTCACTGGTGAGCATGGAGTCGGCATCGAAAAGCGCGACCTGATGCGGCATCAATATTCCGATGCCGATCTGGCGCAGCAAATGGCCGTTCGCGCAGCCTTTGACGAAGGCTGGATACTGAACCCGTCCAAGGTCTTTCCCCTGGAGGGCAGAGGTTGATGGACGCTGCAGCTTCGACCCTTACGCCGCAATCGGAAACGGAAGCGGCAGACCTCATTCGTGGCCACGCAGAAGTGAGGCGTCCGCTCGCCATTATCGGCGGCAATACGCGCTCCGGCCTGGGCAATGTCGTTGAGGCCGATGCGACGCTGTCTTCACGAGGCTTGAGCGGCATTGTCTCCTATAATCCCGCCGAGATGGTGATGACGGTCCGAGCCGGCACGCCCGTGGCGGAGGTGGAGGCCGCTTTATCCGCCGCCCGACAGATGATGGCCTTCGAACCTCTGGATCACCGCGCCATCATCGGAACGGCAGGCGAACCGACAATCGGCGGCGTCTTTGCCGCCAACGTTTCCGGTCCGCGCCGTTTCGTGGCCGGTGCCGCGCGCGACAGCCTGCTCGGCATCCGCTTCATCAACGGCGGGGGCGAGGCGATCAAGGCCGGCGGGCGGGTGATGAAGAACGTCACCGGGCTCGATCTCGTCAAGCTTCTTGCGGGCTCCTACGGCACGCTGGGTTTTTTGACGGAAGTCACATTCCGCGTGCTGCCGGTTCCGCCTGCTGAAGCGACGATGGTCATTTCGGGTTTGGAGGATGAAGCAGCGACCAACGCCATGGCGGCGGCGATGGCAACCAGCCTAGAAGTGTCCGGTGCGGCGCATCTGCCGGAGAGCGTAAAGTCGCGTTTCGTGAACGGGGTTCTGCCGGAAGGTGCCGCCACCGTATTGCGACTGGAAGGACTTGCGGCCTCCGTCGAGGCGCGGACGCGAAAGCTGCAAATGCTTTTGTCGCCATTCGGTCCCATGGTCGCTCTTGCCCGAGACGAAAGCCGGACGCTGTGGCGGGACATCAAGAATGTCGCGCCTTATGCAGGCAATCCATCCAAGCCACTTTGGCGCGTGTCGATCGCGCCATCGCAGGGTCACAAGCTGGTCGCGGCACTACGGTTGGAAGCGGGCATCGATGCATTCTACGACTGGCAGGGTGGGCTGGTCTGGATGCAGATGGAGGCCGATCCGGAAGGACAGTTGCTGCGCGGGTACATCCGTTCTCTCGGCGGCGGAAACGCTATGCTGCTTCGCGCATCTCATGATGTGCGTCGAAGAATTCCAACTTTCGAGCCGCTAAATGGCGTCGAAGCCGCGTTATCCCAGCGCATCAAGCAAAAGCTCGATCCGGCAGGGATATTCAATCCGGGTAGAATGGGGATCTGACCATGCAAACCTCCTTCACGCCCGAGCAGTTGGCCGATCCGCAGGTTGCCGAATCCGAGAAGATCCTGCGCAAATGCGTCCACTGCGGTTTCTGCACGGCCACCTGTCCGACCTATGTCACCCTCGGCAACGAACTCGATAGTCCGCGTGGCCGCATCTACCTCATCAAGGACATGCTGGAAAACGACCGTCCCGCCGACCGCGAGGTAGTCACCCATATTGATCGCTGTCTCTCCTGTCTGGCCTGCACCACGACCTGTCCTTCGGGCGTGGATTACATGCACCTGGTGGATCATGCGCGGGTGCATATCGAGAAGACCTATCGCCGCCCTGTGATGGACCGGTTGATACGCAGCCTTCTGGCCACCGTCCTGCCGTATTCCGGCAGGTTCAGGCTCGCCTTGAAGCTCGCGAAAATCGGCCAACCACTTGCCCCGCTTCTGCGCAAGGTTTCAGCTTTAAAACCGCTTGCGGCCATGCTCGATCTCGCGCCGAACGCCGTTCCAGCTCAGGCAGACCGAGCCGCGGTTCATGCACCGGTTGCTGAAAAACGAGGCCGAGTCGCGATCCTCACCGGCTGTGCGCAGCCTGTTCTCGATCCGGGCATCAACGAGGCGACTGTCCGACTCCTGACCGGTCTCGGCATCGAGGTCTGCACGCCGAAGGGCGAGGGCTGCTGCGGCGCTCTGGTGCATCACATGGGGCGGGAAGAGCAGGCTTTAGCTTTTGCGCGCCGGAACGTCGACGTCTGGATGCGTGAAGTGGAAGAGGGCGGGCTCGACGCCATCATCATAACCGCGTCCGGCTGCGGAACGACAATCAAGGATTACGGCCACATGTTGCGGCTGGATCCAGCCTACGCGGAGAAGGCGGCGCGGGTCTCAGCGCTGGCAAAGGACATCACCGAATATCTGGCAACACTGGAACTGCCGATCTTGGAGCGTAACGGCCTCTCTGTCGCCTACCATTCCGCTTGCTCCATGCAGCACGGGCAGAAGATCACTATGGCGCCGAAGTTGTTGTTGAGGGCGGCAGGGTTTGTGGTGCGCGATCCGGCGGAAGGCCATCTCTGTTGCGGCTCGGCCGGGACCTATAACATTATGCAGCCGGAGATTTCCGGCCAGTTGAAGGCGCGCAAGATCAAGAACATCGAGGCGACCAAGGCGGACATCATCGCAACCGGCAACATCGGCTGCATGACGCAGATTGCCACTGGCACAACGATGCCGATCCTGCATACGGTCGAGCTACTGGACTGGGCCTATGGCGGTAAAAAGCCAGCCAAGTTGGGCCTGAAACAAAAAACGAGCGGCTGAGCCGCTCGTTTCTCATCGGTTGCTGCTAAAAGCGCTTACCGTTCCCCCTGGCATCCCCCGCCAAGCTTGTGGGAGGCAATCTAGCGTTTCGGCTGAAAGCCGCAAGTATAAGTACCGAATTACAAGGCGCTCGATCTCAAACTTATACTTGGGCGTTGCTATCAGATCACAATAACCTTGGTCCCGACAGGCACGCGCTCATAGAGGTCGGTCACGTCCTCGTTGCGCATGCGGATGCAGCCGGACGAATTGTTGCTGCCGATAGTCCATGGCTGATTTGTGCCGTGGATGCGGTAGAGCGTCGAGCCCAGATACATGGCGCGCGCACCCATCGGGTTTTCCGGGCCGCCTTCCATGAAGGCCGGAAGATAATGACCCTTCGCGGCTTCGCGGGTGATCATTTCCTTTGGCGGCGTCCACGTCGGCCATTCCGTCTTGCGGGTGATGGAATGCGTGCCGGCCCACTCAAAGCCCGGCTTACCTACGCCAACACCATAACGACGTGCTTTGCCGCTTTCCATCACCAGATAGAGTAGGCGGTTTGGCGTATCGATCACGATCGTGCCGGGTGCTTCCTTGGTGTCGTAGTTGACGATCTGCGGCAGGAACTGCGGGTCGATCCTAACGCGCGGCGCGTTGGGTCGTGCAGCCACGGCCTGAGGGCGCTGCTGCACGGCGCGGCGCTGGAAAAGTGGCTGGCGCTGTGGCGGCTGCGGATAGACGACCGGACGTACATCGCCACGGCCCATCTGTGTCACCCAGGGCGCGGTCAGATCGGGGCTGACGACGATCGGCGGACGCTCGCGATAACGGTCATTGGCCATTGCCGGATTGAGAGCGGCACACACGGCGCTCAACGCTAGAAAGACGGTTCTGATCGACATCGGGTGGACTCTTTTACATGACACCGAAAAATGATTGCCACGTTCGCATGTGCCGACAAGCGAATGGTAAAGAGACGTCGATCCAATCCGCTATTTTGCTGAAACCTTTCGATAAGGTTAGCAGGCAGTTTTAAAACAGGGTGAATCAATGGTAAGAACCGGGCGGAAAGAGACGGTGCCGCATGAGTGAAAACGGGTTGTTGACGGGCGAGGATGGCAAGGTCCGCTGCTTCTGGCAGCAGGGCCTGGAAGATTACCGCCGCTACCATGATGACGAGTGGGGCCACCCCGTCACCGACGACAAGCGGTTGTTCGAGAAGATCTGTCTCGAGGGCTTCCAGTCCGGCCTGTCCTGGCTGACGATCCTGCGCAAGCGCGAGAGCTTTCGTGCCGCCTTTGCCGGCTTCGATTTCGACAAGGTTGCCGCCTTCGATGACGCCGATATAGAGCGGTGCTTGGCCGACAAGGGCATCGTGCGCCACCGCGGCAAGATCGTTTCAACCATCAACAACGCCAAGCGCGCCGTTGCCCTTCGTGACGAATTCGGTACGCTGGCGCGCTATTTCTGGAGCTTCGAGCCCAAGCAGGACGAACGCCCGGATGTCTTCGATTATGCCACCTTGCGTGCCAATCCGACGACACCTGCGTCCACGCGTCTCTCCAAAGACTTGAAGAAGCGCGGCTGGAGTTTCGTCGGCCCAACGACAGTCTATGCTTTCATGCAGGCCATGGGCATGGTCAATGACCACATCGAGGGCTGCCACTGTCGTCCTCGGATCGCGACGATGCGGCAGGAGTTCTTACGGCCGTGAAGACATTCATCAGATATGCGCTCGTCAGTTTGCTGATCGCGACCGTTTCCTTTCCCGCCGTTGCCGAACAACGCAATGTCGACGGCATGTGGCTTGACGATGGGGAGCAGTTGAAGGCCGTCGAAATGCCGGCGTCTGGCAATCTGAAGCTGAATGGCTGGACCCGTCAGGGCAGGGGTGAAGTCTATCGTCTCAAGGTGAAAGCTGGTGAAACGCTGAAAGTGTCGCTCGCCAGTCGCAGCGAATTCGTTGTCATGGCGATTTTTGATTTCGCAAAGCCGGATGACGATGCGATCTTCTTTAGCGATACTGGCAACAACACCACGGTGCTGACGCCGAAGGAAGACACCGAGTGGCTGATCCGGCCCATTCTGGTCCTCAGTTCGTCGCGGCGTGGTCTGGGTGCCAATTACACGATCACTGTCGAACGCCAACCGTAAGCCGATTATCCGGCGATCGCGATCAACCCGACGGATAGCGCGCAGAGAAGCAGCAGGGAAGCCGTGGCGGCGATAATGACTTTGCCACCCGCATGGCGCAGAGAGCGGATATCCACCGACAGACCGAGCGCGGCCATCGACATGATCGTGAGTACATTCGCAAGCCCGCTAATGGGGGCCAGCGCAATATTCGGGATAAGCCCGAAGGAGCGCGCCATGATCATCAGCACGAAACCGATGATGAACCACGGCACCATCCGTTGCAGATCGAGCCGACCGCTCGCCCCACGCCCATGGATGATCGACAGCGTGGTGACGACGGGTCCGAGCATCAAGACGCGGATGAGCTTGACGACGGTGCCGGTTTGAACCGCAACCGCGCCCATTGGCGCCGTTGCTGCAAGAACCTGCGGCACGGCATAAACGGTCATGCCTGCAAACATGCCGTAGTGCACGGCATCCATCGAGAAAAGGCCGGGGAGTGCCGGCATGATGATGACGGCCGCAACACCAAGAACGGCAGTAAAGGCGATGGCTGCGGTTACGTCCTGCGCCTTCGCGCCGACGGCAGGTGCCGCCGCAGCAATAGCGGAGTTGCCGCAGATCGAGTTGCCGCATGCAACGAGAATGGCAAGCTTTGGCTCAAGGCCGATCGCGCGACTGATGGCGTAGCTGCCGACGAGCGACAATGCGACGATGATGGCGATGCCGAAGATCAGCAAGCCGCCGGCACCCTTCAGAATGGAAAGGCTAAGCGATGCGCCGAGAAGAACGACTGCGACCTCAAGCAGCGTCTTGGCACTGAACTTGATGCCAGCTCCCGTCGCCTCCGGTAGACGGGCGAAGCTCCTGAGTAGCACGCCGAACACGATCGCGATCACCAGGTCACCAAGCCAGGCATGCCCAGCCAGTCGAACCTGAGCCTCCTGCGCGAAGATCGCGGCAACACTGATTGCGCCGCACAAAAGAATTCCCGGAAGCAGGCGTAGGGCCGGGAAACGCGACAAGGAGATATTTGAGGTGATTGAACGATGATGTGCCATATGACCATCATCTTACGAACGTCCATTCCATTCCATCAAATAATATGGCATGTTTCATTCGATTAAATCGAATGATAAGACATGACCTTTGAGCAGTTGAGAATATTCGTCGCCGTTGCGGAGCGCCAGCACCTGACGCGTGCGGCTGAGACATTGGGACTGACACCATCTGCCGTCAGTTCCGCGATCAAGACGCTGGAGGCTTATTACAATGTCGAGCTGTTTCATCGCGTCGGGCGAGGCATCGAGTTGACGGAAAGCGGCCGCGTCTTTCTTGACGAAGCACGCTCGACCTTGAACCGGGTGCGCAGCGCAGAACTCATCCTCTCGGAGATGGGGGGTCTGACCCGCGGCGAAATCCGTGTCTTCGCCAGTCAGACCATTGCCAGCTACTGGCTACCGTCCATTCTCATGCAGTTCAAACAGCTCTACCCAGGCGTGACGGTGTCGCTTGAGGTTGGTAATACCCGGACCGTGACGGAGGCGGTGCTGAAGGGCGTCGCCGAAATTGGCTTCATTGAAGGCGATATCGACGAGCCGGCGCTGTCGGTTCGACCCATTGTCTCGGATAAGCTCCTCGTCGTGGTCGGGCCGCTGCACCCGTTCTCGGATGGTCGGCAGTTGAAGGCGCAGGATATCCGCTCCACGACCTGGGTGCTGCGCGAGCAGGGCTCTGGCACGCGCTCCGCCTTCGAAGCCGCATTAAAGGCCATGGGCATGTCTCTGGCCGATCTGCAGGTGACGCTTGAGCTGCCGTCCAACGAGGCTGTCGTCGCGGCAGCGCGCGCAGGCGGCGCGGCTGCGGTGGTGTCGGCGTCCGTCGCGGCACTGATGCTGCGTCAAGGGCTGCTCACCCGCGTCGGCATCGACCTGCCCGCGCGACAGTTTTCGCTTCTCATGCACAAGGAAAGGCACCCCAGCCGTGCATCGCTGGAGCTTGAGCGCCTGAGCCGCGAATTTGCCGGAAGCTACAAGGCGGGCCTGACCGGGCTTTGACCACGGGTGGCCGAGAAGGGGAAGCGCCTGAAGGGCGCTCCCCCGATACACATACTGTTTGCTTAGTACCCCTTCGACTTTAACCACTCTTTCATCATGGCGATCTCAGCCTCCTGCGCCTTGATCACCTCTTCGGCCAGCTTGCGGATTTCCGGGTCCTTGCCATATTGCAACTGCACCTTGGCCATATCGACCGCGCCTTGATGATGCGGGATCATGCCACGAACGAAATCGACATCGGCATTGCCGGTATAGTCCTGCTCCATGGCAGCGTGCATTTTCTTCGAAACCTCCATGAAGGCCTTCGTCGAGGCGTTGTCTGTGGTTTCCTGCTTCGGCATGGCATGGCCGGCATGACCGGAGCGCTCCTGTGCCAGTGTAGGTAGTGCCAGAAAAGCACTTATGGTGACGGCATTAAAGATGGTCTTGATAGACATGAGATATCCTTCCTCTGTCGGAATTTCGATTGCATTTAAATCGCGAAATCGTCAGGCGCGGGGAGGAGGAAGAGGTGGCGCGGGAACATCGCCAACAAGGCTTGCCTGCACACCGGGCATAGGAGCAGCGTGAGGCGATCGACCTTTTTCCGCAAAGGTAAGGTCTGGCAGAAGAACAAGGCAGGCAGCGCAGAAGGGCGCGTGCGTCATGCTCTTTTCATGCGGACATGGAGCACTTTGGCCTCCCGTGAATCCGGAGGCATCTGCGATCTCGTGACTGACAGGATGGCCCTTAGCCATTATCGGCGCATGCACTTCGCGGCTTGGCATTGACCTGTCCATCGCAGCCGTAACCGGCATGGCGCCATAGAGCAGGCAGGCGAGGAACATCAACGTGCGAATGAGTAAGCGCATAACGACATTCTAGCCGATCAACCAGTGTCAGCAAATAGGGTCATCTGATGTTGCTGGCGACGACTTTGTGAACGATCTGATAGTCCTTGCTTTCCTCACCGAATGGCGCGACCGGCCAGTCCCATTGTTGTGGGATATTCGGGACCTGAACCCCATGGAGCAAGTCTTCATGCTGATGAACCTTCCCGGTCCGGTCGATGATGTCGAAGCCGGTATCGGTAAGGAGGCACACTTTGCAGGGCAAGCCGGAAAGACCATCGACGTGCGCCTGGATCAGTCGTTGAAGCGTGTCTTCCGGCATATCGTTCGCCCCCTCACGCTCCATCCTGTGGCGCGCGCCCGTGCCGATCTGCGACAGGAGATTGGCGGAAACGACGAGGTCGAGATAAGGCACTTGTCGGAGGAAGCTCAGCGGTTCTAGGTCGACGCCAGCCTTCAAAGCGTCATAGCCAGAAAGATCGCGGCTGGTAAGCACGACATTGCGATACTTCCGACCGTAAAGCTTTGTGCGGACGCTGGAAAGATGCACCAGATCGACGAGAACCAGCGTGTCGAACGCCGCGGCGAGCTGCTGCCATGGCACATCCCTTAAAAGCCCTGAGCCGAGGATCACGGCCGTGCGTCGCTGCCTCATTCGGGATGCAGTCGAAAGAATGAAGCGCTTGCTGTTCACCTCATGCTGTTCCCACGCCTTCGTGCATCGGTTGGCACGCGCCCACAGATTGATGGAGTAGCGAATGTGCGGGCGAAATTCCGGCTCGGTCTTCCAGAGGGTTCCGGCGTAGTTCAGGACTTCGAGGATCATTGCATCTTCATTCTGGGAAAACGGATAGGCTGCGCAAGTGAAAGCCGCCTGCACAACCTATTGCAGTATCAACTGCGCTGCGGTTCGACCAGAGCGTTGACGATCCGGCGCACCAATGGCAGCACGAGCAGCAATGTCGGAAAGGCCACAAGCCAGGACAGACCCCAGGCTGGCAACCAGCGCACCAGGAAATCCTCGGCCAGACCGATGGCGCGGACCGTCGCGATGAGCGAAACGACGAACGTCATCAGGATGGAGAGGACCATAGGCATGAGAATAGCGCCGTAGCGCGCGGGTAAGCGTGACAATGTCATGAAGCAAGTCTTTCTAAACGTCGTCTTCAAAAGCGCACCTTGTTCGCGCCCTCGAAGAACGAGGGGTTAAGGCGCGTTGCTTGACGTTAGACGCTTACGGTCGCAATCGACGACGAAGATGAGCTAACACGGGCGCATGCGGCTTTCAAGTCTCCTCGCATTTCGCCGTCATTACGCCCGTGCACTCGATCATCGTGGTTTAGCGATAGACGTCCCGGCGATGACCGATGTCGACGACGGGAACGACGAGCTTCTGATCCTGAATGTCGCAGATGATGCCATAGTCGCCGACACGATAACGCCAGAAATTGCCGAGTTCGAAGCCTTGCAAGGCATGGCCGCCTCGGTGCGGGTCGTCATCACCCGCAATTCGATCTGCAAGAAAGGCCACGATGCGCGTTGCGTTGCTCTTGCCTAGCTTCTCAAGCTACTTGAGAGGCTTTTCCTGAAACTCAAGTGTCCACGCCGAGGCGACGCTTCACTTCTTCCAGAGAGTAGGCCCGGTCGTCATTGGCAAGATGCCGCCGCATTGCCTCTTCCGCCAGATACAGATCCTCCATATCCTCGATATGTTTCTCGATGGCCTCGCGGATGTAAAAGGCCGAAGTTCGTCCGGTGCGCTCGGAAAGCGCTTTCAGGCGTTCATAGGTCTCATCCGGCAGGCGGATGGCGGTTTGCCTGCTCATCCGGTTCTCTCCCTAAGAGATTGGAATGCGTGTATCCCATCTAGCAGCTTTTCGCGCCAAACGCCAGCAAATGCGCAGACCTCCGGCCTTGCCGCAGGGTTTGTCATCCTCTAAGACACCGGCTTGATTTCAAGAGACAATTGGACTGGCACCATGAGCGAAAAAGCAAAAAAGCCTCAGAAACTGAAAGCGCGCCTGCCGCGCGGCTTCGTGGACCGTTCGGCTGCCGATATCCATGCCACCAATGAGATGATCGAGAAGATCCGTGGGGTCTATGAGTTGTATGGTTTCGATCCCGTCGAAACCCCGCTGTTTGAATACACCGATGCGCTCGGCAAGTTCCTCCCCGATAGCGACCGACCGAACGAGGGCGTGTTTTCGCTCACGGACGATGACGACCAGTGGATGAGCCTGCGCTACGATCTGACTGCGCCGCTTGCCCGTCACGTCGCTGAAAATTTCAACGAAATCCAGCTACCTTACCGCACCTATCGCGCGGGCTATGTCTTCCGCAACGAGAAGCCCGGCCCGGGCCGTTTCCGTCAGTTCATGCAGTTCGATGCCGATACCGTCGGTGCCGCAGGCGTCCAGGCCGATGCCGAAATGTGCATGATGATGGCCGATACGCTAGAAGCGCTTGGCATCAAGCGTGGCGATTACGTCATCCGCGTCAACAACCGCAAGGTTCTGGATGGCGTGATGGAAGCCATCGGCCTCGGCGGCGAAGAGAATGCCGGTCGTCGTCTCAACGTTCTGCGTGCCATCGACAAGCTCGACAAGTTCGGCCCGGAGGGCGTTAAGCTCCTGCTCGGTCCCGGTCGCAAGGATGAATCCGGCGACTTCACCAAAGGTGCAGGGCTCGATGAGGCGCAGATCGAAAAGGTTCTCTTCTTTGTCGGCATCAAGGATTATGCCGCCAATGCAGACGATCTCGCAAAGCTCGTTGCCGGTACCTCCAAGGGTGAGGAAGGCGTCGAGGAACTCAATGTCATCGGCGCGCTTGTTGCGAGCGCTGGCTATGAAGCCGATCGTATCAAGATCGATCCATCGGTCGTGCGCGGTCTCGAATATTACACTGGCCCTGTTTATGAAGCCGAACTGACCTTCGATGTCACCAACGAGAAGGGCGAGAAGGTTGTGTTCGGCTCTGTCGGCGGCGGTGGCCGTTACGATGGTCTGGTGTCCCGCTTCATGGGTCAGCCGGTTCCGGCAACCGGTTTCTCCATCGGTGTTTCGCGATTGATGACGGCCTTGAAGAACCTCGGCAAACTTGGTCAGGCAAAGCCGCTTGCGCCTGTTCTCATCACCGTCATGGATGGCGATGTGGAGAGCATGGGACGCTATCAGCGCTTCACGCAGGCGCTGCGTGCAGAAGGCATTCGCGCCGAGATGTATCAGGGCAACTGGAAGAAGTTCGGCAACCAGCTGAAATATGCCGACCGCATGGGCGCGCCGATTGCCATCATCCAGGGTGGTGACGAGCGCGCCGAAGGCGTGGTGCAGATAAAGGATCTGATCGAAGGCAAGCGCCTGTCCGGAGAGATCGAAGACAATGCGACATGGCGCGAAGCGCGTGTGGCGCAGGAGGTCGTTGCCGAGGCTGAACTGGTCGCCAAGGTCAAGGAAATCCTAGAAGCACAGGCTGAAGACCGGCGCCGGGCAGAGGGCTGAACGGCCATGACCATTCTCCGTCTGGATCACGTCCAACTGGCAATGCCTGAAGGTGGAGAAGACGAGGCGCGGACGTTTTATGCGGGCCTTCTCGGTCTTCAGGAGGTTGCAAAGCCTGCCAATCTGGCGGGCCGTGGCGGATGTTGGTTTACGCATGGCGATGTTCGCGTGCATCTCGGCGTCGCGAAGGATTTCGTCGCCGGCACCAAGGCCCATCCCGCCTTTGTGGTCGATGATCTTCCGGAGCTTCGAAAAAGACTTGAAACCGCAGGCTGCCTTGTGGTTGAGGATGAGCCGCTGGAAGGGTATCACCGCTTCTACGTGTATGATCCATTCGGAAACCGCATTGAGATGATGCAACCGCTCGAACCGTGACGAAAAGTACTGCTTCATGCCCCTGATCGACATGCCGGAGTTTTCCGCAGAGCTGCTGGACGAGTTTGCGGCGCGCAACACGGCGCGGGTCAATACACCCGTCATCCAGCCCGCCGCGCCGTTCTTGGATATGGCTGGCGAGGATTTGCGCCGTCGTATTTTCCTCACCGAAAGCGAGACCGGCGAGAGCCTGTGCCTTCGTCCGGAATTCACCATTCCCGTCTGCCTTCGCCATATCGAAACGGCCACCGGTACGCCGAAGCGGTATGCCTATCTCGGCGAGGTCTTTCGCCAGCGCCGTGAGGGCGGAAACGAATTCTATCAGGCTGGTATCGAAGATCTGGGCGATGGCGATGTCGCCGCTGCCGATGCCCGTGCGATCGGTGATGCTTTCGGCATTTTGAACCGGCTGCTTCCAGGGCAAAGGCTTTCCGCGCGCTTAGGCGACCAGAAGGTCTTCGAGGCCGTGATTGCCGCACTCGGGCTCCCGCTTGGTTGGCAGAAGCGGTTGGTGCAAGCCTTTGGCGACACAGTGCAACTCGATGCGCTGCTGGAAAGCCTTGTCAGCCCCAAGCCGATGACGGGGCTTGATGCCCGCGTGGCCGGACTGCTCGCCACCGGAGAGGAGAAGGTGCTGGTCGATTATATCGACAGCGTCATGCAAGACACCGGCTACTCCACCAATGCCAGCCGCTCCCCGCAGGAGATTGCACGACGCCTTCGCGAAAAGCTGGCGCTTGCCGCCACCCGTCTGCCGGATGACAGCTTCCAGCTGCTGAAGCAGTTTCTTAGCCTCCAAGCACCCTTGTCCGAAGCATCAAAAACGCTTTCTGATTTTGCCGAGAAGGCAAAGCTGAAGCTTGCGCCAGCACTTTTCGATTTTGACGCCCGTGTCGCAGCTCTTGCGAATGGCGGCGTCGATCTGAACGATGTGACCTACGGCGCTGCTTTCGGTCGCCCACTGGATTATTACACTGGCCTCGTCTTCGAAATCACGCAGGCAGGTGAGACAGCAGTGCTCGCGGGCGGCGGAAGGTTCGACCGCCTGATGACGCTGCTTGGCGCCATCGACACCATTCCTGCCGTCGGCTTCTCGCTCTGGCTGGACCGCATCGAATCTGCGAGGGCCGCTGCATGACCATCACCATAGCGCTACCCTCCAAGGGACGCATGAAAGACGATTCGTCTGCCATTCTGGAACGCGCCGGGTTAAAGATCACAGCGATCGGCAGCGATCGCTCATACCGTGGCCGCGTCGAGGGGCGAGACGATATCGAGATCGCCTATCTTTCGGCCTCCGAGATTGCGCGTGAAATCGGCAACGGCACGGTCGATTTCGGCGTGACAGGCGAAGATCTCGTGCGCGAGGATTTAAGCAATGTCGATACCCGCGTGGAGTTCTGCGCTCGCCTCGGGTTTGGCCATGCAGATGTGGTGGTTGCCGTGCCGGAAATATGGCTCGATGTCGATAGCATGGCCGATCTTGGCGATGTCGCCTCCGAGTTTCGCGCCCGCCATGGACGCCGCCTGGCAATCGCCACCAAGTACTGGCGACTGACGCAGCAGTTCTTCTCCCGCCAGCACGGCATTCAGCTTTACCGCATCGTGGAAAGCCTCGGCGCGACCGAGGGCGCGCCCGCGGCAGGGCAGGCGGATATCATCGTCGATATTACCTCCACAGGCTCGACGCTGAAGGCCAATCATCTGAAAATCCTGACGGACGGAATCATCCTGAGATCGGAAGCCTGCTTTGTGCGCGCCAGAAAGGCCGAGCATGAGGAGGATGCCGTCGTTCAAGAGATCGTCTCGCGCGTCAAGACGGTGCTTGGTTAAGGCCATATTTGGTCTATGCTGCCCTCCTCATAGAGGAGGGCGTCATGCGCATCACAGGTCAATGCCACTGTGGCAACGTTCAATATGAAGCAGAAGCCGATCCGGAGCATGTGGTTATCTGCCACTGCACCGACTGCCAGCGTCTGACAGGCTCGCCCTATCGAGTAACGCTGCGAGCGAAGCGCGATGATATCAAGCTCACAGGCGTCGAGCCGAAGCTTTACCGGAAGGCGGCGGAGAACGGCAACATCCGTTTGATGCATTTCTGTCAGGACTGCGGCGCGCCGCTGTTCAGCAGTGCCGAACAGGACAATGGCACGTGGGGCATCCGTTGGGGCTCGATCAATGAACGGGCCGAGTTGGAGCCGCGCGCGCAGATCTGGGCGCGCTCCAAAGCCGCGTGGGTCGACCATATCGACGCGATCCCCGCTTTTCCAAAAGAACGCGGATAAAGAAAAAGCCGCCGGATCGCTCCAGCGGCTTTTTGCATCAACTTTGACTTAAGCGTGGGCGAGCTTCGGGCCGCGCATCGCGTCGACCGAGTATGCACCGGCGCCGAAGGCTCCGAGGAGGATGTAGGCGCCGGCCAGCGTGATGTTCTTCATCAGCATGATACCGTTCAGCGTGTTGATCCAGCCGAGAGCCGCATCAGGCCAGCCGGGAACGGCTACCGTGCCGCTGTGGAAGACGACGCCGGTGAACACGCAGAATGCGGCAAGCGCGAAGGCTGCGACCTTGGTCTGAAAGCCGACGAGGACGGCAAGACCAGTCACCAGTTCAAACAGGCCGGCAAGGTAAGCCAACGCGGTTGCCGCAGGCAAACCAGCACCGGTGATCATGCCAGCCGTGCCGGCAGGGTCCATCAGCTTGCCGAAGCCGGAATAGACGAAGATGAAGGAAAGAAGGATGCGTGCGACGAGCACGAGAGCGTTCTGACTGCTGGACATTGTATGTCTCCGTTAAAGGCTTTCGTTCAAGCCGTTGAGTGAACTCTGGAGACAGTTCTGGCCGATTTTTCAAATTGACGAAAGATAAACGGGAGAAGACTGTTCGTCTTCAAAAAGTGAACAATGCGGTTGGATACTCACGCACAAAAGACGTTGTTGAGGCATGGGTCAAGACAAGAGAACAACGCGATAAGTGAGACAAGATGAAGATCGTCAGAGGCAGCATCCACAATGTCGATTCATGGTCGCGTTTACGCGCAGCGCTCTGGCCTGATGGTTCTCTCGAGCAACACCGTGAGGATGTCGTTGAGACCTTCTTACGGGGAGCCGATAAGGTTGTCGCCTTCCTGATTGAAAGTGAGGAAGGCGAGATCGTCGGTTTTGCCGAAGGCAGTTTGCGCAGCGACTACGTTAACGGCTGCAAGAGCTCGCCGGTTCTCTTCCTAGAGGGCATCTATGTCCTGCCCTCACACAGGCAAAAGGGGATCGCCAGGCTGCTCTGCGACGCGATCGGTATATGGGGCAGGTCCCGCGGATGTTCGGAATTCGCCTCCGACGCCCCGCTTGAGAATGAGGTGAGTCAAAAGTTTCACGCCGCTCTCGGTTTTGCGGAGACACAACGCGTCGTCTTCTTCCGTAAGGATATTGAGCATTAGCCGTCAGAAAGTGGGTCAGCCCAAATAAAAAGGGCGATCCGAAGACCGCCCTTTCTTAAATCCCAGAGGGAATGGACTGATTAGAAGTCCATGCCGCCCATGCCGCCACCTGGCATTGCAGGCATTGCGGATTCTTTCTTCGGCAGCTCGGCAATCATGGCTTCCGTGGTGATCAGCAGCGAAGCAACCGAAGCTGCGTTCTGCAGAGCCGTACGGACAACCTTGACAGGGTCAACGATACCCATAGCGATCATGTCGCCATATTCGCCGGTCTGAGCATTGTAACCGAAGTTGTCGTCAGCCTTGTCGAGAACCTTGCCAACAACGATCGAAGCTTCGTCACCGGCGTTGTCTGCGATCTGGCGAACCAGCGACTGCAGAGCGCGGCGAACGATATTGATACCAGCTTCCTGGTCGTCGTTTACACCCTTGACGGTGATCTTCTGAGCGGAGCGAAGCAGAGCGGTACCACCGCCAGCAACGATGCCTTCCTGAACAGCAGCGCGAGTTGCGTTCAAAGCGTCGTCGATACGATCCTTGCGCTCCTTCACTTCAACTTCCGTTGCACCGCCGACGCGGATGACGGCAACGCCACCAGCGAGCTTAGCAAGGCGTTCCTGCAGCTTTTCGCGGTCGTAATCGGAAGAGGTCTCTTCGATCTGAGCCTTGATCTGGGCAACGCGGCCTTCGATGTCGGTCTTCTGGCCGGAGCCGTCAACGATCGTGGTGTTTTCCTTGGAGATGGAAACCTTCTTGGCCTTGCCGAGCATGTCAAGCGTGACATTTTCGAGCTTGATGCCGAGGTCTTCGGAAATCACCGTACCACCGGTCAGGATCGCGATGTCTTCGAGCATCGCCTTGCGGCGGTCGCCGAAGCCAGGAGCCTTGACGGCAGCGATCTTGAGGCCGCCACGCAGCTTGTTGACGACGAGCGTAGCAAGAGCTTCGCCTTCAACGTCTTCAGCGATGATGACGAGCGGCTTGCCGGTCTGAACGACAGCTTCGAGAACTGGAAGCATGGCCTGCAGGTTGGAGAGCTTCTTCTCGTGGAGGAGAATGTAAGCGTCTTCGAGGTCAGCAACCATCTTTTCAGGGTTGGTTACGAAGTAAGGCGACAGGTAGCCGCGGTCGAACTGCATGCCTTCGACGACTTCGAGCTCGGTTTCGGCAGTCTTGGCTTCTTCGACGGTGATAACGCCTTCGTTGCCAACCTTCTGCATGGCTTCCGCGATGTCGCGGCCAACCTGCGTGTCGCCGTTGGCGGAGATCGTACCGACCTGAGCAACTTCCTCAGAGGTGTTGATCTTCTTTGCCTTGGCCTGTAGGTCCTTGACGACTTCGGAGACGGCCAGATCGATACCGCGCTTCAGGTCCATCGGGTTCATGCCGGCTGCAACAGCCTTCTGGCCTTCGCGAACGATAGCCTGAGCAAGAACGGTAGCGGTCGTGGTGCCGTCACCAGCGATGTCGTTGGTCTTCGAAGCAACTTCGCGGACCATCTGTGCGCCCATGTTTTCGAACTTGTCTTCCAGTTCGATTTCCTTGGCAACGGAAACGCCGTCCTTAGTGATGCGCGGTGCGCCGAAGGACTTGTCGATAACAACGTTACGACCCTTCGGGCCGAGCGTGACCTTCACTGCGTCAGCGAGAACGTCGACGCCCTTGAGCATCTTTTCGCGCGCCGAGCGGCCGAATTTTACTTCTTTGGCTGCCATGTTTCAAAACTCCTGGTTTCGAATGGCCGGAACGATGTCCGGCTTTAAGATTACGGAAAATGGGAAGGCGGCTAAATCAGCCGATAATGCCCATAATGTCGGCTTCCTTCATAATCAGAAGGTCTTCGCCGTCGAGCTTGACTTCCGTGCCGGACCACTTGCCGAACAGGATGCGATCGCCAACCTTAACGTCGAGAGCGACGATCTTGCCGGACTCGTCACGCGCGCCGGAACCGACGGCGACGATCTCGCCTTCCTGCGGCTTTTCCTTTGCGGTATCAGGAATGATGATGCCGCCCTTGGTCTTAGCTTCGGACTCAACGCGACGAACGACGACGCGGTCGTGCAGCGGGCGGAAATTGGTGCTTGCCATTGTCTATTCCCTCGATCAAATGACATTCGCGGATCGGATACGACCCACCTGGATTGATGTTAGCACTCTCATTTGCCGAGTGCTAGCGGCAGTGAGATAAGCAGGGCCCAAGGCACTGTCAAGAACGGCCTGTCGGAAAAATTTCACGTAAAATGGTTACTGCGATTGCATGACAGATTTTTTGCGCCCTGAAACTTCCTCCACCCATCCGACGCTGTCGGAGCTCTTTCTGGTCTTCGGCCGTGTCGGCCTTTTAAGCTTCGGCGGGCCCGCCGGGCAGATCGGTATGATGCACCGTGTACTGGTCGACGAAAAACGCTGGCTTTCCGAAGAGAGGTTCCTGCATGCGTTGAATTACTGCATGCTTTTGCCCGGTCCTGAGGCTCAGCAACTGGCGACTTACGCAGGATGGCTTCTGCACGGCAGACGCGGAGGGATTATCGCCGGCACGCTCTTTATCCTTCCGGGCTTCATCGTTATCGTCGCACTCGCCGCAGCCTATGCTCTGTATCAGGACACCCACTGGCTTCCAGCATTGCTCTTCGGCCTGAAGGCGGGTGTGCTGGCCATCGTCATCGAGGCTTTGTTACGGGTGGCAAAGCGCGCCTTGAAGAGCCGCTTCCTGGTCAGTGTGGCAGCCGTAGCCTTCATCGCACTGTTCTTTTTCGCCGTGCCGTTTCCGCTCGTTATTCTCGTCGCTGGAGTTACTGGCTTTCTAAAGGCCCGTGGAGCCCCGTCGGTGACGCCTGATAGGGCCGGGAAAGCACCATCTTTTGCGCGCCAACTCCGCGGGCTTCTCGTTGGTGTGCTCATTTGGCAGATGCCGCTCTTGCCATTCTGGCTTCTGGCGGCGCCGGAGTCGCTTCTGGAACTGCAGGCTTTCTTCTCGCGGCTTGCAGTCGTTACCTTTGGTGGTGCCTATGCCGTTCTTGCCTATGTGGCGCAGGTTGCGGTGGAAACCCACGGCTGGATGACGGCGAGCGAGATGCTGGATGGTCTGGCGCTAGCCGAGGCGACGCCAGGGCCACTCGTCCTCGTCCTTTCCTATATCGGTTTTCTCGCGGCGTTTCGTCATCCGGGCATGCTTGACCCGATGCTGGCGGGCGTGCTGGGTGCAAGTGTTGCCGCCTGGGCAACCTTTGTCCCAAGCTTCGTCTTCATTTTTCTTGGTGCGCCCTATGTGGAGCGGTTGAAGGACAATGCGGCCTTGTCCGGCGCCCTCTCGGCCATTACCGGCGCAGTCGTGGGCGTCATCCTCAATCTTTCGGTCTGGTTCGGACTGCATGTTCTTTTCGGCAAAGTGGACCGGGTAGAGCTTTTGCCTCAGATCAATCTCGGCATGTCGCGGCCGGACTGGACAACGCTCGATTTTGCGTCACTGGCACTCTTCGTCGTCTCGGCCATCATGCTGTTTCGCTGGAAACTTGGCATGGTGCCGGTGCTTGGTCTTTGCATCGCGGCGGGTTTTGTCAGGCTTTGGGTCGGTTGAGGTTCTGGCACTTCACGTAAGCCTTTTTTGTTTTTCTCTTGCCATCGCGAACAGCCTTTGCGATGTCACGAGCTTGAAATGATGGAAAGAGTTGGAAGATTCATGGCCCACCGCATTGCCACACTTGGCGACATTACCTCCCAATTCGATGTCATTCTCTCCGATGTTTGGGGTGTGCTGCACAATGGCGTTACGTGTTTTCCCGCCGCCGGTGCTGCATTGGCTGAGGCCCGGAAGAGTGGCAAGACCGTCGTCCTCATCACCAATTCCCCGCGTCCGGCCGTCGGCGTCATTCCGCAGTTGCGCGCACTCGGCGTTCCCGATGATGCCTATGACCGTATCGTTACCTCGGGTGATGTGACGCGTGAGCTGATCGCAGAAGGGCCGAAGAAGGTTTTCCTCTTGGGCCCCGAACGCGATATGCCGCTGTTCGATGGTCTTGACGTTACGGTGGTGGGTGAGAGCGAAGCAGAAGCCGTTGTCTGCACCGGCTTCTTCGACGACGAAACCGAAACGCCTGAAGATTATACGGAGATGCTGAAGGGCTTCGTTGCCCGTTCCGCGCCGATGATCTGCGCCAACCCTGATCTGGTGGTCGAGCGCGGCGAACGCATCATCCCCTGCGCGGGCGCGATGGCGGTATACTTCGAACAACTGGGCGGTGAGGTTCGGATCGCTGGCAAGCCGCATTCGCCGATCTATGAGGCCTGCTTTGCCGCAGCAAAGGAAGTGCGCGGCGCGTTCAGCAAGGATCGCGTTCTGGCGATCGGCGACGGCATGCCGACCGATGTGAAGGGCGCCATCTCCGCCGGTCTTGATCTTCTTTATATCAGCGGCGGTATTCACGCGGCTGAATATACGTTGAACGGTGAGATCGACGAGGCGCTTCTCAACAGCTATTTGAAAAGCCAGAATGCAGCGCCCGGCTGGTGGATGCCGCGCCTGGCCTAGAGAGTTTCCGATGACCGTGTTCCATCGCAATGAGAAGAAAGAACCGCTTCCCGACGCATTGAGGGGCGGCGTCGTCGCCATCGGCAATTTCGATGGCGTCCATCGCGGTCATCGCGCCGTATTGGATCAGGCGCTGGAGCTTGCGAAGTCGCGCGGTGTGGCCGCTCTCGTTCTGACATTCGAGCCGCATCCGCGCACCGTGTTTCGGCCTGAAACACCGGTCTTTCGCCTGACGCCAGCGCCCCTGAAGGCCCGCCTTCTGGAGGCGGAAGGCTTTCAATCCGTCATCGAATATCCCTTCGACAAGACGTTCTCGCAACGCTCGGCAGACGACTTCGTCAAATCCATACTGGTCGACTGGCTGGGAGCCGGCAGCGTCGTCACCGGCGTTGATTTTCATTTCGGCAAGGGCCGTGAGGGTGGTCCCGCCTTTTTGATGCAGGCAGGCAAGCGCCACGGTTTCGACGTGACGCTTGTGGATTCCTTTCGCGATGAGGGCGCAGAGGTGATTTCGTCCAGCCGTATTCGTGAGTGTCTGGCCGAAGGGGATGTGGTGGGTGCCGCGGGGCTGCTTGGCTACCGCTTTACAGTAGAAGCCGAAGTCATCCGCGGGCAACAGCTTGGTCGCACGCTGGGTTATCCTACAGCCAATATGTCGCTACCGCCCGAAACGGAACTGAAGCCTGGCATCTATGCCGTCCGCTTCAGAGGGGCCAACGGCACATTGCATGACGGCGTTGCGAGCTTCGGCTATCGACCAACTGTGACGGACAATGGTGCAGCCCTGCTCGAAACCTTCGTCTTCGACTTCAACGGCGATCTTTACGGCCAGGTCTGCTCGGTCTCCTTCTTCGGTCATCTCCGAGATGAGTTGAAATTCGATGGGCTGGAAGCGCTCGTCGTCCAGATGAAGAAGGATGAAGAGGAGGCGAGGGCGCTTCTGTCCGGTGTTGCGCCAATGAGCGACGTGGATGCCAAGATCGCTTTTTGAGACGGCTACGCGCTCTCTGTCATCAATTCCCTTTTCAAACAGGCTGAAACGGCTTAAACAACCGGCCATGAACCAATTTCGGTGGACGTTCATATCCCGAATTATTGGCCCGGCCTTCCGCCCGCTCTGAGAGCCGGAAGGTCCGGGATTTTGGCGCTTGTTCCCAAGCGCCTTCGCTAAGCCCTCTTTTTTGTTGAGACGGCGCGAGCCTTATTCGGCGCCGCGATAATGGTACGATCATGAACGACACCGCAAAAAAAATCGATTATTCCGCAACGCTTTACCTGCCGCAGACGGATTTTCCGATGCGCGCCGGGTTGCCGCAGAAAGAGCCGGAGCTGGTCAAGCGCTGGCAGCAAATGGACCTCTACAAGAAGCTGCGCGCGTCCGCCGCTGGCCGCGAAAAATTCGTGCTGCATGATGGCCCTCCCTACGCAAACGGCAACATCCATATCGGCCATGCGCTGAACAAGATCCTGAAGGACGTCATCACCCGTTCCTTCCAGATGCGCGGTTACGACTCCAACTATGTCCCGGGTTGGGATTGCCACGGCCTGCCGATTGAATGGAAGATCGAAGAAGCCTATCGCGCCAAGGGCAAGAACAAGGACGAGGTTCCGATCAACGAATTCCGCAAGGAATGCCGTGACTTTGCCGCGGGCTGGATCAAGGTTCAGTCGGAAGAGTTCAAGCGCCTCGGTATCGAAGGCGATTTCGATAACCCCTACACGACGATGAACTTCCACGCCGAAGCACGCATCGCTGGCGAGTTGTTGAAGATCGCCAAGAGCGGCCAACTCTATCGCGGTTCCAAGCCTGTGATGTGGTCGGTGGTCGAGCGCACGGCGCTAGCGGAAGCTGAAGTTGAGTATCACGATGTCGAAAGCGACACGATCTGGGTGAAATTCCCGGTTGTCGAAGGTTCGGCTGAGCTCGCGGACGCCTCGGTCGTCATCTGGACCACGACGCCGTGGACGATCCCGGGCAATCGCGCGATCTCCTTCTCGTCGCGCATCCAATACGGTCTCTATGAAGTCACCGCTGCTGCCAATGATTTTGGTCCGCAGCCGGGCGAGAAGCTCGTCTTTGCCGACAAGCTTGCAGCCGAATGCTTTGCCAAGGCAAAGCTCGAGTTTGCACGCCTACGCGATGTGAAGGCTGATGAGCTTGGAAAGCTTGTCACCGCCCATCCGCTTGTCGATCTCGGTTACGATTTCCAAGTGCCGCTGCTCGATGGCGATCATGTCACAGACGATGCCGGTACGGGCTTCGTGCACACCGCTCCTGGTCACGGTCGTGAGGACTTTGACGCCTGGATGGCCCAGGCACGCGAGCTGGAAGCGCGCGGCATCTCGGCAAAAATACCCTTCACCGTCGGAGATGATGGCTTCTACACGGAAGATGCTCCCGGCTTCGGCCCCTCGGCAGAGGGCGGCGCTGCCCGTGTGATGGATGATAACGGCAAGAAGGGCGACGCCAATGAGCGCGTTATCAAGGCGCTGATTGGAGCGAATAACCTGTTTGCCCGTGGCCGCCTCAAGCACAGCTATCCGCATAGCTGGCGCTCGAAGAAGCCCGTTATCTTTCGCAACACGCCACAATGGTTTGTCTATATGGACAAGGAACTGGGCGACGGCACCACGCTGCGCTCGCGAGCCCTGTCCGCCATCGACGACACCCGTTTCGTTCCGGCCGGCGGCCAGAACCGCCTGCGCGCCATGATCGAAAACCGCCCGGACTGGGTTCTGTCGCGCCAGCGCGCCTGGGGCGTTCCGATTGCCGTCTTTGCCGACGACAAGGGCGAGGTTCTCTTGGACGAGGCCGTCAACGCCCGCATCCTCGACGCTTTCGAAGCCGAAGGTGCGGATGCCTGGTTTGCTGAAGGCGCCAAGGAGCGGTTCCTGGGCAACGACCACGATCACGCCAAGTGGCATCAGGTCATGGACATTCTCGATGTCTGGTTCGACTCTGGCTCGACACACACCTTCACGCTGGAAGACCGCCCCGACCTGAAGTGGCCGGCGGACGTCTATCTCGAAGGGTCGGACCAGCATCGCGGCTGGTTCCATTCGTCGCTCTTGGAAAGCTGCGCGACGCGTGGCCGTGCGCCGTACAACGCCGTGGTCACCCATGGCTTTACTATGGATGAGCAGGGGCGCAAGCAATCGAAGTCGCTTGGCAACGTCGTTGCGCCGCAGGACGTGATGAAGGAGTCCGGGGCTGACATTCTGCGCCTGTGGGTCATGACAACGGACTATTGGGAAGATCAGCGTCTGGGCAAGGCCATCATCCAGACAAATATCGATTCCTACCGCAAACTGCGCAACACCATCCGCTGGATGCTGGGCACGCTAGCGCATGATCCGGGCGATGACATTGCCTACGCGGATCTACCGGAACTGGAGCAGTTGATGCTGCATCGGTTGGCGGAACTGGATAAGGTTGTGCGTGAAGGCTATGATGCCTTCGACTTCAAGAAGATCACCCGTGCGCTGATCGATTTTGCCAATGTCGAGCTGTCGGCCTTCTACTTCGATATTCGCAAGGATACCCTGTATTGCGACGCGCCGTCTTCGCTGAAGCGCCGAGCCTCGCTGTCGGTCATCGCGAAGCTCTTCAATTGCCTGGTGACATGGCTTGCACCCATGCTGCCCTTCACCACGGAGGAGGCTTGGCTTTCGCGATACCCGGAGGCTGAATCCGTGCATCTGGCGCAGTTCCCGACCGTTCCTGCGGAATGGAAGAACGAGTCGCTAGACCTCAAGTGGGAGAAAATCCGCAAGGTCCGCACGGTCGTCACCGGCGCGCTGGAAGTCGAGCGTCGTGAAAAGCGCATTGGTTCCTCGTTGGAAGCAGCCCCGGTGGTTCACGTTGCCGATCCGGATCTGGTGGCAGCACTCGAGGGCCAGGACTTTGCAGAGATCTGCATCACCTCGGCAATCTCCGTCGTCGCTGGCGAAGGCCCGGCCGATGCATTCCGCCTGGGCGAGGTGCAGAAGGTCGCCGTCGAGCAGAAGCTGGCGGAAGGGCAAAAGTGCGCCCGCTCCTGGCGGATCACCACCGATGTCGGCTCCGATCCGCAGTATCCGGACGTTTCGGCCCGCGATGCTGCGGCGCTGCGCGAACTCGGTGTTGGCGTCTAAGACGCCACTCTGGAAGAAAATGGCCGGATGAATTGCGCTTTTGCCGTTCATCCGGTACACCTGCCTGAAAATGGTCGGAATTACGCATCAAGGGGTGCATCCGGTCGTCGGGACAGCCGCGCGCTTGAGAAGATCAGGGTGGTCTTCGGCAAGCATTTCGCGTGGTTTTAATATGTAGAGCGTCTGGTATGCGTCATTCGTGCCGCGCGGCGTTCTTGGGCGGAAGGGTTTCATGAGCATGACGCAGAGTTTTCGCATGTATCGCACCGTGGCAGGTATCTCCTTCGCCTGCCTGGCGCTGAGCGCGTGCACCAGCCCGACCTACGGTACTGGCAAGTCTGCAAGCGAACAGCTCCTGGACGACCTTGGCAACGCTACGTCGATTACCGGCGATCAGACCAAGCGTAATGTGAAGTACAATCCGCGCCCAGGTCTCGTCGTGCCTGCCCAGGCCCGTGCCGAGCAACTGGCCCAGCCACAACAGAGCCTCGCCAACCGCGAGACCAATCCGCAGTGGCCGGAAACGCCGGAAGAGGCTCGTGAGCGACTTCGCGCAGAAGCCGAGGCCAACAAGGACAATCCGAACTACCGTTCGCCGCTCCTAGCTGGCAATGGCACCAATGGCCAGATGACGGAAACCCAGAAGTGGGAGGCCTTCCGCAAGGCCAAGGCCGATGCGCAGGGCGGCACGGTCGTCAATACCAACACCCGCAAGTATCTGACTGATCCTCCGGTGGAGTATCGTAACGTTTCTCAGGACGAACTGGCCGATCTCGGCGAGCCGGAACTGAAGAAGGAAAAAGAGCGCAAAAAGAAAGCTGCTATGGCCGGCACCGGCAAAAGCTGGTGGAACCCGTTCCAGTAAGTCTTCTCTGATTTCTTCCCGAACGCGGCGCAACAGCGTCGCGTTTTTTGTTTTCAGCGCTTTTGATAAGAGGAAATGTCGTGACGCTGTTGATCAGAGATGCGGTTGCGGCCGACGCGTCGACAATTCTGCGCTTCATTCGCGAATTGGCCATCTACGAAAATGCGGAGCACGAAGTTCAGGCCACGGTCGAAAGCATTACTGCGTCTATTTTCGGCGAGGGCTCCGTCACCTCAGCGCTGATCTGCGAGCGCGATGGCCAGCCGATCGGCTTTGCCGTCTGGTTCCTGACCTACTCCACTTGGCTGTCAAAGAACGGTCTCTATCTGGAAGACCTTTATGTAACGCCGGATGCGCGTGGCTCCGGTGCCGGAAAGGCGCTGTTGAAGCGCTTGGCGTCGATTGCGGTGGAGAGAGGCTGTGGTCGTTTCGAGTGGAGCGTTCTGGATTGGAACGAACCCGCCATCCGCGTCTACAAGGCCATTGGCGCTGAGCCGCAGGACGAATGGGTGCGCTACCGTCTCTCTGGGGAAGCGCTCAAGGCGTTTGCTGCCTAGGCCTGATCTTCAGCCTATCCGTCGCGCTTGTTTTGGAAGAAGGTCCGCAGAATTTCAGCACTCTTCACCTCTGCAAAGCCCGAGTAGACTTCCGGCGCATGATGGCAGGTCGGCTGGCTGTAGAAGCGAACGCCGCTTTCCACGCCGCCACCTTTTGGATCATCCGCGCCGTAATAGAGCCGCCGGATGCGGGAAAAAGAGATTGCCGCCGCGCACATGGTGCAGGGCTCGAGCGTCACATAGAGATCGGCACCCGGCAGTCGCTCCTGGCCAAGCGCTTCGCAGGCCATACGGATCACGGCGATTTCGGCGTGCGCAGTCACGTCGTTCAATTGCCGTGTCCGATTGCCCGAGCGGGCGATAACCCGGCCGTCATAAACCAGCACGGCACCGATCGGCACTTCGCCGCGGTCACCCGCTGCTTGCGCTTCTTGAAGCGCAATGTCCATGAAATGCGTCGTTTCCGCCATGCTTCGTGCAATTTCCTCTTAACCGTCGCCGCGTGACCTGATAGGACACGGCAAACAACAGGCAAACAGCAAATGACATTCAAAGACAAGCCGAAGCGCGCCGGTGGCAAGACATTCGACCGTGACAGGAAGCCGAAATCATCTGGCAAGCCGTCAGCCGATGCGTCAGGCACGCGCGAAAAGAAGCCTTTCAAGGAAAAGCCGGAAGCAGCAGCCGTGGTCGAAACGGTCGCGTCCAAGCCGGAGCGCATTTCCAAGATCATGGCGCGCGCAGGCGTGGCCTCGCGCCGCGACGTCGAGCGCATGATCATGGAAGGCCGCGTGTCTTTGAACGGCGTCAAGCTGGATAGCCCGGTTGTCAATGCGACGCTGGATGACAAGATAGAAGTCGATGGCGTGCCGATCCGCGGTGCGGAGCGCACGCGTCTCTGGCTCTACCATAAGCCCGCAGGACTGGTGACAACCAACTCCGATCCGGAAGGCCGTCCGACGGTCTTTGACAACCTGCCGAAGGAACTGCCGCGTGTTCTCTCGATCGGGCGTCTCGACATCAATACCGAAGGCCTGCTGCTGCTGACCAATGATGGCGGCCTGTCTCGTGTGCTTGAGTTGCCCACCACCGGTTGGCTGCGCCGTTACCGCGTGCGCGCCCATGGTGAGGTCGATCAGGCAGCACTCGACAAGCTGAAGGACGGCATCGCCGTGGACGGCGTGCTGTATGGCGCAATCGACGCGACGCTCGACCGCACGCAAGGCCACAATGTCTGGATCAGCATGGGCCTTCGTGAAGGCAAGAACCGTGAAATCAAGAACGTGCTGGGCGCGCTTGGTCTTGAGGTCAACCGCCTGATCCGCGTGTCCTATGGGCCGTTCCAGCTGGGCGATCTGCCGGAAGGCCAGGTCGTGGAGGTTCGCGGTCGTATGCTGCGGGACCAGTTGGGTCCACGCCTGATCGAGGCTGCCGGCGCTAATTTCGATGCGCCGATCTATGACCACAAGTCCGAAGAGGATGAGGACGAAGCACCCGCCAAGCCGGCCAAGGCCGAGTGGGGCAAGCAGGACCAGGCTGAGCGCCGGTCGCGCGATGGTGACGAGCGTTCCGCTGGCCGCTTCGACGGCAAGCGCTCTGACAAGCCCGCCGGCAAGTTTGGAGCCAAGCCAGCTGGCAAGACTGGTGGCAAGTTCGCCGGTAAGGGCAGGGACGAGGCGGAAACCGATGATCGCGGTCCGAAGCGTCCGCCGCTTGGCAGCAACCGAACCGCCAATGTCTGGATGGCACCGGGTGCCAAGCCAACCCGCGACGGCAAGGCCCGCAAGCTCTCTGCGCGTGCAGAAGCCGAAAGCGTATTCAAGCAGCCATCGGCACAGGCTGAGGCCCGCCGCGCCGTGGTGCGCCATGCTGATGATGAGGGTGAATGGATCCGCTCCGATTCCACCGCTGATGCTGGACGCGATGAAGGCCGCGGTCGTGGCCGCGGCGATCGTTCCTTCGGTGATCGCAAGCCACGCGAAGCGGGCGATCGTCCGGCACGCGGCTCGTTCGGAGACAAGCCTCGTGGCGACCGCAAATTCGGTGATCGTCCCTTTGGTGACCGCAAACCACGCGAAGAGGGCGAGCGCAGCGAACGTCCCCGCAACGATCGCACCGGTGGGGAAAGATCATTCGGTGGGAGAACTGAACGGTCGGATCGTCCCGCCCGCTCGTTCGATGATCGTCCTGCCCGCAGCGATCGCTCGTTTGGTGATCGCAAGCCGCGAGAAGACGGTGATCGCCCGGCACGCAGCGAACGCCCCTTCGGCGATAAGCCGCGTGGCGCAAAGCCTTTTGGCGGCAAGCCCTCCGGTGGAAGACCATCTGGCGGCAAGCCTGGCTTCGGCAAGCCTCGTGGTGAACGTTCCGAAGGCGGCAGCGGTCCCAAGGGCTTTGGCGGTAAGGGTGGCAATCGGGGCTCCGGCGGCAAGCCATCGGGCGGCGGTGGTCGCGGTCCGGGCGGCAAGCCATCAGGCGGTAGATCGTCTGGTCCAAGAGGCGGTTCGCGAGGGAACGGCGCTTAATGCGGATCGTAGGCGGTGAGTTTCGCGGCCGCAGCCTGGCTGCGCCCAAATCGAATGCCATTAGACCCACGATCGACCGGACGCGGGAAAGCCTGTTCAATATTCTGAGCCATGCCTATCCCGAAAGCCTGGACGGCACCCGCATTCTCGACGTCTTCGCCGGCACAGGTGCGGTTGGTCTGGAAGCGCTCTCTCGCGGTTGCCGCGTCGCGCTGTTCGTCGAAAACGGCGTGGAGGGCAGGGGGCTGTTGTGGGAGAATATCGATGCGCTCGGTCTTCATGGCCGCGCCCGAATTCTGCGCCGCGATGCGACGAAGCTTGGCGGCGTCAACAATATCGAACCCTTCGACCTTCTCTTCGCCGATCCGCCTTACGGTCAGGCTCTGGGTGAGAAGGCCTTCCAGGCAGCTCATCTCGGTGGCTGGCTCGTGCCCGGCGCGCTTGCTATCCTCGAAGAACAAGGTGATGTGCTTGTAACCGTCGATCCCGCGTTCAAAGCACTGGAAAGCCGCACCTTCGGCGATACGAAGATGCATTTCTATCGCTACCAGCCCTGAAGCCCTTCAGTTGACGCGAGAGTGGAACTCCGCGTCACTGTCCTGTCGTCTTTATGTCATAGAGCCAGTCCCTAAGATGACCGTCGCGGCGCTTCGTCCAGCCGCGACCGCATGACAGGAAATGAGGCTGTTCTCGTGGCTGCGAAGAAAAAGAAACTCTCCGACAAAAAGCGCAAGCGCAAAGAAACCGCACCGGAAAGAAGTGATCCTACATTCGCCGTTGCCTTTGGCGGGGGTGGTGCACGTGGCATCTGCCACATCAACGTCATCGAGGCGATGGACGAGCTTGGCATCCGACCAAGTGCCATTGCCGGTGCCTCTATCGGCGGCATTATGGGTGCGGGCATGGCCGCCGGCATGAGCGGCAAGGAAATCCGTGATTATACACTGGCGCTGATGGGCAAGAAGGGCAGTGTTGCCAACAAGCTTTGGAGCCTTGGCCCCGCCTCCATGCGCCATGCCGCCTTTGGCTTTCGCCTAGGCCAGTTCAATCTAGAACTCATTCTCGATGCGCTTTTGCCCTCTGCGCTGCCGCGCGACTTTGCCGAGCTCAGTATTCCGCTGAAGGTCATCGCAACGGACTATTATGCCCAGATGGAAGTCATCTGCGAGGATGGCGATCTGCGCCAAGCGCTTGCCGCATCCGCGGCCATTCCGGCTCTCTTCATGCCGATCCGCATGAACGACCGCATCATGATCGATGGCGGCATCTTCAACCCGGTTCCTTACGAACATCTGCTTGACGATGCCGACATCGTTATCGCAGTCGATGTGGTCGGCGGCCCGGAGGGCGACGGCAAAACCATGCCGAACCGGATCGAGAGCCTTTTCGGCGCCAGCCAGTTGATGATGCAATCGGCCATCGGGCTCAAATTGCGCATGCGTCCGCCGCATATTTTTCTGCGCCCGCCCGTCAACCGTTTTCGTGTGTTGGATTTCCTCAAGGCCCATGAGGTGCTGGCAGAATCGGATGGCATCAAGGAGGATCTGAAGCGGCAGATCGACATGCAGATTGAACTTTTTCATCGCGGGCGTGGCCTGGATATTTAAGCGCTCCTCCTCAAATGCAGGTGAAATGGCGCTTTGACCTTGATGCGGCAAAAGCTCGGCCATAAATGAAGGTCAACGAAAGGCCTGCCTCATGTCCTCAGAAATCGATTCTTCCAAGCTTCTTGATCGTGCAAGCGAACTCGTCACTCTCGCCAAGCGCGCGGGTGCCGATGAGGCAGATGCGGTCATCGTGCGCTCCCGTTCGCAATCTGTGGGGGTCAGGCTTGGCAAGGTCGAAAGCACGGAATCCTCAGAGAGCGACGATTTTTCGTTGCGTGTCTTCGTTGGAAAACGGGTTGCAAGCGTTTCCGCCAATCCCGGCTTCGACCTGAAGACACTGGCTGAGCGCGCCGTTGCGATGGCCAAGGTCTCGCCCGAAGATCCCTTTGCGTGTCTGGCCGACAAGGAGCGTCTCGCGACCTCCTATGACGATCTTCAACTGTTTGACCCGACGGAAGTCTCCGCAGATCAGCTTCGTGACGCAGCACTGGCCGCAGAAGAAGCAGCGCTTGCTGTAAAGGGCGTGTCGAACTCGTCAGGCGCTGGAGCATCCAGCGGCATGGGCGGACTTGTGCTTGTTACGTCCCACGGCTTTTCCGGCAGCTACATGGGCAGCCGTTTTGGCCGCTCCGTCAGCGTCATCGCCGGCGAAGGTACCAAGATGGAGCGTGACTACGATTACGACAGCCGCCTCTATTTCGCCGACCTCGACGCCCCGGAAGAAATCGGTCGCCGCGCGGGCGAAAGGGTCGTCAGACGCGTGAATCCGAGACAGGTCGATACCGGCAGCAACATCACCGTCGTGTTTGATCCGCGCATTGCGCGTGGCTTCGTCGGCTCGATTGCAGGCGCGATCAACGGCGCGTCGGTGGCGCGCAAGACCAGCTTTCTGCGTGACAAGATGGGTCAGCAGGTTTTGAAGAAGGGGCTCTCCATTACCGACGATCCGCAGATCGTTCGCGGTCCATCCTCGCGTCCGTTTGACGGCGAGGGCGTGCGCGGTGAAAAGCTGGTGATGATCGAGGATGGTGTGTTGAACCACTGGTTCCTTTCTACCTCCACCGCACGTGAGATCGGCCTTGAAACGAATGGTCGGGGCGTGCGCGGTGGCACCTCCGTATCGCCGGCATCCACCAACCTCGCACTTGAGCCGGGCGACATCTCGCCGGAAGATCTGATCCGTCAGGTTGGTACCGGCTTCTACGTGACCGAACTGATCGGCCACGGCGCAAACATGATCACCGGCGAATATAGCTGTGGGGCGAGCGGTTTCTGGATCGAGAACGGCGAAACCTCTTTCGCCGTCTCAGAGGTGACGATTGCATCAAACCTCAAAGACATGTTCATGCGTGTCACGCCCGCGAATGACATCGACCGCAAATATGGTGTGGCAGCACCCACACTTGCCATCGAAGGCATGACGATTGCGGGACGCTGACATCGCCATTCGGCGGTTGCTTTAGCGTCCTTCCCATGCGCATGTGAGAAGCGCAAAAGGAAACGCGCCACACGCGCAGAACGACAATATGATAGTTGAGACCCCAGGAGCCGATTGGCGCTCCGATCTGGACCTTGTTTTGAATGCCTCGCGCGAGGCTGGACAGGCGGCCCTGCGATATTTTCGCAAGGACCCTGAGGTCTGGTGGAAGGATGGCGGTCGCTCGCCGGTAAGTGCTGCCGACTATGCGGCGAACGACATCCTCGAAAGACTGCTGCGCTCGGCCCGCCCGGATTATGGCTGGCTATCGGAAGAAACCACCGATGATGACGATCGCCTGTCGCGCGATACACTCTTTGTGGTCGATCCGATTGATGGCACCCGCGCCTTCATCAACGGCAAGGATACGTGGTGCGTCAGTGTGGCGGTGGTTCATAAGGGCAGACCCGTGGTCGCGGTGCTGATAGCGCCCGCCTTGGGCGAGGAATTCACCGCGTTTCAGGGCGCCGAGGCTATCAAGAACGGTGATGTTCTTCACATCACCGAGACGGCCGGTGGGCCGATCCAGCTCGCGGCTCCCGAGGAAGTGGTCGCGCGGCTGCCTTCAGACTTCAAACCGTCGGTTCGGCGCATTCCGCACGTACCCTCTCTGGCTTATCGGCTGGCGATGGTGGCTGACGCAAGGATCGATGGAACGCTGGTACTCGCAAATTCGCATGACTGGGATCTCGCAGCCGCCGACTTGATCTTGCGGCAGGCGGGCGGCCAGCTTGTCGATCTTGAGGGCAAGCCCTTGATTTACAATCGGGCGCAAGTCAAACACGGCGCTTTGTGCGCTGGCGCAAACCACATTTTACCCACCCTGTTGATGCAGCTAGGGCGATCGGCCAGAGGTTGATTTTTACGGCGAAATCCAGCAGATGGAAGCTTGCTTGAACGCCTTTGAGAAGAAAGAAGAGACGACAGGACATGACCGAAGCGAATAACAAGAAACAGCTCCTTCACCTCGTATTTGGCGGCGAACTCGACAATCTCCAGGAAGTGCAGTTCCGCGATTTGAACGCGCTCGATATCGTCGGTATTTTCCCGGACTATGCGACCGCACTTGGCGCCTGGAAGTCTAAGGCGCAACAGACGGTCGATAATGCCCATATGCGCTATTTTATAGTGCATATGCACCGCCTTCTTGACCCGGAAAGCAAATAACGTCTTTCCACCCCCTCATTCTCTACTATAATTCGTCGTGCATATTGGTAGTGCGTCTCCCAGTGGGAGATGCACAACATATTGGGTATGGAGCGACAATTCGTCTTCTAACGCCCAGATCATAACAAAAAAGACGCATTTTCATCAGAAATAGCCGGCGACGTTAACGGGGGAAGAGCATTGCGCAGAGTGATCGAGGGCAGCATCGTATGAACAGCCGGATCGCACGTTTTGCCCTGTCGGGTTATAGGATGGCGGGAATGGCGGCCTATCCCTTCGCCCGGCCCTACCTGTCCTATCGAGCCGCGAAAGGCAAAGAAGACAAGCATCGGCGTCTTGAACGCTTCGGCTATTCCAGTGCCGAGCGTCCCCGTGGTCCTCTCGTCTGGTTTCATGCCGCAAGTGTCGGCGAGACCTTGGCGCTAATCCCGCTGATCCGCGAAATCCGCAAGCGTGACATCCATGTTCTTCTGACCACTGGCACGGTCACCTCGGCCGATATCAGTCGCACTCGACTTGGCAGTGATGTGATCCATCAATATGTGCCGCTCGACATCAAGATTTGCATCAACCGCTTTCTCACCTATTGGGCGCCCGACGCTGCTATCACTGCCGAGTCTGAGATTTGGCCGGTCACGATGATGGAGTTGGAACGCCGGCACATCCCCCAGATCCGCGTCAATGCCCGCATTTCCGACCGTTCCTTCGACCGGTGGAAACGCTATTCCGATTTTGCAGAGGCGCTGTTCAGCAAGCTGGCGCTGGTCGTCGTTCAGTCGGATGTGGATGCAGAACGTTTTAGAGACCTCGGCTCATGGCCGGTGATCACATCCGGCAATCTCAAGGGTGACACCGATCCGCCCCCCTGCGATCAGGCGCAGTTGGACATATACAAGCGTCAGATCGGCAACCGGAAGACCTGGGCGGCAATCTCCACCTTCGATGGTGAGGAGAAGGCAGCGGCCACCGTCCATGTTGCGATCAAATCCCGCAACGGCCAATTGACGATCATTGTCCCTCGCCATCCTGAGAGAGCGGACGAGATCGAAGCCATGCTGAAAGGCATGAACCTCAAGGTGGCGCGCAGAAGCCGCAATGATGTGATTACGCCCGAAACCGATATCTTCCTTGGCGACAGTATCGGCGAAATGGGTCTCTATCTTCGCTTGACGGAACTGGCATTCGTCGGCCGATCGTTGATGGCCGAAGGCGGCCAGAACCCGCTGGAACCTGCCATGCTCGGCTGCGCCGTCCTGTCCGGCGCCCATGTGCAAAACTTCCGCGAAGCCTATCAGAAGCTTTTGCGCTCCGGCGCTGGCCGCATCATCCGTGACGTAGAGATGCTGGCCAAGGCAGTGCACTATCTGCTGGCCAACGACAATGAGCGCTACAAGATGATCGATGCCGGTGGCCGGGTGATCCAGGATATGCGCGGCGCATTGTCACTAACGCTGAAGGCGCTGGAGCCCTACATCAACCCATTGACGGTGTCTGCGAAGCTCCAGCCACGCAGCGCGGTGGGCTGAAGCTTTGGACCAGCACAATCCGATGAAGTCCGCCGCTAATATTGCCGCCGTTCTATTCGACAAGGACGGCACCTTGATCGGCTATGATGCCAGTTGGGGACCGGTCAACCGCGAGTTGGCAGCGATTGCCGCCGAAGGTGACGCACAGCTTGCGGACCGTCTTCTTCTCGCCTGCGGTATGGACCCGGTCACCGGCCACGTAAAACCAGACAGCTTGCTGGCAGCAGGCAACACAGCGGAAATTGCCGCGGGCCTGATTGCAGCCGGATCGCCGTGTGATCTGCAGCCTCTGACGGAGCGGTTGGACCGGCTGTTTACCGAGGCGGCGGGCAAGTCCGTTGCCGTGACGGATCTGAGAGCCTTCTTTGGACGGCTGAAGGACAGGGGTTACAAGCTCGGTGTTGCGTCCAGCGACAATGAGGCCTCTATTCGAGAACTGGCAAAACGCTTCGGTTTCGATGCCCACCTCGATTTCGTGGCGGGCTATGACAGCGGCCATGGCGTCAAGCCGCAGCCAGGCATGGTGATGGGCTTTTGCGAGGCGACGGGCCTCGCGCCGGAGCGCGTGGCCGTTGTGGGCGACAACAATCACGATCTGCATATGGCGCGCAATGCGGGGGCGGGCTTGCGCATCGGCGTGCTCACAGGCACCGGATCGCGCGAGAGCCTGGCGGCAGATGGCGACTACTGTTTTGATGACATCACAGGTCTCGAAGCTTTGCTGCCGGAGCGTGCGTCTGTCTGATTTCGGACAACTGTCCCGCCATCGTCTCGTTGCCGCACATCCATCGGCAAAAGCGCTGGACACTTATGCGCGACATGCTTTAGCTCTCGCTACCATAAAATGTAATGAGGGTTCATAAGGCCAATGGTTTCGGAAGCGCCGCCCTTCTGGTGGAGAAAAGCTGGCTGGGAAGCCTGGGCGTTGAGTCCGTTTTCCTATCTCTACGGCCAGGTGGCCGGCCGCCGTATGAAAACTGCGCGGCGAGCCTCGGTTCCAGTACCGGTCATCTGCATCGGCAACTTTACCGTCGGCGGCGCCGGCAAGACGCCAACAGCCATTGCGCTTGCGCGCGCAGCGCTCGATAAGGGGCTTAAGCCCGGCTTTCTCAGTCGTGGATATGGTGGCACGCTCGACGTGACGACCCTCGTCGATCCGGATCATCATCGCTCTGCTGCAGTCGGTGATGAGCCGCTTCTGCTTGCGCGCGAGGCGACAACGGTAATTTCGCGCAGACGCGTCGAGGGTGCCGAACGCCTCGTTAAAGAAGGTGTCGATCTGATTATCATGGATGACGGCTTTCAAAGCGCGAGGTTGACGCTGGATTATGCCTTGCTTGTCATCGATACGCGGCGAGGGCTTGGCAACGGTCATCTCGTGCCCGGCGGCCCGGTGCGCGCACCCTTGGCCGAACAGATGCGCCAAGCCACCGCCATTTTGAAAGTTGGGGATGGAAGCGCTGCAGATGCGATCATCCGCACCGCCGCCCGTGCGGCAAAGCCGGTCTTCGTTGCGTCGACAGAGCCTCGGCCGCTGCCCGGCTTCGCGGGAAAGCGCGTTCTGGCCTTCGCAGGTATCGCCGATCCCAACAAGTTCTACCGTACCGTCAAAAGCCTGGGTGCCGAGATCGTTGTCGAGCGGTCCTTCCCTGATCACCATCAGTTCAGCGAGGATGAACTCGTCGATATGGTTGAGGCGGCGAAGAAACTTGACCTGCTGCCGGTCACGACAGCGAAAGATGCCGTGCGATTGGCGGGGCTTCAAGGACAAGCCGCAGAGCTGCTCTGGAGTAGCCAGGTCGTCGAGATCGATATGGTGTTTGACGATCCAATGGCGACTTCGACAATGATCGATACGGCGTTTGAAAACTGCCGGACGCGGCGTCTCTCGCAGAAGTAGATCGATAACCTTGTCGTGCGTAACAGCTTGGCAAAGGAACAATCGGCCGTTGCAACTCTTTTACCTGTCAGGAAAGCACCGTTTGGGCTCTGATCCGAGGAGGAGAGAGATTATGCAGCATTCGAATGTCGAAAAGAAAACCTTCACCCCGCGCGAAACCCGGCAGGGCTTCAAAGGCAAGCCGGTCCTTGTCATTCTCGTGATCAGCCTGTTTCTCGCAATGGCCGTTTGGCTCGTCGCGGAAATCTGGGGCGAAAGCACAGCACCTGCAACGACGGAGACGCCCCCGCCTCCTGGTCCAGCAACATCAAGCCAGACGGTCAATCCGGGCGCTCAGGGTGGCCAGGCCTTCGATAACAACCCGCCATCCGGCGCCACCCCACCGACGGAAGGCGTTGATCGTAACCCATCGACCCAGGCGCCCTGAGGCGCCGGGGGACCCTCAAAAAGCATCAACGATGCTTGATGGCGACGAAAACCATCCCAACAAAAAAGCCGGAGCGAGTGCCCCGGCTTTTTTGTTGATGGTATCGGTATCAAGCAGCTTTCTTGCCGGCTGCGTTCAGAGAGTCCGTCGCGAGCAACGAAAGGTCTTCGTCGGTCTTGGTCTCTTCCTTCAAGGTCTCGTCGAGCAACTGCACGGCCTGTTTGTGACCAAGCTGCTGTGCCCAGGCCTTCAGCGTGCCATAGCGTGCCATCTCGTAATGTTCGACGGCCTGCGCCGAGGAGATGAGGCCGGCATCGAGGGCCGGACTGCCCTTGAAGTCCTCCATGATTTCTTCGCCTTCGGCGATAATACCCTGGATTGCTTCGCAGGTTTTTCCCTGTGCGCGCTTGCCGATGATTTCGAAGATTTCTTGCAGGCGCTCGATCTGGCCCTGCGTTTCTTCCTTGTGCTTCTCAAATGCGGCCTTCAGCTTGTCGCTGCTGGCTGCTCGCGCCATCTTCGGCAACGCCTTTAAAATCTGGCGTTCTGCAAAATAGATGTCCTTGAGCGTATCATAGAAAAGATCGTCGAGCTTTTTCTCTGCCATGTGTATCTCCCAAACGTTGGTGCTGATAATCGCACGGCACACCGAACATCGGCCCTCTTTGATGGTTCCGGAAATCTGCAGAAGAGTTGAAGAAGCTGGAACGCTACCTTCTGCGTCAATCGACGATAAGGTGAGGAACAAAGCGCGAGAGGTTGGTGGTGATGCGACTCTCATCCTCACGAATACTGAGGCCGCATGCCACATCGCCGATGATCCAGCTTCCGAGAATGGCATGGACATTATCCACATCGAAGAGCGGCGCCAGCGCTTGGACGACATAACCTTCCGCCCCGTAGATGCCAGGGTTTTCAACAACCAGCCGCTGGGCTTCGAAAAGTGAGACGCTTTCCCCTTCGCGAGAGAAGAGCGGCTTCCTGACGTAATCGACAAGGTCGCGCGCTTTGGGATCGTCAGCAAAGTAGCTTGGCAGGAGATTGGGATGTCCGCGATGCCGTTCCCAGAGAAGCGGCAGGATGCCTTTATTGGAAAGAATGGACTTCCAAAGAGGCTCAACGAAAACGCCGCCGGCATCGGGAAGATGCACCGCGAAGGGCTCCTTGAACATCACCTCCCATGGATAGAGCTTGAAGCAGCGCTCGATCAATCGGTCACTGAGGTCGGTGAACCGTCCAGCTCGATCCACCCCGATATCGCGAATGTCGATGAGTTCTACCTGGTGACCGGCTTGGATGGCACAGTCCATAAGATAGGTGGTGGTCCCGCGATCTTCTTCATTGTCCAGCATCGTTGAGAAGTGGAAAACGCCGTCGATCGGGAACTGGCGAAAGGCTTCAACCAAGCATTCCTGAAGTGAATTGAACTGGTCGGCGTCGCCGGGCAACGCGCCGGAGGCAATCTGATCGGTCAGCCAGTCATATTGAAAATAGGCGCTCTCGAAGATCGAGGTCGGCGTATCGGCGTTGTATTCGAGAAGCTTCGCCGGACCTTTACCGATGTAGGCAAGATCGAACCGGCCGTAGAGATGTCGGTCGCCACGCAGCCAGGAATGTCTCACGGCGTCGCGCATATCTCGCGGAATTCGAAGTCTCTCGAGCGCTTCTTCGCTTGCAACGACATCCGCCACAAGGTCCATGCACATGTCGTGAAGCTCTTGTGAGGGGGCTTCTATATCGTCTTCGATCTGCTGGTAACTAAACAGGTACGCCGCATCATCGACCCAGTAAGGCTCTCCATACATCTCATGAAACCCGAAACCGACGGACTTTGCCTGTTCGCGCCAGTCGGGTCTTTCGGGAAGGGCGATGCGCTTCATTTAACTGCCGTAGTGGCTGGAGGAACTCCAATGGCCAAAACCGCTCCGTGCGGTTGTTTCCGGGACGCCGTAGCTGACATTTTTCAGCACACGATAGGAGTTGCTGCCGGCCTGACCCGTCTGGCTTTGCGCAACCATGGTCGTGCCCTGTCGATCCTTATAGACGGCCGAGCCGCTACCGGAACGAAATGAGCCACCACCACCACCACCACCGCCGCCGCCGCCGGAACTGGGCGCGGCCTCTTCTTCCTCCTGGCGCTTTCGATCCGCATAATAATCTGCAACCGAGCGCACGTTGCGCGCCAGATAAAAACCGGTCAGTGCCGGGATGAAGGGCGCAACATCCTGGTCGGTGCGGGGAGACCGGGTGCAAAGCCCGCTGCCGAAACTATCTTCGCAGCTCGCCTGGTCGGCAAACCGCGGTGCGTTCGCTTTGTAGTCGGCCGCTGCGTCGCGGAAGGCAACGTCGCAGACATCTGCTCCGATCCCGCTCATCACGCATTGCTGCGTCGACTTGAAGACGAAGGCATCCGGAGCCTTTTCGCCGCAGCCTGCAAGCGCAAGCCCCGACACGGTGATGGTTCCCAACGCAAGGACGGGCCTGGAATGGCTTCGCATTCGTCTTTTCATGCGAAGTCTCCTTAATAGGTCATGCAGGCAGCGTTGAGGATGCCGATGATCAGCGCAACGCCGCCGCCCCAGACGCCCGCAGAAACCTCGCCTCTGCTGATCTTCTCATGAATGCCGGGCAAGCTGGCGCGCGCGACGTAAAATGCGAGGATTTGCACCGCGATGCCGATGATGGACCAGATGATAAAGTCGATAATGTTGACGGAGTTAGCGGCTGCAGATGCCATCGGCAGACCAAAGCCAGCGAGCGCGCCCAAAAACGCGATCGTGGCGGAAAGATTGCCGGAGCGGATCAGCCGCATTTCGTCATGGGGCGTCAGCCGCGTGTAGATGCCGGCAAACACCGCATAGGCAAGCAGTCCGAATGCGAAATAGCTTAAAAACGCGGGCAGCCCCGCCACATACCCGAACATATCGCTTCCCTCACAATGACGACTTAGACATCAAATCTCGCGTGATTTTTTCTTCAAGCGCGCTTCTGGTTCGGCAAAGCGCCCGCCCGCTTCTCCGCCTCCACAGAGGCTGCGGCATCCGCATACGGTTCCTGACGTGCAACACTCCAGTAGCGCAGTTCATCGACGGGAATTTGAACGCCCGTCATCGCGCAAACCACATAGGCGCCGGTCTGGACGATACGCAGGTCGCCATCGAGATATTCGATCTTCGCTTCCCTTTGGCCACCGTCAAATCTGTTCATGCGCGTGCGTCTCCTCGGTCTTCTCATGTCTGGATGCGATCTCTATTCCTACGCAGCCTCTATTTCTAGTGGTCTGATTTTGACATTTGATCCTCACGGTCGCCGCGTATGGGCATCGAATGTCAAATTCAGACCACTCGTATCCTCAGCTTCTGCCGAAGAGTTTTTCGATGTCGGCAAGCTTCAGTTCAATATAGGTCGGACGGCCATGGTTACATTGGCCTGAGCCTGGCGTGTTTTCCATCTGCCGTAGGAGGGCATTCATCTCCTCCGGCCGCATCCGTCGGCCGGAGCGGACAGAGCCATGGCAGGCCATGGTGGCAGCAACATATTCCAACTTCCCGGACAGACTGCTTGCCGTATCCCATTCGGCGATCTCATCGGCCAGTTGCCGAACGAGCCCCTGAACATTGACTTCGCCCAGCATGGCTGGCGTTTCGCGAACCGCGACCGCGCCCGGTCCGAAACGCTCAATGGCAAACCCCATCTTGTCGAAGCCTTCCGCATGCTCCATCAACCGGTCGCAATCCTCTTCGGGAAGATCGACAATTTCAGGGATAAGCAGCACCTGCGAAGCGGGCCGTTTGGCGTGCAGCGCCTTGCGCATCTCCTCGAAGACGAGCCGCTCATGCGCGGCATGCTGATCGACGATCACCAACCCGTCCTCGGTCTGGGCAACGATGTAATTGGCATGCACTTGTGCGCGCGCTGCCCCCAAGGGATAGCGCGACGGCTCGATGGTAGTAGCGACCGGCTTTTCATCCGTGTGAAAGACTTCCGATCGGGCCGTCGGCATGGTGATGTCGATGAATTGCGACTGCGCGGGCTCGCGCAAAGCCAGCCCGTCCGACATCCCCAGCGGTCGGTATGGAGATGTCGCAGGTGTCCAGGTGGACGAAGCATAGGGTCTCACGATCGACGGGCTATAGCCGGGCCGAAACGCATTCATCATCTGCGAAGCGCCGGTCGTCGCTGCGCGGTCGCCCTCGCGGGACAGCGCCTGGCGGACCGCGCCGACGATCAACCCTCTGATAAGGCCAGGATCACGAAAGCGCACATCGGATTTTGCCGGATGTACGTTGACATCCACCAACGCCGGATCAAGGCGGAGCGACAGCACCGCAACCGGATATCGGCCATGCGGCACCGTCTCGGCGTAGGCGCCCCGGATGGCGGAGAGCAGCAGCTTGTCCTGCACCGGGCGGCCGTTGACGAACATGTACTGATGAGCGGAATTGCCTCGGTTGAAAGTGGGCACTCCAGCAAAACCGGTAAGCTCGACACCTTCGCGCATCGCGTCGATTTCGATAGCATTGTCCTTGAACTCTGCTCCAAGAATTTGCGCCATGCGAGCGAGATGGTCGTCACCGGTCGATGGTAGTTCCAGCGTCGAGCGATCTGTGCCGGACAGTACGAAGCGGATATGCGGGAAAGCAATCGCCATGCGCTTGACGATCTCGGTGATGGCCGCAGCTTCCGCCTTCTCGGTCTTGAGGAATTTCAAACGCGCGGGCGTAGCGAAGAAAAGTTCGCGCACCTCGACAATCGTGCCGCTATTGGCGGCGGCAGGACGCACCGGCGAGACCTTGCCGCCGGTAACGGAAATGATCGCCCCCTCAGTCGCGCCTTGCGCACGGCTGGTGATCGTCAACTTGGCAACAGAACCGATAGAGGGCAGAGCTTCGCCTCGAAATCCCAGCGTGCGAATATCGTCGAGCGTCGCGGAAATCTTCGAGGTGCAGTGCCTGCGGATGGCAAGCTCAAGATCGGGGGCGGACATGCCGCAACCATTGTCGGTAATGCGGACCAAGCCTTTGCCGCCGCCCGCAGTGGCGATCTCGATCCGCGTCGCTCCAGCATCGATTGCGTTTTCGATTAGTTCTTTGGCGGCGCTTGACGGGCGCTCGATCACTTCACCGGCGGCGATCTGGTTGATCAGGGTTTCTGAAAGCTGCTTGATGGACATGGTGCCATTCTCGCGGATTCTTGGCTTCTGCGAAAGAGAAATTGCATCTCTCCACCGAAAGCAGATTGCATGTCTCTCCAATCCAGGATTGTTGTTTTTTCAAATTTAAGAGGTCCTTAATCCGGAAAAGATATCACTGACGCTGCTTGAATGAGTGATCTATTTGCCTTTTCAGGGTGGTTGACATGGGCATGACGGAAGCGCTGGGGCCGTCTTGTTTGATCCTGAAGGGCTTTCGAGCATCTTGCCCGCATGTTCCCGTTATATCCAAAGCCTATTTCTATTGCAGGTTTTCAAGATGAATTGAGCGCGTTCCCGAAACGCGCATAGGGAATTGTCATGAATGATTTAGCGCCAGATGGCGTGGCCATTCAAGCAACGATGCTAGACGCTATCAGCGATGCAATGTCTGCTGCGATTCTCATTTATGATCGTGATGATAACCTTGTGTTCGCCAGTCAGCGGGTTTTCACGCTTCTGCCGCTTGAGAAGACGGATTTGGCACCCGGCGCTAGACTAAAGGATGTTCTAGGCGCCATTTACGATCGGGCCGGATTTGGCGAGACATCTGTGCGTGCCAGCCGCGTCGATCGCGAGGAGTGGATCGCAAAGAGCCTGGCGGCCCATTGGGCAGAGCGCTCCGAAACGGTGGAACAGCGCCCGGGCGACAGATGGCTGCGTTTTACCAAGCGTCGCGTCCCCTCCGGCTTCTGCATTTGTGCAATCGTCGATATCACCGAACAGAAGAGACGTGAGGATCACTGGCGCGCCGATATTGAACGTGTTCAGATCACCGAAGAGATTCTCGACAACCTGCCGCTCTCGATCTTCGTCAAGGATCGCAACCGCATCTATTCGGCCGTCAACAAGGCAGGTTGCTCTCTCATCGAGACGTCGCCGGACCTGATCCTGGGCCGCAACGTCTTTGATATCCACTCGCATGCTTTGGCAAGCTCCATCGATGCGATGGACAGGCAGGTACTTGAGACCGGTGTCCCGGCCATCCTGCCGGAAATGGTGACGCTTCTGACGGGCGACGAGATCCTGGTCATCACCAGGAAGCACAGGGTAGGCAAGCCCGGCCATTACTTCATCGTGACGACGATGGATGATGTCACGGCCTTTGCCGTAACCAAACCAGATGGCAGGCGCATCATCCCTGGGCTGGAGCATCTGGCCTTCCTGCGCAGTTCCTACATGGATGACGAGAACCATCAGGCATCACTGGTCATGAAGGGCCGCCGCGTCCTTCTTGTCATGCCGGATGCCGAGGCAGGAAAGGCCGCTTGCAAGCGACTGTCGGCGATCGGCGTGGATTGCGCGGTGGCCGTCGGTCTCCTGGAGCAGGAGGCTTTCTTGCACGTGTCTGCATCCATGGGCGTCAAAATCGACCTCGTCGTCGTCGATGTTCAAATGCCGCTCGAATGCCTCGACTTGCCGACGACGTTCGGCATTGGCGCGATGACGGTGGATGAGTTCGAGATCGGCAGTTCGCTTGTGAATATGTTGACGCGTCACTTCCGCTCGCTCGAAAACCTGCAGCCAGGCAGGGGCAAGGACGATGACTGGGTCGTCATCAACAGCGATGACGAATCGCTCAACCGGCCAAGGCTCGATGTTCTCGTCGTCGAGGACAACAAGATCAATCAGATCGTCTTCTCGCAAATTCTGGAAGGTCTTCAGATCGAATACCGGCTGGCGCAGTCGGGCAATGAAGCGCTGGCGCTCTTCCAGTCGGAAAAACCTTCGGTCGTCCTTCTGGATACGACGCTGCCGGATATCAGCGGATTCGACGTGGCGCGGCAAATCCGAGGCCTAGAATCTCTCACTGGCGAACGAACACCTCTGATCGGCGTCGTTCCGCTGGCTTACGAAGGAGATCAGCGCGCATGCTTCGATGCTGGCATGGATGAAATGTTGCTCAAACCAATTAGTCCGGATATAATCGATATATTGCTGAAGCGTTTTCTGCCGCGTTACTCCCACAGCCTTCATGGATGACCGCACACATGTTCGTGGTGGTGGGAGTTCGTATTTGCGCCGATATCCTTTATTAACTGCGGGCCGCGAATAATGCCGATTACAACAGGCCCACAGGATATGTGAATGAACTCGTCCGCGCCGACTCTCCCGCTCATCAGCCAGCACGAATTGCAGGCGATGGCGTATAGCGATCCGCTGACGGGTCTCGGCAACAAGTATCGCCTGCGTGACAAGATAAAACTGCTGGCGGCTGAACGCGCTGAAGATCCTGCCCCTTTTGCGGTCGGCATCGTCAATATTGATGGCTTCAAGCCAATCAACGATCTGTTCGGCGCACACGCCGGAGACGAGATCCTCTGCCAGGTGGCGCATCGCTTAAAGGCCTGCATGATGGATGGCTCGATCGTTACGCGCCATGATGGCGATGAGTTCGCCTTCATCCTGCCACTGATTTTCGAGCGCAGCGGTGCTGAGCGCCTTGGCCAGATGATCAAGGATGTGCTGTCGGCACCTTATGATCTTGGCGATCGTAATGTCCGTCTGTCTTCTTCTTTCGGCTTTGCCATCTACCCCTTCGCAGGCGAAGAATTCGACGATTTGATGAAGAGTGCCGAGACGGCGCTTTATCGGTCGAAGCGTCGCGGACGCGGACAGATTACGGTTTATTCCCGCGAGATCGCTCAGGAGATGAAGCGCGCCACGCAACTGGAACAGGCGCTTCGAAACGCGATCATCAACGACACGATCGACGTGCATTTTCAGCCGATCGTTCGACTGGCCGATAGTTCCGCCGTTGGCTTCGAGGCCTTGGCACGCTGGCACGATGCGGATCTTGGCTTTGTGCCGCCGGATGTTTTCGTGCCGCTGGCGGAAGAGCGCGGGTTCATCGACGCTTTATCGGAGGCGCTTCTGCGAAAGGCAGCCGAGACCGCGCTATCATGGCCGCGGGAGCTTTTTCTCTCCTTCAACCTTTCATCCGCTCAGTTGATGGACCCATCGACTGCAGCCAACATTCTCTCCATCCTGCGCCGCGTTGGGCTGGATCCGCGGCGACTGGAGCTCGAAATTACCGAGACGGCGGTGATGAGTTCGGCCGATACCGCGCAACGCATCATCACCGAACTTCAGCACGCGGGCGTCCGTATCTCGCTCGATGACTTCGGGACCGGGCAGTCGAGCCTCGGTCGCCTGCGCGACTTTACCTTTGACAAGGTTAAAATCGACCGCGCCTTCGTTTCCCGCATCAGCACCGACCGTCCCTCGGAGCACATCATCAAGGCGATCGTTGCCATGTGCGATGGGCTTGATCTTGAAGTCGTTGCCGAGGGGATCGAGGATGGCAGCGAAGCCGACAAGTTGCGTGGTCTGGGCTGCGCGATGGGGCAGGGCTATTTTTATGGGCGCCCGGCAGATGCCGCCTCCACCCGCCGCTATCTGCACGAAAGCTATCGGATTTCAAGTTCCGATCTGAACTGAGGCTCAGCATAAGCTCGAAAATTAGATGCATTTTTCAGAAAGCAAGATGCGTAAAGTGAGGACGCTCTGAAGCTTCGCGCGGATTGCGTGAGAGAGCGCCTTCTAGGACTTGGCGCCCTCCCATGTTGGGGTCTTACAGCTTGTAGATTCCGTCCAGCCTACCCTTGACCGTAATGCCCAGATCGAAGGTTACACCGTGCATTGGGTTCGCCTTGATCTCGTCATCTTCCAGGCCTTCGCATGCCGAAGTAACCAGCAGGCGGTCTGCGTCGGTGGCGAAGAAGGCCGGGCATGTCGTGCGAGATGCGGGAAGCTCGTAGTGGTCGGTGTGCCGGCCGGTTGGATCGTAGCGATCTACCGCACCTTCGCCCCAACGCGCATTCCAGATGTTGCCGTCGGCATCGCAGACCGCACCATCGATACCGCCTTCGTCCTCGGATCGATCAAGGAAAATACTCGCAGTGCCGTTCGGAAGTCCCGTTGCGGGATCGAGCGTCACCTTCATCAATTGGTTCACATTGGTGTCGACGAAGTAGGCCGCTTCGCCATCGGGTGAGAAGCAGATGGCGTTCGGAATGCTGATCGCGTCGATAATCTTCGTCACGGCACCTTTAGCGACGTGATAAATCGCTCCAGCGCCCTCTTCCGCCTTCTTACCCATGGTGCCGATCCAGAGCGCGCCGCTTTGATGCACCCTGCCATCATTCGATCGGTTGCCGGGCTTGTTCGGCTCGAAATCGACATGCAGCGACAGTTCGCCGGTGGAGCGATTACGGATGAAAAGACCCTCTTCCGTTCCCAACAATTGCCGCTCTGCATCGATGGCAGCAACCACGCTTGCCATGAACGGCAAGGCGGTCACCGTCTTCTGACCGGATGTCGGGTCGAGTTCATGCAACTCTTTGCCTATGATGTTCAGCCATCCGACTCGCTTGGAGATCGGATCGAAGCTTGGGCCTTCACCCAGCATCAATTGTGTGCCGTCGAGAACCCTTCCCTGAAAAGGGTGATTGGTTGCCATCTATCTTATCCTCCCACTGCCGCGTCGTATGCCTGGATGGTGATTTCAGCCCGCTCACGAGCCTCGCCAGCACTCATACCCGGCTTGTAGAGACTTGTTCCCAGTCCGAACGCTTTGATGCCGATACTTGTGTAATCAGAAAAGTTTTTGTCCGAGACGCCGCCGACCGCAGCGACCAGCGCATCCTTTGGCAAGATGGAGCGGATGGCATTGATGCCTGACGGGCCAAGTACACTGGCCGGAAAGAACTTAAGGCCGGTCGCACCGGCCTTCAGTGCGAGTAGAGCTTCGGTTGGGGTAAGGACGCCGGGCATGGTCACCATGCCTTTTTCGCGCGCCGCGGTAATGACGTCCGTATCGACATTCGGACTGACCATCAGTTTGCCGCCGACGCCATCGAGCCGTGCAACGTCATCGACGGTCAGAACGGTGCCAGCGCCGATCAGCGCATCTGCAGGCGCAAGCTTGGCTGCTATTTCGATGGAGCGGAACGGCTCCGGTGAATTGAGCGGGATCTCGATAGCGCCAAATCCACTCTCCAGCAGCGCTTCAACGACGCCCTGTGTCTCCTCAGGGCGGATGCCGCGCAAAATCGCAACCAGCGGGTATTTCATGTCGGGGAAGGGAACGTACACGGGTTTGAACTCCTCAGTGCCAGATGGATGTCGCAGCGGCAATCAGCCCCCGGCGAACCGCATCATCGGCGTCTATGGTGATAAAGTCGATGGAGAGAGCGTTGAACGCTGCCTTGTAAAGCTCGCCCAGACCGCCCGAAGCGATCAGGATGACGGAAGAATCGCGCGGAGCACTGGCATGCGCGCCGGCAATTTCCAGACCGATCAGCGTTCCGGAGAGTTTGGCTTTCGCGTCCGTGGCAGAAAGGCCATGCAGCAATTGTCCGGAGCGCAGGGTGAAGAAGCGGTTCGTCGCCATCTGCGGATGGTTGTAGACGTCGATCACCGCATTGCCGAACGCCGGAAGATCGCCGGTAAAGGTTTCGGCTTCGGCAATCGCGTGGGACAGGATCGTGCGTTTCGATACGACGTCGAAAATCTCGCCGGTCATGAAGGTCGAAAATTGCGTGACGTTCAAATCTTTGACGCGGACCCATTTGGAATGGGTGCCAGGCATACAGACAAGTTGCGAGCCGGTGCGATAATTACTTGAGAGAGCGCCCAGAAGCTGCGTTTCCTCGCCGCGCATCACGTCCGGCATGTCTTGAGCTCTTTGCGCGAGACCAGGAAGAATACGGATATCGCTCTTCTGCTCCGGAACACGTGTCGCGCGATCCATGACTTCCGAGAGGTTGGCAGGAACGTTTACATAGCCTGCCTCGATCCACCCTTGCCTTGCTCCTGCCATGCCGCAGACGATGACGGGCAGGCCGTCTGGCGCGGAGATCGCTGCAAGATGGGATGCCAGAACGTCGGCAAAGCCCGTCCGCATTGCGGTGGTCATCCCCTCAGAACTGCGGCGCTCCGCAAGAACGTCACCCGAACGGCTCATCAGCCACAGGCGAAAGCTGGTCGTGCCCCAGTCTACGGCAACGAATGCAGCATCTGACATTATAGAAGACCTCCATCGATAATCATTGTTTGCGCAGTCATGGCGGACGAGGCATCCGAGGCCAGGAAAAGGCAAGGACCCACAAGGTCTTGACCGGTCAAGGTCCGTTTGAGGCACTGGCTGTTGACGGTGTGGGTGATCGACTCGTCGGTCAGCCAGAGGTCCTTCTGCCGCTCGGTCACGATCATACCGGGCAGGATTGCGTTGACGCGGATGTTTTCAGGCCCAAGCCGCCCCGCCAGGCTCTTCGTCAGGCCGATGATGCCGGCCTTAGCCGCCGTGTAGGCCGGCAGATCGCCCATGTTGAGCAGGTACGAAATCGAAGAGAAATTGATGATCGATCCGCCCTGTTCTTTTCTGAGATAGGGGAGGGCCGCCTGCGTGACGAAGAACACCTGCTTCAGATTGACAGCCTGGTTTGCGTCCCAATAGTCGCTGGTTACGGTGTCGATGTCGTGCCTGTCATCCCAGGCGGCGTTATTGATGAGAGCCTTGATCCCGCCAAGCGCTTCTCCTGCCGCTTTCACCGCCTCTGCGAGCTCGGTCTGGTTTCTTAAATCCGCCCGAAAAAAGCGTGGAGCAATGCCATCTTCCGAAGAGAGCTTCTCGACAAGGGCTTCGCTTGTACGCGCATCGATGTCGATAAAGGCGACCCTTGCTCCCATCCGGACAAAGGCTTCCACCAGCGACGCACCGATCCCAGAACCGCCTCCCGTAATGAGGACGCCTCTATTGGAAAATTCTTCTGATCTGCTGAAATGGTTGCTCATGACAAAAACAACTTGACGGTTGATAGTTCCAATATTTGGAACTAAGTTTTATTAAATGGAATAATCGCCTCGTGTAGCTCATTATGTCAAGCGCGGTCATGCAACCTTCGGAGATAATCACGATGCCAGCGTCTCGTGACAATGGAAGCAAAGACAACTCGACTGGTACCCTCGGCAAAGCCATCTCCTTGCTTGAAATGGTGGTGATGGCGCCTCAACCGCCGCGCTTCACCGAAATCCTCAAAAAAACGGGGCGGCCACGCGGCACCTTGCACAGGCAATTGTTCCACCTGGTTGAAGAAGGGCTCCTCGAGCAGAACAGCGATCAGTCGTATAGCGCCGGGATAAGGCTGCTCAAATTCGCGGCCAAAGCCTGGAGCGGAAGCGATCTGCGCTCGGTGGCAGCACCTCACCTGCGTGATCTGCATGATCAGACAGGCGAATCCGTGCATCTTGGCGTGGTCCGCGGCTCGGAGATCATCTATCTCGATAAAATCGACGGCAAACATGCCGTGCGGATGTATTCGCAGATCGGGCGCACCTCGCCGCTCTATTGCACCGGCGTCGGCAAGGCGGCTCTTTCGCTGTTTGCGCAGGATGAATTGCTCGAAATTGTCGAGAGCCTGTCGCTGAAGTCCTTCACGCCAAACACGATCACGAGCGTGTCGGCGCTGCTGGAGAACATCCACGCAATACGTGAGCGTGGCTATGGCTTCGATCTTGAAGAGCATGAGCAAGGCATCCAGTGCATCGCGGTGCCAATTGAAACGAACAGGTCGGGGCTCTATGCCGCGATCTCTGTGACCGGTCCTGCGTACAGATTGACGCGGGAGACACTGGAAGCCTGGGCTCCACTGATTATCGCGATTGCCAGGCGTATTTCGGACGATGCAGCACTTCGGCTTGCGCCGAGGTAAAAATTTGCGCATTTCTGTGGCGTCTTACAACCTAGTTCAAGTCATGTATGAACCTGTACCAACTTTCATTTGCGTTGGACTTGTATTTTGCTAATTATAGCAATCATCTTCCCATTCTTGGCTTCCTATTAATTTAGTTCTTTATAAAGATCTTGCGAATGCCGGTCGCCGAACCAGAAAAAAATTCTCCTATGGGGGCGGATAGTGTCTCTGAATTGGTGAGCCTGGAAAGTCAGTACGACGTCTTCCGTTTCATGAAGCGCGTGACGGAAAGCTGGGGCATGAAGGCGTTCATGGTGATGAACCTGCCAATGCAGATGTCGCTGACGCTGTCGCAATGTACCGTCATCACCAGTTGGCCGGCAGATCTTCTTCAGCAATATGACAACGACGGACTTCTCGTCGACAGCAACGTCTACAGCGCCTTGAAGAAGGCGAGCGCACCGTTCGTGGTCAATCAGGACTTCATCGGCCATGGTTTGCGTCCAGCCGTCGCGGACAAGTTCAAGGACCTGTTTGCCCGCTTCAACATGGTGAATTCCGTCTGGTGTCCCGTCCAGGATATGACGGGCATGCGCGGCGCGGTATCGCTCTCCGGGAGCAGGTCATCCTTCGCCCCCTCGGAGATCGCGGAGATTTTTTACCTGGCTGCCCACATTTACGGTCATCTCGCCCATGTGCGCAGTCTGGATTCACGAATCAGCGAAGCATTGACCGATCGCGAGATCGACTGCCTCAACTGGACCGCCGCCGGAAAGACCAGTGCCGAAATCGCCGAAATTCTCACGCTTTCCGAGCATACCGTCAATCATTACCTCAATCGCGCGACAAAAAAGCTCGACACTGTCAACCGAACTCAAGCCGTGGCCAAGGCGCTGCGCGTGGGCCTGATAAAATAGAGGTATTCTCTTTTTCCTGTTGTTATCCGCCGCGGCGTGGGTGATCCTACATCTCTCGGCAAAGAGGAGAGTGATTTGGCAGGAACACGGCGCTTCAGGGCAGCGTTTTCTCCTACCGTAGACTGCGCTGTTCTCGTCGCAGCGTTTGAAAAAGGTTTTGCCGCCGACGAAGGCGTCTTCCTTGAATTGATCAAACTGAATGGGCCAAGCGATATTTTAAACGCATGGTCGACTCATGATCTTGATGGCGCACACCTATCTGCATCGTTGCCCGTTGCTCTCTCTCTGCCCACAGCTGAGACAGAAGTCGATCTTATCGTTCCCTTCATTGTCGCCACTGGCGGTTCCACGCTCGTGGTCAGCTCTCTCCTGTATGATGATCTGGTCGAGCAGGGTATGAAGATCCCGGATCCGGGCTCGGTTGCCCGGGCGCTCTCGCGTGTTGCCATGGCGCGTCAAAAAGCGGATCTGCCGCAACTGAACTTCGCCACGGAACACTCGTCTTCGACCTCTACTTACGAACTTCTTTATCTCATCGCCAGCACCCGTCTGATTGGCAAAGATGATGTGACGATCCTGGAAGCGTCACCCGCAGATATGCCCGCTCTGCTGCAAGATGGCAGCATTGACGGTTTCTATGTGGGGGAGCCCTATGGAAGTTCTGTGGCGATGAAAGGGGAAGGTCGGATCGTCACGACGAAATCCCACATCTGGCAAAACGGGCCTGAAAAGGGGCTTGCCGTTTCGACGGCGTGGGCGGAAACAAATGAGCAGACGCTGCACGCGATCCTGCGGGCCTTTTACAGGGCAGGGGAATGGTGCGCCTCTGCTGCAAACCGCGAAGAGCTGGCCGACCTCTTGGCCTCCCCAACCTACCTTGCTTGTGAGATTGAGCACGTTCTGGCTTCGCTGTCAGGCTTCATACCGCACTCACCAGCCCGATTGCTGGAGTGCCAGGACTTCCTTTGCGTAAGTGCAAATGCCGCAAACTTTCCATGGCAAAGTCAGGCTCTCTGGTTCTTCAACCAGATGATCCGCTGGAACGAATGCCCGCCTCAGGTCGCTGCCGTTGAAAGCGTTCGAGAGGCTGCGGCTGAAGTCTTTCGGCCAGACATTTTTCGCAAGGCTGTGCGGCCGATCTTCGCGCCAGTTCCGGCGGCGAACATGAAGCTTGAAGGAACGCTCAACAAACGTGTCTATGTCGGGGCCGATCGCGCGCCTATTCTTCTTGGCCCGGATACGTTTTTCGATGGAGAGGTCTTCGATCCGGAGAGCTTCGCTCCCAGTCACGACAGCTGACAGCAACCAGGCTCTTTCCCATGCCTGTCAATTTGCACGGCGCAACGTTTCTCTGTTAAACCCGACGCTCTGATATTGGCGAATGGCGCGGGCTCTCCTATCTAACCCTTGCTGAAGCGGATGGGGTTGGGCATGTCACAGGCAGATAAAAGACAGATCGAACAGGTTCTCGAGCGGGTGATCTATCCAGGCAGCGACAAGAGCATTGTCGCGCTCGGCATGGTCTCGGAGATTTTGCTAAGCGATTCAAAAGCCTACTTCTCCCTCACAGTGCCTGCGGAACGTGCCAACGAGTTGGAGCCTCTGCGGCTTGCGGCCGAGAAGGCAACGCTTGGCGTTCCCGGCGTCACGGCAGCCGTGGTCGCTCTGACGGCCAATAGCAGGCCGGGCGGCAGTTCCCATGCCGCGGCGTCCAAGGCTCCGCCAGCAGCGCCACGACCTGCGCCACAGCAGCAGACAAAGGCGGGCGTTCCAGGCATCGGCTCAATCATTGCCGTCGCATCCGGTAAGGGTGGAGTCGGGAAATCCACCACAGCCGTCAACCTCGCCTTGGGTTTGCAGTCGCTGGGCCTACGTGTCGGTGTTCTCGACGCCGATATTTATGGCCCCTCCGTTCCACGGCTCCTCGGCATTTCGGGCCGACCCAAACAGGGCGAAGGCCGCACCATCATGCCAATGGAAAATTATGGCCTGAAGGTCATGTCCATGGGTTTCCTGGTGGATGAGGAAGCGGCCATGATCTGGCGTGGTCCCATGGTGCAATCGGCACTGATGCAGATGCTGCGCGAAGTCGTCTGGGGCGAGCTGGACGTCCTTGTTCTTGACATGCCGCCCGGAACCGGCGACGTGCAGTTGACCATAGCCCAACAGGTTCCGCTCGCAGGCGCAGTGATCGTTTCCACGCCGCAGGATCTGGCGCTGATCGATGCGCGCAAAGGCATCACCATGTTCCGCAAGGTCGAGGTGCCGCTTCTCGGCATCATCGAAAATATGAGCTACTTCATCGCACCGGATACCGGCACGCGCTATGATATTTTTGGACATGGTGGCGCACAGGCCGAGGCTGCTCGTATTGGCGTACCTTTCCTGGGAGCTGTACCGTTGACCATGTCGATCCGTGAAACGTCTGATGCCGGGACGCCGATCGTCGTCGCTGAGCCGAATGGACCACAGGCGCAATCCTATCAGGAGATTGCACAAAAGGTGCGGACGGCGATTGGAAGGGGTAACAGCCGCACGGCACCTAAGATCGTATTTGAATAGAAGACTTTGAAAAACTTACGGAAAATCTGCCAAGATCGATGCGTTGACTGCATATCTATCGAGCATTCGAAGCAGACCGGCAAGATTTCAAACGGGCAAGAAAGCTCGCAGTCGCTTGTATTTCATACCTTTTTCTTAGGTGTCATCAGTTTAGGGGCTGCGTGGCCTAAACCCTTAGACGAAAATACCGCTTGATTCTTTACTTTGTTGGGAGCATAGCCCGGCGCCGTTTGAACCGCAGTCTTGCTCGTGCGTTTGCGAACGCTACGCATGATGTGTTAGATCGACCAGCCGATGACAGTCGGCGCCGCGGACCGGAGAAACTGATTGATAAAAGCCTATCGCTCGAATTGCGAGGCGATCAGCCTGTCTGCTGACGGGGAGCTCACGCATTTATCGGACGACATCGTCTGGATCGATCTCATCAATCCCCACCGCGACGAGGAAAAACGTATCGAGGCCCTTCTCGGCACTGAGCTTCCCACGCGTGAGGATCTGAAAGACATCGAGCCCTCGAGTCGTCTCTATACGGAAGACAATAATGTCTTCATGACGGCATCGCTTGTCTGGAAGGCAGATTCGTCCGATCCGCAATTGACCGACGTCGCTTTCATCCTTGTCGGCAGTCGGCTGGTAACGATCCGCTATGCGGAGCCTAAATCGTTCAATCTCTTCATCGCAGCTATCACGCGCACGCCGCATGAAATCCGTAGTGGCGCCGCGCTTCTTTTGAAGCTGCTCGAGACCATCGTCGACCGCACGGCCGAAATCATCGAAAACACCGTGGTCGGGATCGACCATGTAGCGAAAGGTATCTTCGGCGGCGAGGCGCGTAGCAAGCGCAAGGCGCCGCGTTATCTCGAAGACAAGATTGCCGAGATTGCCTCCTTTCACCGTCTTGTTTCCAAGGTGCGTGACAGCCTGACGTCGCTCGCGCGCGTTCAATCCTTCCTGCAGGCCACGGCGCTTGTCCAGGAAGACAAGGATGCAAAGGAAATGGGAGCCTCGATTGCGCGAGACATCCATTCTTTGTCCGAGCACGTGTCCTACATTTCCGGCAACCTGACCTTTTTGCTGGATGCCTCGCTTGGCATCATCAATGTCGAGCAGAACGCGATCATCAAGATTTTCTCCATCGCATCTGTGGTCTTTCTGCCGCCGACATTGGTGGCCTCCATCTACGGAATGAACTTTGCGCACATGCCGGAATTGCAGTGGTCCTATGGCTATCCACTTGCAATCTTCGTCATGCTGATATCGGCGATCATCCCGTTTATCGTTTTTCGCTGGAAGGGCTGGCTCTAAAGGGTCAGGATTCATATGCCTAATGCGTTTGAAAAAGACATGCTCGACAAGCCTGAAGTGGAAGAACGCCACCACCAGGGGCTGTTTGCAGCCATGCTTGGCTCGATCGGCGTCGTCTACGGCGATATCGGCACGAGCCCACTCTATGCGTTTAGAGAAGCGCTGAAGCCCATCTCGCAGGATGGGCTTACAGAAGCCGAAGTCATCGGCCTTATCTCGTTGATGATCTGGTCCCTGACGATCATCGTCACGATCAAATACATCTGTTTCCTGCTGCGCGCCGACAATGATGGCGAAGGCGGCACACTCTCTCTTCTCGCACTGCTGATGAAGAGGGCTGGCGCACGCCGCAATTTTCTCATCATGCTCGGCCTGATTGGTGCGGCTCTCTTCCTGGGCGACGCGATGATTACGCCGGCGCTTTCGGTTCTGTCCGCCGTGGAAGGCTTGAAACTCGTGACGCCGGAAATGGATGAATTCATCATTCCGATCTCGCTTGTCATCCTGGTCGGTCTCTTTGCCATCCAGTCGCATGGCACGGAGATCGTCGCCAAGTTTTTTGGTCCAATCACCGCCGTCTGGTTCATCGTGATGGGCCTTGTCGGGCTCCTGCACATCTCAGACGACTTCAGGATCCTCTACTCCTTCAATCCGATCCATGCCGTCGAGTTTTTGATGAATGAGGGCTTTTACGGCCTCGTCGTGCTGGGTGCAGTGTTCCTGACGATCACTGGTGCCGAAGCGCTTTATGCAGATCTGGGTCATTTTGGACGCAAGCCCATTCAATGGGCTTGGTTCGCGCTGGTGTTTCCCGCACTTACCCTCAATTATCTCGGCCAAGGCGCACTGGTTCTGAAGGACCAGTCGACCATGTCCAACCCCTTCTATCTGATGTTCCCGCAATGGGCGTTGCTGCCGGCGGTTATCCTTGCGACGGCTGCCACGATCATCGCCAGCCAGGCGGTGATCACGGGCGCCTTCTCGATGGTGCGCCAGGCGATCAACCTCGGCTATCTGCCGCGTATGGAAATTCTCTTCACGTCTGAAACCAACACCGGACAAATTTATCTACCGTCGGTCAACACGGTGCTGCTCTTCGGTGTTGTGGCGCTGGTTCTCACCTTCAAGAGCTCCGATGCGCTGGCCACCGCCTATGGTATCTCCGTGACCGGCGCGATGGTCGTCACCAGCCTGTTGTTCTTCCAGTTCGCGCGCAGCCAATGGAAGTGGTCGTTGCCGCTGACACTGATGGTCGTTCTTCCCTTCATCACGCTTGAGCTGATCTTCCTCGGCGCCAACTTGCTGAAGATCCATGACGGCGGATATGTGCCGGTCCTGCTGGCGATTGCCTTCACCGTCATCATGATGACTTGGCAGCGCGGCTCCAAAATCCTTTTTGCCAAGACCCGCAGAACCGACGTGCCGCTAAAGGCTTTTGTTGCATCCGTGGAGAAAGAAAGTGCCCATGCGCCCGTTCGCATTCCCGGCACGGCGATCTTTCTGACCGGCGATCCCGAGACGGCACCGGCCGCGTTGCTGCACAATCTTAAGCATAACCACGTTCTGCACGATAAGAATGTCATCCTGACGATCCGCACCGAAGATACGCCGCGTGTGCATCCTGACAAGCGCTACACCATGACCAAGGTCAGCGAGCGTTTCGTCGTTGTGGAACTACATTTCGGTTTCATGGAAACCCAAAACGTGACCCAGGCGCTCGGCTATCTGCGGCGTACGGGTTACAAGTTCGACATCATGTCGACGTCCTTCTATCTAGGACGTCGGAAACTGGTCCCGGATTCGAAGTCGGCCATGCCCGGCTGGCAGAACCGGTTGTTCATCGCCCTGGCGGAAAACGCCGCTGATCCATCCGACTACTTCCGCTTGCCGACAAACCGCGTCGTCGAACTCGGCTCGCACGTGGTCATCTGAGCCATCGGTCCAAAAGCTGCTGAGCGCGTCGCTATCCCGTTGGAGAGCGGCGCGTTTTAGTATCTGGTCACACATTAATGTGAGCGGCCTTTCAGGGACGCTTCGTTAACCAAGCATCAAGGTTAATGAGAGATTATCCGGCTGTGTAGCAAGTTTGCGTGTGTCCGGAGTCATGGTTTTGCGTTCAAGAAGAGTATCGCGTCGCGGTCCCCTCATCGCCTATGAGAAGTGGACCTCACCTTTTGTTTTTGGCCTCGTGGCCTGGCTTGCCTTTCCCTCCCTTGCAGCGCGTGCCGATCTCGCTTCGCTTCTTGCCGGTCTCGATGCCGGCGGTGAACAATGGCGCATGGTGCTGACCAATTCTCCGGCAGGCTCCGTCCACAGCGCGTCGCTGGCTTTTAACGATGCAAGCGATACTGCAGCGATAACCGGCGCCGGGATGACGCTTCCCAATGGCCGCAAGGTTGCCTTCGTCACCAAAAAGGGTGGCCATGAGACGACCCCCGACAGCGAGCGCGTCAATCGCGCCGCCAAGAAGGGCAGGGTGATGGCGACCGAAGTGATGCAACCGCCGAAAGCCTTTACCGCAGGCTCGGTCCTCCAGCGCACCAGCATGATCGATATCGAACCGCTGAAGCGTAAAGATCGCACCGCCTTCGTCAAGCCGAAGAAAAGCAAGGAGATCGAACTGGCCTCCTTCTATTTCCGCCGCGACGAGCAGAAAGCCGACAAAACACTACCGCCGATGCTGGCAGATCTCGTTACCAACCGCACTCCGGATATTTTGGCCACCGCCTACGCGCCGCCTGAGCCCGACTTTGCCCGTGAGTCACCCTTCGACGCCATCCTGAAGAAGCCCGATACGGGTCGCTTCATCCCGCCGATCTCTCCGGATGATCACGCCTGGGCTGCAACACCGTTGCCTGCGGAAGCCTTTTCGGCGGCCGAGCAGCAGTGCCTGGCATCCGGCATATATTTCGAAGCACGCGGAGAGTCGATCAAAGGCCAGGCGGCTGTCGCACAAGTCATTCTCAACCGCGTTCGCAACCCCGCCTATCCAAAAACGATCTGTGGCGTGGTCTATCAGAACAAGGATTGGCGTAACCGCTGCCAGTTCTCGTTTGCCTGCGACAACATCAAGGACCGTGTCAATTCAGAGCGGCACTGGAAGATGGCCCGCGAAGTCGCGATGGCAACGACGGCCGGTAAGATCTGGCTAAGCGAAGTCGGCTCTGCAACCCATTATCACGCCGTCTATGTTCGTCCCGCTTGGGGTAAATCCATGAAGAAGGTCGGCAGGATCGGGTTGCACGTCTTCTACCGTACCTACGGCGGCGGCTGGAGTTAAAGCGTTACCGTTTAACAAGGACGCGCTCCCGCGATCACGCGGAATTTCCTGCAAAACCCGTGTCAAAAATGCCGATTCCATCGCCAAACGCCGCCAAGATTCCACGGTTACCGGTTAAGCATATGATTTAGCTCGGTAAATTTGTGCGGAAACAAGCGCCGACGGTGCCTTGACTAGAGAAGTCCCTAAAACTATGTTGCGCGCGACTTCAGAGCGGGCTGGAACAGGCTAAAAGCCCTGCCGTTTACAACTCCAAAGGGTTCTGGCATCGCTGGAACGGAGATAAAGGGCAGGATTTGAAAATGACCGGCAACCGTAACGATAGTCTGGATGAGCGCCGCAAGCGCCTTGCCGAGGGATTGGCCAAGGTTCATGCGGAGGACGAGGCGGAGAGGCGGACGGAGCAGAACGCGCAGGAGAGCCGGAAGGGCTTTGCACTCGCGATCAAGCTTTCTTCTGAATTCATCTCAGCGGTAATCGTCGGGGCGATGCTGGGTTATCTTCTGGACCATTTTGCTGGCACGTCGCCGTGGGGGATGATCGTTCTTCTTCTTCTCGGTTTCTGCGCGGGCGTATTGAATGTTCTGCGGTCCGCAGGGGTAGTGGCCAAGCCGCCGCTTCTTGAGGACGGGCTGGGGAAAGATCAGGGTGGGGAGAAAAACGGCTGAACGCCGTTCTTTCCATGAAATGTAGATGCGAGGTGCCGCGTTTTGCGGCAACAGGTAAAGAGGGCAGCCGGTGGCAAACGATCCGACCCATCAGTTCTTGGTGCAGCCGATCATCCCGATCAACATCGGTGGCGTCGATTTTTCGTTCACCAATGCGTCGCTTTTCATGGTTGCTACCGTCGCTGCGGCGTCCGGCTTCCTCTATTTTGCAACGTCGAACCGCGGTCTTATCCCAGGTCGCATGCAGTCCGTTGCAGAAATGTCCTACGAATTCATCGCATCGATGCTGCGTGAAGGTGCGGGCAAGAAGGGAATGGTCTTCTTCCCCTTCGTTTTCTCTCTCTTCATGTTCGTTCTGACGGCTAACCTTCTCGGCATGTTCCCGTACTTCTTTACGGTCACGAGCCAGATCATCGTCACGTTCGCTCTGTCGTGCCTCGTCATCGGAACGGTCGTCGTCTACGGTTTCTACAAGCATGGTCTCCACTTCCTCGGCATTTTTGCGCCGACGGGTGTTCCTGCTGTCCTCCTGCCTCTGGTTTCGGCCATTGAGGTGATCTCCTTCCTTTCGCGTCCGATCAGCCTCTCCGTTCGTCTCTTCGCGAACATGCTGGCCGGTCACATCACGCTGAAGGTTTTCGCAGGGTTCGTCGCTTCCATGAGCGCGCTTGGCGCGATCGGTGTCGGCGGAGCGATCCTGCCTCTTCTCATGACGGTCGCCATGACCGCTCTCGAATTTCTCGTAGCCTTCCTGCAGGCATATGTCTTCGCGGTACTGACGTGCATGTACCTGAACGACGCCGTGCATGGTGGCCACTGAGAAGTAAAGTCGCTGGCCCCGGAACCGGGTGTCAAAAAACAGCCGCAACAACCATTTCAAGGAGCTTAATATGGAAGCGGAAGCAGCAAAGTACATCGGCGCAGGTCTCGCATGCCTCGGCATGGCTGGTACGTCCCTCGCTCTCGGTCGCATTTTCGGCGACTTCCTCTCCGGCGCACTGCGCAACCCGTCTGCCGCTGACAGCCAGTTCGGCCGTCTGGTATTCGGCTTCGCCGTTACGGAAGCTCTGGGCATCTTCTCGCTGCTCGTTGCTCTCCTTCTCCTGTTCGCTGTCTAATAGCGGCATCAGGTTTGGATCACGGCTCGCAAACGGCGTGCCGTGATCCTTCGCATTTGCAGTACCCCTGGAGGTGAGCATGTTCGTGACCGAGGCTCTTGCCCAGTCAGCAGCGCCGTCAACCGGAACGACGACGGAAACACCCGCTGTCGGCCAGACGGCCCCGGAAGCAACGCATACGGAAACCGGAGTGGCGCATGACGCTGGTCACGGATCCGGCGTATTTCCGCCATTCGATTCGTCTACCTACGCATCGCAGCTTCTGTGGCTGGCGATCTCGTTCGGCCTTTTCTACGTGCTCATGAAGAAAGTCATCGTGCCCCGCGTTGGCGGCATCCTTGAGGATCGTCATGGCCGTATCGCTCAGGATCTCGATGAAGCCTCACGGCTGAAGTCCGAGGCTGACGCCGCGATTGAAACCTATGAAAAAGAACTTGCCGCAGCACGCGCCAAGGCTGGATCCATCGCATCCGCCGCTCGCGACGCTGCAAAGGCGAAGGCTGATGCGGATCGCGCCGCAGTCGAAGCGGAACTGGCTGAAAAGCTAGCGGCTGCTGAAGCGCGTATTGCGTCGATCAAACAGCAGGCTCTGGCCGATGTCGGCACGATTGCCGAAGAAACCGCGACTGCCGTCGTCGATCAGCTGATTGGCACGAAGGTCAAGGACACTGATGCCAAGGCAGCAGTCGCCGCAGTATCTGACGTGAAGGGGGCTTGAGATGGCGTTTGATGCAACATTCTACGCACTAGTCGGTCTCATCCTTTTCTTCGTGTTAATTGCTTATCTCAAGGTTCCTGGCATGTTGGCTGGCTCGCTCGACGAGCGCGCCAAGAACATCACCGAGGAACTGGCGGAAGCCAAGCGCCTGCGCGAAGAGGCTCAGCATCTGCTGGCTGAATATCAGCGTAAGCGCAAGGAAGCGGAAGCGGATGCAGCCAACATCGTTGCAGCGGCTGAACGCGAAGCTGCAGCGCTTACCGCAGAAGCGAAGGCGAAGACGGAAGAGTTTGTCGCTCGCCGTACAGCGCTTTCCGAGCAGAAGATCAAGCAGGCTGAAACAGACGCCATCGGTGCCGTTCGCTCCGCCGCAGTCGACATTGCCATTGCAGCGTCGGAAAAGCTGATTGCCGAAAAGACGACGGCTGCTGCCAAGGGCAAGCTGTTCCAGTCTGCTGTGGGTGAAGTCAAGTCGCGGCTGAACTAAGCCCGCCTAAAGCTTGGTCCAAGCAAAAGTGTGCAGCGGTTTTGCGATAGCGACATGCGGCGGAAGAAAGAGCTAAAGCGTAAGGAGCGAATCTGAAAGATCGCAACACGCTGCAGTATCTGGTCCCATCGAAAATTTGAAACCCTTCCGGTCAACCACCGGGAGGGTTTTTGCCGTTATGCGCTCGATTGCCGCGGCCAAGCCGCCGCCTCTCACCTCCGGATGCCGCCGTTACGTAAAATGCTTGGCTCAAGACGAGGTAAGGCAACTATTCGCGAGTGCGCGGGCCAAGGCGTATCGAGAACCTCGCGCAGACGTTCGTTAGTTTCCAATGCATAGGCCCGACTGGACCCATGCGAGTGGTAATGCATTGATGTAGAAGTATCCAGCCAATGCTCACCTTATTTAGGGGCTTTCTCATAGGGAACTTACGGCTAAGTGAACGATCTTGTGAGGAAGGTACAAGAGATCAAGTTGATCTGCCGCGTAATAGCTATGATGGCACACCATCATAAGATGTAGCTTAATTAAATCTAAACCTTATTTGATAATCTTTGGTCTAAAGTGTTCTAGCGGTCCTAGCGACTGAAGCGGCCGACTCCGCTGAAATGAATTGTGGCGAGCTTCGAACAAAGAAGAATACGTCCATGACTATATCCGGATAGTTATTTGAGGAAGATGCTATGAAACTATCGATTGGCAAAGTACTGGCTGCGCTGTCCGGGGTTATGATCCTTGTTGCGGGCGTACAAGGCATCTCCTCGATTATATCCATGGCTCAAATCGAAGATGGAATAGACGTCATCGTTCGCGAGCGCGTTCCTGGTTTCATCGTGATTGGCGCGATCAATGCTGACATCGGCACCATCAGAAACGCCCAGGCCGCTATTGTCATAGCGGATCCAGACGCACGTGCCGATTTCAAGGCAGAACTTTCCAAGGCTGACACTGCACTCACCGAGAAGCTGAAGGAATATCGCGAATACCTCGTAGACGATGCGGACAAGCAGCACTTCGAGAGCTTCAACGCGCGCTGGGCAGCTGCCCAAAGCAAGTGGGACCAAGTGCAGGCGCTCGTCGATTCAAACAAGATGGACGAGGCGAGGTGGTTGTTCGCCGGTGGCGCGCTGAACGCCTACAACCAGGCAAAGGTGACACTTCAGGAAGCAGTTGACGACATCGAGATGGATGTGCGCAATGAAGGCGATGTCACTGTCGCGACGGCCGGTGGCGCCATAACGCTTAACTATATCGCGCTGGGCGTTGCGCTGACGATTGGTCTTGGCGCCGCAGTCTTCGGCAATCGTTATATTGCAAGACCGCTGGTGCAGATGACGGCGGTGATGCGTCGATTGTCTTCGGGCGATACGCAAATCGATATCCCTGGCCGTCGCCGCAAGGATGAGATCGGCTCGATGGCGGATGCTGTTGAGATCTTCCGTCAGAGCGCGATCGAAAACCGGCGGCTTGAGGGCGAAGCGGACGAGAACCGCAAACGCGCCGAAGCAGAACGGCTCGAAGCGCAGCGAAAGGCCGAAGCTGACGCCGAGGAACGGTTGCGTGTGGCAACATCCGGCCTTGCAGCGGGGCTTCGTCGGCTTGCCTCTGGTGACTTGGCGTTCCGTCTAAACGAGAGCTTTGCCCCAGACTTCGAACCACTCAGAACTGATTTCAACCACTCCATTCACCAGCTCGGCAACACGCTCATGGAAATTTCGAGAGCGATCGAAACGATGAACAGCGGGACGCGGGAAATTGCCGAAGGTTCGGCGGACCTGTCTCGCCGTACCGAGCAGCAAGCGGCAACCCTGGAAGAGACAGCCGCGGCGCTTGATGAAATCACCGTTAACGTGGCCAACTCCACCAAGCGCGCTCAGGAGGCGACGGGCGCTGCCAGCGAAGCCAATCAGGCGGCCAAGGTCTCAGGCAACGTCGTTGCAGCAGCCGTCGACGCCATGCAGCGTATTGAACAGTCCTCGGGCCAGATCTCCAATATTATCGTCGTTATCGATGAGATCGCCTTCCAGACCAATCTGTTGGCCCTGAATGCCGGTGTTGAAGCAGCGCGCGCTGGCGAAGCGGGCAAGGGTTTTGCTGTCGTCGCCCAGGAGGTGCGGGAACTCGCACAGCGCTCCGCTCAGGCTGCCAAGGAGATCAAGGAGCTGATTGGCAAATCGTCGCACGAAGTAGAGAACGGTGTGAAGCTGGTTCAGCAGACCGGCGAGGCGCTCAAGACGATCAGCCATCATGTCGAAGCCGTCAATGTTCACATGGGCGCCATTGCCACCTCGTCTCAGGAACAGGCAACCGGCCTTTCGGAAGTCAATACGGCTGTCAACCAGATGGACCAGACGACCCAGCAGAACGCGGCACTGGTGGAGGAGACAACCACCGCTACCTCTGCGCTGGCGTCGGAAAGCGACCGGCTGCGTGCGCTGCTGGAGCAATTCAAGCTAGCCGAGCAGGGGCAGCGTGGCGCAGGTCGCGACGACCATATGCGTATGGCAGGGTGAAGTATGGGCGCCCTACATCTGTCCCGAAGGACGCTCCAACGCTAAGCCACATCCGCTTCGGCAACGTCCTGCCGGAGCGGGCGAAAACTCATTCGATGAAGCGAGCAAGCGCCATGCGCTTCGATGGCGCGAAGATGTACGGGCGTCCCGTAACCGGCATGGTGCTCGAAGCCATAAGCACTGTGGACGGTTCCGGCGCGCTCCATCATTCGATCTCTCGTGACCTTGGCGATGATCGAGGCAGCTGCAATCGACACCGATCGCGCATCCCCCTTGATCACAGCCCTGGCCTCACAAGACATGCCGGGCGGCTGGTCGCGCCCATCGGCCAGCACCAGTCGAGGTGCGAGTTCAAGTCCGAGTACGGCGCGGCGCATGGCATCGAGACTGGCGCGCAGGATATTGATTCGGTCGATCAGTACAGGACCGGATGACGCCACGGACACGATCGATGTCTCCACGATCTTCGTGAACAGTGCTTCCCGTTTGGCCTTGGTCAGCTTCTTGGAGTCATCGAGACCGTCGGGGATATTGTCGGGATCGAGAATGACGGCGGCGGCGACGACCGGACCAGCCAAAGGTCCGCGGCCAGCCTCGTCCGTGCCGGCAACAGGCCATAGCCCGCGCTGGCGTGCCTCAAGCTCCATGCTGAAGTCCGGGCTTGCCGGAGCAAGATCGAACAGGGCAGGAGAATCGGATGCTGTGCGTCGCTTCATGCGGCGGAAACTTGCACAGACACCCGATCTCCCGCAAGCCCCCGGTGCGGCGATAGACAACCCGTAGGGCGTGGTTGTCGTCCGTGGCGCAAGAGGCCAAGGTTGTTTCCCTATAGGGCGGCGGGAAACGATAATCGCACGCAAGGCGGCGGAACCGGGGGCAATGCCGGTACGTCAGGGACGCGCACCGAACATTTCTTCAAAAATTGGCTTCGGCGCGGCTACATGCAGACACGTCGAAAACCGGTTTGGTGGAGCAAGTTTGGCATGGGCGCGATGCTCCACCCTCAAAGCAAGGAGAGTTGCACGCCAGCACCGCCGGGTGGCGCAAAGAGATCATCGCGCAGCTGAATGCCTCTTCGAATGAGACCGAGCCTTTTGGTGGCCATCTCAAAGCGGCGGCTGATCTGCCAGGCATAAGGTCCAGCACCCTTCATGCGCTTGCCAAACTCCGCATCGTAATCCTTGCCGTCGCGCATCGAGCGCACCAGCGACATCACATGGCGGTAGCGATCGGGGTAATTGCGGAGCAACCAGTCGCGAAAGAGCGGACTAACCTCAAGAGGTAGCCGAAGCAGCACATAGGAGGCTTCAGTGGCCCCAGCGGCTTTGCCAGCCTCCAACACGCGCTCGATCTCGTGATCGTTCAATGCTGGGATGACGGGAGCCATCATCACAGCCACAGGTATGCCCGCCTCCGTCAGCGTCTTGATTGCTTCCAGGCGCCTGGACGGTGTCGAAGCGCGTGGCTCCATGCTGCGGGCCAGTTTGCGATCAAGCGTCGTCACCGAGATGCCGACCTTGACGAGACCCTTCTTTGCCATGGGCGCTAGAATATCGATATCCCGCGTGATCAGCGAGGACTTGGTAACGATCGCGACCGGGTGTTCCGCCTGGGCCAGCACCTCGAGGACCTGGCGCATGATGCGCCATTCCTTTTCGATCGGCTGGTAAGGATCGGTGTTGGTCCCAATGGCAATGACGCGCGCTTTATAGCCGGGCTTTGAAAGCTCCCGCTCCAGAAGTTTGGCTGCGTCCGGTTTGGCGAAGAGCTTGGCTTCAAAATCAAGGCCTGCCGACAGTCCCATATAGCTGTGCGTGGGCCGGGCAAAGCAATAGATGCAGCCATGCTCGCAACCGCGATAGGGGTTGATCGAGCGGTCGAAGGGAATATCGGGGGATTCGTTGCGGGTGATGATGCTGCGCGGCTTTTCCACCTGCACATCCGTTTTGAACTCGGGCAGGTCCTCGATGATATCCCAGCCATCGTTAAACGCTTCATGTTGCAGGGTTTCAAAACGACCACCAGGATTGATGCCCGCACCTCTGCCGCGACGACGATCGATCTCGATCCGCAGACCAGACTCATCTGCCAGAGCATTGGCAATATCCGGCGTATGGCCCGGCTGATAGGCAGCCTGCCCCGAAAGCACTTGGTGTCTCATCTGATGCTCCTGGCCGGCCATCGCCGGCAAATTGGATAAGAGATATCTAATCCAAACAGGAGAACAATACAAGAACAAAAATGGAGACGCGCTGCCGCGATGTGTGGTTCCCGAAAGCGGGCTTTGCTGACCAAGCATGCCGCGCGACGTCTACGGCGGTTTTGCAACAACGACATGCGTTAGAAGAAAGAGGTAGAGCGTAAGGAGCAGGTCTGAAAGATCGCGCCACGCCTTGAGGAAAATCGATTTGGGTTTGTCCGAGCGATGCTATAGGGATTTCATCGATCGGAACGCACTGCAAGTGACAGAGACATGCTGACAGTCATCATGGAATGCCGCAACAACGAAGCCCAACTTGCGCATACGCTTTCGGCGCTGGTGACGGGCGCGGTGAAGGGTCTGATCAGTGATGTCGTCATTCTCGACCACGCCTCACAGGATGGCTCTGCTCGCGTCGCGGAGGCAGCCGGTTGCCGCTTCCATCAGACTTGGGATATTGGCGACGTCATTCAGTCGATCCGCGGCGAGTGGATCTTGCTGATCGAGCCGGGCAGTCGTCCGCAAGGTGGCTGGATCGAGGATATTCTCGAATATATGGCGTTGAGCGAGCGACCGGCGCAGTTCTCTCCATCGCGCTATTATAGAAAGCCGTTTTGGGCGCGATTGCTGAGACGCGGTCCGCCTCTTGAATGTGGTCTCTTGCTCCGCAAACAGGACGCCACGCACCTGGCGAAGTCCGGACTTTCACTGAGCGAGTTTTCGAAATCCCAGAAGCCGCGCCGACTGACGGCGGAACTAGTCCCGGCCTGGGCGCTCAGTCCTACTCGATAATGATTAGCCCTTCGAGCGGCGCAGGTGTTCGTCTAGCCGGGGCATGATTTCCACGAAGTTGCAGGGCATGTGTCGGTAATCCAGCTGCGCTTTCAAGATGCCGTCCCACGCGTCCTTGCAGGCACCGGGTGAGCCCGGCAGAACGAAGATGAAAGTGGTATTGGCAAGCCCAGCGGTGGCACGCGACTGGATGGTGGAGGTGCCGATCTTATCGTAGGAGATGCGGTGAAACACTTCGGAGAAGCCATCCATGCGCTTGTCGAAAAGCGGTTCCAGCGCTTCCGGGGTCACGTCGCGCCCGGTAAAGCCCGTGCCGCCAGTGGTGATGACGACATCGATCTCGTCCGATAGCGTCCAGCCGCGGACCTTCTCGCGAATGGCGGCGACGTCGTCCGCCACAATCGCGCGATCTACCAGACGGTGGCCGGCTTCCTCAATGCGGGATGCCAGTGTATTGCCGGATTTGTCGTCCACCAATGTCCGGGTATCTGAAACAGTCAAAACGGCGATGCCGACTGGAATGAACTGCCGCTCTCCGCCCGCCTTCGTCTGGTTCATCACCTTCTCCCTGTAATCGTTTTCGTCTCTTGAACATACCACCCGGGTTTCCGTTCCCGAAGCGATACCGCCGCCGCTGCGGCCTTTTGCCAGGACGAAAAAATGCCGAAGCATGTGGCGCCCGAACCGGACATCCGCGCAGCATCTGCGCCCACTGAGCCCAGCATTGCCAGTACATCACCAATCTCCGGCAGAAGGGCGATAGCTGGCGGTTGCAGATCGTTCCTCAGCCCGGCCATCATCGATAGCCAAGACTCAACGTGGTCATCGCGGGGAACAGGAAGAGGCCCGTTCTGCTTGCTCTTCAGTAACCGGAAGATCTGCGGCGTAGAAACACCCTTGAGCGGATTGACCAACACCATCGCCAATTGTGGAAACTGCGGTAGAAGGATGATCTCCTCTCCGATCCCCCGCGCAATCAGCGATTTGCTGACAAGACACATCGGCACATCGGCGCCGAGCGTCAGTGCCATGTCGCTCAAGGTCTTGTCGTCGATATCGAGTTGCCAATGGCGGATCAATCCGCGCAAGGCTGCGGCAGCATCAGCCGAACCGCCGCCGATGCCTGAGGCGACCGGTAGGTTCTTTTCAAGGTGAATGGCGACCGGTTTTGTCGCGATATTGAGCTGCTTCGCGTAACCGCGCAGACTATCGCGCGCCTTCAGTACGAGATTGCTGGCCGCATCGGTCTGAAGAAGCTCCGACGCGAATCGTCCGGAAATCGAAAATCGGTCTTCGTCAGCATGGCGAATGCGTACGACGTCGCCTGCTTCGGTGAAGGTCACCAACATGTCCAGGAGGTGGTAGCCATCCTCCCTTTGCCCCGTCACATGCAGGGCAAGGTTGATCTTTGCCGGCGCGGCCTCAACAATGTCGACCGCTCCATTCCCATCGGTCGGGCCCATCCGACGTCAGGATTTTTTGTCCGGGGCAGGGGCAGGCGGCGCAGGTGGCGGTGGGGCCTGATCCTTCTTCGCGGTGTTCTCCGCATCTTTCTCCAGCGGCGGAAGACCGTTGGCGATCTTTTCCTTCACCTTCGCCTTGTCCACATCGTCGCTATCGCCGATCAGCGCGCGGTTCCACTGGTAGACGGCCTCCAGCTTGCGCCCGACACGCCAATAGGCGTCACCAAGGTGGTCATTGATCGTGGGATCACCAGCGCGCAGTTCGATCGCACGCTCCAGTTCGGTCACGGCTTCATCGAAGGCGCCAAGACGATAATGCGCCCAGCCAAGCGAATCGACGATGTAGCCGTCATTGGGGCGAAGCTCCACCGCGCGGCGGATCATGTCGATGCCCTGGTCGAGGTTCATGTTCTTGTCGACCCAGGAATAGCCGAGATAGTTGAGAACCTGCGGCTGTTCCGGGTTGAGTTCCAGCGCCCGCTTGAAGTTCGGCTCTGCCTTGTCCCACTGCTTCAGGCGCTCGTAGGCGATGCCGCGCTGAAAGAAGATCGTCCAGTCGGACTTCTTCGGAACGGCACCGATCACCTCGACGGCCTTGTCGTAATTGGCGGCCATCGCGGCATAATCCTTGGCGTCGGAAAGGACTGCGCCATAGGCGAGGTACGAACGGATATCCTCGGGATCGGATTCCAGCAGCGATTTCAGATGCTGACGCGCCTCATCAACCTTGCCGGTCTGCGCCAGCGTCAGGCCAAGCTGCAATTCGGAAATGCGGTGCATCGGCGAATCGGCCGGCACGTCGCGATAGAACTCGATGGCGCGCTCCGGCTGCTTCTGCGCCTCTGCCAAGCCGCCGAGGAGAATGAGCGTGTCGGCGCTCTTCGGGTCGAGTGCGCGCGACGCCTGGAGATAGAGCGTCACGATCTCTTCGGCACCTTCGCGGTTCAGCGCACCCGCAATTGAGAACATCACGGACGCAGCGCCATCTACGGCGGTTAGAACCTGCTGATCGGGCTTGTCACCCTTTTCGATGCTTTGGCGCAGTGCCTTCAAGGGCGCATAATTCGGAGCAAAACCGTCGCCGACAGCCATCGTGTCCAGCGCCTTCTGCTTGTTGCCGGCTTTTGCTTCCAGCCGCGCCAGTGCCATGACCGCGCGCATATAGGTATCGGTGGCAGTCGCACCGCCCTCACGGTCGGCCACCGCTTCGCTCAGGCTCTTGCGAGCCGCGTCCGTGTTGCCGGTCACCAGGGCAATAGCGCCCGCATTGTATTTCTGGAAGATCGAGAACCAGCCCGGGCCCTTCATGCCATTGACCATGGCAAGAGCTTCCTTGCTTTTGCCGGCACCGGCACGCGCCCATGCTGCAAGCAGTGTGTTGACCATACGGTCCAGATCGTTCGGGCCGCTATATTTCAGGATTTTCTCTGCGGAGGAAAAATCCTTGTGCTTGATGGCGGCGAGTGCGCGAACGATCGTCGTCACGCGCTCAACGGAGCTATCGTCCTTCAGGCTGTCGGCAATTTTTGCGCCCGCCTCGAAATCGCCGCTCAACAGTTGGGCGATCATCAGACGCTGGCGAATTTCGGTGTTGGCGGGATCGAAATCCAATGCCTTCTGGTAGAGGGTGATTGCAGTCGCGTAATCCTGGTCAACATCCGCGGTTCGGGCAGCCAGAAATGCGCCGGAGAAGGTTGTGACCCGGCCGGGATCGAACTTGACGGCCTCTTCGGCCTGGTCGGCAGGCTTCGTCTCCGCCAGCGCGGCAGAGCCCGCGCCAAGCGTGAGTGCGGCAATGAAGGCCGCGCTGCAGAAAAGACGAAATGCTGGATTGCGCCGCATGAAGGAACCCTTGATTGTGTGCTTCCGCACTGAAAAATCAGCTTCGAACTCGACAGAGCTGGGCGCCACATCCGCCCTTGGTGACTGCTGAGGTTGAGATAGACACGCCATCGAAAACCGGAATCGGTTCAGAAAGCCATGCATCACGTCATGATAGAATGGCTTTTTTGAAGCGGGGCTGCAACAAAATCTGCTGCCACTCTCCATTTCCCCGACGCTTCCCCTTAGAGGAAAACTCTGCTGCAGCCCTCAGTTGACGCGCTCGATGCAGAAGTCGATCACTTCCATCAACGCATCCTTCCACGGGCTTTTCGGCAGCGGTGCCAGGGCATCGCGGGCAATCGTGCCGTAGTGGTTGGCGCGGGAGATCGTGTCCGTCAGACCATTATATTTCTTGATGAGACCCAGAGCGACCTCGAGATTTTCATCCGTGCTTTCGCCATTCTCGATGGCGCGCTTCCAGAACGCCCGCTCGTCGGTCGTGCCACGACGATACGACAGGATGACCGGGAGGGTGATCTTCCCCTCGCGGAAATCGTCGCCCGTGTTCTTGCCGAGATCGGCGGCCTTGCCGCCATAGTCCAGCACGTCGTCGACCAGCTGGAAGGCAAGGCCGAGATTCATACCGTAGGATTTCAGCGCACCGCGCGTCGCCTTGTCGGTTTTGGCAACGATTGGTCCAACTTCAGCAGCGGCCGCAAATAGCGCCGCCGTCTTGGCGCGGATAACCTGCAGATAGTCGTCTTCCGTCGTTTCCATGTTCTTGGCGACGGAAAGCTGCAGGACTTCGCCTTCGGCAATCACCGAAGCGGCGGTGGACAATACGTCGAGCGCATCAAGAGAGCCGACATCAACCATCACGCGAAAGGCTTGGCCAAGCAGGAAGTCGCCGACCAGGACGCTCGCCTGGTTGCCCCAGATGGTACGCGCCGTGGATTTGCCCCGGCGCAGATCGCTCTCATCCACCACGTCGTCATGCAGCAACGTTGCGGTGTGCATGAATTCGACGCTGGTCGCGAGCTTGATATGGTGGTCGCCGTCGTAACCAAACATCGATGCAGAGGCGAGCGTCAGCATGGGGCGCAAGCGCTTGCCACCGGAAGAGATCAGGTGGTTTGCCACTTCCGGGATCATCTGCACATCCGATCCGGCTTTGGAGAGGATCAGTTGGTTGACGCGTTCCATATCCGGACGGGTCAGGTCGACAAGCGGCTTGACGGATGCGAGTTTGTTTTTGCTTTCTTCAAGCGGTATGACGACGCCCAACGGAACGGACTCCTATTCGATTTCGGTTCTGACAATAGAAAGCGACGATGGTGGCGGCAAGTGTGGAATCGCCTCATGACCTTCAAAAATATGGGAATGTGGAAACTCTTTGATGCGTGAATTGATCCGAACAAACGACGCCGTCCTGCTTTCTTTTGCAGAAAGCCTGATGAAGGATGCTGGCATTCATTGCCTGATTGCTGACCAGGGGATGAGCATCCTAGAAGGTTCGCTCGGTCTTCTGCCCCGCCGCTTCCTCGTCGAGGATGACAGGTCCGAGCAGGCGCGTCGGATCCTGATCGATGCGGGCCTTGCCGACGAACTGCGGGACGAGGCCTGATCTAGGATGACGTCGGAGACGATCGACGCATTCCACCGCGGCCAATTTCATCTGGTCCAGCCAAAGGGCAGGGGACACAGGGCAGGCATGGATGCCATGCTCCTCGCCTCGCTCGTAGCCGATGACATACCTTGCCGCGTGGCCGACCTTGGTGCCGGCGCGGGTGCGGCGGGTTTCGCCGTCGCTGCTCGCCTGAAACAAGCGGATGTCACGCTCTTCGAATTTGCATCCGAGATGGTCGATTTTGCCAGGCGCAGCATCGCGCTTCCGGAAAATGCACACCTTGCCGACCGCCTGGAGGTCCGCCAGGCGGATGTGACGTTGCGGGCCAATGCCCGCACTGAAGCCGGTCTCATCGATGATCATTTCGATCACGTTATCATGAACCCGCCTTACAATGACCCCGGCGACCGCAAGACACCGGACGCGCTCAAAGCACAGGCGCACGCCATGACCGATGATCTCTTCGAGCATTGGATCAGAACGGCGGGCGCAATTCTTCTCCCAGGTGGGCAGCTTTCCCTCATCGCCCGACCGCAATCGGTGGCCGAGGTTATTGCCGCCTGCGGCCGTCGTTTCGGTGGCCTTGAGGTCACGCTCATTCACCCAAGGCCTGGCGAAGACGCCGTCAGAATGCTCGTGACGGCGATAAAAGGCTCGCGTGCCCGCCTGAACTTCCGTGCGCCGCTAATCATGCATGCGGAGGAGACCCACGCGTTTTCGCCTCTCGTCGATGATCTGAACAACGGTCGCGCCGCCTATCGCCGCAACGATAGAAGTCCTCGGGCTCTCGGCTAAAGTCGTCGTCCAAAACGCTATCCGGCAAAACGAATTTTATCCCCGCCATTGCGTTTGCGAGCGCGATACATACATCCCTCTTCAAGATAAACGACCAAGAGGATGAGATGGCCGGGTTTTTGAAGCGCATTGTGCCGAAGCGATTTCGCAAGCAGGAATTGGTGGTTCCAGTGGTGCGCATGCACGGCGCGATCATGGCCGGCGGCAGCCAGCTTCGACCGGCTCTCAATCTTGCAGGCTATGCGCCATTGCTTGATAAGGCCTTCGGCATGAAGGATGCGCCGGTCGTCGCCATCTCTTTGAATTCTCCCGGTGGCTCACCGGTTCAGTCACGGATGATCTACAACCGAATCCGTCAACTGGCTGAAGAGAAGGACAAGAAGGTCTTGATCTTCGTCGAGGATGTCGCAGCTTCCGGCGGTTACATGATCGCGCTCGCAGGTGACGAAATCATCGCCGATCCAACCTCCATCGTCGGCTCGATCGGCGTCGTCTCCGGGGGCTTCGGCTTTCCCGAAATGCTGCGCAAGATCGGTGTGGAGCGCCGTGTCTATACGTCCGGCGAGAACAAGGCGATCCTCGATCCCTTCCAGCCGGAGAAGGAAGGTGACATCGAGTATCTGAAGTCGCTTCAGTCTGAAATCCACAATGTCTTCATCGATATGGTCAAGCTTCGCCGTGGTGCGAAATTGAAGGACGATCCGGCGCTGTTCTCCGGCCTGTTCTGGACAGGCATGCGCGGCGTCGATCTCGGCCTCGTCGATGGTCTTGGTGACATGAAAGACGTGCTGCGTCGACGCTATGGCGAGAAGGTCAAACTGCAACTGATCAGCGGTGCAAGAAACCTGTTCGGCAAGAAAGTGCCGGGCGTCGATCTTTCCGCCCAGGCAATCGCCGCTTCCGCCGCTTCGGGACTTGCAGAGGTTGCGCAAGAAAAGGCATTGTGGGCACGATACGGTTTGTAACGGACGCGATTTAAATGGCCCAATTGATAACGCTCGCCCTGCTCGTGATCGGGGCGATCATCCTCTATCGCCGCTTTGTGACGGATGCCGAGAAGCTGTCCGCCAAGTCTAAGCGGCAGGAAAAGGAGCGCCAAACGGGCGCGACCGGCACTTTGGTCAAGGACCCGACGACGGGGGAATATCGCGTCAAGAGAGAAGACGAGGTTTAAGCGGAAGCGTCTTTTGCGCGCGGCAATGATCGCTACCCTTGCTGATCATCAGTGTACTCCCTGAGGAGCCTACAACTGTGAGGGCGCATCGCCGGCTACCAGCCGCCGCCACCACCGCCCCCTCCGCCAGAGCCGGAAAAGCCGCCTCCCGAGAAACTCGATGATGACGACTGTGGGATCGTTGCCGAAATGGTCGATGCCACGGAGGACGAGAACGCGCCGATCCAGTCGCTGGGGCCTTTCACGCGACCATAGTACCAGCCCGGCACATAGTTTGCCGAATCCTCTGTCGCTTTTGAAAACCACCTCTCGAATGCCTCGGTCCAAGGTTCCTCGACATTAAGCGCCACCGCATAGGGCAGCAGCGTCTCAAAATGCTGCGGCGACATTGTCGGCGCCCCTTGCATGTTCATCCGGTCTTTCTCCGCGACACGCAAATAGAGACGCAAGCCTTCAATCTCATCCATGACTTTACGACCGAGCGGCGTCGGAGCACCCATCAATGAGAAGAAAAGCATGTTGGTCAGGACGATAAGGCCAGCAGCGCCAAGGCCAATCGAGTTCGGATCGTGAGTGATCTCGAACCAGACGGCTCCTACGATGTACCCGCTAAATGCGACGATTCCGTATGCCAGCAGCGATAACAGCGCAATCCCGCCGAGCTTGTCCTTGAGCGACGCCTTAGGGTGCAGGAGGTCCCCGATCCAGATCGTGAACAGCGCGATGGTTACCGGCACAAATACGTAAGCGACGAGCATGAACTCCCACATGTCGTCTTTGTGTTGAGAGAAATACACCGTTCCAACCACGAGGGCCGCGCTGACAAGAAAGCCTACGACGCTGTAAATGGTGTTGCTCTTGAAGTACCTGCCTCGGTGTTCCTTCTCCACGGCAGCGAAAAAACGTGCTCCCATTTTCTCAACGGTCCTGCCGTTATCCTCGTTAATGGTGAAGCTATGACCGGGTGGCCCGATGGTCGTGAGCAGTGTTCTCTGGCCGACAGGCAGGCTGTCTTCCATTTGCTTGTGCGTGCGATGCATAATGATGGCGTCGTCCAGATTCTCGATCTCGACATAGCCTTTTACGGCAAGATCGAGCGCGCTGGCAGAAACGGCCGTCCAGCCGTCTTCTTCAAAACCCTGATGGTCGATATAGTTCATCAGCCCAGGTGAGACACCCTCAGGCGGGTCCCAGCGCGGCACGACGATGCCCGCGGCAGGATCTCGGCCAACCGCGTGCCACGCCTTGAAGTAATAGGCGAGTACGATCAGTAGACCGACGCATCCGATGATCATCGTCTTATGATCGCGCATCCACCATTCACGTTGGAGCACAGTGGACAGTGTATCAAGCACACCCTTCGGCAGCTTCACCGCCACTGTCATACCTTCGCCCTTGCTGAAGGGGCGGGTCGCTACGAACGAGATCCTGTTGTCTTTGGTGAAGACGTGCGCATCCTTGCCCACTGCGCCAGGCGGCCCGGTGAAAAATGCGGTCTCGCTCGGGCTTGCTCCCTCCGGCAACAAGATGGTGGCGGAAACATCCCGCATCGGAAAGTCCCAGCCGGTCCCTGTCACGTTCCAGGTCAACTCGTCATAGGTGTCGAAGTGGCGGATCTGTCTGTCGGTCGTGTAGGTGATTTGAAAGACATGATCGCCCTTCGTCAGCACACGATCGGCGTCACCAACATAAATGCGAATACCGCCATCAATCCATTTCGTATCCCAGTATTCCATCGCACCGTCACGCTTCACCGAAACGACATTGAATCCGACTTTGGTGAGCTTGCCGTCGCCGTCCAAGGTGTAGAGCGGGAAATCCCGATAGATACCGTGCTTGATCCGATCCCCTTCCGCCCGGGCCTTGATGGTTTCGGTCACGGTCAAATCGCCATTTTTGGCGATGTTGACTGTCGAAACGTAGGAGAGAATGAATTCTTCAGCAGAGGCCGGCAGTGCCGTGGTCAAAAAGAAAAACAGCGCAAGAAATCTGGCAAAAATGGTCGTCACGTAAAGTCGTCTCCAGATGTCCGGCTGTCGTCAAGTCGTATAGAATAGTTGGATGGCGCCAGGCTTTCTCAGCCGCGGGAGCGTTGGTGCTCGTCGGAACACTGCTGACATGACGTCCGCCCTTCGGGCCAAAATACGAAATGTCGAAGCTTGAGCGTTTTACCAACCGCCTCCACCGCCGCCGCCACCGCCAGAGCCGGAAAACCCGCCGCCGCCTGAAAAACTCGATGACGAGGAGCTGGGCGGTGCCGGAATGGTCGAGGCAATCGTGGAGGCCATGGAGGAAGAAAATCCCCCGATCCTGTCGCCAAAGCTGTTGTAGTTGCCGTTATACCAGGTCGGCGCATAGGCCGCAGCACCGGCGGATGCAGCGGCAAGCCACATCTCGAAAGCTTTGCTCCAGGGCTTCTCCACACCAAGCGCCACTGCATAAGGCAACAAAGTCTCGAAATGCTGGGGCGACATCTGCGGCGCGCCCTGCATGTTCATGCGGTCTTTCTCAGCCACGGTCAGGTAAAGCCGTAAGCCCTCGATCGCATCCATCAACTGCCGGCCAAGCGGAGTGGGTGCGCCCATCACGAGAACGAAGAGCACATTCAAAAGCACGATGAGCGCCAGCGCAACGACTGCCAGCGTGTTGGCATCATGGACGTGATCGAAAAAGATGCGGCCAACGACGCCGGCGATCAGCGAAAATGCCAGAAAGCCGGAGATGGCCATGAAGACGATGCCGCCCAGGCGCGAAAGAATGCCCCGTCCGCGCCGGCGCTGCTTGCCGTAGATCGTGGCGCTGACGGCAAAGAACACCGCGGCCATGGACAGCGAAATGATGGTGCCGATATCGCCTTCATCGAAACTGCCAAAGAGCAAGGCGGCGACGATGACGCCAAAGCTGAGGACAAGTCCGCCGACGATATAGCTGCTATTGCTCCTGTAATATTTCCCGCGATGCTCTTTCTCGATGGACGAGCGGAAATCCGACCCGACTTTCTGCACCGTCTCGCCATTCGCCTTGTCGATGGTCAGACTATTGCCGGGAGCACCGATGGAGGACAGCAATGTCCGTTGACCGACCGGCAAACTGTCCTCGATCTTCTTCTCCGTGCGGCGAATGATCAGGCCGTTCTTGAGATCTTCGATCGTGACGAAGCCTTTGACCGCAAGATCGAGTGCCGTCGCAGACAGCGCAGTCCAGCCGCCGTCCGAAAAGCCGCGTCCATCGACATAATTTACCAGCGCGGGTGACAGGCCCTCTGGCGGATGCCAGCGCGGTACGATCAATCCTTCCGCCGGGTCCCGTCCAACCGCTGACCAAGCCCTGTAGTAATAAGCAAGAACGACCAGGAGGCCGAGACCGGCGATGATGAGGGCGAGGCGATCGCGCAGCCACCATTCCCGCTGCTGCGAGGCGGAGGGCGCATCCAGCACACCCTTCGGCAGCTTCACCGCCACCGTCATGCCTTCGCCAGGATAGAGGGGGCGGGTCGAGGCAAAGAAAGCCTCATTGCCTTCGGTGAGGGTGCGCGCATCCTTGCCCGTGGCGCCGAGCTTGCCGGTGTAGACAGCCGTACCGCTCGGTCTCGCGCCCTGAGGCAGAGAGATAGTGGCCGAAATTTCTCGCATGGGAAATTGCCAGCCATTGCCGGTGACGTTCCAGGTCAACTCATCATAGCTATCGAAGTAACGAATCTGCCGGTCGGTGGTATAGGTGATCTGGAAGATATGCTCGCCTGTGGGAAGCAGGCGATCGGCGTTGCCGGTATAGATGCGAATACCGCCGTCGATATTCTCCGTATGCCAGTCTTCCGGCGCGCCATCGCGTTCCACGGAGATGACCTTGAAACCGACTTTCGTCCGGTTGCCATCCCTATCGAGCGCGTAGAGCGGAAAGTCGCGGAAAATGCCGCGCTTGATCCGGTCGCCTTCTGCCCTCGCAGTAATTGCCTCCGTCACCGTCAAGGTGCCGTCTTTGGCGACATCGACGATGGAATGATAGGAACTGATGAACTCCTCTGCGGAGGCCGGTAGCGCTGCCGCGAGAAGGAAGAAAAGCCCGAGAAGTCTGACGAACATGGTCTTCACGTGCTGTATCCCCTGATGGTGCGTTCTTCTCGAACCGTTCAGCCTCGAGATGCCTGCTTTAAACCGGCTTGTCCACTTCCTGATAGGTGACGCCGAGGGAGGCGAGCGCCTTCCAATATCCCGGATAGGTCTTGCCCACGCAGGCGGGGTTCTGGATGGCGATGCCGCTCGTCTTCAAGCCCGCCAGTGCAAAGCTCATGGCGATGCGATGGTCGTGAAACGTGTCGATAGACGCGTGAACCGACTGTCCCGCGAGTGCCGGATCGGCGTGCACGATCAAGTCGTCACCCTCTTCATGCGCAAGGCCGTCTCTGATCTGATTAAGACCAAGAGAGAGCGCCCGAATGCGATCGCATTCCTTGACGCGCAGATTGGCAATGCCGACGAAGCGCACCGGCGTGTTGTTATAGGCGGCTAGCACGGCAATGGTGGGAATGGCGTCCTGCATCTGGCTGCCGTCGATTTCGGCGGGCAGGTTTGGGAATTGCGCCATTACCGCATGCGCCTTGGCATCCGGCTGGGTGAAAGCTTCGGCCGGCGTTCCGATATCGATCTCGCCGCCGGTCAGCAACTCCGCCCCCCAGAGATAGGTCGCTGCAGATGCGTCGGGCTCGATGTGAAAATCCGTCGCCTTGTAGCCGGTCGGGTGTACGCGCCATATGGCATTGCTGACGCGCTCAACCTTGGCGCCGAAGGCTTCCATGGCCGCAACCGTCAAATCGATATAGCCCTTGGCCCCGATATCCTCACCCGCCAGGATGATATCGAGCGGCTGCGCGCCGCAAGGGGCAGCCATCAGAAGCGCCGAGACATATTGGCTTGAAAGATTGCCGTCGATCGTCACGCTGTCCTTGGTGAAACCCTTACCGTTGCCCTTGACCGTCACAGGCGGGCAGCCGGTCTGCGCTTCCGCCTCGATCCCCAATTCTGTCAATGCGTCCACCAGTGGCTTGATCGGACGCTTGCGCATATGCTCGTCGCCATCGACGACGACCGTGCCGTTCACCGATGCGACCGCCGCTGTCAGGAAGCGCGTCGCCGTGCCGGCATTGCCCAAGAAGAGGCGCTTTTCGGGTGCGGTGAGAATGCCCGAGCTCTCAACGACGAAGCTCGTCGCGTCCGGCTCCGTCACCGTCACACCCATCGCCCGCAGGGCTTGCGCCATGTAGAGCGTGTCGTCGCTTTTCAGCGCGCCCGTCAGTCTGCTGGTACCTTTGGCGAGGCCCGCCAGAAGCAGCACACGATTGGTGATGGATTTGGAGCCGGGTGGCTCAACCTTGCCGGAAAGCGGTTGGCCGGGCGGGGTGATGGTCAGTTCGATCATGGCTTTATCGTCTTCTTGCCAGCGGACTGGCGATCGTTGTCAGAATTTCACGGAGGGAACGGCGCGGTCGGCCTCATTGGTGATCTCGAAGTAAGGCGCTTTAGAAAAGCCGAACTGCCCTGCGATCAGATTGGAGGGAAAGCTTTCCACCTTGACGTTAAGCTCGCGCGCAGCACCATTGTAATAACGGCGCGACATCTGGATTTCGCTCTCCAGCGTTTCGAGCGAGCGCTGCAATTCGACGAAATTCTGGTTGGCCTTCAGGTCTGGATAGGCTTCCGCCAGCGCGAACAGCTTGCCAAGAGCTTGGCCGAGCAGTCCTTCCGCCTGAGCACGTCCTTCTACGTCTCCGGCAGGCACAGCCTGCGCCCGGTTGCGAAGATTGACGACCTCTTCGAAGGTGGTTTTCTCGTGGGCTGCGTAGCCCTTCACCGTTTCGATGAGATTGGGGATAAGGTCGGCGCGGCGCTTCAACTGCACGTCGATGCCCGACCACGCCTCCTCCTTCATCTGCCGCGCTTTGACGAGGCCGTTATAGGTGAAGACGACATAGATCGCGATAAGCGCGACGATGGCCAATGCAGTGAACATGCAAGCTTCCCCCTCACGAAATCCGGCGAGCCGCAACCATCAGGTGCTCCCCGCTTCACCACCTGACTGTTCAGCGCAAGACGATGAAGACCGAGATCGATCTTCATAACGCGTCGCGCTTAAAGGCGTCAGGCCGCCTTGTTCCAGTTCAACCCACCGGCTTCCGTCATCAGGAAGGCTTCGCCGCAAGCCTTCGCCAGCGTGCGCACCCGCAGAATATAGCTTTGGCGCTCGGTCACAGAGATCACGCCGCGCGCATCCAAAAGGTTGAAGACGTGTGATGCTTTGATGCACTGATCATAGGCGGGAAACACACATTTGTGCAGCATCTGATTGGCATTGTCGCCCGGCGCACCGGCAGCCAACAGTGCCTGGCACTCCTTCTCGGCGTCGATGAAGTGGCGATGCAGCATGGCCGTGTCGGCATATTCGAAATTGTGACGTGAATATTCCTGCTCAGCTTGCAGGAAAACGTCGCCATAGGAAATCTTTTCCTCGCCCTCACGACCGTTGAAGTTCAGGTCGTAGACATTGTCGACACCTTGGACATACATGGCGAGGCGCTCGAGACCATAGGTCAATTCGCCGGCAACAGGCGAGCATTCGATGCCGCATACCTGCTGAAAGTAAGTGAACTGCGAGACTTCCATGCCGTCGCACCAGCATTCCCAGCCAAGGCCCCAGGCGCCAAGCGTTGGGCTTTCCCAGTCGTCTTCCACAAAGCGCACATCATGCAGCAGCGGGTCGAGGCCAATCGCCTTCAGCGAGCCGAGATAGAGCTCTTGGAGGTTCGATGGGTTCGGCTTCAAAATGACCTGGTACTGGTAGTAATGCTGCAAGCGGTTGGGGTTCTCGCCATAGCGACCGTCCGATGGGCGCCGCGATGGCTGCACATAGGCAGCCTTCCATGGCTTGGGACCGAGCGCACGCAACGTCGTTGCTGGATGAAACGTACCCGCGCCCACTTCCATATCGTAAGGCTGCAACACCGCGCAGCCCTTGTCCGCCCAGTAATTATGCAGCGTCAGGATCAGCGCCTGAAAGGAACGCTTCGGGTTCATATGGTCTGGAACGTCGGTCATTGCGATCATCTTGGGTCAACAGAGGATAAGTAAGGACTTACTTCGATTGCGGACAGGTGCCATGGCAAGGGTTGCGGGTCAAGAACTTCCGTCACGCTGTAGCAGTAGAGCAGAGTACCGTCTCGCCACGCTCGTTCCGATATTTACATTGTGCATCCGTCGCAAATTTTGCTAGCAGAGGCCAACCGAAAATCCGAACCCGAATATCTCTGACACCGGAAAACCGATATGCCCGATCTTCTGCTTGAACTCCGCTCCGAGGAAATCCCTGCCCGTATGCAGCGGAAAGCGGCTGGCGATCTGAAGAAACTCGTTACCGATGCGCTGGTGGAGGCGGGCCTGACCTATGAGGGTGCGCGCGAATACTGGACGCCGCGCCGCCTGACGCTGGACATTCGTGGCCTGACCGCCCGCTCCGCCGATGTGCGCGAGGAGAAGAAGGGGCCGCGCACCGACGCCAATGAAAAGGCGATCGAAGGCTTTTTGCGCGGCGCGGGCTTGAGCGATATCTCGCAGGCGCAGGTCGTTTCCGACCCGAAGAAGGGCGATTTCTATGTCGCCATCATCAACAAGCCGGGTCGTGCCGCCGAAGAGATCATTGCCGATGTGATGCCGGGCATCATCCGCACCTTCCCCTGGCCGAAATCCATGCGCTCCGGCGCTGCCTCCATGCCGAAGGGTTCGCGCTATGCCGGTATCGACGGCAAGGGCTCGGAAAGCCTGCGCTGGGTGCGCCCGCTGCAATCCATCGTCTGCCTGTTCGGACCCGAGCATGACGAAACGCAGGTCATTCCCTTCGAGATCGATGGCATCGTCGCCGGTAACGTCACCTATGGTCATCGCTTTCATGCGCCGGACGCCATCACCGTGCGCCGCTTCGACGATTATGTAGCGAGCCTGGAAAAGGCGAAGGTCATTCTCGATGCAGAGCGCCGCAAGGACATCATCCTGCATGATGCCAAGGATCTCGCCTTCGCCAATGGTCTCGACCTCGTGGAAGACGAAGGCCTGCTGGAAGAGGTCTCCGGCCTGGTCGAATGGCCGCAGGTACTGATTGGCACATTCGAAGAAGACTACTTGCAGATCCCGGCGGAGATCATCCGTCTGACGATCAAGACCAACCAGAAATGCTTCGTCACCCGTCCGCAGGGCGCGGAAGAAGGCTTGTCGAACCGCTTCATTCTGGTGTCCAACATCCAGGCCAGTGATGGTGGCAAGGAGATCGTTCACGGCAACGGCAAGGTGGTGCGTGCACGCCTGTCGGACGCCAAGCACTTCTGGACGCGCGACCAAGGCGATCTGCCGGACCTCGAAACCTTGACGGATTCCGCGAAGAAATTCGACCTTGATCTCAACAAGCCGCTCGACCAGCGCATGGCAAAGCTTGACGCGCTAAACGTCACCTTCCACGCCAAGATTGGCACGCAGGGCGAGCGCGTCACGCGTATTCGCGAACTGGCAAAGCAACTCGCGCCCGTCATAGGCGCCGATGCTGCTCTCGTTTACCGGGCCGTGGTTCTGGCGAAGGCCGATCTGCGCACCGAAGCCGTCGGCGAATTCCCGGAACTGCAGGGTCTGATGGGCCGCAAATACGCCCTCCTGCAGGGCGAAAACGAAAGCGTCGCTGCGGCGATTGAGGACCATTACAAGCCGCAAGGCCCGTCCGATCGCGTGCCGTCCGATAAGGTCGCGATCACCGTGGCGCTCGCAGACAAGCTGGATACGCTTGCTGGCTTCTGGGCGATCGATGAAAAGCCAACCGGCTCCAAGGATCCGTTTGCACTACGCCGCGCAGCTCTCGGTGTCGTGCGCATTCTGCTGGAGCGCAACGTCCGCTTGCCGCTGCTGACTGTGGTCAAGGACGCCGATCTTCTTTCCTTCTTCCATGATCGTCTGAAGGTCTATCTTCGTGATCTCGGCGCCCGCTACGATCTGATCGAGGCGGTGCTGACACCGGAGTCCGATGACCTGCTGATGGTGGCCCGCCGTGTGGAAGCTCTGACCGCGTTCATCACCGGTGAGGATGGCAAGAACCTGCTGGCCGGCACCAAGCGGGCGACGCAACTGCTGGCCGCCGAAGAAAAGAAGGGCACCGTTGTCGCCGATGGCGTAGCGGACGACCTCCTCAAGCTCGATGCCGAGAAGGCGCTCCATGCGGCGATCAAGACGGCTTCTGCCGATGCGGCCAAGGCTGTCGCGGCGGAAGACTTCCGCTCTGCCATGCAGGCACTGTCGACGCTGCGTGCGCCCGTCGATACCTTCTTCAACGACGTTCTCGTCAATGACGAAGACGCTGCCATCCGCGCCAACCGTCTGGCACTGCTGAAAGCGATCCGTGAAGCCACGGGTACAGTCGCGGATTTCTCCAAAATCACCGGATAGAAGGTGCAGCGCTGATGACCTCCAAGATACTCATCAGCGCCTGTCTTCTTGGTCATGCCGTGCGCTATGACGGCAAGGGCAAACCGCTCCATCATCCGGCCATTGAGCGATGGCAGGGTGAGGGCCGTCTCGTGACGATCTGCCCGGAGATGGCAGGCGGCATGCCCGTTCCACGCCCCCCTTGCGGAAATCGAAAAAGGCGGGTCCGGCATTGATGTGCTGGAGGGCCGGGCGCGCGTGCTGGAAATCACCGCGCCGATGTCACAGACGCGTTTATTGCCGGGGCAAACAAGGCTGTCGCCTTCGCGAAACAGCACGGCTGCGCCTATGCCCTGCTGATCGATGGAAGCCCGTCCTGCGGCTCGATCGCTATCTATGATGGGACGTTTTCAGGCGTCAAACATGCGGGACATGGCGTGACCGCGGCCCTGCTATCACATGCGGGGATCAAGGTATTCTCGCATACGGACATCGACCGTCTCGACAGCATCACCCAATAAAAAACGCCGGAGAAGTCTCCCCGGCGTCCTTCAAATCAACTGTATTTATCGCGATCAGCTTGCCATGCGCATCTGGTGCGCCATGCCGTGTAACGAACCGGACTGATGCTGTGACACGCGGAAAGTACGGATCAGCGTCAGCAATTCCTCGGTATCATGCGCCAGTGCCTCGGCAGACCCTGTCGTCTCTTCGGCCATTGCGGCGTTGTGCTGCGTGGCAGCGTCCAGCTGGTTGAGCGAAGAGGAGATGGACCGTAGCGTCGTATCCTGTTCGGCAGCCGAATGAGCGATCTTGCTGACGATGTCGCTCGCCGACTTGATCTGATCAGAGATACGCTTCAACGCATTACCGGCCTCGCCGACCAGATGAACGCCGTTCTGGACCTGGTTTGAGGAGCGGGCGATCTGATCTTTGATTTCCTTGGCTGCGGCGGCGGATTTCTGTGCCAGCTCGCGCACTTCCTGCGCAACCACGGCGAAACCCTTGCCTGCCTCACCAGCACGCGCCGCTTCGACACCTGCGTTAAGGGCCAGGAGGTTCGTCTGGAAGGCGATATCGTCGATGACGCCGATGATCTTGGAAATCTCACCTGCCGATTGTTCGATGCCGCTCATCGCGCCAATCGCCTGCTCGACGATCGTGTCGCTGTGGCTCGCATCGCTGCTGATGGAGGTCACACGTTTTGCCGCCTCGCTGGCACCATCAGCGGTCTGACGAACGGCAACAGTCAGTTCATCGAGAGCAGCGGATGTTTCCTCAAGATTTGCAGCCTGTCGCTCCGTACGTTGAGACAGTTCATTCGATGCCTTGCGGATTTCCTCTTTTGAACCACCGATATCGATGCTCTTGGCATTGACCTTCGCCATGGCCGCATCCAGATGCGAAATCGCTTCGTTGAAGTTGGCGCGCAGATCTGCATAGCGCGATCCCAGATCGCCGCAGCGAACCGTCAGATCACCCGCCGCCAGTTTCTCAAGAGCCTCGCCAATGGTGGAAACCACGCGAGCCTGAAGCGCCGCTTCGTCACGCTGCATATCGATATTGGTCTGACGTTCGGCGTCAAGCTGCGACTGCTGCTCTTCCTGGCGCTTTTGCATCGCGTGGCGCTCACGAACCTTTTGTTGAAGCGACTCGATCGCCTTCGCCATCATGCCAACTTCGTTTTTCATTTCGGTGTGGGGAATAGCCATGGAGACGTTTTCGTTTGCCACTTCACCCAGCGCGCGATGGATTTTTGCCAGCGGACCGGTAATGCCCTTGATGACGTAGACTGCGAGAGCAATACCCAGAAGAAACACAATAAGGCCAACCGAAACGGCGCCGATCACGGTTGCACGAACCTGTGCCTGAAGATCATCGACGTAGACACCCGTGACGACAACGACCTGCCAAGGTTCGAAAGCCATGGCATAGGAGCTTTTCAGGAAAGTATCGCCTTCCTGTCCGGGCTTCGGACCATAAAAGCTTGTCTCACCACCGCCAGCGCGACCAAGACGCACCAGTTCGTCACGATAGTTGAAGCCTTGTGAGTCCGGCTTGCCCTTGAAGCTCTGTCCGACCCGCTTTGGATCCGGATGGAAGAGCATCTTCACGTCGTAGTCGTAACCGAACATGTAGCCATCCGGCACGAACTTCATCGATGTGACGATAGCGAAAGCCTGACGCTGTGCTTCCTCCCGGCTCAGCGTCCCCGCCTTCTCTTTGTCGTAGAAGGACTGAAGGATCGAAATCGAGGACTGAACCTGCGTCCTCAGCATGTTGTAACGCTCTTCATAGATAGCGTTGACCGACGATTTGATCTGGAAATAAGTCGCCAGCGTAAATGCCGCCATCAGGGCAATAACCAGCAGAATCAACTGGCGTGAGATAGGGAGGTTCTTCATCGACGCTCTCGAAAAGAAGGGCAAATCCTACAAGGCGCCCTGAGACTGAATCTATGTCATATGAAAGGCACGCATCCGCGCCTTCGCATATCAAACAAGTCTCACAAACAGCTTTAAAATTGATAAATGTTTAAATATATGCACCTGGAAGTGGTTTTCAGGGTGCATAAGCGTCAACTATATATTTTGATGCGATTGCTTAGGCGGATGTCGTCAACGCCGCACGCCGCGGTTAATGAGACGGTCGTATCGACATCAAAGTGATACTGTCGAGCCCGTCCGCACCCGCCAAGACTGCCTGATCTGGGTCTTCGGGCAGGGGATTGCCCTCAAGCGCGAGCTGAGTTTTAACCTCTGCAGGTGCCTGCTCGACGACGGCTGGCGTTTGATGCTCTTGCGGCAACCACAGCGGATTGCTGCTGACGAAGGTGACGGGCGATCCGCCGAGCCAGGCTTCGGTGCGAACTGTTTCCTTGCGACCGCCAACCTCACGAGTCGTTACGTTCTGCACACCCCTCTCCAAAACCGGATTTGCGCGGGCCTTGCTCGCCAAGGTGGCGGAGGAACATGTGCTGCAGTTGACGATGAGAACGCTACCATTCGACGTCTTTGCACCGTGCAAAACCTCAATCGAGGAAGCCATCGCCGTACCGTTGATGAACAGCATGCTTGTCGCCAAAATAAATCTGAACATCCTCAACCCCGTAGCTTGCGGTCTGATCGCCGCTTCAAACAGCATCCATCCTACGGAGTCTTCCTTTCCATCCAGTCAGGATATTTGGTAAAAATTGAACGAAAAGGGAGGTCTCACCTCTTCTCACGCGCCACAGCCTGCCAGCCGATATCGCGGAGGAAAATCCGATCTCGCGTTAAGGTGCGTACGCCCAGCTCACCGTAACTGGATCACGTTGTTCTAGTCACCACGGTAACTTTCATTTTGCCACGGGTCGCAGTCTTTCTCGCGCTTGAAGATAAACGCACTTCAATTTCTTCCTGCTTAATTCCAGCGCAACGGAATAGAACAAGATCTTTAAAGGCGTTAGCAAACGATCTTTTTCCGGCGATATGTAGAAGCGGTAGAAGTAGTTCATGAATGCCCGGCTGCGTCCCTTGAAATGATAAACATGAACGCTAGGCCTGAGGAATAGATAGCTATGCTCGCGCTTGGGAGAAAAATTGTAGTCGTTGCCGTCCAGTACAAGTATTCTGAGGCCATCAATTTCGTACACATCATTGGCGACAGGGGTCGCTAGATCATTCATGATTTTGGTTAGGACCAACTGGTCGCCATACCAGCCAGCGTCAGTCATGAAGTAACGCTCTATCGTTTGAACCTGTAACGACCAGAACTGATGTGCTGCAAAAGGGTTACGATTGTTTACAAAGAAGATACCACTGTTGAACGGCATCTTTTTGTTTTCCGATCGTCTTGTAAGCGCGATGTCGAAATCCCGGTCGAATAAGTGCGAAACGCTTTTGAAAAATAGGAGGTCGGTGTCGCAGACGATGAACGGGTTATGAACCGGGTGCTGTTGAAAAAAATCGCGTTGTCTCCGCAAAATCTCTAACGTGAGTTGACCATTAAGAGGATTTTCCGTCATTACGTGATCAATATCAGAGTGATCTTCCATGGCGTCCGTGATCAAGTATTGGCGCTCTAGGCGATCGTTCTGAGCGAAAGAAAGTCCCATAAGCCGCGCTTGTTCTGGCCCAGGTAAAATAGCGTCAATGCTGGCAGCGCAACTTCCCGCAAGAGGTGCGAAATATGTAGAAAGAAGTGAGATGCCTTTTACTTCTGAACCCACTTCGATCCTCCCCGGGCATCTACCTTTTCGATTCCTCTTGCGACACGCCATTCCCGACCGATATCGGTAATTAACGGAGCCCCATCCTCCGCATAGATGAGCCGACAACGCCATGGTTGGTGGGCCTTGGAGAGGGGCTTGTTCTTATTCTTGTAAACTTGCTTTTCAGGATCGAGATGCGGTTTCAGCAGTTGCCCATAGGAGTTGCACAATTCTCTTCGTATGAACCTTGGGCTCGTGCCATAGGCATTGACTTTCCTACTCCAAAGCTCATGGCCGAAGATGCGCTTGCGCTGCGTGATGTATAGGTAATCCCCGCCATAATAAGCTTCGTTTTGAATGGCGAACTGCACCATGCCCACGTCATCGCCGAACAGAGGGAGTACATCGTCTGCCTTCACCTGAGCATTCAGTTCCCAATCATCTTCCATGTGAAGCACATGCGCGTCAGACGTCATCTGCCACAATCGCTTCACGGCAGCTCCGAATGAGCCCTTCGCAGGGGTGACAATTTCGGCGCGCGGAAACTTGGCCAGAATTAAATCTGCGCATGCGCTTTGGGCGCTGCTATCACCGAAGACGGGATCAACATTCGCAAATACATGCCGTATCTCGAAAAAAGGAAAGAGGTTGTCCTGAAACGAATCAAGAGTGACACCCAGTAGATCCGGCCGAGCGCCAGAAATCAGTGTAATATCGATTCTCTGCATTCCGTCCACCCGAGATTTAGTTCTAATAGCTCGGCATTTTATTTTGATATCGTCGAGTTATTGGGGAGGGCATGAATTATCTCGCCCTCTATCAGAATAGTATTGGACTGAATTAGAGCATTTTCACGCCGAACGATATAGTCTTGATCTGCACCTGCAGCCGATTATTTTTGGGCATCAAGAATTAGTAATGTCTAATTATAAATAGCGATGAGCGGTCTTATTCTTGCTATGCTTGTTTAGGCTGCCGATGAGCGTGTTCAGGTGTTTCTTACTTTTCACGCGCCACAGCCTGCCAGCCGATATCGCGGCGGCAAAAGCCGTTTTCCCACTTCACCTGATCGACGAGTTCGTAGGCGCGGCCTTGCGCTTCGCTTACCGTGTTGCCAAAGGCCGTGACGTTGAGCACGCGTCCGCCGATAGCCACAAGTTGCCCGTCCTTGATGGCGGTGCCGGCGTGGAACACCTTGGCGTCTTCGCTCTCCGGTGGAATGAAGGCGATGGGGGTGTTCTTGGCGTAGGAGGAGGGGTAGCTTTTTGAGGCGAGAACCACCGTCAGTGCGGGGTCGTCGCGCCATTCCGCGGTGACTTGGTCGAGAGTGCCGGTGGCGGTGGCATGGAGGATCGGGAGGAGGTCGCTCTTGAGGCGCATCATCAGCACTTGGCATTCCGGGTCACCAAAGCGCACATTGTATTCGATGAGTTCCGGGCCCTTCTTGGTGATCATCAGGCCTGCAAAAAAAACGCCGGAGAACGGATTGCCGTCCTTTGCCATGCCCTGGATCGTCGGTTCGATGATCTCACGCATGGTGCGCTGAACCATCTCGTCGGTCATGACCGGGGCAGGGGAGTAGGCGCCCATGCCGCCGGTATTAGGGCCGGTATCGCCGTCGCCGACGCGCTTGTGGTCCTGAGCCGTGGCGAGCGGAAGCGCGGTCTTGCCGTCGGACAGACAGAAGAAGCTTGCTTCCTCGCCATCCAGAAAGGCTTCGACCACAACTTCGGCACCAGCAGCACCGAAGGCGCCGTCGAAGCAGTCGTCCACGGCGGCGAGCGCTTCCGCCTCCGTCATGGCAACGGTGACGCCCTTGCCTGCGGCAAGCCCATCAGCCTTGATGACGATCGGCGCGCCCTGCTCGCGGATATAGGCCTTTGCCGGCTCAGCGGATTTGAAGCGCTGATACGCACCGGTGGGGATGTCGTAGCGCGCGCAGAGATCCTTGGTGAAGCCCTTGGAGCCTTCCAGTTGCGCAGCACCTTTTGACGGACCGAACGTGGCAAAGCCCGCGGCGCGAAGGTCGTCGGCAAGACCCGCAACCAAAGGCGCCTCTGGGCCCACCACCACAAAGTCGATAGAATGTTCGCGGCAGAACGCCACCACCGCAGCGTGGTCTTCAACAGTCAGCGACACCAGTTCCGCATGGTCGGCGATGCCCGGATTGCCAGGGGCGGCATAGAGCTTGGTCAGCTTGGGCGACTGGGCGATTTTCCATGCCAGCGCATGCTCGCGTCCACCGGAACCGATCAACAGAACTTTCATCCTCGACACCCCTGTTTTCAATGTCTTGCGGCGATAAGGGCAGGGGGGGGAAAGGTCAAGGCAAAAGGCAGACGATGCCCACCGCTTTTCTGTGGAATCGCCAAGTCTTCGTGTTGTCATGCCACAATCAGCCTCTATGTTCGGGCAGATTTTAAGAACAGTCCAGAGATCCTTATGTCCGCAGAAAATGCTCGCCTTTCGTCACTTATCGCCTCCGAAATCAACGCCCGCGCCGAGCAGGTGAAGGCGGCGATCCAGTTGCTGGATGAGGGTGCGACGGTCCCCTTCATCGCGCGCTACCGTAAGGAAGTGACCGGCGGTCTCGACGATACGCAGCTCCGTACGCTTGCCGAGCGCCTGTCCTATCTGCGGGAACTGAACGCGCGCCGCGCATCGATCGTCGAGTCCATCACTGGTCAGGGCAAAATGACTGACGAGTTGATGCTGAAGATCATGCAGTCGGTGACGAAAGCGGAACTGGAAGATCTCTATCTCCCATATAAGCCAAAGCGCCGGACGCGAGCGGAGATCGCTCGTGAGCGAGGCCTTGGTCCGCTCGCCGAAGCTTTATGGGACAACCGTGCCGCTGACCCCGTGAAGTTGGCCGCGGCCTATGTTCAGGGCGAGGTCGCCGATGTTAAGGCAGCGCTCGAAGGCGTGCGCGATATTGTCGCCGAAACCATGACGGAAAATGCCGATCTCTTGAAGCGGTTGCGCGACTATATGCGTCAGAACGCCGTACTTCGCGCCAAGGTGGTGGATGGTAAGCAGTCGGCGGGTGAAAAGTTTTCAGACTATTTCGACCACCACGAAAAATGGGCGACCGTGCCCGGTCACCGGGCGCTCGCCATGTTGCGCGGTTGGAACGAGGAAATTCTGACGCTCACCATCGATGTGGATGCCGACGATCCGTCGTCCGTCAAGCCGGCGCACCGCACCATCGCAGCGGCCTTTGATATCCGCAACGCCGGACCAGCAGATCAATGGTTGATGGAGGTGGCAGGCTGGACCTGGCGCGTCAAGCTCTCTATGTCGCTGTCGCTCGACCTGATGCGCGAATTGCGCGAGCGGGCAGAAGAGGAGGCGATCCAGGTCTTTGCCCGCAATCTGAAAGACTTGCTGCTCGCAGCACCCGCTGGCTCGCGCCCGACCATGGGTCTCGATCCCGGCATTCGCACAGGTGTGAAAGTTGCTGTGGTGGACGGCACCGGCAAGCTGCTGGAAACCACGACGGTCTATCCATTCCCACCCAAGAACGACGTTCGCGGCACGCAGGCCGAACTTGCTTCGCTTATCCGAAAGCATGGCGTCGAACTGATCGCCATCGGCAACGGCACGGGCAGCCGCGAAACGGAAAAGCTGGTAACCGATATGCTGACGCAGATTTCCGGGCCGAAGCCTACGAAGGTGATCGTCTCGGAGGCGGGCGCCTCGGTCTATTCTGCGTCCGAGCGTGCGGCAGCCGAATTTCCCAATCTCGATGTGTCGCTGCGCGGTGCCGTTTCGATTGCCCGTCGTCTGCAGGATCCACTCGCCGAACTCGTCAAGATCGAGCCGAAGTCGATCGGCGTCGGGCAATATCAGCACGATGTCGATCAGGGTAAACTGTCGCGTTCTCTGGATGCGGTCGTGGAAGATGCGGTAAACGCCGTCGGGGTCGATCTCAATACGGCCTCCGCGCCGCTGCTTGCCCGTGTTTCGGGTCTCGGCACATCAATCGCCGATGCCATCGTGCTGCATCGTGATCAGGTCGGGCCGTTCGCCAGTCGCAAGGAACTGCTGAAAGTGCCGCGTCTTGGTCAGCGCACCTTCGAGCAGTGTGCGGGCTTCTTACGCATTCCAAACGGGAAAGAGCCGCTCGACGCTTCCTCTGTTCACCCGGAAGCCTATGATGTCGCAAAGAAGATTGTTGCCGCCTGCGGGCGCGATCTGAGAACCTTGATGGGCGATAGCGCGACCTTGAAGTCGCTCGACCCCAAGACGTTTATTGACGACCGTTTTGGTCTCCCGACCGTCAAGGATATCATCGCCGAATTGGAAAAGCCTGGTCGCGATCCGCGTCCGAGCTTCAAGACCGCGACCTTTGCTGACGGTGTCGATGAGATTACCGACCTGAAGCCTGGCATGCTGCTCGAGGGTACCGTAACCAATGTTGCCGCGTTTGGCGCCTTCGTCGATATCGGCGTTCACCAGGATGGCCTAGTGCATGTCAGCCAGTTGGCGGACCGTTTCATCAAGGATCCGCATGAAGTGGTGAAGGCCGGAGACGTCGTCAAAGTTCGCGTGGTTGAAGTCGATGTGAAGCGCAAGCGCATCGGGCTGACCATGCGCAAGGATGGCGGCGAGGCAGCGCCTCAGTCGATGCGCGAAAAAGGCAATGCCAATGCCATGCGCCACGCCAACGCAAAGCCGAAGGACAGCGCGGAGCCTGCGCAATCTGGAGGCGCGTTGGCAGCGGCTTTGGCAGAGGCCATGAAGCGCCGCTAATTTGCATAAAACGGCTCTTACCCACTGAGTAAGGGCCGTATTGTTCCTGAATTCCATCAGTATTTTTGAAACTTCACCTGCTTGCAACTTTAGCGGAAAGAGATACGGTAACGGAGACTTGATAAGTGAGACTTAGCTTATTGGGGGTGATATGGCCTCGTCTCTGCATACCTTGCTTGAGAAAATCGTCCAAACCGGCAACCTGATTGTCACAGGTCCGACAGGTCTTCAGTCATTCGGAGATGGACGCGGCAAGCGCGTCGCACTGAGCTTCTCCGATGAAGTGGCGATGGAAGAAATCGCCGCCGACCCGGCACTGAAGCTTGCCGAAATATATATGGAAGGCCGGATGTCAGTCGTCGAAGGCGACATCTACGACTTCCTGGCCTTGGTCAAAAGCAATACGCTGTCTGAAGCCTTGACTTTCGGCATGGTCTGGCGCGGCATGGCGCGCATCATCGCCTCACGCATCAAGATGCATCTGCCCGTCAATCACAACAGGCAGAACGTCGCCCACCATTATGATCTGAGCGCCAAGCTCTTCGATCTTTTTCTCGATCAGGACTGGCAATATTCCTGCGCCTATTTCAACCCGCCAGGTATCACCCTCGATGAGGCCCAGGTTGCGAAGAAGCGCCACATCGTTGCCAAGCTTATGCCGGAGCCTGGTCATCGTGTGCTGGAAATCGGTTCAGGTTGGGGCGGTATGGCCATGTATCTGGCCGAGAGTTCCGGTGTGGACGTTACCGGGATTACGCTTAGCGAGGAGCAGTTGCGCGTGTCGCGCGATCGGGCTGCCAAACGCGGTTTGACGGACATCGTCCGCTTCGAGCTACAGGACTACCGCTACCTCCCGCCGCACACAAAGTACGATCGCATCGTCTCTGTCGGCATGTTCGAGCATGTCGGGCCGACGCACTACAGAGAATACTTCCAGAAGGCTGCGGAGGTGTTGGAGGATGACGGCGTCATGCTGCTGCACTCCATCGGCCAGCCCTATCCGGCACTTGCAACAAACCCATTCATCGAAAAATATATTTTCCCAGGGGGTTACATCCCGTCTTTGGCAGAAGTTCTGCCCGCGATCGAAAAGACGGGACTACTGGTAAAAGACATCGAAATTCTGCCGATGCATTACGCCCACACGCTACGCCAATGGCGCGAGCGCTTCGTCGCTAAAAAGGCCGAGGCGGTTGCGCTTTACGATGAGCGTTTTTTCCGCATGTGGGAGTTCTATCTGGCAGGCTCGGAGATGGCCTTTACCCACGAGAACTTCCACATCTTTCAGATCCAACTCGCCAAGCGCGGCGGCGTGGTGCCGGATAATCGGGACTATATCGCCCGCAACGAGGCAAGGTTGATGGCGTTCGAGAAAACCCGGCCACCCCTGGAGGAGGTCGTTTTTTAACGGCGCATTCTTGTTTCATGAAGGCGCTGACAGAGCCTAACAAAAGCTTACATCCTAGCTACCACCGCGTCGACCGATGCGGTAGAAGTCCGGCATGGTTCACAATAGCGATCTTTCCGGCCGCGTTTCGGACGCGCCATCCAACAATTGGGTCTATCGGATCTTGCCGAGAGGCCTTTGGCCTTATGCGCAGCTCGCCCGTTGGGATCGACCCATCGGCTGGCGGCTTTTGATGTGGCCGTGCTTCTGGTCGGCGGCTGTCGCCGCCAATGCCGCACAGCAGCTCGGCACGTTTTCCTGGTTCACATTGCTGTTCCACCTCTTTCTGTTCTTTGCAGGTTCTGTCGCCATGCGCGGCGCCGGCTGCACCTATAACGATCTGGTCGACCACAAGATCGATATGGTGGTGGCACGTACACGCTCGAGGCCGCTGCCGTCGGGTCGCGTCACGCGGACACAAGCCAAAATCTTTATTGTGGTGCAGGCGCTCGCAGGCCTGGTCGTGCTGCTCTGCTTCAACAGCTTTGCGGTCCTGCTTGGCCTATCGTCGCTGATTTTCGTGGCGATCTATCCCTTTGCCAAGCGCTTCACCAACTGGCCGCAGTTCTTTTTAGGCCTTGCCTTCTCTTGGGGCGCACTGATGGGCTGGGCTGCTCAGTTCGGGTCGCTGAGCGTCGTGCCGGTGTTGATTTATGCGGCATCGATCGCATGGACGATCGGATATGACACGATCTATGCACACATGGACAAGAACGACGACTTGGCCGTCGGCATCGGCTCCACAGCCCTTCTGTTCGGAGATAGAACACATGCGGCGTTGGTGGCCCTTTATGGCACAGCGCTCGTGCTTCTATTCCTTGCATTCGCGTTCGCGAATATTAATCCGCTCGGATATGCGGGTCTCATCGTCGCCACCGCGATGCTCTTCTATCAGGTCAAGTCCTTGGACATCGCCAATGTGGAGAAGTGCCTCGCACTCTTCAAATCCAACAACCGCGTCGGCCTGCTGATCTTCGCAGGTTTGATGCTGCCGCTCTTCATCGGATAATGAAAAGCCCGGACGCGGGGCGCGCGTGCCGGGCTCACTTTCGTCCGCATTCGAAACGCCGGCTGAACGACGGCGTCGCGTGGATCAGTTGCGGGCGATGATTTCCTTGCCTTCGATCCGCATCGTCATTCCAAGCGAACCGGTGCTGCGACGCACGAGGAAGCGCGGGCGGCGATCGGCGAAGTAGGAGTGGCGGCGGCGCGGACGTGTAGACTTTGTCCGGACATGGCCGAGATGATCCTCAAGAGGGCGCGCGACACCGTCGGCTTCCACCATCAGCATGGGAATATTGTACTTTTCCGACCAGCTGCGCCAATCGGCAGCGATGTCGCAAAGGTCATGCGCCACCAAAAGCGGGATGCAGAGATCTGGATCGTCGTGATGGAGTTCAAGCGTTACCGTCACGCCGCCGTCGCCATGATCGATGGCGCGGGCTGCAACACCCTTGAAGGCTCGTGCAGGCAAAGCAAAGGACAGCGGCAGACCGCTGGAATGAAGAACCTTGCGCAGAACCGCACCGCGCTCATCGAGCGTGATAGCGACATCTGCTGAACCATTGCTGTTGCCATAGGTGAGCTGCTGCGGGAACCGCGTCGGATCGAGCCGGAGAGTTGCGCCTGCCCATTCGGGCTTCAGAACGGTGTTGTTCATATCATGCTATCCTTGTTTTACCTGAGAGCCGTTTCATGGCCTCGTCCGGGACTTTTCGTCCTCTGATAGGTGGAAGATAGCCAGCGCATCTTCGAAACAGCTTAAAAATCGAGGTTAAGAAAACTTTGCATTCCCAAATGGTTAGCAAAACCCAGCCGCTTAAGGTTTCAGATTCCTGAATTGGGACGATAGCGCGTCGTCCGGCCAACAGACGGCGCGGCTCGACGAAGTCTCCGGGTAAACGCCAGGGATCGGCCTGCGTGTTTGCCCTGAACACCACTTCAACAGCTGTGAGAGGAAGCGGCAATAGTGGTTGCAGCGAGATCCAAAAATGAGCGTGGAGAAGCGCACGGCAGCATCGAAAGCACGTGGCTCATGTTGAAGCCGTTAAAGCTGCTTGCGCGCCTCGGAGCGGTCTACAGCATGGCGCAAAAATCGGTGTCGATTTTCAGGGAAGCATCATGCGTACATTCAAAGAGATAGTCGTGCGTCCATTATGACGCGCAACGCTTAGGAAACCACGACTTTACCGGGGTTCATGATGCCGGCGGGATCGAAGGCGGTCTTGATGCGGCGCATCAACTCCATTTCGATCGCCGGACGAATGGCTGCCAATTCATCCCGCTTCAGTTGCCCGATACCGTGCTCAGCGGAAATGGAGCCGCCGAGAGAAAGCACGATGGTGTGGACGATCTCGTTGATCTCTCTCCATCGGGCGAGGAAAGCGCTCTTATCGGCGCCCACCGGCTGGGAAATGTTGTAGTGGATATTGCCGTCGCCCATGTGCCCGAAGGCACAGATGCGCGCGCCGGGAATGGCGATCATGACGGCTTTTTCTGCCATATCCATAAACTCAGGAACGTGAGAGACCGGAACGGAGACATCGTGCTTGATGGAGCCGCCCTCTGGCTTCTGCGCGTCCGACATGCTCTCGCGCATATGCCACAGTGCCTGACGCTGGGCTTCCGAGGAGGCGATCACGGCATCCTGAACGATCCCCGCTTCAAATCCTTGCTCCAGCAGTGTTTCCACCATGGTCTGGGCGGTTTCGGCCGAGTCCGAACTGGCGATATCGATAAGCACATACCAAGGATGGGGCGTTTCGAGTGGGTCGCGCACGCCCGGAATATGTTTGGCGGTAAATTCGACGCCGATCCGCGGCATCAGTTCGAAGCCGGTGAGCGCCGATCCGCACAGCGTAGATGCGCGCTCGAACAGCTTGAGCGCATCCGCTGGAGAGTTGAGACCGGCAAAGGCGACCTGATGGCCGAGAGGCTTTGGGAAGAGCTTCAGCACCGCGCCCGTGATAATGCCGAGCGTGCCTTCGGAGCCAATGAAGAGATCGCGCAGATCATAACCGGTGTTGTCCTTCTTCAACCGGCGAAGGCCATCCCAGATTTCGCCAGTAGGAAGAACAACTTCCAGTCCAAGGCAAAGCTGGCGCATATTGCCATACGCCAGCACGGCCGTGCCTCCAGCATTGGTGGCGAGGTTGCCGCCGATGCGGCATGAGCCTTGCGACCCGAGCGAAAGCGGGAACATCCGCTCCACCTTTTCTGCAGCCTTATGAACATCGTCCAAGATGCAGCCGCCATCGACGACAATCACATTGGCGACGGGATCGATATCGCGAACCTTGTTCATGCGCTCCAGCGACAGGATGACGTCACTTGCGCCACTGCGCGGTGTTTGTCCGCCGACCAGGCCGGTATTGCCGGTCTGTGGCACGATAGCCGTGCCGGTTTCGCTCGCAAGCTTCATGATGGCCGCAACCTGCTCTGTGGTCGAAGGACGCAACAGAAGCGGCGAGGTGCCGTGATAGAGCCCGCGGTTTTCGATAAGATGCGGCGCCAGATCGGAAGCCTCACGCAGCGCGTTCGTCTCGCCAACGATAGCGGCAAAGCGCGAGAGCAACTCTTCAGAAGGGGCGTTCGATGTCACAGGATTTCCTCCGGATACGGTTCAGGCGAAGTCAGGGTCGCGGCGCAGCCGCGCGCTCCAACCTGTCATTGATAGCTTCGCCCAGCCCCGTATGAGGAATGGGTGTCACCGCAATGGTGGCGGCACCGCTGGCATCGGCAAGTTTGAGATGGTCAAACAGATTGGCTGCGGCCTCGGGAAGGTTGCCGGTGGGGCTGAGATCGAGTACGGCAATCGCATCTTCTTGTCCTGCCACCGGCTCCCCGCCGAAGCGAATCAGAGCCTCGCCACTCTGAACAGACGTCGCATTCAGGCGGACTGAAGCACCCGGCGCATAATGCGAGGCCAGCATGCCGGGCGCCTCGATCGCCGCAGATGCGGTGGCCGGTCTGATCAGCCTGATACCCGCGACCCGTTCGATATCTTCCGCCACCAGTCCGCCGGGGCGCAGGAGGCGCACAGAGCCGTCGCTTTCTACCTTGATGATGGTGGATTCGACGCCCACCGGAGCAGCGCCGCCATCGAGGATGAGGTCGACTTTCTGACCCAGATCCGCCTCCACATGAGCGGCACTTGTCGAGCTGATCTTGCCGGAGCTGTTCGCGCTGGGAGCCGCAAGCGGCTTGCCGAGCTTCTCGATCAATGCGCTGGCAAAGCCTTTCGGGATGCGGATGCCGACCGTGTCGAGACCAGCTGTCGCCAGCGAATGGATGGGGCTCTCTTTTCTCAACGGCAAAATCAGCGTGATAGGTCCGGGCCAAAAGGCCTCCGCCAGCTTGCGTGAGATCGGATCGAAGACCGCATGCTGCTCCGCCATCGCGATGCTGGCCATGTGGCAGATCAGCGGATTGAACTGTGGACGGCCTTTCGTCTCGTAAATGCGGGTGATGGCTTCTGGATTGGTCGCATCCGCTGCAAGGCCGTAGACGGTTTCAGTCGGTATGGCGACGGGTAAGCCTGCTTCGAGAACGTGGACGGCTTCATCCAGTGCTTCTTCCGGCTGCTGCTCGATATCGATATGTCGCGCCATTCCTAAAGGCCCTTTCCTTGAGAAAGGCTCTTAAAGCATGTCGCGCGGCACTGTGAAGCAGTTTTGCAAACGCGATCCGCAAAACCATAACGATTTGAAGCAGAAGAAACTGCGTGGAGACCCGTTTTTATAGAGCGCGGATGATTTTGCGCATCTCGTCGGAACGAGCGCCCAGCATCAACACGTTCTTCAAGGCTTCCTTTGGATCTTGTGTCTGGAACAGCAGACCGCCGCGGTGAACGGACTTGTCGATCGCGACAGACTTGCCGCCACTCTCCGGCTGCATGGCCACGGCGAAATACATGCGCGACCGGGTCTGGTCGATCTTGTCGAAAAACTGTTCGTCGCCGCACAGTTCCGCAAAGAAGTTGGCGAGGTAGAATGACCACAAGATCGGTTTGCGTTTGTCGAAACTGGTCGTGGATGCGGTCACATGACAATAGCCGAGATGCGGACTTTGCTCGATCAGTTTGTGAGACACCATATTCGGGAACCGGAGACTGGAATGGAAGCCGTTTAACCGTGAATGGGTCTTGGAGCCCGCATCCTGCAAGCGGCGCCCGGTGATTTCTGCGACCTGTTCGTGGGAAAGGTATCGCTTGCCGCCTGGCGGAAGTGTCTCTTCGAGGCGACCAATGCGCCCGGTCCGCAGAAAATCCGAATGCGCGGTTTTGGACCGTATCGGCGTGATCTTGCCGGACTTTGTGTCCACATAGCGGATACGAGTTTCCTTCTCCACAGCCATATCCTCTTTGAAAGATATAAGCTTTTTAGCCGACTAGAGTTAATATCGGGTTTCTGGTCTTCCGGCGGTGTCCGTCGCAGCGCATCGGAAGCCGAAGTCTTATTGCGACGGACGATTGCCTGAATTTTACTCTAAGCTACTGTTTTACATTCAAAAAAAATAAAGCAGTACTTTTGCGGACGATGTCGCAATTTGTCGCCAATGCGGGACAGAATGTCGCGCAATGTGGTGCTGGAAAAAGACGCGAATGATTAGATCAACCTACACGATGCGGCCAGGATTGTTGGGTGGCTGCAGTATTACTCGAGGACATGGCCATGGAACTGCGTGAAACCGTATTGCGCCAATTGAAGAATCGCCGCGAAGGCTTCAGCCTTGAGCAGCCATTTTACACCGATCAGGATTACTTCCAGCTCGACATGGAAACCATCTGGTATCGTGACTGGCTGTTTGTGGGTCATGACTGCGAAGTGCCGAAGTCCGGCATGTATTTCACTGTCCAGGTCGGCAACTATGCTGTGGTGATTGTCCGCGGCAAAGACGGCACCGTCCGCGCATTCCACAATTCTTGCCGCCACCGCGGCTCGCGCGTTTGCACCAGCGAGAAGGGCCAGTCCGCCCGTTTGGTCTGTCCTTACCATCAGTGGACTTATGATCTCGATGGTAAGCTTCTTTTTGCCCGCCATATGGCTGAGAACTTCAACAAGGAAGATTATGGCCTGAAGCCGATCGCCTGCGAAACGGTTGCCGGTTACGTCTTCATCTGCCTGGCTGATCAGCCCATGGATTTCGCGCCAGTGCGTGCCGAAGTCGAGGCTTACATGAAGCCGCACCGCGTCTGGGAAGCCAAGGTGGCGCATGAAAGCACCATCATCGAAAAGGGCAACTGGAAGCTCGTCTGGGAAAACAACCGCGAGTGCTACCACTGCGCCGCCAACCATCCTGAGCTTTGCCGCACCTATCCGGAAAACCCGAGCGTCACCGGCACAGATGGCGGCGCCAGCGATCCGGAAATCGGTGGCCACTGGGCGCGCTGCGAAGCGGCAGGTCTGCCGAGCCGTTTCAAGATCGACCCGAAGGGTCAATTCCGCGTCGCGCGCATGCCGCTGATTGGTGAAGCCGAAAGCTACACCATGTCCGGTAAGCCTGCGGTTCGTCGCCCGCTGTCTGACGATGTTACCATCAGCCACATCGGCGCGCTGCTGCTCTTCCATTATCCGACGACCTGGAACCACTTCCTCGGCGACCACATGATTTCCTTCCGCGTGCTGCCGCTTGGTCCGCAGGAAACCATGGTGACCACCAAGTGGCTGGTTCACAAGGACGCGGTGGAAGGCGTCGACTACAATCTCGAAGACCTGACCCATGTCTGGAACGAAACCAACGATCAGGATCGCCGGATCGTCGAGGAAAATGCCTTCGGTATTCGCTCACCGGCGTATGAGCCAGGTCCTTACTCCATGGAAGACGAAGGCGGCGTCATGCAGTTCGTCAACTGGTATGCCGACTTCATGATCGACCGGTTGTCGGGCGACGAGAAGAAGCTCTCCGCAGTGGCTTGATGCAGATGACCATGGCTGTGACCTATAAGCATATCGACGAGATGAAGCCCTGGAGCGACAAGCTTCACATGCTGGAATGCATTTCGGTAACCCCCGAAACGCCGGATGTGATGACGTTCCTGTTTCGCTCCAATGACACGAACTGGTTTCGCTATATTCCGGGACAGTTCGTGACGCTGGAACTGCCGGTCGGGCCGGAGCCGCTGTTACGGACCTATACGCTGTCATCCACACCGTCTCGACCCTATGCCGTGGCGGTCACGGTTAAGGCGCAGAAGAACTCGATCGGCACCCGGTGGATGTTCGACAACCTCAAGCCGGGAATGAAGATCCGCGCGCTTGGTCCTCTGGGTGATTTTTCCTACGTTAAGCACCCGGGCGACAAGTACCTGTTCATCTCGGCAGGCTCTGGCGTTACACCAATGATGTCGATGGTGCGCGACATGTGCGATCGCGCGCCGCACAGCGATATCTCCTTCATCAACTGCTCGCGCACGCCCGCTGACATCGTGTTCCGCCATGAGCTCGAATATCTCGCGCGCTACATGCCGAACCTGTCGCTGGGGTTCATCGTCGAGTCCTGCGGACGTACCGATCTTTGGTCGGGTCTGAAGGGCTTCGTCGATAAGGCAAAGATTGCGCTCCTGTCTCCTGACTTCATGGATCGTACGGTGTTTTGCTGCGGGCCCGAGCCATTCATGGCAGCCGTAAGCTCCATGCTCGAAGCCTCCGGCTTCGACATGACACGTTACCATCAGGAAAGCTTCGCGCCTGCCGCACCGCCGGTGGCCGTTGGAGAAACCGCGCTTGAAGCCGATGGTGAGGCGCTGACGACCGTCGGCTTCACGCTCTCCGGCAAGGAAGTGCCTTGTCAGCCGGGCCAAACGGTTCTGATGACTGCAAGATCGGCTGGTGTTCGCATCGGCGCGGCTTGCGAATCCGGCATCTGCGGCACCTGCCGCGTGCTGAAGCTGTCAGGCGAGGTCGAGATGAACCACAATGGCGGCATCCTCGATGAGGATATTGCTGAAGGCTATATTTTGGCCTGCTGCTCAAGGCCGCTCACTGACGTCAAGGTGGAGGCGTAAAGCCTCCTCCCGCCTTATCGCTTCTGGAAATTGGCATTCGCTGCCAAGTCCATGGAACGAGTTCGTAGTTCTTCCGTTTCTAAAATGTCTGAGGCTGTGTCATTGCGGGCGTTTTTCCGCGTTTCTGCCGAAAGATATAAAAACAGCACAACATCAATGTGCAAAGAAACGGAGGAAATTCATGCTGAATTTGCGGAAGACGAGCCTCGCCACCGCTTTTGTCATGGTCCTGACGAGCTTTACGCCATCGCAGGCCTTTCAGGTCCGAACACCAATTCCGGCACCTGTTGCCGCACAGGATCACGTCGTAGACGTTCAGTATCGCGATTGGCGTGATCGTCGTGAATGGCGTCAGCGCCATGGTCGCGACTGGCGTCACCATCGCGAGTATCGTCGCCAGGGCTTCTATAACGGGCACCGTGGCTATCGCGAACGCCGTCCGGGCTATCGTTACCATAACGGCTACTGGTTCCCGCTTGCAGCCTTTGCCGCTGGCGCGATCATCGGCGGCGCAACCAATCAGGCGCGCCCCTCCTATGGCAGCAGCCATCAGCAATGGTGCGCCAACCGTTGGCGCTCCTACCGCGCTTATGACAACAGCTATCAGCCCAATAACGGGCCACGCCGCCAGTGCGTTTCGCCCTATAGCTGAAATCGTTGATTTGGAAGGCCCGGCTTGTCCGGGCCTTCTGCCGCCTGACAGCAACCCGTTCAAGTATCTGTGATCGTTTCGTTAATGCTGCATTCAGGCTGAATTTCTTAACGTGAATATAAGGCGAGTCCACGCCGTAAAAAATGGATGAGCAGGAGAATAATCGTCGTAGTTCACCCCGTCCGGTAGAGTATCCGGATGTGAATGGAGAAGGTCAGATGAAGACTTACATGAAAGCTATTTTGGCTGCCGGGCTTTCTGCAGTTGTTACTGCTGGATCTATTATCCCGGCGCAGGCGATGCCGATCGTGCCCGCAGCACCTTCTGCACCCCAGGCCGACAACAACATCGTCAACGTCCAGTACTGGCGCGATCGTGGCTACTACCGCGACTACGGCTCAGGCTACTATCGCGGCCATCGTGGCTACCGCGATTACCGTCCTGGTTATCGTCGCCACAATGGCTACTGGTTCCCGCTGGCAGCCTTTGCGACCGGCGCGATCGTCGGCGGCGCACTGTCTCAGCCGCGCGAGGTCTATCGCCCCGTTCCTGAGTATCGTCCTCGCCCGGTCTACCGCGAGTATCGTCCGGTCGTGCGTGGTGGCGTGAGCCAGGCGCACGTGAACTGGTGCTACGGTCGCTATCGCTCGTACGATGCCTATAGCAACACATTCCAGCCTTACCACGGTCCGCGCCAGACCTGCTACTCGCCGTACAGCTGATCGGGCAAGAACATATAATTGATAGGGGCCGTCCCGCGTCCGCGGGGCGGCTTTTTTGTTAAATGATGCCGACGCGCCGCAGCAGGAACCACGCCAAGAGACTAGAGGCTATAATGAATCCGCCCGCATAAAGCGTACCGTTCCCACCATCGATAAACGGCAGTGCGCTGGTGTTCATGCCGAAGAAGCCGGTGACGAGGGTGGGTGGCAAAAGAAATGCCGTCATGATCGAGAGGATGTAGAGGTGGCGGTTGGTTTCGGAGGACAGCTTCGAATCGATTTCTTCATGCAGCAGACGCGCTCGCTCCTGCAACGCGTAGACATCGTAGTCGACAGACTCCAGCCGACTTGTCAGCCGACCGGCAATCTCCTCGAAACCCGCCGGCATTTCATCCTCATCCGCAGCTGAGGCGCGCCGCATCAATGTCAGCACCGTTCGCAAATGGCGATGCAGCCGTACGACGGTGCGTCGAACTGGTGCCAGCCTGCGCCGTTCGTCACGCGGCGTGGTGTCGTAGACGTAGTCCTCGATCGCGTTCAGTTCTTCGGTCGTCTCCATCACCAGATTGATGAGGCTGCGCTGAAACTCTGCTACCAGTCCTTCGAAGATGTGCGACGGCGTGCTGTAGCGCTTCGGGTTTTTGTCGATTGCTGCGCGCAGACGGTCCACCGACCGCAACGGCTGTAGCCGTGTGGTGATGATAAACCGATCTGTCAGCGCAAAATGCAACCAGCCAAGGTCGCGCGTGTCCTGATCGAACTCGCGCTGAAAATCCACCAATGTGCCGTAAAGCGCGCCCTCATCGACAGTGATGGAGGGATGGGTTTCATGCGTCGTCAGGATTGCGCGGATATTCTCGTCGAGACCGGGAATGGCCTCTAGAAAAGCCGTGACGCGTGTATCCGCCAAATTGAGATGCAGCCAGAAGAAGCCTTCGACACTTTCCATGTCGCTCCACTGAACGGTGGGCGCAAGACGCATGCAGGCCTGGCTTCCCGGTTGAAAGCGATAGGCCCAAACGAGGCCGGGGATGGCTGGGTACTGTATATCCATATCTTGTTCCTGAAAGGCGGGCGAATGCACGCCAAAGGCCGCTCTGTCCGAGAGGTCGGACATGCAGATCAGAGTTTTATGACAGTTTCATAACGACAGCGATACTGGCGAGGTATGGCGATCAAGATTGTGGGCAAGCTTGTGAAAACACAACGCGTGGAGGGATAGGAAAGGCCTGTAATAGACCCCACGCGCTTCCACCAGGGGGAAATTTCAAATTGACGTTTACGTAAAAATCAATTAGCCCGTGGGGACATTGCATTGTAGGCAGACGCTTCGGGAGGAGGCAGGATGTATACCGCGCCGGTAGACGATATCGCTTTTACGTTGAAACACGTTGCAGGCCTGGGTGAGGCTCTTCAGAGCGGCGCACTCGGTGATCTCGATGAAGATCTCGTCGATGCCATTCTCCAGGAAGCGGGGCGTTTCGCCACCGAAGAGGTCGCTCCTCTTGCCGAAATCGGCGATCGACAGGGTTCTCGCATGGTGGACGGCGAGGTTCGCACGCCTGACGGTTGGGCCGGTCTTTATCATCGATGGGCGGAAGGTGGCTGGAACGGTCTGACAGCACCGGAAGAATTCGGCGGGCAAGGCCTGCCGCATATGCTGAACGTCGCAGCACTCGAAATGTGGAACTCCGGGTCGATGGCCTTTGCGCTTTGCCCGACGCTCACCATGGGCGCGGTCGAAGCCATTACGGCGCACGGCAGCGAGGAACTCAAGGCCGCGTATCTCGAAAACCTCGTCAGTGGTAAATGGACGGGCACCATGAACCTGACGGAGCCGCAGGCCGGTTCCGATCTCGCGGCGCTGAAGACGAGAGCGGAGCGCGCCGGGGACGGCACCTATCGCATCTTCGGTCAGAAAATTTACATCACATGGGGTGAGCACGACGCCGCCGAGAACATCATTCATCTGGTGCTCGCCCGCCTGCCGGACGCGCCGGCCGGCACCCGCGGCATCTCGCTTTTCCTCGTGCCGAAGTTCCTGCCCGATGCAGCCGGCAATCCCGGTGAGCGCAACGACCTGTTCTGCCATGCTCTCGAGCATAAGCTCGGCATCCACGGTTCGCCGACCTGCACGATGATCTTCGGCGATGGCCGGTTTGGTCAGGAGAAGGGTGCGATCGGCTGGCTTGTGGGTGAAGAGAACAAGGGCCTTGCCTGCATGTTCACCATGATGAACAACGCCCGCTTGGCCGTCGGCATGCAGGGTGTCGCGATTTGCGAAGCCGCAACTCAAAAGGCGATCCAATACGCCAATGAGCGGACGCAGGGCAAAGCACCGGGAACGAAAGCCACGGGCATGAGCCCGATTATCGAGCATCCCGATATTGCCAGAACGTTGCTCACGATGAAGGCGCTGACGCAAGGTTCTCGCGCTATCAGCTTCGCCTGCGCCCACGCAATCGACATGAGCCATGCGGAAAGTGATGCCGGCACGCAGAAGTTCTGGCAGGAGCGTGCGGCCCTTTTGACACCGATTGCAAAGTCCTTCTCTACCGATGCGGGTGTGGACGTGGCCTCGCTCGGCATCCAGGTCCATGGCGGCATGGGCTTCATCGAAGAGACGGGTGCGGCCCGCTATCTGCGCGACGCCCGCATTGCCCCGATCTATGAGGGCACCAACGGCATTCAGGCCATCGACCTCGTCATGCGCAAGCTGCCGCTCTCTGGAGGGCATCAGGTCCGTGGCTTCATCGACGAGTTGAAGGCCGTTGCCGAGGCCGTTCGTGCGTCGAACACGTCGGAACTGGGAGAAACCGCCCGCTATCTCGACCAGAGCATTGCCGATCTCGAAGCTGCCACCGACTGGTTGTTGGAGACCCAGGCCAAGGGCGATGCTGCCGCCGCCCTTGCCGGTGCCACACCTTATCAACGCCTGTTCGGACTTGCGCTGACGGGGGTTTATCTCGCCAAGGGCGCGCTTGCAGCGGTTGACGACGGGCAGGGAGCCAAGCGCGCTTCGCTTTGCCGCTTTGCGGCGGAAAACCTCTTGGCGGAGACGGCTGCCTTGAAGGATCGCGTTGTTTCCGGTGCCGCAAGCCTTGAAGCTGCACGTATCGTTCTTGGCTGAGGAAAGTGTCGATGTCTGAAGATCATATCCTTATCGAGCGTCCGCAGGCTGCCATTGGTGTGCAGGTCATCCGCTTCAACCGACCAGACAAGAAGAACGCAATAACCGATGCGATGTATCGCAGCATGATCGAGGCTCTAACGACCGCCGATGCAGACGAGGACATACGCGCCATCGCCTTTCTCGGCACGCCGGGGTGCTTCTCTGCCGGCAACGATATGGCCGATTTTCTTGGATTTGCCATGTCGGGAGGCAAAGGCCGGCTCACGGCTGGAGATTTCCTCCACACGCTGGTGGGCGTGAGAAAGCCCATCGTCTCCGGCGTCGATGGATTGGCTATCGGCATCGGCATGACGCTGAACCTGCATTGCGACCTGACGGTTGCGTCCAGCCGCAGCCTGTTCAAGACACCTTTCGTCGATCTGGCACTGGTGCCCGAAGCTGCCTCCAGCCTTCTCGTTCCGCGTATCGCTGGCCATCAGCGAGCCTTTGCGTTGCTCGCGGCGGGTGAGGGTTTCTCCGCTGAGCAGGCGCTTGCAGCGGGACTGATCTGGAAGGTCGTGTCCGAAGCGGATGTCGAGGCGGAAACGCTGAAGATAGCCGCCAACCTCGCATCGAAGCCACCGCAGGCATTGAAGATCGCCCGTGATCTCGTGCGTGGCGATGTCGATGCGATCCGTACACGGATTGACGAGGAAATCGTCCACTTCGCTGCCCAGCTCCAGAGCGCGGAGGCGCGTGCCGCATTCGAGGCATTCATGCGCCGTTAAGTCTCTTGAGAAGAAGGTGTAGGTCTTTACGGAACAGGAAGTGTTTCCGATTATTGGATCGGCATCTTTACTGTTGGGAGAAGGCCGCCATGATGCGCAAAACCGCTCTTGCAATGATTGCCACACTGTCGCTATCCGGCGTTGCGGAGGCAGGCATGCTGTCGTCGCCGATGATGTCTTCACCGTCGCAAAGCGATATCGTGCAGGTTCAGGATTTCAACAGCCGCTCACAACGCAGCAACCAGAACCAAAACAACGGTTGGGATCGCCGCCAGCCACGCTTCGTCTGCGTCATCACGCCGCCCGACAGCGCCGATCGCTCGCGTCCCTATGTCTGCCCGGTTCAGCAGGGTCGCGTCGGTGGCCGTTGCCGCTGCTCCGGTGTAGTTGGCAGCGGCAGTATCGACACGGCCTGGTAAGCCCTTACTTTTCCAGCGTGACCACCGCCTCGACATGCGGCGACCAGAGGAACTGGTCGATCGGCGTCACGCTTGTGATGCGATAACCGCCCTCGACCAGGATGGAGAGATCGCGCGCCAGAGACAGCGGATTGCAGCTGACGGCGACGATCTTCTTCACCGTGCTGCGAACAAGCTCCTTGCATTGCGCTTCAGCACCCGCCCGCGGCGGATCGAAGACGACCGCGTCGTAAAGCTTCAGTTCCTTGGCAATCAGCGGATGACGGAACAGGTCACGCCGCTCAATTGTGACTGGCTTCAGGCCCGGCGTGTTGCGTGCGGCAAAATCCAGCGCCTTCAACGGCTTGTCTTCGGCTTCCACGCCATGCACCTTGCCGATACGCGCCAGCCGTAGCGTGAAAGTGCCGGTGCCGCAGAACAGATCGGCGATCCGCTTCGACTTGCCGACATGTGCCAGGACGCGTTCGGCCATGGCGTCTTCCGCTGCCTTCGTGGCCTGAAGGAAGCTTCCGGCCGGAGGCGCGACCTTCACGCTGCCAAATTCGATCACGGGCTTCTGCGGTTCGATGAGGATTTCGCCAGAAAGCGACACGCGAGCGATGCCGCGCATGGAGAGAACCGTTTCCGTCAGTGCCCTGCGCTGCTTGTCGTTGACGGATTTGATGCCGTCCACCGCAATATCGAGCCCGAAAAGTGTCTCCAACACCGTCATGCGGAAAGGCTCGGCATTGGATGCGAGCGGCAGGCCGATGGCGCGGATCGCGTCGAGCCTCGATACGATGGCAGTCGAAGCGATGGGACATTCCTCGATCGCGACGATATGGTGGCTATTGGCCTGGCTGAAGCCGAGAAGAAGTCCCTTCTCGGTTTTACGCGCAGTGAAGACAACGCGCCGCCGCTCACCGGGCCGACAGATCACCAGCGGCTCGACCTCCACATCCAGACCCTTTGAGCGCAGGGCCGAGACGACGAGGTTGCGCTTGAAGGCGTGATAGGGCTCGTCGGCCACATGTTGCAGCGAGCAGCCGCCGCAGGTGCCGTTCTTGCCTTCCGGCCCGAAGTGGCGACAGGCAGGTTCGCGACGATCAGGTGACGCCTGCGTAATCGAGATGATCGTGCCCTGGTCTTTCACCCGAGCAATGGCGACTGTCTCTCCCGGAAGAGAAAACGGCACATAGACCGTGCCGTCGGGACAGTGCGCAATGCCGTCGCCCTGGGCGCCGAGGCTCTGGATTTTGACGGTCTGCGTGCTCATGGCTTTCTGCCTCCGAGAAGGAATTCTACATTGCCATCTCCACCGGCAATCGGGGAGGGGATGAGACCAAGGCTTTCCCAGCCCATGTCTTCCGTTAGCCAGCGTTGCAGCTCTGCGGCAACCTGTGGGGCCGTTTCCGGCTCTTTCAACAGGCCGGCCTTGCTGATCGCCTCCCGCCCGGCTTCGAACTGCGGCTTGACGAGCAGAACCGCGAATGCACTGCTCGTGGCTAGATCGAGCGCTGGCGCGAGTGCAAGTTTCAGCGAAATGAAGGAGACGTCCGAGACGATGAAGCTGATCTCGCGACCGTCAATATCGTCCTGCGTCAAAAACCGCGCGTTTAGCCCCTCGATGCTGGTCACGCGCGGGTTGTTCTCCACACGCGGATGGATCTGTCCATGTCCCACATCGATTGCGGTGACGTGGCCCGCACCGCGCTCCAGCAGCACTTCTGTAAAGCCGCCTGTGGAAGCGCCGACATCAAGACACTCATGGCCTTGCGGATCCAGCTTGAAATGATCAAGGGCCGCGACGAGCTTGAGTGCTGCGCGCGAAACATAATCCTGCGCCGGATCGTCGATTGCGATAACCGCGTTCTCGGCAAAGCAGAGGCTCGGCTTGGTCACGATCTTGCCGTTCACGCTGACAGTGCCGCGCGATACCGCATCGCGCGCACGGGAGCGACTGGCAAACAGGCCTTTGGAGACCAGAAGCTGGTCCAGGCGTTGATTTTCGGATGTTTTGGTCATGGACAGTGTCAATGACGACCAATCGGGCGCAGTGCAAGCGCTTTGTGCCCGTGAGCTCAGGAACACTTCGTTTACCTTTTCCAATAGTGGCTTGGTTTGTCTTTTTAGAACGTTCAAATTTAAGTAAAAATCAACCGATTTGCAGCAATTTGCGAGGCTGAAAACAGATCCCGTCACTGACATGAAGGTTAGTCCGGAAAGCTATTGGTTCGCCGTCTGATGACTGATGAGCGGTCCTTGAGTCGAAGAAGAGTTGTCGATGTCTTTGAAAAATTTGCCTATCAACATCAAGCTGATGATGACTTTCGTCGCCTTGATGGGTGTGTGCCTCGTGGCCTCGGCAGTTGTCTTTCTTCAAACGCTGGATGCACAGCGTCTGTCTGAAACGCAGACACGCACCGCTCAACTCATGCAGACGGTGGACGAAGCGAAGGCCGCCATGCTGGAGCAGGTGGTCAACCAGCGCGGCTTTCTTCTGTTCCGTAGCGATAGCACCTACAAGGATGTCTTCGCGCAGCGCGACGTGATGCTCGCGAAACTGAAAGAAGCACGGGTATACGCCGCCGACCAACCGGATATTCTGAAATCCATCGACGAGATGGAAGCCGCTGCGACTGTCTTCTTCAAGCAACTGGCAGAGCCTCAGATCGCTGCTCGCAAGACGACGGAAGCCCCGGTCTCCGAAATCATCGAGATCGGCCGCAATCAGGCCAAGGGCCAGGTTGATGGCTTCCGCGCCGCTGCCGACAAGATCAAGGAACAGCTCGACACGTTGACAAAGTCGCAGATCGCCGCTCAACAGGGCGCGCAGGCCAATCTTCAATATGCGCTGCTCGGCGGTGGTGCCGCGGCGGGTCTTGTTTCGGTCCTCTTGATCTGGGCGTTGTCGCGCGCCATCGTCACGCCCATCGTCGGCATGACGGATGCCATGGGCCGCCTGGCCAATGGCGATAACAATGTCGATGTCCCTGCGCTTGATCGCGGCGACGAAGTCGGAAAAATGGCAAAGGCCGTTCTGGTCTTCAAGGATGGCGCCATCGAGAAACAGCGTCTTGCCGGCGAGACGGACCGCATGCGCTCCGCGACCGAAGCCGATCGTCTGCGCAACGAGGCTGAGAAGGAGCGTGCCGAAGCTGAGCAGGTCTTTGCCCGCGAAGAATTGGCAAAGGGGCTGCAGGCGCTCGCCGACGGCAATCTCGACTATCGCATCGAAAAGCCGTTCACTCCGTTCATCGAGCCACTTCGCGTGAACTACAACAACTCGCTCGACAGCTTGCAGCAGACATTGCGCAAGGTAGGCGAGAACGCTGCGGCCATCCATGCCGGCGCCGCCGAAATGCTGTCTGCAGCTGATGATCTGTCGCGCCGCACCGAACAGCAGGCGGCTTCCGTCGAAGAAACCGCCGCCGCCTTGGAAGAAGTGACCACGACGGTTCGCGACAGCGCCAAGGGTGCAGAAGAGGCTGGCGCTCTTGTGCAGCGCGCCCGTGCCGGTGCCGAACAATCCGGTGCCGTGGTACGCCGCGCCGTGGCCGCGATGCAGGAGATCGAAAAGTCCTCCGGCGAAATCACCAACATCATCGGCGTGATCGACGACATTGCCTTCCAGACGAACCTGCTTGCGTTGAATGCGGGTGTTGAAGCAGCCCGCGCCGGCGAAGCTGGCAAGGGTTTTGCTGTGGTTGCTCAGGAAGTGCGCGAACTCGCCCAACGTTCCGCCAATGCGGCAAAGGAAATCAAGTCGCTCATCAGCAACTCCAGCAAGCATGTCGAAAACGGTGTGGGCCTCGTTGGCGAAACCGGCAAGGCGCTGCAGATGATCGTGGCCGAGGTGGAAGAGATCAACGCCCATGTCAGCGCGATCGTCACCGCCTCACGTGAACAGGCAACTGGCCTGCAGGAGATCAACACCGCAGTCAACACCATGGACCAGGGAACGCAGCAGAACGCCGCCATGGTCGAACAGCAGACGGCAGCAAGCCACTCGCTTGCCCGTGAGGCAGAGTCGCTGAACAGCCTTATCGGCCAGTTCAACCTGGGAGCCGGCGCGGCCACGCGTGTTACGTCCATTACGTCAAGTTCAGCACCGATAGCACCACGCGCAGCGCCCGCCGCTGCACCAAAGCCGGTCTATTCGACGAAGCCAAGCTTTACACCCGCCGCAGTCAAACCAACGGCCCGCCCCGTTTCGTCGCCTGCACGTGCGCTCGGTAACACGCTCGCAAAGGCATTCGGCGCACCAGCAGAAACACCTGCGCTGAAGGCGAGTGAGCAGAACTGGGAAGAGTTCTAAGGGGAGCGATCAACACTTCGAAGTGGTCTGTGGTTAGATAACTTCAAAGACGTTGTAGAGACACCGGAAACAGCTATCAGAACGCGATGGGGGGTGGACATAGTTCCGCCCCTCAACTCGTTTCAGGACCCGCGTTCGCCTGCGCGGAAGGTACGTGCTGGAAGATTGGGTAAGAAATCGATCCACATTGCTGAGACAGGTGCGTCTCAGGCAAGCGCCTCGATTGCTTCGCAATCGGGCTCCTTACTCTAGCAAGTTGCGTGTCCTCGCCAAACTGAACACGTTCTAACTCATGAACAGAGCAGCTGAGCTGCAAGGCTTCAAGTCATAAACGCTAAGACACGTCATCTCCACGTCACCGCTATTGGAGCATGCCCAGAAGTCTGGCCGTTCCTAGACATCCGTCGCGCCATCTGTACCTGCTACTTCGATCTTTGCTCGATGTGAGGAGAGGTGAGTGCTGTAGATCCGCGGTTTCTTCCATAGAGCAGGTCAGCATCCTGGGAGAAGAGCAGTGGCCAGATACATCTTGATGGTTGAAAAATCGGCAGGACATTGAAGAAAAAGCGATACTGCCAGTAACTTGACCAAGCCGGAACAACCCAAAGGAACAAGGGATACACGGAGAATAGCGCCCTCTAAAAGTCTGGTATGTCGCGCAAAGGGCTCGACTAAACTTGCAGAGCGTTATAAAATCTAGCGATCAGTACCGGTCATCTTCGGCAGAAAAGAACGAAATCAGCTCGTTTCTTTCAGTTTTTTCAAGCACGCCGACCCAGTTTCTAGCCGAAAGGTTGCGGGGGGCTGACAGATCAGAAGCGCAGGATCTCTATTGAGATGAGAATACACTCTACTTGTTGCTTTTCTTTGGGAGCAATATTTTCATACAGGCGGCTAATACCTATTAAATAAAGCCGCTAATCTGTGTTTTCTGATAGTAATGGAAATGGCTCCCGTAAAAAATTGGTACACTATCTTAATTCAACAGCCCGCTAAAATACATGAATTTGAAGAATAAGGGCGTGCAAAAGGTGAGAATGTTAACCCGACTTTAAAGGTTTGCCTGCTACGAAATAGGCATAGTGAGTTATTCAAGCGGCAAATTTCATTAGCGGCATTCGCAATAGCTAGCGTGGGAAATCCGGGCTCCTCCAGCTCGAATTGCATGAAGCGGTTCCTACGCAGGTTCACATGAGCCATGTTCTCAACAATTTCGCTTTATTTGCGTGCGTCGGATTCCTGTCAGTGCGGACGGTCTCGGGCGGCAGATAGGCGCGACCAGTCGCCATTCGGTAAGGGACACGTTCATGACTACGATCATCTCATCCTTGTCTGCTGTGCAGATTTCAAAGCTTTCCACGTCCACGATCGCTGGCTTGACCTCGGCAGACGTGAATGCGCTTGATAGCACGAAGATCAAGGCCCTTTCGTCGGCTCAGCTCGCGGCCTTGACCACAGCTAACCTCGCTCTTCTGAGCTCCGATGACGTTCGCGCCATTTCCGTAAGTGCTGTCAAGGGCCTTACCTTGGACCAAATTAGCGTGCTGAGTACAACTCAACTCAGCGGCCTCAGCGCGGGCCAGGTCGTTGCTCTTTACACCAGCCAGGTCGACGCTCTTTCGACCGCTCAGCTCGAATCCCTGAACTCGACGCAGGTCGCCAGCCTTTCTTCAGCGCAGCTTGCGACGCTGGGCAGTGCGGACATCGCAGTTTTCTCGTCAGATGATATCAATGCGATCAGCGCTAAAGCGCTCGCAGGCCTGACGACAGCAACGCTGGCCGGCCTTAACAGTACAAATGCCGTGGGTCTGTCGAAGGCGCAGATCGCCTCCATGTCTTCGGCGCAGCTGGGCGCTCTCTCGTCCAACGCTCTGGCCACGCTCTCCAGCGATGAAGTCAAGGCCATCAGCACCAAGGCTCTTGCAGGCCTGACGGCGAGCAACCTGAGCACCGACAACATTGCCAACCTGACGCAGCAGCAGGTCGCAGCGCTCTCGACGACGCAGTTGGCCGCGATGACCACGACGCAGCTCGCCGCACTGACCTCTTCGCAGGTAGCGGGTCTGACCAACGCCCAGCTTGGGGCACTGAGCAGCGACAAACTGAACGTCTTCTCCTCCAGCGAGATTGCGGCGCTGAGCACCAAGGCACTTGCCGGTCTGACGACGACAGCTCTTTCTGGTCTTTCCAGCGACGTTGCCGTGGGTCTGTCGAAGGCGCAGATCGCCTCGATGTCTTCGGCGCAGCTGGGCGCTCTCTCGTCCAACGCTCTGGCCACGCTCTCCAGCGATGAAGTCAAGGCCATCAGCACCAAGGCTCTTGCAGGCCTAACGGCGAGCAACCTGAGCACCGACAACATTGCCAACCTGACGCAGCAGCAGGTCGCAGCGCTCTCGACGACGCAGTTGGCCGCGATGACCACGACGCAGCTCG
>NZ_JBBKAQ010000017.1:0-116197 GCF_037722385.1 Agrobacterium larrymoorei
TGAAACTTGTAAATTCTCCCATTCGGGAAACTTCCGCAAAAGCTCCTCAGAGTAAGCCTCGAGGAGCTTTTCCCTTTTTGCCTCCGTGTCGATCTCACCGGATGCAATGCGGGACATCAGGTCGTTCTGTGCGGCCGCCAGGAACTGCTGCTGCATGACGTCGATGACATCCATTGAGGCCATGATGTTGGCGATGTCGCCATGGACCTGCAGAGCTGCCGGTTGGTGGCCCGGTGTCTTGCCGATCACCACCGTGTGGATCAGGTCGCGCACGATCGGCATCAGCCGGCGCTTGGCCTGTTCGTCGGCATTGTTGCGGGCGAGGAAGATCAACTTGCGAATGGCAAGCTCGGTATTCGTCGGATCGAACTGCGCCTTCAACTTGGCAATCTTCTCCGAGAAATCCTGCTCGGGTTCTTCGGTGGTGGCGAGTTCCCCAAGAAGCGCCTCGCGCGCTGCCTCCAAGTCATCGAGTTGATCGTCGAGAATGGCGAGACGCGGCCGGCCTTCAGCGTGCCGATCCTGGATCTGCTGCATCAGGCTTGCCTGCTTCGACTTGATCGATGCCAGTTCGCTTGTCATCTGATCTTTGCGGGAAGGGATGGTCTTCAGCTTGCTCACCTCATGCGCGACCATCTTCTGCGAAATGCGGTCAAAGATATCGAGCGAGTAGAAGGCGACCGGAATGCAGTTGAGGACGCGCTCTTCGAGTTCGTGGCGGGTGATCGTCTTGCTGTTGCTGCAGCAGGCGCCACCGAGATCATCGATCGGCAGCCGCTTCTTGCGGTTGGTGCAGCTATAGCGATCCTTGCCGGAGATGGCGTAAGGCCCGCCGCACTCTGCGCATTCCAGCATTCCGCTCAGAAGATATTCCGGCCGATGTGTTGCGTTCAGGCGGTTAGTCCTGGCGTTCTGATAGAGGTCGCCGATCTCGGCGTCGCGAGCACGAACGCGCTCCCAGAGATCGTCGCTGACGATACGCATTGTCGGTACCTCTGCCCAGACCCATTGATCGGCATCGTTCATCCGGGCAGTGCGCCGCTCCGTGTCAGGGTTTTTACGGTACTGCCGCTTATTCCAGACAATACGGCCAATGTAGCTCGGATTGTTGAGGATGCCGGTTCCGACTGTTTTGGAGCCGCGGATGGCAGTATCGCGCCAGGCGGCGCCCCGTGGTCCGATGATACCTTCAGTGTTCAGGATGTGGGCGATGTCGCGCGGAGAGATACCATCGGAATACATTTTGAAGATTCGTCTCACGATCTCCGCCTTGACCGGATCGATATCCCGGTGACCCTTAATGCGGTCGCCGTTGGCGTCGCGCTCTTGGGACAGTTTGTATCCATAGGCGAGGCACGTTGATGCCTTGCCTTTCTTGACCGCCGTCTTCATTCCTTCACGCGTCCGGAAGCGGATCTGGTCGACGAGTTCGTCGCTTAGGGTCGCCCGGAAATGCAGTTCCAGCTTCGTGATCGGCTGACTGGCATGAACAGTCCAGATCTCGGTGTTCTGGTAGTTCAGGTCTTTGAGGATCCTGGCGCTGTGCTCGACATCGCGCGACAGGCGGTCGACGGTGACGCACAGCACGACGTCGATGCGTTCACGCTTCACATGCGCCAAAAGTCGCTGAATACCGGGGCGCAACATAAAGCTCATGCCGCTGACAGCGGAATCTGAATAGGTTGCAACGAGGTTCCAGCCTTTCTGTTTGACGAAGGCTTCGCATAGCTCAATCTGCGTCTCGATCGAGACCTCATTCTGGCGGTCGGTAGAGTAGCGGGCATAAAACAGGACATTCTTGGTCATCTGCGAAATTCCATCTGAAACAATCTCTTTGTGAACACTGGCCGGCAGAACTGGCCGCGATGATGGGGCGTGCTCGTGCTGGTGCGTTATTCCGCAACGCCTCGTGCCGCCTGACGCTGACGCTCCTTCACGCGGTGCCAAAGATCCTGGGTGACGATCTGAAGCGCTGGCACAAAGTCGAAACAGTCGCGGCCCGGTATCCAGAAGCGACCGAGATAGAGTTCCTCATTGAGGATGCCGGCTCTTTGCGCCCGATCACCACGGATTGTCGTGTCGCGCCATGGTTTCCCGAGCGGGCCGGCGATACCCAATATTTTGAGGAGTGCAGCAATCTTTGCCGGAGACATGCCATCGGCATACAAGTGGAAGATCTGCTGAACGGCTTCGGCTGCTTTTGGATCTACAGCCGTGAAGCCGAAGATGTACTGACGGTCAGCGTTGAATGCGCCCGAATAGCGGTAGCCATATGGAAGTGGAACGAGGTGTTCGGCTTCGTAGAGTTCGTCCGGCATTGGTGCGATCAGGTTGATGCATCCGGACGAGTCGCGCTCACCATCGTAATGTTCGCTCAGGTCAGTCGCCTTGATCTCAACACCAGGATCGGCTGACCAGACTTCAATGTCCTTTCCACGAAGTTCCCGCAACAGACCCAGCGCTACGTCATACCTTGAACATAGGCGGTCGAGCGTGTGGCAGAGGATGATATCGATCGCACCTTCTTCGACATAGCCGAGGATTTTGCGGATACCCGGCTGCGCCGTGAAGACGACTTCGCCGATGTCTTCATCGCGGCAGATTGCCGACAGTGACCAGCCGTTCTTCTTGATAAACTCCTTTGCGAAATACAACTGCGTATCGAAGCAGGCGCCGAGATGAGAGGTGGTCGAGCTGCGTGCATAGAACAGAACATTCTTCGTCATTGTGAACCTTGGATGAAAACTTTCCTTGGGGGGACATGGTAACCGGCGGCGGGGAACTTGAGAGCCCCCGCAGCACTACCGGACCGTCATGGTTCGGCGGGCGTGATGATGGAAACCCAGCGTTGAGCGGTGAAACTGTGCGAGGCGGGAGACAAATGCCAACGGCAATTATTGCCGCGATCACGCTTCGCCGACGCCGACGGGGCTAGGGGCTCATAGCGGAACGGTAAGCGGCCGCCGCGGCGGAGTTACCACGCAGGAGGCCGTCGCGTTGGGGCTCGAGGATCTCCCACTGGATACGGTCGTGGGCGCCGAGCCAGTACCAACTGCTTTGATCGGGCAAGATGACGAAGATCTCGTTAGGAGTGATCTTGACGCGCGTTGCTCCTGTCTCAGCCTTGATCGCCTCGCGAAAGAGTTCTTCAAGTTTGCTGTCCGCGTCAGTCTTCTTCGCCTTCGATACCAGCTTCCTGGATGTGATCGTGGGTGCAATACGTTTGGTCAAAGCCAGAACGTGGCTGACCTTTTTGCGACGCCCCTTTGCATCGCCGATATCGATCACGATGCCGTGGCTGAAGACGTCGCAGAAAACGCCGCCGCTCACGGCAACGCAATGCGTGCTGAGCCTCACAACGCACGGATGATCGCGCTCAACGCCGGTTCGGGTGTTTAGATATGCCGCGAGTGTCTGTTGTTCAGGGAGATAACGCCAACTTCCGACATATCCAAGAAGGCGCAATGCCCCCTCAATCTCTACATCGGTGGTTCCGGTGATGGGAGGAGCGCGCGGGAAGTCTAGCCAGCGCGAACCGTGGCGGTGCTGACGGATTGCGTCTTTCGCTTTCGACACACTTACGCTGGTGATCGACGCGATAACGCCCGGTCCAGGATAAAGGCGGGATTTGGTGTCGTTGTCGACGTCATGCAGGTGATGCGTTTTAACCGCAACGATGGCAGACGGATGCTGGATAATAGTTGACATGGAATCTCCTTATAGTCGTGGATCGTCGTCGTCTTCGACGGCAATCCACGCGGAGAACTTCCTCGCGCATGCGGCCGGTGCAGATTCCGAGACGGGAATCGTTGTTGCACTCAATGTCCCGGGACGGCTGGATCGTGGCGCCGTCGACATGGAAAACGTGAACCATGGGCGCCTCCTTGTCCGTTGTGGGTTGGCCTGTTGAACACTCGTTGGCGCCAATAGCGCACAAAGCCCGGCCTTTCTCAAGAGCCCCATTTGTATGGCTTTCGACGTCGGTTTGCCGAAAATGCCGTGATTCCCGAAATGGCACGGCTGGAATCATTGATCTGCGGGGGAACGCCATCAGCGACCAAACCGGCGGTAGGTCATTGTTAAGTATAGAGTTATGAAAACTGTTGCTGATGCGCAACGCACTTATACCCATGGCCTACTCGCCAGTCATGGTTCACGTGCCGGATCCGCCTCCCTCTTGAAAATGCTCGAAACATTCGATTCAGCATCAAACGGCGTTTTACCGAGTAATGGGGGGAGGAGCCGTAGAGTCTGCAAACGCCGTTAGGCGTTCCCTAGCCATCGCTGATGGGCGAAAGACCGAAACCGCAGCCGGCCAGCTGACGCGACCGATCAGTCAGCGTCGTTGGCGCCGTCAGGATAGAGCAGGTGGGGCTTGCGACGGAAGGGCGAGCCCCCCGTTCGGTATTTGTAGATGAGGTCATCGAGGACGATCTCGGATTGGTGGTCGTCGAAGCCTTGTTCTGCCAGCATCGCAACGATCCTTGCTCTAAACTTCTCGAGGTCTTCGTGCATCCCCTTCTTGATCGCCCGATCAATGAGCCAGTAGAGAGCGACGCGGGCAACATCGTCGCGTCCGGGGCGTTTGGCCTTCTTGTCGGCATCGCGACGCTTCTGCTGTCGCTCCCGCTGTTTGAGGTTGCGGATCTCCTCGGACTTTGCTGGCACGCACTCTTCCCCGTCAGGTCTCTGGCTATCGATGCCAGACGGTTGTCGCCACGGCAACGCCGTTTGCATGGAATCGGAAATCCCGGTTTATGAATCGTTTTTTTGGGGTTCTGAATCAAATGATCGCAATTTGAGATCAATTGCGGGCACGTTGAGACAGGTCGAGATAAGCTGGCGAGGGCCAAACGGCGGTCGTGAATCAAATGAGCAGCGTTTGGAATCAAAAATATCGAACCATGAATCAGATGAGCGCAACTTGTCTCGACGTGTGGGCACATTGAAACGATCTGTGGGCAAGGTGACGGAAATCGCCGGCGGCTTCGTGTCGCGCTTGCATCTGCAGGACGATCTCCATTCCGGACTATGAGGCGGCGGCGAACCAAAAAGCTTCTAGGTGGGTTCATCCGCGATGTCTCATGTCATATATCCCAGCCGTTCGCGCGGAATGTGCCATCTCCGGGTGGAAATCGAGCGTCGCCTTTAGACGGCGAGACGCTGGCGCCGTGTTTACTTCGCCGCGTGTTTCCGTAACGACAAGACTACTTCGTTAAGGCCCTAAATGTGGGAGGCCGGCTATTCGGCTACGGATACTGGATTTTGCCGTGAAATAATATCGATAAAACGCGAAGTGGAAATTTTTTATAAATATCGTATATCTCGATATCATTTAGTTAACTACTGGTTTCAGTTGAAATACATTCTCTTTAGATCGCTCAGAAATAAAGATTATAATCGAATATATACTATAATTATGTTTTACTTGAATTTGCATTATGTCCTTATTGGCGCGATCATATAGTTATTCGATGCGTTGTTCATCGGATGCATTGTAAACGCGTCACACGGAGACTTCCATGCGCACCAGAGATACCAAGACCACTGCGACCGCCGCCCTCTCCTACAACTACGAAGAAGAGGGGATCGCGCATACAACGCGCGATCTGCTCGAAAGCAGCGCCGCCCATATCTTCGACCTCGGCCGCCGCACCACCGAACAGACGTTTGAACTCGGCGACCATCTGGCCCAAGCTGCAGACCTGCTGGCCGACGGCCGGTTTGATCATTGGGTAAAGATGCGCTGCGGTCTCGCACCGCGCAGCGCCCGCAATTATACTGCGGTGTACCGCAACCTGACACCCTACCGTGATGAATTGGTCGACCTCTCGGTCGGCGCGACGGTGTTGTTCCACCTGAGTTCGGCAACGACCGACCAGATCACGGCGGCCATTGCCTTTGCCGAGGCGAACGGGCGTCTTCAGGTCGCCGACGTGAAGACCATTCTCACCGGTGGAGAGGTGGACGGTGACAAGGCCGAGAAGGACGATCAGTTCTGGACCGGCGGTGTTGTCGGACTGAAAGCGTTGATTGCGGCCAAGATCCGCGATGGATTGAAGGCGTTCATCCAGCACGTCGTGACAATCTGCCAGGCGATCGAGGCTGCATTGGCCAAAAGCCGCGTGATCAAGGAGGCGCTGGCGAAGGAAATCCAGGACATTGCCCGCGTCGCGCGTCAGGAGCTCGAAAGCCTGGCCTTGTTCCTCGAACCAGAACTCGACTGGGGCCGCAACACCAAGCCAACGAAATTCCCCAAAAAAACCGGATGGGCCGAGGTCAACGACACGCTCTACACATTGGGTGGCGTCGATGGCTGGCCGAAGTCCAAGGACATGCGGGACTGGCTTTCGCTGCATGTGCTTCCGGTGCTCGGCTGGGCGGTGTCAAAGGAGAGGAAGCCGGAATGGCCGCTTTCCGCGCCGACAGCTCCGACATCCGGACCGGTGCTTTTGGCAGGAATGGACAGCGTCGGCGAAAGCCATGATGGAAAGCCGGCAATCTTGGAAGAGGCCTCCACCGACGCCGGTGTCTCCGATGAGGTGATCGACCGGTTTGGTGCAGCACTGGAGGAGGCGACTGGCGGCTTCATGACGGTCAGCCGGGAGGCGCCGCGAAACCGCAAGCAGTTTGCCAAGGTGCCAGCGCTTGCCGCTGACAGCGTCGCCAAGGTCGAAGTCGTACCCGCGGTCATGCCGTAAGATGCAGTTTGCACGAGGGCCGGGCGACCGGCCTTCCCGCCAAACTCGAAAGGGCCGCATGTCGGCCCTTTTCCTTTTGCCTGATGATGGCGACTGAAACGCTGAGGTCGAGCGTTGCGATCAGTGAGCGCGTTCATCGGCCCGGACTTCGTGAGCCCGTCGTTAACCTTGTACCGGCTTCGTTCTCTTTTTTGTTCCCGGGTCCTTGAGCCCGGCTTCCGGTCCTGCCAGGTTGGGGTTGTTCGGAAGACCGGACACAAAACGGCCCAAGCCGATGCTACCAACATCGACAAGGGCCTGACCCTCAGCCTTCGCGAAAAGGAATCGGGCTATGACAACGCATACTCTCTCAACCTCTGCCGGGGAAGTTCTTCGTTCGACTGTCGCCGCGGCATCGATGTTCTCCCATGGCTCATTCGGCATCGGTGCCTACAGCATCGGCGAGCCAGCGGTCCTGCGCCGCCATCCGCATATCGTTCGCTTCGCCGAAGTCGAGGCCGATCTCGATCTGCTGATTGATCGCGCCATCGCGGCCATCGCCGACGGTGAACCGGTCGAAGACGACATCCTCGGGCACTACATTCATATCGCTTCGCTCGTTCGCGCCGTGTCCTTCCGTGAGGGCAAGCTTTTGGAGCAGGCGGTCGAGCGTCTGGCCAAGGCCAACCCCAACGTCGTTGTCTTGACGCAGTCGCTCAAGTTGCCGCTGGTGAAAGCAGCACTCGAAGCCGTGTCCGGCAACGATTGGTCGAGCCTCGACGGCGTGAAGCTTGACTGCGAGGCACCGGCGAAGGGCAGCTATACGCCGGACCTGATCCTTGTGAATCGCGCAAAGCACCTGGCCTACATTCTCGACTTGAAGCGGTCACTGGCGTCGTATGGCGACACCAGCCGTCTGGAAGAGTTGAAGCTGAAAATGATGGCCTCAGCGATGGTTTTGCCGGATTGGCTCTACAAAAACCAGAAGCGCCTGATGGTCGACACTGTCGAAGTTGCGATCGTTGATGGCGCCAGCCGCCCGAGCGACCATGCCACCGGCATCTGGGCCTTGTCGGAGATCGACGACCTGCTGGAGATCGACGGAGTTGCGGCCTGCATGGCCGAACTGCGCCTGCGCTTCGGTCGCCGCGTGCAGCAGCTTCTCGAAGCGGAAGCCCGTAAGGCTCTCGGTGTCGTGGCGGTTGCCGTGTCGGACGCGGCCGCTACCTCGACCGTATTGGGCAGGCCGCTGATCGCGCTGAACGGTCCGGCCCGCACTTACGAAGAAGAGCGGGCCATGGCTACGGATGAAGATGACGACGGTCGTTACAATCTCGGCCGCTTCGATGATGATCCGGACGAAGAGCCGGAACCGGTCCGTATCCGGGTTGGCTTCGCCCGCCGTCCGCGCAGGCACTGACGAGCCGCGCGCCCAACAGCATTGATCGCGGTCGCGCCTGAAGCGCGTGGCCGGCTTCTCCAGCCCTTTCCATTCCATAAATGCCGGTTGCAATGCACTCCGGTGAGGAGACAGTCATGTCCATCGACACCCATAGTCCGTCTTTGGCCGGCTTCCGTTGCGAAGCGGTCACGACCGATACCATCGCGTTCGCCTGCCTTCACGGCAGGCTCGTGAATATCACTCCCGTCCAATCCGATGACCTTGATCACGGTTCAAGCAATCGCGACGACCCTGCTGTTTTGATTGGGCTGACGCTTGCCTCCGTCAGACATGGTCGTTCGTTGAACGGCCTTGTTCCGGACCCGCTGATGCTCCGTCTGCGTGCGACTGCCGACAGCGGCAATGCCGCCTGCCGCCTGTTGCTCGACTGGCTGCAGAACCGCAATCGCGATATCGATCAGTCTTGGAACGAGCCGACTGGTTGGGCTTCGGTCACTCCTCCGGGCGGCTCTTCTCCGCCACGCTGTTCGCCGCGCGAGCGTGTGTTGACGCAGTTGCCGCAGCCCGGTGCCATTAGTGGGTGGAGGCGTGGTCGGACGCGTCGGCGCGAACCGGTGCAAGACGCCCACACGGAAATTATTGCCGCGGAGACGGGAGGGCGCACAGATGGATAAGCTCACTCGTCTGTTCGTTCGCCGGCTCCAGCATCTCGCCCGGCGGGAGGCACGCCGGACCGCACTGCGCAACGGTCTGCTGGAAAGCAGGATCGTTGATGTCGGGGGTCATCTTCTCCTCCGCTATTCCCCTGCGTTCGACACGACACGACTGATCGGCGATCCGATCCGTGACGACACCTGGTTCCGAAAGAACTTTGGCGACTGGCTTGTCCCACCGAGGGAGAGCGGCAATCCGGAGCCTGGCTCTGGAGGCGATGGTGCCATGATCGCCGAGGTCAAGCATCCGTCGTTCGCCGCGCAACTCGTGAACATCCCCCGGGTGCGTCACGGCGCAATCGGAGAGAATGCTGTGCTGGGCAACGGTATCGATCAGCGTGCCTATGCCATCGGTCTTGTGGATCGAGCCGCCGCTCCGCCAATGGTCAGTCACATCGTTGCGACCCTGGTTCTGGCGCGTGCGGTGCGTAGCAGCGGACGGTCGCTTCGGGAGATCGTTTGTACGCTGACCCGTGTGACATCGGTCGTTACCCTCCATGCGCCGCTTGCAGGCTTCGAGCGTGAGGTGCTGCGGCTCCTTGAGAAAACCCGGCTTGTGCCTGGCGGCCCGTTCGCAGCCACGGAATCCGATCACATGTACAACGACGACCACTTCGATGCCCTCGAAGCTGAGACGCGCAGGCGTCTGATGACCTTCTCGGGTGCCGGCGTGCATCGTGTCACGGGCAATGCCCTGCGCCGGCGGATGATCAGCGCGCTCTCGCGCGACTTGTCGATCCTTGCCATCGCGGAAAAGCGGTCGGACGTTCCGTCGCTCTTGCAGATCTCCGCCGACCTGTCTCTGGAGACGGGAAAGCTCGATCGCAGGTTCGTCGCCGATCTGGTGGAGGTGCTTTATCCGAACACGGCGATTGAGACGTTTGGCCTGCCGTCAGATTCCGATGCGCGCTGGCTGTCGCTGGAGGATCTGGTTCTTGCGTTTCGCCCCGGGCGACATGTTCGCGACGTACTGCATGTCCTTGCCACGCTCATCGAGCGCAATCGCAGTGACTTCGAGGAAGAGGAGGACGGTGGTGGCGGAAGCAATGACAAGGCATCCAGATCGGCATCGTCGAGCACATCCGCCGAGAAGCCCCAAGGCTCGCACGAAAAGCCGAAATCGTCCGACACGGATAGCAACGGTCGCTGGAAAAAGGACAAGCCGTCGGGCGCCGAGGTGATCCAGCCGGAACCTCTGCCGGCGGAAGGCGAGATCGGCGACAAGCCGCCAATGACCGTCGAAACGCTATCCGGCTATGGCAAGGCGAAAGACTGGGCGCTCGATCTCAAGGCAGATCTGGATGATTATCGAGCAAGCATCCTGTCTTGGTCGGAGATGAGCACCAAGCTTTTGCTGTCCGGGCCGCCAGGCACCGGCAAGACCATCTTTGCCCGGGCGCTGTGCAACAGTCTGCAGGTACCGCTGGTCGTCACATCCGTATCGACTTGGCTGCAGGGCGGTCATCTCAACGACGTGATCGACAGGATGAGCAAGACGTTTGTCGAGGCGCGGGCCATGGCGCCGGCGATCCTGTTCATCGACGAGATCGACGGCATCGGCAAAAGGCAGCCGGCCGAGCGGGAATATGCCGACTATTGGAATACCGTCGTCAACAAGGCGCTGGAACTGCTCGATGGCGCGATCAAGAACGAAGGGCTGATCGTCGTCGGCGCCACAAACCGGCCCGATCATATCGACGAGGCGATCAAGCGCTCCGGACGATTGGAGACCCATATCGAAATCCCCAGGCCCGATGTGCCGACGCTTGCCGAAATCTTTGCGCACCATCTCGGTGATGATGTTGAAGCTCTCGTGATGGAAGCCAAGCGACCACGGGTAGAGGAAGAGCCGACCGCACACAGCAACAGCATCTTCGACCACTCGGATCGCCACGGCGCTGGTAGAGCACCTCGCATCGAAGACACTCAAGCAAGGCCCCTTAAATGAAAACCGTAGCAAATAACGCAAGCGCAGTGGAATCAGAAGCGACGAAGGCCATGCTCGACCGCTTGGCAACCCGTGCCATGGGAATGACCGGGGCCGATGTCGAGCGCTTCGTCCGTGAAGCTCGTCTTAAAGCGCGCCGCGAGAAGCGGGCAATCCGTTACGAGGACCTTGAGGCAGCCATCCGTAATGACCGACCGCAACTGTCGCAAGATCTCCGCTGGCGCTTTGCGGTTCACGAGGCAGGTCATGCTCTTGTCCATCATGTCCTGAAGCTGGGCTCCATCCACGGTATCAACATCGACACGGCCAATGGTGGCGGCTACAGTGAGCTTGGCTTCTCCGCATCAGGAAGCGACACCCTCAGCTACCGGGAGAACATACTGGCCATGATGATGGCGGGACGTGCAGCCGAGCAAATCGTCATCGGCAACATCTCAGCGGGCTCGGCCGGGTCTGATGACAGCGATCTTGCCAGAGCAACCATCCTTGCGCTTGCCATTGAAAGATCACTTGGTTTTGGTGCCGTCCATCCGCTTCTCTACCGAAAGGACAACGATCCGACCGGGGTTCTGGATGGCAATCCGGAGTTGGCAGCGCGCATTCATGTGCGGCTTGAAAAAGCGCTTGAGAGGGCGGGTGCGATCATCGGTAAGCACCGTAGCAAGCTGAATGACCTAGCGAGAGCTCTGTTTGAGGAGCGGGCGTTAGATGGGACATTAGTGAGAGATATTTTGTAGTATATCCGGAATTTGGAACCTGAAAATATAATCATTTTAAGTATTGATAAATGGTACTTATCGATGGTTAGCATCTTAACCGCAAAACATACCATGTGAGGAACTGTAATATTCATATAGAGTTCTTATAAAAAATCATTTACCATGATTTCAATGGCTTACGATCTCGCAAAAATTAGCATGACAGCCCTGATGGAGCCGGCGTTCCGCGCCGGTATCGCTCTCACCCGTCTCGACGAGCGTATTTCACGCTCACCCGTCGGCGCCGGCTTCCTCGAACGCCAAAATTACGCCGATGCCTGTGCCTCCCTCTGGATCGACGGCGAGCTCGTCCATCTCGAAGACCTCGTCCTCCACGACGCCACCCGCGACATCCGCACGCCGACCCACGAACTCACCATCGCCCGCGACGTATTGCGCACCCGCCGACGGATCTGTGGGCAGTCACCCGAATGGGCGCTGTCCGCCGAAGGTATTCGGTGCTTGCGACAAACATCGGACATCATTTCCGTCGGCGCCGAGGCTGCGGAGCCGGTCGGCGTTCGTATGCCCGCGGCGGTGGGACAAAATCCGGAAGGGGAGGGGAAAGAGATCGATGAAGCCGAAGGGCTTCCTGGCGTCGACTATGCCGCCATCGACGCGCTGCTGGCGCGATCTGACGCGGCGATCGAACACGCAAAACGCCGCGACCTACCTGCGGTCGACAGCCGCGAGCGAGACACGCTCGTCTATGATCTCGACTGGGACGAGGACGAGCGGCTGGAGGAATGGCGCGGCGTGCTGCGGCAAGCCATTGATCTGCCAGCGGTGCTGCAGGCGATCGTCGCACTCGATGCATGGAACGAGCTGGCCGTCCTGCAGCATGCGCCCTGGCTCGGCCGGCTGTTGGCCGCCTCCAGCCTGCGACAGTCCGGTATCACCACCGCCGCCCATCTGGCCGCCATCAACCTCGGCCTGAAAACCATTCCCGTCGATCGGCGCCGGCATCGCGATCGGGAGACCCGGCTGTTAGCTATTGCCCACGGCCTGATCGTTGCCGCCGAGATCGTATCGAAAGAGCATGACCGGCTGACACTGGCGAAAACCATGATGGACCGGAAACTTGAAGGACGGCGGACGTCGTCAAAGCTGCCGGAACTAGTCGAGCTGGTGATGGCAAAGCCGTTGGTGTCGGCCGGGATGGTGGCCAAGACGCTGGGAATGACGCCGCAGGCGGCGCGGCGGATCGTTTTGGAGCTCGGCCTCAGGGAGATGACGGGGAGGGGGAGGTTTCGGGCATGGGGAATATTTTAGAGATCCAGTCATCTATGTGGTACTGCCCACTCGCGACGGAACTCTTGCGAGCTTTCGCGACGGGAGTTGGCGTTTGTCACGAACTTGAGCTATCTCGGAGGAGTTCGGCTGCGAGCGCCAATCAAGTCACATAGCGACAGCGCCCGCACCAAACAACTCCTCTACTTTCGCTTGGGCACCGGCGCCAAGGTCGGCGACAATCAGTTTGTCTTTAGCTCTGGAGCAGCACACATAAAAAAGGTTACGCGTGCGTTTCTCCCGACCTTGGCTGGTATCGGTTCCCGCCAGCATCTTGCCGAAGGAGTATTGGTTCCAATTCGCGCCCGCGTCATCAAGGATCACAACTACGTTCTGAAACTCATCGCCCTTCACTCCGTGCTTGGTAGAAAACGGCATGCTATTTTCCAGAACGGCTCGGTATCGACTAACCTCAACATAGGGCACGGCCAACAACAGCGCCATAAAGGCTTGATGTGCGGCTTCAGGCGAGTCTGGATCGGCTGGCGCCGCTGCCTCCCCAATAGCATCTTCGAGGTCATCCAAGAGGACGACCAATTGCGCTTTGCGCAAATGTCTCAGTACCGCTTCAATGGTGCCACCGGTGTCGATGAGGGAAAGCAACTCATCAAGATTTGCCTTAACTCTAGCTTTCTCGGTCGCCCCGGCAATCGGGCTCGGTCGATCCTTTAGAAAGCTGATGGCGCGCCCCACCTTTCCTTTTCGCCAAGCCGCAATAAAGGGTTCAACCTTGTTGACGAAGAACGACGCGATCGGGTCTTCGCCGCTCTGGAATCTATCCTGTGTGAAGCCGCCTCGGCTGTTATAGGCCGCCCATAGGCCAGCGTAACCGGCTTTGCGGGCAATAAGACGATGGGTAAGGAATAGCACCTTCAACTCGCCCTCGATGTTCCAGCCAAAAGCATCGCGGGCCTTTTGCACGGCCAAAGCTGACAAATCTGCATCGGGATCGACGCCGACCAAACTAACATACCCGGCGGCGCCCGGCAGATTAGTGCCTGCGGGTTGTTGCTGAATATCCGTCCGGATTTTGTTGAGCAGTTTGATCACCGCTTTTGAGCAGCGATAGTTCTGTTCTTTTTTGATTTGGGTGAGAAGCGCTTGTTGCTCGCCTGAAAGTTCGCCGACTCCACCTGAGTATATGCTCTGCATCTTGTCGCCGAAGAACCCGATCAGCGGTGGTTGTTTTGTCTTTAGCAAATGTTCCAGAAGCGTTCTTACGACGACCGGATCGGTGTCCTGATATTCGTCTACGAAAATGAACGGAAAGCGGGCGGCAACGACTTTAGACAACAGAGGATGATCGCGAAACATGATGTAGGCCACACCCAGAAGATCATCATGGAAGATACGACCTTCCAGAAAATTTGCGCCCCGATCCGAGTAAATGACCGCCGGCACTGTTTTCAATGCGGCCTCAAGCTCGTTCTGGTTCTGCTTCCTGCGACTGTTTGCCGGCAGCCCCTCATTGAAAGCCAGCAGAGCCGGTTTCAGCTCCTTCTGGAACGACTTGATCGAGGCCCAGAGGAAATCGTGGATCGTCGAAACCACAAACAGTGGGTCGTGCTCTGTGCGTTCGATAATCTCGTTCTTGGCCACGTTTGTAAAGGTGATGCAGGCAACGCGCTGACCCGACCCCATCACACTTAATCGGTCGGGCCCCCGAATATAGTCGAGTGCACGAATGAGCGAGGATGTCTTACCTGACCCCGCTCCTGCATCGATCAGAAAGCTCTTCCGCGCCTTGAGGCATTCCAGTATTTTCTCGTCCGCATCCATCATCATTTCGCCGGATGTTCTGCTAGCCATTTAAGGCCTTGCTGAATGTAGAGAGGAATGCCCCACCCCGGTGCATTGATAAGATCAAGTGCGAAATCGACTTTCGCCAGCTTGGAACTCAGCGTCCACGCCTGAGCCTCGAGCCCGGCATCCACCGCCTTCTTGATCGCAGCTTTGGTTGTCATGAGTTTGGCGTGGTTTGCCGTCAGCCAAGGAATATTGGCATAAACAAACGCCTCTTCAAATGACCTACCGCAGTGCCCGTTTTGGCTAACTTGGTAAGCCACACGGATGCAGCCTTGCGTCTTGTCTACGTCGCCGCAGGCCATCAACTCGTCGAATTTTATTTTCGCCGGAAGCCACGTCCTAAGGCAAACGTTGCTTGTGCCTTTGCCCTCCGCGACCGGGCACTTTTCATTGTTATCATCCACAGAATCCAAGTCAGTAATGATCAAGCTCGGAATGCCGAGGAATTCAATGATCGGCTTAAACTTGTGCGCATAGGCACCGCCGACCTCGGAGATACTGATATACTGGCTGCCGAGCGTCTCACACCCCGCCACCTTAGCCTGTTCTTCTATCATCATGGGAAGCAGCAATCGCTCCACCTGGCCTTCTACGAAGATGGCTTTGTCGGCAAAGAACAGATCGCAATGCGTTAGCCTAATGTAGCGGCGTAGGAAATCGAGAAGATCGGGATCATCGTCGGGCAATGGCAGCTTCGACAAATCCTGCATGACGACTTGACGGCCGACTCGCCGGAAATACCGCACTGGCTCAAACGCCGAATGGGCGATCATGTGCGATGAATGAGTGGATAGAACGACCTGCGCCGTAGTGCCCCCATCCGATTCCAAGGCTTTGGAGATTTCGCTGATAAAAACTGTCTGCATCTGGGGATGCAGATGAGCTTCGGGCTCTTCAATGCCGATGACGTGGACACGTGGCTTGTCGCTCTTGGACGCATCGATTGCGGCCCGGAAAGATTCCAATTGGAGAACGATGTAAATCAGATTTTTGTAACCCAACCCGTTGTATTTTTCGGGAAGCTCGAACTCTTCCATCACGCCTCCTTTCCCGGCGTGTTCACTGGCATAATAAATCCGTGCGTTGTCGCGGTAGATTGTCTCAGCGCTCAATTCGGCCCGCACTCTCAGGTCCGGCGCTTTCTGGCCAGGCGGATAGCCAAAATTTTGAAGTCGCTTCGTGAGGCGACCGAAGGCCATGCCGTACTTGCCGGTGAGATCACCGGCACTTTGCTTGAGCGCATCCTCGATCGCCTGATAGCCAGCAGCGTCATCTACTTGGTAAAAGCGCTCGTAGTGATCGTGGAGCAGCTTTGAGAGCTTTGCGGACCGGCTCCCTTCGTCGTCGTCGACGTGTCTCTGGGCCGGCACAAGATCGACTCGCAGCAGGGATTTCAGGAGGCCGCCGTCTTCAAGCTTTTCGACTTCCTTGCCGTCGGGGGAGACCTTAAAGAACATGCGCTTAAAGTGATCGCGGAACGTCTCTTTTAGGTAGTCGCAAAGTGATTGATTTTTGCGCGGCCGTGCCTCGAAATCATCGAGAAGCTTCTTTGCGTTCTCCAGCGCGTAGTCGATCCTCATCCGCACCTTGTTTGTACCGGGCGTCAAGTCCATCAAAAGCTGTGTCGCTGCCACAAGGTCGGCCGGGTCCTCGCCATATGCGAAAGTCAGCTCAAGCCGCATACGCGGGGCGAACCGCTTTAAGAGTGCAATCCTTTTTTCCGGATTACCTTCGCCCGCAAGCAGAACCTCGATGCGCTTAAGGTCACGGTGGCGAAGCTGTGAAAGATCGTGAAAAGAGATTTTAGGCGTCTCACCTCCCGGCCCGATAAAGAGCCGAAGCGCCTCCATGACAGAGGTCTTACCGCTGTTGTTGGGTCCAACGAAAATGGTCGTTGTCTTGTCTTGGGCAAGGTCGATCGATATCCGCCGCAGCAATCTGAAGTTTCGAATACTTACGTTCTCAAGGCGCATGATGTTGATCTCTAAGACCTGCAATGCGGAAGGATGATTTTAACGTCCTATTGCGAGGTAAAGGAGGGCTATTGAAGCCGTTTCTTATAGCGCGGACGAACTTTTCGCGCCAATATTGCACAATCTGGGGCTGATTCATCTTATCCGATTGAGTGACAGGCCGATTTCTGGCGTTCGCACAAAAAGCGCCGGGACCGCGTTTCGCATCGGGTAGATGCATTGAAGGAATTGCAGGCACAGCATGCAGGCAGCGCGTGAGATTGAAAGCAGCTTTGAGAATGCAGACGATCTGCTTTGGCAGGCGGCGGCCGAGCGACTTCCGCAATTCGGAAACATTCGCGTAAGTCGTTCTGGCCGCATCGGCCCTCTTGTAGAATTTGCCATGGCGCGGCGCTGTTATCCGGATGCGTACAAAGCAGTCTCGTTTGAACCGAGATTTGTAGCCATGGTCGATCAAGCGCTCGATCAGCGTGTCATAACCGGCAATGGAATGCGCGACATTGCTGGCGTCTTTCCCCTGGCCCTGCATGATCCCACCAGCAACGACCAATCCCGTTGGGACCAATGGGCCAAGCATGCCGAAAACGCGGCGGCGAGCCACAATATGCCCCGCCGCCTTGTTGAAGAGCTGGTGGGAGCCTTGGGGGAATTGCAGGACAACGTCTACGCGCATAGCGGACGCATCGAAACAGGGCTTGTTGCCTACGCGGTAAGCGAGAGCGCTTTCGAATTCGTGGTCGCAGACGCGGGCATTGGGGTTCTCGCAAGCCTCAAGCAAAATCCCGAATTCGCGGCGATTGAGAATTCCGGACAGGCCATGCGAGCTGCTCTTTCTGACGGAGCCTCCCGATTTCCTCGGGAATCCGGTCATGGTTACGGCATCGGCCAGCTTTTTCGTGCATTGGCGCATGAGAGAGGCGACCTACGGTTTCGTAGCGGGGACCATGTCCTCACGCTGAGTGGTGACAATTTGAGCCTGACCGGCAAGCTGGAAGTCGCCGAAAAGGCTGCCCTGCCGGGGTTCGTTGTTTCGGTTCTGTGTCGTGCCTCTCACCCGCCGAATGACGTGCGTCGAGCCTAGTGGCTTCTGCATCTCCATCTCGATCGCCGCCCGTACGACTTTGATGTTATGAGCCAACAAATCATCAAGGGGCGCATCAGCGTCGGTTGGCCAAGATGCCCAGCGCAACCGCCCGGCCTCGTTAAAATGGGCCCGCCGCCGCCGGTGCGTCCGCGTAAAGGCGTCTGTCTCCAGAAGCGTCACTTTGTTAAAGGCCCGGTTGAGCTGCGGCAAAACGCGGAGCCCGCCACGAACAACAAGATTAAGGGGTCTCCCTACGCGACGAGCCAGCAAGGAAAGTTGGGCAGCATGAAATTCAATGCGCTCGCCGCGACCGCAGCCGGTTGCGAATTCAAATGCGACCACACCAATTTCCGGCCGTTCGCGGATCAAATCCGCCCACCGCCGATAGTCATGTTCGGTCCTCGCATTGAGATGCAGAGCCGCTGGAAGCCCTGCTGACGCAAATTCCGCCCACGCCATAAAAATCCGCTTCATAGCGTGAAGATTGTCCGTCCTGGGCACATCAGTGAGAACACTATAATTCGGTGCAGTGATCATGCTGATGCCAAGGTCGCGAAGCTGTGCGATCAGGCTGAAGCGATCTTTGAATTCCCACCACCGCTCGATCGATGGGTCTTTGCCGACGCCGCTCACGACGATCGACGCATTGGCCGGCACCAGAAACCGTTGGGCCAGTTCCTCCCGCGTGCGCACATGCAATTCACCATTGCCCATGTTGACCAGTTCATAGAGAGAAATCGCTACGACCGGTTCGTTGAGAACAGAAGAACGGCTGTACTTGTGGTGGATGAGCGGCACGACGAGCGGCAGGCTCGGCAGTGACAGCTCTTTAAAACGAGGAATATTATCGAATTCGAAGCCATCGATTTCGCGCATCCGGGCAACGAAATGGGAAGGATTGAAGCGACAAACCATGTCGCACTTCGATTTATCCGCGCATGTGCAGAGATCATGACAGTCGAGAAACACACCGGCCTCCGTGTGCAGGCCGCCGCATGTTCCGAAATCCTTACAATTACGGCAACCTAACGCGGGGGTATGTACAGCAGGGTTATCCCACAGCCGCTGAGGCTGCGGGAAAATCCGGGACGGCTCGTGAGCCGGACGAATGCTCATCTGAAGTTTACCTCCGCTGTATCACCGAACAGGCCAACATGCGTTACGCGAGCTTCGACAAACCCTTTTCCTGCCGATACGGCCGCAGCAATCTCGTTACCGGGATTGCGGATGCGCCCAACCGCGTGAAGCCCCTTTGTTACTGCAAATTCACCGCTGCCGCGTTCAACCAGACAAGTATCCCCGAGGTCGAGCCGCGCACCCGCAGATAGTTCAATAGTGACCTTATGACTGGCTTCCGTAATAGAAAGGTCGAGCAAGGTCGGACTTTTCAGGCGGTTAAGACCGCCGTTCCAACGCTTCTTCCACGACTTCCCTGTATCGCGGCGTATGTAATCCAGACCCATCAGCCAACCTCCAACAGCGGCGTGAAGCTTTTCGTTTTTCCAATGCGGCGTTCCACAACCAGGCCCTTCGCCGCGAGAGACGAAAGCCGATTATTCCAGGCTGTGGGTTTGATGCTTTCATCCTCGCCGCTCGCGGCAAGCTGCGGAGCCGACGCTGCGCCGAGGCGCTTGATATGATCGAAGGTGACACGAAGGACCGGCTCCAGTTCACCTACCAAAGATATATTGGAGAGATTGCCTTCGGCATCACACTTACACGACCAGAAAACATCGGCCCGCTGTTTCGCAAAAAACTCAAGCTCCTCGGTTACTGCCGCACTCGCGTTCGCGATCACTGGGTACAAGTTCGTGGTGCCATTTCTCGCAAAGTCGCGAAAGCCGACGACGCACTCGCGCAGGAATGATGACGTGGCCACTTCGATACCAGCGAAGTCGAGATAGACGATCTCTGTCTCGGCGACCGGATGGATACCCGCGATAAGGTCGGACAGCACTTTCCGTCCGGCCAAGCTGCCGGTCAGAATGGTTTTTTGCCCCGCCAGTTCAAATATCGAAATACGCACTTCATAATCCTCATTTCATAAAATGAAGATAGTGACGACAGGATCGCCGGTCAAGGGCACTTATTAAAAGAATCTAAAAAGCCGTCCGAGTCCGTCGGTAATTTCTTTTATTTCCCTTAATATGGTTTATAAATATCTGGATTTATCTAGCTAGGCGGGATAAATAAGAAAAAATTCAAACTCGCATTCGGTTTGAAATTATGTTATTTTATCTAATATGACTGGAGAAAACCAAACTCTTCTAAACAAACTCGTGCGTAGCGTCCCTGAAGGACTGCTCGTCGATTCTGCATGGCTCAACAAGAACGGCTATTCGATGCAGCTACGCCACCACTACGTTTCGGCTGGCTGGCTGGAACAACCTGCGCACGGAGTTTTCCGCCGTCCCGGCGGCAAGCTGACCTGGCAACAGGTAATGCTTTCTCTCCAAAATCTATTGGATGCGTCGCCATCGGTCGTTGGCGGGCGCACTGCGTTGGAACTGCAAGGCTATGCTCACTACCTGCGGTTCGGGACATTTTCGACGGTCTACCTCTTTGGGCCGAAGCCGCCTCCATCCTGGTTGAACAAGCTCAAGCTGGACGCGCGCTTCGTCTTTCACAAGGATAGCCGCTTATTTAACAATGATCCGCATCATCGCGGCATCAGCAGTCTGAACTGGAATCTTCGCACCGGCGACGTTACCGATCTGACGACATTGAAAGGTGGTCCGCCACCCGAACTCGGCTCATGGGATTGGCCCCTGACGCTTTCGACACCTGAACGCGCAATATTGGAAATGCTCGATGAACTGCCGAAGCACGAGAGCTTCGATGAGGTGGACGCCCTGTTTGATGGCCTCAGCAATCTCCGCCCTACCCGATTACAAAAGCTTCTCAAAGATTGCCATAGCATCAAAGTCAAACGTCTGTTCTTCTTCTTTGCGGACCGTCACAAGCACGCATGGCGAAAGCAGGTTGATCCGGCCGCGTTTGATTTAGGCAGCGGTAAACGTCATCTGGTGGCGGGTGGTGTTCTCGATCCGACCTACCAGATAACCGTACCGGGGGATTTGAATGGCCTTCGCTGAAACCTATCGACGGCAGGTTGCCCTCCTCGTTCGTATTCTTCCCGCGATCACGGAAGAAGAATGCTTTGCACTTAAAGGGGGCACCGCAATCAACCTGTTCGTGCGTGACCTACCGCGCCTGTCGGTGGATATCGACCTGACATACCTGCCTGTCAAAGACCGCACGGAATCGTTGACCGAGATCACCGAAGCTATACGACGGATTTCTGACCGTCTCAAAGCTGCGGACAATCGCATCCGTATTGGCGAAACTGCGGACAATGACGGCTTTGTACGCAAACTGGCCGTTCGCGACCCAACAGCCATGGTCAAAATAGAGGTTACGCCGGTGCTGCGCGGCTGCGTCTACGCTCCGGAGCTGCGCCAGGTCCGCCCGCCGGCTGAAGAAGCCTTCGGCTTTGCGGAAGCGCGGATCGTATCGTTCGCCGACCTCTATGGCGGCAAGCTAGTGGCGGCACTCGACCGCCAGCACCCCCGCGATCTTTTTGACGTGCGCGATCTCCTTGCGAATGAGGGGTTTACCGACGAAGTGCGGATCGCCTTTCTGATCTATTTGGCAAGCCATGATCGGCCGATGGCGGAGGTAATTGCGCCACCCCGCAAGGATATTACCGAAGTCTACGAACGGCATTTTTCCGGCATGACAGGGGATGCTGTTCCGCTCGCCGAGCTGGTTGCGACGCGCGAACGCCTGATTGCCGAACTGATTGGCGACATGCCCCGGAAACACCGTGACTTCCTGATTGGCTTCGAGGAAGGAAAGCCCGATTGGGATTTGATCGGCCTGCCCGATGCGGCCAGCCTGCCCGCCATCCGCTGGCGCCAGATGAATCTCGACGGCCTTAAGAAAGACCGGCGCGACGAGTTGGTAAAACAGCTTAAAGAGGCACTTGAATAGACGGAAGCGCTATTCTGCGGCTACTGGCTTCTTTGAGGAACGCTGCAAGTTTAGCTGCAACAATCTTGAAATTGCGTCGTCCAGTTCGATATCTTCGGGCCAACCATAGGCCCGCGCTACGGCGATATCCAGCGCACGGTGGGCTTCGGCCAACCATTCAGGCCTATCATTGTAAAGGCTCGTCAACGTTCGTTTCGCAAGAGCCACCCTTGCACCAGAATCTTTGGCAATCCGACGCGGGGGGAAACCGGGAAATTCCTCAGGCTGCTCGACGACGAGATCATCTGGATAAAGCCAATGCTCCCTCAGCGCGGCAAGGCGGGCGGCGGCGGCTTCGATTGCGGTGGCTGCCGGCAATCCTCGTGCTGCATCGACGGCTATGTCGGGCGTCATTCCATCAGGAAAGGGAAAAGTTGCGAACGTTGACGTATGCGTATAGCGGGGGCGATCTTCAAGATCAGAGCCTTTTCGCAACGCCCATGCTTCATGAAATTTGTTGTGGAGCAGGCCAAACATCAGATCATCCTCACGGGGGATAACGATCAAATTCTTGTCCGGCAATACAGGAAATGACTGCCAGACAAACAGCCGGTGCTGCGCCGTCTCTGGCGTTATTATGTACCGGCCTAATTGCTCGATACGAGATCGCATCTCCGGCCTTGGCCAATGCGGTTCCCACCATCGTGGCCCGGCCCGCTCACCTAATGCTCCCCGCAACTGCTCGACGGTTTTCCCATCTTCATCTGGCGTGGTAGCAACATGGCGAAAAGGAGATTCGAATAGAGCGGCGTCCGCCTTGCTCAAGCCGAGCGGAAGGTCGATGAACCACATATCACGCGGTCGGCCGGTTACATCGTCACCATTCCAATACGGCTTTAGAACCTCGGTGTTTCTGCGCCCATTGGGGTTGGTAGGCTCCCTCATCCACGCACGCGCCAACTCACCCGGAATATCAAACGGACCACTTTTCTGAATCCCCAGAAATGCACCATTTCTGTTTTGCACGAGGGGGCCTGCGGCTGTGAGGTCCAATCCAGTCGTCAAATCTGCGTTTATCGAGCCAACAGGTTCACCATTGAGAAGAATGGCTCCGCCTTCATTGTCGCCGAAGCAAATCAGCGATACGTCCACAGCCGCACCGTCGACCGTCCACTGCTCTTCGGGCCAAGCGGCATAAATCGTTGTTGAAGCCGCAATCCGGTGCATGACAGGTAAATTCGTATTCTTGCGGATTGAATTAGTGGAAACCAGACCCGCGCGACGGGTTTGCCCCTGTTCAATGGCCTCCCTGGCATTCTCAAACCAATAACAAACAAGGTCTGTAAAGCCGGGCAAACGGCCATCGTAAACTTTGCGGATCGCATCCGTCATTGGTACGCCAAGCCGCCGCTTCAGGAGCTTTGCCCCAAGGTAAGGTGGGTTGCCGACGATCGCTTCTGCCGACGGCCAAACAGCAGGCGAACCGTCTGAATTGATAATTGCATTGCGGCATTCAATGGTAGTCAGTGGTTTCAGGATCGGCTGACGGCCGACATTGAAACCGTTCCTGCGCATCCACTGAATCTCTCCAATCCAGACGGAGACACGCGCCAATTCAGCAGCGTACGGGTTAATTTCAATGCCCAGCAACGCTTCGGGACCGATGGCGGGAAATGCAGGCGGAAATCCAAGCTGCTCTCCCTCGATTGATACCCGCCGCTCTAAATTTTTTAATTCAACCAGAGCAAGGTAAAGAAAATTTCCTGATCCACACGCAGGATCAAGAACCCGGAACCTGCGCAAGCGTGCCAGGAATTCATTGAATGCAGCTTCCCCCTGCTTATGCGCTTGGCTAAGTGCTGCCGCCGCTGCCCGCAGGCTTGCACGAGTGGCATCCAACGTGCGGACCCTGCGTTGCTTGGCGAGGTCGTCAAAAAGCTCCAGCTGGGGGCGGGCAGTCAGCCGGCCAGAGACGCTGCGAACCTCCTCTGCCAATTCGGGATAGCTGGAAGCGTTCGCAACCGCCTCGTCAACGGCGTCCCGCGCAGGATTGATTATGTTAACTATGCCCTCTCGCACAGAATCCCATTCGCGTAGCAAAGGCTCTGTGATCACAGGCCGAATAATCGTCATGATCTTATCGCGGTCGGTGTATTCCGATCCGGTTTCGGAACGTTTGTCGGGATCAAGCCCTCGGACAAACAGGGTGCCGAAAATCGACGGATCGATCTCGCTCCAGTCCTGGTCGGCAGCGCGAATGCAAAGCTCAATATCTTCGGCTGTAAGAGGCAGAGCTTCGGCATTGTCAAACAGGCCACCGTTGAACCACTCGATGTTCTCGAAACCCACCAGCCCACCATCCTTCATAGCGGCAAACAGGGTTGAAGCATGCTTGGTAAATTTCACGGGGTCTAATTTAGCGGCCCCAAGCATGCGTCGAAACATCTTGTTTGGCAGCAGATCGGCATCTTCAGCAAACATACAGAAGACAAGCCGGTTAATGAAATGCGCAACCTTATCCGGCGCATGGCCATCTCGGGTGCGAAGCAAGTGCGCGAGGGTGGCAAACTCCGCTGCGACCGATTCAGTCAAACCCTGTCGTGTCGTCCCTGGCCGCAATTGCTCGGGGTCGGACATCACCCATTTCAGCTTTTGAAGAATGCCGGCATCACGCAAGTCTTCGAGGGCAAACTCATGCTTGGCGCTAACCGAGTTCGTCCAGTTGGTATGGATGACGAAACGATCGAGGTCGCAAACCACAAGCAATGGGGGATTTTCGAGAGCCAAAGCATACTGCTGAAGCTGCGCGAAGGCAGCATCTAGGTTCTTTCGCTTTCCTTTGTACTCCCAACCAAAATGGCCGCGTTTCCAGACATCCGCCCACCCCTCTCCGCCGGTGGTTTTGGTTGCGCCGCGCTCAAAACAATAGAATTCGCCGGCCTTGTCAGCATCGGCAGGCGTCGGCTCTCCAAGAAGGTGGCAAAGATCGATAAAATGCTCTTGGGCCGCCGATCGCTCTTTCAGCTCAACGGATTTCCATTTTCGGATAAAATCGTCTGCGGATACTGCCACACTGCCCCCAGGCCAAAAAACACGTTGTTAAATTGTTTATCTGGTGACGACGGGCGCGTCACCGTCAATTTCAACTCTAACATGGCAGGTTCCACAATTGGCAACTGATGGATTGACAAGTGCCGATTGATGCTGACGGGAGGCGGCTTGTTCGATGGGAAAAGTAGGTGATACTTGTGGTCATCATCAGCCATGCTCGACACACAAGCTCCAGTCGCCGCAGGTGATGAATGAAGGAGAAATTGCTGCGGCGACCGCTTGGTGACAACATGTTTAGCGGAAAATTGAATGATATCAGCATCTAGGACCTTTAGACATTCCTGTCGCCGGTTCGAGTCCTTCCAAGAGCTAGATTGCTTGAGAGATAAATCTGAACAACCTGGCACACATATATTCATTGCCTAACAGCTCGGAGAAAGAACGACACCCCCAGTCTTGGCTGTCGTCCTCTCTCGACTGCGCTGCTTGCCTCGTTGCCTAGAAACCGTCCGCTTTGCAAAGAGGTCACTGGACGACTAGCGCAGGTTTAGGGGAGGTCGCGCAGCGGTGTCTGACTGTCTGAATTTCGCGGATCGGGTTAGGCTTTCTGGCCTGCAGCTTCCAGGATAAGCTCCGCGACCTCGTCCGGGTGCGAGATCAGCGAGAGATGGCTGGCTTTCAATTCGATTGCCTTTGCGTCCATGCGTTTGGCGAGAAAGCGCTGCAGGTCCGGGTTGATCGTGCGGTCCTCGCTCGACACCGCGTAATAGCTGAGCTTGTGGCGCCAAGCGGCTTCGGTAACTTTGCCTGAGAGTAGCGTCTTCTGGAAAGGATATTGCGTTGCATACAGCACCTTCGCGCGGGCCGTGGGAATGTCACCGGCGAAGTCCTCGAGGAACGCCTTCTCGCTAAGTCTTCCTTCCTCACCGTCGAAAACAATTCCGGCAGAAGCGGGGGGAGTAGGGAAGGTTTTCGCTAAAGCGCCGAAATCCTCGTTTGCGTCGGGTGCACGGGCGGCGACGTACACGAGAGCCGACACATTAGGATGCATGCCGGCCTGAGTTACAATCATTCCCCCAAATGAGTGCCCTACCAATACTGTTGGCCCATCCTGCCGCGCCAGTACTCGCTCCGCAGCAGCAACCGATTCCGAGAGAGTAGTCAGAGGGTTCTGCACGGATGTGATGTTCAAGCCCTCGGGCTGCAGCCTCGATATCACTTCGCTCCAGCAGGAACCATCTGCGAATAGCCCATGGACGAAGACAACGTTACGGGCCTTTTCTGGGTGGCCGGCCGCCGATGCGGCCATGCCTTTGGTTGAAAGCATTGATGCTGCCGCGCCGGCAAGCATAGCAGTGGAAAATGTGCGCCTGTTCATGATCATTCCGGACTTCCTTTCATCGTAAAGCACATGCTTCGGAGGAGTCTTTCGTTGGGAATTCCCCAATCTTACATCGTCACGACTATGTGATCGGCGCGTAAATTCGAATAAATTCGCGATAGGTCGTAACAATGGGTTTCGTCCAACCGAAAGCATGGGTGCATGGACACACGGGAAGACAGATGGGCGAAAGCGATGCGCGCGGAACGCACTGGAGATAGCGCTGCCTACGAGGCGTTTCTCAGGGCTTTCGCCGCTTCGGTGCGGCGGATCGTCGAGGCGCATTTGCGATATATGGGTTTCAGCCTTTACGAGGCAGAGGATGTCGTACAGGAAGTGCTCATAGCAGTGCATTCCCGTCGCCACCAATGGGATACAAAGCGGTCTCTGCTTCCCTGGCTGAACGCAATTACGCGCTACAAGATCATTGATGCAAGCCGGCGCTTGGGCCGGGACGCACGCACGCGCGTCGATTTGACCGAGGAGCAGTGGGCCGACTTGTTCTCATTCGAGGTGTTCGATCCTGAACGCAATCCGGCAGATGTCGAAAAACTAATCTCCGCCTTGCCCCCTGGCGAACAGGCTGCTGTCCGAGCCATTGGGCTCGAGGGTGCCTCCACCAAAGAGGCCGCGGCGCGCATCGGTTCAACCGAGGGAGCGGTGCGCGTCGCCTTCCATCGCTCGTTGAAGAAACTGATGGCGGCAACACAGAGAAGAGGTCCCAGGCATGAATGACAATCGACAGCCAACGGACGATCTTATTCGAGGGCTTGCAGCGCAAGCTGGTAGACGTTCGTCACTCTCGTTCCGTTTCTCGATCGTTCTCCCTGTCGCGCTGGCCTTTTCGATCCTGGCAGCAACTGGCGTCGTTGTGATGATCGCCGGACCTCGCTCCGATCTCATACACATACTTCCGACATGGACGTTCCTATTCAAAGTCATCGGCATGGTTCTTGTAGCTGCCGGCGGGTTTCAGCTTGTCTGGACAGTGGTCCAGCCGGGCCAGGTGCCTCGCACGGTTCTCTTTCTTGCTCCGGGACTGGCCTTCCTGCTTACCGGAGCTTTGTCTGATCGGAGCGGCTTTCCTTTGCTTGGGGTTCACACCTACTCGGTGCTAAATTGTGCGGGGACTATCATCATGGCTTCCATCCCGGCGCTCGCCGCTATTCTTTCTGCGATGCGAGCCGGAACTCCCACGCGGCTCAGCCAGGCAGGCGCTATTGCTGGTTTCCTTGCAGGTTCCGTTGGTGGTCTCGCCTATACCATCGCCTGCCTCAACGATGGCGCTGCCTTTGTGGCGGTATGGTATTCGATCGCCATTGCATGTGTAACGGCGCTGGGAGCGTCAATCGGGCCGAAATTGTTGAGGTGGTAGCAAAATCGGTTTGGAAATAGGCTATTCTCTTTTCAAAGCAATGGGATACAGTCAGTCATCTGGCTGCGGACCCAAGTGCCAATCTGAAGCGATCTCATGTCTCGGGCAGAACATCTGAAATCGACAGGCCAGACCGGCGCCCGGGTTCGAGAAAAAGTCATCGTCGCTTCGTTCCATTACAGAGCAAGAAATGAGCAATTCCTCACGCAGTGCAGCCGTCCCTTCACGGATGATTCAGGCCCCACAGTCCATCAGCGTCGAAGCACAAGCGGCACTGTCGCGCCTGGTCGACAAGGACGGCAGCCCTATGAATGCGCGGTTCGAAATGCCGTCCCCAGAGGATTTTTCAGGCTGGATGATGATGAAAGCCGCAGTAGATGCGCATTACGCCGCCGCGGCCAAAGATCTTGCCGGGAGTTTGCAGTCCACAGTCAAGACAATTGTAGTCGAACAAGCAACGATCCATGTCGCGACGCCGCACGGAGCATTTCATGAGCGTGGCGCACTCATCGACCTGCATGGCGGCGCATTGGTGTTCGGAGGCGGTGAGGCCTGTCGCGTCAGTGCGCGACGCCAAGCTCACCAGCACGCCGTGCGATGCTACGGCGTCGATTACCGGATGCCGCCTGAGCATCCCTATCCGGCCGCTCTTGATGACTGCTTAGCCACGTACCGTCATGTCTTGAGAGGTCACTCCCCCGACAAGGTAATCATCCTGGGGAGATCGGCAGGCGGCAATCTCGCGACTGCCATGCTGCTGCGGGCAAGAGATGAAGGCATGCCAATGCCTGGCAGATTAGTCTTGCTCTCGCCACAGGTTGACCTCACCGAATCCGGTGACAGCTTCCAGACCAACCAGATGATTGATCTCGTTCTGCCCCGCCCGCTACGATCAAACAACCTGCTCTACGCCGGTGGTGCCGATCTCTCCAATCCCTATCTATCGCCGCTCTTCGGCGATTTGGCGGGCTTTCCGCCGACATTCCTGCAGACCGGCACGCGTGACCTGTTCCTGTCAAACACGGTGAGGATGCATCGAGCCTTGCGAAAAGCTGGCGTGGAAACCGAATTGCACGTCTTCGAAGCTATGCCCCATGGTGGCTTCATGGGTGGGACGCCGGAAGACCAGGAACTCGAAGCGGAGATCCACCGGTTCGTCATGGCAAACTGGAACTGAGGCGGGGAACTTAGACAGGTTTGGCGCAGCTTCTCTGTTGTCCTGCTACATCCCTGGCCACATTCCTCCGTCAAGTCGGAGGTTTGCTCCTGTGATATAGCCAGCACGGGGGCTCGAGAGAAACGCAATCGCATCTGCAATCTCCTCGAGGGTTCCGACCCTTCCAACGGGCACCTGAGCAAACATTGGCAGGATTTCTCTCTCTATGTCGTCCCAGAGGGCGTCAATGGCCATCCCGCTCTCAATGGCTTTCTTACGGAATGCGGTATCCAAACTGATGCTATGCACCGTTCCAGGCGAAACGGTGTTTGCGGTGATGCCGTGTGCAGCAACGTCTTTTGCGAGCGACGCCGTCATCGCGATCATGGCCGCCTTGGCGGCGGAGTAGTCCGGTCGACTTGCGGGCGGCATCAGGGCCGCCAGGCTTGAGATGTTTATGATCCGACCCCACCGCGATACTTTCATTGCGGGCAGAACTAGCGAGATGATCCTCACAGATGCGAGCACGTTCATGTCATAGACAGCGGCCCACGTTTCAGAGCTTGTCGAGGTCCAATCCTCCGCCGCGGCAGATCCGCCGGCATTGTTGACCAGGATGTCGATCGAGCCTGCTGCAGCCTTTGAATCACGAACCAGACGATCGACCTGATCCGGCACTGTCAGATCGCCGAATACCGCGAAAGCATGACCTCCAGAGGATATGATGTCATGCGCGACCTCCTCTGTTTTCATTCTGTCGCGACCGTGGACAAGAACGGTTGCCCCTTCCTTTGCGAGGCCTCTGGCCGCGCCCTCGCCAATCCCCTTACTGCTTCCCGTGACCAGTGCAACCTTGTTTTGGAGTTGTAAGTCCATGATATTTCATCCGTGTTATCGCCTCCTGCAGATATGAGGTTCGTTGATGAAACAGGCAATTACGCACTTTAAAGTGCCTGTCGAGGACAGGGCGACATGCCTCGGAGCCGACGGATCTGTCTCTCATGTGAGCAGGGTGCTTCGGATGATCACAGGACGTTGGAAACTGCCGATCCTTTTCCGATTGTTCGCCGAACCATCATTGCGGGCATCGCAGTTCATGAGAGACATACCTGGCATATCCCAGAAGATGCTAACGCAACATCTCAGGGAACTGGAAAATGACGGCCTCATAAGCCGACACGACTTTCAAGAGCAGCCTCCTCGAGTCGAATACTCGCTGAGTTCAGCAGGCCACGGGCTTATGCCGATTTTGATGGCGGTCAGGGAATTCTCTCGGGATTATCCTGTTGATCGGCGTCGATAACTAACTTGGGTGCCGACGCTTGGCGCGATCCCGAAAATATCGCTTGCATTATGGACCAAATGGTTCCATATAGAACTTATGGTCAAGCGCACTCAAATATCCGCGTCCGTTGGTCGCCCTAGAGAATTTGAACTCGATGAAGCAGTTCGAAAAGCAATGCACGTATTTTGGGATCGTGGATATCACGAAGCATCCCTTCCCGACTTGCTTGAGGGTATGAAACTTTCCAGAGGCAGCTTTTATAAGGCTTTCGTCGATAAGAGAGGCGTCTATCTGCGCGCCCTCGACGCTTACATTGAGGACGCGGTTCGCTCGGTCGGTGAAGCGCTTCATTCCAATCCGTCGCCCAAAGCCGCGATTTTAGAAGCTTTTTCTCAACAGGTGGATCAAGCATCGGGACAGGACGGTTTGCGTGGATGCTTTGTCGTCTTTGCAGCTGTCGAGATGCTCCCAAGGGATAAAGAGGTCGCACCACGTATTTCCCGGCTGTTCAGGCGGCTGCAAGATCTTTATGCGGCGGCGATAATAAGAGCGCAGGCCTTGGGCGAAATCGATCCCGAGCTGGATGAACGAACGCTTGCGAGGTTCCTCGTGTGTCAGATTCAGGGCATGCGGGTCCTTGCCAAAGCAGGAGCGGATCGCGCTGAGACGAGGGCCATGGTCGAACTGGCGCTGAAGGCGCTTGGCTAACTTCAATTTGGAACCAATAGGTTCCCAATTTTTATCATTTCAAACCGTCGATCGATTTTTTGGTCGATGTGGAGACACTTATGAGAGACACGAGCAATCCCGATGACAAACTCGATCCACGTCGTTGGATTGCACTGATCATCCTTTTGACCGGCGCCTTTTTGCCACCGCTTGACTTCTTCATCGTCAATGTGGCGCTGCCCTCGATCCGGGCAGATTTCAGGGCTTCTGCGTCAACGATACAGCTGATTATCTCCGGTTACGCCACCACCTATGCTGTGATGCTTATCACTGGCGGCAGGCTTGGAGATCTCTATGGTCGACGAAATGTCTTTCTGGCTGGAATGGTCGGGTTTGCAGCCGCATCTGCCTTATGCGGGTTTGCCTGGTCTCCAGCCGCGTTGGTCGCCGGCCGTATCCTTCAGGGGTTTGCAGCGGCAATTATGGCACCGCAGGCCTTGGCTTCGATCAATGCCATTTTCCCAGACCAAGAAAAATCAAGAGCCCTCAGCTTTTATGCCCTGACATTCGGGATGGCATCGATGGTTGGTCTGTTTCTTGGTGGTGCGTTGATTGCGCTTGATGTTCTTGGTCTTGGATGGAGAGCCATCTTCCTCATCAACCTGCCGGTTATTGCAGTCGCTGCGCCGTCGGCCTTCATCATGTTGCGAGAAACCCGATCTGCGCACCCAAGCAAACTGGATCTTGGCGGAGCACTGTTGATCGCGATTGCGCTATTTGCACTGATTGCGCCGCTGATCGAGGGCCGGGAGCACGGGTGGCCGATCTGGCTTATCGTGATGCTTGCCACGTGTCTTCCGTTTTTCGTCTTGTTTTGGCGGCATGAGAAACATCTGGAATCGACGGGGAAAGATCCGATTCTTGCACCGAGCCTGCTGCAAAACCGTGGGCTACTGCGCGGGCTCCTGGCTGCCTTGTTCTTCTACGCCCTTGCGGCCTTCTGGCTGATATTCTCGGTCTATGAGCAGGGTGGCCTTGGTCGGACGCCTTTCGAGGCCGGGCTGGCGATCCTTCCTGCGGCTGTCGGCTTCGTCCTTGGTCCTTTTGCAAGCGAGCGCATCCTCAGCGTCTTCGGGAGATTTTCCGCTGGCGCCGGCATGGTGCTGCAGGCTGCAGGATTGTTTGGAACGGCGGCCTTGATTTCTACTGGCCTTCCGCAATTCCTTTTTGCTGCGCTCTTTCTTATCGGTGCGGGGCAGGGGATCGCCCTTCCAAACCTGGTGAAGAGCATCGTGCAAAGGGTAGACCGGACGCAGTCAGGATTGGCTTCTGGTCTGGTCAATTCGATGTTTCAGATTGGCGGTGCGTTGGCAGCCGCAATCGTTGGCGGCTTGTTCTTCTCGATCTTGGGGCCGGCCACAGACGTTCAATCCATTGGCCAAGCATACAGCGTTGCAGCGGTTGCAATTGCCATTTGTCTTCTCATCGCGGGATGGCTTTCCGTCAGCCTGACATCGACCCAACCGTTGCGTCGATAAGCGGCGCCATCGCAGCGCATCATCAGCCGATCGCGCGGAAACGGGGTAAAACTCCCCAGCAAAACAGAAACATTCAGAGGTAATCTCTATGAACAACATCTCCACACTACCTCTTGCCGGCAAGTGCGCGCTGGTCACCGGTGCGGCACGCGGTATCGGTGCGGCAATTGCGCTGAAACTGGCCGAGGACGGTGCCGACGTTGCGATCACCTATGAGAAGTCGGTCGAGAAAGCGGAAGCCCTCGTTGCTGAGATCCGCGCCATGGGTCGCAAAGCGATCGCCATCCATGCCGATGCCGCGCGTACAGAAGCGGCAAGGTCCACTGTCGAGCAGACCGTCGCCCGCCTCGGCAGCCTTGATATTCTGGTCAATAATGCCGGCGTCCTTTTCGCAAGTGATTTTTCCACGCAGCCACTTGAGGAGATTGATCTGCAGCTGAACGTCAATGTTCGCGGTGTCTTTCTGATCACCCAGGCAGCGCTGAAATATATTCCCAACGGAGGTCGCATCATCAGTACCGGCAGCAACGCGGGTCTGGCTGTGCCGTTCGCGGGGATCGCGGTCTATGCCGCGACCAAGTCTGCGCTGGAAAGCTTCACGCGCGGTCTCGCACGTGAGCTGGGCTCTCGGGAAATTACTGTCAATCTGGTTCGACCAGGTCCGATTGATACTGACATGAACCCTGCCGATGGCGCGCTCGCAGCCGCTATCCTGCCAAACCTCTCGATTGCTCGATACGGTAAAGCCAGTGAAGTCGCAGAGGCCGTCGCCTTTCTCGCGGGTCCCGGTGCAGCCTACATCACCGGCTCAGGCATTCTCGTCGATGGCGGCATCAGTGCCTGAGCATTGATACGAGGCGGTGCCTCGCCGCTCTGTCCTGTAGGTGATAATGCGGAATTTAAGCGCGAATGGGCTGCGGAGTTCCCTCCGCTGCACTGTGCGCGTAAATTTGGCGAAGCGGGCGGTGGCCATCATCCAGGAATTTCTCCACTCCGTTGGTGGTTTTCCTGCGTTGCGATCGTAGCAAAATAGCAAATATGGGTAGCCTGGTTTCTGCTCAAGCGCCCGTTGAGCGGTAACAGACCTAACGTATGAACATGGAGAAGAATTTGAAGACCATCGGCATACTTGGCGGAATGTCCGCGACGTCAACCCAGATTTATTACCGAGAACTCTGCAGGCTTACCCGCGAGAGCCTGGGAGGACTCCATTCTCCCGAGCTTCTCATACGGTCTGTCGACTTCGACGAAATCGAAAAGTTGCAGGCATCCTCCGATTGGGACGCGGCGGGCCGAATCCTCAATGAACATGCTATCGCGCTGCAGCGCGGAGGTGCCGACCTCCTCATTCTGGCGACGAATACCATGCACAAGGTGGCGGACAAGATCGTGGGCAGGGTGTCGATCCCGTTCGTGCACATTGCGGACGCGACTGCAACCGCTATCCTCGACCGCGGTTTCCGGAGACCGGGTTTGATGGCAACGGCCTTCACCATGGAGCAGACCTTCTACACCGACCGCCTCATCGCTCAGGGGCTGTCGCCAACTATCCCTGAAGCTGATGATCGAACAGAAACCCATCGTATTATCTATGAAGAGCTGTGCCGCGACATCGTTCGCGAGGAGAGCCGCTTGACCTATGAACGGATTGCGCAGCGTCTGGTCGACAAAGGCTGCGACTGTCTTATCCTCGGCTGTACCGAGGTGGGTATGCTGTTAAACCAGGATAACGTAGGCGTTCCCGTCTTCGACACGACCCTCATTCATTGCAAAGCCGCCCTTCAAACCGCTTTACAATGACATGTTGTGTTCTGACGGTCGATCGATCGTCATAACGGTGAGGGGCAATGGTCAAACCTGTTCGCCCAGGTGATGCCTGACCCACTTCGCTTCTTCCGATGCGGTACGCCCGAAATGCCGTCTGAAGTCGCGGCTGAATTGCGCCGGGCTGACATAGCCCACTGACGCCGCCACCTCTGCAATTGTCGCCGTCTGGCGGGCGATCATCAGTCTCGCTTCATGGAGCCGCATCGCCTTCACGTATTGCATCGGACTTGAGCCTGTCAGCTCCTTGAAATGGACATGGTATGAAGGAACGCTCATGCCCACCGCTCTGGCAAGGTCCGCGACGGTGATTTCAGAGCCGTAGTTTTTGCGCAGCCATGCCAGGCTCTCGATCAGTTTTCCCGACGTCCCTTTCCGCTGCAGGGCGGCGATCACTGCGCCGCCTTGCGGCCCTGACATGACCCGGTAATGCAACTCACGCAGGATGGAGCCGCCAAGGACGGCGACCTCAACCGGACTGCCGAGCACCGTCAGCAAGCGCAGCAGGACGTCTTCGATAGTGCTGTCCATCCTACTCGAGAAGAGCCCTTTTGGTTTGACGCTTGCAGGACCCGCGAGCTTTTCAAGCTGCGTGGCGATCTCGGCCGCCATCTGCATGTCGAACTCTAAATAGACCGCGAGCAGTGGCCGCCGTGGACTGGCTGTAGATGTCATCCTAAACGGAACGGGCACCGAAACGGCAAGATAGTGGTGCTCGTCATAGAGGTAGATTTCCCCGTCCAGAATTCCGTGTTTGCTCCCCTGCAATACGAACACGGCGCCCGGCTTATAAAGAACCGGAATGTCGTACAGCACTGCTTCCGTGCGTAGGATACGGACACAACTGAGCCCGGTCTGGTTGTAGCCAAGACGAGGAGCGAGTTGTCCGGCCAAGGCGGCAGACTGGTCATGTGTAGAGGGCGGCATTTTATAGTTCATAGGAATTGGCCAAAATTTAAGAGGATTCGCAATCGAACCCGCGTTGTCTCCAGATTATCTGTCACATCAACGGGTAATCAAGGAGTTTCAGAAATGTCGAGCAAAACGTTTTTCATAACAGGGGCGAACTCGGGTTTTGGGCTGGCGATCGCCACTGCTGCAATCGAAGCCGGTCATACCGTCATCGGGACCATCCGCTCCGAAGCCTCGCGCGAAGCGCTGGCAAAGACCCTCCCGGAACTGCGCCCGGTCCTCTGCGACGTCACCGATTTTGATCGTATTCCGGTCGCGGTGCAGCGAGCGGAGGAAGAGCACGGCCCAGTCGATGTGCTGATCAACAATGCCGGATATGGGCACGAGGGTGTGCTTGAGGAATCGCCGATCGAGGAGATGCGCCGCCAGTTCGACGTGAATGTGTTTGGCGCCGTTGCAGTCGCCAAGGCGTTCCTCCCGAGGTTCCGTGAGCGCCGAAGCGGCTTTATCGTCAACGTCACGTCGATGGGAGGCATGATCACCATGCCCGGCATCGCCTATTACTGCGGCAGCAAGTTCGCGTTGCAGGGTATTTCAGAGGTCATGCGGTCGGAAATGGCGCCGTTTGGTGTGCACGTAACAACCCTTTGCCCCGGCTCGTTCCGGACGGACTGGGCAGGCCGTTCTATGGTCCGCACAGAGCGTTCCATTGCTGACTATGATACCCTGTTCGATCCGATCCGCGAGGCGCGTCAGGCAGTGAGCGGCAAGCAGCTCGGAAATCCGAAAAAGCTCGCCGACGCGGTGCTGACCCTCATCGAATCTGAAAATCCCCCGCCGCAACTTCTCCTTGGCAGCGATGCGCTTAGACATGTAACGGCGCGGGTCGAACGCCTGACCCAGGAAATCGAAGCTTGGAAGAGCGTGACTGTTTCCACAGACGGCTAGCGCAAACCCAAAATTTGCTATTGACGATCTGCCTACTAGAAGGTAGACAAGCTGCATGAGCAATCTTTCGACCACCTCGGACGACATTCTGGCGTCCACCCGACACCTTCTGATAAGCGGCGGCTACAATGGCTTCAGCTACGCCGATATCTCGGAGATTGTCGGTATCCGCAAGGCCAGCATCCATCATCATTTTCCCAGCAAGGTCGATCTGGTGCGTGAGCTGGTCAAGCGTTATCGAGAGGATGGCCAGGCAAGCGTGGCAATCCTTGAGCAGAAGGTTCCGAATGCTCTGGACATCCTCAAGGCTTATGCTAACCACTGGGCTGCGTGCATTGAGGATGCCAGCAGACCCTACTGTGTCTGTGCTATGCTTGCCAGTGAACTGCCATCCCTCCCCACGGAGGTCGCAACCGAGGTAACGAACTTTTTTCGCTTCATCTCCTCGTGGCTGGCTTCGGTCATGGAGCGAGGTTCCAAGCAGGGCGAGCTGAGTCTTACCAGTGCGCCGCATGTCGAAGCCGAAACATTTCTGGCAACCGTCTACGGGGCAATGCTTTCGGCGAGAGCCAATGGGAAGCCGGAAGTGTTCTCAATGATACTCGAACCTGCCCTCAATCGTCTCACGCCGACGGTTTCTCACTAATCCTGCGTAGCTAGCCTACTCAGGCCAATCGCGTCCAACGAAACTACCAACTAGTAGGAAGATCAAAGTGAAAAATGTATTCCCCGCTCTGGCCCTCGGGCTGACCAGCATCCTTTCGGTAACAGTCCTTTCGACACCCGCATCTGCCGAAGATAAGAAAGCCGCGCCGATCCATGTCCGCGGCAGCATCGTCGACTACCAGGGTTCAACGCTCAAAGTGAAGACGCGCGAAGGCGAGACAATCGATGTGGCGCTTGCCAACGACTGGAAGGTGGCGGGCGTCGCGGATGCCAAGGTCACCGACATAAAGCCGGGCGATTTCGTGGGAATCGCATCCTTGCCAAAGGCCGACGGGGGCGATGGAGCGCTTGAGGTCGTCATTTTCCCGCCGGCAATGAAAGGCCTTGGCGAAGGCAGCTACGGCTGGGATCTGAAGCCCGACAGCAGCATGACCAATGCGACGGTCGCGGATGCCGTTAAGGGCGTCGATGGCCGGACTGTCACCGTTACCTATCATGGCAAGGAAAAGAAGATCGCCATCCCGGATGGGACAGCTGTCGTGACAATCGCTGGAGCCACCAAGGATGATGTCGTTCCCGGCGCCGTTGTCTTTATCACCGCCGAAAAGGCTGCAACCGGCCCGATCGCCCATCAGGTGGTCGTCGGCAAGAATGGTGTGGTTCCACCCATGTGAGCCACGCCGTCACTGGCCGGAGCAACCGCCTTACTGCTTCGGCCAGCGACTACAGATCGACGCTGCTTGATCTTCAGCCGTAAAATGCCACAGATGAAAGACGTTGAGATGAGCGCAAACGCTTCCAATGACAATCTTCAATATCCTCGGACGATCTTCATCCGCCGTCACTCCGCTGTAACCAGACTTACGCACTGGCTGAACGTGCTTTGCCTAAGCTTCCTTCTTTTGAGCGGGTTGCAGATCTTCAATGCCCACCCGGAGCTTTATTGGGGTCATTACGGCGCAAACGGTGACCCCGCCGTTCTGAAGATCGGCTCCGACGACGATGCAGACACCCCAAGCGGCTTCTTGCGTGTCGCGGGAGTACAAATTCCGACAACTGGCGTGCTCGGCGTTTCCAATTTTGATGGCGAGCAGACTGCGCGAGCCTTCCCGTCCTGGGCGACAATCCCGTCATATCAGGATCTGGCGGCTGGACGTCGCTGGCATTTCTTTTTCGCTTGGCTGCTTGTGATCAACGGCATTGTCTATCTCGGCTTCAGCGTGCTCAGCGGACATTTCCGCAAAGACCTGGCGCCAAAGCCCCATGAGATCTCGCCGCGCCACCTCGGCCGCGAAATCCTCGACCACGCTCGGCTCCGCTTTCCAGAAGGGGAGGAGGCCAGGCACTACAACGCGCTTCAAAAGCTCACCTATCTCACCGTTATTGTCGTCCTCCTGCCTCTGATGGTTTTGACAGGCCTGACCATGTCACCGGGCGTCGATGCCGCTCTGCCCGCCTTGATCGAGATTTTTGGCGGACGTCAGTCCGCGCGCACCATCCACTTCATCACAGCGTCGGCGCTTGTCATCTTCGTTGTCGTGCATGTGGCAATGGTGGTCCTGTCCGGGACCTGGAACAACATCCGCTCGATGATCACCGGACGCTATGCGATCCAGGAGAAAGGCCCGAAATCATGAGCAAGCTTTTCACCCGACGCCGCTTTCTCATCGGCGGCACGCTCGGCGCCAGTGCCCTGACCCTTTCCGGGTGTGACCTGCTGGACCAGAACGCGGACATCGCCAATGTCCTTCGGTCGGCCGAGGAACTGACCATGAAGGCCCAGAGGCTGCTTCAGGGGCGTAATGCCTTGGCACGCGAGTTCGATGAGAAGGATATCTCGCCATCCTTTCGCGTCAATGGAACGAGTGCTCCTGACAGTGAGGAATATGTTGAACTGCGGGAAGGCGAGTTTGCAAGCTGGCGGCTGAAGATCGACGGTCTTGTCGATCGACCTCGAGAATTCTCTCTCGCTGATCTGAAGGCGCTTCCCTCCCGCACCCAGATCACGCGCCATGATTGCGTGGAAGGCTGGAGTGCCATCGGCAAATGGACTGGCGTTCCGCTTGCCAGCCTGTTGGGTTTGACTGGGCTCAAGCCAACGGCACGGTATGTCGTGCTGCATTGTGCCGACGAACTCGAAAAGACGCTCGATGGCAGCGGTCGCTATTATGAGAGCATCGATCTCATCGACGCGGTTCATCCGCAAACCATCCTCGCCTACCAGATGAACGGTGAGAACCTTAGCGTCGGTCATGGCGCGCCCTTACGTCTCAGGGTCGAGCGGCAGCTGGGTTACAAACAGGCAAAATACATCATGCGGATTGAACTGGTCGACAGCTTCGCCGGCTTGTGGGGTGGGAACGGCGGCTATTGGGAAGACCGCGGCTACGAATGGTACGCAGGCATTTGAAGCAATGACAAAGCAACCACAGGATTACAGTTCATGAGCAGACGCCAAGTTCAAAAAGTAATGCCCATCTCCGCGACCGCTTCTTCGCCACCGGTTGCGGTTGGACAAACCAACTCGATCTTCTCGGATCCCGACGGTCGATGGGTCGCAAAGCGGCAGGGGGAGATCAACGAGGCATTCGAGAAGCGCATGCGCTTGCAGAGCGATCCGGACACTGATTTAGCGAATCCGGCGGACGAGGGCGCGCAGAACGTCGAGCTCTTAGAGAAGCCAGCTGCAAAACTCTCGGGCGAAAGCGACCGAATTGGTCGATTTGAGTGGGCCGAGAATACCGCATTTGGAAAACAGGTCGGCTTCTTCTGACCAGTGTCATTTTACCAAATCGCATCATTCAAGAAAGTGGAACAGAGCAATGGCAAATAATCAGACTTCCCTTGGCGCGAGCGCCAACGAGCAATGGCTCAAGCAGTATTACTTCACCAGAGCCGCCTTCTCAGTGCTGTGGGTCGCGGCTGCATTGACTGCCGGACGGCATTCCTTTGCGGTGGCTGCCGCACTGCTGATCATCTATCCCGCTTGGGATGCAATCGCGAACGTCATCGATGCCGCAAGGAGCGGTGGTCTTGCCGCCAACCGGAGCCAAGCGATCAACGTCGCAGCGAGCTCGGTTATGACGATAGCCGTGATCCTGGCGTTGACAATGAACATGAACTGGGTTCTCGGCGCCTTCGGTCTATGGGCGATCTTTTCCGGGCTGTTGCAGCTTGGAACTGCCGTGCGGCGTTGGAGAACGAGTGGAGGTCAATGGGCGATGGTTCTGAGCGGTGGCCAATCCTCTGTGGCCGGTGCTCTCTTCATCTTTCAGGCGCAAATGCCTCAGGAGCCTTCTATCGCCACGGTTGCGGGCTACGCTGGCGTCGGAGCATTCTACTTCCTGGTTTCGGCAATTTGGCTCACGATCGCGCTGTCGCGTCGCAGTATGCGCCCCATCGCATAAGCGCTACGTCCCGCTAATGAAACCGCTTGGAAGATATTCAAATGATGACAGATGATGTGGCACAGCAACTCGCTTCCTACCGGAGAACCATCGACAATCTGGATTCAGCCGTTCTCTATATTCTGGCCGAACGCTTTCGCTGTACCGAGCATGTCGGCCACCTGAAAGCCGAACAGGCTTTGCCGGCGATCGATAATGAGCGAGAGCGACGCCAATTGGATCGAGTGATGAGTATCGCCAATGAGGTTGGCCTCAGTCGCCACTTCGTCGAAGGGCTGATGACAATGATCGTGGGCGCTGTGGCGGAGCGGCACAGAGAGATTGCGGCCAGCAAGTAAATTGTCTGTCGCGGCTGTCCTACCGCGGCCGTGGATCGGCGGGGAAAATCGATCTTCTTCGCGCGGCTTACCATGCAGGGGCATTTGTGATGTGGTCCGAGACGGTCGAGATAAACGCCCGAAGACGCTGAAGACGTCGCAGGTCCCGATGATATCCCATCCAGATGTCTCGCGCGGGCGGGAGCTTGGGTAGTTCAAGTCTGCGGATACCCGGGATTTGGTTGCCCACTGCGCGGGGCAGGACTGCGATCCCAACACCCTGCCTGCACATTCGCCCCTGGACGTTTCGGTTGTTTGATCGCAGCACGGGTCGCGCGTTCGGAAAAATCTCGGAGAGCCAGGCTATGTCGGGGAATTGCCCTGTTGAAGTGTCGTGGGTGATCAGACGGAAACCAGTCCCGTCGCCGAATTTAGGGTCGGGCGACTCCTCGGCGATGTAGACGCCGTATTCGAGCCTAAAGAGCCGCCGTTGAATAACATCGGCAGTGTCGAACTGAACGATGCGAAAGGCAACGTCGGCCTCCCTCTGGGCGAGGTTGAACAGGCGAGTGCCGGTCAGGATCTCGACGTCTACATTGGGATAGGCTTTCGAGAAATCTGCCAGGATGGGAGGCAGGACATAGGCCCCGAACCAGTCTGCCGATGAAATGCGCAGATTGCCTTTGAGGTTTTGTTCCTGCCCGGCGAGCCGGCGCTCCATGGCCAGCGCGCCTTCTTCCATCTGCTCTGCCAAGGCGATGATCCCATGGCCCTCTTCGGTAAGCACGAGACCGTCAGCGGTCCGCTGGAAGAGCGTGTGGCCGATGGCATCCTCGAGGGCACGCAGCCGTCTGCCGACGGTGGGATGGCTTGTATGAAGAGCACGCGCAGCGCCGCCGAGCGTGCCCGATCTCGCAATCGCAAGGAAGATTTTTACGTCACTCCAATCCACGGCTATTCCCCTACAAAAGTGAACGATGGAAATACAAAACTGTCACTTCAAGTACAAATACAAACATATAGATTCAAGTCATCTTCTGAAAGCAAGCGGAGAAACGTCATGAAAACATGGTTCATCACAGGCTGCTCGAGCGGCTTCGGACAACGGCTCGCGATCGCTGCGGCACAGCGGGGCGATCAGGTCGTCGCAACGGCCCGCAATGTCAAAACGATCGAAGAAATGGCTCGGCCATTCGGCGGTCGCATGATCACTTTGCCGCTCGATGTGACGGATGTAGCGGCAGCCAAAGCTGCAGTCGCAGAGGCGGTCGAGACATTCGGCGGCTTTGACGTCCTCGTGAACAATGCCGGCTACGGACTGTTTGGAGCGCTCGAAGAAGGCACGCCCGAAGAGTATCGACCGATGTTCGAGGTGAACGTTTTCGGTCTTATCGAAACCACCAGAGCAGCCTTGCCAGTCCTGCGGCGCTCGGGAGGAACGATCGTCAACATGTCGTCCGGCGCAGGGATCGCGGGCAGCGGCGGGGCAGCATACTACAATGCAGCCAAGTTTGCGGTTGAAGGGGTTTCCGAGGCGCTCGCCGGTGAGCTGAAACCGTTCGGCATCCGCGTGCTGATCGTCGAGCCTGGGCCATTTCGGACCGACTTCCTTGGACGTTCGATCACGATGGCGGCCAAGGAGATGCCCGAATACGCCGCGAGTTCGCGCAGGCACTATCGGGAAACCAACGACGGCAATCAGGCGGGCGATCCCGATAAGGCGATCGCGGTGATACTGCAGGCAGTCGATGCGGATGACGCTCCGCTTCATCTACCGCTCGGTCCGGCCGCGCATTCGATCGCTGAGCGAAAGCTGGCTTCGTTTCGCCGTGATATCGACACCTGGCGCGATATCTCGATTGCTACCGATTTCGATCAGCCCTGAGCTGGTGGTTAGCTCTGCTTGAACGTCACATCGATTGGAAAATCATCATGATCCCAACATTGAAAGGGTTTACCCAGCAATTGGTGCCGGTGAACGGCATCAAGATCAATGCCGTCACGGGCGGCTCTGGGCTCCCGATCCTTCTGCTCCACGGCTGGCCGGAAACCTGGTGGGAATGGCACCACGTCATGCCGCTGCTGGCCGAACATTTTAGCGTGGTGGCGATTGATCTGCGCGGTGCGGGTTTTTCCGACTGCCCGCTTGACGGCTACGATAAGGCGACGATGGCGCGCGACGCGCACGAGGTCATGATTGCGCTTGGTCATGAACGTTATGCCGTATGCGGCCATGACATCGGGGGAATGGTGGCGCTTCCACAGGCCGCCATCTATCGGGAGGCTGTTACTCACCTTGCCGTCCTCGATGTTCCGCTTCCTGGCTGGAGCCAGTGGGAGGCGACGACGGCGAAGATCTGGCACTTCGCGTTCCATGCTAATCGGGATCTGCCGGAACGCCTGATTTATGGCCGCGAACATGACTATGTTTCGACCTTCATGGCGGAGCGGTTTTACGATCACAGCACCTTTAATCCTGAAGATATCGACATTTATGCGAAAGCAATGGCACTTCCTGGTCGCACGCGCGGTGGCATGGAATGGTACCGCACACTGACCGCCGACCATGCGGCCGCGCTTGAATACAAAAAACAACCGCTCCGGATTCCGGTTTTAGGTCTCGGCGGCGAGCAGCGTTTCGGTGCTCATATGGTCGCGATGCTCAGGGAGTTCGCCACAGATGTAACTGGCGGCTCGATTGCCCGCTGCAGTCACTATGTGGCGGACGAGCGCCCGGATGAAGTGGCCGCTGCTCTCATCGATTTCCTCAAGGCCAAGTGAACTCTGCGATCCAGCCAAATGGAGCCCGATCGCGTTCATCGATTCAACAAGAAAGGTAAACTGTCATGACTGCACCTCAAATTCGCGGCGTCAATCACATCGGCATCACAGTGCCCGACATCGAGGCAGCAAAATCGTTCCTGGTGGAAGCTCTTGGCGGCCAAGTGATCTACCAATCGTTCGGGCCGCAGGATCCGGCCAGGCAGGGACCTGAATTCGAGCGGGCCACTGGTTCTTACCCTGGAACGGTCGTGCGTGCGCAGGCGATGATCAAGATCGGAACCGGGCCTGACATCGAGCTCTTCGAAATGCACGGCCCCAAACAAGCGCAACCGGTTACACCGAGCGACTTCGGCATCACACATTTTGGTGTCTACACCGACGACATCGACGCATCGGTAGCACGGTTTGAAAAGGCTGGCGGAACAGCCCTCACGGCACCACGGGCTATTCCCTACGCAACGGAAAAAGGTTTTGGTAACAAGGTCTGCTATTGCCGAACGCCGTGGGGCACGATGATTGAGTTTATCACCACGCCTGATCGCATGGCCTATCATGACCAGACGGATCTACGCAGATGGCAGGACGAGGAATGAGCGTGAGCTTTGATACCTCGTTATCCCGCCGCAGCCTCCTGTCGCTTTCGGCGATGGCTGCGGCCTCGGCCCTGGCAGGGTGCGTCTCCACCCCCGGCACGGGCCGGATGGTGGGGCGACAGTCGACGCCTCTCCAGGAACCGATCGGCTCTGTCCACATCGCTCGTGCGCCGACAGATGCCGAACTGGCTGTCATGTACGGTCCTACCGAGGATGGCGGCTTTCTAATCCCGGCGGTCCCCTACAAGCAGATCGATCCGCGCTACTATCGCCAGCAGGTCCTCGACCCGACTGGCGAGGCGCCCGGCACGATCGTCGTCGACACCCCCTCCCGCTTCCTCTATCTCGTCCAGCCGGGCGGGACCGCGATGCGCTATGGTGTCGGGATCGGGCGCGATGGCTTTGCCTGGCAGGGCAACGGCATCATTCAGTGGCGTCAGAAATGGCCGCGTTGGAAGCCGCCGAACGAGATGGTCGCCCGCCAGCCGGAATTGGCCAAATATTCGATCGAAAATGGCGGCATGGAGCCGGGCCTGAAAAATCCGCTGGGTGCTCGAGCGCTGTACATCTTCTCCGGTGGCCACGACACACTCTATCGTCTGCACGGCAATCCGCAATGGCGCTCGATTGGCAAGGCAGTTTCTTCCGGATGTGTGCGCCTGCTCAACCAGGACATTATCGACCTCTATGAACGCGTGCCGATTAAGGCTCCAATTGTCGTCAAGCAGTAAGCGCAAGCGATCACGTTCGTCTCTCCTTCGGATAGGGGGCGAGACATGTCCTTCAGGCGATTTCAAAGCCTCAGTTATTTCACGCACAAAGCTCAAGGAACAACCGACCATGTCGAACTTCAGTAAAGCGGCCGCTGGCCTCATTGCCGCGCTTTTGTCTTCCGCTGCCCCAACAGCCCCAGCCTTAGCGGACGCGCGCAACATCGTGCTTGTGCATGGCGCGCTCGTGGATGGTTCGGGCTGGCGCGGCGTTTATGACATCCTGACCCGCGACGGCTATCATGTCAGCATCGTCCAGCAGCCACTGACAAGCCTGGATCAGGACGTTGCAGCCACGAAGAGCGTGCTTGATCAGCAGGACGGCGACGTCGTTCTCGTCGGCCACAGCTATGGGGGCACGATCATCACGGCAGCAGGTGATGATCCCAAGGTCAAGGCACTAGTCTATGTTGCGGCACTGCAGCCAGAAAAGGGCGAGAGCACCGCACAACTGCTCCAATCGATGCCGTCACCCACCAACGATATCAAGCCGACAAAGGATGGCTTCCTGCTTATCGACCCGGCAAAGTTCGCAGCTGATTTCGGGGCGGATCTGCCCAAGGAAAAGGGCGAGTTTATGGCCCGGTCTCAGATGCCTGTCGCCATCGCGGCCACCAGTGCACCCGTGTCTATTGCCGCTTGGCACGATAAGCCCAGCTATGGGATTGTCGCCAAGAACGATAAGACCATCAACCCCGAACTGGAGCGCCGGATGTACAAGCGCGCCGGATCAAGGGTGACAGAGGTAGAGGGCAGCCACGCCATTTATATAACGCAGGCAGCTGCAGTTGCAAAGGTGATCGAGGAGGCCGCGGAAGCTGTCGACTGACAGAAAAGGACCGCGGTAACTCTGCAAATTCACAAGCTGCGGCGTTTTGCGAGTTTGGACTCGTGCCTTGCTAGTGATGTGATCGCTGCATCGGATAAACGTTGTCATCAGAGGGTCCCCGCGATCCAACATCGAGCTTCGAAGCCTGGTGTCGTCGCGGGCCTTCAATGCAGATCGCCATGGAAGGTACAGCAGGAGCGCACTCCTTACGAATGTAGGATGGCTCAACTTCTCAACCTCGTTGAAACGGTGCTCTGCATATCTGTTGCCCGGGAGCACTGTACCCGATAACTCCGTCTCGACTCGAACTCCTTCGTATGATTCAGGCCGGAAAACGGTCGGATGCAGTACGCTCTAATTGTGCCCAAACCGCAAGGTCGTTGCCATGTCCATCCCTCTGCATCAATACCTCATATTTATCTCTATCGTTACCATGATCGTGGTGACACCGGGACCCAACCTGGCTTTGCTCCTAGCCAATTCGCCGAGCAACACGAAGCTCACCGGTTTCGGGATGGTATTCGGGTTCGCCGCAGCCATCGTTTCTCATGCCACGTTGGCACTTGTTGGAGTGGGGGCAGTGATCGCAGCGTCGGCAATCTTGTTCACAGTCATGAAACTGTTGGGTGCAGCCTATCTCATCTGGCTGGGGATCAAATCTCTCTTGTCGCTGCGCGGTCTGGATGCATCTGTCATAAATCCAAGCCGGGTTCCAATGAGCCTGACAGCTCCGAAAGCCTTCGTTCGCGGATATCTCAGCAATTTCCTCAATCCCAAACCGGCGATCTTTTACGTTGCGGTCTTCCCCCAATTCTTGGAGGGCCACCAACAGGAGGTGCTTGCAAATGGCGCCGCGCTTGCACTCACACATGCTCTGATCGCTGTAGGTTTTTACGGCGTAGTTGTCCTCCTTATCGGCAGCGTCACCGGTTTCCTCAATCGCCCGCACATCGCCAGAAGGATCAAAACAGTTTCCGGGGCGGCTTTGATTTTGCTAGGCGGTCGCTTGTTATTGGCAAAGAGCCCTGCCTGATCGTCTCAACCTAATCCGGGGCTAACGCGCCTTCAATACAACGACCCCATCGCATCAGTGCATTCACTTAGCTAATTTGGCTCGGCCTATGCGGACGAAGAAAGGATCATTTGTGAATCGCAAAATTATCGTGCCGCTGGCAATGAAGCCCATTGTGGAGCGGGCAGGCTATGCCCCTGCAGTACGCTTCGAAAACCTGGTTTTCTGCGCGGGGCAGGTTGGACGTGATACCAACATGAATGTTATCAACGACCCAGAGAAGCAATTCGAGGCGTGTTGGGACAACTTAGCTACCGTTTTGTCAGCGGCAGGTTGCAGCTTCGAAGATGTTGTCGAAATGACTACGTATCATGTCGGATTGCAGCAGCACATACATACCTTTCGCAAGGTAAAGGACCGTATTTTCCCCCGCGGAACATGCGCGTGGACTTGCATTGGCGTCTCTGAACTTGCCCATCCCGGTCTTCTTGTGGAAATCAAAGTTGTGGCAGCTATACCTTTGCACCCGTTGGAATAGAGCGGCAGTTGATCCCCGCCGAAGTCGAAAAGTGCTCAAATTCGACCGGACAGCTGGTGTAGAAGACATAACAAAACGACGCAGCTGGTGGACGACCAGCCGCGGTTTGTATCGCGAATGCCGCGGCTGCGACAGGTTTGTATTCTCTCCATAATATTCCTTGGTCGGCTGGAATTAGCGGTTCCATAAGCTCCGGTACGCCGCACCACCGATCCGCATACGCTTAGTAGTCGAAGTCTCAGTCACTTAGAGGTCTGATGAGCAGATCGCGAGTTGGTATCCGTTCAAGAGCTAGAGATGTTTTCATTGCTCGAAGGGGTCAACAATTTCGGATTGTTAGGCGCAGGCCCCGATGAGCGTCGCACGATAAAGGTCGATGCGATAAGAATGCGTTTTGCGACGACCGCCTGCCCTTTCGTTTCTATACGTTCCAGCAGTAGGCGCATCGCTGTAGCGCCCATCTCCACACCTTGTACCCTGATGGTCGTCAGGGGCGGAGATATTTGGGTCGCGGCGGAAAAGTCACCGAAACCGACAACAGACATATCGTCTGGTATGCGGTAGCCCCGTGCCAGAAGCTCGGAAACAGCGGTGAGCGCCAGCCCATCGTGAGCACAGAACAAGGCTGTGGGTGCGTTTCCGGCAGTGTGAAGAGCTTGTAGAGCAGGGATAAAACCTCCATCTTCGTCAAAGCGCAGGACATGCAGTCTCGCATCGGCATTTTGCTCTAAACTTTCGCGTAAACCGTGATATCGTTCCATACGGCCGCGATAGCCTTCCTTGCCCTGCACGAAGGCGATGTCGCGATGCCCGAGCGCAAACAAGTACTCGCCGACCGCTATGCCTGCTTCGTGGTCCGTTCCGCCGACATGATCGGCTTGTTCAAGTGGAAACACCCACCCCAGTCGAACCGAAGGTACGCCGGACGCTTTTACAATCTCCAGCGTCTTTTGTTCATGCGGCCCAACAAGGATGATGCCCGCGCTATCCTCCACCATCGCCTCGACCCTGTCGGCGTCATGCGTCCACTGCAATCGTACGGCTTGACCCAGTCGATGCGCCTCCTTCTGCATGCCGTCCTGTAGCATCGTCCGCAACTCGTAGCTCACGCTATCGACTTGATCGTGAAAGATCAGAGTGATTTCACGTTGCTCGTCGGCGGGCTTCGGGCGCTGGTAGCCCAACATTGCGGCAGCGTCCTCGACGCGTTTGCGCGTTGCCTCACTAACCCCGGCTTTTCCTGAAAGTGAGCATGATATGGCAAATTTTGACAGGCCGGTGTGATCGGCAATGTCCTGCAATGTCACTTTGCGCATAACGCATCCTCCCACCATGAACCTAAGTCTGGAAATAAATTCAACATAACGCTTTACCTAACAAACCACATAATACAAGCTAAACATATTCGGGCATGCAAGCTATTTTTTGGCATCGCAGCCGTCCGAGGAATCGCGGGATCTATCCTGAGGAGGAGAGGCAATTCTGCGATGCGTGACTGGAGGAGAAAACAAATGCAAGGATTCAATCGCCGCTCGTTTCTCGCTGCGAGTACTGCTGCCGTCATAATGCCCGCTCTGCAAGCCTTTGCGCAAACGAGCACCGTTAAAGAACCCGCTATGCTGGACGCCATTGTCAAGGACGGCAAGCTGCCAGCCGTTGCAAACCGCCTGCCAATCAACCCGCTGGTCGTCACACCGCTTGACCGCGTGGGAACACACGGCGGTGACTGGAACAGCGCGATCGTCGGTGGCGGGTCCCTGTCGATGCTGTTCCGCTATCAGGCCTATGAACCTCTGTTGCGATATATGCCGGACTGGTCGGGCGTCGCACCAAATGTCGCAGAGCATTACGAGAGCAATGCGGATGCTACCGAATTCACCTTCAGGCTGCGCAAGGGTATGAAGTGGTCGGACGGCGAACCCTTCACTACGGAAGACATCATGTTCTGGTACGAGGACATCTTCGATTACGAGGGCCTCAACGATATCGGCCAGAACCATTTGCGGGCAGGCGGAAAAAAGGCCCGCTTCGAAGCCGTGGACGATGTGACGTTTAAGGTAATCTTCGCAGCACCCAACGGACTGTTTCCACTTCGGCTGGCATGGGCCAATGATGACCAGACGACCCGCGCGCCGAAACACTATCTCAAGCAGTTCCACATCAAGTACAACCCAAATGCTGAACAGGAAGCCAAGACCAAGGGCGCGTCGGGCTGGATTCAGCTGTTCCAACGCGAAGCGGGCCTCGTGGTGGACAACGAATTTTTCCAGAATTCGCAGCGCCCCGTCATCCATGCCTGGAAGATGGCGGTCGCACCGGGACAAAGCACCGACCGCGCCATTGCCGAGCGCAACCCGTTCTATTGGAAGGTCGATACTGATGGAAATCAACTGCCTTACATCGATCGCATTGTCTACCAAATGGTTGCCGATGCGCAGGTCTTGCTGTTGAAGGCGATGCAGGGCGAAATTGATCTGATGGATCAGTATATCGCCACGCCAGCCAATCGGGCCGTGCTTTACGATTCGCAGGAACAGGGCCAGTTTGGCCTGTATACACTGACATCGACAGAAACCAACGAGATGGTGTTCCAGCTCAACCTCAACCATCCAGATGAAGCCAAGCGCAAGCTTTACGGCAACAAAGATTTCAGGGCGGCGCTATCGATGGCGCTGGACCGGCAGGCGATTATCGACACGGTGTTCATCGGCCAGGGAACGATCTCACAACCTGCCGTGCGAGCGGAAGACCCCCTTTACAACGAACGTCTGGCCACGCAATTTACCCAGTACGATCCCGATGCAGCCAATGCCCTGCTCGACAAAATCCTTCCCAACAAAGATGGGGAGGGCTTCCGGCAGGATGAAAACGGCAAGCGGGTGACGGTCATATTCGAGATCGATCAGGCCCGAACCACATTCCTCGACATCTTTCAGCTAGCATTGCCCATGTTTCATGCCGTTGGCGTCGACGTGCAGATGCGAAGTATGGACCGTTCGCTGTGGGAGGTGCGGGTGCGTCAAGGCATCGACTATGACGCGACGGCACACCGCTTCGGCGGCAATGGCGGCATCGCGGCCATTCTCGACCCGCGCTATTTCATTCCCAACACGACCGAGGCTCTGTACGCCAAGGGATGGCAACTGTGGTATCGCGATCCTGCCTCCAAGGGTGCGGTCGAGCCGCCGCAGCCGGTCAAGGATGCATTGGCGCATTATGACCTTGTGCTGGGCTCGCCGGACCCGGAGGTGCAGCGAAAGCTGATGGCGCAAATACTGGAGATCGCTGCCGACCAGTTTTACGTCTTCGGCGTATGCCTGCCCAGTGACAGCTACGGCGTGGTTAAAAACGATATGCAGAACGTCCCCAAATCCATGCCGAATTCGTGGGGATATCCGACGCCCGGCCCCGCCAACCCGGAAACCTTTTTCAAGGCCTAATCCCACCGTCTCGTCCCGGCACCAACTGAACCGGGATGGGTACATCGAAGTGTTTCAAGCGCGCCTGATGGGCGCGACGGCATCCTATTGTCATTGGAGACCACATGTTGCATCGACCAAACGCCATATCCGAAGCTGCCGTTCGCTCTCCGGAATGGTTCAAATCCGCCACCCGCTGGACGCAATTGACCTTTGCGGAGGACGACCCGGCAAAATATAACCCCGAATTCTGGATCGATGTTTTCAAGCGCACCAAGTCGAATGCGGTCTGCCTTTCGGCTGGCGGCTATATCGCCTATTATCCGAGCGAAATCCCCCTTCACTATGTATCGAGCTTCATTGGCGATACCGATCCGTTCGGTACTATTGTCGAAGGCGCGCGCAAGTTGGGAATGCACGTCATGGCGCGTGTCGACCCGCACGCGATCCATGCGGATGCGGCAAAGACCCATCCCGAATGGGTGGCGATCAATGCGGATGGAAGCCCGCGTGAGCATTGGGCATTTCCCGGCATTTACGTCACCGATGCACTGGGAAGCTATAATCGCGACTTCACAACGGATGTCATTCGCGAAGTCGTGACCAAATATGACATCGATGCCGTGTTCGCCAACCGCTGGCAGGGGCATGGTGTGTCCTACAGCGAAGACAATCGCAAACGCTTCAAGCAGGAAACAGGCTTTGATCTGCCGTTGAAACCGGATGCGACCGATCCGGCGTGGCAGGCCTGGGCCGCATGGCGCAGACGCATTCTCACCGAACTCGTGGTCTATTGGGACGAGACGGTCAAATCCATCCGCCCCCATGCCAGCTTCATCCCGAATATGAGCGGGTCGTCGCTGATGGAATTCGACCTTTCGCTTATCCAGAAACATTGCCCGATCCTGTTCGTCGACCATCAGGCGCGCCAAGGCGTGGAAGTCGGTTGGTCTGCCGGGCGTAACGGTAAGCGCATTCGTGGAACGTTCCGTGACCGGCCCGTTGGCCTCATCACCTCCATCGGCCCCGAAGAAGAATACCGATGGAAGGATTCCGTCCAGAGCGGCGAGGAAATCAAGCTCTGGATTCACGATGGCATGGCGCAGGGTCTTTTCCCGTGGTTCACCAAATTCAATGCCTGCGTTCCCGACGACCGCTGGGTGCGGCCCGTTGCGGAAGCCTTCAATCTCCATGCAGACATCGAGCCGCATCTGGAGGGCATGCAGCCAACCGCCGAAATCGCCATCATCGATCCGTCAACGACGCTGCGGCACTGGGCACCGGAGCAGCGCCATATTGCCGAACATAATGATCTCGGCTTTTATCATGCGTTGGTGGAAGCACGCATTCCGTTCGAATTTCTTTCCGATCAGGTCATGACCCCGGATGCGCTGGATCGGTTCAAGCTCATCATTCTGGCCAATGCTACCTATCTGTCTGACGATCAATGCGCGGCCATCGAGCAGTATGTGCGACGCGGCGGCTCGGTCGTGGCGGCGCATGAAACCTCACTTTATAATGAAGTCGGCAAGCGGCGCGATGATTTCGGCCTGTCGAATGTCTTCGGTGCCTCGCTGGCTTCCGCACCTCGCGGGCCGGTGAAGAACACCTATATCGCGCTGTCCGATCCACACCCGTTAAACGAAGGCTACGAGGGGGCCGCACGCATCATTGGCGGCACTCACATGATTGCACTCGATGCCAAATCGGATGCAGAAACGCCGTTCCTCTACGTTCCCGATTTTCCAGACCTGCCCATGGAGGAAGTCTATCCACGTGAAGCGCCGAGCGGTGCTGCCGTGGTTGCGCGTGAGACGGGCCATGGAGGTCGCGTGGTGTACATTCCATGGAATATTGGTGAGATCTTCTGGAAAGTGCTTGCACCCGATCACGGCAGGCTGATCGCAAACGCTGTGAACTGGGCTCTTGCTCAAGACCATCGTGTGACTGTCGACGGAAAGGGCATCATCGACATCGCCGTTTATGAAAAAGAAGATGCCATGGCGATCTTCCTCGTCAACCTTACCAATCCGATGATGATGAAGGGGCCCTTGCGGGAGGTCTACCCGATCGGCGAACAGACGCTATCGATCGAACTGCCGAAGGGCCGCACGTCTGCCGCGGTGAAATTGCTGGTGAAAAACGAGGAAGCGCCCTGCAAGATCGTTGGCAACCGTGCAGAAATTATCGTGCCCTCCATCCGGGACCTAGAGACGGTTCATCTGACCTGGCAATCCTAAGCCGGATAGCGTGTAGCGGGAGGAACCCATGCTGACATATGTGGCGAAGCGCGTTCTTTACATGATACCGACCCTGTTCGGCATGTCCTTGATCGCATTCATGATCATTCAATTGCCACCCGGCGATTATCTGACCTCGCTTCTTTCCACCATGGCCGATGGTGGGCAAAATTTGGACGAGGCGACGATTACGCGCCTGCGCGCGCAATACGGTCTCGATCAACCTGTCTATGTCCAGTATTTCGTTTGGATCACCGGAATATTGACCCGGGGCGATTTCGGATATTCCTTCGAGTGGAACCAGCCCGTATCGACCCTGATCTGGGACCGGATGGGTTCGACGCTGCTGATTTCGCTGGCAAGTCTTCTGCTGGTCTGGGCGATATCGCTCCCAATCGGGATCTATTCCGCGGTCAGGCGTCATTCTTTCGGCGACCACGCCTTTACGCTCCTCGGCTTCATCGGGCTGGCCGTTCCAAACTTCATCATGGCACTGACGCTGATGTATGCGAGCTACCGGTTTCTAGGGCAAAGCGTTGGCGGGATATTTTCCCCCGCCTTCGTCGATGCGCCGTGGAGCATCGCAAAATTCCAGGACATGCTCAGCCATATGTGGATACCGGTGATCGTCATCGCCATGTCGGGCACTGCCGCCATGATCAGAATCCTGCGGGCAAACCTGTCGGACGAATTGAGCAAGCCCTATGTCATCACGGCCCGTGCCAAGGGTTTGCCCGAGCGCAAGGTCATCGTGAAATACCCCGTGCGCATCGCTCTCAACCCTTTCGTGAGTTCGATCGGCTGGGTGCTGCCCGACCTCGTTTCCGGCGTTACCATCACCGCCATCGTGCTCAACCTTCCAACGGCTGGACCGCTTCTGTTGCGGGCGCTGGTCGGTCAGGACATGTATCTGGCCGGGAGTTTCATTCTCCTGATGGGCGTGCTGACACTGGTGGGCATGCTGATATCAGACATATTGCTTGCGGTGCTCGACCCCCGCATACGGTTTAATTGAGGGGTGGCCATGTCGATCAACCAGAACACAACCGTGGCGCTGGAAACCGGCCCTGCCATCAGCCCGCTGAAGTCTGGGCGCAAGGTGGCAAGCCTGGAAGCCGCAGGGCAATGGACGCTTATCCGTCAGCGCTTTTTCCGTCACAAGGTCGCTGCCTTTGCCGCAGGCATCATTCTGTTGCTCTATTTCATCGGAGCCTTTGCCGAATTTCTGGCACCAGGCCTGCCGAATACGTCGCGCCCGCAATACACCTTTGCACCGCCTCAGCGCATTGCCCTGTTCGCACCGGCTGCCGATGGTGGCTCGCAATTTCTGCCGCATGTGAAGGGCTACAAGATCGAGATAGAGCCGAAAGCTCTTCGCCGTAGCTTCGTCGTCGACGAAACTAAAATCATTCCCATCGGATTTTTCGTCAAAGGCGCGCCTTACAAGCTGTGGGGAATCATTCCCATGGAAACACGTCTGGTCGGACCGCTGGACGCCCGCGACCCGATGTACCTGCTGGGTTCTGATCGACTGGGACGAGATCTCATGAGCCGCCTGATCTATGGAACCCGTGTCTCAATGTCCATCGGCCTTGTCGGCGTTGCCATTTCTCTGACGCTTGGCGTCGTGATGGGCGCGGTGTCTGGCTATTACGGTGGTTGGGTGGACACCCTCATTCAACGCATCATCGAGATCGTCAGCGCCATGCCGACCATTCCGCTATGGCTGGGGCTGGCCGCCGCCATTCCCCTCAACTGGTCGCCGCTATCGGTCTACTTTGTCGTGACGCTGATCGTTTCGCTGCTGAGTTGGACGGGTTTAGCGCGCGAGGTGCGGGGACGCTTCTTCGCACTGCGCGGCGATGACTTCGTGACGGCTGCACGGTTGGACGGCGCCGGGGAACGGCGGATCATATTCCGCCACATCCTGCCCTCGCTGACCAGCCATATTCTGGCGGTGGTGACGCTTGCCATTCCCACCATGATCGTAGCGGAAACCTCGCTGTCGTTTCTCGGTGTAGGATTGAAACCGCCGGTCGTCAGCTGGGGTGTGTTGTTGCAGGACGCACAGAACGTGCGCACGGTTGCCACCGCCCCATGGCTCCTGATCTGGCCGAGTCTGGCAGTAGTCCTGGCTGTGCTGTCCTTCAATTTCTTCGGCGATGGTCTGCGCGATGCAGCCGATCCCTACGACAGCTGAGAGGACGTAAGATGACGAAACCTGAAGCCCTGCTGGCGGTCAAAGACCTGTCCATTGATTTCCATCTCAGAACCCATGTGCTCCACGCCGTTCGCAATGTCAGTTTCGACCTTGAACGCGGAAAGACGCTGGCGCTGGTGGGCGAAAGTGGGTCGGGCAAATCGGTGACCGCCCGTGCCCTGATGCGGATCATCGATAAGCCCGGACAGATGACCGGCGGCCAGATCATCCTTAATGGGCCAAACGGACCCGTCGATATCGCGAAGTTTGCTGCAAGCAGTCGCGAAGTTCTGGCCATTCGCGGTGGACGGATCGGCCTGATCTTTCAGGAGCCGATGAGTTCCCTGTCGCCGGTCCACACCATCGGCTCGCAGATCATCGAAGCCGTGCGTCTGCATCGGCGCGTGTCGAAAAAGCAGGCGCGGGAGCGTTGTATCGAACTGCTGCGGCAGGTGGAGATACCGCAACCGGAACTGATGGCCGATCGGTACACCTTCGAATTTTCCGGCGGAATGCGCCAGCGGGCGATGATTGCCATGGCGCTGGCTTGCGACCCAGAAGTCCTAATCGCCGATGAGCCGACAACGGCGCTAGATGTGACGACGCAGGCCGAAATTCTCGATCTCATCAAACGGCTCCAGGTGGAGCGCGGCATGGCGATGCTGCTCATCACCCACGACCTGGGTATCGTCGCCGAGGTCGCAGACGAGGTCGCCGTCATGCGCTTTGGAAAGATCGTCGAGAACGGGCCGGTGGACGGGATTTTCCACGCCAGCCAGCACCCCTACACGCGGCAACTTCTGGAAGCCACGGTCAAGCTAGAGAGTGGAGCTGCGATACGCACGCTGCCGGCGTCACTGACGGCTAACGTGTCTCCGATCTTGTCGGTGCGCAATCTTTCCAAAATCTACGGCGCACCGTCCGGACTGTTTTCGCGGAGTGGAGGTCGCGGACTGGTGGCCGTGGATGACGCCAATCTCGACCTGTTTGCCGGCGAAAATCTCGGCATTGTCGGCGAAAGCGGTTCGGGCAAAACCACGCTTGGACGGATGATCCTGCGCATCGTCGAGCCGACCTCCGGGACGATCGCTTACCGCGCAAAAACCGATGCGGCACCGATCGACATCACGTCGCTGGGCAAGATTGATCTGCGCCGCTACCATCAGGATGTGCGTCTCATCTTTCAAGACCCGTTTGCCTCGCTTAATCCACGCATGACGGTCAAGCAGATCATCGGCGATCCTCTGGTCATCGCCGGTGGCATGTCCAGCAAAGCGGTAGAGGCGCGCGTTGCCGAACTTTTGCAAAAGGTCGGGCTCGATCCCTTTGCGATGGAAAGATACCCACATGCCTTTTCCGGTGGCCAACGCCAGCGGATCGGGATTGCAAGGGCGCTCGCCGTCAACCCGAAGGTCATCGTCGCCGATGAGGCGACCTCGGCTCTCGACGTGTCGATCCGAAGCCAGATCCTCGACCTGCTGCTCGACATTCAAAAGCAGCTCAATCTGAGCTTCATCTTCATTTCGCACGATATCTCGGTGGTGCGCTATTTCTGCGACCGCGTTGCCGTTATGCACAAAGGCAAGATCGTCGAGATCGGAGATGCGGAAACCATCTGCACCACGCCCTCGCAGCCCTATACCAAGCGACTGATCTCTTCTGTTCCGAACCCCGACCCCCGCAACAAGCGCATGCTGCACCGTCTGCGCGCAGACCAAGTTTGAGGTCATTGCCGATGCCAAAATTCGCAGCCAATCTGTCCATGCTTTATACCGAACATCCGTTCATGGAACGGTTCGCCGCTGCCGCTGCCGATGGTTTTGCGGCAGTTGAATATGTCAGCCCCTACGAGGAGGTGGCAGAGACGATTGCAGCGGAACTCAGGAGGTGCAATCTGACGCAGGCCCTGTTCAACCTGCCGCCCGGCAACTGGGCCGCAGGCGATCGCGGCATCGCCTGCCTGCCAGACAGGGTCTCCGAATTTGAGACGTCCGTGGAAACGGCGATCCGCTATGCAAAAATTCTGGGATGCCGAAAGATCAATTGTCTGGCCGGCATTCAACCGACTGGTGTCGATCCGCAGGTTCTGGAGGACACGCTCGTCGGCAATCTCGGGCACGCCGCGCAACGTCTGGCGGATGCCGGCATTGCCCTTGTCTTCGAGCCCATCAACACCCGCGACATACCCGGATATTTCGTCACCAACACCGATCAGGCCGAACGGATCATGGACCGTGTCGGGCATTTCAATCTGCTGATACAGTATGACTTCTACCACATGCAGATCATGCAGGGCGATCTCGTCACGACCTTCGAGCGCCTGCAGGGCAAAATCGGCCACGTTCAGATCGCCGATAATCCCGGACGTCATGAGCCGGGGACGGGCGAAATCAACCACGATTTCATCTTCAAGTGTCTGGATGAACTTGGTTACGACGGATGGGTCGGCTGCGAATATCGACCGGCGTCGACCACCAGCGCAGGTCTCGGCTGGCTGAAAGCATATCAACAGGAGGATTGAGCCATGAAAATAGGATTTATCGGATTGGGCGTGATGGGCCGCCCGATGGCGCAGCATCTGATCGATGCCGGACATGAGCTTTATCTTCACCGGGTCAAACCCGTGTCGAACCACCTCCTGGAAAGCGGTGCGAGGGCCTGCGGTTCAGCTACAGAAGTGGCGCGCAGCGCCGAAATCGTGATTTTGATGCTGCCGGACACGCCGGACGTGGAAACAGTGCTTTTCGGTGATGATGGCGTCGCGCACGGCCTCGATGCGGGAAAGCTCGTCATCGACATGAGTTCGATTTCACCGATTGCGACGAGGGATTTTGCCGCCCGTATTGAGGCGCTGGGATGCGATTATCTCGACGCGCCGGTGTCGGGCGGTGAAGTTGGCGCCAAAGCGGGGTCGCTGACCATCATGGTAGGCGGTAAACCGGATGTTTTCGAGCGGGCAAAGGAACTGTTCGAAAAGATGGGCAAGAACATCACGCTGATCGGTGCTGTCGGTAACGGACAGGTTGCCAAAGTCGCAAACCAGATTGTGGTCGCGCTCAATATTCAGGCCGTTTCGGAGGCCCTCCGCTTCACGAAGGAATCTGGTGCGGACCCTTCCATCGTACGAAAGGCATTAATGGGCGGCTTCGCGTCATCCCGCGTATTAGAGGTCCACGGCGAACGTATGATCAATGAAAGGTTCGAGCCCGGCTTTCGGATAAGCCTGCACCATAAGGACATTTCGCTGGCGCTCGAATCAGCCCGGCTGCTGGAGCTTAAGCTGCCGAACACTGCGACGGTTCATCAGCTGATGAACGGAGCCATTGAACAGGGCTTAGGCGAGAAAGATCACTCGGCGCTGATCAACGCACTATGAGATCTTCCGGCTGTTTGTCCAAACACGGGAGCGACCGATCATGATCTCAAGTCCTCGCCTGTTCCTCACATCCTTATACGAAGCAGCAATCCAGGCCGCTAATCCTTTGAACAGGATTAAAGACCTTCTGCCGCGCCCGCCTCATGGCGGACGCGTTGTTGTCATAGGCGCGGGTAAAGGGGCGGCGCAAATCGCGCAATCGCTGGAACGTCTTTGGGATGGCCCGCTGACAGGTCTGGTCGTTACACCTTATGGTTACGAGTGTGATACGCACCGGATCGAAGTCATCAGTGCCGCTCACCCCGTGCCAGACAGTGCCGGGCTTAAAGCGGCCGACCGTATAAAGGCCTCTGTATGCAACCTATCTAGCAATGATATCGTGATAGCGTTGATCTGCGGTGGGGGTTCTGCGCTCTTACCAGCACCGCCGGCGGGGTTTGCTCTTGCCGACGAAATAGCTCTGAACGAGGAACTACTAGCGTCCGGTGCTCCGATTTCGGCCATGAACGCCGTTCGCAAGCGTTTCTCGACAATCAAAGGCGGGCGGCTGGCGGCGTTAACGAAGGCGAGGGTGATCAGCTTCGTAGTATCTGATATTCCTGGAGATGACCCGTCTTTGGTGTCCTCCGGCCCAACCATCCCTAACCTGAGCACCCGCGATGATGCCGAGGAAATTATCGCACGGTATCGCCTGAAACTGCCGGCTCCGATACTGAGTTTTATAGGATCGGATGCATCCGATGCACCGAGCCCAAGGGAGCCAATCTTTGCCGGACACAGCCACCATATTGTTTCGTCTTCGAGAATCGCGCTTGAAGCAGCAGCAGCGCTTGCCCGTGCTTCAGGGGTCGAGCCAGTTTTATTATCTGATTGCATGGAAGGCGAAGCACGCGATGTTGGCCTCGTACACGCGGCTATAGCACGTGAGATCGCGTTGCATGACAGCCTTTTCCTCAAACCCTGCGTGCTGTTGTCTGGAGGCGAAACGACAGTGACGCTTCGGGAGAGAGGCGGTAAAGGTGGACGCAATGGAGAGTTCGCGCTGTCTCTTGCGATGGCGATAGATGGACTCGATGTCCATGCACTCGCCGCCGACACCGACGGCATCGATGGTTCTGGAAACAACGCGGGTGCTCTCGCTGATGGCACGAGCGTCAAACGCTTTTTGGAGAAGCAAGTAAACGGAGACGCGCGGCTGTTGGCTAATGATAGCTACTCTGCCTTTTCCGCTATCGGAGATCTTTTTGTCTGCGGGCCAACCAACGTAAATGTAAATGATTTCAGAGCTATATTGGTCAGATGAGAGCGGTTGGTACAAGAGGGCGCTGGTTCATATCCCTTCAAGGCAGAAAAGCTAGCAACGTTCCACTACCCGAGCATCGGCGCCGGGATATTGAACAGGTCTTCCATCAATAATTTCCTGGATGGAATTCACCCCAAGCAAACCCATGTCACGCCGAAGTTCCTCCTGCAGGATTGCGGCGGCCTTTGCAGCGCCCCTCTTGCCACCGACGGCCGCTGCGTAGAGGAGTGGCCGTCCAACGAAAACGAATTTCGCTCCCAGCGCCAGCGCCTTTACGATATCTGTTCCTCTCCTAATCCCACCGTCCATCATTACAGGAATTGCGTCTCTCACCTCTTCTACAATATCAGGTAAAGCAAGGAGCGGAGGTATAGCACCGTCGAGTTGGCGCCCACCATGGTTGGACACGATAATGCCGTCAACGCCTATCTCAACAGCTATTCTAGCATCGAGCGGATGCAGAATACCTTTGATCACAAGTTTTCCGGTCCATCGCTTGCGAATTCTACTGATATGATCCCAGTCAAGGTGGTCCTTTTTTCCAAAATCGCGCATGACGTTAGAGGCGATAATCGGAGCGCCACGTGTGGCGTAAGAATTTTCGAAATGTGGAATACCGTGTCTTGCGATCGTCCGCATGAATGTTCCGAGCGTCCACGTCGGGTGGCTCAGTCCTTGCCACGCGAGGCGCAGGCTGGGACGCAGCGGTGTCGAAAAGCCCGCTCGAACGTTATTTTCGCGGTTGGCCAGCACAGCCGTATCAACGGTGAGAACCAAAGTCTTGAAGCCTGCCTTAATTACACGGTCGACAAGAGCGTCGATCTTCTCGGGCTCACCTGGCAAATAGGCCTGAAACCAAGAGCGGGGCGCTGCTGCCGCGACATCCTCCATGCGGATTAGCGAAGACCCGCTCATGATCATTGGGATGCACGCATCCTGTGCGGCTTCTGCGAGTACGAGGTCGCCACGATAGGCCATCAAGGCACTGATCCCCATCGGTGCGATTCCAAATGGCGCACTCCATTCCTCTCCAAACAGGGTGGTCGTAGTTGTGCGCGCAGACACATTTCTGAGAACGCGCGGCTGGAAGCTTATTGCTTTGAACGCATCAGCATTCATTTGAAGTGAAGCATTTCTTTCACTTGCACCCGCGATATAGCCGAACAAGGGCTTCGGAAGATGACGTTTTGCCAGGGCTTCAAAATCATCGAGTGAAAGGACACTTTTCAGGCGGCGTGCAGAAAGTGGCCCGAATTTGGGGAATGTCATTTGCGATCTCTCTCGCTTCTAAAGAAGCGATACGCTCCTTCGAGTTCTGCTGAACGGATTAGAGCGCCTTGCGGCGCCCTTCAATTTCAGTCTTCGCTCTCTTCGAAAGCAGCCTTTCTGCTTTTACGTATCGTTGGCAAAATCAGAGTGAGCAGCATGAGAGCTGTCACGGCCAGAAGCACGGCGCTGATAGGACGCTCGAAGAATACCAGCCAGTCCCCCTGAGAAAGCAGCATGGCGCGGCGAAGGTTGGTTTCGAGCAGTGGACCAAGAACGAAGCCCAGAAGAAGCGGCCCTGGTTCGCACTTTGCCTTACGTAGAACGTAACCCAGAATGCCGAACAGAATGACCAGAGCAACATCGAAACCGCGGTTGCTGACGCTGTAGACGCCAACGCAGCAGAACAGCAGGATGGCTGGATACATAATGCGGTATGGGATCTGCAAGAGCTTCACCCACACCCCAATCAGCGGCAGATTAATAATCAGCAGCATCGCATTACCGATCCACATCGAGGCCACCAGACCCCAGAACAGACCCGGCTGGTTCTGGATCACCGAGGGTCCGGGCGTAATGCCGTGGATGGTCATCGCACCAAGCATCATGGCCATGATGGAGTTGGATGGAATACCGAGTGTCAGAAGCGGAATGAACGAAGACTGCGCACCGGCATTGTTCGCCGCTTCCGGCCCTGCAACACCCGCGATAGCACCATGACCGAACTTCTCCGGCGTTTTGGACATGCGCTTCTCAACGGAATAGGCACTAAACGCACTCAATGTTGCGCCACCGCCAGGAAGTACACCAAGGATGGTGCCAACCCCGGTGCCGCGCAGAACGGCACCCCAGCTTTCCTTGAATTCCTCACGCGTCGGCCACAAACGACCAATCTTGCTTTGTAGAACGCCGCGAACCTCTTTTGATTCCAGATTGGTCGCGATCTCGGCAATACCGAAGAGACCGACCGCGATGACCACGAATTCGATGCCATCGTAAAGATCCGTGGATCCGAAGGTCATGCGGGCTGAGCCACTGTTTACGTCGATCCCGACCATGCCGAGCACAAGCCCGAGGCACACCATGCCGATCGCCTTTATAACGGAGCCGTGCGCAAGGATGGTTGCCGCGAGCAAACCGAAGATACAGAGCGCGACGTATTCTGCAGGCCCAAAAGATAAAGCAAATGAAGAGAGGGTAGGGCCGGCGATGGCGAGCGCTATCGTCGAGACGGTTCCAGCAAAAAAGGAGCCAAGCGCTGCAATCGCCAAAGCTGCACCAGCCCGGCCTTTCCTCGCCATTTGATAGCCATCGATCGCGGTTACGACAGCTGAAGCTTCGCCTGGGAGGTTGACAAGGATCGCCGTTGTCGAACCACCATATTGCGCGCCATAAAAGATACCGGCCAGCATTATCAGCGCTCCTAGCGGCGGCAGGAAGAATGTGACGGGCAGTAGAATTGCGACAGTTGCCGTTGGGCCTATGCCGGGCAACACCCCGATCAGGGTGCCGAGAAGCGCCCCGATGAAGCAAAACATCAAATTGGTCGGTGTCAGTGCTTCGGAAAAGCCGAGCATCAAAACGTCGAGAAATGCCATCGAAATAATCCGATCAGGTCAGGAAGGCGATTACAAAGGCCAGATGGGCATCTGGACGCCAAGTCCGTAGATGAAGAGAAGTGCGCCGAGCGTTGTCAGGATCGCGGTCGAAATGAAGATTTCCCGCCATCTCGATTCAGGGTCGGCAAGACTTCCAACGACCAGAAGCCAGATGGTCGCGACGACAAAGCCGAGACTTTCGGCAGCGAAAGCAAACCCGGCAATGCCAACGACCAAAATGATCAGCGGCTTGGGATTAAGAGTATCCAATGCTTCGTGGGGCTTTGTCAGCGCCTTGATGAGAACGACCGCTCCGATCAAAGCGATGATGACGCATAGCGACCTTGGCAGGAAACCCGGTCCCATCATCGCCGGTGTGCCGAATGACAGGTCACGCCCGGCCCAAAGGCCAAGCGCTCCCAGAAATATCATCACACAACCAGCAAGAATATCGGGAAAATCCCGGCTTTTGGTTGCAGGCTTCAGGCTCATTGCTTCACCCATGGCGTCTTGTCCCAGATTTCCTGGAAGCGCGCGAGACGGTTCGGCATTTCCTTCTCCCAGTCAGGGCCGCTCAGATACGCCAATGGCAACGCCATCTGCTTGGCCTGCTTCTGGAAGTCGGGATTGTCGAGCGTCGCCTTGACGGCGGCTGCAAAGCGATCGGAGATTTCAGCAGGCACATCGCGTGGCGCTGCAATACCGCGTTCCGACGTCATTTCAACATTGAAGCCGGATTCGATTGCAGTCGGCACGTCTGGCAGTTGCGGCGAACGCTCCTTCCCAAAGGTGTTGATCATGCGCAGGCCGGATGTATCGTTACCAGCAAATTCGCTGACATTCAGACCGCCGCCGGTCACCTGAGATCCAAGGATCGCTGTGCGCGTTTCGCCCGCACCGTTAAACGGAATATGCGTAATCGTCGTGCCAGACTCCGCACCGAGGATGATGATTGCAAGATGGTCATCGGTACCGATACCGGAGGAGCCGTAGGAGACGGCGCCGGGCTTTGCCTTTGCGGCGGCCACGAAATCAGCGAGAGTTTTAATCTCAGATGCTGCAGGAACGACGATTGCAGCAGGGTCGTCAACAATGCGCGCGACAGGCTTGATTGTCTTTGGATCGTAACCAAGCTTTCGCTGCACCTGCATGGAGAGGAAGCCGGGCGTGTTGATGTAGGAGAAGGTGTATCCGTCAGGCTTTGCCTTTGCCAGCGCGGTGTAAGCGATTTCGCCGGATGCACCGGGGCGGTTTTCGATGACGATGTCGGCCCCGAGTTCCTTTTCCAAGAACGGCTGCATGGCACGCGCCATCACATCAGTGCTGCCACCGGGGGCAAAAGCAACGATCATCTGGATTGGCCTGTCTTTGGGCCACTCGGCGTGAGCAAATTGAACGGAAGCGGCTAGAGCCGAGACCGCAAGCGAGAGAGCGAAAACGTTTCTTTTCAAATCCAATCCTCCTTTGGATGGTGGCCGTCAAACTGTGCAAAGACGTTCTGGCCAAAGCAAACGCTTGGCGGCCGTAGAGTGCTGCTGTTGTAATTGCGTGTGTGGAACTGGCGCCGTGCGCGTAAGCACGTCATCCGACGCCGGTATCTGCCGTGAGTTTTTCAGTCGCTCGCGCGTCGATGAGCCAGGCTGTGCGCGCATGATGTTTTGGGTCGAACCGATCTCAGCTGCCTTGGCCAGTTGCGACTGGCTCAAAAAACACGTCTTGCCACGTGGCCAATTTCGACTTCAGCAGGCCTGCTTCAAACATGAAGTCCGCGAAGACCATCACACCTTTGGGCTGAACGCCCCACTCGTCTTTGACGGTCGCCAGCATGTTCTCGATTTGGTCGGCATTGAGAGACGATTTCTCCGAGGCTAGAAAGATTTCAGCCGCTTCTTTTGGATTGTCGCGAATGAAGTTATCGGCCTCCTGGATCGCTGCGACGACAGCGAGCGAGGCGTCCTTACGATCTTCGATGAACTTGCCCGTCGTTGCCAACAATCCGCTCGTGACCTGTTGTCCGAGGTAGTCCGAGAAGTTGAAAAGCTTGTGGATCTTGGGGTTTACCTCTAGCACATCGCTATAGGGATGGGGCGCAACATAGGCGCTGATGGTACCACCAGCAAGAAGGCCGCTCGTTGCATCAGGATGTGGCAGTTGCACCATCATCGTGTCGAAGTGCTTTGCGTCGCCAAAGGCTTTCTTTGCCGCCATTCGGACCAGCAGACCCTGTTGACCGGTCGTCGATGTGACGGCAATCCGATCATTGGCTCCGAGATCCTTGAGGTCCTTGATCTCTGCCTTGTTGGTGTAGAAACCATTGTCGCCTGCGACAAGTGCCGCAAGGCCGCGAATCTTGATCGAGTTTTTCGTCTTTTCCGCAGCGATCAGCATGCCGGGAAGGCCATAGGCACCGATGTCGACCGTTCCGCTGATCAAGGCGTCGTTGATGGCAGGCGCACCGCTGATCTTTTTGATCTCAACGGTCGTGTTGATGCCTTTTGCGGCCAGTTGCTTGGAGAAGAAGCCCTTCTGCTCCGCGACAACAACAGGCAGATAAGCATACCCATATTGGATAGCGATCGAGATCGGCTTTTCTTCTGCGGCTCTGGAAAAGGTGGTTGAAACTGTGAAAAGCGACAGTGCGGCGATCGCGGCAAGAGCGGCGCGCCGGCGAAGTTTCTGTTGCATACTTCCTCCCGAAGTGCTTTTTGAAACGGCGTTGCAAAATAATGATGTCATCTCTGCTGCGCTGTCAACCGCTTTTGTGACGATCGTTGATTACTGCTGCCGGTGCCAAGACTGTGAGGAGGACAGATGGCTGGACATTCGCCCCATATCGCCGTGCGTGAAGACTGGCTCGCTCTGGAACAGGAGGAGGTTCTTTTCCCCAATATGCCGATTGTGGACCCTCATCACCATCTGTGGGACCGCCCCGGTTCTCGATACTTATTCGATGAACTCCTTGCTGACGCCCGGCAGGGCCATCGCGTCCAGGCGACCGTCTTCGTGCAGAGTAGGTCCATGTACAGCGCCGATGAACCGGACGAATTGCTCAAACCTGTGGGGGAGGTCGAATTCGCAAACGGCGTTGCAGCGCGCTCCGCCTCCGGGCTCTATGGATCGTTCAGAGCGTGTGCCGCAATCGTTGGCTCGTGCGATCTGATGGCGGGTGAGCGTATCGAACCAGTGCTTGATCGCATGGCCGCTGCTGGCGGAGAGCGCTTTCGCGGCATCCGCAACCAGACCGCCTGGCATGAGGATCCCGCAATTGCCACCAATCCCGTCCCCCCGGTAAAAGGGCTGCTTTTAGAGCCCGCATTCCGTGAGGGCGCACGCCGACTGGGCGCACGCGGTCTGACGCTCGATGTTTGGGTCTATCACACGCAACTCGCAGAGTTCGAGGATCTTGCGCGTGCCTGCCCGGATACCACGATTATTCTCGACCACCTTGGTGGCCCGCTTGGGGCTGGCGTCTATAGAGGCAGGCGAGACGAGGTGCTGGCCGTATGGCAGGCTTCCATGGCGAGGATCGCTCATCTACCGAATGTCTCCGTCAAGCTTGGTGGTCTGGCAATGGGGGCAGGCGGGTTCGACTTTCATCTTGCCCAGCAGCCGCCATCGTCTGAAGCGCTCGCAGCGGCGTGGGATCCGTACATCTCGTATGCGATCGAACGCTTCGGCACGCAACGCTGCATGTTCGAGAGCAATTTCCCCGTCGATAAGGGCATGGTGTCCTACCGAGCGTTATGGAACGCCTTTAAACGGCTGACTCAAGGCGCCAGTGCTTCGGAAAAGCAGGACCTTTTCTTCTCGACAGCAGCGCGGATCTACAAGCTCGGCATTGAGCCGGAAGGAGAATTCTGATGTTTTTCGCACCGCCGCCGACGATAGAGACGGAAATCTTTTCCCGCATGCCGGACCGCTTCCGGAACCCCCGTAAAACCCGCTGGGCGGACGTAAACCGCTCCGGTATGGCGATCGATTCGTTCCTCGAAGGCCCTTGTTTCGACGGTCACGGCAACCTCTATGTTACCGACATTCCATTTGGGCGGATATTCCGAATCACACCCGGCGGAGAGTGGGAGCTTGTGAGCGAATATGACGGCTGGCCGAATGGAATGAAGTTCCACAGCGAAGGCAGAATCTACATCACCGATTACAAACGCGGCGTCCTCCAGCTCGATGTCGGTACCGGAGCGGTATCTCCGGTGATCGAAGAATATTTCTCCGAAGGCTTCAAGGGGGTCAACGACCTCGTCTTCGCCGCCAATGGTGATCTCTATTTTACTGACCAGGGGCAAAGCGGACTTCATTCGCCGACCGGCCGGGTGTTTCGTTTGTCTGCGGCAGGGAAGCTCGAATGTGTCTTGTCCGACATTCCCAGTCCCAACGGGATCGTCATGGCCAAAGACATGAGTTATCTCCTCGTCGCAGTGACCCGCGCCCAGCAGATCTGGCGGGCGCCGCTCCAGGAGGGGATTGCAACCAAGGTGGGGATCTTCCTTCAGTTGCACGGTGGCATGGGCGGACCAGATGGCCTGGCGCTGTCGGAGGATGGCGAGCTTTTCGTTGCCCATACGGGCTTTGGCTCGATATGGCATGTATCGCGTGTGGCAGAACCCCTGCACCGCATCCGGTCATGCGCTGGTATTTCGACAACCAACATGGCCTTCGATCCAAAGGACCGGCACGTGATCTACATCACCGAATCTCAGACCGGCAGTATCTTGCGCGCGAGGTTGTCTGTGCGAGGGGAGGAATTGTGCATGGGTGCGGTTGTAAGCTAACGATACGCTGACCGGATTGATGAAGAAGAGGGTGATTATGGACGACGATTACGAGCAAGGTTTACCTCGGGTGAAAGGCGTGGCTTCCGCCGATCGGCTCCTTACCGTGCTGTCGGCGTTCCGTAGAGGTGACGATGCCCTTGAACTGACACAACTCGCGGAACGGACTGGCCTCGTCAAAAGCACGATCATGCGCTTGTGCGTTTCGCTTCAAAGTTTCGGTTTCATTGAGCGGATGCGGGACGGCCGGTATCGTTTGGGAACGGAAATTGCCAGACTTGGCTCCGTATACCTTCAATCCTATGCGCTTGAATCCGAAGTGATGCCGGTTCTGGAGCGGCTTGTCTCCATCTCGGGCGAGACAGCCTCGTTCTATATCCGGCGCGGCGATCAGCGCCTTTGCCTGTTTCGCCACGACTCGCCGTCGCCGCTCCGCATGCATGTGCGACCAGGTGATCTCAGACCCATGGATGCGTCTTCGATCGCGCAGGTTCTGCGCATGTTCGAGGCGGGCCAGACGGAGAGTCCCAAGGATATTGAGCTGCCCATCTATTCAAACGGGGTGACGGACCCTCACGTTGCTTCGATGGCCGCCCCTGTGTTTGGGGCTGGCCAACGCCTCCTGGGCGCGCTCGCGATCACCGGTCCCGCATCGCGGCTCACTGCTGATAAGGCCGCGGAGGTTGCTCAGCAGTTGAGCAGCTTTGCCGAAGGCCTGACGAAATCACTGGGTGGCGAATTTTAAAAATGCAACGGCGTTGCATTTATTATTTGCAACGCCGTTTCAAAATGCTAACAAGGTGCTGCTCATCGGGAGGATGGGTCCGCGCCCATTGATTGTCGTGAACCCTCCGAGAGCTCATTTTCGCTAGGCGAAACTCGTGGAGGAGTTCATGATCAATTTTACAAGACGTCAATCTTTGGCCTTTGCCGGGATCGGTCTTCTCGCAGCGTCTGGAGCGCCGCTGGTGGCCCGTTCACAAGAGAAGAAGACCATCAAGGTTGCTACACAGTACGGTACCAGCCATCTGGCGACGACTGTCGCGGAAAAGCTTTCGCTCTTCCAAAAACATGCCGAGAGCAATGGTCTGTCCGGAACCGAATTCCAGATTCAGCGTGTCAGTGGTTCGACGGTCATCAATGACGGCATTTTCAGCGGTAGCCTTGATATCGGCGCTTATGGCTCAACTGCCCTGATTGCCGCTTGGGCCAAAACCAAGGGCTCGTACGACCTAAAAGGTATCGCGGCGTGCAATGAAGCAGTGTTGGCGCTTTACACCAACGATCCTTCGATCAAGTCGATCAAGGACATCAAGCCTACAGATCGTATCGCGGTGACTGCTACGACATCGCCACAAGCCATCATGTTGCAGATGGCAGCGGAGAAGGAATTCGGCAAGGGGGAGGCGAAACGCTTTGATAAGCAGATGGTCCAGTTGCCCCACCCGGACGCCACGACCGCATTGATATCCGGAACAGGAATTACCCTCTATTTCGCCTCGCCGCCATTCATCAGCACGCTTGAGGCATCGAAGAAATGCTTCAAAGTCATCGACGGCCGCGACATCATGGGAGGGCCCTACTCAGGCGCACTCTATGCTTCGACCCAGAAATTCGCTGAGGCCAACCCGAAAGTGCTGACAGCATTTGTCGGCGCGCTGAAGGAAGCGATGGACCTGATCCAGAGCGATCCCCGACAAGCTGGCGAAATATATATGGCTGCGGAAAAGACGAGCCTTTCGGCAGATCAGGTGGAAGAAGCTATTCGTGGTCAGGTATTCACGATTGAGCCGCGTGGGATGCAAGCTTTCGCAGACTTCTTCGCAGGGACCGGCGCAATCAAGCAGGCGCCTACCAGCTGGCGCGATATGTTCTTCGAACCGGCCAGTAAGGGGAATGGCAGCTAATGGATATGACCAACCAATTGGCACACGGCACTCACCGTACGGAAACATCCTCCCCTTTGCTCTCGGTCAATGGCGTTACGCTCCAGTACAAGACCGGCGCAGCCATCCTCACTGCGACCTACAAGGTCAGCTTCAACGTCCAGAAGGATGACCGTTTCATTCTGCTTGGCCCGTCTGGCTGCGGAAAATCCACGCTGCTTAAGAGTGTCGCCGGTTTCATGGCCCCGGTCGAGGGAGACATCAAGCTCGCAGGCAAAGCGGTTCGAGGCCCGGGGCCCGACCGGATGATGGTATTCCAGGAGTTTGATCAGTTAATGCCGTGGATGACGGTGATCGACAACGTCATGTTCCCGATGCGCCGTGCGGGACGCTTTCCGAAGAACGAGATCCGCGACCGCGCGAGGCGCGTAATCGACAAGGTAGGATTGTCGAAGTTCGAAAATTCCTATCCACACATGCTATCCGGCGGCATGAAGCAGCGCGTGGCTATCGCACGTGCGCTCGCCATGGAGCCAGCGATGCTTCTAATGGACGAGCCTTTCGCCGCGCTCGATGCCCTGACGCGTCGCCGTATGCAGGAGGAGCTTCTGGAGCTCTGGGACGACGTGCGTTTCACTTTGCTCTTCGTCACGCACTCCATTGAAGAGGCGATTATCGTCGGCTCGCGCATTCTTGTTCTTTCCCCACACCCCGGCCAGGTTCGCGCCGAACTAGATGCGACCGCCTACGGGCATCAGCACCAGGGCGATGCGGATTTCATGGCCTTCAATCGAAAGATCAACCAGATGCTTTTCGGCGATCAGGAGGTTGCTCATGACTAACGTTGCCATGGCTCCGGCTAGCCTTCCGGCAAGACCGGATCTGGAATACAAGACCCTTGATATATCCCAGATCGGCAGCATCAAGCAGGATGTCGGGTTTTGGGAAGGCCTGTTCAATATTACGGGATTTCGTCGCGCGCTCGTCCTGATCGGCCTGTGCATTATCTGGGAGACCTATGCCCGTTATCTCGGTAACCCGCTGATGTTTCCATCTTTCAGCGAAACCATCACGACGCTATGGGCCGATATCGTTTCCGGTCGGCTACCGTCTGCGGCAATAACCTCCCTCCAGGTTCTTCTAACCGGTTATGCCACCGCGATTGCGATTGCCGCAGTAATGACAACGCTCGCCATTTCGACCCGCTTCGGGACCGATCTCCTAGCGACACTAACGGCAATGTTTAACCCACTGCCCGCCATCGCAGTTCTTCCGCTTGCACTTCTGTGGTTTGGCCTTGGTACCAGCAGTATTGTCTTCGTAATCGTCCACTCCGTCCTTTGGGCGGTATCGCTCAACACGTTCACGGGTTTTCTTTCCGTCAGCCAGACCCAGAAAATGGCTGGCCGTAATTACGGCCTCGGCGGGCTGCGGATGGTGTTTTTTATTCTCATTCCGGCAGCCTTCCCGTCGATCCTGTCGGGTTTGAAGATTGGCTGGGCTTTCGCTTGGCGTACCCTGATTGCGGCCGAACTTGTCTTTGGTGTTTCAGGAAATGCCGCTGGCCTCGGTTGGTATATTTTCGAGGCACGTAACGCACTCGAAACCTCCGGCGTGTTTGCCGGCCTGCTGACCGTCATCGTCATCGGCCTCGTGGTTGAAGGACTTGTCTTCCGTACGATCGAGCTTTTGACGGTTCGCAAATGGGGCACCCAGAACGGCTAACGGCGACACAAAGGCTAGCCGGTGCAAAGACAGATTGGTGCCGGCTGCCAGTTCACAGAGATCGCCATGACCTTCAGCCGAGGCCGAAGGCGGCTGCTCTTTCCCAATCACTACCGATTGTATAAACGAGGCGCACAAATGAATGCGACTGAAATGACGTCCCCTCAGATTAGGGGCCGGGTGATGGTCACGGGAGCCCAACTGGTCTCCGAAGCCATGCAACTCTTGGCAGACCACCGACTTGAGGCAATTTTCGCTCCCGCCTATTCGACACCAGACGATCTTGCCGCCATGGCTCGCGACAATCAGGTCGATGCCATACTGGTGCGGCAAGGGTCGATCGACCGCTCGGTGATCGCGGCGTCGTCGCAGCTGAAGGTCATCGCCAAACATGGAAGTGGCGTCGATAACATCGATCTTGCGGCAGCGACCGAAGTGGGGGTCCCGGTTCTTAGGGCGCTGGCGGCTAATGCGCAATCGGTCGCGGAGCTTGCGATCAGCCTGACGGTCAGCCTGATGAAGGATGTCCTCTCGCTCGATAGTCAGGTTAAGGCAGGCGGCTGGCCGAAAACGAAGTATGTGGGACGCGACCTTGCCGGCGCTGTTTTCGGCGTTGTCGGTTTCGGGGAGATCGGCCAGCGTGCCGCTGCGCTTGCCCGTGGGCTTGGAATGAAGGTTATCGCCTATGATCCCTTCGCGGCGGACATGTCGGAGATTTCGGTCAGTCGAGACCTCAACGAGGTACTGAGAGCTGCTGATGTCGTCAGCCTGCATTGCCCGCTCATGCCGCAGACACACCATCTCATTAACGCGGAGCGCCTGTCACTGATGAAACACGATGCCTTTTTGATCAACACTGCTCGTGGGGCGGTGGTGGATCAGGCTGCGCTCGTTACAGCGCTGCAATCGAAATCGATAGCTGGCGCCGCCCTTGACAGTTTTGAGGAGGAGCCGCCTCCAAGCGACAGCGTGCTTTGGACTTTACCCAATCTCATCGCGACGCCGCATGTTGGCGGCGCGAGCCGCTCGGCCCTGCGCAACATGGCGGTACAGAGTGTTACCCACATCATCGGCGTGCTCGAGGGCAGGGGCTATGACAGCCAGGCTCTTGCAAACAAAAACCTCGCATCTGCCGCCTGAAATCACCGATATTGAGGAGAAATAGAATGATTGGATTCCGCGTTTGTAAACGTGAACGCAAGGTCGAGGCGAAATGGGTGGATGCCTTTCGTGCTTTGCCCGTTGCCAATATCAGCGATGTCATGAGCCGCATGACGGCAGGCGGTGCGGCTCTTCGTCCCTACTATACCGGCGGCATGATGGTCGGCACGGCGGTTACGGTGAAGGCGCGCCCTGGCGACAATCTCATGGTCCACAAGGCGCTTGATATCGCGGAACCCGGTGACATCGTGGTTGTCGATGCTGGCGGTGATCTCACCAATGCGATTATCGGGGAGTTGATGGTGGCGCACGCCGCTCAGCGTGGTCTTGGCGGAATTGTCATCAATGGCGCGATCCGCGACAGCGCCGAGCTTTCCGCCGGTACTTTCCCGGTCTTTGCTCTTGGGGTCACTCATCGCGGCCCTTACAAAGACGGTCCGGGTGAGGTGAATGTCCCGATCTCGATCGGCGGGATGGTGATCAATCCCGGTGATCTCGTATGTGGAGATGCGGACGGCTTTCTGAGCGTCCCTATTGACGATGCGGAAACCGTTTTCGAAGCCGCGGCGAAAAAGCATGCGGCGGAGACAAAGCAGATGGAAGCAATCCGCGCAGGTAAGAACGATAGGGCTTGGGTCGATGCTGCGCTCTCGAAGCTGGGCTGCACGATGGCCTGAACAGTCTCAGCCGCCGTATGCTAACGGCGGCTTACACCTGAAGTCTCAGGATATTGCTGTTCAACCCAGAGCCGGTGGTCACTGGTTCGATTCCTTTCAAGGCGACAGAACGAACATGCAGCTTCGTGCTAGGCTTCTAACCAGCAACGCTGACCAAGCCGGACGAATTCTATCAACGGCTCTTCAGAAAATGGATAAATGCGCGCAACGCCGCGGATTGATGACGGCGGCTCGGGAAGTAGATGTATAGCGCGTCCATGGGAGAAGACCATGAAGGCAGAACGCGCGATAGGTCTCCTCGGTCGACGAGCTCAGAAACAATCGCCCTCGGGACGCTGACGATCCCAAGGCCGCGTATCGCAAGACCAATTTGCGAGCAGAGATCGTGAACTATCGTAGTGTCAGAGGGAGAGATTTGCATCCTGTCGCCGGCCGATAACAACGTCCAGGGAATAATCGATCCGGTGATCTGGCTACGACAGACGATCGCGCGGTGTTCGAGCAAGTCGCTGGGGTTCTTGGGCATTGACCGGTTCGCCAGATAGGCGGGCGCTGCGACCAAAATCGCATCTGATGGAGGTGCGATTTGGACGGCAACCATGTCCTTCTCAAGGTGGCTGCCGAAGCGCAGACCGGCGTCGTAGCGATGCTTGACGATATCGACCAGACGCGCTTCGACAGCGATCTCCAGTTCGACCTCAGGGAACGCATCTTTGAACTCGACCAACGTGTCGGCGATCATTAGATCGAAGGGCGCCCGCGGCATGGTGAGACGCAAGGGGCCAGCCGGGCGGCCACTCCGGCCTGTCGCGTCCTCAGCAGCCTGCCTCAGTTGTTCGACTGCCGGAGCGGCCGCGACCAGATAGTCGTTGCCCACATCTGTCAGGCTGACGCTACGCGTCGAGCGACGAAACAGAGGCGTCCCAAGCCGCTTCTCAAGGCTCCCGATCGCCTGGCTGACTGCGGATGGCGAAATGCCCAGACGCCGAGCGGCCTCGGAGAAACTACCTGCTTCCGCCACGGCGAGGAACATGCCCACGCCATCAAGGGTGTCTCGGTATCGCAAAGATCTACCTTGAAGTTTTACTTAAAGCCTCATGCGAGATTACCGCGCTTATCGGACGTCCTTGTCAAGCCTATTTGAAGTTCATGTGGAAGGAGATGAACATGGACTCTGCAAAATACCGCGGGCTTGATGCCGCAAGACACAGACTAAAGCGACGGACAGTTGTTAAGGCATTGGGAGCCGCAGCAGCGTTGCCCTCGGCAGCGTGGGCGGCAACCTCGGCCGCTATTTCGTCCCGAACGTTTTCTTCTCCCCGCCATACGACACGTTATCTCGAATGCGGGCCTGCCGATGGACCGTTGATGATCTTTCTTCACGGCTGGCCTGAACTCAGCCTCATCTGGCGTGCACAGATGGAGGCGTTGGCCTTAGATGGTTGGCGGTGCATAGCACCCGACATGCGCGGATATGGCGGCTCGTCAGCACCGGCGGCCCTCGACGCTTACACGAATGAGCAGGTTGTCAGGGACATAGCAGAATTGCATGATTATCTTGGTGGTAAGCCTGCCATCTGGGTCGGCCATGACTGGGGCAGTGTCATTGCTGGATCGCTGGTCGCGCATGACCCCGCCCGTAGTCGCGGCCTTGTTCTCATCTCCGTTCCCTATTTCCCTGATGCGAACGCTTTGCCCACACTTGTCGCTTTGATCGACCGCACGATCTACCCGGCTGATGAATATCCGGACGGGCAGTGGGATTATTACCGCTATTATACCACGAATTTTCAGGCCGCGGTCTCGGACCTTGACGCGGAAAAGGCCGCCTCACTGGCATCGATCTACCGCTCTGGCGATCCAACAAGCATGGGTAAGCCATCGGCAAATGCGTTGGTCACCCGTAAGGGCGGACGCTTCGGCAAGGCGCATCGCGCACCCCAGATCAAGCCCGATCCGGCACTTTGGCCTGCGGCTGATTTCACGGCCCTGGTCGAGGCGTTTGATGCGCATGGCTTTCGCCCACCCTGCGCATGGTATTTAAATGATGCCACCAATATTGCCTATGCCCGGCGCGCGCCGAACGGCGGGCAGATCTTGAAACCCGTGATGTTCGTGAACGGCGAGTACGACCAGATCAACACCATCAACGGAAATCGCTACGGCGACCCGATGCGCGCAGCCTGCACCGACTTGACGATCGTAAACCTGCTCGGAGCGCATTGGCTGCCGCTGGAGCGCAAGCCGGAGGTTGTCCAGGCAATCCGAACGTGGCTGCAGGACAAGAACCTGTCTGCAACGCGACGGTGAGTTTTTACACGTGGATCCAAGGCATCAATTAAGAGCACCGATGAACCTGTGGAGAGGTGTAAATCACCGCCACAAGTTCCGTGACGCCAGGATTTTGCAATGTTGCACCAATAAGAACAAAGTGGGGCCAACGGTTTATGGCGGAGATTGGCAGGATCCAATCACGGCAACGATGGCGATGCGAGGTGTAATCGTTGAGAGTATTAATTGTCGAAGACGAAACAGAATTCGCGAATGCCTTACGGATTGCGCTTGAGCGAGAGCGCTTCGTTGTCGATCAGACGGACTGCATCTCAATGGCGCAGGAGGCAGCCAGGTCCGCATCCTATGATCTTGTCTTGCTTGATCGCACTCTTCCGGATGGGGACGGATTGTCGCTCCTGCCAATGCTGCGAGAAACCAGCCCCGGTCTTCCGGTCATTGTGTTAAGCGCACGCGGGGAGGTGACAGACCGCATCGCCGGCCTCGACACCGGCGCTGATGATTATCTTATCAAGCCGTTCGATGTCGACGAGATGTTTGCCCGCATTCGCGCGGTTCGAAGGCGTCCCGCAGATCTTGTGAGCGAGGAAATCCATGTCGGGGCGCTTGTTTTTGACGTCACGAATGATGAGGCGAGCGTCGGGGGTGTGAGGCTGGATCTTACCCGCCGGGAGTTGCGCGTTTTAGCATCGCTCGTAAAACGTCGTGGTAGAACGGTATTAAGAGAGGCCTTGGAACAGGCTGTTTTCGGTTTCGACGACGAGGTGCAGTCGAATACGCTGGACTCCCACATCTCGCGTCTCCGCCGCAAGCTCGCCGAAGCGAACGCGGGGATCGAAATCCATGCGATCAAGGGTGTCGGCTACCTGTTGAAGGGTCTGAGATGAAGCGAGGTCAGCCGTCGCTAAAGCGCCCCCTGATCGTAAAGCCGCTGATCTTCCAGCTTGCGACACTGCTCATCGCCTGTACATTTTTCATGGCTTTGGCGCTTCGCATGGATAGCGGCGGGCTCTATACCGACGAGGCGATAACTCCGGTGATCGCACGCGCGATCGTCCGGGATCAGAATGGTGGGCTCTCGATCCGCGAAACACCCGAGCTCGCCGAGCTTCGTGATAAATCTCCCGACCTCTGGTTCGTTGCTGAGGACGATGTCGGCCGAAACGTGACGTTCGGCGACATACCGTCGCAATATTCATCGCTCCTCGGCCGATTGAAGGATCTATCCTATGCGCATCTGCGCGATCGCAATCCCCCCTATCGTTTGTCGGCGGTCATACGGCGCGAGATCGCTCCAGCCGGAACGCTGACGATCCTTGGCCATGGCAAGCTGACAGGCGTCAGTCTTGTCGTTCTGCTCGCGTCCAATGTCATCGTCATCCCCATCTTCCTCGCACTGGCGCTGATCTCGCTGGTAGTAACGCCGTGGATCGTGCGGCAAGCACTTGCCGGCGTGTCCAGGATCGCCAGGGAAGCTGAGCAGATCGATGCAAACCGGCGTGGGCGACGCCTCAGCGAGGAGCACGTGCCACGTGAGATCGCGCCATTAGTGCGCGCGGTGAACGACGCCCTTCGCCGGCTTGACGAGGGCTATGAACGGCAGCGGCGTTTCATCGCCTCCGCGGCGCACGAATTGCGCACGCCCATCGCCATCCTGCGCTTGAAAATTGATACAGCGACCGAACCGGCGACACGCAAGCTAAGCGCCGATGTGGCACGCCTAAGCAATCTCGCCGAGCAAATGCTTGACATACAGCGCTTGGATGCCGAACGGGCCGACGAACACGTCGATCTAGGAGCTCTCGCCCGTCGCGTCGCCGCGGATCTGGCACCGCTATTTATTGCCTCGGTGCGCACGATAGAGGCGCAGATCGAAGGCGCGTCAGTGCTTCGTGGTGACGCGGGTGCGATCGAGCGGGTAATGACGAACCTTGTCCAGAACGCGATCGAGCACGGCGGGCACCATGTCATTTTGCGCGTGACAGGTTCCGGCTTCGAGGTTCAGGACGACGGTCCGGGTATACCCCCTGAGGAGCGCGATCGCGTCTTCGAACCATTCCACCGCCTGAGACCACGGTCTACAGGCAGCGGCCTCGGCCTGAACCTGGTGCAGCAAATCATTGAGCGACACGATGGCAGAGTTTCGATCCTGAGCGCGCCCGGCGGCGGAACCATTATGCGTGCCGAATTCGGCTTGGAGTGACGCATTTTCAACGCTGCATCCCAGACGTTATGGAGAACCTATGAACGAGAAGACTTGCACCTTGCCAACGCCCGAGCAGCGGGAATTTCTCGAAATCCGCGAAGCTGCAGAGCAAAAGATGCTGGAGACCGTCTTTAAGGCAATCGATGAGGCGGCGGCCGAAGTTTCGGAAAGACTCGAACAGTCGGGTCTTCAGTTCAAGCCAACCAGCAAAGACTATTTCCTGTTTGCGGTTCAGCAAGTTGCCTTCATCCGCCTCTGCGGCGGCGATCCGCGTACAATGCAAGGCGGTGATCCGGAGCTGGGTCAACGGATCGTCAGTAATGGCCAGCATATCATCGACCATTACTGGCGAAGCGGCAAAGATTAGAGTCCTCGGCCGGTTGCGGGCGCTCGAATACTGGCAGATTTCCATGTCTTTGCGCTGACATGAGCTTCTCTGGCGTCTAATTCCTCCTGCCCACCCCAACGATCCTGGATTTAGAGGTCTCGGAATTGGATCGTTTAGCGCGCGACAGCCACGCTCGGCCGCCAGTGCGGCTGATCGCTGCAGGATCGTACGGTGGGAAGCTTTCCAGCAAGCATTTTATTCTCCGGTCCCATGTTCTCGCAATCTTGCCCTGTTTTTCTAGCGCCGTCGCCAATGACGGCGCTGAAAGGAGACCAAGGATATGATAAGACACAGCCCTACCAGTCGGCATAGAGCTATCTTGATCGCGCTCGCCACGCTTCTGAGCGCTGGGATCACGGACACCGCATCCGCTATCGATTGGGGACGCGAAGCGCACCGGGAGGACAGCAGGACGTGCGAAAGTTTCGGCGCAGTTCGCGGCAGGGAATACACGAGATGCATGATTGAACAGCAGCGCCGCCGCGACGATGCCTTACTCAACGCTTCCGAGCAGCAGCGCAACAATGCGGAAGCTGCGCGCAACAATGTGGAGACCGTCCGCAGGATGCGCTGCAACCGTGAAGCAGAGCGGGCGCGCCAACGCGGGGAGCGGCCACAATGGTGCCGTTGATCTCCCGGCGACGCTTCGGCAAAGCAATCTGCGCGCTCGCTGTTATGGCGGGCACGCAGAGAACTGGTTCGGCGGCAGAAGACAAGGCGAGCGTTCCTTCGCCGCATCCTGATGCCAAACCGATCGTTTATCCCCAGACAAAGCGCGATACGGTCGTCGAGACGCAGTTCGGTGTGTCGGTGCCTGATCCTTATCGGTGGCTCGAGGGCGAGCCTCGCAGCGACACGGATGTCGCTTCCTGGATCGACACGCAGCGGCGCTTCACGACGCAGCATCTTTCCCACCTTCCTGCACGCGACGTGTTCCGCCGTTCGCTCGTCTCGACCTTTGACTATGAACGCGTCGGCATCCCACAGAGGAGCGGGGGCCGCTATTTCTTTACGCGGAGAGCCGGGGGCCAGAACCAGCCCCTGCTGGTCATGCGTGATGATTCCGGCCAAGAGCGCATTCTGCTTGATCCCGCGACATGGTCGATGGATGGCACCGTCACGTTCGCGGAATGGAGAGCATCGCGGGACGGAAAACGCGTAGCTTATGCCGTTCAGGACGGTGGCAGCGACTGGCGCACCATCCGCGTCCTCGATGTGGCAACCGGCAAGGAGACGAGCGACGTTGTGCAATGGGCTCGCATGACGCAGATCGCATGGGCAAATGACGGATCGGGATTTTATTACTCGCGATACCCGGAGCCAAAGCCCGAATTTTCGGACACCACCGGCCTTATCAACCATGCGATCTACTTCCATCGGATCGGTACGCCCCAGGCGGACGATACGCTGTTCTTCGCAACGCCGTCGAAACCCGCAAGGGTCAATTCCGCTGGGCTCACCCCCGACGGCCGTTACATGATAATCTATTCGACCGACGACCTGGTCCATGCAGATGTCTCGGTGGTCGACCTAGACCAGAGGGACCAATCACCTCGGACTTTGATTGAAAATTCGCTTGATCGGTGGTCTGTCATCGGCAATGTCGGGACAAAACTTCTCCTGAAGGCCACAAAGGGTCCGGAAAGATCGAAGATCGTCAGCGTTGATCTCGCCAGTTCGGAGCCAGTGTTCATCGACGTCGTGCCGGAGCAGAACGCCCATCTGACCGGCGCATACATCGTTGGAGATCGAATACTGGCGATCTATTTCGTCGATGTAAAGTTCGAGATGCGTCGGCTCCGGCTCGATGGAAGTCCCGACGGTGTTGTGAAACTGCCCGGCATGGGTAGCGTGCACGCTGTTTCTGGCGAACCGGGCAATCGAGAAGCCTTCATCCTCTATGGGAGCTTCAACCAGGCCGAGACGGTCTACAAATACGACGTTGAGACCGGACAGCTGGTTGCCTGGGTAGAGCCCGCGATCGGCGCCGATCTGGCGTCGGTCACTGTCGAACAGCGCTTCTTCCGTTCAAAGGATGGCACGCGCGTGCCGATGTTCATTGCGCGCCGGAAGGACACGGTCGGCCCGGTCCCGACCCTTCTGACCGGGTACGGCGCATTTGGGCTCATGATGCCACCGGCTTATTCCGCGATGCTGACGCCATGGATATTGCAGGGCGGCGCGGTCGCTTTCGCCAACATACGTGGCGGCGGCGAATACGGCACGACGTGGCACGAGGCAGGACGCGGCCTCAAGAAACAAAACGGCTTTGATGATATGATCGCCGCAGCCGAATATCTGCACGCAAGCAAGATAGCGCCGCCAAATGGGGTTGCGATCTACGGCGATTCCGCCGGTGGCTTGATGGTCGGTGTGGTCGTCAACCAGCGTCCGGACCTGTTCGGGGCGGCTCTGCCAAGCGTCGGCGTTATGGACATGCTGCGCTTCGACAAGTTCACCGGCGGTGCGTTATGGCTCGGCGAATACGGCAATCCTGCCCGCGAGGAGGACTTCCGCAATCTGCTGTCGTACTCGCCGTATCACAACGTCAAGCCGGGCAGGCACTATCCGGCGATCCTGGTAACGACGGGTGAAGCAGATAATCGCGTGGTGCCGGCCCATAGCTTCAAATATATCGCCGCGCTGCAGGCCCTTGATCTCGGGCCGCGCCCACGGCTGCTGCGGGTCGACACCGGGGCGGGCCACGGCATGGGCAAGCCGACGACCAAGGTAATCGAGGAGGCGGCTGACATGCTCGCGTTTGCAGCTCATTGGACGGGTCTCAAAATAACAAGGTAAGGACTGGCTCTAATACAGCATTTATGTGTCCGCACTTCTACGCCCCGGGGAAGAGCAGTCAGCTCAAGCACGGCAGCACGAGGTGGGTGTTCCTTCCTGCATCGTGTGCAAGCAGATGAGAGATCTGCGGTCACTCGACACCTGCTTCAGGAACACGGCGGCTGACAAATGTCCGCTGAGGGTCCAATACGGCTAGCAATCAAAAGTGCGAAGTCTACGTCCCCTCAACTACTTCCGCCGCTTGCGGACATGCAATTTCAAACGACGGGATTTTAGCTATCAGATTCTTGCCCCGAAGGGCCCCCAGGCAATCACGCTTGGGGGCTTCCAGATCCTAAACCTGCGCTGCGCCACCGTCAGCAAAGACTTCGCCGCCTGTCATAAAGCTACTATCTTCTGAAGCCAGAAAGAGGGCGACAGCCGCAATCTCTTCGGGATTTGCGACCCGGCCGAGCGGAATCTGTGCCGCTAGACCCTGAAGCAGCGCAGACTCCTCTGCAGGTGTTACGAGACCCTTCAGACCAGGCGTCTCCGTGGCGCCGGGCGATAGCACATTAACCCGAATACCCGACCCCTTAAGGTCTAAGGCCCAGCTGCGGGCGAAATTGCGGATTGCTGCCTTTGTGGCGCTATAGACGCTGAACGCTGCAGTTCCCCTGGAGCCGGTTGTCGATCCGGTTAAGATGATCGATCCGCCCCTCTGCATAAGCGGAAGTGCTTTCTGCACGGTGAACAACGTACCTTTGACGTTGACGTTGAATGTCTGATCGAAAGACGCCGCGTCAATCGCACCGAGCGGGGCGAATGTGCCTAAACCTGCATTCGCGAAGAGGATGTCAATTCGCCCGCTCTTCTCCCGCACCGTTTCGAACAACCGATCGAGATCGTCCAGCCGCGACACATCGCCCTGTACCGCCGTCACTCCAGCGCCAATAGCCTCTACCGCCCTGTCGAGTTCCTCTTGACGGCGGCCGGTGATGAATACCTCGGCGCCCTCCGCAACGAACCGTTTCGCCGTCGCCAGACCGATCCCACTGTTTCCGCCTGTGATGACGGCAATATTGCCTTGAAGTCTGCCCATCAAAGTTACCTTTCAGAATGTCATATGAAAACAAGATAGACACCGGCTTTCATTATCGCCAGTATGCACCTTTTGGTAAGTACGGGGAGCTAATAGTGGCTGCGTCTAATTTCGTCTGCGGGCTCGACGCATCACTCGCTGTCATTGGCGGGAAATGGAAGCCGTTGATCTTGTTTCACCTCGCTCACGAAGCTCGACGTTACGGCGACCTCAGGCGCGCTGTCGGTAACGTCAGCGACAAGATGCTCATCCAGCAGCTTAAAGAACTAGAAGCCGACGGAATTGTCGATCGGCACGACTTCAAGGAAATCCCCCCGAAAGTGGAATACTCACTTACGCCGTTCGGCGAGACGCTCGCCGAGGCGCTGAGGCCACTTTGTGCTTGGGGAACGCAGCATATGACCGAGGTTGCGAAGCTGATGTCGCAGCGAGCCTGAGGTGTTGAAAACGGTCTCATGCCATAGCCAAGCGACCAATGCGGAGCAGTTGCATTAATGACCACTAACTATAGTTATGATTATGGATACGGTTTTTCGGTCCCATCCCCAATCAGTCGTGCGGTGAAACCAAGCTCCTGGTTGGCAGACGAACCTTGAATTGAGAAAATTGGTAATGACGGTGTCGCCAGTTCGATTCCATTCAAGAGCTTAGATCGATCGATTGGCCCTCAAAAAGTCCAGAAAAGCCCGCATCCCCGCTCCGATATGGCGGTGCCTGGGATAGTAAAGGCGGAGGCCAGGATAGGGCGGCGTCCACTCGGCTAACGCCTGCCGGAGTCTCCCGTCCGCAAGTGCTTCCTCGGCCATCCATCGAGTGACGTAGGCGAGGCCGCAGTCGTCCAGAGCCGCGGCCAGAAGAAGTCGGGACTGGTCGACCACGAGGTTGCCGGTCGTCGCCACGACGACATCCTCGCCCCGGCGCTGAAACTCCCAGCGATAAATCGACCCGCCCGCCATGCGGAGCTGGATGCACTGGTGACGCGAGAGATCCGACGGACTTTCGAGAAGCGGCGCATTGTCGAGATAGGCGGGCGATGCCACCACGATGTGCTGCTGGTCTGGACCGATCGGGATTGCGACCATCTCGCCGGGGACGAGTTCCGCCGCGCGGATGCCGCAGTCGAAACCTCCTTCGGCGATATCGACCAGTCGCCCTTCGGACCGGATTTCGAAGCGCATTGCCGGCTGCAGCTTCACGAAGCGCGTCAACAGCGGCATTAGCACCTGCTCGGCGGCGTTGGCGTCGCAGTTGATCCGTACAAGCCCGGACGGCGAGGCGGCTTGGTCGTGAAGCTCCTCGACCGCCATTCCGATTTCGCTGAGCGCCGGCATGAGCCGCTCCGCAAGTCTCCGCCCGGGCTCCGTCAGCGAGACGTTCCTCGTCGAACGGTGGAAGAGCTTCACTTTGAGACGTCTCTCCAGTCCGGCGACTGCGTGGCTCAACGCCGACGCCGTCTGGCCCAGAACTCGGGACGCAGCGCGAAAACCTCCGTGCTCGGCGACGGCAAGGAAGGCCGATAGCTCGCCAGGAGGGAGCAAGCCCACTGTTCGAATTATCTCATCATTGTGTGTAACGGTGGTCATCTAGTTCATGAATGCCATGCGCTTATCTTTGGGACAAGTCGATTACTGAAGGAGTACAACCATGACTTTACCGATACCGTTCGGCTTTTCATCTACGGCCGCCGACGTTCTGGAAGGCGTCGACCTCGCCGGCCGGAACGTCATCGTAACCGGTGGCGCCGCTGGCATCGGGCTGGAGACGAGCCGCGCTCTCGCGGCCGCGGGAGCTGCTGTGACGATTGCAGCCCGCCGCCCGGATGAGGCGGAGAAGGCAGTCGCTGAGCTGAAAAAGAGTATGCCCGAGGCTCAACTGCGCGTTCGGCGCCTCGACCTCGCTGATCTGTCTTCCGTGCAGGAATTCTCGGAGAACTGGAACGAGCCTTTGCACTTTCTCGTCAACAATGCGGGCCTCATGGCCATTCCGGAAATCCAGCGGACTGCGGAAGGACGGGAGATGCAGTTCGCGACGAACTATCTGGGGCATTTCGCACTCACGCTAGCGCTGCGACGGCATCTAGCCAAGGCAAATGGTGCCCGTGTCGTTTCCGTCGCCTCGACTGGCAACCTGTTCGCGCCCGTGTTCTGGGACGATCCGGACTTCCGCTTCATTCCATACGATCCGCTGCTTGCTTATGGGCAATCGAAGACAGCCTGCGTCCTGCTGTCCGTTGGGATCACCAAGAACTGGGCCAGCGACGGGATAGCGTCCAACGCGCTCAATCCCGGAGCGATTGCCACGGGGCTTCAGAAGCACACGGGAGGCCTGCGAACCCCCGAGCATTTGCGCAAGACAATAGAGCAGGGGGCAGCCACGTCAGTGCTGCTGGCGGGTTCGCCGCTCGTCGAAGGCATTTCCGGTAGATATTTCGACGATTGCCAGGAGGCCTCGGTCGTTGACGAGCGAGGACCTGGGCCCTTCAAAGGCGTAGCGAGATACGCCGTTGATGAGGACAACGCGGTCCGCCTCTGGGAGATCGCGACGCGGTTGCTGGGATTGCCTCTGTGAGCGGAACACCCTGTCGACCTGTCCGGACCGGCAGGGTGCTCGTCGAGCGATGACCGGACGCTGATCAGGCCTTGGTCGCCACCGGAAGCCGGAATGGCGCGCCCAAGCGGTTGAAGGCGTTCATCGCGGCGATCGTGATCGTCAGATCGACGAGATCCTTCGGTTCGAAGGCTGACGCGGCCGCGGCATAAGCCTCGTCCGAGGCGTGGGTCTGGCTGACGTTGGTCACCTCCTCGGCCCAGGCGAGAGCGGCCCGTTCCTGATCGTTGAACAGCTGGGGCACTTCGTCCCAGACCGGAACAAGCGTGATCTTATCGACGGACATCGTCTTGCGCAGATCGCGACTATGCATGTCGATGCAATGGGCGCAGCCGTTGATCTGCGACACGCGCAGGAAGACGAGATGAATCAGCTCTTCAGGCAGGTTCGTCTTCTTGGTGACGTAGTGATGGACGCCGAAGAGTGCCTTTGCGCCGTCGGGGGCGACTTCGGACCAGTTCATGCGGGTCATATCGTTTTCCTTTCTCGTGGACACGGTTCTCCGTTCGCCGGGTAAACCGTCGTTGCTTGTGCAGTAGTTGAGGAGGTAGGTCTGGTAGCTAGCGCTACGGCTTGCGCGGCGTCGTCAGGGCGTCGTCATCGGTGTCGACGACGAAGACGGCGAGGAGCTTCGCCGGCTCGGTCTTGCTGGCGTTGGCGCTGACGTCGTGATGGTCGCCCGGCAGCTCGGTAAAGTTCTGACCGGCGATGAAGGTCTTCGTCTCGCCACCGTTCACGGCGCTCAGGATCGCGCCTTCGAGAACCGTCGCATAGATCAAGGCGGATTTTGCGTGCGTATGGGCGGAGCTGTAGCCGCCGGGGCCGTACTCGACGAGCACGCCCTTGACGCTCTTGCCTGGAACGTCCGGGAGGGGATGCTCGTAAACCAGCGTCACCTTTGCGTCCTTCGTGTCGTACACAAGTCCAGGCTTGACGACGTCATGAGCGGAAGCTGTGGCCAGAGCGACCGCAAGTGCCGTAGCGGCATAGAAGATGGTCTTCATGATGTGCCTCTCTGCCTATGCCTTGAGCCATTCTGTGAGAGTGATCCGGCCCTTGATGTAGTCTCCGCCGGGAACCAGTGAGCCTGCGACAACGGGAGCGCCGAAGTAGTCGACGGCCTCGTCGGCTTTGACCGGACGAGCGTCGCCCCTGGCATCAAGATAAGTCCGGATGAAAGATTCGAACGGTCCCCGTTCAGGTCCGGCAAGGTCGACGGTTCCGTTCTTCGGCTCGCCGAGCGCGGCCTCCACCAGAGCAGCGGCGACGTCGTCGGCCGCGATCGGCTGGAAGTTGGTATCCGGCACTTTCACCGCGCCGTCCGCCGCGTAAGCGCCGGCCAGGGTCTCGATGAACTCATGGAACTGCGTCGCGCGGACGATGGTGTACCCTTGGCCCGACGCCGCGACAGTCTCCTCCTGCGCCAGCTTGCCGGCCATGTAGGGATTGGCCGCGAGCTGATCGGCGTTGACAATGGAAAGGACGACGTGGTGGCGTACGCCCGCGGCCTTTTCTGCGATCGTCAGGTTGCTGCTCGACGTTCCAAAGAAGTCGGTTATCACAGTCTTGTCGAACGACATCGTGTTGGAAACGTCGATGACGGCGTCGGCGCCTGCTAGCGCATCGGCCAGTCCTTCGCCTGTGTAGGCATTGATCCCGTTGCGGGAGCTTGCGACGACGGCTTCGTGGCCGGCGTCCTGTAGCAACTTCACTGCCTTCGAGCCGATCAGGCCCGTGCCGCCGATGACGACGACCTTCTTCATCTTGGTCATGGTGATTTCTCCTATGACGAGGCGCGATTGCCCGTCTTGCGTTCGTGGAGTTCAAGGTAGGCGCATCCTCGGGCGGCGATACCACCGTCGTCGGCTGCACCAAGGTCCGCCAGAAGGTGCGCAACGGACACCTTGGCGAGTTCTGCGCGGTAGGCTTTCTCGGCTTTCAGCATCGCGGCGTTGATCTGGCAGGGTTTTGTGAAATAGCGCTGCGGAAGAGGGTTCGGCCCTCGCTGGCGGATTTCGGCGCACCGGAAGGCGGGCGCCGGTCCCTCGACCGCGAGGACGATATCAAGGAGGCTGATTTCGCTTGGGGCCTTGGCCAGCCTGTAGCCGCCTTTCGGCCCTGGTGTCGTCGCGACGATGCCCGCGCCAGACAGCGCCTGCAGGTGCTTCAGCAGATAGCTCGTCGACACGCCGTGGAGTTCGGCCAGTGCTGCCGCCGATAGCACGCCGTCTTCCGACAGTCCCGCCAGGAATGCCGTGCAGTGTATGGCCTGCTCAACGCCTTCGCTCAGTTTCATCTTGCATCTCCTAATCGTGGATATAAAATGTCTATGATTGTGATCGGAGTCAACCTATGATCACATCGACCGCTCAAAATTCCGAATTTGAAATCAGAAAGCGGAGTTTCGGCGGTCGGACGATCCGCCATGGTCAGGATGCTTGCAGGAGCGGAACAACAAAGAAGGACATCGAATGACAACCAAGCTCGAACTCTCCTCGACGCCGGAAGGCATCGTCCCGACGCTTCTCGCACACCTAAACTCACTCGATGTCGAGACCATGCTCGGCTTCTACGACCCGGAAGGCTTGATTGTGGACGCCGCAGGGGTCGCTCACGTCGGCAGGAACGCAATCGGCAGGGAGCTCTCCAAGTACTTCAGTCTCGGCCTTCAGATGTCGATCACGCAGCGTCACCTATTCGTCGCCGGCGACGTCGCGTCCCTCATCCTCGACTGGTCCTATATCGGCACGGCGCGGGACGGCACGAAGATCAACATGGTGGCGACCGCAACCGACATCGCCCGCCGTGGCCCGGATGGGCTCTGGCGCTATCTGATCGACAACCCTTTCGGCTCGATGCAGAGGGGCGCTGCCTGATGACGGATGCCGCGGAAGTTCTGACCGAAGCGACAGCGCTCGCATTCCGCGGCGTCCTCACAACCGGCGTCTACTGCAGGGCGACCTGCATCTCCCGTCCTCCCCGGCCAGAGAACATGCGCTGGTTCGGGTGCGTCTCCGACGCACAAAGAGCAGGCTTTCGCCCGTGCCTGCGATGCCGTCCCAATGATGAGGAATTCGCAAGGAGGAATGCCGATCTGGTCGCCGAGGCGTGCAAGCTGATTGATGCCGGAGACAGCTCGCCGACCGTCGCGGCGCTCGCGCACGCCCTGGGGATCAGTGAAGGGCACTTCCACCGAACGTTCCGTGCACACACGGGAATGACCCCGCGAGCATACATGATCGAGAGGAGGGCTCAACTCGTCCGGGAAGGACTAAAACCGGGCAGGACAATTACATCGACGTTCTATGACGCAGGATATGGTTCCAGCGGAAGGTTCTACGCGGTATGCAGCCGCGCGCTCGGAATGGCTCCGGCAGACTACAGGGCGGGCGGGCGCAGGGAAACGCTGCACTTTGCAGTCGGCCAGACATCGCTTGGTGCGATCCTGGTTGCATCGAGCGCCAAGGGCGTTGCGGCAATTCTCCTTGGAGATGATCCTGCTGCCCTCCTGACTGATCTTCAGGATCGATTTCCGAACGCGAACTTTGTCGGAGGGGACGAGCGATACGAGGATACCGTCGCCAAGGTTGTTGGAATGGTCGAGCGCCCGGAGGTCGGCCTCGACGTACCGCTCGACCTGCGTGGGACTACCTTCCAGCGTCGCGTCTGGCTGGCGTTGCGAGATATTTCTCCGGGCGAGATCATCAGCTATGAAGATCTCGCAGCTAGGGTTGGATATCCGAAGGCCGGTAAGGCTGTGGCTAGCGCCTGCGCGAGCAATCCACTCGCCATCGCTATTCCCTGCCACCGTGTTGTGAGAAAAGATGGAGCGTCATTCCGCTATACCTGGGGAATCGAGCGGAAGGCTGAGCTGCTGCGAAGAGAGGGACGACATTAAATTGAAATCATGTTCTCGCACAACTGCGCCGCGGTGGTTGACCCGATTGTGGAGTGCTCCTGCCGAGCGAAACGGCTAATGGGTTACACCAGACCGTCTTGCTCCACCGGCTCGCCAGATTTCGATACGATTGAAGATCCGTAGGGCTCACGTGACAGGATGATGAGCGCATCGTTTGGTAGTGGGCGGGCGAGTTGCTTTGCTTCCTCCCAAGGTGCTCGCATCCAGACGTCGGTTTCCTCTTTCGTCAGCAGCAGAACAGGCATGGCCTTTTCGTGGATTGGCTTCACAAGATCGTTCGGATCCGTGGTCAGGAAGCCATAGAGATCGTCCGTGGTCATTCCATCCTTCACCTTGCGGACGCTTTTCCATTGCGGCACGTGGATACCGGCGAAGAACATCAGCGATTTTGCCTCGTCGCGCGCAAACCATGCATTGGGCACATTGCCACCGTCCTGTTGGCTCGCCGGATCTGGTTCGGCAAAGCTGGTGACGGGCACGAGACACCTGTGCTCGACGCCGAACCATCTCGTCCAGTGAGGCAGGTTGAGCTTGCGAACATTGGTCACACCACGGTCGGGCTCCATGCGAATGAGTTCGTTGATATCGACGGCCTTGCCCTTGGCCTTAAGCTTATCCGCTCTTGCTTCCGCAGCCTTCTTTTGCAAGAAAATCGGTGAGGGCAGGCCCCATCGCGCATGCACAAGCTGCGTCTTGCCATCCGCAGTGTTGCGGACGATGGGCCCCATTTGGTCAGGGTTCATCTGATACGCCGGCATCAGGTTGATAAAGCTTTCGGCATCCTGGGCCCATTTCGAGACCCAGTCCTTGTCTTCCATGCGATAAAGATTGCACATGGCAGCAATTCCTCCGTTGCGACCGAATGCAGTTGTCCGGTGACGTCCGCCTGCGTCTCTAGTCTAGCTTGTAAACGTCGGCATTGTCCTGCCGTTCCCGCAGTCCTTTGTAGGAAGCATGCCGCAGTTTATCCTCGCTGGTCCACGCCCGAAACTCGATCTCAGCGATCAGCGTCGGCTCGACCCAGACAATGTCGGTTTTTCCGGGATAGGGAACGGGCGGCTGCTTTCGTTTCCAGCGGAGTTTGTCGAGTATCTTGCGCAGCCTGATCATCTCGGCTTCTTTGAAGCCCGTGCCGACGTTTCCGACATGAATGAGCTCGTCGCCACGATAGGCAGCCAATACCAGCGAGGCGAACCCGGTAGACGATACCGACGATGGTTCGTAACCAACGACCATGAAGGCTTCGCTTTCAACGCATTTGACCTTTACCCAGTCGCCGGTTCGGCCGGAGCGATACGGCTGATCGAGACGCTTGCCGACGATGCCTTCCAGACCAAGGCTGCGGACATGCTCCAACAGGACGTCTGGTTCGGCGTCGAGTGTTTCCGACAGACGGATGGCGCCGTCATTCGCCTTTATCGTATCCTCGAGAAGATGCCGGCGTGATCGGTATTCCATCTCCCGCAGATCGTGGCCGTCGAGATACATAAGATCAAAAGCGTAGAGGACGGCATCAGATGCCCGGTTACCGGCCGTCTTGCCCGAAGCCCCCAACGACTTCTGAAGCAGCCCGAAATCCGGCCGCCCTTCATCGTCAAGCACCACCGCCTCGCCATCGATGATCATCGTCGCCGGCCCTAGCGCCCGGGCTGCCTGTTCGATCGCCGGAAACCGGTGCGTCCAGTCATGGCCGCTGCGCGTCAGGATGCGCACCCCTGTCGGCTCGATGTGGACCGCCAGCCGATAGCCATCCCACTTCAGTTCCCAGCTCCACTGGCCACCTCGTGGCGGATGGGCCTTCAATTGCGCAAGCGCCGGCTCGACGCGGTCGGGCATCGGATCGAACAGAAGCTGTGGCTGTGCAGGGTTACGCTTCCGACGCGGCTTTGAGCGGATCGGGGCTTCGATATCACGAAGAAGCGGCTTTGATCTCGGTGGCTTCGTCATGGCGAGACTTCAGCACGAAAACCTTAAGAATAGTGTGACGCCGCTCATCTATCCCCGCTATCCACGATCCGGAGCTCGACACGAGGGAGTGCGGTAAAAATTCTTGTTATCCCTACATCCTTGAATCCTTTTCGAATCTTCGGTTTTGCTAATACTAGGATAGTATTCCTCAACCTTGTGGTGCTTGACTCTTTCCCGCCATCAGAACAAACAATGAACAAATAGCCTGTGCGACATGATGTCGATCTTTTGAACACGACCTTGAAGGGAGCCGTGAACGATGACTGCTGCCCGTTCCCCCAGGGCTCCTGGAGGGGTTTTGGATGTGATCTGCGACTTGCGCGACCGCATTGCCTCGATGGAGGGCGCAGCCGCGAAACGGGCTGGCACACTCGCCTTCGGCGTTCCCGAAATCGACGCGGCCTTGCCTGGCGGGGGTCTTGCTTACGGAGCCCTGCATGAGTTTGCGGGCGGCGGATCCGGTACGGTCGACGGAGCGGCTGCCGCGCTTTTTGTGGCCGGCATTGCCGCCAGAACCAAAGGCCCCGTCATCTGGTGTATGACGCGGCCCGATCTGTTTTTCCCGGCGCTTGCCCAGGTTGGCCTTCATCCCGACCGCGTCATCTTCGTGGAGTCCGACAGGGAAGAGGACGTTCTGGCCAATATGGAGGAGGGGCTCTCGTTTGGCGGTCTCGGGGCGGTCGTCGGCGAACTTGTCCGCCTGCCGATGGTCAGTTCCCGACGCCTGCAGCTGGCTGCCGAGCGAACCGGGACGATGGCGCTTGGTGTCCGCCGATGGCGACGGCAGACGGAGGCAAATGATTTTGGCCAGCCGACGGCGTCAACCACCAGATGGCGGGTGAGTGTGATGCCGTCCGAGGAGCTGCCGGTACCGGGGGTGGGCAGGCCTCAGTGGTTTTTGGAATTGATGCGCGTGAAAGCGGGTGAGTGTGCTGAGTTTCTCGTGAGAGCGTGTGATGACAAGGGTCGTATCCATTTATCTTCCGGATCTGCCGACGGATCGCATTCGTCGAGCCGATCCCTCCATTCCGCCTGAACAGCCAATCGCGGTAATCGCCAAAAGCGGTTCCAAGCGATGGGTTTCGGCTGCCGACCCGGCTGCGAGAAAGGCAGGCGTGCATGTCGGCATGGCGGCGGCGAAGGCGCAGTCGCTGTTTCGCGGCCTGATGATGGTTGACGCAGATCCCGCAGCCGATCGCGTCGCTCTCGAACGCATCACGCTCTGGGCGCTGACGATCTATTCGCCGATCGTCGCCGTTGACGGGATCGATGGCATTGTCATGGATACCGAAGGCGCCGACCACCTGCAGGGCGGCGAGCTGCCAATGGTGACAAAGATCGCCAACCAGTTTCTGGGCAGGAAGCTGACTGCCCGTGTAGCGGTCGCCGACAGCTGGGGTGCAGCCCATGCCTGCGCTCGCGCCATCAACCGCGACACGATCATCGTTCCGTCAGGCGAGACAGTCCGGGCGGTGGAAAAACTGTCGATCTCTCTGCTGCGCCTTGCGTCCAAGATCGTAAGCGATCTTCGCATTCTCGGCTTCCAGACCATTGGCGAGCTTCTCAACACGCCACGTGCACCACTGACTTTGCGCTTTGGTCCGGAGATCGGCCGCCGTCTCGACCAGATGCTCTGCCGTATCGCCGAACCTATCGAGCCGATTCGAACGCCTGAGCTGATCGAAGTCTCGAAAGCCTTCGCTGAACCGATTGGCGCTGCCGAAACGATCAACAAATATGTCGGCCGCCTCGTCGTCCAGCTGGTCGATGAGCTACAGAAGCGCGGCCTTGGGGTGCGCCGTGCCGACCTGATCGTCGAGAAGGTCGACGGTACCAGGCAGGCCATTCGCGCAGGCACCGCCAAGCCTGCCCGCGATATCGCCTGGCTGACGAAACTGTTTAGGGACCGGACCGAAAAGATCGAGCCAGGTTTCGGGATCGAGAAGCTTACCCTTGTTGCGGTTCTGGCCGAGGCATTGGAGGAGGCGCAGAAAGCCTCTGCCCTTATTGAGGATGATATCACCGACGTGACGCCGCTGATCGACATCTATGGAAACCGAGGCCAGCGGGTCTACCGCGTCGCACCGGTCGCCTCAGATGTGCCGGAACGCTCCGTCCAACGGATCAGCCCCGTCGCTGAACCGATCGCCATTGCCTGGGTCAGCCATTGGCGCCGGCCGGTCCGGCTCTTGCCACGACCCGAGCTGATCGAGGCAATCGCGCTGATGCCGGACCGGCCGCCGGTCTCCATCGTCTGGCGCGGCAAACGTCGCAAAGTGAAGCGTGCCGATGGCCCGGAACGCATTTTTGGGGAGTGGTGGCAACGCGACGCGGAGATGGAAGCTGTCCGCGATTACTTTGTTATTGAGGACGAATCCGGTGAACGCCTGTGGGTGTTTCGCTCTGGCGACGGTGTTGATCCTGAGACCGGATCCCATCGCTGGTTCTGCCATGGGATCTTCGCATGAGCTATGCCGAGCTGCAGGTCACGACGCACTTCTCCTTTCTGCGTGGCGCATCTTCAGCGCAGGAGCTGTTCGAGACCGCCAAGATCCTAGGGATCGAAGCACTCGGAGTCGTCGATCGCAATTCGCTGGCCGGAATTGTCCGCGCACTCGAAGCATCCCGTGCAACAGGCGTCCGGCTTGTCGTTGGCTGTCGCCTCGATCTGGCGGATGGCATGTCGGTGCTCGTCTATCCGATGGACCGAACCGCCTACTCGCGCCTGACGCGGCTAATTACCCTCGGCAAGTCGCGTGGCGGCAAGAATAACTGCATCCTGCACTGGGATGATGTCGTCGCCTACTCAGAAGGCATGATCGGCATTCTGGTGCCGGATCTGCCGGATGATCTCTGTGCGATCCAGCTACGCAAGATGGCTGAGCTATTTGGCGACCGCGCCTATGTCTCACTCTGCCTGCGCCGGCGTCCCAACGACCAGATGCGTCTTCATGAGATCTCCAACATGGCGGCCCGGTTCAAGGTCAGAACCGTCGTCACCAATGACGTGCTGTTTCATGAGCCGGGCCGGCGGCAATTGCAGGACATTGTCACCTGCATCAGGCACAACACCACGATCGACGATGTCGGTTTCGAGCGGGAGCGCCATGCGGACCGCTATCTGAAGCCACCGGATGAGATGGAGCGCCTGTTTCCGCGCTACCAGGCGGCATTGGAAAGGACGATGGAAATCGTCAGGCGCTGCAAATTCTCGCTTGAAGAGCTGACCTACCAGTACCCGGAAGAGGCCATCGTGCCCGGCAAGGATGCGCAGGCCTCGCTTGAGCATTATGTCTGGGAATGCGTGACCGACCGCTATCCGGAGGGACTGCCACCGGACGTTCTCAAAACCGTGCGGCACGAGCTCGATCTCATCCGCACCATGAAATACGCGCCGTACTTCCTGACCGTATTTTCGATCGTGCGCTTTGCCAGAGGCCAGGGCATTCTTTGCCAGGGCAGGGGGTCCGCCGCCAACAGCGCCGTCTGCTACATCCTCGGCATCACCTCGATCGACCCCTCCACCAATGACCTCCTGTTCGAGCGTTTCGTCAGTCAGGAACGTGACGAGCCACCGGACATCGACGTCGACTTCGAACATGAACGGCGCGAGGAGGTCATTCAATGGATTTACAAGACCTATACCAAGGACAAGGCAGCCCTCTGCGCGACTGTCACGCGTTACCGGGCGAAAGGCGCGATCCGCGACGTCGGCAAGGCACTCGGCCTGCCGGAGGATGTCATCAAGGCGCTGTCGTCGGGCATGTGGTCCTGGTCGGAGGAGGTACCGGATCAGAATATCCGTGAACTCAATCTCAACCCGGACGATCGCCGTCTGGCGCTTACCCTGAAATTGGCACAGCAGCTAATGGGAGCACCGCGTCATCTCGGCCAGCACCCCGGCGGCTTTGTCCTTACCCATGATCGGCTGGACGATCTCGTGCCGATCGAACCGGCGACGATGAAAGATCGGCAGATCATCGAATGGGATAAGGACGACGTCGAAGCCTTGAAGTTCATGAAGGTCGACGTTTTGGCGTTGGGCATGCTGACCTGCATGGCAAAGGCCTTTGATCTCATCCGCGAGCACAAGGGCGATGATCTCGATCTGTCGAAAATAAAGCAGGAAGACGCCGCCACTTATGCGATGATCCGCAAGGCGGACACCCTCGGTACCTTCCAGATCGAAAGCCGGGCGCAGATGGCGATGCTGCCGCGCCTGAAACCCCGCACCTTCTATGATCTCGTCGTCCAGGTAGCGATCGTGCGTCCCGGTCCGATCCAGGGCGACATGGTGCATCCCTATCTTCGACGACGGGAAGGAAAAGAAGACGTCGTCTATCCCACACCGGAGCTGGAGGCCGTGCTCGGAAAGACGCTGGGTGTTCCGCTGTTTCAGGAAAGTGCCATGCGGGTGGCCATGGTCTGTGCCGGCTTTACCGGTGGGGAGGCCGACCAGCTGCGCAAGTCGATGGCGACCTTCAAGTTCACCGGCGGTGTCTCCCGGTTCAAGGACAAGCTCGTCTCCGGCATGGTGAAGAACGGCTACTCCCCGGAGTTTGCCGAAAAGACCTTTTCCCAGCTGGAAGGTTTTGGCTCCTACGGTTTCCCCGAAAGCCACGCGGCCTCATTTGCGCTGATCGCCTATGCTTCGAACTATATCAAGTGCCATTATCCAGATGTCTTTTGCGCAGCCCTTCTCAACAGCCAGCCAATGGGCTTCTACGCCCCTGCCCAGATCGCTGGCGATGCGATCAAGCATGGCGTCGAGGTGCGGCCGGTCTGCGTCAACCGCTCGCGATGGGACTGTACGCTGGAAAGGATCGGAAGCAGCGATCGTCATGCTGTGCGGCTCGGCTTTCGACAGGTGAGGGGATTGGCTGTGGCAGACGCCGCACGGATCGTGGCGGTCCGCATGAACAGCCAATTCGCCTCGGTGGATGACATGTGGCGACGCTCCAGTGTTCCGACCGAGGCGCTTGTCCAGCTGGCGGAGGCCGATGCTTTCCTGCCAGCGCTAAGGCTCGAACGGCGGGATGCCCTTTGGGCCATCAAGGCGCTGCGCGACGAGCCGTTGCCCTTATTTGCCGCCGCGGCTGAGCGCGAGATGGTGGCGATTGCCGAGCAGCAGGAGCCAGAGGTGGCGCTTCGGCAAATGACGGACGGCCATAACGTCATTGAGGACTATAGTCACACCGGGCTAACCCTGCGTCAGCATCCCGTTGCCTTCCTGCGCAAGGACCTGTCGACCCGCAATATCATTTCCTGTGCGGAGGCGATGAGCGCGCGGGATGGGCGGTGGGTTTATACGGCGGGCCTTGTCCTGGTGCGGCAAAAGCCGGGATCGGCCAAGGGTGTGATGTTCATCACCATCGAGGACGAGACGGGGCCTGCCAACATCGTTGTCTGGCCAACCCTGTTCGAGAAGCGCAGGCGCATCGTGCTGGGATCCTCGATGATGGCGATCAACGGACGGATTCAGCGGGAAGGGGAGGTCGTCCATCTCGTCGCCCAGCAACTCTTCGATCTTTCAGGCGACCTCGTCGGCCTTGCCGATCGGGATACGGAGTTCAGGCTGCCGACCGGGAGAGGTGATGAATTTGCTCATGGCGGCGGGCCGGATTCACGCGATAGGCCGAAGCCCGTTGTCCCGCGGGACATGTTCACACCGGACCTTCATATCGATACGCTGAAAGTGAAGAGCCGGAATTTTCATTAAGCAGCCTTTGGTAAAACTACCGGTCTGTCGTTCGAATTGGCTCAAGAGCAAAAACGCTAGGATGGACTCATCAAACCAAGTCCGCCTGACAGATTCAAAAGTTCACGCTTTCGGCAGTGGCGCGCAGGAGACACTAATCCTCTTTCTCGGTCAGGGTAACTTTCCCTGATACTGTCCATAATGCGCGGCGCTGACGATCGGAGCCGATCTCAATGAGGAAGCCGCACCGAATCACGTCTGTCGCTGATTCCAATCGATTTACAGAATAGACCGGAGAATTGATGAAAGGGAGCAGGAGTATTCCTAAAAGCGATAAATCGAGATGCGTTAATATCGCTTTTTCTTGCGATTGGGTTTTGTCATTCTTTCCCCAATTATTAACTGGGGAACAAGTCGATGCAAACCGCCGCAGTCTCACAGCGTCTGGATAGACTACCAATTCTGCCCTTCCATAAAAGAATTCTTACGCTCGTCGGGGCGGGTCTCTTCTTCGATGCCTTCGATATCTATCTCGCGAACTCCGTACTCGGTGCCCTAGTTCAGGATGGGTGGTCGACGGTCGATAAGAATGCCGCATTTCTTTCGGCGACCGCATTTGGCATGCTATTGGGTTCTATCATGGCCGGTATCCTCGGCGACCGTTACGGTCGCAAGTTTACCTACCAGTTCAATCTTCTGGTCTTTGGCCTTTCGTCGATTGCCTGCGCGTTTATGCCAACGATGGAATGGCTTATCGTTGCCCGCTTTGTAACCGGTATCGGCTTAGGGGCGGAGCTTGTAATCGGTTACGGACTGTTGAGCGAATTCGTACCGCCGAGCCATCGCGGTCGCTGGGCGGCGTTGCTCTCCTGCATTGCTCAATTCGGCCTCTTTGCTGCAACATTGACCAGCTGGATCGTCATTCCATCGCTGGGTTGGCGTGCGATGTTCATTATTGCCGGCATTGGTGGTCTCATCGTCTTCATCGCCCGCAAGAATATTCCCGAGTCTCCACGTTGGCTGGAGCGAAACGGCAAACAGGCTGAAGCCGATGCGATCGTCACCAAGATCGAATCCGAAACAAATGTCGGAGAACTTGCTACTATCGCTCCTTCTCAGCAATCTGCGTCGCTGGGCAGAAACAATCCTCTCGCTGCCCGTTTCCACAAGCCGCTTGCGATCGGCGCCGTGACTCAGATCGTTCAAAGCGCAGCTATCTATGGCTTCATCGCCCTCCTGCCGACCTTCCTCGCGCAACAAGGCATTCCGATTAACAAGTCGCTCGGTCAGTCCGTTCTGATGACCTTTGGCGGCCCGGCAGGTGCGCTTGCCGCCTATTTCTTGACTGACCGTATTGGCCGGAAGCCTGCGATCATCGGAGCTTCGCTTCTTGGCGCCGTCATCGGTCCTTGCTTCGCCCTGGTACAATCGCAGGAAATCGCCACCGCGCTTGGTTTTCTGATGTTCGGTTTGGTTTATTTTCTGGTCTCTGTCGTTCAGGCCGGGTATCTGCCCGAGCTGTTTCCAACAGAGGTTCGCATGCGTCTCACGAGCTGGGCGGTCACAGCGGGCCGCCTAACTTCGATCGGCATTCCGTTTGTGTCGGTCTATCTCGTTCAGGCTGGTGGTCTCGTGGCGGTGGTAGGCACGGTTGCAGCGCTTCTTGTCGTGCAGGCCTTGATGATCGCAACGCTTGCCGTGGAAACCAACCGCAAGAGCCTTGAGGAGATCGATGCTGATACGCTGGATGGTTCGTCCGCGGAGCCTGTTGTCCCACGGAAAGCCATCTAAAAGGGATTCAAATAAAGGCGCCGTGACACGCACGGCGCCTGTTTGACAGGTGTTGAAATGAACGTCGAGCAGATCAGAGGCCTAATAAAGGCGATGGACGAAGCCTCCGTTTCAGAATTGGAATACAGCGAGGAAAGCGTCCGCCTAAGAATTGTGAAGGCATCGGCTTCCTATTCAAATGGAGACGCGCCGGACACGAGTTGCACGACCGCGGCCGCTCAAAAAGAAGAAACTGCTGCCCCGAACGTCCTAGGTCGCGGCAAAGGTAATCTGGTGGAAGCGCCGTTGCCCGGCATATTCTATCGCTCCGCAAGTCCCGGGGAACCGCCTTTTGTGGAAGTAGGTAATCAGGTTACTAAAGGTCAGACATTGGCGCTAATCGAGGCAATGAAGATGTTGACGCCCGTGAAGGCGGCTGAAGATGGCGTAGTTACTGCTGTTCTTGTGGAAGACGGCGTATCAGTTGAAGCTGGTGCCGCATCGTTCGAAATCGGGTCGTGACGGCTCTGCCGGCTAGGGAATAAGGCTAATGCTGAAGAGGGTTCTTATCGCGAACCGGGGTGAGATCGCCGTTCGTATTCAACGCGCGTGCCGGGTTCTGGGCATCGAGTCCGTCCAGATTTTTTCCGATGCAGATCGCGATGCGCCTTATGTGCAGAGCGCAAGTTCGAGCCTTTGCATCGGCCCGGCGCAAGCAAGGGATAGCTATCTCAACATCGCGAAAATACTACAGGCCGCTGAACTCATGCGCGCAGATGCTGTCCATCCCGGGTACGGGTTTCTTTCAGAGAGCGCGGCTTTTTCGAAAGCCGTGGAGGGGGCTGGTCTCGCTTTCATCGGCCCTAAGGCCGCGTCGATCGAAACCATGGGTGATAAGATCGCGGCCAAGCAGACGATGAAGGCCGCGGGCGTTCCTTGCGTCCCCGGCGGCGACGAAGCACTACCGGATGATATGATCCGTTGTGCTTATATGGCAGATGAGATCGGTTATCCGGTCATAATCAAGGCAGCTGGCGGCGGTGGTGGACGCGGTATGAGGATCGTCCGGTCCGCCAACGAGCTCGCTGAAGCCATTGTCACCACACGAGAAGAAGCGGGACGCGCATTCGGTAATCCCGCCGTCTACATGGAAAAATTTCTCCAAGCCCCGCGCCACGTGGAAATTCAGGTACTGGCGGATAATCACGCCAATGCTGTCTGGCTTGGTGAGCGCGATTGTTCATTGCAGCGCCGTCACCAGAAGGTCGTAGAAGAAGCTCCCGCTCCCGGCATTTCACGCGATTTGATTGCCGAAGTCGGCGAGCGCTGCGCAGCGGCCTGCCGTAGCATCGGTTACTCCGGGGCAGGGACCTTTGAGTTTCTTTACGAAAACGGCGCTTTCTACTTCATTGAGATGAACACTCGCGTTCAGGTCGAGCATCCGGTAACGGAAGCCGTCACGGGCATCGATATCGTCGCCTGGCAAATTCGTATCGCCGGCGGCGAGCGCCTCGGCTTCGAGCAAAAGGACATCGTTCGGCAGGGACATGCGATCGAATGCAGGATCAATGCCGAAGATCCTTACACTTTCCGCCCCAGTCCCGGCCGTATCCAGCGTTGGCACGCGCCAGGCGGTCCCGGCATCCGTGTGGACACCCATGTGGAAAGCGGTTACGTCGTTCCACCTCATTACGACAGCATGATCGGAAAGATCATTGCCTATGGTGAAAGTCGTAAGGAGGCGATTGCGCGCATGAAGGCAGCACTGGGGGAGGCCGTTCTTGACGGCATTACGTCCAACCTCCCGCTGCATCGTGATATCATGGCCAACCCGGATTTCGTCGCCGGCAATGTCGGTATCCATCACCTCGAACATTGGCTGGAGACGCGCCACCATGACGATTGAGCCCCTCAAGCTGAGCTGGATGGGCGAGCAGGCCATTCTCTGCGACACTGGACATGCAGCGATCGATCTCAAACTGCAGGAACGGTTCTGGGCGCTTGCCGAGCAACTGAAGGGCCGCGCCTTTGTGCGGGAAGTCGTGCCCGGCATGAACAACCTGCTCGTCATGATCGATGCAGCCGCTATCGGTGGCGCTGAGGCGTTAAAGGATATCGAGACCTGCTGGAACGGGCTTGATGAGCATAGTGTCGCCGGTCAGGAGATCGAGGTGCCGGTGCGTTACGGCGGACAACATGGGATTGATCTTGTCCATGTCGCCAAGATAACCGGACTTTCCCCGGAGGATTATGTCCGCCGACACAGTGAAGGCCGCTACATTGTGTTCAACCTCGGCAGTCAGCCCGGTTTCGGCTATCTGGGAGGGCTCGATCCGTCGCTTGCCGTGCCGCGCCGCGAAGTGCCGCGGACGCGGGTAGAAGCAGGGTCCATCGTGATCGGTGGCGCGCAGGCAGGGGTCATTTCCAAGACCTCGCCTTCCGGCTGGCACATCATCGGCAAGACGGATCTGAGATTTTTCGATCCCGCGGCCGCACCGCCTGCGCTGCTGGCACCGGGTGACGTCATTCGCTTTCGCATTGAGAGTATGGAACCATGATCGAGATCGTCACACCCGGCCCGCTGGCGACGGTCCAGGATCTTGGTCGCCATGGCTATTATGATATCGGCGTCGGCTTTTGTGGCGCCATGGATCCGCTAGCGCTTATCATCGCCAATCGGCTGGTCGACAATGACGACGGAGCGGCTGTGATCGAATTCACGATCGGCTCGTTCGAAATCCGCTTCGAGCGGGATACCGTCTTCGCTTTGGCTGGCGCCGATTGTGCCGTAAAGCTGGACACTGTCGAAATTCCACCCTTCTGGTCTGCTCACGCCAAGGCGGGGCAGGTCCTCAAGGCAACCGCTCCACGGCATGGCATGCGAACCTATCTCGCGATCGCCGGCGGACTTGCCGTGGAGCCGGTTCTCGGCTCCCGCAGCACTGACATGAAGGGGGGCTTCGGGGGTCTTGGCGGACGTGCCCTTCAAGCTGGAGACCGGCTACCGCTCACGACGCCGGCTACCTTGCCGATGGCTTCCGATTTCGGTCTCGATCCGCGCGCGCTCTCATCCTTCTACGAGGCCGGCTATCCTGACGAAGTTTCCGTGCGCTTTCTCGCTGCGGCCGAATACTCGTCCTTCGAGGACACGGCGCTCGATTTGTTTCGAGACGAGGCCTGGACCATCCAACCGGATAGCAACCGTATCGGTTATCGTCTGGCTGGACCGGTCCTGGACCTGAAAGCCAAGCTGGAACTGCGCTCACACGGCATCATGCCTGGTACGATCCAGGTGCCACCGTCGGGCCAACCCGTCATCCAGCTCAGTGATGCCAATACCTGCGGCGGATACCCAAAGATCGGCGTTGTCATTGCGGCTGATCTCTGGCGCTTGGGTCAGGCAAGGCTGGGCGGCAAGCTGCGCTTTGTCGAGGTCTCCCGCCAAGAGGCAATCAGGGAACTTGGCGACCAGAATGCGTGCATGGCGGCGGTGTTTTCGCAAATCGGCGAGAGCAGGAGGGCTTTGTAATGGCTAACGGCAAGGAATTGAAACTGCTTGATAACGCCGAGCTTGTCTCACTTGCTCGCTATGCGTCAGAACATGGCGTCTCCGAGCTGGAGTGGTGCGATGGTGAGGCGAGGATATCGCTCAAGCTCAAGCCGGCCAGCCGCAAATTCCGAGGCGCTTCGACAAAGGGGGCTCAAACCGAACAGCCTCGCCCGGAAGCAGTCCGAGCGCCGAGTTTCGGCGAGTTTCATCAACCGGAAAACCTGTTGATCAGCGACGGAATGGTGGTGAATGAGGGGCAGATTCTTGGGTTTGTCCGGCTCGGACCGGTTATGAAGGCCATTCGCGCTCCACAACGCGGAACTCTAAAAAGCTGCGGATACCGCGAGAAGGCACTGGTCAGTTACGGCGACGTGGTTTTTCAGATCACTCCACAACAAGGTAGTGTGCGATGAAGATCGATATCAATTCCGACCTCGGTGAAGGTTTCGGCATCTACAGCGCTGCCGACGACGAGAGCATTCTGTCTCTGGTGTCCTCCGTCAATGTCGCTTGTGGCTATCACGCTGGCGATCCGGTGGTCATGGATCGCACGGTGCAGTTGGCGCTAAAGAATAATGTCGATGTCGGCGCACACGTCGGCTATCCTGATCGACAGGGATTTGGCCGCCGACATATGGCGTTCTCGCCGCGTGAGCTTGAATTGATGACGCTCTATCAGCTCGGCGCGTTGACAGCCGTCGCGGATGCCGCCGGGCATCGGCTGACCCACGCCAACTTCCACGGCGCGCTTGGCAATCTATCCTTCGTAGATGCCGATGTCGCCGATGCTTTGCTCAAAGCCGTCCGGGCCTTCAATCGCGACCTCATTTTCGTGGCCTTGCCGAATACGGAAGCGGAAAAGGCAGCCCGAAACCACGGATTGAACGTTGTAAATTCGTTCTTGGCCGACCGGGCCTACGACGAACGGGGCCTGCTGGTCTCCCGTGGGAAGCAGGGCTCGATCGTAAAAGACGCGGTGAAGATCCGCGAGCGGATCATCCGCCTGTTACAGGATGGGACGGTGGTGACCGCGGATGGTCAGGAGATCGCGATGTCTGTCCAGTCAATCCTCGTCCACAGCGATACGCCGGGCGCCGTTCAGCTTGGCGAAACCATACGTTCAGCCGTTCTGGAAGCGGGTGCCGAGATCGTCTCCCTGTCCCGGCTTTGACTATGCTGGCAGAAAGAACGTTTCGAAATTGCAGCATTGCTCGGCAAAACCGGCAACTGATTTCTTGAAGTCCGAGCTACGGTCTGTTCGATATAGCACGGCATACCGCACGTGCGGCAGCCGGGTCTTCATCGGCAGACGTCGCAAGCGGCCGTCTTTGACAAGCTTCGCCGTGACTGGTACCGGCAGGTAACTCACCCCAAGACCGGACACGGTGAAGCCAATCTGTGCCACGAGACTTTCACAGTGAATGGTCTTCGAGGGCGCGACCTCATGGCTCGACAGCCAACGGCCATACACAAGTCCGGTACCTGATCTACTGCCTTGGACAAGCATGGTAAAATTAACCAGCTCAGTCATGGAAAGCTCTTCTTCCCCTTTATAGAGGCTTGGAGCAGCCATCCATGCGTTTTCGACCGCCTTGAGAGGCACGGTGACGCAGCGAGAATCGTTGAAGACGTCGGGAATGACAATCATATCGATCGTGTCGTCCATCAACCGATCGAACAGTGTGGCACTAAGCTCGACTTCGGGCTCGATGCTGACGCGCGGGTAATTGATCTTGATCATACCAACAAGGCTGGGAAGCCATGTCATTGCCGTCAGCTCGGTTACGCCAATGCGGAAACGCCTCAGGAGGACCTGACTGGAACTAACTCGTTCGACGAATTGATCGCGCTCTTCCAGGAGGCGCTTGGCGTAATCGAGTACTTCCGCGCCCTTTTGCGTCAATCTGGCGGTACGTTTGGTGCGGTCGAAAATCTCGACGTTGAACTGTTGCTCGAGTTCCTGAACCCTTTTCGAGACGGCGGATTGCGTCGTATTGAGCTTCGCGGCCGCTGCTGCGAAGCTCCCGAGATCCGCTATCCAATAAATTGCTTCAAGCTGTTTGAAGGTAATCACGCGGCCTGCGTTCCAGTCCAGTTAGATAAAGATCGTACACACCTTCACGTATAAGCAAAATCCGTCAATCGTCAAAAATCAAGGTGATGCTGGCGTTCCGTAAGCGCCGGTGTAAGTTCCTTGGTTAATGCTGCGCAGGATTTCTTCTTCTTTTTGCTCCTGCGCATGGACAGCGTTGAGAAGTTCGACAGCAACGGCCTGCGGGAAGGCAACAATGCCGTCCTCGTCTCCCACGACGATATCTCCCGGTTCGATCACAAAGCCGCCGATCGCAACTGGCACATTGATCTCACCTGGGCCGTTTTTGTAGGGTCCGCGATGGATGGCGGCGCGGGCAAAGACCGGAAATTCCGATTTGGCCAAAGCTCTGGCATCGCGGATCGCGCCGTCTATCACCATGCCGGCCGCGCCCCGTGTTTGCGCAATCGTTGCCATGATCTCTCCGATTAGAGCACGGTTTGTTTCGCCGTCACCATCTACGACAACGACATCGCCAGGACGAACAAGATCGAGCGCCTTGTGGATTAAAAGGTTGTCGCCTGCCGCAACACGAACCGTCAAAGCAGTTCCGGCCATCGTGCCATTCACCTTATGGAAAGGTCGGACACCGATGGCGCCCGGAAGTCGAGCGAGGTTGTCGCTTATAATTGCAGTCGAGGACTTGGCATAGGCTAAGATGAGTTCGGCATCTGCCCGCGGCGCGCTTGGGAGTATCCGGTTTCCGATCATTGAAATTCTTTCAGGATTGAGTGCGACACGATGCTGCTCAGCGAAGAGCCTTGACCGCTGCCAGGATAGCTTGACTTCCGGACTCGACGGCTTCCATGGAGGCCGCGAAGGAGAGCCGAAGATAGGGGGAAACACCGTAAGCTGACCCGTCCAGAACGGCCACCTTTGCCTGCTTCAGAAGGTAGAGGGAGACATCAAGATCGGTACGCAATTCCTTACCGTCAGGCGTGCTTTTGCCAATCAAGTTGGCGACAGAGATAAAAAGATAGAACGCTCCCGAAGGCGCGCGGGGCGACAGGCCCGGCGCATCCGACAGGATCTCGACCATTCGGTCCCGACGGCGACGATACATTTCAGCTGCCTCACGCACGCAAGCCTGATCGCCCGTCAGCGCCGCGACAGCGGCGGCTTGACTGATCGAGCTTGCGCACGTCGTACTCTGGCTTAACATCTTTACGATCACCTCGATCAGCGCCTTTGGGCCAGCCGCGTAGCCGACACGCCATCCTGTCATGGCGTAGGCTTTGGACATGCCGTTGATAATGATTGCTCGATCAAACAGTGACGGTACGATTTCTATGAGGCTTGGCGCGCGTTCATCGCTATAAGAAAGATATTCGTAGATCTCATCCGTCATCACCCAGACGTCTGGGTGGCGCACCAGCACCTCGCCCAGAGCCGAAAGCTCGTCACGGGAATAGATGGCGCCAGACGGATTGTTCGGTGTGTTGAGAACGAGCCAACGGGTTTTTTCGGTAATTGCCGCTTCAAGCGCAGTTGGTCTTAGCTTGAAATCGACCTCTTCGTCGCAAATCACGACGACGGGCTTGGCACCATGCAGGCTCGCTAAATCGGGGTAGGACACCCAGTAGGGTGCGGGCACAATGACTTCGTCGCCTTCGTTCAGCGTCGCCGAAAAGACTTCGAAAATTAGTTGCTTGGCCCCGCAGCCGACAGCAATATTCTCGGGCTTTGCCGGTAACCCTTTTTCCCGATTGATATGGGCGGCAACGGCGGCGCGGAGCGCTGGTGTTCCGGCAGAGGGCGTATAGTGGGTGTCCCCCGCTTTCATCGCATCGAATGCAGCCTCGACAATATGATCTGGGGTTGGAATATCCGGTTCACCGATCGTCAGGTCCACAATCTTGTGTCCTTGTGCCTGCAGGTCCGAGACCATTTTCTTGGCCGCGATACTGGCCGAAGGCTTCAGTGAAATCGCCCGATTTGATATTTGAAGAGACATTCTGTTCGCCTTGACTGTCGATGTCTCAGAAGGCTAAGGCGTTAGGAAGTTCAAGAAAAGCGATTAAAAGTCATGCAAATCAATTCCTAAAATGAATTAGATGGAAGCGGTAGTCGCTCGCCACCGGAGTAAAGAGGAGAATTCAACTAAGGCGTCAAAGTTTTCGGTGATTGTACGTCGCATGGCGCCCATCTATGCTCCTGGTCAGCTTAGCTGTACCGCGCTGAAAAATTTCTGGTAATTGAGTCTACAAGCGTCGGCGTGTTCTTGCCGTTCCCATAAGCTCCTGGGGGAAGCATGGCGGAGTTTACCGTCGACTGTCCAAGCGAGGAAACCGATCTCGGCAATCACGGTCGGCTCGACCCAGACGATATCTGATTTTCCGACAAACGGCACAGGCGGCTGCTTTCGTTTCCAGCGCAGCTTATCGAGTGTCTTGCGCAGCTTGGTCATCTCGGCTTCCTTAAAGCCCGTGCCGACGTTCCTGACGTGGACGAGCTGGTCGCTGCGATAGGCAGCAAGCGCCAGCGATGCGAAGCCGCCCGGCGATGCGGTGGATGGCTCATAGCCAACAACCATGAACGCTTCGCTTTGCACAAATTTCACCTTGACCCAGTCGCCGGTGCGGCCGGAACCATAGGGCTGAGCGAGGTGCTTGCCGACGATGCCTTCGAGGCCGCACACATGTTCGAGGAGGACGTTGGCGTCGGCATCGATGGTTTCAGAAAGGCAGATGGCGCTATCTCTGCCGTTCAGCGTGTCCTCAAGAAGATGGCGGGGCGAGCGGTACTCGACGCTGCGCAAATCGTGACCGTCGAGGTAGATAAGATCGAAGGCGTAGAGGATGGCATCAGATGCTCGACGGCCAGCCGCCTTGCCGGAAGAACCCAACGATTTCTGAAGCAGCCCGAAGTCAGGCCGCCCTTCGTCGTCGAGCACCACCGCTTCACCATCGATGATCATCGTCGCCGGCCCTAGCGCCCGGGCCGCCTGTTCTATCGCCGGAAACCGGTGCGTCCAGTTATGGCCGCCCCACGTCAGAATGCGGACCCCGGTCGGCTCGCTATGAACGGCCAGCCGGTAGCCATCCCACCTCAGCTCCCAGCTCCATTGGTCACCTTTGGGCGGATGGACCTTCAGCTCAGCAAGCGCCGGCCCGACGCGGTCAGGCATCAGGTCGAACAGAAGCTGCGGCTGTGCGGGATTGCGCTTCCGCTGCGGCTTTGATCTCAGGGGCTTCATCATTGGGTGCTATTCGACGGGTTAGCCACCTAATAGCTATTTAGTCCAGGTGTTTACAGTTGAGTTCCTTTCAAGGTGACAAGGCGGTTCCCCATATCCCGCGAATTGCCAAGGGCCTAATAGGCTTGTCTAGGTATTGAGCACGAGTGGGCAAACACAGTCTGAGAGACGTTCTAAGAATTGGGCGCATTTGTTTCTCATTTTAGCGAAATATTGTAAAATATTTCCAATAAGCTCGCGGTTTTACGATTTTCGTTCTAATCGGTCTTGCGGGTCGTGCGCTGCGACGATAAACCGCAGGATCCCACCTGACTCATCGGTCGATGAATCGAGATCAACATTTTGAAGTGACACGCGTCACAAAGTGAGTTGCTCATGAGAGACCTTCCAGGCCGCCCTTCACGTCGAAATTTTCTGAAAGCATCAGCCGCCAGCGCCGCCGTTGCTGGACTGGTTGCCGTACCCGCGAAAGCAGAGGAAAAGGCAGAGCCGGTTGCTTTGGAAGCTTACAAGCCGATCTGTCTTAAGCCCAGTGAGTGGGCTTTCGTCGTCGCAACAGTCGCAAGGCTTATCCCTTCCGAGGGCGATGGGCCGGGCGCGATAGAGGCGAGGGTGCCCGTCTTCATCGATCTGCAGCTGGCGGGAGATTTTGGTCGCGCCGCCGACTGGTACATGGAAGGGCCGCACCAGGCCGATGCAAGCCCCTTGCGCGGTTGGCAGACGCCGCTCACTCCGCTTGAGATCTATCAGAAGGCTATTCCGGTTTTTGATGAGTGGTGCCGCACGGCCCATGGCAAGATTTTTGCCGAACTCGATGCCGCCAAGCAGGATCAGGCCCTGACGTCACTGCAAAAGGAAGAGATCAAACTTGATCCCGAGATCCGGGATTTCTTCTCCATTCTGCTTGGGAACACCAAGGAGGGTTACTTCGCCGATCCTATGTATGGCGGTAATCACAAGATGCAGTCCTGGACTTATATCGGGTTCCCGGGTGCACGCGGGTCCTACAAGGAATGGGTCCTCAAGCATAACGTCAAATATCCATTGGGACCGGTCTCGATCTCCGGCGAGAGGGCGTGAACCATGGCTAGAACCGAAAAGAAGAAAGACGTCGTCATCGTCGGTCTGGGATGGACCGGATCGATCCTCGGCATGGAGCTTGCGCAGGATGGGCTTGAAATCGTGGCCCTTGAGCGTGGTCACGATCAGAACACCGTTCCCAATTTCCAGTACCCCGAGATGATCGATGAGCTGAAATACGGCGTTCGTCTTGGCATGATGCAGAAGCCGCGTAATTCGACTGTTACGATCCGCCGCAACGAAGCGGAAGTAGCACTTCCCTATCGCGTTCTCGGGTCGTTTCTTCCGGGCAATGGCGTTGGTGGTGCCGGTACGCACTGGAACGGGCTGAACTGGCGTCCAATGACGTCGGAATACCGCCTCCGCTCCTATGTCGAAGAGCGTTGGGGTGCGTCGATCATTCCTGAAGACATGAACCTTCAGGACTACCCCGTGACCTATGAAGAGCTTGAGCCCTATTTCGACCGCTTCGAACGCGTCGCAGGTATCTCTGGCAAGGCCGGCAATATCAAGGGCGAGAAGATCGAAGGCGGTAACCCGTTTGAGGCTCCGCGCTCGCGCGATTATCCGATGCCACCCATGCCGACGACCTGGGATGGCGCGAAGTTCGGTGAAGTCACGAAATCCATGGGTTACCACCCGTTCCCACGCCCAGGCGGCATCGCGTCGCAAGCCTATGTCAACGAGTATGGCATGCAGATGGGCCCGTGCAATCATTGTGGCTTCTGTGAACGCTACGGCTGCTACAATTATTCGAAGTCGTCGCCGCAGACCGCCATTCTGGACGCTTTGAAGCGCAAGCCGAACTTCGAATATCGCACGGAGTGCGAAGTGTTGCGCATCGAAATGGCACCGGATGGTAAGACCGCGACCGGCGTGACCTATTTCGATGAGAAGGCGCAGGAGGAGGTCTTCCAGCCCGCCGATCTGGTGATCCTGGCTGCCTATCAGCTGCACAACGTCCACCTCATGCTGCTTTCCGGCATCGGGCAGCCCTATGATGCCAATACCGGCGAAGGCGTGACGGGGCGCAATTACGCCTATCAGATGAACGGTGGCTACACGCTTTTCTTCAAGGACGAGGTTTTCAATCCCTTCATCGGTACCGGTGCCAACGGCATGACCATCGATGATTTCGGCATCGACAATATCGATTTCGGTCAGGAAGGCTTCATCGGCGGGTCATACATCTCCGCCGGGCAGTCCAATGGTCAGCCGATCCGCTCCATGGCGCTTCCGGCAGGCACGCCGAGCTGGGGTGCCAAGTGGAAACAGGCCGTTGGCGAGTGGTACGGTCACTCCATGTCCATCGGTTCGCATGGCTCCCACATGGCCTATCGCGGCAACCACCTCGATCTCGATCCGACCTATAAGGACCGCCATGGACGGCCTTTGATGCGGATGACCTTCAACTGGAACCCCAATGAAATCCGCATGACGCAGTTCATGAAGTCGAAGATCGAGCCGATTGCCAAGGCGCTCAACCCGACATCCATGCAGGAAGGCTTCAAGAAGGAAGGCGCCATGTATGACGTCAGGCCTTATCAGACCACGCATAATGTCGGCGGTTCGGTCATGGGAGACGATCCGAAGACATCTGCCGTCAACCGGTATCTTCAGGCATGGGACAAGCACAACATCTTCGTGCTCGGTGCAGGCGCGTTCCCGCAGAACACGCAGTACAACCCCACGGGCATGGTCGGTGGTCTCGCCTATTGGGCAGCGGAACACATCCGTAAAGACTATCTTCCAAACCCAAGACCGCTGGTTTGAGGAGTGCGATGATGAAAAAGCTTCTCAAAATTCTTGCCGGTCTCGTTGTCGTCGGCCTTGCCTGTCTACTGGCCTTCATCTTTGTTCCCGTTCAGCGCACGGGCGCGACCACCCAGCTTGCTGCGGATTTCAAGCCTGCGGAAGGGCGCGGAGAATATCTCATGCGTGCCAGCGACTGTATGGCGTGTCACACGAATGAGGGTGGAACGCCCTTTGCCGGTGGCCGCGCCATTCAGAGCCCAATAGGTACCATCTGGACCACCAACATCACGCCGGATAAGGAAACCGGCATCGGCAACTACACGCTCGATGACTTCAGGGCCGTCCTTTACGATGGCGTGACACCCAATGGCACGCACCTCTATCCGGCCATGCCCTATGAAAATTATCGCAAGCTGACGGAAGAAGATGTCGTTGCCCTCTACGAGTACTTCATGAATGAGGTGAAGCCTGTTCCCAACAAGATCGAACAGACGAAACTCGCTTTCCCCTTCAACATGCGCTTTGGTCTTCGCGCCTGGAATTGGGTGGCTCTACGTGGCGAAGCCGGGTTTGCGCCAAACACGTCGGAAGATGGCGTTTTCAATCGCGGCAAATATCTGGTGGAAGGTCCCGGCCACTGCGCCGCCTGTCACAGTCCGCGTTCGGTAATGATGACGCAGGATGGTATCGATGAAACGTCGAAAAGCTTCCTCTCCGGCGGCGAAATCGACAACTATACGGCACCTGATCTGAGAGGCCCGACAAGCGGCCCGCAAAAGTGGACGGTTGAGGAAACAGCTGCTTACCTCGCCACCGCCCGCAACGCCCACTCCACCGCAACGGGCGAGATGATGCTGGTAGTCAGGGATTCCACCCAGTATCTGACGTCGGAAGATAATACGGCCATTGCTAGTTTCTTGAAGAAAATCGGCTCCTCAGAACCATCGCAAGCAAAGAATGCCGAGGCGGCAACGCAGACGGAACAGATGCTGTCGAGCGCCAAGCCTGATATGCCGTTGGGACCGCGCCTCTACCTCGATAATTGCGGTGGCTGCCACCTCGTCAACGGCAAGGGCGCGCCGGAAATATTCCCGGAGCTCGACGGAAACTCTCTTGTGACAGCGAAATCCAGCAAGGGTCTCGTCAGCGTCATCCTGCATGGGGCAGAACTGCCATCCACGGAAAAGCGTCCGATGAAGGTCAGGATGCAGGGCTACGAGGATCGTCTGTCCGACGAGGAAATCGCAACGCTTGCCACCTTCCTGCGCAATGCATGGACCAACAACGCATCCGATGTGACAGCACAGGATGTTGAAGCGATCAGGAAGCTCGGCAACAGCCATTGAGCTTTGCCCACAGTAAGAAGATCCCGCTGTCAGCTTAGCGGGATCTTTTGCCATTAACGCTACCTCAGAGCGTGGGGGTCAATTCGTCGTTTCAGACGTAGCGGCTGATGCTCTCTAGTTCGAAGCTGAACTAAAGGCTGCCGTCGATACCGATGAACGCGCTCGTGAAATCATCTGCTTTGCGCTAAGCGCAGCTCCAGTCCGACATGCGTTGCCCATCGCTTCATTCCGTGGCGGCGTTTACATCCAACTTCATGTCGGCGGTCCGATCCCACTTCAAGGCGATATGTCTGGCGTCTACCACAATGGAAACGCCAGGCAACTTTGCTTTGTCTCCAAATTTTACCAGAAGCGTATTTTTTCTTAACGCCTTGTCATTCTTCCTGAAACGCTTCCTTTCGACCTCGGCGAATTGTCGGCAAGAGAACGGCGCCGAGCAATACGACAGCTACAAGCAGGAGGCCTAAACTGACAGGTCTCGTTAGGAGCACCGTCGGATCGCCTTTAGAGAACAGCAGAGTGCGACGCAGGAACTCTTCCATCATCGGCCCGAGAATAAAAGCCAGCAGCATAGGAGCGGGTTCGGTATCTAGCTTACGGAAGATGTAGCCAACGACTCCAAAAATCGCCATGGCGTAGACATCGAACGTGTTGTTGTTGACGCTGAAGACACCGATGGCGCAGAATACAATGATGATGGGGAACAGAAGATGATATGGAATGGCGATCATCCGGACCCAAAGGCCAATTAGCGGCAGGTTGAGCACGAGCAACATCAGGTTGCCGATCCACATAGATGCGATCAGTCCCCAGAACAGTTCCGGCTGCTCGGTCATAACTGATGGTCCGGGCTGGATACCTTGAATAATCATCGCGCCGATCATCAGCGCCATCACTGAGTTCGATGGCAGACCTAGTGTTAGCATTGGTATAAAGGAAGTCTGAGCGCCGGCGTTGTTAGCTGCCTCAGGCCCAGCGACACCTTCGATTGCCCCTTTACCAAACTGTTCAGGGGCCTTCGACATCTTCTTTTCAAGCGAATAGGAGCCGAAGGACGCTAATGCTGCGCCACCACCTGGTAAGATGCCAAGGAGGGAGCCGAGTGCCGTGCCTCGCAGGATCGGCGCGATGATGCGCTTCCAATCCTCTTTTGTTGGCATCAGTCCGGTAACGCGTTTGGTCATGACGGAGCGGTCGGCTTCGTTTTCGAGATTGGCGATGATCTCGCCAAGACCAAACACACCCATGGCGATGACGACAAAGTTTAGTCCGTCGGCCAGCAACGGCATACCGAATGTGTAGCGAGGCACAGCGGAACTGACGTCTGTCCCGACCATGCCAAACAATAGCCCGACAAGGATCATTCCAAGCGCGTGCAGGAGGGGACCTGAGGCCATGACGATCGAAGCGATCAATCCGAGGACCATCAACGAGAAATATTCTGCGGGTCCGAACTGGAGTGCGACCGCAGCCAGCGCAGGCGCGAACACGGCGATCAAGATAGTCGAAATCGTGCCTGCGATAAAGGAGCCGATCGCCGCCGTTGATAGCGCCCGGCCAGCATGTCCCTGGCGCGCCATCTGGTAGCCGTCGAGTGCTGTGACGACAGAAGAAGGTTCACCTGGAAGATTGACGAGGATGGCTGTCGTGGATCCGCCATACTGGGCACCGTAGTAGATGCCGGCGAGCATGATCAGCGAAGATTCTGGCGGCAGGCCAAACGTAATCGGTAGCAACATTGCGATGGTGGCAACAGGGCCCAGCCCCGGCAACACACCGATTGCGGTGCCAAGAAAGACGCCGACGAGGCAGTAAAAGAGATTATAGATTGTTCCAGCAACGGTAAGGCCCAGCCAGAGATTTGCAAATATATCCATTGGGATGCCTCAGCCTCTGATCCATTCGCCGACAAGCGGCATAGGAAGGCCAAGACCTTCGACGAAAACGATGGCGCAGAAAATGACCAGGGCAACCAGCCCAACTGCGGCGCGAAGTTCGAAACGGAAGCGTTCGCTGGCGGCTGCCGATATCAAAACGAGCATTGCAAGAGCAAAGAACAGACCGCCGCGCTCGAGTAGATATCCGAATGCGCATACCGAAAGCGTGATTAGACCAACACCCTTCCAGTTGATGCCATCGATGGACGGGCCATCACGAAGCAATCCGCGAGCGACGGTAATCAAACCGAACGCCACAAGAAGTGAGGAAATGATCGTCGGAAAATAACCTGGCCCCATGCGCCCCGCTGTGCCAAAACTGTAATTTCGGGCGATGAGAAAGCCAGCAATCCCCAGAGCGAGATAAATCAGCCCAATGCCGAGATCCCGTTGACCGCGTATCAGCGTCATTTTGTATTCCTCCCTGTTTTGAAGTTCATTTTGGCGGCCGTCGCTCATCAAGGGATGCGCCGGGCCGTTCCGTCATCGGCAGCAACCGAAGACCGAATTGCTCATTAGGCTTCCGCCAGCGTTCGATAAGGCGTTCGTAAACGCCATTAACCTGATCTGCTGCGCTGTAACCGATCACATGAAAAAAACCACCGGCTTCAGGGTCGAGGTCCGTGCGTCCTAACAATACGACGGACAGATCCGACGGTATGGTGAGGCCCTCGTTTTCCAACAGACGACGGAACTTGGAGCCGTCATCAATACCCCAGATGAGAAGTGCGGGCCGGCTGGCGGCGGGCGCAACTTCCAGGGCGGCGCGAAACGCCGCGACGGCCATTTCCTCGAAATCCTTGGGCGGCAATCTTCCCACACGAATTTCCGGCTGCAGGACAGACGACAACTCTGGCCTTGACCGCAATATCCTCCAACGGTGTTGGCCCATCTCATTGGCGAGAAAGAAGCTTGCAGTGGTAACGTAGTGTATGCGGTCGTGTCCGCTAGCAACCAGTCTCTCGACCGCGACTTCCACAGACTGACCCCATTCGAAGCCAACCGCATCAATGTCCGTTCCAACTAGCCAGGCGCCGTCCACGATGACTGTGTCTGTCTTGCGCCGAATGGCAGCAATCATATCGATCGGCATCGTGTCGAAAGAATTTTGTACGATACACGCGTCAAAGCGCGGCAACGTTTGCAATACCTCCCTGGCATGTTCCGGATCAGAATATCCGACCTCCAGCGTCACATGACCGGCACCGGAAAGCCGATGTTGCAACTCTTCGAGCACCACGCGACCGCGCAGATTGTTCGCTGATCGGCGCAGTAATATGACACTCTTCTGCACGCGCTCATCTGAAGCCTGGACTTCTGGCGTCTGCAGCCCATCACCACCGGTGAAAAATGTGCCTCGTCCCACATGCGCCGCAACAAGGCCTTCTTCCTTCAGGGCTTTGAGAACCCGCTCTACACTTTGCTGGCTCAAAGAGAAGTCACGCATCAACTGCCGTACTGTCGGCACGCGCTCTCCGCGTCCCGCCGTCATGGCAACAGAGCGAAGATAGGATTGAAGACTGTCGTTCTCGGTCATGTCGTCTCCCTTAATACAATACAATACATATTGGCAAGAACTAATCAGAATTCGCTCTTTAGGCTTGCCATCCGCAAGGTTTCTGGATAGTTACGATATAGGAGTAACAGAAAAATACAATATATATTGTAGTTGTTTAGGAGGAAACACCATGCTTAGACGTAATTTAATCCGCGCCACCGCCGCTGCGCTTGTCTTTTCTGCAATGCCAGCCGTAGCGATGGCGCAAGACACTGGCCCCATTACACTACTAGTGGGATATTCTGCCGGTGGCAGTGCTGATTTTGCCGCCCGCGTCATCGCGCCGGAATTGACGAAAAGCCTTAAACGCTCTGTCGTCGTAGAAAATGCCACAGGCGCCAGCGGCATGATCGCCCTGCAAAAACTGATCAATGGTAAGGCGGACGGTGCGACACTTTATTATGGCGGTTTCGACACCGTCGCTGTGCCAATGGTCAACAAGGCCGTCGGAATCGACTGGAAGGAAACAACCCTCCCTGTGGGAAGAACGGCGCTAACGTCGATGGCAATCGCAGTTCCAGCAGCGTCGCCCTACAAGACGCTCGGCGACTTGGCTGCGGCAGCCAAGGCAACGCCGGACACCGTAACCTTTGGCACGCCCGGTATCGGTTCCGCCCAGCATTTTGTCGGTGAAATGATCGGCCATCGCATTGGCGCGAAATTGCTTCACGCGCCGTATCGCGGCGGCACCCAGGTGTCAAATGACCTTCTTGCAGGTATTCTTGACTCGGCAGTGCTGACAACATCAACAGCTTTGCCGTTCGTCAAAGATGGGAAGATCCGGATTCTCGCAGTGACAAGTGCCGAGCGTGCTGCTGCTCTGCCGGATGTCCCTGCGTTGACTGAGGTCGAGGGCCTGAACGGTCTGGTCTTGCCGTTATGGCAAGGCCTGTTCGTCAAGGCTGGGACAGATCAGTCTGCGGCCAAAGCCATTAGCGATGCAATCGTGGCAGCGCTTGCCAACGATGACGTCAAAGAAAAACTTGCCAGTGCCGGGTTTGCTGCAGCGCCTATGCCCGTTGGTGAGTTCACCGGCTTCATCGATCAGCAGGCAGAGACCTACCGCAAAATCGTTCAGGAATCGGCGATCTCCGTCGAGTAACGCTTCAAGCGCTCCGGTTCGCTGGAGCGCATCTATTTGAATGACAGCCACCGGATTGCGCCATGACTACAGGAATGTTTGACTCCTTCATCACCCGCCACTGGTTCAGCGCAGAGGCAAAACACATATGGAGCGATCTTCAAACCCTGCAGGCATGGCTTGATGTTGAGGCAGCGCTGGCGCAGGCGCAGGCAAGGCTTGGCGTCATTCCTGCTGATGTGGCCGTGCCTATTGCCGACGCATGTCGACATGAGCGTTTCGACACCGATCGCCTCAGCCGGGACATCGCCTACGCTCAACACCCTTTCGTGCCGGTGTTGCGCCAGCTGGAAGAATTTAGCGGCGAACCTGCGGCTGGTTATATTCACTGGGGTGCTACGACACAGAATATCTTCGACACCGGTGTCGCATTGCAGATGCAGCGAACCCAGGCGCTCATCAATACGAATCTTGGCAATGCCGTTACGGCACTTGGCGAACTGGCTCTTGCGCATCGTGACACGTTGCAGGCGGGTCGAACTCACGGCCAGCATGCGCTTCCTATGACATTCGGTTTCAAGGTCACCGGCTGGCTGGAAGAACTTCGCCGTGATCGCCAGCGGCTTCAGGATCGTATCAGGCCCTCATTCGTCGTAAGCCTAGGCGGCGCGATCGGCACTTTTGCGGCGATCGGGTCTAAAGGCCCGGCAGTAGAGGCCGAGATGGCCTCAATATTAGGGCTGGAGCCAGCTATTCTGCCGATGCGTTCGTCGTTCGATCGCGCAACCGATTATTTCTGCGCTCTTGCCCTGCTGGCAGGAACGGCAGAGAAAATTGCCCAGGACATCGTGTTCATGCAGCGCACCGAGATCGGCGAGGTTGAAGAAGCGTTCCATATGGGAAAGGTTGGCAGTTCGACCATGGCCCAGAAACGCAACCCTTCCACAGCTTTGCTACTCATTAGTCTTTGCCGTCTGCTCTCTGCACGTCTGCCTCTCCTGCTTGGTTCAATGGTCCGCATGGACGAGGGTGATTCATCCGCGACGAATGTTGCAGATGTCGCCGTTCCCGAAATTGCCATACTGGCTGCTTCAGTTGCTGAAACTCTGGCACGGCTTGCGACCGGCCTTGTCGTTCACGATGATGCCATGCAGCGCAACATCGACATAACCAACGGGCTGATCGTGTCAGAAGCGGCAATGATGCAATTGTCCGACCGTCTGGGCCGCCACAAGGCCCATCACCTGCTGTACGAAGCCGCTCAGCGCTCCGTCATGGAGGGAGTACCGTTCACGCAAGCAATTGCCGAGCATCCCGAAATGGCCGGTTTGGATATGGTAACGCTGGATACCGCCGGATATACGGGGGTCTCCGGAGCACTCATCGAAAGGTTGGCACGATAGAGCTCCGAAGTTTGGAGACATCGGTTTCTGTACGCAGTAACGCTTCATGAGGTGGTTAAAACCACATGGTCTCTTGGACTGAGCCGTAATCAACCCAGTGTCGGCGGTTCATTACCCTTCAAGAGCGAGGACTTTTACAAGTGTCTGTGCTTTCA
>NZ_JBBKAQ010000018.1:0-357267 GCF_037722385.1 Agrobacterium larrymoorei
TGTAAGTGACCGTAATTGTTGTGTTTTTTCAGCCAACTTAGGGCAGGAGCGCCTTAAGCCCCTTCAAACGTCTTGTTCGAGACTCTGCAAATCGCGCGTCTCTTCCCTGATCCGCACGGCATGCTAAGCTTCGAGGCACAGAGAAGAGGGAAAAGTCCATGCTGGTTCTGAATGAAGACGAAACGCGCAACGCCCTGGCGTGGCCACAGCTTATCGAAGCGATCGAAACGATGTTTCGCACCGGCTGTGAGATGCCCGTTCGGCATCATCATGATGTCTCCGTGCCGGGTGAGAGAGATGCCACGCTTCTGATGATGCCCGCCTGGGTGCCTGGCTCTTATATGGGGGTGAAGATCCTTTCGGTCTTTCCGGATAACAGCACCCGCGCCCTGCCCGCAATCTTCGGAACCTATCTTCTCTCTTCTGGCAAGACTGGGGAAATGCTGGCAGCAGTCGAAGGCGGCGAGTTGACGGCGCGCCGGACTGCGGCGACCTCCGCCCTCGCGGCGAAATACCTCGCGCGACCTGATGCGTCGTCCATGCTGATGGTTGGCACCGGGCGCCTGTCGCTCAACCTGATGCAGGCCCATGCCACGGTGCGAAACATTTCCACCTTCCATATATGGGGACGGAATATGGCCTCTGTGGAGAAGGCAGCCGCTGAAGCCCGGCAGATGGGGCTCAATGCTTTCGCCTGCGCTGATCTGGAAGTCGGCGCACGGGACGCCGATATCATTTCCTGCGCCACGCTCTCCAACGAGCCATTGATCCGAGGCGCTTGGCTGAAACCGGGCGCGCATCTCGATCTCGTTGGCGCTTTCAAGCCCTCCATGCGCGAAAGCGACGATGCGGCCGTGCAGTTGGCAAGCGTTTATGTCGACACCTTCGATGGCGCTCTTAAAGAAGGGGGCGATATCGTACAGCCGCTCCAAGCGGGTCTGCTTCAGCGAGAGGATATCAAGGCAGAGCTTGCCGATCTCGTTTCAGGGCGTCAAAAGGGCCGAGACAACGATAATGAGATCACGCTGTTCAAATCGGTCGGTGCGGCGCTGGAAGATCTGGCTGGCGCGATCCTTGCCTATGAAAGCGTGACGCGACGGACTAACTGACGTCATGAAGAGTACGATCAAAACGGCAATCCAGGATTCGAGCAATCTACCGGTCACGGATGTGCTGGCTGCGTTGGGGCAGGAACTCGCCCGCGCGAAGAAAGCCGTCCTCTGCGCCCCGCCAGGGGCCGGCAAGACGACCCTGGTGCCGCTTTATCTGCTCGATCAGGATTGGCTTGGTGACGGCAAGATCATTCTTCTAGAGCCTCGACGGCTGGCGGCGCGAGCGGCAGCAAGCCGCATGGCGTCGCTCCTGAAAGAAGATGTCGGTGGCACGGTGGGCTATCGCATGCGCCTCGACAATCGCGTTTCTGCCAGAACGCGAATCGAAGTGGTGACCGAAGGCGTGTTCGCGCGGATGGTTTTGGATGATCCTGAGCTTCGCAGCGTGTCTGTTGTCATCTTCGACGAATTTCACGAGCGCTCGCTTGATGGCGACTTTGGCCTTGCGCTAGCGCTGGATGTGCAGGCAGGCCTTCGCGATGATCTGCATTTGCTGGTGATGTCCGCCACGCTGGATTCGGAGCGGATCAGTGCACTGCTCGATGACGCGCCGGTCATCACCAGTCTCGGCCGCAGCTTTCCGGTCGATATACGCTACGAAGACAAAGCCGGACAGGAGCGGGTCGAAGACAAGGTGGCGCGGGCGATCATCAAGGCGCATGTCGCAGAGGCCGGATCGATTCTTGCCTTTCTGCCCGGGCAAGCGGGGATCAAGCGCACCGCTGAGAGACTGGAGGGCCGCTTCGATCCGAATACGCAGGTGATCCCGCTTTATGGAAACCTCTCGCAGAAAGAACAGGACGCGGCGATCAAGCCAGCGGAAAGCGGTCGGCGCAAGATCGTGCTGGCAACCTCGATTGCCGAGACCTCGATCACCATCGACGGTGTGCGGATCGTCATCGATAGCGGGCTGCAACGCCTGCCCGTCTTTGAGCCCTCCACCGGCATCAGCCGACTTGAAACAGTCAAGGTCTCTCGAGCTTCTGCTGACCAGCGTGCTGGCCGCGCGGGGCGAACGGAGCCGGGTATTGCTATGCGTTTGTGGCATGCGGGACAGACGGCGGCGCTGCCGGCCTTTACGCCGCCACAGATTCTCGCCAGCGACCTTTCCGGTTTCGCGCTCGATCTTGCCCATTGGGGTGTCAGCGATCCGGCGTCCCTCAAATTTCTCGATCAACCACCAGCGTCTACGTTGAAAGAGTCAACGTCGTTGCTGCATGGGCTTGGGGCGCTGGATGCGTCAGGGGCGATTACGACGCGGGGAAAGCTGATGCGCGAGATGGCTCTGCCGCCGCGCCTCGCAGCAATGGTGCTCGCGGCAGAAGAGCTTGGATGTGGCCATGAGGCCTCGCTGCTTGCCGTGCTGCTGACTGAACAGGGGCTCGGCGGTAACGATATCGATCTTGAAGAGCGGCTTCGTCGGTTCAGGGGCGAAAAGACAGAGCGCGCGGCCGCTGCCAAACGACTAGCAAAACGGCTCCTTTCCTCCCTTCCAGGCAGAAGGAACGGATCGGAAGCACCTTTGACGGCCGGGCAGCTTCTGTTGCATGCCTATCCGGATCGCATCGCGTTTCAACGCGGAGCACGCGGTCGCTATGTCATGGCCAATGGCCGGGGTGGAGAGCTGGAAGAGACGGAGCGGCTGGCGGCGGAGAAGATGCTGGTGGTTGCCGATATTGTCGGCCGCGCCGCACGACCGAGGATTCTGGCCGCGGCGTCGATCAGCCTTCGAGACGTGGAGGCATTTCTGGCTGAGGCGATTGTCAAGGAAGACCAGCTTTTTTTCGACAGGCCTAGCGGACAGGTGCGCGCCAGACGCGTTTCGCGCATCGGTGCCATTATCCTGGATGAAACACCACTTGCCCGTCCCACCGGCGAAAAGGCCGCGCAAGCGCTAGCAAACGGCATTCGCGAGCATGGGCTTGGCATTGTGCCCTTCTCTAAAGAGGCGCAGCAGTTGCGCCATCGTCTCGGATTTCTTCACCGCAGTGTCGGCGCTCCCTGGCCGGATATGAGCGACGCGGCACTGATCGACAGACTGGACGAATGGTTCGTGCCCTTTCAGAATGACGCCAAGACGATCCATGAGATCAATGGCGGCAACATCATTGAGGGGCTACGCTCTCTGGTCCCGCACGAGGAGTTGCGCCAGCTTGGCAAATTGCTGCCGACCCACTTCGAAGCGCCGACGGGGCAGAGGCATCCGATCCAATATGAGGGTGAAGAGCCGACACTGACCATCCGTGTGCAGGAACTCTTCGGCTTGAAAGAACACCCAAGTGTGGCAGGCGGCAAATTGCCACTGTTGCTAGAATTGACCTCGCCTGCTCATAGGCCGATACAGACCACGCGGGACTTGCCAGGGTTCTGGGCCGGCTCCTGGAAGGACGTGCGCGCGGATATGCGCGGGCGTTATCCGCGCCATCCATGGCCGGAAGATCCTGCCTCCGCACAACCGACGCACCGCGCCAAACCGCGTGGAACTTGACAGAAAAATGAGGCACCGATGGCAAAGCAGCCCGTAGAAACGACACGGTTTGGCCGCGCCAGCCGCCAGATCAGGTTACAGACCATTGTCTGGCTGCGCTGGCTTGCCGTGGCCGGGCAGAGCGCCACGCTTCTAATCGTTGCCTTCGGCCTTGGGTTTCCCCTTCCGCTGCTGACCTGCGCGCTGCTTATTGCGGCCCTGGCGACTGCCAACCTCTTTCTATCGGCACGCTTTCCGGCGACCTATCGTCTGGAGCCCTGGGAGGCGACGCTGCTGCTCGCCTTCGACCTGCTGCAATTGACGGCGCTGATCTACATTACCGGCGGCCTATCCAACCCGTTCGCGCCGCTGATCTGCGTCCAGGTCATCATTGCCTTTGCCTCGCAGCCGCTCAAACATTCTCTCGTGTTGTTGTTCTTCGCGCTGGCTTGCGCGACGGCGATTGCTTTTTCGCCGTTTCCCGTTCCGTGGTATCCAGGGGAAGAACTGCCGATCCAGCTCATCATCCATATCGGCATCTGGTGCTCGATCGTGGCGATGATGCTGTTTGCCGCATTTTATGCGTACCGCGTCTCGCATGAGGCCAATCAGCTTGCCGATGCGCTTGCTGCGACCGAACTGGTGCTGGAGCGGGAAAAGCATCTGTCGCAACTTGACGGGCTAGCTGCCGCAGCGGCCCATGAGTTGGGTACGCCGCTCGCAACGATCAGCGTGGTCGCCAAGGAGATGCAACGCGAGCTTGGAAAGGACGAGCGCTTCAGCGAGGATGTGGCGCTGCTGCGCAGTCAGAGCGAGCGGTGCCGCGATATTCTCCGCCGGCTCACATCTCTATCCGCGGAAGGCGAAGAACATATTCGCCGGCTTCCGCTCTCCTCTTTGATCGAGGAGGTGATGGCACCGCACCGCGAATTTGGGGTCAAGCTCAAGCTGGTGGAAAGGTCCGGAAGGGCAGACGAACCGGTTGGCGCCCGCAATGCAGGCATTCTCTACGGCCTTGGAAATCTGCTGGAAAACGCCGTCGACTACGCCAAGGATATGGTGACCGTTACCGTGGCGCATGATCAGCAGCAGGTGATGGTGACGATCGAGGATGATGGCGACGGTTATTCGCCGGATATTCTTGCGCGCATCGGCGATCCTTACGTGACCAAGCGGCACAATGATGCAACGGCTGGAGGGCTTGGACTTGGTCTCTTCATTGCCAAAACGCTGCTGGAGCGCTCCGGTGCTTCACTAACATTCGAAAATCGTGGACCAAATGCCGCAGGGGCGAGAGTGACCGTCATCTGGCCGCGGTCGGTCATGGAGGATAATAAGAGCCGGTGATCTGGCTTTTGTTAGGAAACTCTTACGCTTGTAGCGCATGAGGGATATGATCGCCGAAAGATAACAGAATGACCGAAGGAAACGACCATGGCTGATGACGGACAAAAGCACGAAGAAGAGGCGATACCGGCTTCGGATGCGATCGGTCCGGATAAGTCGCTGCTGGTCGTCGATGATGACGGCCCGTTCCTTCGCCGTCTGGCGCGCGCCATGGAGGCACGTGGATTTATCGTAGACACCGCCGAATCGGTGAGCGAAGGCATCGAGAAATCGAAGAGCGCGCCGCCGAAATATGCGGTGGTGGACCTGCGGCTCGGCGACGGCAATGGATTGGAAGTAATCGAGGCCATTCGCCAGCATCGCGACGACACGCAAATTGTTGTGCTGACCGGCTATGGAAATATTGCGACCGCAGTGACTGCCGTAAAGCTAGGCGCGCTCGACTATCTGGCAAAGCCAGCGGATGCCGACGACGTCTTCAACGCGCTGACACAGCGTGAAGGCGACCGGATGGAAGTGCCGGAAAACCCGATGTCTGCCGACCGGGTGCGGTGGGAGCACATTCAGCGCGTCTATGAAATGTGCGAGCGAAACGTCTCGGAGACGGCACGGAGGCTCAACATGCATCGCCGCACGCTGCAGCGCATTCTGGCAAAGCGCGCACCCAAATAGCACGACGGCAAGGGATCAGTCCGAATAGCTGGTGCCGCTGGACCATTCGGCCATCATCAGGCGACGGGCAGCGGTTCTGGAGAAATCCAGCATGAGAGATTTGCGCGTGGCAGGCGCCAGCTTATGTTCCGGTGCCTCGCGGACCATGTGGGCACCATAGCCGTCCGAGAGGAACAGGCCGCACTCTTCAGGAAAAATATCGAGCGGGACGCCGGCGTGGGTGGCGAAGAACAGCCGGTCGCAATGCAGCCGGTAGTCCGGCCACTTTCTATCCACCCTGAAATCCTCGATCGAGGATTTGATCTCGATGATCCAGATTTCGCCCTTCACCGACAAGCTGATCAGATCCGCGCGCCTGCCGCTGGACAAAGCCAGTTCCGGCAGAACGGAGTGGCGCATCTCGTTCAGCAATATCTGCACGCCCCGGCGCACAAGCATAGCTTTCTCAGATTGGCGACCGTCGATTAACGGGTTGTTGTTGGTAAAAGAAAGAATAGTCATGGATCGAATCTGGAAAAGGGCCCCGAAATTGTTGCAAAAAGACCATGAAGCGGCAATTTCGCACAAGCGGTAATCTTGCTGCGGTGCGATGGCTTGCCAAGCAAGGATTAATCGAAAATAACCCGATGATCCAATATCGCTTCATGCACCGCTTATATAAGCGAATTTTCCGCGAGAACACCATGCGCATTCGCACTTCATTGACTGCACTCGGCCTGTCGTCCATCCTTGCGCTGACCGGCTGCGCGTCCACGACGACTGAAACCTCTTCCGCCCGCCCGCTGACAACCCCGGTTGTCGTCGAGACCGCCCAGATCTTCGGTGATGAAGTTTACGGCGCGACCACGGACGCTGGTTATGCCCTTCCCGCCATTCCGATCAACCGCGTGGACAAGAAGTTTCATCGCCAGATCGTGAACTATGAGACAGCGGAAAAGCCGGGCACGGTGATCGTCAATACGCGCGAGCGCTTCCTTTATTACATCCTGCCCGGTGGCAAGGCTGTGCGCTACGGCATTGGTGTCGGCAAGCAGGGTTTTGCCTGGGCTGGTGAAGCCTATGTGGCCTGGAAGCAGGAATGGCCGACCTGGCATCCGCCGAAGGAAATGGCTGCCCGCAAGCCTGAAGTCGCCAGATATGTCGAAAACGGCATGGGTCCGGGCATCAGCAATCCGCTCGGTGCGCGCGCCATGTATCTTTTCAACGAGCAGGGCCAGGACACACTGTTCCGTATCCACGGGTCGCCTGAATGGGCTTCGATCGGCACAGCCGCCTCTTCCGGCTGCATTCGCATGATCAACCAGGACGTCATCGATCTCTACAGCCGTATCCGTCCTGGCCGCAGCTCCAAAGTTATCGTGATCCAGTAATCTCCTGGACCACAAAGCATAAAAAAAGCCGCCGATGATTTCCGGCGGCTTTTTTGTTTGCTGTCTGAGGTGCTTGCTGATGAGCCAAGAACCTCAGACCGCTAGAGTGTGCGATCAGGTGCTATGCTTGGCCTTCAGCTCACGGCGACGACGGTGCAGGACCGGCTCGGTGTAGCCGTTTGGCTGCTCCCTACCCTTCAGCACCAGTTCAACCGCCGCCTGGAACGCAACCGAACTCTCGAAGTCTCCGGCCATTGGCGTATAGGCCGCGTCACTGGCATTCTGCTGATCGACCACGGCTGCCATGCGCTTCATGGTCTCGACAATCTGATCCTCAGAGACGACGCCATGGCGCAGCCAGTTTGCCATGTGCTGGGCGGAGATGCGCAGCGTCGCACGGTCCTCCATCAGGCCGATATTGTTGATGTCTGGTACCTTGGAGCAGCCGACACCTTGATCCACCCAGCGCACGACATAACCCAGGATGCCCTGGGCATTGTTGTCCAGTTCTCGCTGAATTTCCTCCGGCGTCCAGTTGGGGCGAACTGCAACCGGAACGGACAGTATGTCGGCAAGCTTGGCGCGGCCGCGGCTCTTCAGACCTTCCTGCACGTGGGCGACATCGACTTTGTGGTAGTGAGTCGCGTGCAGCGTTGCTGCGGTTGGTGACGGTACCCAGGCGGTGTTGGCGCCAGCCTTGGGGTGAGCGATCTTCTGCTCCAGCATGGCGGCCATCAGGTCGGGCATGGCCCACATACCCTTACCAATCTGCGCGTGGCCGGAAAGGCCGCATTCGAGACCGATATCGACATTCCAGTTTTCGTAAGCCGCGATCCAGGCGGCCTGCTTCATGTCGCCCTTGCGAATCATCGGACCCGCTTCCATCGAGGTGTGGATTTCGTCGCCGGTGCGATCGAGGAAGCCGGTATTGATGAAGACGACGCGATCCTTGGCGGCGCGAATGCATTCCTTGAGGTTGACGGTCGTGCGACGCTCCTCGTCCATGATACCCATCTTCATGGTGTTGGACCGCATGCCGACAAGCTGCTCGACGCGGGTAAATATCTCGGCTGCGAAAGCAACCTCCTCCGGCCCATGCATTTTGGGCTTCACCACATACATGGAGCCAGCGCGCGAGTTCTGGTGGCGACCGGCTGGGCCGACGTCGTAAAGCGCAATCACACCGGTAATGACGGCATCCATGATGCCCTCGGGAACTTCGTTACCCTCACGGTCAAGGATAGCCGGGTTTGTCATCAGGTGACCGACATTGCGCACCAGCATCAGCGATCGCCCTGGAAGCGTCAGAGCTGCGCCGTTAGGGGCGGTGTAGTTGCGGTCTGGACTGAGACGGCGGGTGAAGCTTTCACCGCCCTTGGAAACCTTCTCCGTTAGATCGCTGCGCATCAGGCCGAGCCAGTTGCGATAGACGACCAGCTTATCCTCGGCATCGACCGCCGCGACAGAATCCTCGCAGTCCATGATGGTGGTCAGCGCCGATTCGAGGATGACGTCGGAAATGCCGGCGCGATCACCCTTGCCGATGTCAGTGGTAGGATCGATGGCGATCTCGATATGGATGCCGTTGGTTTTCAAGAGAACAGCAGAGGGCTTCGACCCATCGCCATTGAAGCCGGCAAATTGGGCCGGATCGGCAAGCGGTGTCGACTTGCCATCCAGAGCGACAGTGAGAGCACCGTCGTCGACGGTGAGGCCGCTGACATCTGCCCAGCTGCCGCTGGCAAGGGGAACTGAACCATCAAGGAAGGAACGGGCCCAAGCGATGACCTTTTCACCACGGCGGGCATTGTAGCCCCTGCCCTTTTCGGCGCCGTCCTCTTCGGCAATCGCGTCCGTGCCGTAAAGCGAATCATAGAGCGAACCCCATCGCGCATTGGCGGCGTTCAGCGCATAGCGCGCATTCATCACCGGTACGACGAGTTGCGGCCCGGCAAGCTCGGCGATTTCGGGATCGACATTTTGGGTATTGACCTTGAAGGCCTCCCCTTCCGGTACGATATAGCCGATCTCGCGCAGATAGGCCTCGTAGGCAGCGAGATCGGAAGGCGCGCCGTTTTCGCGGTACCAATTATCGAGCTTTTCCTGAAACGCATCGCGTTTGGCGAGGAGTTCTTTGTTCTTCGGCGCAAGATCGTGAACGATCGCAGAGAAACCGTCGAAGAAGGTATCTGCGTTCAGACCTGTCTCGGGCAGAACCTCGTCCTTCAAAAACTGGTAGAGCGTCTCGTCGAATGACAGTCCGTTATGCTCGATGCGGCTCACAACATATCTCCCTATGGTCATTGTCCATAGAGTGGAGGCTGTACACAGCTTCCGTCAACCGTTGCGACGCATCAAAGATTTTTTCCATTCAGGAAACAATCACAAAAACCTGTTCCAGTTACAGAAGTTTCTGCAGCTCTGGCAGCTTCTCATTGACGAGCCAGCCATAGTAATTCTCTTCCGGCCAGATGGTGGAGCCGCTTTGACGGTTTCTCTGCGCCAGCGCAGCAGCGCGCTGCTGTGAGCCGCCGAGGTTGTAGAGCGTCGATGTCAGGCCTGGATTTTTGGAAATATCCATGTCGGCGATTGACTTGTAGTCATCAATAGATTTCCGGATGGCAGCGGCCATATAGGCAAGGGAATGGTCGGGATCCATGATGGCCGTATAAACGGCGGAGGCGTCGTTTTCGTCCAACTTCTCATAGCCAGAGGTCCGCGCCACCGTATCCGACAGCATGAGCGCAGTCAGCGGATTGATCTGTCCCAGTCCGAAGGTCTGTCCAGCATAGAAAGGCTGAAAGAATACGGCGCTGAAGCGGTTATCAGGATAGCTGACGCCATCGACCTTTTTCCCGCGGAAGCTCGCATCCCAGACGTCTTCGCGGCAATTCCACAGGCTATAGGAATCGCTCTTCGACTGACATTTGGAAAATTGCGAATGCGTCAGAAACTGCGCGATCGTCTCATCCTTATAGCCGAAGCGGAAGCTGTTACCCGCGTAGGACGCCGCCTTAACATAATAGGACTGCAGGCGATCATAGGCATCGACATTGTAGGTATGTTCGCCAACGATCGCGCCGATCATGTGGATCGGATCAATGCCATAGCGGCTTGCCGTCGATTTGATCTTGGCGATCAGCTGCTTGTCGCTGGACAGAAGCTCGTAGACCTTCTGATACTTCCGCTCATAGGTGGAGTTAGACCCCTTGGTGCGGCGTGCGGAGGCACCCGGAACATTCGGCTGTTCCGCATTGCGGTTTCCAGGCGGCACAAGCGTCGCGGCCTCAGCATAGGACGGAAGAACGGTGCCAATGGCCAGAAGTGCTGCCAATGCCAGAAGAGTTTTGCGCACGAGCGGATGCCTTTTCTCTTGTCGGCTCTGATGCCGGAGTAATCCAGAGGATCGACTTTCGACATTCATTAACGAAAAGCGATGCCTTATGTCGAGAGAAGGCCGATAAAATAAGAGTGCGGCAAGATTTGCCGCACTCCTCATTATTTTAATACCTAGGCTGACTGCAAAGCCATGGGTGCGCTTTAGAGGATGTACCGCGACAAATCCGTGTCAGCGGCGATATCGCCTACATGTTCCTTGACATAGGCGTCATCGATCTTGACCGACGAGCCACCGCGATCGGGCGCGTTGAAGGAGATTTCGTCCAGAACACGCTCCATAACCGTTTGCAGACGGCGCGCACCGATATTCTCGACCGACGAATTGAGATGGACCGCCACGTCGGCCAGCGCATCGATGGCGTCGTCGGTAAAATCCAGGTCTAGTTCTTCGGTCGCCATCAGCGCCTTGTACTGGCGGATGAGGCTCGCCTCAGTCTCGGTCAGGATGCGACGGAAGTCTTCCTTCGTGAGCGGCTTCAGCTCCACGCGGATCGGCAGGCGGCCCTGAAGTTCCGGCAGCAGATCCGAAGGCTTTGCGACGTGGAAAGCGCCCGACGCGATGAAGAGAATGTGATCCGTCTTCACCGGTCCGTACTTGGTGGAGACCGTTGTGCCCTCGACCAGCGGCAGCAGATCGCGCTGGACGCCCTCGCGAGAGACTCCGGCACCCATTCCGCCATCGCGGGCTGCGATCTTGTCGATTTCGTCAAGGAAGACGATGCCGTCGTTTTCGACGGATTTGACCGCTTCGCGTTGAATCTGCTCGTTGTCCAGAAGCTTGTCCGACTCATCGCGGATCAGTTCGGCGTAGGATTTCTCCACCGTGGTGCGGACCTTCTTGGTACGACCACCCATGGCCTTGCCGAACATTTCAGACAGATTGAGCACACCGATATTGGCACCAGGCATGCCGGGGATCTCGAAGCCGGGCATGCCGGAACCGGTGTCGGCCACCTCGATATCGATCTCCTTCTTGTCGAGTTCGCCGTCGCGCAGCTTCTTGCGGAAGCTGTCCCGGGTGGCGGGCGACGCGGTCTGCCCGACGAGAGCGTCAAGAACACGCTCTTCGGCGCTGGCATGAGCCTTGGCCTGCACCTCGGCGCGCATCTTTTCGCGCACAAGCCCGATACCGATCTCGACCAGATCGCGGATGATCTGTTCGACATCACGGCCGACATAGCCGACTTCGGTGAATTTCGTTGCCTCCACCTTGATGAAGGGGGCACCGGCAAGCTTTGCCAGACGGCGAGAGATTTCGGTCTTGCCGACACCGGTTGGTCCGATCATCAGAATATTCTTCGGCATAACCTCGTCGCGCAGGCTCTCATCAAGCTGCTGGCGGCGCCAGCGGTTACGAAGCGCAATGGCGACCGCACGCTTGGCGTCATGCTGACCGATGATGTAGCGGTCGAGTTCCGAGACGATCTCCCGGGGAGAAAAAGTGGTCATTTCGATCCTTTCGGCTTCCTGTTGCGGCCAGCCGTGGCGGCCCAGCCCGCAGGAACCATGGTTGGTGATCTGTCCGCTTACTCAGCGTCCAGCGTTTCGATGACGAGATTGTGGTTGGTGTAGACGCAGATGTCTGCGGCGATATCGAGCGCCTGACGCGCAACGTCCTCGGCGGATTTCTCGGAATCCATCAGGGCACGTGCCGCAGCAAAGGCGTAGTTGCCGCCGGAACCGATCGCGATGGCACCATGCTCAGGTTCCAGAACATCGCCATTGCCGGTGATGGCAAGTGTGATCGACTTGTCGGCGACGAGCATCATGGCTTCGAGATTGCGCAGATATTTGTCCGTCCGCCAATCCTTGGCAAGTTCGACCGCGGCCCGCATCAGCTGGCCGGGATATTGCTCCAGCTTCTTTTCCAGCCGGTCGAGAAGGGTGAAGGCATCGGCGGTGGCGCCGGCGAAACCGGCGATCACTTCGCCCTTGCCGATGCGGCGCACCTTGCGGGCATTGCCCTTCATCACCGTCTGGCCGAGGCTGACCTGTCCGTCGCCTGCCATGACGACCTTGCCGCCCTTTCTCACTGTAATGATCGTTGTCATAAAGCACCTGTCTGCCCATCCGGGCCTTGCATGTAGAGCACTCGAACCGCTTATCGGCTGCGGTCCTTTTCGCAAATTATGTAAGTCCCGTTTTGCCGATTGCAATCTTGCTTAACCGTAGCACCCAGGCGGCACTGACAAGACGATGGAATGACTGGATATTTGAGGTGCGGGCTGGTAAGTAACGGCCAGATTGTCCAAGGAGCAGCCGCAATGGCAGAGCGCACAGCCGAGATTTCCCGCAAGACCAACGAGACCTCCGTCTCGGTCCGCGTGAATATCGACGGAACGGGTACGGCGAAAATTTCGACAGGCGTCGGCTTTTTTGATCATATGCTGGACCAGCTAAGCCGCCATTCGCTGATCGACATGGAGATCGACGTGAAGGGTGACCTTCACATCGACGATCACCACACAGTGGAAGATACCGGCATCGCCATCGGCCAGGCTATTGCCAAGGCACTTGGGGACCGCAAGGGCATCACGCGTTATGCCTCGCTCGACCTTGCCATGGACGAGACGATGACGAAGGCTGCCGTCGATATTTCCGGCCGGCCTTTCCTCGTTTGGAACGTGCAGTTCTCCGCACCGAAGATCGGTACATTCGATACCGAGCTGGTGCGCGAATTCTTCCAGGCGCTGGCGCAGAATGCCGGGATCACGCTGCATATTCTCAACCATTACGGCGCCAATAATCATCATATTGCCGAGACATGCTTCAAGGCTGTAGCGCGGGTGTTGCGCAGCGCCACAGAAATCGATCCCCGGCAGGCGGGCCGTATTCCTTCGACGAAGGGCATGCTGGCCTGATCCGGTGAAACATGAAGAGCGACCGAGACCGGTGCTGCTCTGAACGTCGTCAGGAACGCCAATGACATCTTATCTTGTTCTGGAAGCACCGGGCGGGCCCGACAGGGATCACCGCACCACTCGCTTCATCGCGGACAGATTTTCGTGGCTTGCTCTTTTGTTTCCGTGGCTCTGGTTTGCCATCCATCGCATGTGGTGGATTGCCGTCTCCGTCTTCATCCTGCAGGTCGCGGCCGGTCAGGTGTCGAGGCTCGATGGCCTCGGCATAGTGGGCCTCCTATTCACTATCACGGCAGGGTTGATAGCCGGATTCGAAGGTCGCAACCTGCTTCAGCGTCATTTGATTGGCAAGGGCTGGACGCTCAAGGATGTGATCGTGGCACGTGATCTTGCGACGGCGGAAGAGATGTATTTTTCGAACCTGCCCGAACAGGACGATGCGCATATGACGGTGTCGCAGCCTGAGTGGAAGACCCGTGATCGGGTGGGCGGCTTCATGACGAACGATCCCGCGGGCTCGTTTCAATTCGATTTGAATGGAAGGCGCTGATATGCGTGTGGCAATTATCGACTACGGCTCCGGCAATCTTCGGTCCGCGACCAAGGCGTTTGAGCGTGCGGCTCGGGAAGCCGGTATCGACGCGACGATCGATCTGACCGACAAGCCTGAAAGCGTCGCATCTGCAGACCGTGTCGTTCTGCCGGGCGTCGGCGCCTATGCCGATTGCCGCGCTGGCCTTGGTGCAGTGACCGGCATGCATGAGGCACTGATCGATGTGGTGGAGAAGAAGGGGCATCCCTTCCTCGGCGTCTGCGTCGGCATGCAGCTCATGTCCTCTCGCGGGCTTGAGAAAACGGTCACCGAGGGGCTTGGCTGGATCGAAGGCGATGTCGTGGAAATGACGCCATCGGACCCGGCGTTGAAGATCCCGCAGATCGGCTGGAATACGTTGGAACTGCACCGCCCTCACCCGCTTTTTGATGGCATCAAAACCGGTGCCGATGGCCTCCACGCCTATTTCGTCCACTCCTACCATCTGGCGGCAAAGCATCGCGACGAGGTGATCGCCACCACCAATTACGGTGGCGCGATGACCGCCTTCGTTGGGCACGACAACATGGCTGGCGCTCAGTTCCATCCGGAAAAGAGCCAGACACTTGGTCTTGCCCTCATTTCGAATTTCCTCCGCTGGAAGCCCTGACATGATCCTTTTTCCCGCAATCGACCTCAAGGACGGCCAGTGCGTTCGCCTGAAACTCGGCGATATGGAGCAGGCCACCGTCTACAACACCGATCCCGGCGCGCAGGCCAAGGCCTTTGAGGACCAGGGCTTCGAGTGGCTGCATGTGGTGGATCTGAACGGCGCCTTTGCCGGCCAGACCGTCAATGGCAAGGCGGTCGACGCCATCTTGAAATCCACCAGGAACCCGGTGCAACTGGGTGGCGGTATTCGCACGCTGGAGCATATCGAGGCCTGGCTGAGCCGCGGTCTCGCACGCGTCATTCTCGGCACCGTTGCGGTGCGCGATCCGGTTCTGGTTCTGGAAGCCTGCAAGCGCTTCCCCGGCCAGGTTGCCGTAGGAATCGATGCCAAGGGCGGCAAGGTTGCGGTGGAAGGCTGGGCGGAAGCGTCCGAACTTGGCGTAATCGAGCTTGCCAAACGCTTCGAAGGGGCAGGTGTGGCGGCGATCATCTACACTGATATCGAGCGCGACGGTATTCTGGCCGGGATCAACTGGGCATCGACGCTGGAGCTTGCCAGTGCCGTCTCTATCCCCGTGATCGCATCTGGTGGACTTGCTTCCATCGACGATATCAAGCGCATGCTGGAGCCGGATGCCGCCAAGCTGGAAGGCGCAATCTCGGGCCGCGCGCTCTATGACGGGCGCATCGATCCGGCAGAGGCATTGGCGTTGATCAAGGAAGCACGGGCATGACTTTGAAAGCGCGCATTGTTCCCTGCCTTGACGTCAAAGACTGCCCGCGTCGCCCCCAGCCGCCACGCGGCGAGGACGTGCAAACTCAAAAAAAGGCGACCGTCTGATGACACTCAAAGCACGCATTATCCCCTGCCTTGACGTAAAAGATGGTCGCGTCGTCAAGGGCGTGAACTTCGTCGATCTGATCGATGCCGGCGATCCGGTCGAGGCGGCGAAAGCCTATGATGCGGCCGGTGCCGATGAGCTCTGCTTTCTCGACATCACCGCCTCTTCCGACAATCGCGAAACGATTTTCGATGTGGTGTCACGCACCGCCGATCACTGCTTCATGCCGGTGACGGTGGGGGGCGGCGTTCGTGCCGTGTCGGATATTCGCAAGCTTCTGCTCTGCGGTGCCGACAAAGTGTCGATCAATTCGGCAGCGGTCAAAGACCCCGATTTCGTCGCCCAGGCGGCGGATAAGTTCGGCAATCAGTGCATCGTTGTCTCCATCGACGCCAAGAAGGTGTCGGCCAGCGACGAAGCCGATCGCTGGGAAATCTTTACCCATGGCGGACGCCAGCCGACAGGCATCGATGCGGTGGAATTTGCCGTGAAGATGGTCGAGCGTGGTGCCGGCGAATTGCTGATCACCTCCATGGACCGCGACGGCACGAAGAGCGGCTATGACATTGCGCTGACCCGCACCATTGCCGATCAGGTGCGTGTTCCGGTTATCGCTTCCGGCGGTGTCGGAAATCTGGACGATCTGGTAGCGGGCGTGAAGGAAGGCCATGCGACAGCGGTTCTGGCGGCGTCGATCTTCCACTTCGGCACCTACACGATCGGGCAAGCCAAGGCCTATATGGCCGATCATGGCATTGCCATGCGTCTCGACTGATCTTTGAAAGGACAAGCAGCATGAGCGGGTTTTCCCTTTCCGATCTCGAGCGCATCGTTGCCGAACGTGCCAGCGTATCGCCTGATCAATCATGGACGGCCAAGCTTTTTGCCGCCGGCCAAGCCAAGGCGGCCAAAAAGCTCGGCGAAGAGGCGGTCGAAACGGTGATCGCGGCGATCTCGCAGGATCGCAAGAACCTGACGGACGAGGCAGCCGATCTGCTTTATCATCTTCTCGTGGTCCTCAAGATCGCCGATATCCCTCTCTCCGATGTCTTTGCGGAGTTGGAGAGACGGACAGGTCAGTCCGGATTGCAGGAAAAGGCATCAAGGCCTCAATCATGACGACGATGGCACGCAGGGGGGAGCAAGGCATGCCAACGACGCTCGATCATTTCAGGCCGGATGAATACTCGCCCTATCACTTCTTCAGTTCGGAAGAGTGGTCGAAGTTTCGCGCCGATACGCCCCTGACACTGTCTGCCGACGAGGTGAAACGCCTCCGATCGCTTGATGACCCGATCGATCTCGACGAGGTTCGGCGGATCTACCTATCGCTCTCGCGACTGCTCTCATCCCATGTGGAAGCGTCGCAACTGCTGTTCGAGCAGCGCAACCGCTTCCTCAATATGGAGCACGTCAACAAGACGCCCTTCGTCATCGGCATTGCGGGCTCTGTGGCGGTCGGTAAATCCACCACGGCGCGTATTCTAAAAGAGCTTCTGGCGCGCTGGCCTTCCAGTCCAAAGGTCGACCTGATCACCACGGACGGGTTTCTCTACCCGAACGAGGTGCTGCGGCGTGAGAACCTTATGGAGCGCAAGGGCTTTCCGGAAAGCTACGACATCGGTGCGCTTCTACGCTTCCTTTCCGCCATCAAGGCGGGCCAGCCGAACGTCCAGGCGCCCCGCTACTCGCACCTGGTCTACGATGTCCTGCCCAGCGAATTCACCAATGTCGACCGGCCCGACATCCTGATTTTCGAAGGCATCAACGTGCTGCAGGCGCGCAACCTGCCGGCCGGCGGGCGAATCGTGCCGATGGTGTCTGACTTCTTCGATTTCTCGATCTATATCGATGCGGACGAGACGATCATCCATAACTGGTACGTCAACCGCTTCATGAACCTGCGCAAGACGGCGTTCCGCGATCCGACATCCTACTTCAATCGCTATGCGTCGATTTCGGAAACTGCGGCGCTCGCGATCGCAGAAGGGCTTTGGGAGAATATCAACCTCAAGAACCTGCGCGAAAACATCGTGCCGACGAGACCGCGTGCCGACCTCATCCTGAGAAAAGGCCAGAACCATCTGATCGACATGGTGGCGCTGAGAAAGCTTTAAGTCTGGGGACGGCACGGAGAGCGTTTCTCGGCCAAAGCTGTTAATCCTGTCCCGGCTTGCCGCGCATCTTCTTGATATCCGAGCGGCCTGATTTTGCTTTCAGTCTTCGTTCGACAGAGCCTTTTGTCGGCTTTGTGGCCTTGCGCGGCGGCGGCGGCGGCTCGGCTGCCTTGAGGATCAGTTCCTTCAGACGCTCCCGCGCATCCTCGCGATTGCGCTCCTGGGTGCGGAACTGGCTTGCCTCGATCATCAACACGCCTTCTTTCGAGACGCGCCGCCCACCAAGCTTGACCAGATTGGTTTTGATCCGATCCGAGAGCGCCGGAGAAGCCGTGATATTGAAGAAGAGTTGAACTGCGGTGGAGACCTTGTTGACATTCTGTCCGCCCGGCCCGCCAGCCAGCACGAATTGCTCCGTCAGTTCCCATCCGGCAATCGTTATTCTGCTGCTGATGTAAAGGGGCGCGCTTGCCATGTCATTCTCCGGCAGGCGTGATGCCACAGATGCGGTGGAATGAAAACAGTTGAGAAGGCTTCAAGCGCCGGAATAAACTGATAGGGCGCCGTGCGTCTTTCTAGACGCACGGCGCCCTATTGTCTTTAGATCTACGCATCGTGCTTTTTCGAACGAAAAACCCGGCGCGAGGCCGGGTTTCGTATTTTGAAGAGATCGACCGCTTATTCGGCGGCAGCCAGGAGGCCAGGAGCCGCGTCGCGGACGGTGCTGTCGACATGGTCTTCGAACTTGGTGAAGTTCGTGACGAACATGTTGACCAGCTTCTTGGCTTGCGCGTCGTAAGCAGCGCCATCGGCCCAGGTCGAGCGTGGGTCGAGGATGCTGTTGTCGATACCTTCGAGCGAAGTCGGTACGGCAAAGCCGAAATTCGCGTCGGTGCGGAACTGGGCGTTCTTCAGCTCGCCGGCCAGTGCAGCGGTCAGAAGCGCGCGGGTGGCCTTGATCGGCATGCGCTTGCCGATGCCGTAGGCACCACCGGTCCAGCCGGTGTTGACCAGCCAGCAATCCACGCCGTGCTGTGCGATCAGATCACGCAGCAGGTTGCCATATTCCGTCGGATGACGCGGCATGAAGGGAGCGCCGAAGCAGGTCGAGAATGTCGCTTCCGGCTCGGTCACGCCTTTTTCCGTGCCGGCTACCTTGGCAGTGTAACCGGAGAGGAAGTGGTACATGGCCTGTTCCGGCGTCAGACGCGCAATCGGAGGCAGCACGCCGAAGGCGTCGGCGGTCAGCATGATGATCGTCTTTGGGTGACCGGCAAGACCTGTCTTCGAGGCGTTCGGGATGAAGTGCAGCGGATAAGCGCTACGGGTATTTTCCGTCAGCGAATTGTCGTTGAAATCAGGAACGCGGTTTTCGTCGAGCACGACGTTTTCCAGAACGGTGCCGAAGCGGCGGGTGGCGGCGTAGATTTCAGGTTCTGCCTCTGCAGAAAGCTTGATCGCCTTGGCATAGCAGCCACCTTCGAAATTGAAGATGCCGTCTTCGCCCCAGCCATGCTCATCGTCACCGATCAGCGTGCGGGCCGGATCGGCAGACAGCGTAGTCTTACCGGTGCCCGACAGGCCGAAGAAGACAGCCGCGTCGCCCTCTGGACCGACATTGGCCGAGCAGTGCATCGGCATGACGCCCTTTGCAGGCAAAAGGTAGTTGAGAACGGTGAATACCGACTTCTTGTTTTCGCCGGCGTAAGACGTGCCGCCGATCAACACGATGCCCTTGATCAGATCGCAGGCGATCACCGTTTCGGTGCGCACACCATGGCGGGCGGGATCAGCCTTGAAGCTTGGCAGGTTGATAATGGTGAGCTTCTGCTTGAATGAGGCCAGCTTCTCGCGCGCTGGGCGGATCAGCAGGTTGCGAATGAAGAGGCCGTGCCACGCAAGCTCTGTCACGACGCGTGTCGGCAGCGCATTCGCTTCATCGGCACCGCCGACGAGATCCTGAACGTAGAGCGTCTTGCCGGCAGCATGCGCGAGCATATCCTTATGGAGGATCTCGAAATGCTCAGGCGACAGCGGCTTGTTGTTGTCCCACCAGATGGTGTTTTCCGTGTGCGCATCGCGCACGACGAATTTGTCCTTCGGAGAACGTCCAGTGTGTTGACCGGTTACAGCGCGCAGTGCGCCATCGACGGTGATATCCGCCTCCCCGTTGCGGATCGACTGCTCGTACAACTCACTCTCGATGAGGTTGTAATGGACGACAGCGGCTTCGCCCAGACCAAGTGCAGACACACCGTTTTCTGGATTGTGTACTCCGAGTTCTTTCATGGCGCGTTCCCTTTGTTCTGAATGCGGGCCGTGTAAATTTGCAGTGAAGCTACCGGCAAGAAGGAGAATTGGCAAGATGCCACTCTAAAAATATCTAACAATTTCAATATATTAATCGATTTAAAAGATTTTATTCCTTTTTAAATCGGTTTAGTCGGCTCGCAAATCCGGGTTCTTGCCGCTGTCTGGAAAATCTTCCTGCAAGCGCGTGCTTTCTTGAGGCTTGGCCTTTGCCACAATTTGTTCCACCTTTATACTCATGAGACATGTTCGCGGCGCACAACCTAGGCTGGGGTGAATGTCGGGAGCAGAGATTGCAAATGACGACGGAGACCAATTTTATGCAAACGATTGCGCTTGTAGACGACGACCGGAATATCCTGACATCGGTGTCGATCGCGCTCGAAGCGGAAGGCTATAAGGTCGAAACGTATACCGATGGCGCTTCCGCCCTCGACGGGCTCATTGCCCGCCCGCCGCAACTGGCGATCTTCGATATCAAGATGCCGCGCATGGATGGCATGGAGCTTTTGCGCCGTCTGCGGCAGAAGTCCGACCTTCCCGTCATCTTCCTGACTTCCAAGGATGAGGAAATCGACGAGCTGTTCGGCTTGAAGATGGGTGCTGACGATTTCATTACCAAGCCGTTTTCGCAGCGCCTTCTCGTGGAGCGCGTCAAGGCAATCCTGCGCCGTGCCAGCAGCCGCGAAGCCGCGGCGACGGGGACCAACCCCATCAAGACTGCTGCCGACCAGGCAGCCAGAACGCTGGAGCGCGGACAACTGGCCATGGACCAGGAGCGCCACACCTGCACCTGGAAGGGTGAGCCGGTGACGCTGACCGTGACCGAGTTCCTGATCCTGCATTCTTTGGCGCAGCGCCCCGGCGTCGTCAAAAGCCGCGATGCGTTGATGGATGCCGCCTATGACGAGCAGGTCTATGTCGACGACCGCACGATCGACAGCCACATCAAGCGCCTGCGCAAGAAGTTCAAACTGGTCGACAACGACTTCGACATGATTGAAACGCTTTACGGCGTGGGCTATCGCTTCCGTGAGGCGGCTTGAGGCCGTACGAGACGCCGCGCTAGTGGCCCGATTTTGACATTTGCCAACGCTTGCAAAGGCCTCGAGAGCAGATGTCAAAATCACGAAGACCACTAGTGAGTTTTTGTTCTAGTGGAATTTCGGAATTTGATCTTCGAAGATCGTCGCACACGGTATCAAATGTCAAAATCATTCCACTAGCGGGGCTGAGGAACGCAATTGTTGAATAAAACGCAGGATAGCGCGTCGGAGACATCCGATGCCGACGATCGTGAAAGCGGTCGGCGGCACCGGATTCATCCGCTGACGATCATCCGACGTATTTTCGGCAATGCCGTCTTTTCCAGCCTGACGCGGCGTATTCTCTTCTTCAATGTCGCGGCGACGGTGGTTCTCGTCGGCGGTATTCTCTACCTCAACCAGTTTCGCGAAGGGCTGATCGATGCGCGCGTCGAAAGCCTGCTGACGCAGGGCGAAATCATCGCTGGCGCTATCTCCGCCTCGGCATCGGTCGATACCAACTCGATCACCATCAATCCGGAAAAGCTGCTGGAGTTGCAGGCGGGCCAGAGCATCACGCCGGTACCGAATGATGAGGACTTAAGCTTTCCGATCAATCCCGAGCGTGTTGCGCCAGTTTTGCGTCGGCTGATCTCGCCAACCCGCACCCGTGCCCGTCTCTTCGATGCGGATGCAAACCTGCTTCTCGATTCCCGGCATCTCTATTCGCGTGGTCAGGTGCTGCGCTACGACCTGCCACCGGTCACCCCCGAGACGCAGACCTGGGGCGAATGGGTGGCCAGCCTGTTCAACCGCATGCTGCAGCCAAGCAGCCTGCCACTTTATAAAGAAACACCAGGCGGCGATGGGTCGATCTACCCGGAGGTGATGAATGCGCTGACAGGTGTTCGAGGCGCTGTCGTGCGCGTGACCGAAAAGGGCGAGTTGATCGTCTCGGTGGCCGTTCCCGTTCAACGTTTTCGCGCCGTGTTGGGTGTTCTGCTTCTGTCAACGCAGGCCGGCGATATCGACAAGATCGTTCACGCCGAACGTCTGGCGATCATGCGCGTCTTCGGCATTGCGACGCTCGTCAATATCGTGCTGTCGCTGCTCCTCTCCTCCACCATCGCCACACCGCTTCGCCGGCTTTCGGCGGCGGCCATCCGTGTACGGCGCGGTGCGAAAGCACGCGAGGAAATTCCGGACTTCTCCGCCCGTCAGGACGAGATCGGCAACCTCTCCATTGCACTTCGCGAAATGACCAACGCTCTTTATGACCGGATCGATGCGATCGAGAGCTTCGCTGCAGATGTCAGCCACGAGCTGAAGAACCCGCTGACCTCACTGCGAAGCGCTGTGGAGACGCTGCCGCGGGCGAAGACGGAAGAATCCAAGCAGCGCCTCACCGAAATCATCTTCCACGATGTCCGCCGCCTCGACCGCCTGATCAGCGACATTTCCGATGCGTCCCGCCTCGATGCGGAATTGGCGCGCGCCGATTCCTCGCCGGTCGATCTTGAGATACTGCTGAACGGCCTTGTGGAAATCTCGCGGCAGATCTCCAGCAAGAAGAAGACCGTCACGATCGATTATGTGGCCGACCACAAGCCGGGCGTGAAGACGAGCTATGTCGTCAATGGTCATGATCTTCGTCTTGGCCAGATCGTCACCAATCTTATCGAGAACGCCCGTTCCTTTGTTTCGCAGGATGGCGGCCGTATCTTCGTGCATCTGCTGAGACACAAGGATCGCTGCCTGGTTCGTGTCGAGGATAATGGTCCGGGCATCCAGGCTGAAGACATCGATCGCATCTTCGAGCGCTTCTATACAGACCGTCCGGCAAGCGAAGGCTTCGGCCAGAATTCAGGCCTTGGTCTCTCGATCAGCCGCCAGATTGCCGAAGCCCATGGCGGCACGCTGAAAGCGGAAAACATCATCGACAAATATGGCGTGATCTCCGGCGCCCGCTTCACGCTCTCGCTTCCTGCAGCCCATACGCATGAGCGCTGACCGCATCAATTACCATGCAACCGCGATCGTCGTCGACGGTGTTGGACTGCTGTTCGTCGGCCCATCCGGCAGCGGCAAAAGCGAACTTGCCTTCAGCTTCTTGACTGAAGCAAAACGGTGTGGCTTAGCGGCCGCGCTTGTGGCGGACGATCAAGTCCTGATCTCATCGGAAAACGCGCGTGTTTTTGTCGAGCGGCCGGAGAGCATCGCAGGACTATTGGAACTTCGCGGCAGCGGAATTATCGAACTCGACAGCATTGCGTCAGCAACGATGGATTATGCGGTGACGACCGTTCTGCATCTGCAGACCCCTCGCCTGCCTCCGCAGGATGAATGGCTGGATTTGCCGACCGGCAACAGGCTACCTCTGATCCGAATTCCGCTTTCCAGCATCACGCCCTATGGAAAATTTGCTGCACTTGCTCAAAATCTGTTCGAAGCCAAGGGAAAGTGAACAAAAATCCCCGGTTTGGGGGCTTGCGCTTCGCATTTTCCTCATCAAGATGGGCTCCCACCGATGGACAGGTTTGCGGCATTGCGATAGGGCGGCACACCAGACGCAAGTCCAGGTGGCAAGGTGCGTGTGTAAGGGAGCATTTCATGATCGGACTAGTGCTTGTCACTCATGGCAAGCTGGCTGAGGAATTTCGTCACGCGGTAGAGCATGTGGTCGGTCCTCAGAAGTTGATCGAGACCGTTTCGATTGGTCCCGAGGACGACATGGATCAGCGCCGGCAGGATATCATCGATGCGGTTACACGCGCCAATGACGGCAATGGCGTCATCATCCTCACAGACATGTTCGGCGGAACGCCTTCCAACCTCGCTATCTCTGTGATGAGCAGCGGCACCGTTGAAGTGATTGCCGGCGTCAACCTTCCCATGTTGATCAAGCTTGCAGGCATCCGTACCGAAGACAATATGGACAAGGCGTTGCAGGAAGCCTCCGATGCCGGTCGCAAATATATCAACGTCGCCAGCCGCGTTCTCAGCGGCAAATAAGAAGAACACGCTTCATGTCCTCACTGTCGAAGGAACTGCTGATCGTCAACAAGCGCGGCCTTCACGCGCGTGCGTCTGCAAAATTCGTGCAGACGGTGGAGAAGTTTGACGCAGCCATCAGCGTTTCGAAGGACGGTATGACGGTGGGCGGCACGTCTATCATGGGTCTGATGATGCTGGCGGCCAGCCCGGGATGCACGGTGTTCGTCGAAGCGAGCGGCAATCAGGCAGAAGAAGCACTTGCAGCACTCGAGGCTTTGGTCGCGGACCGGTTCGGCGAAGAACTTTGATAACCATCATATAAAGACATAAAGACTTCTTTATATGATTATTGCCAGATCGGCCATTGCCTGTTAGAACCGCAGCCTGAATTGCAAGGCAGCGGCACAGGTCCCTGCCATTTTTGAGCAGGAGATCTTTATGAGCGCTGACAAAGACTACATCGTCGCGGACATCAACCTTGCCGACTACGGCCGCAAGGAACTGGATATTGCCGAAACCGAAATGCCTGGCCTGATGGCCTGCCGCAGCGAATTCGGTCAGAGCAAGCCGCTGAAGGGCGCACGTATCTCCGGCTCGCTGCACATGACGATCCAGACGGCGGTTCTCATCGAAACGCTGAAGGAGCTTGGCGCAGACATCCGTTGGGCATCCTGCAACATCTTCTCGACGCAGGACCACGCGGCCGCGGCGATTGCTGCTGCCGGCATTCCGGTCTTTGCCGTCAAGGGTGAAAGCTTGACGGAGTATTGGGAATATACCGACAAGATCTTCCAGTGGACCGACGGCGGCGTCTCCAACATGATCCTGGATGATGGCGGCGATGCCACCATGTACATCCTGCTCGGCGCACGCGCTGAAGCTGGCGAAGACGTTCTGTCGAACCCAGGCTCGGAAGAAGAAGAAATCCTTTTCGCGCAGATCAAGAAGCGCCTTCAGGCTTCTCCCGGCTGGTTCACCAAGCAGCGTGATGCCATCAAGGGCGTGACCGAAGAGACCACGACGGGCGTCCATCGTCTTTATGACCTCAGCAAGAAGGGTCTTCTCCCCTTCCCGGCCATCAACGTCAATGACAGCGTCACCAAGTCGAAGTTCGACAACAAGTATGGCTGCAAGGAATCGCTGGTTGACGGCATCCGTCGCGCAACCGACGTGATGATGGCTGGCAAGGTTGCCGTCGTTTGCGGTTACGGCGATGTCGGCAAGGGTTCGGCTGCTTCGCTTCAGGGCGCTGGCGCTCGCGTCAAGGTCACCGAAATCGACCCGATCTGCGCGCTTCAGGCTGCCATGGACGGTTTCGAAGTCGTTCGCCTGGAAGACGTTGTTTCTTCGGCAGATATCTTCATCACCACCACCGGCAACAAGGACGTCATCCGCATCGAGCATATGCGCGAGATGAAGGACATGGCGATCGTCGGCAATATCGGTCACTTCGACAACGAAATTCAGGTCGCTTCGCTGAAGAACCTAAAATGGACCAACATCAAGCCGCAGGTCGACATGATCGAGTTCGCCAAGGGCAACCGCATGATCCTTCTGTCGGAAGGCCGCCTGCTGAACCTCGGGAATGCGACCGGTCACCCTTCCTTCGTCATGTCGGCCTCTTTCACCAACCAGGTGCTCGGCCAGATTGAACTCTTCACCAAGCAGGGCGAGTACAAGAACGATGTTTACGTACTGCCGAAGCACCTCGACGAGAAGGTAGCGCGTCTCCACCTCGAGAAGCTTGGCGTCAAGCTAACCGAACTTTCCGACACGCAGGCAGATTATATCGGCGTCTCGAAGACGGGTCCTTTCAAGGCAGAACACTACAGATATTGATTTCATAGTTAATATCCACATCAAATACACCACATCTAGGCATCGCGGACTTGACAAAGTCCGCGATTTCTTTTTTGGGCGCCGCCCTTCCCGGAAATTTGCTGAGACGGTATTGTCTGAAGACTTGATTCGTGTGGGCGGATGCCCGTGCGAAAATGGGATGTCTTGTCGAAGATGCGGCACATAGGACGGAGACAGACCGGGGATGTCGGTAAAAAAAGCGAACTCGCGCCAGCGGGTGCAAAACAGCGTGGAGACGGGCAGCGACGAGGCGCCCGTTCTTGAACGATTGCGCGGCTCTCTGACCACCATGGCAGGCGCCTTGCGCCAAAAGATTTGCGCTTTCTCAGCGCTGATGGCTGGAACGGCGCTTAGCGGTTTCGCCACTGCCGCTCGGGCGCAGGACGGTGCTCTCCTCCAAAGAAGTGCTCGACTGTTCTCTTCCAGCGAGACGATCGCCTATTCGATTTTCCTTGGCGTTGTGTCGGCAACCCTGTTTTCCATCGTCTGGCTGGTGCGCCAGCGCGGCAATATCGAAGCCGAGGTCAACGAATACCGTACGGCCCTTTCAGATGCTCAAAACAAGATCTCCAAATACGAGGCGCTGATTTCCGACAAGTCGCGCCGGATCGTCATCTGGGAAGACACTGGCGAGCGTCCCGAGTTCGTCGGACAACTGCCGCCCGAAACCGGCGTGCCTATTGCAGATTCCGATTTTCTGGCCTTTGGCCGCTGGTTGCGCCCTACCTCGGCAGCACCGCTGGAAAAGGCAATCGAGCAGCTGCGCAGCCAGGCGCAGAGCTTCGATCTCACCATCGAGACGCAGCGCGGCGAAGTAATCGAAGTTCAGGGACGGGTGTCTGGCGGCAAAGCCTTTGCCCGCTTCATCGCGCTCAACAACATGCGTGCAGAACTGGCGGAGTTGAGGGTCGAGCGCGAGCGTCTGCTCTCCTCCATGTCGACCTTCCAGGAGCTTCTCGATTCCATCGAGCAACCTGCCTGGCGCCGAAACAATGATGGCGCGCTGATCTGGGTCAATCACGCCTATGCGATTGCTGTCGATGCCACGACGCCGCAGCAAGCGGTCAACGAGCAGCGCGAATTGCTGAACACGGTAACACGGCAGAAGATTCGGGCGACGGCTACGCCGGAATCGCCTTATCACGACCGCATCTCTACCGTGGTTTCCGGCAACCGCACCTTCTTCGATGTGGTCGATATCAAAACACCGAGCGGCTCTGCCGGTATTGCCATTGACGCTTCCGATGCTGAAACCATCCGGGAAGAGCTCAAACGCACGCTGAAGAGCCATGCGGAAACCCTCGATCATCTGGGAACCCCGGTCGCCATCTTCGATGGCGAGCAGCGTCTGCAATTCTACAATCAGGCTTTCGCGCGCCTGTGGGGTCTTGATCTGGTATTCCTGGAATCAAAACCCGGCAATTCCGAGCTTCTCGATCGTCTGCGCAGTGCCGGCAAATTGCCGGAGCAACTCAGCTGGAAAAGCTGGAAAGAGACTGCTCTTTCCGTCTATCGCGCGCTCGATACCCAGACCGATCTCTGGCACCTGCCGAACGGGCAGACGCTGCGTGTGATTGCAACCGCGCATCCGCAAGGCGGCGCGACCTGGGTGTTCGAGAACCTGACCGAACAGGTCGATCTTCAGACCCGCTACAACACGCTGGTCAAAGTCCAGGGCGAGACGATCGATCATCTTGCCGAGGGCGTCGCCGTGTTTGGTGCTGACGGACGCATTCGCCTGTCCAACCCGGCATTCCGGGCGCTTTGGGGCATTACTGCAGATGAGGCGGAAGCCGGCAAACATATCCGCTCCATAGAAGCGGTTTGTGCCCAGTCCTACGACAAGCCGGATGGCTGGCGCGCGTTCTCACAATTCATCACCAGTTTCGACGACGAGCGTCATTCCAAGCAGGGAACGCTCGAACTTCTCTCCGGCTTGGTGCTCGATTATGCTGTGATCCCGCTGCCCGACGCGCAGACGATGCTGACTTTTGTCAACATGACCGACAGCGTTCGCGCCGAACGGGCCTTGAAGGAAAAGAACGAGGCGCTGCGAAAGGCCGACGAGCTGAAGAACGATTTCGTTCAGCACGTCTCCTACGAACTGCGCTCGCCGCTGACCAATATCATTGGCTTTACCGATCTTCTCAAGACCCCTGGCATGGGCGAACTGAACGATCGTCAGGCCGAGTATCTCGACCACATCTCGACCTCTTCATCCGTGCTGCTGACCATCGTCAACGACATTCTCGATCTGGCAACCGTGGATGCCGGCATCATGCATCTGAACTATGCCGAGAACGATCTGAACGAGCTTCTGGACGATGTGGCGGTGCAGATCACCGACCGTCTGCAGGAGAGTGGCGTTTCGCTTGAGATCGTCGCGCCTGCGCATCTCGGTTCCATCGTCGCCGATCACCAGCGACTGAAGCAGATACTGCTGAAGCTCCTGACCAATGCGGTCAACTTTGCGCCCGAAGGGTCTGCAATCCGCCTGACCTGCCAGAGAAGCGAAGGCGATTTCGTCTTTTCCGTTGCCGATCAGGGGCCCGGTATCCCAGAAGATATGCTGAAGACGGTCTTCGACCGCTTCTCGACACGCGGCCAAGGGGGCCGGCGCACCGGTGCGGGGCTTGGCCTCTCGATCGTCGAGAGCTTCGTCAGTTTGCATCAGGGCACCGTCACGCTGGACAGCCGCCCTGGTGAAGGCACAGTCGTCACCTGCCGCATTCCCTCCCACGATCAGCCGCAGTCCATTGCTGCCGAATGAGTGACAAGACGCTTTCCCTCTCGCTCTTCCTTGCAGATGAGGCCGACACCATCCGGCTTGGCGAGGAGCTGGCGCTTGCCGTGAAGCCTGGCGATGCCATTGCGCTGGTGGGCGATCTTGGGGCCGGGAAGTCGACGCTGGCGCGCGCCTTGATCCGGGCCATCGCCGATGATGCGGAGCTTGAGGTGCCAAGCCCGACCTTCACCATCGTCCAGTCCTATGCCCTTCGCTTTCCTGTCGCGCACCTCGATCTCTATCGTCTCTCCGACGTGTCAGAGCTGGATGAGCTTGGAATCGACGAGATGCTGTCGGACGGCGTGTGCCTGATCGAGTGGCCGGAGATGGCAAGCGATGTGCTGCCAAAGGCATCGACCATCCTGCTGCGCCTGACGCATGAGGGAGAAGGTCGACGCGCCGTGATCGAAGCCTCCAGGCGTCACGTCGAGCGACTTGAGCGCGTCTTCGCCATCCGCCGCTTTTTGGAACGAAACGACAAGGCGAATGCGACCCGACGCTATTTCAGTGGCGATGCCGCCTATCGCACCTATGAACTGGTGCGCGATGAAGACCGCCAATATCTGTTGATGGACTGGCAGCCCCAGCCGCCCGGCCCCGCTCTTCACAACGGCAAATCCTATTCGGAGATCGTGCATCTTGCCCGCACGGTCGAGCCGTTCGTTGCTCTTGATCTCCATCTCCGAAGCGAAGGCTTCGCGCTGCCCGAAATCCTGGCGCGCGACATGGATGAAGGCATCCTGCTTTTGAGCGATATGGGACGCGCAGGCGTTCTGGATGCCAATGGTGCGCCCATTGAGGAGCGCTACATCGAAAGCGCTGCCTGTCTGGCGGCGCTGCATGAAAAGCCGATGCCTGCAACGATCGGGCTGCCGGATGGTGGGCGCTATGAGATTCCACGCTTCGATGCCGATGCGATGAAGATCGAGACCTCGTTGCTGCTGGACTGGTACCTGCCCCACATCCATGACGGCAAACCAACCGACGACGCCAAGCGGCAGGATTTTTTCGCCGTTTGGGATCAGTTGATCGCTAAGCTTGCCGATGTGGAAACAGGGCTCGTCTTACGCGACTTCCACTCGCCAAACATCATCTGGCAGCAGGACAAACCAGCGCCGCAGCAAGTGGGCATCATCGATTTTCAGGATGCGATGATCGGCCCAACGGCCTATGATCTGGCGTCTCTGGTACAGGATGCGCGCGTGACCATCCTGCCTGATCTGCAGGCGCGGATGATGGAGCGCTATCTCGATATTCGCCGAAAAAATCCTGCCTTCGATGAGAAGGTGTTTCTCAAAGCCTTCGCCATCATGGCGGCGCAACGCAATTGCAAGTTGGTCGGCGCCTGGGTTCGGCTTTTGAAGCGCGATGGCAAGCCGGGCTATATGAAGCACATGCCACGCACCTTCACCTATATGCGGGCCGCGCTTGAGCATCCCGAACTTGCGCCGCTGCGAGACTGGTTCGCGCGTGCGGGCATAGACCTCAACTCTCACTGAAGCTTTTCCCATGACGATCAGACAAGCGATGGTTCTGGCAGCAGGTCTCGGCACGAGAATGCGCCCGATCACCGACACGATCCCCAAGCCGCTGGTCAAGATCGCGGGCAAGCCGATGATCGATTATGTGCTCGATCTCCTAGCAGCGGCGGGAGTCGAGACGGTTTCCATCAACATCCATCACCATGCCGAGCAGATGGTGGCGCATCTTGAAGGCCGTCAAGACCTTGAGATCCTGATCTCGGATGAGCGCGCGCAGTTGCTGAATTCCGGCGGCGGTCTCGCCAAGGGTTTGAAATTGCTGACGCCAGGACCGGTTCTGGTGATGAATGCCGATCTCTTCTGGGTCGGTGAAACGCCTGGTCTTCCCACCAATCTACAGAAGCTTGCGGCAGGGTTCGATGCTGGCCGCATGGATATGGCGATGCTTTGCGTCGATATGGATCGCACGACTGGCCATAACGGCAAGAAGGATTTCAACTTCGCAGAGGATGGGCGCCTCACCCGTTATCAGGAGGGTGAACCCCACCCGGTGGTTTACGCTGGCGCGATCGCCATGGATTCGCGCCTTCTGAACGATGCCCCTGTCGATGCCTTCAACCTCAATATCTATTTCGACCGTGCCATTGCAAAAAACCGTCTGTATGGCGTGATGCTGGACGGTCAGTGGATTACGGTCGGCACACCGGATGCTATAGAGGATGCGGAGCGAACTATCGCTTCCGTTTAGAGCGCCGTGCATTCATTAGGACGCAAAAAGGACGCTCTAACGCTTTAAATCGAAGCATCGTGCTTTAATCCGAGAGAAGGTCGAACCATTGGCGCATGCCAAACGCATCCTGACCATCGCGCCGGGAACACCCTTTCTAAAGACGCTGGCGCAGAGCCTTTGTGCGGGGACACTCGCGAAGGGCTTTGCCTATGATCCGGCCGACCCGCTGTCGCTTGCCCGCGTGACGATCTATGTGCCGACCCGCCGTTCGGCCCGTGTGCTGCGCTCCGAATTCGTCGATATTCTCGGCGGTCGTTCGGCCATTCTGCCAGTCATCCGCCCGCTCGGCGAGACCGATGACGACAGCGGCTATTTCGACATTGAAACGCCTGCGACAATCGATCTTGCACCACCGATTTCCAGCACGGCTCGGCTTGTGGAACTGGCACGGCTGATTCTTGCCTGGCGAAACAGTCTACCGGATGCGATTCGCGCTATCCATTCCGATTCGCCGCTCGTGGCACCCGCCAGCCCGGCAGACGCGATCTGGCTCGCGCGGGCACTCTCCGAAGTCATCGACGCGATGGATACGGAAGACAAGGATTGGGAAGCGCTTTCCGATCTTGATACGGCCGATCACGCCCAATGGTGGCAGTTGACGGCAAAGTTTCTGGAAATCGCAAGCATTTACTGGCCAGCCCGCCTCACCGAGCTTAACCGCTCCTCTGCCGGTCGGCACCGCAACGCCATCTTGCGCGCAGAGGCGGAGCGGCTGAAGAAGAGCGTGACGACGGATCCAATCGTCGTCGCGGGTTCCACTGGCTCCATTCCGGCTGCCGCCGATCTGATTGCTGCCGTCGCTTCGCTGCCGCATGGCACAATCGTGCTTCCCGGTCTTGACCTCGACATGCCGGAAGATCAGTGGCAGGCAATCAATGAAGCGCCGGATGACGCGGCAAGCCGCACCCATTCGCAATATGGCCTTTTCATTCTGTTGCAGAAGCTTGGGGTCTTGCGTCGCGATGTGGAGCGGATCGGTGCGCTGGACCGCGACCTGCAAGACCGCGCCGCCATTTTTTCCACCGCCCTTGCGCCAGTTCGGGCGACAGCGGAATGGAACGAGTGGCGCGCGGACAAAACCCCGGCCTTTTTCGAAAATGCCTTCTCTGCCGCTTCGATGATAGAGGCTGCCAATGAACGCGAGGAGGCAACCGCAATCGCCATCGCGCTAAGACTGGCGCTTGAAAAGCCCGGTCAGAACGGCCCGTCACAGGCAGCTCTCATCACGCCGGATCGCGGGCTTGGGCGACGGGTGGCGACGGAGCTTGCCCGTTTTGGCATTGAGGCGGACGATTCTGCCGGGACGCCGCTCTCTGCCACGCCACAGGCCGGACTTCTGCAATTGGCGCTGGAAGCGATCTTGCGGCCTGGCGATCCGGTGGCGGTCATTTCTCTGTTGAAGCACCCGCTTTGTCGCTTCGGTCTTAGCGAACATCAAATGACTGAGGCAGTTGCAGCGCTTGAGCTTCTGGCCCTGCGCGGAGGGCGCGAAGAAACGACGCTTGGCAATCTCGGTGCGCTTCTGGCGCATCAGATGGCACTTCATGCCGACGATCGCCATCCGCCGCATTGGCGTACGGCATTGTCCGAGGATGCGCCGCTTGCGGCTGGAGATTTGGCGGCGCGCGTGAAAGCCGCGATAGAGCCGCTGGAGCAGGCTTTCATCCATCACGATCCGCTGCGCGGTCGCCTCACCTCCCGCCTGACGCTGGCTGAATGGGCGGAGCGCTCGGGCCGGGTGATCGAGGCGATCTGCCTGGATGAGGCAGGAGATTTGGCAAGCCTTTGGTCCGGCGAGGCGGGCGAAAAGCTCTCTAGCCTGTTTGCCGAACTGATGGAGTGCGGCAACGCGTTGGAGGCGGATGGTCCGCAGTGGATCGATATCGTCGCTGCCTTCGTCGCGGGCGAATCGATCAAGCCGCGCGCCATGCGCCACCCGCGCGTCTTCATCTTTGGTGCATTGGAAGCACGTTTGCAGAGCGTCGATACCGTCATCATCGGAGGCTTGAACGAGGGCGTCTGGCCGGGACAAACGGCCAACAACCCTTTCCTGTCCCGCAGCATGAAGACGTCGATCGGACTTGAGCCGCCGGAACGCCGTATCGGCCAATTGGCACATGATTTTGAGATGGCGAATGGCACGCGTCACATCATCTATAGCCGCGCACTGCGCCAGGGCTCCACACCCGCCGTCGCTTCACGTTGGCTGCAAAGGCTGCTGGCGCTGGGCGGAGAGGATTTTGCCCAATCGTTGAAACAGCGCGGCGAATCCTTCCGCCATTGGGCGACGATGCTGGATGACGCTGAGACGCAGGATCCGGCACGACGCCCTTCCCCCATCCCGCCTGCCGAACTGCAGCCGAAGAGCTACTCCTTCAGCGAGGTCGGGCGGCTCAGGCGCGACCCCTATTCCATTTATGCGCGGCGCATCCTGAAGCTTAATCCACTGGACGAGTTCAATCGCGATCCAGGCGCTGCCGATCGCGGTACGCTTTATCACCGTATTATCGAACTCTATTCCCGTGAGGAGCACGTTCCAGGCACGCCGGCATCCGAAGACGCCATGATGCGCGTGTTGAACGCGTGTTTCGACGATGAAAATCTGCCAGCACATATCGATATCGTCTGGAGACCTCGGTTCGTCGCGGTCGCACGCGAGTTTCTTGCCTGGGAGAAAGACCGACGTCCGATGGTGCGACGCTCCTATATTGAGGCTCGTGCAGGCCAAGAAATTCCGGAGGCCGGGATCCGGCTGACCGGCGTGGCCGATCGGATCGACATCAAGACCAACGGCAAGGCGGATATTGTCGATTACAAGACTGGCCTTTCTCCCACCGTGAAACAGGCGCGCTCCCTCCTCGATCCGCAACTGGCACTGGAAGGAGCGGCCTTGATGCGCGGCGCTTTCCGCGACGCCGGGACACCAACGCCGGAGGATTTGATCTATGTGCGCCTGCGACCCGGAGAGCGCTTTGGCACCGATGTCGTCAACAACGAGGACGCCAAGGCCACAGCCAAGACGGTGCCTAAGAGCGCGGCGGAATTGGCAACAGACTCGATCGACCAACTGACCAAGTTCATCAAGGCGCTGCGAGAGGGCAAAAATGGCTTCGTGTCGCGGCTGATCCCGGAAGAACAGCAATCCTATGGCGGCGAGTACGACCACCTGGCGCGTGTCTCCGAATGGTCCACCGCAGAACCGGGAGATGGCGATGGCGAATGATCTTTTCGAATACGCCGCCGAGCAGGCTCTCGATCATGGGCCGGAGCGCGATGAACCAAGCGCTTGGATCGACTGGACGACACGGCAGCAGACCCGCGCGTCCGATCCGAAAAGCTCGGCATGGGTGTCGGCAAATGCGGGTTCGGGCAAGACACACGTTTTGACGCAGCGTGTGATCCGTCTGCTGCTGGCCGGTTGCCGCCCTTCCGCCATTCTGTGCCTGACCTATACCAAGGCCGCGGCCTCGGAAATGTCGAGTCGTGTCTTTGATCGTCTCGCGGATTGGGCCACGCTCTCCGACACCGCCTTGAGAGACCGCATCACGTCAATTGAAGGCCGCGTCCCGGACGCGATCAAGCTGAAGGAGGCACGCCGCCTCTTCGCCAAGGCGCTGGAAACACCAGGTGGGCTGAAAATCCAGACGATCCACGCCTTTTGCGAAGCGCTGCTGCACCAATTTCCGCTGGAAGCGAACGTGGCCGGCCACTTCTCGGTTCTGGATGACCGTGCCGCCAGCAGTCTTTTGGCAGAAGCGCGCCGTAGCCTGCTGACCGCCGTTTCGCTGGAACGCGATACACCGCTCGCACAAGCGCTTGCCTATGTGCTCGATCTGGCCGACGAGACCGGGCTGGAAGCTCTACTGAGCGCCATCGTTGCCAACCGCAATCCTCTGCGTGACTTTCTTGAAGACGCGTCCCGCAGCGGCGGGATCGACGCGGCGCTCCGAAGTCATGCCCGCATCGGTGCCAGTGAGACGCTCGAGACGGCAGCGGCCGCTTATTGGCCGCTCCCGGGCCTCTCCGGCCTGTCGCTCGATACCTATATGACGCTATCCGATGAGGTGGGCGGTGCCCGGACACACGAGGTTTCTTATGCATTGCGGGAAGCGGCAAGGGAAAGCGACCCATTCAAGCGTATAGCATTCATCGAAAGCGCGCTTCTGACCCAAAAGGGCGAGCGCAAATCTGATGCCTACGTCGTCAACAAGGCGATGCAGAACGCAGCGCCCAATCTTCTGGACGACCTGACGCTGGCGCGCACCCATGTAGTTGCCTGCCGCGACCGGTACCGGACGCTGCGCATGCTGGAAGCCACCAGACATGCTCTTACACTGGCAGATCGGCTGATCGGCGACTTCGAAGACTTGAAAAAGCAGCGCAGCCAGCTTGATTTCGAAGACCTGATCGAGCGCGCAGCTACGCTTCTCAACCGCGATACGGCAGGCGCATGGGTGCATTACAAGCTGGACCAGGGCATCGACCATATTCTTGTCGACGAGGCGCAGGATACCAGCCCGGTACAGTGGTCGATCATCCAGTCATTGGCGGCAGATTTCTTCCATGGCGAGACCGCACGCGCTGGTCAACGAACGCTTTTTGCCGTGGGTGACGAGAAGCAGTCGATCTATTCTTTCCAAGGAGCAAGGCCGGAGCGTTTTTCGCAGGAGCGTGAGGAAACGGCGCGCCGCGTGACCGCCGTCCAGCAGGTCTTCCATCCCGTTCGTCTGCCGCTGTCCTTCCGTTCCACGGCAGATGTACTGGCCGCAGTGGATCAGGTCTTCTCTCTGCCTGCGAATGCTGCAGGTCTGAGCGCCGACAACGAACCCGTCGAGCATCGCTCCAACCGCCTTGGTCAGCCCGGAACGGTGGAAGTATGGGACATGATCGCCGCCGAGCCCGTGGAAGATGAGGAAGACTGGACGGCACCATTCGATGCACTGCGCGAGAGCGCACCGCCTGCCATCGTTGCAAGACGAATGGCGGCGCGCATCGCAGCGATGATCGGCAATGAAACGGTGATCGAGAAAGGTGTCGAGCGTCTTATCGAGGCCGGCGATATCCTAGTTCTGGTGCGCAAACGCCACGCCTTCGTCAACGCTCTGACGCGCGAGTTGAAGCAGCGCAAGAACATTCCCGTTGCCGGTGCCGACCGCTTGCGGCTGACGGACCACATCGCCATTCAGGATCTGCTGGCGCTCGGCCGCTTCGTGCTTCTGCCGCAGGATGATTTGTCGCTCTCCGCATTGCTAAAAAGCCCGCTCTTCAATCACGATGAAGACGATATTTTTGAGCTCGCCGCTCAACGTCCTGAAAAGACGAGTGTGTGGGACTGGTTGCAGCAGCGGGCAGAACAGCAAGGCAGCCGTTTCGCCAACACGCTGCAAACCCTCTCCACCCTGATTGGGCTATCCCGTACGGCCACGATTCATGATTTCTACGCGGCCGTCATGACCATCCATGAAGGTCGCAAGCGGTTTCTCGCACGGCTCGGCAACGAGGCAAGCGACGTGCTCGACGAGTTCCTGTCCTTTGCGCTCGACCATGAAAAGACCGGTCTTCCCGGCCTGCAATCCTTCATCTCCGTACTTGAGACAGACGCGCCGGAGATCAAGCGCGAGCAGGACAAGGAGCGCGGCGAAGTTCGCATCATGACGGTTCACGCCTCCAAGGGTCTAGAGGCACCCGTGGTGTTTCTCGTCGATGGCGGCTCGAAGGCCTTCATTCCAAGCCATGTGCCGCGCTTACGCTTTCTCGAGACCAAGGATGCGGCGTTCCCCGTGTGGCTTCCGGGGAAGAGCTTCGACAACACTTTGATCGACCAGGATGACAGTCGCTTGAAGGATGCGGCCGAACAGGAATATCGCCGCCTCCTCTATGTCGCCATGACGCGTGCTGCCGACCATCTGATCGTCTGCGGCTATCGTGGGCCGAAGGAGAACCCGGATTGCTGGCACCAGATGGTGAAGCGATCGCTTGCCGCCGACGAAGCCCGCTGTGCGCCCTATCAATTTAAGGCAGGCGATGAAGCCTGGGATGGTTTGCTGTGGCAGATGCATGCGCAGGCCCCCAGAACGATCGCGAAGAGCAAGGTGCTGCCAAGCGCCGAAGCTGAGGCGTTTCCCACCTCGTTGATGCAACCACTGCCACCTGCTCCAGCCCTTCCCCGGCCGCTCAGCCCGTCCGGTGCCGGAACGATCGTCGATGACGGCGCAGACGACCTTATCGTCTCCTCCCCGCTCTTTACCAAACCTGAAACATCGTCCGGCCTTGCACTGCAACGGGGACGACTTGTGCACCGGATGCTGCAAACGCTGCCGGACTATCCCGAGCATGAGCGGGAAGACGCTGCCCATCGTTATGCGGAACGCGCTGCACGGTTTTGGCCAGAGAAGGAACGCGAGCGGCTGATCCGGACCACTCTTGCCGTGATCGCCGAGCCGGCCATTCAATCGGCCTTCTCCGCCAACAGCCGGGCGGAAGTTTCGATCATGGGCACTTTGCGATTGGGCAGGCAGGAGTTTGCCGTTTCAGGCCGGATCGACCGCTTAGCGGTGGAGGGCGAGCGCGTCATTCTGGTGGATTACAAGACCAACCGGGTCCCGCCATTCGACGAGAATGCCATCCCGTTTGCTCATATCGCGCAGCTTGCGATCTATCGCGAGATCCTAAAACCGCTTTATCCAGGCAAGGCTTTCACCTGCGCACTTGTTTATACCGAGAATGCATCTTTCGTGACGCTCAAGGACGAAGCACTGTCACAGGCCCTTGCCGCCATCTCGACAAAGTGAGATACCGGGCATTGAAAATGCGTCGCTTCCGCATCACATGAATGCCGAATAGATTCACTGAAAGGAGAGCCAATCATGGCTACCGTGAAAGTCGATACCTCCAACTTCCAGTCTGAAGTTCTCGAATCCGCTGAGCCTGTCGTCGTGGACTTCTGGGCAGAGTGGTGCGGTCCGTGCAAGATGATTGCGCCGAGCCTCGAAGAAATCGCGACGGAACTCTCCGGCAAGGTGAAGGTCGTGAAGTTGAACATCGACGAAAACCCTGAGCTTGCTGCCCAGTTCGGTGTTCGCTCCATCCCGACGCTTGCCATGTTCAAGGGCGGCGAAGTGGCTGACATCAAGGTAGGTGCGGCTCCGAAGACTGCGCTTTCCGCCTGGATTTCCAGCGCGGCCTGATGGCTTTCAAGATACCAGATTAAACAAAAGCCCGGTTCTGCCGGGCTTTTTTCTTGGGAATTTTTTGTTTCATCTCTTCAAGATTATTGCGGCGGAGTGCCGTTTAGCGCAAGCGCGTTGCCGGCAAGATAGAGCGATCCGCCGATCAGGATGCGTGGCGCGGGCTTTGCCGGATCGAGTCGTTTTGCCAATTCCTCCAAAGCCTCTTCGATGGAGGCTGTCGGCGCTGCCGTCAGGCCGGCGTCGAAAACGGCATGGGCCAGGACAACCGGATCAATCGCCGCATCCGAGCCGTTGATCGGCACGGTGAAGACATATTCGGCAATACCAGCGAAGGCCTTGAAGTAACCAACCTGATCCTTGGTGTTGATCATCCCGGCAATCAGCACTAGTGGACGGGCGGCCTTCTCTTCGAAGCCAGCCATGGCTTCGGCAATGACTTCGCCGGCGCCGGGGTTGTGACCGCCATCGATCCAGATTTCGCTGCCTTGCGGGGCAAGCTCGAAGATGCGGCCACGGGTGATGCGCTGCAGGCGGCCCGGCCACTCGACCGACGTCATGGCCTTTTCGATCATGCGGTCGGTGACGCTGAAACCTGCAGCCTTGACGGCGCGAATGGCGGCTGCCGCATTACCCAGCTGATGGCGGCCAGGGAGCCGCGGTAGCGGCGCATCCACCAGGCTGAACTCGTCCTGATAGACCATGCGGCCATGTTCTTCATGAGCGGAAAAGTCCTGCCCATAGATCGATGTCGGGCACTTCAGCCGCTCGGCCGTCGCGATCAGCACATCGAGTGCTGCGTCGTACTCCTGATAGCCGATGACGACCGGCGAACCGGTCTTCATGATGCCAGCCTTTTCCGCGGCGATTAGTTCGACGCGATCGCCGAGATAAGCCTGATGGTCGAGCGAGATCGGCATGATCACCGAGACGGCCGGATTGGAAATCACATTGGTCGCATCAAAACGACCACCGAGGCCGACTTCCAGAATGACCACGTCCGCTGGCTGTTCGGCAAAGAGCACGAAGGTGACTGCGGTCAGGATTTCGAAAACAGTAATGTGCTGGCCATCATTGGCGACTTCCACGCGCGCTAGCGCGTCTGCCAACATGCCATCTTCCACTAGCCGTCCCGGTGCGCCGGGAACACCGATACGGTAGCGCTCGTTCCAGTTGACCAGATGGGGTGAAGTGTGAACGTGAACGGCCAGGCCTGCCGCTTCCAGCAACGCGCGGCTGAAGGCCGTGACCGAGCCTTTGCCATTGGTGCCCGCCACGTGGATAACCGGCGGCAGGCGCTTATGCGGATTGCCAAGCTTTTCGAGGAGGCGGGTGATCCTATCAAGCGACAGATCGAAGCCCTTGGGATGAAGCTGCATCAATCTGTCGATGATGCGTTCCGCCTCGCTCGTGTCAGGCTTCGTCATATCCGTCATCCACCCCTCCGGAGCGATTTGTTCGAGGCGTCAGGCAGTCGCAGCCAACGGCACGATGTCCTTGGACGTGTTGGCTGGCGCCTTCGTCATGATCTTCAAAAGGTTGGCAAGCGTATCCGGGATCGCATGGCGATCGACAACCATGTCTACCATACCGTGATCCAGCAAATACTCGGAGGTCTGGAAGCCCTCGGGAAGCTTTTCGCGGATCGTCTGCTCGATGACGCGCTTGCCGGCGAAGCAGATTTCAGCACCAGGCTCGGCAATATGAACATCACCCAGCATCGCGTAGGATGCCGTCACGCCGCCCGTCGTAGGGTTGGTGAGAACCACAATATAGGGCATGCCTGCTTCCTTGAGCATATTGACCGCAACCGTTGTGCGCGGAAGCTGCATCAGCGAAAGGATGCCCTCCTGCATGCGCGCACCACCGGAAGCCGGGAACATGACGAGGGGGCAGCGCTCCGAGATTGCGCGCTCGAAAGCCTTGACGATCGCTTCGCCAGCGGCAATGCCGAGCGAACCGCCCATAAATTGAAACTCGTGCACGACGGCGACGATCTTCAGACCCTGAAGCTTGCCGACACCAGCAAGGATTGTGTCTTCCTGCTCTGTCTTGACGCGGCTATCGCGCAGACGATCGGCGTATTTTTTCGAATCGCGAAACTTCAGCGGGTCCTGTGCCACCTTCGGCTGCGGCAGCGCTTCATAGGCGCCGTCGTCGAACAGGTCGGCGAGGCGTGCCTTTGCAGGCATTTTCATATGGAAGCCGGAGGCCGGAATGACCCACTTGTTGTCTTCCAGATCCTTGTGGAAGACCATCTCGCCGGTTTCAGGGCACTTGATCCAGAGATTTTCCGGGGTGTCACGGCGGCCCAGCATGGAATTGATCCGCGGGCGTACGTAATTGGTAATCCAGTTCACGTTCTTTTCTCCTGACTGTCCGCGCTAAACCGATGATCCTTCGGCAGCAGTGAAGCGGAATGGCGACGCATCGCTGCGTTTTCAACCTTGTTCCGCTCGTCTTCTTTTACATTCAAAATCAGCATGGCGATTTCAAGTCGGTCACGACCTCAGTTCGCCTTGATCTTAGGCCCGCGAGGCGCGCACGCCCGTTGAAAGGCCCTTTACCAGCGTTGTTACCGCCGGCACAGTGTCATTCGTCGCCTTGCCATCCTTGGTGAGGCTAAGCGCGATCTGATTGACGATGGCCGAACCGACCACGACACCGTCGGCCACTGCACCGATTGCCTTGGCATGATCAGCGGTCTTGACGCCGAAGCCAACGCAGACAGGGAGACTCGTGTGCGACTTGATCCGCTCTACGGCACCTGAAATCGTCGACGGATCGGGCAAGGCCGAACCGGTAATCCCATTCATCGAGACGTAGTAGACGAAGCCCGAGGTGTTTTTCAGAACCGTCGGAAGACGCTTTTCATCTGTGGTGGGCGTGGCCAGACGAATGAAGTTCACATCCTTCTGGACTGCCGGGATGCACAACTCGTCATCCATTTCCGGCGGCAGATCGACGACGATTAGGCCGTCGATGCCAGCCGCGAGCGCATCGTCCAGGAACTTGTCGACACCGTAGATGTAAATCGGATTGTAGTAACCCATCAGCACGATCGGCGTCTCGTCGTTCTGCTTGCGGAATTCGCGCGCAAGATCAAGCGTCGTTGCCAGCGTCTGTCCGCCTTTTAGTGCCCGCTGGCCGGCCATCTGGATCGCGGGGCCATCGGCCATTGGATCGGAAAACGGCATGCCGAGTTCGATCACATCGGCACCGGCTTCCGGCAGGGCCTTCATGATGCCGAGCGAGGTTTCGAAATCAGGATCGCCACCCATGAAATAGGTGACGAGGGCCGGACGATTTTGCGCACGCAGATCGGCAAAGCGCTTGTCCATACGTGCAGTCATATCAGAGTCCCATTCCCAGAATTTTACCGACCGTGAAAATATCCTTGTCGCCGCGGCCACAGAGATTCATCAAGATGATCTCGTCCTTGCCCATCTTCGGAGCGCGCTTGATGACTTCCGCCAGCGCATGGCTCGGCTCAAGTGCCGGAATGATGCCCTCGGTGCGTGTCAGCATCTGGAACGCTTCCAGCGCCTCATTGTCCATGATCGGCACATATTCGACGCGACCGGCATCCTTCAGCCACGAATGCTCAGGGCCGATGCCCGGATAATCGAGACCGGCGGAGATGGAGTGACCTTCCTTGATCTGCCCGTCATTGTCCTGAAGCAGATAGGTACGGTTGCCGTGGAGCACGCCTGGGGAACCGGCAGTGAGCGAAGCGCAATGCTCTTCGCCATCAAGGCCCTTGCCGCCCGCTTCGACGCCAACGATTTTTACGCTCGCATCATCCAGGAACGGATGGAACAGGCCGATGGCGTTGGAGCCACCGCCCACGGCCGCAACCAGCACGTCCGGCAGGCGGCCTTCAAGCGCCAGCATCTGTTCGCGCGCCTCCTTGCCGATGACGGCCTGGAACTCACGCACCATTTCCGGATAGGGGTGCGGACCAGCTGCAGTGCCAATCATGTAATAGGTGTCGTCGACATTGGTGACCCAGTCGCGCAAGGCCTCGTTCATGGCGTCCTTCAGCGTGCCATGACCCGCCGTCACCGGCTTCACCTCGGCACCGAGAAGCTTCATGCGAAAAACGTTGGGCGCTTGGCGCTCCACGTCCGTTGCGCCCATGTAAACGACGCAAGGAATGCCAAAGCGCGCAGCCACGGTTGCCGAAGCCACACCGTGCTGACCGGCACCGGTCTCGGCAATGATGCGGGTCTTGCCCATGCGCTTGGCAAGCAGGATCTGGCCAAGGCAGTTGTTGATCTTGTGCGAACCGGTGTGGTTCAACTCGTCGCGCTTGAAGTAGATCTTCGCGCCGCCAAGCTCGGCCGTCAGCCGTTCGGCAAAATAGATCGGGCTCGGGCGGCCGGTGTAGTGCGTATTGAGATGCTCAAGCTCCGCCTGGAACTCCGGATCGTTCTTCGCCTTTTCCCACTCAGCCTGCAGGTCAAGGATCAGAGGCATCAGCGTTTCAGCAACGAAGCGGCCTCCGTAAATACCGAAGCGTCCGTCCTCATCGGGACCGGCGCGAAACGAGTTGGGTTTCAGCGTTTCGTTCACTTTCAAGCTCCCTGCAGCCTAGCCGATCGCACAGCATCGAAGAATGCATCGATCCTGGCCAAATCCTTCACACCCGGCGCGCTTTCCACGCCCGAGGAAACATCCAGTCCACCTGCCCCGGTTTCCACCAGAGCCTCAGTGACGTTATCCGCGTTCAGCCCCCCGGAAAGCATGTAATTCACGCCTTCGTCAAGAGAATGCAAAACGCTCCAATCAAAGGAGACGCCGTTGCCTCCCGGCAGTTCAGATCCCGCCGGTGCCTTGGCATCGAAAAGGAAACTGTCTGCGATTCCGATATAGGGATCGATCTTGGCGAGATCATCGGCGTCACGAATAGAAAAAGCCTTCATCACGGGCAAACCGTAGAGCGCCTTGATGCTCAACACACGCTCAGGGCTCTCGCTACCATGGAGCTGAAGAATGTCCGGTTTCAAAAGATCGATGATCTCGTCAAGTTCGTCATTGTCGGCATTGACGGTAACGGCGACGATCTTGACGCTGCCGCGCACGGCGTCCGCGAGCTTGCCGGCAATATCCGGTTCGATGTTGCGCGGGCTCTTCTCGAAGAAGATAAAACCGATATGGCTTGCCCCGCGTCGAACAGCGCGCTCAATGGCTTCCGGCGTCTTCAGCCCGCAAATCTTGATGTCCGGCATACTGGCACTTTTCATGACTGGGACGTGACACGAAATGGTGTGTGAGTCGAGCCAAAATACTGTCGAAGGCGGTCGGGCGAATAATGTTTCACGTGAATCCAGACCCTGATTGAGCTTAATCGAAGTCTATGGCGTGGAGTTGCGAGCCGTTCTGCTTCAGCCAGGCTTTCGCCTTCTCCATCTCCGGACAGAGCGTCTTGCACAGTGCCCAGAACTTCGGTCCGTGGTTCATCTCTTTCAGATGTGCAACCTCGTGCGCGGCCAGGTAATCGATGACGCTTTCCGGCGCCATGACGATACGCCAGGAAAAACTCAGGTTGCCTTCATGCGAGCAGGAACCCCAGCGGCTGCGCGTATCCTTCATCGAGATGGAGCGTGCCGGTCTCCCGACAGCCTTGGAATGGATCGCGACCAACCGTTCGAGATCGGCACGCGCCTCCTTTTTCAAAAAGGTCGCCACACGCCGCCCCGTATGTTCAGGCAGGCCGCTGACCTTAAGAAGAAGCTGACCATCCTCATCCTTCGCAATCTGGGTCACACCGCGCATCAATCCGGTGTGGTGGATCTTGTGAGGCGTGCCGCGAATAGAAATGGTGGCACCATCTCTCATTCCTGTCGGCGCGGAGAACTTGGCAAACTTGGTTTCGAGCCAGCCCTGATGACGATCGAGAAACAGATCAACCTGGGCGTGATGCAGACCATTAGGGATGGTCAGCTTTAGCGCCTTGCCGCCTGGCTCGATGCGCAGCGTGATACGCGTTGCTCGCGGGTTTTCCTTGATGGTGATCGGGATACTCCGTCCGCCAACCTCCACCGTGCGCTGGGAAAGCGTCGGCTTGCGAGGGGACGAAGATTTCAGGGACTTTCGAAGCAACGAAAACATGACGCCGTCATAGCGCTTTCTGCCTTCAAAAGCCATGCACCCCCTTATTGCTAAAGTCGATGCTGCTGAAAGAACGCGACCATCTGCGGAACGATTTCGTTGCGGAAGCGTGAGCCGTTAAAGACGCCGTAATGGCCGACATCTGGCTGCATATAATGGCGGCGTCTATCCGCCGGCAAATTGGAGCAGAGGTCGTGGGCAGCCTTTGTTTGTCCAACGCCGGAGATATCATCATTCTCCCCTTCCACGGTGAAGAGCGCGACATTGCGGATGGCAGCCAGATCCACTGCCCTGCCCTTGTGCATCATCGTGCCCTTGGGAAGAGCATGCTCGATGAAGACAGTCTCGACAGTCTGAAGGTAGAACTCAGCGGTCAGGTCCATGACCGCAAGATATTCGTCATAAAACTCCCGATGCTTTTCCGCCGAATCGCCGTCATTCTTGACGAGGTTCAGGTAGAAATCCTTGTGCGCCGTCATGTGCCGGTCGAGGTTCATCGACATGAAGCCGGACAATTGCAGGAAGCCTGGATAGACAGAGCGGCCAAAGCCTGGTTGCGGCCACGGAACCGGCATGACGACATTGTCGCGGAACCACTCGATCGGCTTTCCCTTTGCCAGTTCGTTGACACCGGTGGGATTGATGCGCGTATCGATCGGTCCACCCATCAGCGTCATGGACGCAGGCGCAAGCGGGTCTTGATCCGCCTCCATCAAGGCTACAGCCGCCAGAACCGGGACGGATGGCTGACAGACGCCAACCACATGGGCACCCTTACCCAAATGATGCAGCATCTCGACGACGTAGGAGATGTAATCATCCAGATCGAAGCGGCCGTCCGTCAGAGGAACCGTACGTGCATCGATCCAGTCGGTGATATAGACATCCGCCTGGGGCAGCAGCGCTTCCACCGTGCCCCGCAAAAGCGTGGCGTAGTGACCCGACATCGGTGCCACCAACAGGATTTTCGGATCGGCTGGCCGGTCTTCGGGGAGCGTACGGTTGAAGTGGATGAGTCGGCAGAAGGGTTTCGACCAGACAACCTCCTCCACCACGTCAACGATCTTGTCATCGATTTTTGTGCTGGAGAGCCCGAACTCCGGCTTGCTGTACCGACGCGTCAGACGCTCGAACACTTCGAAGCCTGCATCGAGGCTGCGGCCGAACGCAGTGTTGGATAAAGGGTTGAGAGGATTATTGCAGGCCTGGCGCATCAGGTCAGCGCTCGCCCGCAAGGGTGCCATAGCGGCATGGTTCATTTCATAAAGATGGTAAAACACGAATAAACGCCTCCCGTCGTCATCGTCGTCTTTTGTGACAGTCTAGCATCTTTTCGCAGTTGCACAAAATGGCGTGCGAACAGCGATTTGTGGCGGAGGTCTATCGCGGTTCATCCCTGCCCTCAACCGCCTTCGCGGTGAGGCCAGGGATGAACGTGTTCAATCTTAGTTGTCGGCGACGAAGGTCTGCTTCTGAGAGCCAAGACCCTCAATGCCGAGCTCGACAACATCACCGGCCTTGAGGAAGCGCTGTGGCTTCATGCCGAGACCCACACCTGGGGGCGTTCCGGTGGAGATCACATCGCCTGGATGAAGCGACATGAACTGGCTGAGATAGGACACGACATTGGCGACGCCATAAACCATGGTCTTGCTGGAGCCATTCTGCATGGTTTCGCCATTGACCTTCAACCACATGCCGAGATTCTGTGGATCAGCGATCTCGTCCTTGGTGACGAGCCAAGGGCCGATAGGGCCGAAAGTGTCACAGGACTTGCCCTTGGTCCACTGGCCCTGACGTTCCGTCTGGAAGGCGCGCTCGGAGACGTCATGCGAGACGCAATAGCCAGCGACGTAATCGAGGGCATCAGCTTCCGACACATATTTCGCGGTTTTGCCGATGACGACGCCAAGTTCGACTTCCCAGTCGGTCTTTTCGGAACCGCGCGGAATGACGACATTATCGTTCGGGCCGACAATCGCAGAGGTGGCCTTCATGAAGATGACAGGCTCGGAGGGAACAGCTGCGCCGGTTTCCGCAGCGTGGTCGGAGAAGTTCAGACCGATGCAAATGAACTTGCCGGTACCGGCAACGCAAGCGCCGATCCGATCGTCGGTCAGAACCGGAAGCGTCGAAAGATCAAGCGCTGCGATCTTCTTCAGACCTTCGGGTGAAATCGCTTCCCCGCCAATGTCTTTGACGTGGCCTGAGAGATCGCGGACTTTTCCTTCCGCATCGAGAATGGCGGGCTTTTCGTGGCCGGGCTGACCGACGCGCATCAGTTTCATGGATCTCTCCCAGTTGTCAGACAAGATTATGCATATATGAACGAACTATTTATACTTGTCACCCCTTGACCATGAAGAGGCCGAAAAAATACGATCGCTCCGACTTCTTCTCCTCTTGATAAGGACAGATCATGACGACCAGCAATTCTCGTGACACGGATTATCCCGTAGATCCTCTTTTTCTTGATCGCTGGTCACCGCGCGCCTATGACGGCAAGCCCATGCCAAAGGACGATGTGCTGACCATTCTCGATGCAGCGAGATGGGCGCCTTCGGCTTCCAACTTGCAGCCCTGGCGCTTCGTCTATGGGTTGAATGGATCGCCTGATTGGGATGGATTTGTCAGCCTTCTAATGGAAGGCAACCAACGCTGGGCGAAGAATGCCTCTGCCCTGATCGTCATTCTGTCACGCACTTACAATCTCCGCGATGGTGAAAAGAAGCCGGCGACGACACATTCCTTCGATGCAGGCGCGGCGTGGTTTGCTCTCGCCATGCAGGCGCATAAACTCGGCTACCACGCTCATGGTATGGCGGGAATCTTCAAGGATAAGATCATCGAGCAGCTAAATGTGCCGGCGGGTTACGCCGTGGAAGCCGTGGTTGCGATCGGCGAGATCGCGCCTAAGAGCACACTTCCCGACGACCTTGCAGAACGCGAAGTGCCGAGCAAAAGGCTGCCGCTGTCGGACATCGCCTTCGAAGGCACGTTTACGGGCAAGGCGGACTAACTCAGAGACTTCCGTTTAGCCGGAGTCTTGAGCTCCGCGCGTGTGTCTCACGGGCGGCAAACTCCTTATCACCAACAAAAAACCCGGCATCAAAGCCGGGTTTCTTAACAAACTGTTTCACGTGAATCGTGCGCCAGCATGATTCACAGCAAAAATCAAATATCGAGGTTCGCGACGCTCAGCGCATTTTCCTGAATGAAGTCGCGGCGTGGTTCCACTTCATCACCCATCAGGCGGGCGAAGAGACCATCGGCATCGGTCGCATCATTGACCTTGACCTGTAGCAGCGAACGGACGTTGGCATCGAGCGTCGTTTCCCACAGCTGCTCGGCGTTCATTTCGCCAAGACCCTTGTATCGCTGCATGGACAGGCCCTTGCGGCCTGCAGCGAAGATAGCCTCGAGAAGCGCACGAGGCCCGGCAATCTGCAGGCTTCCATCCTTCCTCTGCAGGACAGGAACAGTCGCGTACACCTCACGGCTGCGTGCGGCGAGCTGGTCGATGTGGCGAGCGTCGGCTGAACCAAGCAGGCCCATATCGATGGTGGACACTTCCTTGACGCCACGGACCATACGCTGGAAGCGAAGGCCGCCATCGGCCAGAACCTCGCCGGACCAGCCGCGCTCCGTCTCTTCAGCAATCATGTCCAGACGACGGGAGACTTCGGCAACCGTGGCTTCCGCCTGGCTGGCGTCGGCGGATAGTTCCGGGTTCAGAGCACCAGCAATCGCTGCCTGCTCCACGACAGAGCGATTGTAGCGCGAATGCAGACCGTCAATCAGCGAGCGCATGCGAACGGCGTCGGCGATCACTTCACGCAGATCCTGTCCAACGCGCACTTCGCCGGAGCCCAGCGTCAGCGATGCTTCTTCGATGCCCATCGAAATCAGGTAATCTTCCAGTGCTTTTTCGTCCTTCAAATATTGGACGGACTTGCTACGCGTCACCTTATAAAGCGGCGGCTGGGCGATGTAGAGATGACCGCGCTCGATCAGTTCCGGCATCTGACGGAAGAAGAATGTCAGGAGCAGTGTACGAATATGGGCGCCATCCACATCAGCATCGGTCATGATGATGATCTTGTGGTAGCGCAGCTTATCGGCGTTGAATTCGTCCTTGCCGATCGACGTGCCGAGCGCAGTAATTAGTGTACCGATTTCCTGGCTGGACAGCATCTTGTCGAAGCGGGCGCGTTCGACATTAAGAATTTTACCGCGCAGCGGCAGGATGGCCTGCGTTTCACGCGAGCGTCCCTGCTTGGCCGAACCACCAGCGGAGTCACCCTCAACGAGGAAGAGTTCGGATTTTGCCGGATCGCGCTCGGAGCAATCTGCAAGCTTGCCCGGCAGCGACGCGATATCGAGCGCGCCTTTGCGGCGGGTCAATTCGCGGGCCTTGCGCGCGGCCTCGCGCGCAACGGCGGCTTCCACCACCTTACCGACGAGAATCTTTGCTTCCGTCGGGTGCTCTTCGAACCAGGTGCTGAGAGCTTCGTTGACGAGGTTTTCGACGACCGGGCGCACTTCGGACGAAACAAGCTTGTCCTTGGTCTGCGAGGAGAATTTCGGATCAGGCACCTTGACCGAGAGAACGGCAGTCAGGCCTTCGCGGCAATCTTCGCCCTGCAGCGAGACCTTTTCCTTCTTGGTGATCCCTGAGCTATCCGCATAGGATGTGACCTGACGCGTCAGCGCGCCACGAAAGCCCGCCATATGCGTGCCGCCATCGCGCTGGGGAATGTTGTTGGTGAAGCAGAGCACGTTTTCGTGGTAGCTGTCGTTCCACCACATGGCCACTTCGACTGTAATGCCATCCTTTTCACCACGAATGGCCACCGGCTTATCCACCAGGGGCTTCTTGGCGCGGTCGAGATAGCGAACGAAGGCTTCGAGACCGCCATCATAGACCATCTCTTCCTGCTTGATGTCGGAGTGGCGCTTGTCGGTGAGAAGAATGCGAACGCCAGAATTGAGGAAGGCGAGTTCGCGTAGGCGGTGCTCGAGCGTGGCGTAGTTGTACTCAGTCATGGTGAAGGTGTCTGGGCTCGCCAGGAATGTGACTTCCGTTCCCGAGCGGCCTTCGTATTCGCCGATGACTTCAAGCGGCTTGTCCGCAACGCCATGGCTGAAACCGATTTCGTGAACCTTACCGTTGCGGCGGATGCGAAGTTTCAGCCAGACCGACAGGGCGTTGACCACCGACACGCCGACACCATGCAGACCGCCGGAGACCTTGTAGGAGTTCTGGTCGAACTTACCGCCGGCATGGAGCTGCGTCATGATGACTTCGGCAGCCGAGACACCTTCGCCGGTGTGGATGTCGGTCGGAATACCACGGCCGTTATCCGTGACAGTTACGGAGCCGTCGGCATTCAGCGTGACGGTCACAAGGTCGGCATGACCGGCCAGCGCCTCGTCGATGGCATTGTCCACCACTTCGTAGACCATGTGATGCAGGCCGGATCCGTCGTCCGTATCCCCGATATACATGCCGGGGCGTTTGCGCACAGCATCAAGGCCCTTGAGAACCTTGATCGAATCGGCTCCATATTCCGTATTCACGCTGGTTTCGCTCGACGGTGTTTCAGTCATAAGCATTCTTTCCAATGGGCGCCGCCAGAGCGTACCACTTTTCGGGCGCGCAATCGCAGCGAATCACTTTCAATCCGGTTGACCGACTATAGGAATTCCGCCCTGATATCCAAAGTCTGCGCCCCTCAAACCCTCGATAAAACAGGGGATAGCGCGACTTTCAATCATAAGAACGGCCTTTTTGCAGCACGGCCGACAATTCGTCTATCACAGTCGGAGGCAGCTTGCGAATATCACGCGCAAGAGTGTTGGCTAGCGCCGTATATTCCGGCGGAAGACCGACCGTATCGATGATGATACGCGGGTGGGATGTGCCGGCCAAACGAAACAATTCTTCTGCATCGTCCCAAATGATGTTGAAGTAGCCGGCAATGCGCTGCAACAGGTCAAAGCTCGGCGTCCCTCGTTTCCCGTGTTCCAGAGCGGAGAGATAAGCAGGCGAAACACCGATTGCGAGCGCCATTTCCTTCTGCGTCACACCTTTCTGTTCCCGCAGCCGTCGCACCGCTTCGGCAAAAGGTGTCACGTCTTGTCTCCGCGTCTGCGGGAAAGCCGCACGTAAAGCGCGCCGTCTCCGCCATGGTTCATGGACGCATCTTCATAGGATGAGATGAGGTGACGGTATTCCGGCTTGGAGAACCACATCGGCACCGCCCGCTTCAACGCACCGTCACTTCCCATCGACCGACCCTTGCCGGTGATCACAAGGACGTGGCGCAGGCCACGCTCGTGAGCGCGCACCAGAAAGTCGAGCAGCACAGCATGGGCCTCGCTTTGGAACATGCCATGGAGATCAATCCGCGCTTCCAGCGCGAGACGTCCCCGGGTGAGCTTGCGCTTGACGGGCTTTTCCAGCGGGTGATGGACCCGATCCCTCTTCACACCCTGTGTAGGATGCTCCGGCAACACCGGCTCGACGACCATTTGCGGGAATGGCGGAATAGGCTTGGCAACTAATGCCGGAGGCTGAGCAACCGGTTCCGCTTCCACATCATCGAAGGTCAGCAGCTCTTCCATGCGGCCGGAAATGGGTCGCGCCGTCCGGGCGACCTTTCCCCAGAGAACACGCTCCTCCTTGCCGAGTTTGCGCCCGCCCTTCATCAGAGATACCTTTCCGCAGCCTCTTTCGGGATGAGTATAGTAAAATCTGCGGAGTTGCGCACCGTGCCTGCAAGTTCACCTGCTTCATCGCCGGAGCCGGTGAAGATATCGCCGCGAGCTGGGCCGACGATGGCCGAACCGGTGTCGAGCGCCAGCATCAAACGGGCAAAGGGCTTTCCTCCATCGAGATGGGTGAGGCTCTCCGACTGGATGAAAAAGGGAAAGCCAAACGTGTGGATAAGACGATCCACTGCAAGAGACCTTCCCGCCACCAATGGAATTTTGGCTGCAGCTATAGGCCCGAGATCGAGCCCGTCAACTACGGCCTCGCGGAAGAAAATGTAGGATCGGTTGTGCCAAAGGACTTCATCCACCTGGTCGGGATGATCGGCGAGCCATTGGCGAATGGTCTGCATCGAGATGGTCGCCGGGTCGAGTTCGCCACGATCCAGCAACAGGCGACCGACGGGAGAGAAGCGATGACCCGCCTTTGCCGAATAGGTGACGCGTTTCAGCGATCCATCGGTGAAGCGCAGCCTTGCCGCGCCCTGGACATGAACGAAGAACAGATCGACCTTGGATTTAGCGTAGGCGATTTCGAGGCCCCTGCCCTGGAGATAGCCCTTATCGATTGCTCGGCGATCGGGATATTCGGAGATCATCCCGTCCTTACTCCGCGCAAAGGCGTAATAAGGATCGATGTGAGATGGGCGATTGCTATCGTCGAGATCGATCAGGTCGTCCGGTCTATTGTAGATCGGATATTTCCAAACCTCATCACGTATTGCCGAGACCTCTAGTTCCGGCTCATAGAAGGCTGTGACGAAACCGCGCTTGTTCTCCCGCAGATTGATGCCGAAAGGAACGCAGTTGTCCTCGAAAAAGGCGCGCGCTTCATCGGGTCCTGTGATTCTTGCACTTTTTGCCTTTTCCAGCAGCACCGTCAGATCGGCAGCCGTCAGTCCGAGGCTTGCGGTACGATAGGGTTTGCCCTTTTCAAGATGGGTCAGAATATCACTCATGGCGGCAAAAAGGGCTGAGGGGTCGTCTTGCCCCCAGCCCTCAAGCTCATCGAATGACACCTTTGTCAGGTGAAAATCTTCGCCCGTACTCATGCTTCGGATTCGGTTGCGATCAGCTTCCAATTCGGATCGCGCGAACGGATATCGCGAGAGAAGGTCCAGATGTCATCGACCTCAGACACATTCTCAGCGTCGCCATCCACCAGTTTCCCATCCTTGTCATAGGTAGCGGATATCAGCTGGCTGATGATGCGAAGCGTGATCTGCTCTTCGGAGCCGCGCACTGCCGCCTGGGTGATGTCGATCTTCTCGATGCCAACAAAGGTGGACTTGACCACTTCACCACGCTTTTCGCGCTCTGTGATGGCAGCATCGAAACCGTCGTAGACTTCCTTGGACAGAAGGTTCTTCAAGGTGTTCCGGTCGCCATCGGCAAAAGCCATGACGATCATCTCGTACGCCATACGCGCACCGTTCAAAAATTCCTTCGGCTGGAACGACGGGTCGGTCTCCACAAGCTGGCGCAGGGAGTCGCTCAGCGCGGTGCCTGGAGCGGCAATTGCGTCCACCGCAGCGAAGCGATTTTCATCCGTCTCACCGCGCTTCGGCAAGGTAACGACCTTGTTATCGTCAACGGGCGCTTTGGCAGCTTCACGAGCGCTGAAAGGATCGAAAGGCGGCTTCTCATTGCCTGTGCGGCGGCCGAGCACACTGCGCAGTTGGAGAAAGATCAGCACCGCTGCCACAAGGAAAAACAAGGTAATGAAGTCGCTTGAGCCCATCTTTTACAAAAACCACCATTTAAATCCAATGTTGAACCATCATATAGTCTGCATCCGCTTAATCTTCAAATATGCAGATTCAATCGGCGGTTCCCGCAGTTGGGTTTTCTGTCACGATAAAACACGCAAGGCTTGAAATATGCGTTTCTCACTGTTGCCGGTCATCGTCCTTCTGATGCCGATTCTGGAAATTGCCGGCTTCATCGTGGTCGGAAAGGCAATCGGCCTTTGGCCAACCCTTGCACTGATTATCCTGACCTCGATGCTGGGCCTTATCATTTTGCGAAATGGCGGTCTTGGCATGGTGCGTAATTTGCAAAATGCCGGACGCACGGGTGAGCAGCCAGCCGAGGCTCTAGTGCGGGGTGGCATGCGCGTGATCGCCGGCATCCTGCTGTTCGTTCCAGGTTTCATCACCGACATCATCGGGCTGTTGCTGCTGGTCCCCGCGGTTCGTGGGTTTTTCTGGAAAGTGTTCCGACCAAACATCATCGTCACGGATTTTGCCCGCAGCGGCTTTCGCGGCAATCCGCGCGGTCCCGCATCATCCAAGGTCGTCGATCTTGACGAGGAGGATTTTCACCGCGAGGGCCCTAACAATTCACCGTGGTCGGCTGATCGTAACGACCGCGATCTACCGAGACCCTAAGCTAGCAAGCGGGGTCCTGAGGGTTGTAAGCCTCCGGCCCAGATGATAGACGGCTTTCAAGGCATTCACTTTGCGAGGCATATCATGACCACTGAAAATGGTGCACAGAACGGCGCAGCGCCGTCTCTCAATATTCTGACCCAGTACACGAAGGATCTTTCGTTCGAAAATCCGGGTGCACCGCGTTCGCTTCAGGCTCGTGATGGCGCGCCCGCGATCAACATCAACGTCAACGTCAATGCGAACCCGATCTCCGGTTCCGACTTCGATGTGGTGCTGACACTAAATGCAGAAGCCAAGGATGGCGACAAGGTTCTCTTCGTTGCCGAACTGACCTATGGCGGCGTCTTCCGCATCACCGGCTTCCCGCAGGAACACATGCTGCCGGTTCTCTTCATCGAGTGCCCACGCCTGCTCTTCCCCTTCGCGCGTCAGATCATCGCTGATGTAACACGCAACGGCGGCTTCCCGCCGCTGATGATCGACCCGATCGATTTTGCCCAGATGTTTACCCAGCGCGTTGCCGAAGAACAGGCTCGCTCTCAGGTACAGGCCGTTCCGAACTGATCGGATCGTAGACGACCACGTTCAAAACCCGGGTTTAACAGACCCGGGTTTTTTGTTGCCTTATCAAAAAACGCCAAAGTGCGAGATCAGGACGACTGCCGATACTTGTTCCAGATTGCCTTTTCACCCATGGACTGAACCAGCTTTTCATGCGCGGCCAAGGCCTGAACATCCAGCCGCGAGGGCAATGGCCGTTCGCGCTGCAGGGGCGCTACAGGTTGATCGTCCATCTGCGACGAGATCTGCGCTTTCGAGGCCGAGCCGAAGCCGAGAGCCGTCTGACGGCCGCCGATCATCTCGATATAAACTTCCGCCAGAAGCTCGGAGTCGAGGAGCGCGCCGTGCTTGTCGCGGCGAGAATTGTCGACGCCATAGCGGCGGCAGAGAGCATCGAGAGAATTCGGGCCCATCGGATGCTTGCGGCGCGCCAGCGCCAACGTGTCGGTCACCCATTCCGGAGATACGGGCTCGATCCCGAGGCGAGCAAATTCCGCATTGATGAAGCCCATGTCGAAAGTGGCGTTGTGGGCCACCCATCGCGCTCCATCAAAGAACGATCGGATTTCGTCCACGACCTCTGCAAATTTTGGCTTGTCCTGTAAGAATTCATCAGTAATGCCGTGCACGGCAAGCGCATCCGGATGTACCTTGCGGTCTTCAGGATTGATGTAGATGTGAATGCTTCTTCCTGTCGGGAAGTGATTCATCAGCTCGATGCCACCGATTTCGATGATGCGGTCGAACTTGGATTCCAGCCCGGTGGTTTCCGTATCGAAAATGATTTCGCGCATCGAATGCTACCCTCTGATCTGATGTCTATGCACCCAGCGTCGAAACATCTTCGGCGTTAAGCGCTTTGCCGCTGTGTGAGCGTTTCGAGGACGTCTCGAACCTGGGCTCGTGCGTCCTCGATACCACGTCCGGTATCGATCACGAAATCGGCTCTCGAGCGCTTTTCCACATCCGGCATCTGCCTAGCGATGATCATCGCGAATTTTTCTTCCGTCATCCCGGGCCGTGACAGAACCCGTTGCCGCTGAATGTCAGCCGCGCAACTGACGACCACCACGACATCGACACGGCTTTCAGCTCCCGTTTCGAAAAGTAAGGGGATATCGAGAAGCGCAAATCTAGCGCCGTTTCGCCTTTGATCATCGACAAAAGCATCTTGTTTGGCGCGCACCAGCGGATGAACGATCTGCTCCAAAACAGGAAACTGAGCCGGATTCTCTCGCAGGATTTTACTGAGGCGATCACGGTCAACGACGCTGCCGATCACTGCATCCGGAAAGACAGCAGCGATCGGCGCCACCGCTTCGCCACGATAGAGGTCATGGACAACCGCATCGGAATCGCAGAGCGGCACACCCTCTTCCGCAAAGAGTTTCGCGGTTGTGCTCTTTCCCTTACCGATGGAACCGGTTAGGCCGATGACGATCATGCGTGCTGTTCCATATCGGCTATGATCAGCGAGCGGAGGTCTTTTGTAACCTCCGGCTTTCTGCCAAACCACTTCTCAAAACCTGGACGTGCTTGGTGGAGCAGCATGCCAAGACCATCGGCTGTCGCGAAGCCCTGTTGCTCGGCCATACCGAGGATCGGTGTCTTCACCGGCACGTAGACAATATCGGTGACGACGGCGTTGTCGGCTAAAGGCGAGAAGTCGATGAAGGGTGCTTCTGCGCCGTCCATTCCAAGTGAGGTGGTGTTGACGAAGAGACCGGCACCGGTTGAGACTTCCGCCAGCGCCTCCATAGAATGGGCGTAGACAGTCGGGCCAAACCGGTCGGCAAGCTCTGCCGCCCGTTCAACCGTCCGGTTTACGACATGAATCTCAGCAACACCTCGGTTACGAAGTGCCTGGATCACAGCGCGGCTTGCTCCGCCCGCGCCTAGAACAACAGCTCGATCCGTCTTGTCCCAACCTTTGTGTTTTTCATCAAGATTGGAGACGAAGCCAAAACCATCGGTATTGGTGGCGTGGATGAGACCGTTTTCGACCCAGATCGTATTGGCCGCACCCAATTCAGCGGCGAGATCGTCTGGGCGATCGGCTAATCGGTAGGCGGATTCCTTGTGAGGAATCGTGACGTTACCACCGACATAAAGCGCGTCACCTTGCTTCAATGATTGAAAAAATGCTGGAAAATCCTCCGTGGATTTTTCCACCGCCTCGTACAGCCCGTTGATATAGAACTGTCTCAGCCAGAAATTATGGATTATCGGCGAACGCGAGTGCTTGATCGGGAAGCCGGTTACAAAGGCTTTCTTGGTTAATGTTTCACGTGAATCAGCCATCGATCAGTCCAAGCTCCCGCATTTGTATCAGTAGAGGTAGCAGCGGCAGGCCCAGTATCGTAAAGTAATCGCCGTCTATCGAGGTGAATAGCTGGATTCCCTCACCCTCCAACTGGTACGCGCCAACACTGGAAAGCACTTGTGATCCTGCTCTTTCCAGATAGCGTGAAATGTAACCAGGAGAGAGGTCGCGCATTGTCATCTGCGCAAGACTGACAGCCTCCCATACAATCTCGCCATTTTTTGCAATCGCGATCCCACAATTTAGTCTGTGCGTCTTTCCCGATAGAGAAAGAAGATTGGCATGCGCCTCAGCCATATCTTTGGCCTTGTGGTAGATCCTGTTCCCGAGAGACATCGTCTGGTCAGAGCCTATGACATAATCATCCGGGTACAGACGGCTGACGGCGACTGCTTTGGCTTTCGCCAACTCCAGCGCGATCGTTTCAGGCGTTGCCCCTGCCGCTTCCAGTCTCGCGTCGATTGCGCGCTCATCGATCGCTGCAGGAATGCTGGAAAATCTGAGACCAGCATTACGCATCAGCATTTGGCGCGAGGCGCTGGCAGAGGCGAGGATCAATTCGGATGTCATGGCCGTCTCCAGTGAATATCAGGAATCGGATTACAGCATCGAACAGAAAATCGGAATCGCTTTTGGACAAGCATGGTGCAGAAATTGAAAGGGAAGAGCGTCGCGGTCAATCCGAAGAATGAGCGCTCGATCGCGTCCGTTGACGCAAAGCAAGGATCGCTGCAGCCGTCTCCTCGATCGAGCGCCGTGTGACGTCTATCAATGGCCAGTTGTTGCGGGCACAAAGCGCGCGTGCATATTTCAACTCCTCCATGATCGTCGCCCGATCGATATATTGCCCCCTGTCGAACGCGCCCGTCGCTCCGAGTTCGCGGTTCTCGCGAATTTGCGATATGCGATCGGATGTCGCGACCAGTCCGACAACGAGAGGTTTCGTCGCCTTGTAGATGTTGTCCGGCAAAGGGACGTTCGGAACGACCGGGATGTTGGCTGTCTTGATCCCTCGGTTCGCGAGATAGATGCTCGTCGGCGTTTTTGACGTTCGACTGATACCGATGATGACAATATCGGCTTCGTCATAATGTTCCGGCATCTGACCATCATCATGGTCCATGGCGAAGTTCAACGCTTCAATGCGCGCAAAGTAATCTGCGTTTAATGCATGCTGCGCCCCTACCCTGCGCCGCGACGTCGCGCCGAGATAAGTTTGGAAGATACCGATGATTGGCTCAAGCACGTTGACGCAGGGGACGCCGAGTGCATGGCATTGAATTTCCAGGAAGGATGAAAGCTGCTGATCAACGATCGTGTAGAGCACGATGCCCGGCTGGCGATCAATCTCCTCCACCACCGTCTGCAACTGCTTTTGATTGCGGATCATCGGATAGACATGCTCGATTGGCATGGAGGCATGAAACTGTGCCGAGACCGCGCGCCCCGCCGACATCAGAGTCTCGCCGGTTGAGTCCGATATCAGGTGCAGATGGAAGAAGTTTTTTTTGTTCTCCACGCTGTTTTCTACTCCCTGTTGATAAGGCTGGACAGATCCGGGAAGGCGGCGACGGGTCGAGGAGCCCGGCGGAAAACGGGCGACTTATCCACACTTGGCGGTTTGGTGTAGCAAGCTGAAGGGCTGCTGTGAATTGCTGGGAGAAGAGAAAACGGCACTTTGGTTGTTCGTGTCTTATCCACAGGATGTGCCGTTCTGAGCGATAGCTCAAGCCCCTGAAGATACTAGTTTAAATCGGATTTCCACCTGCGCTTTCGAAATCATATCAATCGTCGTTCACTCCGGAAAGCATGCGCGGTCGCCTGCGGCATATCAGCTTGAATGTTTTTAATCCTTGCTACTCACCGACTCTAAGAAATAGAAAATCTTTTAAATCTCTTTGTTTTTTTATTTGGGAAGTTGAGCGAGATGATCGACCGCAGCGTCATGAGGGTTTTGAACGGCGAGACGTTGAGCCCTCCTCCGATTTGGCTTATGAGACAGGCTGGTCGATACCTCCCGGAGTACAGAGAAACGCGCAAGGTCGCGGGAAGTTTTCTCGATCTCTGTTACAATCCAGGTCTGGCAACCGAAGTCACTTTGCAGCCGATCCGTCGTTTTGGTCTGGATGCTGCAATTCTGTTTTCAGACATTCTTGTCATCCCGGATGCTTTAAAACGCAACGTCACTTTCTCCGAGGGCAAGGGACCGCAGATGGATCCGATCGGTGCGTCGGAAATCGATGCGCTTGACCCGTCCAATGTCATCGCCCATCTCGCTCCTGTCTTTCGAACGGTCGGCAAGCTTCGTGCTGAACTGCCGCAACAAACAACGTTGCTCGGTTTCTGCGGTGCGCCCTGGACAGTAGCCACCTACATGATTGCCGGCCACGGCACACCAGACCAGGCGCCTGCGCGCCTTTTCGGCTACCAGCATCCAGAGGCGATGGAGAAGCTTCTGTCATTCCTCGCTGAGGTCTCGGCGGATTATCTGGTGGCGCAACTCGACGCTGGGGCGGACGCCGTTCAGATCTTCGATTCTTGGGCGGGCGTTCTCGGTGAGAAGGAGTTCGAAAACTATGCGGTGAAGCCCGTCGCCCGCATCATCCAGTCCGTGCGTGCGCGTCGCCCGGCTGCCCGTATCATCGCTTTCGCCAAGGGAGCCGGCATCCTGCTGAAAGATTATCGCCAAAAGACCGGTGCTGACGCGATCGGCCTTGACTGGAGCGTGCCCCTCTCCTTTGCACGTGAGCTGCAGAAGGAAGGTCCTGTCCAAGGCAATCTTGACCCGATGCTGATGATTGCCGGTGGTAAACCGTTGGAGGACGGTATCGATGCCATCCTGCAGGCGCTTGGTGATGGTCCTCTGATCTTCAATCTTGGCCACGGCATCACGCCACAGGCCGATCCTGAGAACGTCACGAGGCTTGTAGCGCGAGTTCGGTCTCAAGGGGCTGGACGATGAGCGAAGATACGCAGACATCTGCCACAGCGGGCCGTAAAACCTATTTTCGGGCAGGTGTCGCGCTCGCCGTTTTCATCGGCTTCATCGCATTCGTCCTGCATGTGGATTCTTCCGACGCCTATCTCTGGATCAAAGCGCTGCATATCATCGCGGTTATCTCCTGGATGGCGGGTCTGCTCTATCTGCCGCGGTTGTTCATCTACCACACGGACGCACCGGTTGGCTCCGTTCAGTCGGATACCTTCAAGGTGATGGAGCAGCGATTGATACGGCTGATTATGAACCCGGCGATGATGATCAGCTGGGTTTTAGGACTATACCTCGCCTGGTCCGTTTACGGCTTCAGCGGCGGGTGGCTTCATGCCAAGATCACACTGGTGATCGTGCTGACAGCCACGCATGTCTATTTCAGCCGTAGCGCAAAAGCCTTTGCACAGGACAAGAACCGACGCACTGCCCGTCACTGGCGGTTGATGAATGAGGTGCCTACGGTGCTGATGATAGTAATAGTCATACTGGTGGTTGTGAAACCGTTCGGATAACTGACGATCACGATAATTTTCCCGGAATTGTTGCTTTGCTCTTGCAGCGGCGGGTCTGAAACGCTATTTTCAGCCCACCCATCTCCTGGCATGTGAATTATTCAGACGGCTGCGGTTGCACCTCAGAAGCTGATTCGCGAACACGCCGCTCCCCCACATATATTTAAAGACGGTCTTTCTCTTCATGGCTGAAATGAAGCTACAGGAACTCAAAAGCAAATCCCCGACCGATTTGCTGACGTTTGCCGAATCCCTGGAAGTCGAAAATGCGAGCACCATGCGCAAGCAGGAGCTCATGTTCGCTATTCTCAAGATGCTGGCGAGCCAGGACGTAGAGATCATCGGCGAAGGCGTCGTTGAAGTTCTTCAGGATGGCTTCGGTTTCTTGCGTTCTGCCAATGCCAACTACCTACCCGGCCCGGACGATATCTATATCTCGCCCTCCCAGATCCGCCGCTTCTCGCTGAAGACAGGCGACACGGTTGAAGGGCCAATCCGCGGACCGAAGGAAGGTGAGCGCTATTTTGCCCTGCTCAAGGTCAACACGATCAATTTCGACGATCCTGAAAAGATCCGTCACAAGGTTCACTTCGACAATCTGACGCCGCTCTATCCGAATGAGCGTTTCAAGATGGAACTTGATGTTCCAACGTCCAAGGACCTCTCCTCGCGCGTCATCGATCTGGTCGCCCCTCTCGGCAAGGGTCAGCGCGGTCTGATCGTTGCACCACCGAGAACCGGTAAGACGGTGCTGTTGCAAAACATCGCCCATTCGATCACAGCCAATCATCCGGAATGCTACCTCATCGTGCTTCTCATCGATGAGCGCCCGGAAGAAGTCACGGATATGCAGCGCTCGGTGAAGGGCGAAGTCGTGTCTTCTACCTTCGATGAGCCAGCGGTCCGTCACGTCCAGGTCGCGGAAATGGTCATCGAGAAGGCCAAGCGTCTGGTGGAGCACGGTCGCGACGTCGTCATTCTCCTTGACTCGATCACTCGCCTTGGCCGCGCCTACAACACCGTGGTACCGTCCTCTGGCAAGGTTTTGACCGGTGGTGTGGATGCCAACGCTTTGCAGCGCCCGAAGCGCTTCTTCGGTGCGGCCCGTAACATCGAAGAAGGTGGTTCGCTGACCATCATCGCTACAGCGCTGATCGATACCGGCAGCCGGATGGACGAAGTCATCTTCGAAGAGTTCAAGGGAACGGGTAACTCGGAAATCGTGCTTGATCGCAAGGTTGCCGATAAGCGCATCTTCCCCGCCATGGACATTCTCAAGTCTGGTACCCGTAAGGAAGACTTGCTTGTGCCACGTCAGGACTTGCAGAAGATCTTCGTGCTTCGCCGAATTCTGGCTCCAATGGGAACGACCGACGCGATCGAGTTCCTTATCGATAAGCTCAAGCAGACGAAGAACAACGGCGATTTCTTCGACTCGATGAACACATAAACCTATTAGCCGGATTCTCTGGCAGACAATCGGCTGCGCTTCTTAACTAGAAGCGCGGCCATTTTCTTTAGAAGAGCTTTGGCATGTCTCAGTCGACCGACACGATTTACGCACTTTCCAGTGGATCGCTTCCTTCTGGCGTGGCTATCATCAGGATTAGCGGCTCGAAGGCCATCGAGGCGTTGCGTTCATTGGTCGGCGATGAACTACCCGCCCCGCGTCAGACGAGCTTAAAGACGATTCGTGACCGAAATGGCGAGATGATCGACCAGGCTCTGATCGTCCGATTTCCCTCACCGCAATCGTTCACTGGCGAGGATTGCGTTGAGCTCCATGTTCATGGAAGCCGGGCAGTCGTGTCTGCGGTGTCCAGCCTGCTGGATGCCATACCCGGTTTACGCCCAGCAGAGGCTGGGGAATTCTCGCGAAGAGCCTTTGACAATGGGAAGATGGATCTGGTGGAGGTCGAGGGCCTTGCCGATCTTCTTCAGGCAGAAACGGAGATGCAACGCCGTCTAGCGGTAGAGCAAAGTAGCGGTCACCTTTCAGAACTTTACGATGGGTGGGCAAACCAATTAACACGTTGCCGCGCGCTGATCGAAGCAGAACTCGATTTCGCTGACGAGGATGATGTCCCGGGTTCGGTTGCAGCACAGGTGTGGGAGACGGTGGAGCAGCTTGAAAGAGACCTCCGTCGTCACTTGGCAGACGGCCAGGGCTCAGAAATTATTCGGGACGGTTTTAAGGTAGCGCTGCTCGGCGCTCCGAATGTCGGAAAATCCAGCCTGATGAACGCTTTAAGTGGTCGGGATGTCGCAATCGTCACGGACGTGGCGGGAACGACGCGTGATGTATTGAGTGTTGATCTAGATATTGACGGGTATCTCGTGACGCTTTTCGATACTGCTGGCCTGCGCGAAACAAACGATATCGTGGAAAGAGAGGGCATCAAACGAGCAGAGCGCACAGCAGAGGGCGCCGATCTGGTTCTTTATCTCACCGATATCGATTCGGATACGCAACAATTTGTCACTGGCCCCGACGCTCGTACTCTCTTTGTCAGAACCAAGACAGACCTTGGTATTCTAGAACGGTCCGGCGGAGCCGATCTATTGGTCTCAGCCCAGGCTGGGACCGGTCTTAAAGCCCTGAAATCGGCAATCAAGTGCGCCATCGAGCAACACGTGGGATCAGGTACGAGTTTGATGCCGGCACGGCTTCGGCATAAAAAACGGCTTGAAGAGACGCTGAACTATGTTAGGGAAGCGCTCAAATCCGAAAGCATGGAACTTGCGATCCGTTCGGAGTACCTTCGGTTGGCAGCGACCTCACTCGGGCGCATCACAGGCAGGGTTGACGTCGAAGATTTGCTTGGCGTCATATTTTCCGAATTTTGCATCGGTAAATGATTCACGTGAAACACAGGGTGTACCGCACCCGAACACTTAATGGATACTCGATGGTCTATGATGTTGTCGTGATCGGTGGTGGGCATGCAGGCAGCGAAGCAGCGGCCGCGTCAGCGCGTTACGGTGCGCGGACAGCGTTGTTGACCCACCAGCGTGATACCATTGGTGTAATGTCCTGCAATCCTGCGATTGGCGGCCTTGGCAAAGGCCATCTCGTTAGAGAAATAGATGCTCTCGATGGACTCATGGGCCGCGTCGCCGATACGGGTGGCATTCAGTTCCGGATGCTCAATCGCAAAAAAGGACCCGCAGTTCGCGGGCCGCGAACGCAGGCTGATCGGCGGCTTTACCGCGAGGCCATGCAAAGAGAGATATCTGGTATACAGGGCCTGGATATTGTTGAAGGCGATGCCTTTGATATCGACACCCAGAATGATGAAATCAAAGCGGTCGTTCTTGCGGACGGACGACGTATTCCATGTCGAGCTGTGGTATTAACGACTGGCACATTTTTGCGTGGTCTAATTCATATCGGATCCGATAAGATTCCTGCTGGCCGTGTTGGTGAGGATCCATCGATCGGCTTGTCTGAGACTCTTTCCCGCGCTGGTCTTTCGCTTGGTCGACTGAAGACCGGCACCCCTGCGCGCCTGGACGGTCGCACCATCGACTGGGTCGGACTGGACAAACAAGGTCCGGATGAGGATCCTATTCCGTTCTCCTTCATGACCGACAAGATCACTAATCCCCAAATTGATTGTGGCGTCACGCGAACGACGCCGGAGAGCCATAAAATCATCCAGGACAACATCCATCTGTCCGCGATGTATTCGGGCCAGATTGAGGGTGTCGGCCCGCGTTATTGCCCCTCCATCGAGGACAAGATCGTTCGCTTCGGCGAACGGGATGGGCACCAGATCTTTCTGGAGCCGGAAGGTCTTGACGATCACACTGTCTACCCAAACGGAATTTCGACCTCCCTTCCAGCCCATGTGCAAGAGGCATTCATTCACTCCATCCCAGGGCTGGAACGGGTCACCATTCTTCAACATGGTTACGCGATCGAGTATGACTATGTCGATCCCCGAGAGCTAAAGCCTTCGCTTGAATGTCGCAAGATTCCCGGTCTGTTTCTTGCGGGGCAGATTAATGGGACAACTGGTTACGAAGAGGCGGCCGCTCAAGGCTTGGTGGCTGGTCTAAACGCTGCCCGGTTGGCGGCGGATACAGACGCCCATATCTTTAGCAGAACCGATTCTTACATCGGTGTCATGATCGATGACTTGACCTCAAAAGGCGTCACCGAACCATACCGGATGTTCACATCTCGGGCGGAATATCGACTCTCACTCAGGGTCGATAATGCTGACCTCCGACTGACGCCGATGGGTCTGGAGATCGGTCTCGTCAGGACAGAGCGTACTAAGAAATTCGTTGAGTACACTGGTGCGTTGGGTCAGGGCCGGCAGCTCCTGAATGACCTTGTTATCACTCCAACACAGGCTGCGAAACAAGGGTTGAAGCTCAACCAAGATGGTCAACGACGAAGCGCATATGAGTTGCTTGCCTACCCGGACATTACGCTTGAGACATTGAAACCGATTTGGCCTGAGCTGAATCATCTTGCAACGAAAGTTGCAGAAGTGCTTGAGATTGAGGCCAGCTATGCTGTTTATATGCAGCGCCAGAATGCCGATATCATTGATGTCAAGCGTGACGAAGATCTTCAGATCCCGGCGGACTTCGACTTCGCGAGCCTGTCCGGACTCTCAAACGAATTGAAACAAAAGCTGCTCTTGGCGAAACCCCTAAACCTCGCTCAAGCGGGCAGAGTTGACGGAATGACACCAGCTGCGATCTCTCTTATTCTTGCGCTGGTCAAAAAAGGGACTTATACGCGAGCGGAGAAGATCCGAATACAGCCTTAACGAGTCCCAATATGACGATTAACGGCCAGAGTGTTTCACGTGAAACACAAGAACGCCTGGAGCACTTTGTTGAGCTCTTCAAGAAGTGGAATGCAACGACCAATCTCGTTGCGCCTTCGACACTTAAGGACCTGTGGTCGCGTCACGTAGCCGATAGTGCACAAATCTTTCAGCTTGCTCCCAAGCCATTAGTTTGGGCTGATCTAGGAAGTGGCGGCGGTTTCCCTGGCGTTATCACTGCCATTTTTCTTGCAGAACACCAGGACGGCTGGGTGCATCTGGTTGAAAGCAACCATAAGAAGGCTGCATTTTTGCGTGTCGCTCTGGCGAAAACCGGCGCACGCGGGACTGTTCATCCTCTTCGTATTGAGGCGGCTCCGGATGTCATTGGCAGATGCGATGCCGTGTCCGCCAGGGCTCTGGCGGATCTTGATCTCCTGCTTTCCTACATCTATCCTTGGGCTCAGAAGAACGAAGACCTCAAGGCCTTTCTTAATAAAGGCCGGGATTATGATACAGAGGTCACAAATGCCCGTGGTCGTTGGTCCTTCGATCTGATAAAACATCGAAGTGCGGTCGATGAAGACTCGGTTGTTCTCGAGATCCATAACCTGTCGACGAAGCGCTGAATCATCAAGCCAGGTGCGGCATCATGTCTGATAAGAACCGGATTATTACGATAGCGAACCAGAAGGGTGGCGTGGGCAAGACCACGACCGCTATCAATCTCGCCACCGCGCTTGCTGCTATTGGCGAACGCGTCCTGGTTGTGGACCTTGATCCGCAGGGCAATGCAAGCACAGGTCTAGGGATTGATCGTCGCGAGCGAAAGCTCTCTTCTTATGATTTGCTGGTGGGCGCCAATACCGTCTCAGAAGTCGCAGTGCCGACTGCGGTGCCGAATCTGGACATCATTCCATCGACCATGGATCTCCTAGGCTTCGAGATGGAGGTCGCGAATGCGCCAAATCGCGTTTTCCTGCTTCGGAACGCTTTGCGAAGCCCGGAGGCAATGGCCTATTCGTATATTCTGTTGGATTGCCCGCCCTCATTCAATCTCCTGACGATGAACGCTATGGCGACGGCGCACTCGGTTCTTGTGCCGCTGCAGTGCGAGTTCTTCGCGCTTGAAGGCCTGAGCCAGCTGCTTGATACCGTCAACCAAATTCGCGGCACTGTTAATCCTGCGTTGGATATTCAGGGAATTGTCCTGACAATGTTCGATGCCCGCAACAACCTGGCGCAGCAGGTCGTCAATGATGTGCGTACGCATCTCGGCGACAAGGTTTACCATACGCTCATCCCTCGAAATGTGCGCGTTTCAGAGGCGCCGTCCTATGGTAAGCCTGCCATTCTGTATGATCTGAAGTGTGCGGGTAGCCAGGCCTATCTGCAGCTGGCGTCCGAAGTGATTCAGAGAGAACGGCTGCGCAAGGCTGCCTGAAGCGCAGCTGACCCAAATGAATTGGTATGGAGTATAGTATGAGTGACGATCTCTCCAAGCGCCGCCTCGGTCGCGGTCTTGCTGCCCTGATTGGCGAGATGGATCAGCCTTTGCCCGTCGGTGAGCCACAGCGTGCGATTAGCCCCGACCGCATGGTGCCGATCGAGTTCATCGCTCGTAGCCCCCGTAACCCGCGTCGTTACTTCGACGAAAATGAGCTGCAAGATCTTGCCGCTTCCATTCGTCAGCATGGCATCGTGCAGCCTGTCGTCGTGCGAACGGTTGAACAGAACCGGTTTGAAATAATCGCAGGCGAGCGTCGTTGGCGTGCTGCCCAGCTTGCTGGCTTTACAGAGGTTCCTGTCATCGTTCGCGATGTCGATGATCGCACAGCGCTGGAACTGGCAATTGTCGAAAACGTTCAGCGTTCGGATCTCAATCCGCTTGAAGAAGCTCTCGGATACGAACAGCTGATTGCCGAGCACGGTTACACGCAGAACGATCTCGGAGAGATTATCGGCAAGAGCCGCAGTCACGTTGCCAACAGCCTTCGTTTGCTAAAACTGCCAGACCCCGTGCGTGACATGCTTTCGGAAGGTTCTCTGTCGGCCGGTCATGCACGTGCCCTCGTCTCCACCTCCGATCCCACCACGCTGGCAAAGACCATCGTATCGAAGGGACTTTCGGTTCGCGATGCGGAGCGCTTGGCGCAGAACGATATCCGCTCCCAGCTTGACCCGATGCAAGCGCGCAAGCCTGAGAAGGATTCAGATACGGTTGCGCTTGAACGCACGCTGTCGGACGCCCTCGGTCTTGACGTATCGATCAGCCACAAAGGCAATGGCGGGCAAGTCCGGATCAACTACAAGACGCTCGAGCAACTCGAAGGAGTCTGCCGTCTATTGGAACAGCGCGGCTGAGGTTGTCGATAATTTCCTAAGTTGTTGAAATACAATATAATAATCATGCCCGTTAAGGAAAAGCGCTTGCCCCCGCGTACCGGTCTCATGGCCGGTCGGTAACGGGCTTCGAGTTGGAGCTTGCGGCAGCCACCAAGATGATACGCGGTTGATGAACGCCTCTGCCTGAGGAAAAGACCCTCAAAGCTCTATACGTCCAATGGCACTGCTTTGCCGCATGGGCGCATGGAAAGCATGGTCCTGTCAGCATTGTTAAGGGTCGCAGTAGCGACCACCCACACTGTTATCGATAAACGAACGCTACGTTACTCAAAGTAATGAACGATGTATGCCGAGACGTCGGTCGGCCGAATGGATTTTCTTAAAAATCGATTGCGCGACCGTTGATCTCATAATCTCCGAAGCGCACAGGCTCAGCGCCGCCACGTCCACCGGTTTCCGGTGGAAGCTCAAGCTTCTGTGCGGCACGGCGTCGTTCTTCTGCTTCGTTCAGCGCGCGTTGGGCAGCGGGCGACAGGGCTTTGCCGTCCTTGTTCGCATTGTCGTTATCGGCGTTCTGCATGGGCTTCACCCTCGTCACGGCATATTGAAAAGCATTTTCAGGTAACCAGATTATAGAAAACTGCCCGCTTTGATAAGCCTTTGCGGGTCTTTTCATCGCTTATGACGGAGATGCTGGATGAACCTGATGCGTACGGCCATGCTGTTGGCCTTCATGACGGCCCTGTTCATGGGCGTCGGATTTCTGATCGGCGGTAAAGGCGGCATGATGATCGCGCTGGTGATTGCCGCCGGCATGAACCTGTTCTCCTACTGGAACTCCGACAAGATGGTGCTGGCGGCCTATCGCGCTCAGGAGGTTGACCAGCGCAATGCACCTGAGTTCTTTCACATGATCCGTGACCTTTCGCAGAATGCCGGCCTGCCGATGCCGAAGGTTTATGTCTATGACAGCCCGCAACCAAATGCCTTCGCCACTGGCCGCAATCCGGAGAATGCTGCTGTGGCCGCTTCAACTGGTCTGATGGAGATGCTGACGCCGCAGGAAGTTGCAGGCGTGATGGCGCATGAACTGGCGCATATTCAGAACCGTGACACGTTGACGATGACGATCACCGCCACGCTTGCCGGTGCCATCTCGATGCTCGGCAACTTTGCCTTCTTCTTCGGCGGTAACCGCGAGAACAACAATCCGCTCGGCTTTATCGGCGTATTGGTCGCGATGATCGTAGCCCCTCTCGCCGCCATGCTTGTCCAGATGGCGATCAGCCGCACGCGAGAATACTCCGCAGACCGTCGCGGGGCCGAAATCTGCGGTAATCCGCTGTGGCTGGCCTCGGCGCTGCAGAAGATCGCTGGAGCTGCCCAGCATATCCACAACAATGATGCCGAGCGAAACCCGGCCACGGCGCATATGTTCATCATCAATCCCCTGTCCGGCGAGCGGATGGACAACTTGTTTTCCACCCATCCGAATACAGAAAATCGTGTTGCGGCGCTGAACGCCATGTCGCAGGAGTTCAGCCGGGCATCGACGTATCAACCGACAAGTGGTAATGCCGTGCGCAAATCACGCTCCGTGCCCACCACCGGTCCTGGCCGCGGCACCGACAATCCACACAAAGGTCCTTGGTCTTGACATCATCCAACGCCCCTGCCCGGCCCAAGTTCAAAAATAGAAAGCCAACGTCTTCGGACGCTGGTGGGCCAGGCGGAGAATGGAAACCGGGTCTGTCTGCTCGCATGGCGGCGGCCAAGATCATTTCGGCGGTCATCGACAAGAAGACATCGCTTGATGGGATGATGGATGCCGAGCACGGCAATCCCACGTATCGCTCTCTCAATCTTGCCGACCGTGCATTGGTGCGAGCCATCGTCAATAGTGCACTTCGCCACCTGCCGAGGATCGAAGCTGCCATTTCCATGATGTTGGATGGACCGCTGCCTCAGGGCGCGCGGTCTCTGCACCATGTTCTGGTCGTCGCAGTTGCCCAGATGCTCTACCTTGATGTCCCTGATCACTCCGCAGTCGACCTTGCGGTGGAGCAAGCACATCGCGATCCGCGCAACAAGCGTTTCGTTAAGCTGGTCAATGCCGTCTTGCGCCGTCTCGGGCGTGAGAAGGACGCGGTTATGGCAGAGATCGATGCCGTGCCGGTTCTTCCAGACTGGTTCTACAACAGGTTGGTGAAATCCTATGGTGAGGACGCAGCCTCGCGCATTGCCGCCTCACAGCTTCTTCCCTCTTCGATCGATGTGACAGTAAAGTCCGATCCTGACCATTGGGCCAAGGAACTGAATGGCACCGTGCTGCCCAATGGCAGCGTGCGTCTGGGTTCTTTCGAGGGACAGGTTTCAGCGCTTCCCGGTTTCGCTGAAGGGGAATGGTGGGTTCAGGACTTTTCGGCGAGCATGCCCGTGCGCCTTATGGGAGATTTGAAGGGCAAGCGTGTTGGCGATCTCTGTGCCGCCCCTGGCGGCAAGACGGCCCAATTGATCCTTGCTGGCGCAAAGGTGACGGCGCTCGATCAGTCGGGCAACCGTCTGAAGCGGCTTCGCTCCAATCTTGAGCGTCTTGGATTCGAAGCCGAAACGGTTGAAGCCAATATGCTGAAGTATCAACCAGAAGAGCTGTTCGACGCCGTCCTCCTCGATGCACCTTGCTCATCGACGGGCACGATGCGCAAACACCCCGATGTCAGCTGGACGAAGGACGAGAAGGATATTGCCAAGTTGGCGAGCCTTCAGGAGCAGATGCTTCGTCAAGCCGTCACACTGGTCAAAGCCGGCGGCATGATCGTGTTCTCGAACTGCTCTCTCGATCCTTCCGAGGGAGAGGAGATGGTTGCCCAAGTCTTGGAATCGAACAGCAATCTTGAACGCGTGCCGGTGGAGGCAAAAGATTTGCCTGGCTTGGAAATTGCCATCAATCCCGATGGCGATCTCCGTACGACGCCGGACATGTTCGGTGGCGTCGACGGTTTTTACGCCACGGTTCTACGCAAGCGTGACGTGGGGTGAGGAACCCACACCATCAACACATGTCCTGATGCTTTATGAGGCTTCCTGATCAAGGAATAGGCGTGAGATCTGCGCGCGCTGCTTCATTCGTTTACAAAATATGAAGTTTTTCGTGAAACTTTATCCCTCTTCTTCAATAACGCTTTATATGCGTCGTCTCTAAAGCGAATTCCGCGAGGCAGGATACAGACGTTTGGCGAGCTCCCTGAACAATCGCGTTAGCGTTGCGGGCTACTTCTTCCGCACGGTCAAGCGCCGCGTCATGATCGCGGTTGCACCGTTGCGTCTGCAATTGTGGCGGCTTTCCAGCAGGACCCCAAGCGCGCTTGTCGCTGCACCCACGGATTTGCGCGCCGTCGATCCCTACGTCGCACAGGAACTCGTGCATGGGCGGCTGTTCCTGGCGGGCAAGATCCTGGAAACAGGCGGTGTCTCGCCTTTCCTGCTTGAGGCCCCGTCTCCGGCGTTTGAGGAGCGGCTGCATGCATTTGGCTGGTTGCGCCACGTTCGCGCTAGCAGATCGGAAGAAGCGGGAAACCGTGCGCGTCTGCATGTCGCGGAATGGATGAGCCTTTATGGACGCACAATTCGTGGAGCGGCATGGTCGCCAGAGCTTGCAGCACAGAGATTGACCTCCTGGCTCTCCCACTCGCCGGTGATCCTGCAGAAGGCAGATGCCAATTTTTACCGGCGCTTCTTACGATGCATTGGTTTGCATGTTGGCTATCTCGGTTTTATCGCGAAATATGTGCCGGATGGAGAGGCTCGCCTGAAGATCCGCATCGCGCTTGCCATGGCTTCTATCTCCATGCCCAACAGCGCGTCGAAAATCGCTCGCCAAGGCCGAAAGCTAGACCAGGAGATGGAGCGTCAGATCCTGCCTGATGGAGGTCATGTGTCGCGCAACCCGCGCGTCATGCTGGAGCTGTTGCTTGATCTGCTGCCGCTTCGGCAGAGTTACATCAATCTCGGTCATGACGTACCAGCGGGGCTTGTACCTGCGATCGATCGCATGTTTCCGGCTATTCGCTTTTTCCGCCATCAGGATGGTGATCTGGCTTTGTTCAACGGCGCCACGGCCACACTTGCCAACGAGCTTGCATCTGTGTTGCGTTACGATGAAACGGCTGGGCGTCCGTCGCGCTCGCTTCCCGACATTGCCTATCACCGGCTTTCAGTGGGCGATACGGTCGTCATCGTCGATACGGGCAAGCCTGCTTCCATCGAACTGTCGCGCAGCGCCCATTGTGGCTGCCTGTCTTTCGAGCTCTCTTCGGGCCGCTATCGCTTCATCGTCAATTCCGGCTTCCCGCAATATGCTTCGGTCGCCTTCAAGCGTGTCAGCCGGACCACCGCCGCTCATTCTACCGTCACGATCGCCGACCGCTCATCGGCCCGGATTTCGCACTCGCGTTTCCTAGGCCCCGTGATCGTCAAAGGGATCAGCGAGGTGGAGGTCGATCGTCGGACTGACGAAAAGCGAGCGGACATCCTGACCGCCTCTCACGACGGGTATGAGAAACTTGGTTATGTGCACCAGCGCGAATTGGAGTTGAACGAGGCTGGTACCAAGATCAGGGGGCGGGACTGGGTCAGGATCGATGAGAAGAAGCAACCTGAGCCGGCCGAAGCTGTCAGCCGCTTTCATGTTCATCCCTTGATCGAGCTGACGCAAGAAGATGAAGAAACGGTGCTGATGCAGGCACCGGATGGTACAGCTTGGGCGTTCTCAGCGCCTGCGCGTCAGGTCACCATTGCAGAAGACGTCTTCATGGCGGATGCATCAGGCATCCGGCCTTCGCTGCAAATCGAAGTCGCTTTCCAGCTTCCGCAAACGACGGAAATCCGCTGGATTCTTGAACAGCGCAACTGATCCTCGTCAACTATAGCGCTGCCGATAAAGCCGGACGCTCTGTTTATTAATCTACCAAGCTGTGCTAACGCGGCGGCAACCGCCGGGGCGTGCTTCCTCCGGCTCATCCTCCACCGTTCACGGAGTCGCCACGATGGCCGTCGTTTCCAAGAAGATCCCTGCACCCGACAAAGTTCGTATCCGCACCGCACTTTTGTCCGTCTCCGACAAGACCGACATCATCGAGCTTGCCGGCGCGCTGGTAAAGATGGGTGTGAAGCTGCTTTCTACCGGTGGTACATCCAAGGCGATTGCCGAGGCAGGTCTCCCGGTCACGGACGTATCCGACATCACCAAGTTTCCGGAGATCATGGATGGCCGGGTGAAGACCTTGCATCCGAATGTGCATGGTGGACTTCTCGCCATTCGTGACGATGCAGAGCACCAGGAAGCGATGCGTGCTCACGGTATCGAGGCCATTGATCTGTCCGTGATCAACCTCTACCCCTTCGAAGAGGTTCGCGCCAAAGGTGGCGATTATCCGACAACGGTCGAGAATATCGATATTGGCGGCCCCGCAATGATCCGGGCTTCGGCCAAGAACCACGCCTACGTCACCGTGGTTACCGATCCGACCGACTATCCGGAACTACTGGAAGCCCTGCAGGCGGACGACGGGCAGACGTCCTATGCGCTGCGCCAGCGCTTCGCGGCCAAGGCCTATGCGCGCACCGCCGCCTACGATGCCGTCATCTCGAACTGGTTTGCGGAAGCGCTTGCAATCGAGACGCCGCATTACCGCGCCATTGGTGGGACATTGAAGGAAAAGATGCGTTACGGGGAAAACCCGCATCAGAGTGCCGGCTTCTATCTGACGGGTGAGAAGCGTCCGGGTGTCGCGACGGCCACGCTGCTCCAGGGCAAGCAGCTTTCCTACAACAACATCAACGACACGGATGCGGCCTATGAACTGGTCGCTGAATTCTTGCCTGAGAACGCACCGGCGGTTGCCATCATCAAGCATGCCAATCCATGCGGCGTGGCAACTGGCTCGACGTTGCTCGAGGCTTACAAGCGCGCGCTGGCCTGTGATCCCGTTTCGGCTTTTGGTGGCGTTATCGCCCTGAACCAGACGCTTGATGCACAAACGGCAGAGGAGATCATCCAGCTCTTCACCGAGGTCATCATCGCGCCAGACGTTACGGAAGAGGCAAAGGCGATCGTTGCGCGCAAACCGAATTTGCGTCTCCTTTCCGCTGGCGGCCTTCCTGATCCGCGTGCGGCCGGCATTACTGCCAAGACGGTTTCTGGTGGTCTCCTTGTGCAAAGCCGGGACAATGGCATGGTTGAAGACCTCGATCTAAAGGTCGTTACCAAACGGGCCCCGACGGCGCAGGAACTTGAGGACATGAAGTTCGCCTTCAAGATCGCCAAGCACGTCAAGTCGAATGCGGTGATCTACGCCAAGGATGGACAGACAGCCGGTATCGGCGCCGGTCAGATGAGCCGTGTGGATTCGGCCCGCATCGCGGCGCAGAAGGCGGAAGATGCTGCCAAGGCCATGGGTCTCGCCGAGCCGCTGACCAAGGGTTCGGCGGTTGCCTCTGAAGCCTTTTATCCGTTCGCGGACGGTCTTCTTGCGGCGATTGCCGCCGGTGCCACGGCCGTCATTCAGCCCGGCGGCTCCATGCGTGACCAGGAAGTGATCGACGCAGCTGATGCCCACAATGTGACAATGGTCTTCACCGGCATGCGGCACTTCCGTCACTAAAATCTTCGCTCCAAAAAGCAAAAGGCCCGGAGAACGATCCCGGGCCTTTTCTTTATCATCAACGTTTCACGTGAAGCATCAGGTCACGGCGCCGACCTGCCAAGGCACGAATTCGTTGTCTCCGTAGTCGTAGATTTCGCTAACGGTCTGCTCGCCAGATGCTACGGCGATAATGTGGTCGAAGATGCGTTGCCCGGCTTCTTCGATCGTTTCCTTGCCGGTGACGATGTCGCCGCAGTTGATATCCATATCCTCTTTCATGTGCTCGTACATTTCGGAGTTTGTGGCGATCTTGATGCAAGGGGCTGGCTTGAAGCCGGAGACGGAGCCGCGGCCGGTGGTGAAACAGATGACATTGCAGCCGCCCGCTACCTGGCCCGTGACTGCCACCGGATCATAGCCGGGGGTATCCATAAAGACGAAGCCGGGCTCGGTCACGGTCTCGGCGAATTCATAGACAGCCTTCAGCGGCATCGAGCCGCCTTTGGCAACAGCACCCAGGGATTTTTCCAAAATTGTGGTCAGTCCACCCAGCTTGTTGCCGTGTGACGGATTGTTGTTCAACTCATCACCATTACGGGCGGTGTAATCGCGCCACCAGTCGATCCGCTGCAGCAGCTTCTCTGCAACGGCCGGCGTCACGGCACGGCGTGTCAGAAGGTGTTCTGCGCCATAAATCTCAGGCGTTTCGGCCAGAACCGTGGTTCCGCCATTGCGGACGATGAGATCCGAAGCGTATCCGAGAGCCGGGTTTGCCGAGATGCCGGAGTAACCGTCTGAGCCGCCGCATTCCAGCGCCAGCTTCAGTTTCGACAAGGGCTGTTCGGTGCGCTTTGCCGCGTTGACGATCGGCAGCATCTCCTTGACGTTGGCAATCGCGGCCTCGATCGTCTTGCGTGTGCCGCCATGCTGCTGGATCGTCATGGTGCGCAGACGGTCGCCCTCTTCCATCTTGTAGTGTTCGAGGATCGGAGCAATCTGGTTGGTCTCACAGCCAAGGCCGATCAGGAGGATACCACCGAAATTTGGATGGCGGGCATAGCCCTGGATCGTGCGAATCAGCAGGCGATAGCCTTCAGACTTGGTGTTGAGCGCACAGCCCGTTCCATGCGTTAGCGCCACGACGCCGTCGACATTGTCGAAACCGTCGAGGCCGCCTTCCTTGTTGAAATAGTCGGCTATGTATCGCGACACCGTGGCGGAACAGTTTACCGACGCAATGACGCCGATGTAGTTGCGCGTGCCGGCACCGCCTGTCCCACGATCATAGCCCATGAAGGTCCGACGTTCGGCTTGCGGCAGCATGCCTTTTTCTTCAATGTCGACGCTAAACTGGTGCGCGTGCTCGGATGGCACCATGGCAAGGTTGTGCAGGTGCACGTGGCGGCCTGGCTCAATGTCCTGTGTGGCAACGCCAATCACCTGACCGTATTTGATCACCTCTTCGCCGGACTTGATCGTCTTCAGGGCGACCTTGTGACCGCGCCCGATGAGATCGAGCGCTTTCAGATCACCGCGTCCGATGTCTGTCTCTTTCGGAATAGGTCGGCGGGCGACCGCGACATTGTCCTTGGCGTTCAGCAAAATGGTAGATTCGGTATTCTCAGTCACTCTTTTCCTCCTCCCGACAGATTGTCCGCCGAGGCCTGTCTAAAAAATTACGTGTCGATCCAGCGTCGTCTTGAGCTTTCGAGGTGAATGCGCATGGCAGCCTGAGCCATCAATGGATCACGGTTTTCCAACGCGATCAGAATCGCCTCATGTTCCTCCAACGCGAAGGTCCATGTGCTTCGGTCCTCGAACTTCACCCGCAATTGCGTCGAGATTGGGCTGTGCCTGTCATCGAAGAGATCGGCGACCAAACGCGCCAGAATGGTGTTTCCCGATTGTTCGGCGATCGTGGAGTGAAACTTTCGGTCCTGATCGAGAGGCTTGCGGCCTGCCTCGATCTCCTTCCTCATTTCGTCCAGCGTCGCTCGCAACATCGCAAGAGCAGGCTCATCGATACGGCTCGCCGCAAGGACAATGGTTGCACCTTCCAGTGTGGATCGAGCCTGCATCAGCTCAGAAGGGCTGTCGCCGAGAGACCGCGTGCTTGCCTGTTGGGCGGCGGTCTCTGTCGAGACGTAAACGCCAGAACCCATGCGGATTTCGACGCTGCCGTCGATTTCAAGCGCGATCAATGCCTCGCGCAAAGAGGGACGAGAAACGCCGAGCTTTTGGGCTAAGTCCCTCTCAGAGGGCAGCCGTGTTCCAGGCTGGAACTCTCCACCGTCGATCAAGTCGCGGATCTGGTCTGCAACCTGTTGGTAGAGGCGTCTCGGCTCAACGATTTTGGCCTGACCATTCATTTGAGGTCCACGATGATCCTGAGGGAATTTAAGATTTGGCCTTACCGTAGACCTTACGGAAGGCATTGGCAAAGATATATTTTATCCTATTGAAATATATTGATATTATGAGAATTATGCCAGTTTCATTTCCTGAGGATTGCTATGCGCAGCAACAAAAAATCACAAATTGGCTTGACCACTCAAAAAATGCGGCCTAACCATTGCGGCCATTGAAGCGCTCTGCGGGAGAACGGAGCGGCTATTGGGAGGTAGCGGATGTCGCAAGGCGCATCGTCCATTTCGAGCCATGATGACACACGGCATGACGCGCTTCAGGCGTCCGGTACGCTTTTGCGTCTCGAGGACATCTGCAAGGAGTTTCCTGGCGTCAAGGCTTTGAGCGATGTGCGTTTCGATCTGCGCTCCGGTGAAGTTCATGCCGTCTGCGGCGAGAACGGTGCTGGCAAGTCCACCTTGATGAAGATCATCAGCGGCGTCTATCAGCCCACCAGTGGTACGATCCTGCATAAGGGCCAGAAGGTCCAATATGCCTCTCCTCTGGAATCCGAAGCTGCTGGCATCGCCATCATTCACCAGGAACTCAATCTCGTTCCGCATTTGAGTGTTGCCGAAAACATTTATCTGGCCCGCGAGCCGAGGAAAGGCTTCCTCGTCGATCGCAAGAAGCTACGTGCTGATGCCAAACGCTGTCTCGATCGTCTCGGCGTCGATATCCATCCCGACACGCTGGTACGCGGACTGTCCGTGGCGCAGTGCCAGATGGTCGAAATTGCCAAGGCGCTCTCGCTCGATGCCGAAGTGCTCATCATGGATGAGCCGACTTCTTCGCTCACCGAGCAGGAAACACGCCTGTTGTTCAAGGTCATCCGCGACCTGAAGGCATCTGGCGTCGGTATCGTCTACATCTCCCACCGTCTGGATGAAATGGCCGAGATCGTCGATCGCGTTACCGTGCTTCGCGATGGACGCTATATCTCGACCGACGATTTCAAGTCGATCACGGTCGATGATATCGTCACACGCATGGTTGGCCGCTCGCTGGAAGAGAAGTTTCCTGAGCGGACATCGAAGCCGACGGATGAAGTGATCTTCTCGGTCAAAGGCCTGACGCGGGCGGGCGTATTCCATGACGTTAATTTCGAATTGCGCCGTGGCGAAATCCTGGGATTTGCGGGCCTGATGGGCGCTGGCCGTACTGAAGTCGCACGTGCCATTTTCGGCGCGGATGCTTTCGATGCCGGCACGATCACCTTTGAAGGCCGCGAGCTGACGATCAAGTCGCCTCAGGACGCCATCGAGCAGGGTATTGCCTATCTCTCCGAAGATCGTAAGAGCGACGGCCTGGCGATCAAGATGTCGGTTGCTGCCAATACTTCGCTTGCCAATATGGACGAGGTCTCCAACCGCTTCGGTCTGATCGACTTCAAGAAGCACGACGAGGTGGCAAAGCGCTACGTCGATCTCTTGAATGTTCGTACGCCCTCGATCAAACAGACGGTTCGTCTCCTATCTGGCGGCAACCAGCAGAAGATCATCATCGGCAAATGGTTGTTCCGCCAGTCACGCATCCTGTTTTTCGATGAGCCGACCCGTGGCATCGACGTCGGTGCAAAGTTCGCCATCTACAAGATCATGGATGAACTCGCAGCGCGCGGCATCGGCGTCATCCTCATCAGCTCGGAATTGCCCGAAGTGCTGGGCCTGACGGATCGTATCGCGGTGTTCCACGAAGGAACAATTACCGGTGTGCTGGAAACGGCCAAGACCAATCAAGAAGAAATCATGCGCTATGCCTCCGGCTATAGCCGCAAGGCGCAATGAGGTAAGACATGTCGAAATCACCAGAACCCGTTAAGACCCCTTCGCTCAGCGATAGACAGAAGGACATCATCCAGAAGTTTGCCGCTCTCGGCAGCCTCGTGGTGCTGGCCATCGTGTTTTCGGCAACTAGCAGTGCCTTCTTCAGCGTCAACAACGCCATGACGATCGCTCTGCAGGTCACCTCGATTGCGCTGTTGGGTATCGGCGCGACCTGCGTCATCATCACCGGCGGCATCGACTTGTCCGTCGGTTCGGTTCTGGCGCTTGCCGGCGTGGTTGCTGCACTTGCGGTAAAGGAACTTGGCATGCCTGTTCCGGTTGGCATGTTCCTCGGCATCCTCACGGGTTCGCTCTGCGGTCTGATCAACGGTTTTCTGGTCACGCGCTTCAAGCTGCCGCCCTTCATTGCAACGCTTGGCATGATGTTGATCGCGCGCGGTGTGGCGCTGCAGATCACTGGTGCCCGTGCGGTCTCCGGTCTGGGTGAATCCTTCGGCGAACTTGGCAACGGCGCCCTCTTCCGCATCGTCAATATCGGTGACGATGGGTTCCCGAATGTCGTTTTTCCCGGCATTCCCTACCCGGTCATCTTGATGGTCGTCATTGCCCTTGCCGTGGCCTTCATGCTGAACCGTTCGGTTCTCGGACGCCACATCTATGCGGTCGGCTCCAATGCTGAAGCGGCTCGTCTTTCCGGCGTCAATGTCGCCCGCGTCACCAACTTCACCTACGTTCTTTCCGGCACGCTTGCTGGTCTGACGGGCTGCGTATTGATGTCGCGCCTTGTCACCGCACAGCCGAACGAAGGTGTCATGTACGAGCTTGATGCCATCGCCAGCGCCGTCATCGGCGGAACCTCGCTGATCGGCGGCGTCGGAACGATTTCAGGGACAGCAATCGGTGCATTCGTCATCGGTATCCTGCGCAACGGTCTCAATATGAACGGGGTCTCTGCCTTCACGCAGCAGATCATCATCGGCCTCGTCATCTTGATGACAGTCTGGATCGACCAGTTGCGCAATCGCCGCTGATTGCACTGCAAAGCTTCTGAAAAGGGTGCGGACCCTATCCGCGGGACAGCCGGTGTCGAGAAGAGGAGCTCTCCCTTCGCCGGTACAAATGGAGGAAGACATGAAAAAACTGACGACTGTTCTTTTGACATCCGTGATCGCGCTCTGGAGCGTTTCCGCGGTACAGGCCGGCGAAATCGCCGTCATCGTCAAGACCGTCAACTCGACATTCTGGCAGAACGTCCAGAAGGGCGCCGACGCTGCGATGAAGAATGTCAAGGGCGAAACGATGACCTTCCAGGGTCCGGCGTCCGAATCCGCCATCGCCGACCAGGTGAACATGGTTGAAAACGCAGTCAACCGTAAGGTCGATGGCATCGTGCTCGCACCGTCCGATCCGGACGCTCTTCTTCCAGCCGTCAAGAAGGCATGGGAAGCTCGCATCCCAGTTGTTCTGATCGACTCGCAGCTCGCCAAGGGTGGCGATCAGTATTACCAGTCGTTCCTGGCGACCGACAACAAGAAGGCCGGTGAGCTGGCCGCCGAAGAAATGATCAAGAAGGTCGGCAAGGAAGGCAAGATCGCGGTCATGTCCTACGTCGCCGGTGCCGGTTCTGAAATCGGTCGCGTCGGTGGCTTCATCGACTACATCAAGGCCAATTCCAAGCTGCAGATCGTCGGCCCATACTACTCTCAGTCCCAGATGGCGACCGCTCTGAACCAGACGACCGACGTTCTGGCCGCCAACCCTGACCTGAAGGGCATCTTCGGCGCCAACGAGCCCACCGCAATCGGTGTTGGTCGTGCGCTCGCTCAGTCCGGCAAGGCTGGCAAGGTGGTTGCGATCGGCTTCGACGGTAACGAAGACCTCCAGAACTTCGTCAAGGACGGCACGCTGTCTGCAATCGTCGTTCAGGGTTCCTACCAGATGGGCGAAAAGGGTGTAGAAACCGTCGAAAAGCTGATCAAGAAGGAAAAGGTCGAGAAGTTTGTTGATACCGGTGTCGTCGTCGTCACGAAGGACAACATCGACAAGCCGGAAGCCAAGAACGTTCTGTACTAAAACTCTCCTCTGTCACGCCTGACCCGATTTCGGCGTGATAGAACTCCCGAAGAAACGTTCAAAACAGATGGTCGCATATCGTGCGGCCATCTCCACCAGATGACAAATGTGAAAGTGCCCCGCCATGAAGGTCTCCGATAAACGCAAGTTGCCACACAGAGATGTCGAAGTGACCATCATGGGCCTCGGCTGTGCGCAGATGGGCAACCTCTATCGCCTCACGCCTTATGAGGAATCCAAGGGCGCTTTCGACAAGGCCTGGGACAGCGGAATGCGTTACTTCGATACCGCGCCCTTCTATGGCTACACCCGCTCCGAGCGTCGTCTCGGCACGATGGTGACCGAGCACGATCGCAGCGACTACACGCTCAGCACCAAGGTCGGCCGCGTTATGGTGCCGGATGAAACCGTTGGACCGGAAGAAGACACCTACGTTGCGCCGCTGCCCTTCCGGCCGGTTTACGACTATTCCTATGACGCGATCATGCGCTCCTTCGAAGCGAGCCAGCAGCGTCTGGGGATTCTCAAGCCCGACATTCTCTACATCCACGATATCGGCCCCTATACCCACGGCGACAAGCACCAGCACTACTGGGAACAGCTGACGACAGGTGGCGGCTTCAAGGCGCTCGGCAAGCTGCGCGACGAAGGCTCCACGAAGGCCGTCGGTCTTGGCGTCAACGAATGGGAAGTGGTTCGCGATGCGATGGACGTGTTTGATATCGATGCCGCCATGCTTGCCGGTCGTTATACGCTTCTGGAACAAGAGAGCCTGAGCTTCATGAACGCCTGCGCCGAAAAGGGTGTTGGCATCGTTGTTGCCGGTGCCTTCAATTCCGGTATTCTCGCCGGCAATCGCAAGTTCAACTACAAGGACGCGCCCGCAGAACTTTTGGCACGGGTGGATGCCCTGCACGATGTTTGCGAAGAGATGGGGGTTTCGCTCCAGGCCGCTGCATTGCAGTTCCCGCTGGCTCATCCTGCCTCGGTAACGGTCGTTTCCGGCGCACGCAACGCGGAGCAGTTGACCTCCAACATCGCATGGTTCGAGCAGGAAATCCCGGACGCGTTCTGGGCCGAATTGCACCGCCGGGGTCTCATTGCCGAAGGCTCACCAGTGCCAGGCGCAAAGGGCTGAACCATGCTCATCGATGCACATCAGCATTTCTGGCTGCTGAAGGACCGGCAGGGCCAGTGGCCTCCGGCGTCGCTTGAAGCGATCTATCGGGACTTCCTGCCCGCGGATCTTCAGCCCTTGCTGGAAAAGGCGGGCGTTTCCGGCACCGTGCTGGTGCAGACGATGGAACGCCCGGCCGACACGGATTTCATGCTGGCGCTTGCTGATGACCACAGCTTCATCAAGGGTGTGGTCGGTTGGGTGGATATGAAGGCGGCGGATGCGCCCCACGAGATCGCTCGGCTTGCTTCAAATGCAGCCTTCAAGGGTGTGCGACCGATGTTGCAGGACATCGCGGATGTCCGGTGGATCGACGATCCGGCCCTTGATGCTGCTGTGGAAGTGCTGGTGGAAAAGGGTCTCGTCTTCGATGCGCTGGTTCTGCCGCCGCATCTGCCTTATCTGCTGCGTTTCGCAGAGCGTCATCCTTCACTCAAGATCGTTATCGATCATGGCGCAAAGCCCAAGATCGCGACAGGCCATTATGTCGAATGGCGCAGCGACATGGCCGCACTTGCCGCTCTGCCAAATGTGTACTGCAAACTCTCCGGTCTTCTGGTGGAGCGCGGGGATCAAAAGCCGCAAGCGGTTCGGCCCTATGCTGAAACGATTCTGGAGCTGTTCGGTCCCGAGCGGGTGATCTTCGGCAGCGACTGGCCGGTCATTCGGCTTGCTGGAGACTACCAGGACTGGCTGGATTTTTGCCGGGATGTCGTGCCCCAAGAGCACCATTCCAAGGTTTTTGGCGGCAACGCCATACGTCTCTATTCTCTCTCGGACAGGTGATTCATGCTGGCGATCTTTTGCGACAAACCCGGTCTGCTCGTTTCCAAGGAACTTCCGAAGCCGTCTCGCGCGGAGAATGAAGTTCTGGTCCGCGTTCGCCGCATCGGAGTGTGCGGCACGGATTTGCACATCTTCACCGGTAACCAGCCCTATCTTTCCTACCCTCGTATCATGGGCCATGAACTGTCGGGCACCGTAGAGGAAGCACCGCAGGGCAGCAGCCTGTCGGCCGGAGATATCGTCACCATCATTCCCTACATGTCCTGCGGACACTGCAATGCGTGCTTGAAGGGCAAGAGCAATTGCTGCCGCAACATCGGCGTACTCGGTGTGCATCGCGATGGTGGTATGGTCGAGTATCTGAGCGTGCCGCAGCAATTCGTGCTGAAGGCAGAAGGCCTCTCTCTCGATCAGGCGGCCATGACGGAGTTTCTGGCGATCGGCGCGCATGCCGTGCGTCGCGGCGCGGTCGAGAAGGACCAGCATGTGTTGATCGTCGGTGCCGGCCCCATCGGCATGGCCGTTGCCGTCTTTGCCGTGATGAATGGTGCGACGGTGACAATGATCGACAGCCGCGGGGACCGGCTGTCCTTTTGCCGCGATCATTTGGGCGTTGCCAATATCGTGCTGCTTGGCGACGGCGATAAGGATCGTCTGGGCGAGATTACCGAAGGCAACTTCTTCGATGTCGTCTTCGATGCGACCGGCAATCCGAAAGCCATGGAGCGGGGATTCTCCTTTGTCGGCCACGGCGGTGCTTATGTTCTTGTTTCCATCGTTGCCAGCGACATCAGCTTCAACGATCCAGAATTCCACAAGCGCGAGACGACGCTTCTCGGCAGCCGCAATGCGACCCCGGAAGATTTCGAACGGGTATTGGAAGCTCTGCGCGCCGGACGCGTGCCGGAAGCCCTGATCACCCACCGCATGACGCTTGCCGACGTGCCAGCCAACTTCGCCGGCTTGACCGACCCCCGCGCCGGCGTCATCAAAGGCATGGTGGAAGTGGCCTGAACTGCCCGCCAGCCATCCTATTCAACGACCTCTGACCGCGAGTAAAACGGCCATGACCAAGATTACCGACCTGCGCGTTTTCGATCTGCGCTTCCCAACTTCACAGAGCCTCGACGGCTCGGATGCGATGAATCCAGATCCGGATTACTCAGCGGCCTACGTTATTCTTGATACGGACGAGCCTTCGCTGAAGGGGCACGGACTGACGTTCACCATCGGTCGCGGCAACGACATCTGCTGCATGGCGATCAAGGCAATGCGGCACCTGGTGGTCGGAACGGATCTCGCTAGCGTCGTCGAAAACCCCGGTAAATACTGGCGCCATCTGACGAGCGACAGCCAGCTACGCTGGATCGGGCCTGACAAGGGCGCGATGCACCTGGCAACCGGTGCCGTTGTCAATGCCGTCTGGGATCTGCTTGCAAAGCAGGCCGGTAAGCCGGTATGGCAGTTTGTTGCCGATATGAGCGCCGAAGAAATCGCCGACATTGTCGACTATCGCTATCTGACCGACGTCCTGACCCGCGAGGATGCGCTTGCAATCCTGAAGAAGGCGGAGGTCGGCAAGAAGGAGCGCGTCGATATCCTTAAGTCAGAAGGTTACGCCTGCTACACCACTTCCGCTGGGTGGCTCGGTTACAGCGACGAGAAGCTGCGTCGCCTCTGCCATGAAGCGATCGATGCCGGCTTCAACCATGTGAAGATGAAGGTCGGCCGCGATCTGGACGACGATATTCGTCGCCTCACCATTGCCCGTGAAGTCATCGGTCCCGATCGTTATCTGATGATCGATGCCAACCAGGTCTGGGAAGTCGATCAGGCCATCGAGTGGGTCAACAAGCTTGCGTTCTGCAAGCCGTTCTTCATCGAAGAGCCGACGAGCCCTGACGATGTCGCCGGTCACCGTAAGATTCGCCAGGCCATCGGCTCCGTAAAGGTCGCGACCGGTGAGATGTGCCAGAACCGCATCATGTTCAAGCAGTTCATCGCCGAAGGCGCAATCGACGTCGTGCAGATCGACAGCTGCCGCATGGGCGGTCTGAACGAAGTTCTCGCTGTGCTGCTGATCGCCGCGAAATACAATCTGCCCGTTTGGCCGCACGCCGGTGGCGTGGGTCTGTGCGAATATGTCCAGCATCTGTCGATGATCGACTATCTGGTCGTGTCCGGTACCAAGGAAGGCCGCGTGATCGAGTATGTCGATCATCTGCACGAGCACTTCTTCGAGCCATGCGACATCCAGAACGCAGCTTACATGCCGCCAAAGATGGCTGGCTTCTCCATCGAGATGAAGCCGGAGTCGATCGAGGCTTACACCTTCAAAGGTTGAGGCTCCGAACTCTCCTCTTGGAGCATCCTATGCTCGGGCTTGTCCCGAGCATTTTTTTGTAAGCCGATACAGGAACGATCTAAAGCTCTGAAAGAGCGGCTTGAAGCCTTTGCCATTCCAGTTCCGTGCCCGGCAGACCAAAGCGCATATCGTTCGCCCGCTCATCGAAGATGCGGATCAGGATGCCGCGATGGGCAAGATGGTCAAATATTGTTGCGGCCCTCTCATCGCGGACTAGACGGAAGAGGCTCGTGCCGCCCACGACGTTGAGACCTGCGCCGATCAAACTCGCATCGAGGCGTGCGGCTTCAGTTCTTAGCCGGAGTCGCATGGTGTCACGCCAATGACGATCTGCCATGGCCTCTGCTGCCACGTGCAAAGCCGGACCTGAGACGGCCCACGGCCCCAAACGCTGCTCGAGCCCCTCGACGATGTCCGGGTGCGCAACGGCAAAGCCGAGCCGAAGACCCGCCATTCCGTAGAATTTTCCGAAAGATCGCAGGACAATGAGCCCATCGATTTGCGTGGCATCGGCCAAGCTCTCGACATGGCCGGTTTCGATGAAGGCTTCGTCGATCACCAACAGGCCGCCTTTGCGGCTCATCTTCTCGGCAAGAGCGAGAAGCTCACTCCGCTCTATCATGCGACCGTCGGGGTTGTTCGGGTTAACGACGACGGCGTAGCCGAAATCGGAGAGTTTGGAGAAGTCGGATACCTCGGCAACTTCAAGGCCTGCCATTCGCGCTGTTCTGGCGTGCTCGGCATAGGTTGGAGTAAGAATGGCCGCGCTTTTTGCCCCGCGCTTGAGTGCGAGTTCTGCCAGCAACGGCATCAGCATTTGCGTCCCAGGTGCAGCGCAAATATGCGCCGCAGAAGGCGCGCCAAATGCCGCCGCGGCAATGTCCTTCATGTGGTTCAAGGCAGAAGGTTCGGGCAGACGAGCAAAGGCGCTGGCAGGAATGGGAGAATGCGGATAGGAATGCGGATTGATCCCCGTGGAAAGATCGATCCAGGGTTCCGGTGCCAGCGGAAAAGATGCACGCGCCCGCCCCAGATCGCCACCATGACGGATCGCAGCCTGCATAGTCACCGGTCCCCTATTGCCCATGTTCTTTGCTCTCGCTTTCCTGTCACTTCTGATCGAACGCCTTGTCGGCTATCCCGATTGGCTGTTCCGCCGCATCGGCCATCCGGTCACATGGATCGGTTCGCTTATCGCGCTGCTCGACAGAAAATGGAACCGGGAACAAGGATCATTTTCCAATCGAGAAGCAAAAGGTGTGCTGGCGCTTGTGGTCTTTCTCGGTATCACCGTCGCCGTCGCCCTCTTGTTGCAAAAGGTTTTATTGCTTCTGCCGCTGGGATTGTTGCTGGTCGCTATCGTCGGCGCTTCGCTTCCCGCCCAAAAGAGCCTGGAAGACCATGTTGCGGCGGTGGCGACCGCATTGGAAAGCGAGGGCCTCGAAGGCGGCAGAAAAGCCGTATCGATGATCGTCGGCCGAGATCTGGACCAGCTGGATGAGGCAGCGGTGTGCCGGGCAGCCATCGAAAGCCTTGCGGAGAATTTCTCCGATGGCGTCGTGGCCCCATCCTTTTGGCTCGGACTGCTTGGTCTGCCGGGCGGGGCGGGCTACAAGGCGATCAATACGGCTGACAGCATGATTGGCCACCGCACGCCGCGTCATGAAGCTTTCGGTTGGGCGTCAGCCCGGCTGGATGATCTGGTAAACCTTCCTGCCTCGCGCCTGACGGCATTTTTGTTCGTCGTCGCTGCCATCTTCGTCAAAGGCGCTTCGCCGCTCGAGGCCATGCGTGCTGTCGCGCGCGATGCGAAGCATCACCGCTCACCCAACGCCGGCTGGCCTGAATCGGCGCTAGCGGGCGCGCTTGGTTTTGCACTTGCCGGTCCCCGCTCCTATGGCGGGCAGATGATCCAGGCGCGTTTCATGGGTGAAGGCGGACGGCGTGATCTGACCGCTGCCGATATTCGAAAAGCGCTGAAGCTTGCGCGTGCTGCGGACGCCCTGTTGATCGGGCTCTTCGGCCTATTGGCGTTGGTCACCGTGCTATAGACAGCAGAGCGTCGAGATCGAGGTGGCGCTCCATATGGTCCGCCAACCGTTCCAGAACCGCATCCACCTGCGCCTCGTAATTCAGCGCTGATGGTTGCCCGCCGAGCCTTTGCAGCCAGGCGCTGCGCTGTCCGTCGTCGGAAAAGAGACCATGGACATAGGTGCCGAAGACGCGACCGTCTGCTGAGATTGCACCATCCACATGATTGCCGATCGTGGCAAAGGGACGATTGCAGTCATCGCCCTTTGTCACGCCCACATGCATCTCGTAGCCGGAAAAGGCCTGACCATCGAAGCTGCGCCCTTCGACCGAGACCAGCCTCTTGTCTCCCGTCAGCACTGTTTCGACATTCAGCAAGCCAAGCCCATCAACGGTGGAAGGCGGACCTTCCATGCCGTCCGGGTCCGACAAGACGCGTCCGAGCATCTGATAGCCACCACAAAGACCAAGCACAAAGCCGCCGCGGCGAAGGTGCGCCTTGATGTCGATATCGAAACCGGCCTGCTTCAGGACTGTTAGATCGGCGATCGTCGATTTCGATCCGCAGAGCAGGATGAGGGTGCAATTGCCAGGAATTGCGGCCCCAGGACGCACGCGGATCAGCTCGACATTCGGCTCCATATCGAGTGGATCGAGATCGTCGAAGTTGGAGATATGCGGCAGGATCGGCACGGCGATGCGGATTTTTGCACCGGGCTTTGACGGGCTTACCCCGGCTAAGTCGAGCGCATCCTCGGCTGGCAGGCGCGAAGCATCGGCGAAGTGGGGCAGGAGGCCGATGGAGCGCCAGCCAGTATGCTCGGCAATGATGCGCATGCCTTCATTGAACAGTGATGGGTCGCCGCGAAACCGATTGACGATGAAGCCTTCGATCATCGATGTGTCATCTGCATCCAACACTGTCTTCGTGCCGACGAGGCTGGCGACCACCCCGCCGCGGTCGATATCGCCAATCAGAATCACGGGAACATCGGCTGCACGGGCAAAGCCCATATTGGCAATGTCGTTGGCGCGCAGATTGACTTCCGATGCGCTGCCGGCACCTTCGATGAGCACGAGATCGGCGCAAGTCTTCAGATGCTGGAAGCTTTCCAGCACTCGGGGCATCAGCCCAGCCTTCATCTGTTGATAGTCGGCTGCTTTCGCATTGCCGAGAACTTTTCCCTGAACCACGACTTGCGCACCCGTTTCGCTCTGCGGCTTCAACAGAACGGGGTTCATGTGCACTGACAGCGGCACGCCAGCAGCACGCGCCTGCAGAGCTTGCGCGCGGCCGATCTCGCCGCCATCGGCTGTGACCGCCGCATTGTTGGACATGTTCTGCGGCTTGAATGGCAAAACCGAAAGTCCCCCTCGGGTAAAGGCGCGCGCCAGACCCGCCACCATCAGCGACTTGCCGACATCCGAGCCGGTTCCCTGAAACATGATGGATCTGGCGGCCATGGATCAGTACTCGATGCCGGATTGAGCTTTCACACCCGCCTTGAAGTGATGCTTCACCAGTGTCATCTCCGTCACCATGTCGGCCGCTTCAATCAAGGGCGGCTTGGCATTGCGGCCGGTGACGATGATGTGGAGGTCGGGACGGCGGCTTTGCAGCGTTGCGACGACCTCTGCGAGATCCAGATAGTCATAACGAAGCGCGATATTCAGCTCATCTAAAACCAGAAGACCGATCGTTTCGTCGGCCATCAGCATTTTGGCTTCGTCCCAGGCTTTCGTAGCTGCTGCGACGTCACGCTTAAGATCCTGCGTGTCCCACGTGAAACCTTCGCCCATGGTGCGCCATTCCACCCGGTCGCCGAAAATCGTCAGCGCTTGCTGCTCGCCGGTCGACCACGCACCCTTGATGAACTGAACAATGCCAACGCGTCTCCCGGTGCCAAGCATGCGAAGCGCAAGGCCAAAGGCCGCTGTGGACTTGCCCTTGCCGGGGCCGGTATTGACCATCAGCAGACCCTTCTCGATCGTCTTCTCGGCCACTTCCGCGTCCTGCACGCTCTTGCGGTTCACCATCTTCTCGCGGTGGCGGGCGGCTTCGCTGTCGCTGATCTCGCGTGTCATGATGTTCCATGTCCTTCCGAGCCGTATTTAGAAGCGGCGACTATAGTCAAAACGCCCTCCTCCGCAATGGAGCCTGTAAGCCGGGTGGCAAGGCTTGCATTGACCGCGGCGCGGCTTGCCCTTAAAGGTAAGGCACTGACGGTCTTTTTCCGGCAACGGGAAAAGCTAAGAGGGAACACGGTCCGCCCACTCTTCGGGTCAATCCGTGGCTGCCCCCGCAACTGTAAGCGGCGAGCCCGCACCGTAAAGCCACTGGATTTCGATCCGGGAAGGCGGTGCAAGGGCGCTCATTCAAGCCGCAAGCCAGGAGACCTGCCGTTTCAGAACAAAACGTCTGCCGGGCGGGGTGCTCCGGTCAGTCGGTCTCGCCGAATATCGGTTTGCGGTCTCTCGCATTCCGTCTTCGGCATCCGCACCCCTTGCATGTTTTGATGGCGGAAGCGGATACGGTTTGGATATTACCTCGACATCGTCACGGACTGAAGGACAGACCGAAACGCGTGGCGCGTCCGGCTTGGTCATCTATGTCTGCCGCAGTTGCCGCGACGAGGCGGAGCCGAATGCGGAACCCCGTCCCGGTGCGCTTCTGGCGCAAGCGGCGATCGCGCTCGGCACTGAGGCAAATGTCGAGGTGCGCAGCGTCAATTGTCTCGCCAATTGCAAGCGTGGCGCTAGCGCCGCCATGCGCACAGCCGACGGCTGGTCCTATGTCTTCGGCGGGCTGACGCCTGAAAACGCCGATGATCTGATCACCGGCGCAAAGCTGCTTGCCACGTCCACCGATGGCCTGATGCCCTGGCGCGGCCGTCCTGATAGCTTGAAGCGCGGCATGGTCGCGCGTATCCCCCCTTTGAATTTCGTCGAGGAGACATCATGACCACGCTAGAGCGCGTTCCCTGCACCATCGTCACCGGCTTTCTGGGCGCCGGCAAAACCACGCTGCTGCGCGGCCTTCTGGAAAAGCTCGATGGCAAGCGACTGGCGATCATCGTCAACGAGTTCGGCGATGTCGGCATCGATGGCGAAATTCTCAAAGGCTGTGGCATCGAAAGCTGCCCGGAAGAAAACATCGTTGAGCTTGCCAATGGCTGCATCTGCTGCACGGTCGCTGACGACTTTCAGCCAGCCATCGAACAGATCCTAAGCCGTCAGCCCAAGGTCGAGCATATCCTGATCGAAACCTCGGGCCTCGCACTACCAAAGCCGCTCGTGCAGGCCTTCCAGTGGCCGGCAATCAAAAGCCGCGTGACCGTCGACGCCGTCGTTGCGGTGGCCGATGGTGCGGCCTTGGCGGAAGGCATGGTATCGCATGACATGGATGCGCTCGCCGCCCAGCGCGCCAATGACGAAGCGCTCGATCATGACGATCCGGTCGAAGAAGTCTTCGAGGACCAGATCGCCTGCGCCGACCTGATCGTGCTGACCAAGGGTGATCTTCTCGATGCGCATGGTCTGGAGCGCGCCAAGGCACACATCACGGAGCATCTGCCAAAGGCTGCGAAAATCGTTGTCGCATCGCATGGACAGATCGATCCTGCCGTTTTAATCGGTCTTGGGCTTGCGGTCGAGAACGATATCGAAAACCGCCATACCCACCATGATGATGAAGAAGACCACGATCACGACGAGTTCGACAGCTTCGTCGTCGAGCTTGGCGCGGTGTCCGATCCTGAGGCGCTGGCGGAGCGTATCGCCCAGACGGCGGCCTGCGAGAACGTCCTGCGCATCAAAGGGTTCGTCGAAGTCTCCGCCAAGCCGATGCGTTTGCAGGTTCAGGCCGTCGGCTCGCGCGTGAACCATTACTTTGACCGCCCTTGGGCTGCGGGCGAAGTGCGGCGTTCTGCGCTGGTGGTGATTGGCGAAAAGGGCCTGAACCGCGAGAAGATCGAACAGATGCTGGCTGCCTGACTCATCATGCATATTCTCGCCACCACATCTTCGTCGCTAAACGACCTGATCGAGCCGGTTGATCTCAACCAGCCCCAGGCGGATGTGGTGGTACTGTCTTTCTCGTCAAGCGACCTGGCCGGTCTGCAGCGCGCCTGGCCTGAAGAATCTGGCGTTTCGCTCAGCGTCGCCAATCTCTCTGAACTGCGCCATCCGATGTCCGTCGATCTCTGGATCGAAAAGACAGCAGAACATGCCAAGCTGATCCTTATCCGGATTCTTGGCGGGGCGGACCGTTGGCGCTACGGCGTCGATCAGCTGGCGATGATGGCGCGCAGGCGCGGCGTCAAGCTCCTGCTCCTGCCGGGTGAATGTAGCGAGCGCGACGAAAAGCTCGAGGCGCAATCCACAATCGACCGGACGTGGCTCGCTTCGATCCTCTCCTTCTTCCGCGAAGGCGGCCCGCAGAACATGCGCCGGCTTTCGGAAGGTCTCGCCGCTTTTGCTAAAGAGGGTGCCTGGCCCGGCTTCACGCCGGAGCCGCTGCCGAAGTCCGGCTTCTATCTGCCGGGTCTTGGCGCCGTCCATGTCGATGAGGTGCTCGCGGCTTTTGCCCCCGAAGCGATAAGACTTCCCATCCTTTTCTATCGCTCGATGCTTCTGGCTGCCGATGTTGCGCCAATCGATGCGCTATTCGAGGCGCTGAAATCCCGCGGTTTCGCACCTTTGCCGATCTTTGTCAGCGGCCTGAAGGATGGCGAAGCGATCCAATTTCTCGACGACGCGCTGGCGCCGCTGGAGCCCGCTGCCATCATCGCAGCCACCGCCTTTGCCAGCCAGACGGATGCGGAGAACAAGAGCCTGTTCGACCGGCTTGGCGTGCCGGTGTTCCAAGTGATCATGGCCACGACCCGGCGCGATGGTTGGGCCGAAAACATGCGGGGCCTCAATCCATCCGATCTTGCCATGCATGTGGTCTTGCCGGAACTCGATGGGAGGATTCTCGCGGGTGCGATCTCCTTCAAACAGGCCGATCCTGCCGGTCGCCCGGGGATGATCAATGCTCCCGAGCCAGACCGGGTCGAGCAGGTCGCTCGTCGTATTGCTGCCTTCCTTCGGTTGACGCAGACTGCGGCCCGGGAAAGGCGCCTTGTCATCCTGATGCCGGACTATCCCGGTGCCGCACCCGGTCGCACGGGCTATGCCGTGGGTCTCGACGTGCCCCAAAGCGTGCTGGAGATGCTGCGAGATTTGCAGGATGCGGGTTATGCACTCGGCGATATTCCGGCCACCGCACGGGAGCTTCTCGATTGGATCGAGACTGGGAGCACCGCTCTTCCCCTCGATCGCTACCGAGCCTCTCTCAACGCTCTTCCGGACGAGGCACGCGCTGGAATGGCTTCGGCCTGGGGCGATGCTGCTGACGACGAGGCTGTGGTTGATCAGGCTTTTCACTTCCGCGTCGCCCGTTTCGGCTCCGTCGTTGTCGCGCTTGCTCCAGACCGGGGGCGCCATGCAGACAGGCGGGTGGACTACCACGATCCGGCCTTGCCGCCGCGTCATGCGCTTGCGGCTTTCGGTGCCTGGATGCAGCGGGATTTCGATGCTCATGCGATCATCCATGTGGGCGCTCATGGCACCCTGGAATGGCTGCCGGGAAAGACGGTCGCGCTGTCGCAAACCTGTTTTCCAGAAATCGTCACTGGAGCGCTGCCGGTCATCTACCCCTTCATCGTCTCCAATCCGGGGGAGGCTGCTGTTGCCAAACGACGGATCGCTGCCGTCACCATCGGGCACATTCCGCCCATACTGGTTGCCGCCGGTCTTTCGCCGGAGCAGGCAGCGCTCGAGCAACTGGTGGACGAATATGCTCAGGCCGATGGGCTTGATCGTCGTCGCCGCGACCGTCTGGCGAAGCTGATCGTCGAGAAGGCCTTCGAAACTGGACTTGCAGCGGATGCCGGTATCGGCGCGGAGGAGGACGCGGATTCAGCGCTCACCCGGATCGATGCCTTTCTGTGCGATCTCAAAGATTTCGCCATCAAGGACGGCCAGCATGTGTTCGGGCGTTGCGCTGACGATGAGCCGGATTCTCTGAGGCGCGAAAGTGCTGCCCAAGAAAAGGCGGCGCTGCTGGCGGCGCTGGACGGTCATCATATTGTGCCAGGTCCCTCAGGTGCACCCGCACGCGGACGACTGGATGTGCTGCCGACAGGGCGCAATCTCTATGCTGCCGATCCGCGTACCATGCCGACACCGACGGCGTTCGAGCTGGGGAAAGCAGCGGGCGAAGAGGTGCTGCGTCATCATCTGCAAAGCCATGGCGACTGGCCGCGGCATCTGGTTTTCGATCTCTGGGGCTCCGCATCGCTGCGCAATGGCGGCGAAGATGTCGGTCAGGCGCTGCATCTGATGGGTGCGCGTCCGATCTACGATCAGGCGACCGGCCGGGTCAACGGCATCGAAGTTCTGCCACCGGCCGCGCTCGGACGCCCGCGGGTGGACGTGACCTTCCGCATTTCCGGCCTGTTCCGGGACATGTTCCCGCCTCTGATTGCCCTCCTCGATGCGGCGGCAAGAACGATTGCTTCACGCGAAGAATCCCCCGGCGACAATCCTCTGGCGGAGGAAACGGCGTCTCTCGGTCATATCCCGGCACGCATTTTCGGCTCTGCCCCCGGCACCTATGGCGCTGGCATCGAAGAAGCCTTGGCAAGCGGCGATTGGGACGAGCGGGAAGAGCTTGGCCAAGCCTATCTGGATGCAGCCAGCCACGCCTTTGGCGGGGCAGATGGCTTGTCGATCCTCTCCGATTCAGGCTTTGCCGCCCAAGTCGAACGCGCTGAACTTCTGGTTCACACCGGCGACGATCCGGGCCGCGATCTTCTGGACGGTTCGTCCGATGTCGCCTTCATCGGCGGCTTTGCCGCCGCCAAGGCAAAGCTTGGACAGGCGGCAGACGTGGTGGCTCTGGATACGACCGATCCTGCCCGGCCGCGTGCGCGCTCAATCGCCCAGGCAATCACCCGCGTGGTGCGAGCCCGTGCCGTCAATCCGCGCTTCATCGTCGGACAGATGCGCCATGGTCCGCGCGGTGCCGCCGAATTTGCAGAGACCGTCGACCGGCTGATTGGCTTTGCTGAAACCACGCAGGCCGTTTCCTCGTCGCTGATCGAAGCGCTCTACGATGCCTATTTCGGCAACGAAGAGGTGCGCGATTTCATTTTACGGGAAAACCCCAAGGCTGCGGAACTGATGGCGCAGCGCTTCCTGTCTGCACGCCGCCGCAACCTTTGGCACAGCCGTCGCAACGCCGTGGATGCGGAACTGGAAATGCTGATCGCTCCGCGCTCGTCCGAGGCCTTGTCCAAGAGGGTCTCAGCATGAACCCTCTTCCCCAGGTTCAGCCCTTTTCTCGCAGAGGCGTCTGCCCCGCCCTCTCCGCCCCAATGCGGACGGGCGATGGACTTTTGTCGCGCGTGGCGTTTACCGCTTCGCTGTCGCCAAGCGATCTTGACCGTCTTGGCCATCTCGCCCGCCACCACGGCAACGGGCTTCTGGATGTGACCGCACGCGGTAGTCTTCAATTTCGCGGATTGACGGCTGAAAGCGCTGTTGAGCTGGAGCACGATGTGCTGGCGCTGCAATTGCCCTTGCGTCAGGGGCTTGCTGTGGAAGGCTCACCGCTTGCCGGGATAGACGACAGCGAAGTCGCCAATCCGGGACCAATCCTTGAACTCATCAGCCATAAGGCCACGGCACTTGGTCTCGACGCGAAGCTGGCCGCGAAGATGTCGGTTATCGTGGATGGCGATGGTCGGGCTCCGATGGGCGGGCTGCTTGCCGATATCAGGCTCAAAGCGGCCCAGCGGGACGGCGACGTCCTCTGGCTGTTGATGTTGGGTGGCACGGAAGAAAAGGCGCTGCTTGTAGGGGCTTTGCGGACGGAAGATGCCGCGGATTGCGTCATCGACCTGCTCATTCACCTGGCGGAGCGAGGACCGGATGCGCGCGGGCGCGATCTGGATAGGGCGGCTGCGCACAATATCTGCAGTGATCGTTTCCTGCCGATCTCATCAGACGTTCGCGCTCCACCGCGTGACATCGGGACATTGAGCCAAACCGACGAGCGCCGATTGTGGCCTATCAATGATCGCCTCTACGCCGCTGTCATCGCTCCGGCTTTTGGGCAGATCACCTCGGAAGCGCTGTCTGCGCTGTGCCAGATTGCAGGCGATCTCGGCGTTCGGTCCATCCGGCCCGGTCCTTCGCACGGGCTCTATGCGCTTGGCAATCGCGACGCGTGTGCGGCACTGCTGGATTACGCGCAGAAGGCTGGTCTCATCGTTAGCGACAACGATCCCCGAACCGCCATTGCGGTGTGCGCGGGCGCACCGTCCTGCGCATCGGCCTATACGCCGGTTCAAGCGCTCGCCGCGTTCGCAGCCAAAGAGTGTGGCACGATGCTCGATGGTTCCTTCACCTTGCATCTTTCCGGTTGCGGCAAAGGCTGTGCACATCCTGCGCCCGCCCTTCTTGCCTTTTCGGGCACTTCGGAAGGTTTTTCCTTTGGCTATCAGGCCAAGGTTTCAGCCCTTCCCGATGCGCGCTTGACCATCGATCAGCAGAAGGCCGGGCTTTCCAGGCTTGCCCGCCTCTATGAAAAAGAACATAAGCCCGGAGAAAATGCCCGCACCTTCCTTGTTCGACTGGGCAAGGACAGGATTGTCGCGGCGCTCCGACAGGACAAGACATGACGACGTACGACTATATCCGCAATGGCGACGCGATCTATGAGCGCTCCTTCGCCATCATCCGTGAGGAAGCGGATCTTACCGCCTTCACGCCCGAGCAGGCGGATATCGCCATTCGCATGATCCACGCCTGCGGCCAGGTGGAGGCAGCGCGGCACTTTCGCTTTTCTGACGATTTCGTTTCGGCGGCGCGTGGTGCGCTCGCAGCTGGAAAGCCCATCTTATGTGATGCGGAAATGGTGGCGCACGGCGTCACACGGGCGCGTCTGGCTTCTGGCAATGCCGTGATCTGCACGCTGCGCGATCCGCGGACGCCCGATCTTGCGAAATCCATCGGCAACACTCGTTCTGCGGCGGCCCTCGAGCTCTGGACCGATCATCTTGACGGCGCTTTGGTTGCCATCGGCAATGCGCCGACAGCGCTCTTCTATCTTTTGGAAATGCTGGAAAGAGGCGCGCCTCGTCCGGCTGCTATCATCGGCATGCCTGTGGGCTTCGTCGGGGCGATGGAATCGAAGGACGCGCTGGAAGAAAGCACGCTCGGCATTCCCTACGCCATCGTCAAAGGCCGCATGGGAGGCTCTGCTATGACGGCAGCCGCCGTCAACGCCGTTGCGAGGGCCGGCCTATGAGTGCTGCCCTCTACGATCCGGCACCTGAAAAGGCATTGAAGGGTAAGGTCATCGGTGTCGGCACAGGCCCCGGCGATCCCGATCTTCTGACGCTGAAGGCCGTCCGCGCTATCGAAACGGCAGACGTGCTTGCCTTTTTCTGCAAGCGCGGCAGCAAGGGCAATGGCCGCGGCATCGTCGAAAGCTTCATCCGGCCCGGCACGCTGGAAATGCCGCTCGTCTATCCGGTTACGGTGGAAAGCGACAAGAACGGCGACGACTATCGCGACGCGATCGCCGCCTTCTTCGATCAGTCGGCACGCGACATCGCCGCCCATCTGGATGCGGGCCGCACCGTTGCTGTTCTGTCGGAAGGCGATCCGCTCTTCTACGGTTCCTACATGCATCTGCATCTGCGGCTCGCGCCCAATTATCCAGCGGAAGTCGTTGCGGGCATCACCGCCATGTCCGGTTGCTGGTCGATGACCGGACTGCCGCTCGTACAGGGTGACGACATCCTAAGCGTCCTTCCCGGTACGCTTGGTGAGGATGCGCTTTTCGAGCGGCTCTCCGGCACGGATGGTGCTGTCATCATGAAGGTCGGTCGCAATTTGCCGAAGATACGCCGCGCGCTGGAGAAAGCGGGCAAGCTGGAAGGCGCGCTCTATGTCGAACGTGGTACCATGGCCAATGGCCACGCCATTCGATTGATCGAGCGTGATGAATCGCCTGCCCCCTATTTCTCTCTCGTTCTGGTGCCTGGCTGGAAGGATCGCCCGGCGGGAGAGATTGCGTGAGCCCGTCCTCCACCGGACGTCTGACAGTTGTGGGCCTCGGGCCCGGGAACCTCTCGCAGATCACGCCGGAGGCACTGGCGGCGGTGGATGAGGCGGAGGACTTCTTCGGCTATATTCCCTATCTCGACAGACTGTTGTTGCGTCCAGACCAACGGCGTCACGCGTCCGATAATCGCGAGGAGATCTCGCGCGCAGAGGCGGCGCTGACGCTCGCGGCTGCGGGTGGCAAAGTCTGCGTCGTCTCAGGCGGCGATCCAGGCGTCTTCGCCATGGCGGCTGCTGTCTGCGAGGCGATTGAGAACGGCCCCGCCGAGTGGCGCGACATCGACTTTTCGGTCGTGCCCGGCGTCACAGCCATGCTGGCCGTCGCGGCAAGGGCGGGCGCGCCCCTCGGTCACGACTTCTGCGCGATTTCGCTCTCCGACAATCTGAAACCCTGGTCGCTGATCGAAAAGCGGCTGGTGGCTGCGGCTGAAGCCGGGTTCGTCATGGCCTTCTACAATCCTGTCAGCAAGGCGCGACCGCATCAGTTGGCGACGGCCTTCGATGTGCTGCGAGCACACTTGCCGGGCTCCGTACCTGTCATCTTCGGTCGCGCTGCCGGTCGTGCAGATGAGCGCATGCGGGTCGTGCCTTTGGCCGAAGCGTCGAGCGATATGGCCGACATGTCGACCTGTGTCATCGTCGGGTCGGTCGAAACCCGCATCATCGAGCGTGAAAGCCAGCCGTCGCTCATCTATTCGCCGCGCTTTTCCAAGAGGGAAAGCTGATGGCGGATTGCAGACAGCGCAGTCTCGATATCCGGCACCACCACGCTCGCCGCATCGGCCTGTTGGCGAGCGGGACGGTCGATCATGATTACGGGAATGCCAAGCGCGCTGGCAGCTTCGATCTTCGCATAGGCCGCCGTTCCGCCGGAGTTTTTCGAGACGATCACCTCGATCCCGCTGCCCTTCAACATGTCGATCTCATCGACAAGCGCGAAGGGTCCACGCGCCGTGATGTACCGCGCATTCGACACCTTAAGCGGCGGTTCCACCGGATCGACGCTGCGGATCAGATAGCGGTGCTGAGGCGCGGTCTCGAAGGGCAGGAGCTCTTGTCTTCCAAGCGCCAGAAAAGCGTTTTTGCTGATGGGACCCAGTGTCGTGACCGCTTCTTCAACGCTTCCAACGTTCAGCCAACGGTCGCCCTCCCTCGCGACCCAAGCCGGGCGCGACAGTCTGACCAATGCGACGTCTGCTGTTTCTGCAGCCTTGACGGCATTGGCAGAAATGCGCGCCGCATAAGGGTGCGTCGCATCCACCAGCAGATGAAAACCTTCTTCGGCAATAAAGCGCGCCAAGCCCTCTGCGCCGCCGAAACCGCCGATACGCATCGGTACGGGCTGCCTCACGGGATCCTTCGTACGGCCCGCCATGGACAGCAAAATCCGGTAGCCGGATTCGTCGGCAAGCTTTCCGGCCAGAATGCGGGCATCCGCAGTGCCGCCGAGAATGAGGATGGAGTGCGTCATGGCCGTTGAATATGCCGGAACACCCGCCACTGCCAGCGAAAAACCAGCGCCCTGGCTATCCATCGTTGGTATTGGGGAAGATGGACTTACCGGTCTGGGTGAAAATGCTCAGGCAGCCATCGAGGCGGCCGAGATCGTCTTCGGTGGCAAACGCCATCTCGAACTTGCCTCGGCTGCCATTACCGGCGAAGCACGGCCCTGGCCCGTGCCCTTCGACGTCGGCATGGCGGACGTCGTCGCCCTTTCTGGTCGGAAGGTCTGCGTCCTTGCGTCCGGCGATCCGTTCTTCCACGGTGTTGGCGTCACCTTGTTGCGGCTGGTCGATCCGATAGAGGTGATCACCTACCCTGCTCCCTCCTCCATCTCGCTTGCTGCATCGCGTCTTGGCTGGGCCTTGCAGGATACAGTCTGCATTTCACTGCACGGGCGTTCCATTGATCTCATCCGGCCGCATCTTCATGCTGGCGCTAAAATTATCGCGCTGACATCCGATGCGAATGCCCCAGCGCTGATTGCCAGCCTTCTGAAGGGGGCAGGTTTTGGCCGGTCGGTCTTCCATCTGCTGGAAGCACTTGGCGGCACCCGCGAAAACACTCGCACGACGACGGCCCAGGACTTTGCCTTTGCGGATGTCGATCCGCTCAATGTGGTCGCAATCGACGTCCTTGCGGATGAAGCGGCACGAATCCTTCCCTTCGCCAGCGGGCTGGACGATTCGCTGTTCGAACATGATGGGCAAATGACCAAGCGCGAGATCCGCGCTGTCACGCTCTCCTCTCTTGCACCACGTCATGGTGAGCTTCTATGGGATATCGGTGCTGGTTCGGGTTCGATCGGCATCGAATGGATGCTCTCGCACCCTTCGCTGCGGGCCATCGGCATCGAGCAGAATACGGAGCGGGCAGAGCGCGCCATGCGCAATGCCGAAGCCTTCGGCGTGCCGGGTCTGGATGTGGTGATCGGCACGGCACCGGACGCTTTCGAAGGCCTGCCGACGCCTGATGCCATTTTCATCGGCGGCGGCGGCAGCGAGGCCGGGGTGTTAGAGAGCGCGATCAGCGCCTTGAAGCCGGGCGGGCGGCTGGTCGCCAATGCCGTTACGCTGGAAATGGAGGCCATGCTGCTCTCCGCTCAGTCGCGATTAGGCGGCTCGCTGATCCGGCTTGAGGTGGCGCGTGCATCGCCTGTCGGGCATATGCAGGGCTGGCGTGCGGCAATGCCCGTCACGCAGTGGGCTTGGGTCAAACCGAAGGATGTGCCGTGATTGTCGCTGGCATCGGGTGCCGCAAGGGTGTGAGTCCCGAGGCGGTGATGGCTGCGCTTGAGCAGGCCTCTGCCGAGCATCAAGTATCCTTTGCCTTCATCGCAACGGCACCGATAAAGGCCGATGAGCCGGCGCTTCTTGAAGCGGCGACCCGGCTGGGCATCGCTTTTGTCGTGGTGGCGCGGGCCGATTTCGTCGCAGCTGCCGCTCGCACTCTAACGCATTCTTTCTTGAGTTCGAAACATGCCGGGTCGCCGAGTGTCAGCGAAGCCGCAGCACTCGCAGCACTGGGCGAGCGATCATGGCTGATCGCGCCTCGCATGGTGATTGGCGATATTACCGTGGCCTTTGCCACGTCAGGAGACAAGACATGACGGTTCACTTCATTGGCGCTGGCCCCGGTGCCGCAGATCTCATCACCGTGCGCGGACGCGATCTGATCGCTGCTTCGCCCGTCTGCCTCTATGCCGGTTCGCTGGTGCCAAAAGCGCTTCTCGACTATTGCCCGGAAGGTGCGCGCATTGTTGATACGGCGGCCTTGTCTCTGGATGAAATCGAGGCGGAGTTCGTTGCCGCCGCGCGAGACGGGAAGGATGTCGCTCGCCTACATTCCGGCGATCTTTCTGTCTGGAGCGCCATGGGCGAACAGATCCGCCGTTTGGAAAGGCTGGGGCTCGACTACACCGTCACCCCCGGCGTGCCATCCTTTGCCGCCGCTGCCGCCACGTTGAAGCGAGAGTTGACGGTGCCGGAGGTGGCACAAAGCTTGGTGCTGACACGCATTTCCGGGCGGGCGTCGAAAATGCCGGAGAGCGAAAACCTCAAAGCTTTCGGCGCAACGGGCGCGACGCTTGCCATTCATCTCGCCATCCACGCCATCGGTCAGCTGGTCGAGGAATTGACGCCGCTTTATGGTGCCGATTGCCCGGTCGCCATCGTGGTGCGCGCCTCCTGGCCGGAAGAGCGCGTCATCTCCGGCACGCTGTCCAATATCGAAGCTCGCCTCGCGGAAGAGCCGGTCGAGCGCACTGCGATGATCTTTGTCGGCAAGGGTCTTGCCTCATCCGATTTTCGCGAAAGCGCGCTCTACAGTGCTGATTACGTTCGGCGGTTCCGAACGCCGTCGGCCGAGTAGTCTCAGCTCGCCTTCAGAAAATCTTCTGCAAGCTCGACCCAGAAAGCGGTGCCGATCGGGATGATGTCGTCGTTGAAGTCGAATTTCGGGTGGTGCAGCGGCGGGTCGTTGTCGGTGCGCTTGGTGCCGAGGAAGAAATAGGAACCGGGGCGCTTCTCCAACATATAGGCAAAGTCTTCCGCGCCCATGGTCGGGCGCTCCATTTCCAGAACCTTGTCGGCACCGGCAAAGCGCGTTGCAAGCGCTCGCACATAGTCCGTTTCCGCCTTGTGATTGACGGTCGGGCTATAGCCGCGCTCATACTCCAGTGTCACACTCATGCCGTAGCTGGCCGCCTGCCCTTCGGCGATCATGCGAATGCGCTTTTCCAGTTCGTCGCGGGCTTCGGGATCGAAGGAACGGATGGTGAGCAGCATTTCCGCCGTCTCGGGGATGACATTGCTCGCCTTGCCGCCGTGAAAGGCACCGACAGTGACCACCGCCGGCATCAGCGGATGGACGTTGCGCGAGACCACCGTTTGCAACGCCATGATGATACTGGCGCCGGCAACAATCGGGTCTGAGGCGCTTTGCGGTTCTGCGCCATGGCCGCCGTAGCCGTTGACGGTGATCTTGCATTCATCCACCGCCGCCATGACCGGGCCGTCGCGCAGAACAAAATGGCCGAAGGGCTGGCTCGGATCGTTGTGAAGCGCAAAAACTGCGTCGCAAGGGAAGCGGTCGAACAGGCCGTCTTCGATCATGATGCGCGCCCCGCCGAAATTTTCTTCCGCCGGCTGGAAAATCAGATGGATCGTGCCGTCGAAATTGCGTCGCTCGGCGATGATCTTTGCAGCTCCCAGCAGCATGGCGGTGTGGCCGTCATGGCCGCAGGCATGCATCATGCCCGGTGTTTCGCTGGCATAGTCCGCGCCGGTTTCCTCCTGGATCGGCAGTGCGTCGATGTCGGCGCGGATGCCAATGCTGCGGTTGCTTGTTCCATTTTTCAATGTGGCCACCACGCCGGTGCCGGCCAATCCGCGTGTTACCTCATAGCCCATCGCGGTCAGCCGCTCCGCGACGTAATCGGAGGTCTTGAATTCCGAGAGGCCGATCTCGGGATTGCGATGCAGATGGCGGCGGATTTCAACCACCTCTTCCATGACGTTGGACGACGAAGAAATGGTTACCGGATGGAGGGTCATGCTTGCTATTCCGTATCTTTGCCGCAGTTGTCTTGTCGCTGGGCGCGTTCTTCAAGCATCATGAATAGCAAGAGTAGACCGTGTTGATAAGAGCGCGTCATTGTCTGCCAAGATTTGTCTTCTTGCGCGGCAATCAAACAGATGGCATGGAACTGAAAATGCCTTGAAACATTCCAAACCTTCTGGTCACATCAGTTCAGGAAGACGAATGCTAAGCAGGTACGGGGAGACATCCGGGAAGGCAGTGACAGTTTCGCGCGGAGGAGTTTGCGGAACGTCGAGCACCAAGGCAAAACGTCCTTGCGTTACGATCCGTTCTCGAGAAACTATTGATATCATATATTGAAATCGTAATGCCCCGATTTCACCATGTCGGGGATCAAGATTTGTGCCTCGCTACCGTGCGCTGGTTCGCGGTGGTTCAGCAAAGGTTCAGGATCAGCGCGGAATAAAGCCTGCCACATTGTTTCACTCTCGATGAGAACTCTGAAACAGTTAAGGGTTAAAGACTAGCCTAAAGCACTTCACTCAGGGTCCAGAATACGAGCCGATGTCATTTCATATTACGCCGCCCGCCGCCGCCCGTGAATCCGAAACCAAACAGATCGATCACAACGACTCGATCCGGTCCGTCTATTTCAATATAGACGAGCTGAAAGCTTGCGGATCGGACCTGTCTCAATCCGGCTCACCTGCGTTGCCAGGTTTCACGGAGTTCGACTTCTTTGCGCGTCATCGCGAGAACGAGAAGGAAATTCTGCGCGTCTATCGCACCACGGCGGTGGATTCGGAAAACGGCCTGACGATCACGCCGGCTGCGGAATGGCTGCTCGACAACCACTATGTGATTGAAGAAGCGATCCAGGAAGTCCGCCGCGACTTTCCGAAGAAGTTTTATCGCCAGCTGCCGACGATGAAGATCGGCAATGCCGAGATTCCCCGTGCGCTGGCATTGGCCTGGCTCTATGTCGCCCATACCCACAGCACGGTGTCGCGCGAGAGCCTGACCGCTCTTGTCGAGGGTTTCCAGGCTCACAAGACGTTGCAGATCGGTGAAATCTGGGCCCTGCCTTCTTTCCTGCGCTTCGTGCTGATTGAGAACCTGCGACGCATTTCCATTCGTGTGGAGCGCTCGCGCCGCATGCGCCATAAGGCGAATGAGGTGGTGGACGAGATCATTCGTCTCAACGATGCGGAGCCTTCGGCCGAATTCCTCAAGCAGATCGATCCTCTGGTGGACGATCCGACATTTGCGACCCAGTTCCTCTATCGTCTGAAGAACGGCTCGCAGACCTCCAACTTCGCGCTGAACTGGCTGGAGGAGCGCCTCCACAGTGTCGGCACCGACGCCGAAAACGTGATGATGGCGGAGCATAACCGCCTGGCATCCGGCAACGTGACGATGGGCAATATCGTCAAGAGCTTGCGCGAGATCGACGATACGGAGTGGTCCGTCTGGTTCGAAGAGGTCAGCCATATCGACAAGGTTCTGCGTGAGCAGACCGATTATGAAACGCTCGATTTCGGCTCGCGCAACACGTATCGCAACAATGTCGAACTGCTGGCGCGCCGCTCCAGCAAGACTGAAGTGGAAGTCGCTCAGCTTGCCGTCGATATGGTGGCGGAAGCTGCCAACTCGAAGGATGCCTATCCGCATCAGCCGAATGTCGGCGCGTTCCTTGTCGGCCAGCGCCGCAAGGAGCTTGAGCAGCGCATCGGTTACAATCCGCTATTCGCTCAGCGCGTCGTGCGCACCATGCGCCGTTTCAACTGGCTTGCTGTTGCCGTCCCTGTTCTGGTCTTGACGGCGATTGCCATGCTAGCGGTCGGCTGGTTCCTGGCTGAGGCCGGTATGCCCTGGTATGTCGTCAGCGTGTTCCTGCTGATGTTTGCGCTTCCGGCATCCGAAGGCGCCACAGGTCTTTTCAACACGCTCGTCACCTTCTTCGTCAAACCGTTCCGCCTTGTTGGTTACGAGTTCAAGAACGGCATTCCTGAAGATGCCCGCACGCTGGTTGCCGTGCCGTGCATGATCACCAGCCGCGATGCGGTTGACGAGATGATCCGCAATCTCGAGGTTCACTATCTCGCCAACCCGCACGGCGAGATTTACTTCTCGCTGATCAGCGACTGGCGTGACGCGCAGCAGGAGCAGACCACCCAGGATGTCGAGCTTCTGGAATATGCCAAGCGCGAAGTGGCCACGCTGTCTGCGCGCTACGCCTTTGACGGCAAGACCCGCTTCTTCCTGCTTCATCGTCGCCGCATCTACAATCCATCCGAAGGTTGCTGGATGGGCTGGGAGCGCAAGCGCGGCAAGTTGCATGAGCTGAACCTGCTGCTGCGGGGCGACAAGGACACGACCTTCCTCAATGGTGCCAACGCGGTGCCGAAGGACGTCAAATATGTCATGACGCTCGATGCCGATACGCGCCTGATGCGCGATGCGGTCACCAAGCTTGTCGGCAAGATGCATCACCCGATCAACCGCCCGGTGCATGATCCGGAAACCGGCCGCGTGATCCACGGTTATGGCCTGCTACAGCCGCGTGTGACCCCGTCGCTGACGACGGGCAAGGATGCGTCGGTCTTCCAACGCGTCTTTTCGATCAGCCGCGGTATCGACCCTTACGTCTTCACCGTTTCGGACGTCTATCAGGATCTCACCGCAGAAGGCTCGTTCACCGGTAAGGGTCTTTATGACGTTGACGCTTTTGAAAAGGCCTTGAAGGGCCGTATCGATGAAAACGCCGTTCTGTCGCATGACCTTCTCGAAGGTTCATTCGCCCGCTGCGCGCTCGTCACCGACGTCGAACTGGTTGAAGACTTTCCGACCCGCTACGAGGTGGAAGTCTCGCGTCAGCACCGCTGGGCACGCGGCGACTGGCAGTTGCTTCCTTACATCCTCGATCCTGCACGCGGCGTCACCGCACTTGGTCGCTGGAAGATGATCGACAACCTGCGCCGCTCGCTGACGCCGATTGCATGGTTCGTCGCATCGGTTCTTGGCTGGTACTTCATGGATCCGTTCGGCGCGCTGATCTGGCAGATCCTGCTGATCTTCTCGCTCTTCGTTGCGCCGACGATCTCGCTGCTGTCCGGCCTCGTTCCGCGTTCGACCGATATTGTCCCGCAGGCGCATTTCCATACCATCTGGTCGGAAATTCGCGCCACCAATGCGCAGGTCGCGCTTCGCATCGTCTTCATTGCCGATGGCGCCTGCATGATGGCGGATGCCATTGCCCGCTCGCTCTATCGCCTGTTCGTAAGCCGCAAGCTGATGCTGGAATGGCGCACGGCTGCCAGCATCCAGTCCAGCGCTCAGGGCAGCGTGTTCGATTATTACAAACAGATGTGGCACGCGCCGGTTGTGGCATTGCTCGGTCTGCTCTTTGCAGCCCTTCCAGGCGACAACGCCTTCCTCGTCGGCGTACCGTTTGCGCTACTTTGGGTGCTGTCACCTGTCGTTGCCTGGTATGTCAGTCAGTCGGCTGAAACCGAAGACCGGATGTTTGTCTCCGAGCATGTGTCGAGCGAGTTCAGAAAGATCGCGCGTCGCACGTGGCGCTACTACGAGACCTTCGTCAACAAGGACGAAAACTATCTGCCGCCGGATAATTTTCAGGAAACGCCGACGCCGGTCGTTGCCAGCCGCACCTCGCCGACCAATATCGGTGTCTATCTGCTGTCGACAATTTCCGCCCGTCAGTTCGGCTGGATCAGCTTCTCCGACACGATCGAGCGTCTGGAAAAGACCATCGAGACTGTCGAGAAGATGGAGAAGTATCGCGGTCACCTCTACAACTGGTACCACACCGATACGCTTCAGACGCTTGGCCCCCGCTACGTTTCTGCGGTAGACAGTGGTAACCTCGCCGGTCATTTGATCGCGATCTCGTCCGCGTGCCGCCAGTGGGCAGAGGCACCTTCCGCACATCTGCAGGGTAATCTCGACGGTATCGGCGATGTCGCTGGCATCGTTCGCGAAAGCCTTAAGGAACTGCCGGACGACCGCAAGAACCTGCGTCCGCTGCATCGTCGTCTGGAAGAGCGCATCATCGGCTTCTCCAACGCGCTCGCCTCCGTGAAGCGCGAGCATGAGTTTGCCTCCATCCGCGTCATCAATCTTGCGGTCCTCGCACGCGACATCCAGAAGCTTGCCGCCAATCTCGATCTCGAAGTGAAGTCTGAGCAGAGCGCGGAAATGACGCGCTGGGCACAGATGCTGGTGGATTGCTGCGAAGCGCATATCTCCGATAGTGCCTTCGATCACTCAACCATCGATTCGCTGCGCGAACGGCTGGCCTCGCTTCGCGATCGCAGCCGCGATCTTGCCTTTTCCATGGATTTCGGCTTCCTCTATCGAAAGGATCGCCGCCTGCTTTCCATCGGCTATCGTGTGGAAAGCCAGGAACTGGACGAAGCCTGCTACGACTTGCTGGCTTCCGAGTGCCGCCTGACCTCGCTCTTTGCCATTGCCAAGGGCGATCTGCCGACGGAGCACTGGTATCGTCTCGGTCGCCAGGTCGTGCCGATCGGTGCACAGGGTGCGCTGGTTTCCTGGTCCGGTTCGATGTTCGAATATCTGATGCCGCCGCTCGTCATGCAGGAGCGTCAGGGCGGGATTCTGAACCAGACCAACAATCTGATCGTTCGCGAACAGATCAATCACGGTCGCCGCCTCGGCACGCCATGGGGTATCTCCGAAGCCGCGTTCAATGCCCGTGACCACAATATGAATTACCAGTACACCAACTTCGGTGTGCCGACGCTGGGCCTCAAGCGTGGTCTCGGCCAGAATGCGGTCATCGCGCCTTACGCCTCAATTCTCGCGGCTCAGTATGATCCGGACTTGGCCCTTGAGAACCTCGAGAAGCTGCGCAAGCTCGGCGCTCTTGGCCGCTATGGCTTCCATGACGCCGTGGACTTCACGCCGACCCGCGTGCCGGATGGCAAGGTCTGTGCCGTCGTCTACAACTACTATGCCCACCACCATGGCATGTCGATTGCGGCTGTCGCCAACGTCGCCTTCGATGGCTTCCTGCGCGAACTCTTCCATGCTGATCCGGTGATCGAAGCGGCAGAACTGCTGTTGCAGGAAAAGGCGCCGCGTGAAGTGCCGGTGATGAGCGCCAAGTACGAGCCGGAAACGCCTGGCAAGGAACAGGCGGATCTGTTGCGGGCCGAAGTTCGCACCGTCACCGATCCCGCAATCCGTGATCGCGATGTGGTATTCCTGTCGAATGGCCACTACTCGACGATGCTGACGGCAACCGGTGCCGGCTACTCGAAGTGGAACGGCCAGGCGGTGTCCCGCTGGAAAGCCGATCCGACAGAAGACCGGTGGGGAACATTCCTGTTCCTGCGCGACACGACAACCGGCCAATGGTGGAGTGCAACCGCAGAACCCCGTGTCGCGGAAGGCGAGACGACCAAGACTGTCTTCATGGACGATCGTGCCGAATTCCACAAAACAGTGGGCGATCTGCAGAGCGTCGTCGAGTGCATCGTTGCCACCGAGCACGATGCCGAAGGCCGCCGCATCACCCTTCTGAACGTCGGTACGGAAGATCGCTTCATCGAAGTAACGTCCTATCTCGAGCCGGTTATCGGCAAGGAAGACGACGACAACGCCCATCCGCTCTTTTCACGCATGTTTGTGCAGACGGAGATCGGCAAGCGCGGTGACGTCATCCGCGCATGGCGCAACAAGCGTTCGCCGAGCGAACCTGGCACGATCATCGCCCATCTGGCGGCCGACAATGCCGGCTCGTCGCGCGCGACCGAGTACGAGACCGATCGTGCCAAGTTCATCGGTCGTGGCCGCACGCTCGCCGAAGCGGCAGCCTTCGATCAGGGTGCTTCGCTCTCCAACTCGGATGGCTTTACGCTCGACCCGATCTTGTCGCTGCGTCGCGTGGTTCGCGTGCCTGCTGGCAAGAAAGTCAGCGTGATCTTCTGGACGATCGCGGCCCCTGGCCGTGAGGATGTCGATAAGGCGATCGACCGTTACCGCCATCCGGATGCCTTTGCTCATGAACTGGTCCATGCCTGGACGCGTACTCAGGTGCAGATGCGTCATGTCGGCGTCACCTCGCAGCAGGCGGCAGCCTTCCAGCATCTCGGTCGCTACCTCGTCTATCCGGACATGCATCTGCGTGCCGATGCCGAGACGCTCAAGACCGGACTTGCCTCCCAGCGTTCGCTCTGGTCGCTGGCCATCTCCGGCGACTTCCCGATCTTCGCACTGCGCATCAATGACGACATGGACATGGATATCGTCCGTGAAGCCTTGAGTGCGCACGAATATCTGCGCTCGCGCGGCGTCATTTTCGATCTCGTCATCGTCAATGAGCGCTCAGCATCCTACGCGCAGGATATGCAGCATGCGCTGGATCACATTTCCGAAGCACAGCGCCGCATCAACCCGGCTGACGGCGGTCGCCCGCACGTCTTCTCGGTGCGCCGAGACCTGATGGACGAGGAAACTTGGGCAGCTCTTCTCGCCGCGTCCCGCGTCGTGCTTCACGTGCGCAACGGCAAGATCGTCGACCAGGTCAATCGTGCCGTGTCGCTGTTTGCCGCCAATCGTGGACCGGACAGTGCCAATACGGCGCTTGCCCGCCTGCCGACGCCGACCTACCCGGTTGCGGATCCGGTTGAAGACGCCAACGATCTCGATTTCTGGAACGGTTTTGGTGGCTTCACCAAGGACGGGCGCGAATATGTCGTCCGGCTCAACCGTGGCCAGGCAACCCCGCATCCGTGGATCAACGTCATCTCCAACGAGAAATTCGGCTTCCACATTTCGGCAGAAGGTGCTGGCTTCACCTGGAGCCGCAATTCGCGCGACTACCAGTTGACGCCATGGACGAATGATCCGGTTACCAACCGTCCGGGGGAGGCGATCTATGTTGCTGACGCCGAAAGCGGAAAGATCCATTCGCCCTTCGCTGCCATCGGTCGTAACGCCGAAGCAGTCTTTGAAGCCCGTCACGGTCTCGGCTATTCCACCTTCCGCAGCGTGGATGACGGTCTCGACATCGAAGTGACGCAGACGGTCGATCGCGAGAAGCCGGTGAAGCTCTCGCGCCTGACGATCCGCAACGTCGGAACGCAGAACCGTCGACTGAAGACCTATGGCTACGTCGAATGGGTGCTGGGCAACAATCCCCAGAAGTCTGCGCCATTCATTCTGAGCAGCCATGATGAGGAAACAGGAGCGCTCTTTGCCTCCAATCCTTACAGCATCGACTATAATGAAAGAACGTCGTTCCTGTCGCTTGATGGCCCGTCAACCAGCTTCACCACCAGCAAGCGGGAATTCATTGGCCGCTTCGGCACGATCCAGACCCCGCAGGCGGTGGTCACGGGTGCCGCCCTTTCCGGCAGCACCGAGCTTGATGGCGCGCCATGCGCAGCCGTGATGCAGGAAGTGCATCTCAAGCCGGGCGAAGAACGCCATGTGCTCTTCTACCTTGGCGATGCCGATACCGTGGACGAGGCGCGTGCGCTGGTGAAGGATATCCGCAGCGCGGATTTCGACACGGTGCTTCAGGCCAACAAGGAGTTCTGGAAGGGCTTTACCGGCCAGTTGCAGGTCTCGACGCCGGATGCCGGCTTCAACCACCTGGTCAACACATGGCTGCCATACCAGGCCTTCTCCTGCCGCATTCTGGCACGCACGGCCTTCTATCAGTCGAGCGGTGCCTTCGGCTTCCGCGACCAGTTGCAGGATACGCTTGCCTTCCTGCTCTACCAGCCGGATCTCGCGCGTGCACAGATCCTCCGCGCTGCGGGTCGTCAGTTCGTCGAAGGCGACGTGCAGCACTGGTGGCTGCCGCTCACTGGTGCTGGCGTTCGCACCACGATCTCCGACGACGTGGTGTGGCTCGCCTATGCGACATATCAGTACATCGCGACGACTGGCGACAAGGCGATCCTTGAGGAGAATATTCCGTTCCTCAAGGGTGCCGCCTTGATGCCCGGCCAGCATGACGCCTTCTTCCAGCCGGAAACGAGCGAGAAGACCGGAAGCCTCTACGAGCATGTAGCGCTGGCGCTCGATCTCGCCATCCACCGCACCGGTGAAAATGGCCTCCCGCTGATGCTTGGTGGCGATTGGAACGACGGCATGAACCTCGTCGGTATCGGCGGCAAGGGCACCAGCGTCTGGCTCGGCTGGTTCCTGGCCGGCACGCTGCGCGACTTCATCGCCATTGCCGAAGAGCGTCGTGATCTCGATCGTGTCGAACGGTGGAAGACGCATCGCGACAAGCTGCGTGCGGCCCTCGAAACCGCTGGCTGGGACGGCGAATACTACCGTCGTGGCTATTTCGATGACGGCACACCGCTCGGCTCGTCCTCAAGTGAGGAATGCCAGATCGATTCGCTCGGCCAAAGCTGGAGCGTGCTTTCCGGCGAAGGCGAGGCGGACCGCTCGCAGCAGGCGATGAATGCAGTGATGAGCAAGCTGGTGGATGAAGATCTGGGGATTATCCGCCTCTTTACGCCGCCGTTCAGCCGCACGCCGCACAATCCCGGCTACATCAAGGGTTACCCGCCGGGCGTTCGCGAAAATGGTGGTCAGTACACCCACGCCGCAACTTGGGTGGTGCTGGCGCTCGCAAAGCTTGGTCGCAATGAAGATGCATGGAAGTGCTTCTCAATGCTGAACCCGGTCAACCACGCGCTGGATCGCAGCTCGTCCGAAACCTACCGCGTCGAGCCCTATGTGGTGACGGCAGATGTCTATGGCGAAAACGCCTATGCCGGCCGAGGTGGCTGGAGCTGGTACACCGGGTCTGCGGGCCTGCTCTATCGTGCTGCCGTAGAAGGTATTCTCGGCATCACCCGTCATGGCGGGAAGCTGCATATCGAGCCGTCCCTACCGGACGCTTGGGATGGTTACTCGGTGAAGGTCACGATCGATGGCGAGAGCCGCGACGTGTCGGTCAAGCGTAGCGAAGGCTACTCGCAGATTGCCGTCACCATCGACGGCAAGCCGGTGGAAAGCACGGATCGGCTCATCCCGTTCAACTGAGCGGGACGGCCATAGAGCAAAGAAAAAGCCACGGCGCCAAAAGTGCCGTGGCTTTATCATTTTAAGAAGGCCGGCTTGGTTCAGCGCGTGCCGAAGAGAGCCGAGCCAACTCGCACGCTGGTGGCACCAAACTCGATAGCCGTCTCGAAATCGCCGGACATGCCCATGGAGAGTTTTTCCACGCCGCATTCCTTGGCGAGCTTTGCCAGCAGCGCAAAATGCGGGCCGGGGTTTTCGTCGGCTGGCGGAATGCACATCAGGCCTTCGACGGTCAGCTTCAGCTCGTCGCGGCAGAGCTTGACGAAGGCCGCGGTCTCTCGCGGATCGAGCCCTGCCTTTTGCGGCTCCAGCCCGGTATTCACCTGCACGTAGACGCGAAGCGCCTTGCCCTGCTTGGCGCATTCGTCTGCAAGCGCGCGGGCGATCTTCTCGCGATCGACGCTTTCGATCACGTCGAACAGGGCCACGGCATCGGCGGCCTTGTTGGATTGCAACGGACCGATCAAATGGAGCTCGATATCCGGTGTCTTTTCTGTCAGCGCTGGCCATTTGCCCTGGGCTTCCTGGACACGATTTTCGCCGAAGACGCGCTGACCACAATCGATGACTGGCTGAATTGCGTCATCGTCGAATGTTTTCGAAACGGCGACCAGTGTCACATCGGCTGGCTTTCGCCCTGCCTTCTCGGCTGTGTTAGCAATCCGCTCGTTGATGTCGGCAAGACGGGCTTCGATGTCCATGGGAAACCTCTGTTCTATCTCAGACTGTGTTGTGTTCGTCCTAGAGCCGGCGACGCTTGATGCCAAGCGTGATTGTCACCATTTAAGCGGTGTATTCCAAGTTTGCGCCCCCTAACGCCCTGCAAAACTTGACGCATCGGTCGTTTCATGGTGAAGGTCACCGCGCATTACCCCCTCGATACCCGGATTTCAGAAGTATGGCCATCGAACGTTATAATCCTCGCGACGCCGAGCCGCGCTGGCAGCAGCAATGGAACGAAGACAAGGTCTTCGTGACAGACAATAGCGACAGCCGTGAGAAATATTACGTCCTCGAGATGTTCCCGTACCCATCCGGTCGCATCCATATGGGCCATGTACGCAACTATGCGATGGGCGATGTGGTTGCCCGTTACAAGCGTGCGCGCGGCTACAACGTGCTGCACCCCATGGGTTGGGATGCATTCGGCATGCCGGCCGAAAACGCAGCCATGCAGAACAAGGTGCACCCGAAGGACTGGACCTACCAGAACATCGCCACCATGCGCGGCCAGCTGAAATCCATGGGTCTGTCGCTGGACTGGAGCCGTGAATTTGCGACCTGCGACGTGGATTATTACCACCGTCAGCAGTCGCTGTTCATCGACTTCATGCAGAAGGGCCTGGTCTATCGCAAGCAGTCCAAGGTCAACTGGGACCCGGTCGACCACACGGTTCTGGCCAATGAGCAGGTGATCGACGGTCGCGGCTGGCGCTCCGGTGCGCTGGTCGAACAGCGTGAACTGACGCAATGGTTCTTCCGCATCACCGATTTCAGCCAGGATTTGTTGGATTCGCTGGACGAACTGGATCAGTGGCCGGAAAAGGTCCGCCTGATGCAGAAGAACTGGATCGGAAAGTCTGAAGGCCTGTCGTTGCGCTGGCAGACGGTGGCCGCCACCGCGCCAGAAGGTTTCGACGACATCACCGTCTACACGACGCGTCCGGACACGCTGTTTGGCGCCTCATTCCTGGCGATTGCTGCCGATCATCCGCTGGCGAAAGCGCTGGCTGAGAAGAATGCAGAGATTGCTGAGTTCTGCGACGAGTGCCGTCGTCAGGGCACGTCTCTGGCAGCTTTGGAGACCGCTGAGAAGCGCGGCATGGATACCGGCGTCAAGGTCGTGCATCCGCTGGATTCCTCCTGGGAGCTGCCTGTCTACATCGCCAACTTTGTGCTGATGGATTACGGCACCGGTGCGATCTTCGGTTGCCCATCGGGCGACCAGCGCGACCTGGACTTTGCCCGCAAATATGGTCTGCCCGTGGTCCCGGTCGTCATGCCGGAAGATGGCGATGCGGCAAGCTTTAGCGTCGGCGATACGGCCTATGTCGATGACGGCGTGATGATCAATTCCCGCTTCTTGGACGGCATGAAGACAACTGACGCGTTTGAGGCCGTCGTGACCAAGTTGTCGCAACAGGTTCTTGGCGATGCGCCACAGGCCGAGCGCAAGGTCAATTTCCGCCTCCGCGACTGGGGCATTTCGCGCCAGCGCTATTGGGGGTGCCCAATCCCGGTCATCCATTGCGAAGTCTGCGGCGTCGTTCCCGTTCCGAAGAAGGATCTGCCAGTCAAGCTACCCGACGACGTCACCTTCGACGTGCCGGGCAATCCGCTTGATCGTCATCCGACATGGCGTCACGTCGCCTGCCCGCAATGCGGTCACGATGCGCGGCGCGAAACCGATACGATGGATACGTTCGTCGATTCCAGCTGGTACTTCACCCGCTTTACCGCCCCTTGGGAAGATCAGCCGACCGATCCGAAGGTCGCCAATCGATGGCTGCCGGTCGATCAATACATTGGCGGTATCGAGCACGCGATCCTGCATCTCCTCTATTCCCGCTTCTTCACCCGCGCGATGAAGGAAACCGGCCATGTGGACGTGAAAGAGCCTTTCAAGGGTCTGTTCACCCAGGGCATGGTGGTGCACGAGACCTATCGCCTCGGCGAAGGCCAGAACGGCCAGTGGGTTGTGCCGGCAGATATCCGCATCGAGGATGTCGATGGCAAGCGTCGCGCCTATATGCTGGAGAGCGGTGAAGAAGTTACGATCGGCTCCATCGAGAAGATGTCGAAGTCGAAGAAGAACGTGGTCGATCCGGACGATATCATTGCCTCTTACGGTGCCGATACCGCACGCTTCTTCGTGCTGTCCGATAGCCCACCGGATCGCGACGTGATCTGGTCGGAAGCCGGTGTCGAAGGTGCGCATCGTTTCGTCCAGCGCGTCTGGCGCATCATCGGAGAAGCGGCAGACGAGCTGAAGGCGGTCAATGCGGCGCCGGCAACGGCAGGTGATGGCCTGGCAATCTCCAAGGCAGCTCACAAGACGCTGAAGGCCGTGCAGGACGATCTGGACAAGCTCGCCTTCAACAAGGCCATTGCTCGCATTTACGAACTAGTAAACGCGCTGGCCGGCCCTTTGTCAGAGGTTGCCAGTGGCGGCAAGGGCAATGATGTGAAGGCTGCTGCGCGTGACGCGGTGGAAATTCTCATCCGCATGATTGCGCCGATGACGCCGCATCTGGCGGAAGAGTGCTGGAAGGTGCTTGGCAATTCCGGCTTGGTCGCACAGGCGGCATGGCCGGTCTTCGTGCCTGCGCTGGTCGAAGAGAACGAAGTTGTCTTGCCGATCCAGATCAACGGCAAGAAGCGTGGCGAATTGACAATCGCCCGCGATGCGGATCAAGATACCGTCCGCGCCGCCGTGCTGGAACTGGATGCCGTCAAAGCGGCGCTTGCCGGTTCAGAGCCGAAGAAGATCATCGTGGTTCCACAAAGGATCGTGAACATTGTTGTTTGATGCCTATTCCAGATGGGGCCGCATAGCCGCCGCAGTGTCTGTCGTCGTTTTGTCCGGTACGCTCGCAGGCTGCCAGGTTCGTCCGCTCTACAGCGTGGAATCGGGAACGCGTGAGAAGCTCGCGTCCGTCAGCTTCGCGTCGGCCAGCGACCGCATCACACAAGAGGTGCGCAATCACCTGATCTTCCTCGCTTACGGCGGGGAAGGGGCACCGACGAAGACGGACTACCAGGTCAAACTCGTGGTGTCGTCCAGCGCTACCTCCACCGAAGTGACGAACGACACCAGCCTGTCGGTCGGCAAGAGCAACTATGAGGGTCCTTACCCAGGCCGTGTGACCATGACCGGTCAATATGTGCTGACGCGCATGTCCGATGGTCAGGTGCTGCGCTCCGCCAAGCGCACCGTGACAGCCATGCTGGACCTGCCGCAACAGGAATTCGCCAAGATCCGTGCGATCCGCGATGGTGAAAACCGTGCGGCACGTGAACTGGCTGAGATCATCCGCACGGATATTGCCGCCACGCTCAGCCGATAAGCTGCGATCATGACGGAAATCAAGTCCCATGAATTCGAACGCTTCGCCGATAATCCGGCGGAGCGTTTTCGCATTTTCGTTCTCTACGGACCGGATCGCGGCCTGGTCTCGGAACGTGCTTCGGTGATTGCTGCAAAGACCGGCATCGATCCCAATGATGCTTTCGCCTCGCTGAAATTAGCCGTGACCGACCTTCAGGGCGATCCTGGGCGGCTTCTGGATGAGGTCAATGCGATCGGCCTCTTCGGAGGCGAAAAGCTCGTCTGGGTCAAGGGTGCGGCGAATGAGAAGCCGCTTGTCGATGCACTTCAGGTGCTGGCCGACAACCCGCCGGAAACCAGCTTTCTCATCATCGAGGCGGGGGATCTCAAAAAGGGCACGGGGCTTCGCAAGATCGCCGAGCCATCGCGCGCCATTGCCGCCATCCCCTGCTATGCGGATGATGCGAGATCGTTGAACGCGCTGATCGATCATGAGCTTGCCGATGAAAATCTGAGGATCACGCCTGCGGCACGCCAGCGGCTGATCGAATCGCTTGGCGGCGATCGCATCGCCTCGCGCAACGAGGTGAAGAAGCTGGCTCTTTACTGCCGCGGCCGGGATGTGATCGAGGAAGACGATGTTGCCGCGATCATCGGCGATGCAAGTGCGGTGTCTGCCGACGATGCCGTCGATGCGATCCTGAAGGGCGACCGCAACGCCTTCTTTCACGCCACGCAGAAGATCATATCATCCAAGACGCCGATTTTCCTGGTGCTGCAGGGGTGCCTGCGCCAATTCCAGTTGCTCGATCAGATGCGAGCGGAAATGGATGAGAAGAAGCTGCAGGCCGGGCAGGTGATGCAGACGCTCGGGCGCGGCATCCATTTTCGCCGCAAGCCGGTGATCGAGCGCGCGTTGCGCACATGGCAACCAGCAGCGATTGCCAGAGAGATGAACCGGCTGCAGTCGGCGATCCTGCAAAGCCGCCAGCGCCAGAGCCTGGAGGAGAGCGTGGCACTCCTGACGCTGCTTGCTACAACCCTGCAAGCGGGTAGGGGCAGCTAAACGTTCAACGACCCAGAGACATGAAAAAGCCTCCGCGGCAGATACCGGGAGGCTTTTCGAATTCGCGATAAGTGGACTTGTATCAGTCGCCCTTGCCAGGCTCGGCGGAGAAATAGAGGTCGAGCTTACCTTCGACGCCGTCCATCTCCTTGGCCTCCGGAAGCGGATCGCGCTTGACGGTGATATTCGGCCAAATGGCAGCATATTCGGCGTTAATCTTCAGCCACTTGTCGAGACCCGGTTCGGTATCCGGCTTGATCGCCTCGGCGGGACATTCCGGCTCGCACACGCCGCAATCGATGCATTCGTCGGGATTGATGGCGAGGAAGTTTTCGCCTTCGTAGAAGCAATCTACAGGGCAGACTTCAACACAGTCGGTGTATTTGCAGCGAATGCAATTATCGGTCACGACATACGTCATGAAGAACTCCAGAATATGCAGGCCGGGTCAGTGGCTTTCGAACACAAGCCTTCGCCCGGAATTCAGACAGGGCATTTTCGCAAGTGAGGTAATGCCTTTATGACAAGATGGCAAGGACAAAGGATGCTGAAAAAAGGCAGCGACGTAGTCGTTTATTCTAATCGTCCGCGTTCTCGGCATCGGAGATGAACCTGTCCAGCGCCCGGCGTTCTTTCTTGGTCGGGCGACCGCTTCCGGGCATACGGACGGCCTGCTCGAGCAGGGTCATGTGATCCTTGGGTTCGCGTGGCGGGGTCTGATCGTCATAGAGCAGTTTGGCTTCTTCGTAAGGCCCGCGGCGCTCGCCCGGCGCTTTGACGATGAGAATGCGGTCCATTCTCTCAATCGCGATGTCCAGTCTGTCACCGGTTTTCACCATGTGGCTGGACTGGCGCACGAGCGCGCCGTTCACCTTGATATTGCCCGACTGGATGTAGCTCTGGGCAATCGATCGGGATTTGGCCATACGGGCGAAGAACAGCCACTTGTCGAGGCGCTGACGCCCGGCTTCCAGTGGCTGTTCCTTATCACCCATGGGCTTACTTCTTCAGCTGCTCCTTGAGAGCAGCGAGCTTTGCGAAAGGCGAATCCGGATCCATCGGCTTTTCCTTGCGCGGTGGCTTGGCTTCGAAACGCTGCTGACCCTGCGGCTTGCCACCGCGATCATTGCGTTCAGGACGGTCCTTGTGCTCGCCGCGATCGGGACGATCGCCGCGGTTGTTGCCGCGTGCCTTGTTATCCGGACGTCCGCCTTCGCGCTTGCGATCACCATCACGGTTGCCGTCGCGATTGGCGTTCTGGCGGTTGCCGGGACGGCCTTCGCCGCCCTCACGACGTTCGCCCTCGCCACGGCTACCGGCGTTGCGGTTGCCAGGACGACGGTTGTCGCTGCGCTGGTTGTCGTTTCGGCCACCGGGGCGCCACAGAAGAACCGGCTTCGGCTCGGTATTTTCAGCCGATGCCTCGTCAGACTTTGCTTGCTCAGCAGTGGCTTCCTCGGACTTTGGCTCTTCAGCCGCTACCTCTGCTTGCGTTTCGGCAGGAGTTTCCTGTTCAGGTGCATCGGAAGCATCGGCATCGTCGCCTGCAGCCTCCTCAGCCGGTGCCGCATCCGTCGCGCTCGCCTTCGCAGCATCACCGCTCTGGGCGGCGAGGAAGGTTGCTGCTTCTTCTGCAGAGACCTGGTCGGCGCGGTAGCCGAGACCCTTCAGGATCTCTTCCATATCGTCCAGCGTCGCACCGAGGATCGACAGCATCGCCGTGGTGGTGGTGAAGCGGCGACCGTCATAGGCGCCTTCAGGGCGCGGCTGCTGGCCTGGCTTCCACTGCAGCAGCGGACGGATGAGGTCTGCCAGACGCTCGAGAATATCGATGCGCACGGCGCGCTTGCCGAGGAAACGGAAGCCAGCGAGCTTGTAGAACATGCGTTCGAAGCCGGGATCGGTGACAACCGAGGTACGGCCAGCGGCCAGAATCGGGATGAGATCACCATAGCCCGGCTTGCCGAGACCGTCATTCTTCAGCGCCCAGAGCAGCGTCACGAGTTCGGCTGGAGCCGGCTTCAGGAGTGCGGGCAGGAAAACGTGATAGGCGCCAAAGCGGATGCCATAACGGCGCATCGAGGCGCGAGCATCCTGGTCCAGCGTCTTGACCTCATCGGCCACGTCACGACGGAAGAGGATGCCGAGATTTTCGACCAGCTGGAAGGCGAGACCCTTGGCAAGACCCTGCAGGTCTTCGGCGCGCGAAATATCGTCGAGCGGCTTCAGAACCGTTGCGATCTGGTGATTGACGAAGCGCTCGATGCGAGCCAGCGCGTGATCGCGCGCATTGCCGCTCAGCTGCTCGTCGGCCAGCATGATGACGCGCGGCTTCATGATGTTGTCGCCGGCAGCCAGACGCGCCACGGGCTCACCGAGCCAGCGGACGAGACCGTCCGAGCTCAAGGCGAGGTCGCCATTGCCACTGGCATGAAGACGGGCGGCACGCGCCTCATACTCCAATGCGAGCGCCTTTTGCGCTGCCGCCTGTACGGCCTTGGCATCTGGACCTTCGGTTCCCGAAACCGGAGTGAACCGGAATCCCGCCAATTGACCGACATGATGTCCTTCTACGAAGACATCACCATTCACACTGATTTCAGCTTCAAGCATCGCATTCTCTCTTAGGCGCCTCATGAGCACAGATGTCCTGCGATCAACAAAGCGTTTCGTCAACCTTTCATGTAGAGCATCGGACAATCGATCTTCGATTTCCCGTGTCTTTTCTTGCCAGTGTGTCGGATCGGCAAGCCATCCTGGGCGGTTGGATACATACGTCCATGTTCTGATCTGCGCAATCCTGGCAGAGAGCGTGTCGATTTCACCATCCGTCCGGTCGGCGCGGCGCACCTGTTCGGCCATGAAAGTCTCATTGACCGTGCCACGTTTGACGAGATCGAAGTAGAGCGTCGAAATCAGATCGGCATGTTGTGCAGGCGCGATGCGGCGATAATCCGGCAAAGCGCAGGCTTCCCACAATCTTTCCACGCGCTCCGCCGTCGTGGTGACATCGATGATCTCGGGATAGCGACCAAGATACTCCAGCGCCTGCTGATCGATCGCAGGCAACGCGCGCGACAGGCCCTGTACCGTGGGCGCTGCATCGAGGCTCGCCTGGAGATTTCTGATGGACGAGAAATCGAAATTCTTCGTGCGCCACTGCAGCACTTTGACTGGATCGAACTCATGTGATTCGATCCGTTCCACCAACTCATCGTCTAGCGGATCGACGCGACCGGTGACGCCAAAGGTGCCATCGCGCAAGTGGCGCCCTGCTCGACCGGCGATCTGGCCCATTTCAGCCGGGTTGAGATTGCGGAACTGATAGCCGTCGAATTTTCGATCCTGGGCAAAGGCCACATGATCGACATCGAGGTTCAGGCCCATGCCGATGGCGTCGGTCGCCACCAGATATTCCACATCGCCATTCTGGTAGAGGCCGACCTGGGCGTTGCGGGTGCGCGGCGACAGCGCGCCGAGAACCACCGCCGCACCACCACGCTGACGACGCACCAGTTCGGCAATCGCATAGACCTCGTCGGCCGAGAAGGCGACGATCGCTGTGCGCTGCGGCAGGCGGGTGATTTTCTTCGAGCCCGCATAAAAGAGTTGGGAGAGGCGAGGGCGCTCAACCATGACGATGCCGGGTAGCAGCTTCTCAAGGATCGGCCGCATGGTTCCGGCACCCAGAAGCAGCGTCTCTTCCTTGCCGCGCAGATGCAGAATGCGGTCGGTGAAAATATGGCCGCGTTCCAGGTCGCCTGCGAGCTGAACCTCGTCGATGGCGACGAAGGCGGCATTGGTTTCGCGCGGCATCGCCTCCACGGTGCAGACGGAATATTTGGCGCGGGGTGGGGAAATCTTCTCTTCGCCGGTGATCAGCGCGACATTGTTGGCGCCCACCTTTTCTACCAGCCGCGTATAGACCTCGCGCGCCAGAAGGCGCAGCGGCAGGCCGATGACGCCACTTCCATGCGCCACCATTCTCTCGATGGCATAGTGGGTCTTGCCGGTATTTGTCGGTCCAAGAACGGCCGTTACACCGCGGCCGCTCAAGATCATGGGGCGAAAATTCAACGTACTATCCGCGAAAACGACGAAATTCAGACTTCTCGGGTACGGCGTGAGGGCACCCGCATTTCAGTTGTCTCACACATGGCAATCGCCGGGGGCAAACGCAAGGACGAAAGCGCCTATCATCGGCATCGCCCCTTATTTGACCGCTCATATGGCCAGCCAGAATCGCTTTTTTCGTGAGAAACGCCAAAGGCGCAAGATTCGGAACAGGTTGAGAACGAATCAGAGACGAATCGCTGACTCTATAGGATTCAGTCTTTGTTCACGGCAAGATATGGCTGTCATGGCTGCAAAAGCCACCAGATGCTGAATCAGGGGACGCTACACAATGATGCTGGCTATAGAGGCTGCCCTGCCAGCAATTTCGGCCCATTGCGATCTGATGTGCCGGCCGCCTGTCCAATGAAATAGGATTTTAGCGCTGGGATCCGGTCGACTAGGCCAAGTCCAAAATCGCGTGCAATGCGGATCGGCCCGACGTCGTTGGAGAACAGACGGTTCAGCACGTCGGTGGTCACACCCATGCGCACGGTGTCGAAGCGGCGCCAGGACTGGTAGCGCTCCAGCACATTGAGTGAGCCGATATCGAGCCCGATGCGGTCTGCCTCGACGACGGTTTGTGCCAGCGCTGCCACATCCTTGAAGCCAAGATTGAGACCCTGGCCGGAGATCGGGTGGATACCGTGGGCCGCGTCGCCGGCAAGCGCAATGCGAGGTGCCACAAAAGCGCGGGCAAGCGTCAGGCCAAGCGGGAAGGCGCGGCGCGGACCAACAGGGCGGATGGGTCCGAGCTTGTGCCCGAAGCGTCGCTCAAGCTCTTCTTCGAAGATAAGATCGTCGGAGGCAACGAGGCTGTCGGCATCAGCGGTGCGCTCCGTCCATACGAGCGACGAGCGGTTGCCCTTAAGCGGCAGGATGGCAAAGGGACCGGAAGGCAGAAAATGCTCTTCCGCGCAGCCATTGTGCGGCCGCTCGTGTTCCACAGTCGTAACGATGCCCGACTGATCGTAAGCCCAGTGAACAGTCTTGATGCCGGCCATGTCGCGAAGCGCCGACTTGACACCGTCGCAGGCAACGAGCAGACGCGTTTCCAGAGACGAGCCATCGGAGAGCGAAATCAGGTTGCTTTGCGGACCGGCGGAAAACCCGGTGACACTGAGACCGTGTCGGATTTCAACACCGAGCCGCTCGCACAGCGCCCTGAGAGCACCGACCATCGCGACATTCGGCACCATGTGCGCAAAGGGCTGGCCTTCTGCCACGTCACCGTCGAAGGTCAGAAACACGGGGCGAACGGGATCTGCCGTGCGCGAATCCGTTACGATCATTTTGTTGATTGGCTGGGCTTCCGGTTCCAACTCTTGCCAGATGCCGAAGACATCCAGCATGCGGCTGGCAGCAGCAATGATGGCGGAGGCGCGGACATCCTTCTTCCAGACGTCTTCAGGCGCGGCTTCGATGACCTGTACGCCCAGATGCGGTGCTGCCTGCTTGATGGCGACGGCAACGCTTAGGCCCACATATCCGCCTCCGGCGATCACGACATCAAGCATTGGGTCTCTCCTGCGCCTTGCGTTCTTGTGCATATTCTTTCTGCATTATAGACCATCCCATCACGTCTTCATACAGCCGGAGCATGCCGAAATGTCGCATCCTTCTCATTCATCAAGCCCGATGGAAAATCTTCTCGCCACGCTTGATCTTGAAAAGCTTGAAGAAAATCTCTTCCGCGGCACCAGCCCACAGGTCGGATGGCAGCGCGTCTTCGGTGGTCAGGTCATTGCACAGGCACTGATGGCGGCACAGCGAACGGTGGATGCGGACCGCTTTATCCACTCGCTCCATGCCTATTTCATGCGCCCGGGCGATCCTCTCGTGCCGATTGTCTATCAGGTCGATCGCATTCGCGACGGGGCAAGCTTTGCCACGCGGCGCATCGTCGCCATCCAGCATGGCCATGCCATCTTTTCCATGTCCGCCTCGTTCCAGATCGAGGAGGGTGGATTTGATCATCAAAGCCCGATCCCGAACGTGCCGCAGCCGGAGAGCCTGATGAGCGAAGCGCAGTTGCAAGAGGCATTTCTTGCCAATGCACCGCCTGCGATTCGCAAATACTGGGAGAACAAACGGCCGATCGAAATCCGCCCTGTGTCGCTAACGCATTATATCTCCAAGGAAAAACTCGATCCGAAACAGGACATCTGGGTGCGCGCCGTCGGCGAGGTGCCGGATGACAGGCATTATCAGGCAGCGGTTCTCGCTTATCTTTCCGACATGACACTGCTCGATACGTCACTGTATGCCCATGGAACGACCATCTTCGATCCGACCATCCAGGTTGCGAGCCTTGACCACGCCATGTGGTTTCATCGCCCGTGCAAATTGGAGGACTGGCTGCTCTACACGCAGGACAGCCCTAGCGCGTCCGGTGCCCGCGGATTGACCAGAGGCAGCCTTTTTACACGCGAAGGCGTTCTCATCGCCTCCATGGCGCAAGAGGGGCTGATTCGCAAACGAGCAAATGACTAAAAAATACTCATTTTCAAAAAATCGCCCATAAATTGTTCGCCTAAAGTGCGAACAATTGCCCGTTTTGCGGCCTCATCATTTATAATCATTACTTTTCAATAACTTATTTCCCGCGTGCGCAAACTGGCACGGCCTTTGAATATAGAGTGGCAGTCGCTGTTACTGATCTGCCAGCGGCAAGGAGAGTCGGCTCCATGCCGAGCACAAACAAAGGATGGGAAACCAGATGAAAATTGTGATGGCCATTATCAAGCCGTTCAAGCTGGATGAGGTGCGCGAGGCTCTCACCGCCCTCGGCATTCAGGGCCTGACCGTCACCGAGGTCAAGGGTTACGGACGTCAGAAGGGACATACCGAGATCTATCGCGGTACCGAATATGCGGTCAGCTTTCTTCCGAAGCTGAAGATCGAGATCGCGGTGGCGTCCGACGTGGTGGAAAAGGCAGTCGATGCGATCGCATCCGCGGCCAAGACGGGGCAGATCGGCGACGGCAAGATTTTCGTCTACTCGATTGAACAGGCAGTGCGTATCCGCACCGGCGAAACGAACACAGAAGCGCTTTAAAGCTCGGCTGACAGGGGAGTCCTCACATTATGAACTTCAAAAAAATTTCCACACTCAGCGCGTTGAGCGCCGGTGCGGCAGCCCTCCTGGCGCCGGTCATGTCACTCGCCCAGGATGCCGCCGCTCCGGCCGCAGCAGCCGTTGCAGCCGTTCCGGACAAGGGCGACACCGCCTTCATGTTCCTCTCCACCCTTCTCGTGCTGTTCATGGCGGTGCCGGGTCTCGGCCTGTTCTACGGCGGTCTCGTTCGCGCCAAGAACATGCTTTCCGTTCTCATGCAGTGCACGGTCATTGCTGCGACTGTCATGATCGCCTGGGTAGCCTATGGCTATTCCTTCGCTTTTGGTGGTTCTGAGAGCCCCTTCTTCGGCGGCTTTGCCAAGCTTTTCCTCGCTGGCGTGACCAAGGACACGACTGCTGCGACCTTCTCTCAGGGCGTCGTCATCCCCGAATACATCTTCGTGATGTTCCAGATGACCTTTGCGGCACTGACACCAGCGCTGATCATCGGTGCCTTTGCAGAACGCATCAAGTTCTCGGCTTCGGTTCTCTTCTGCCTGCTTTGGGTTACCTTCGTTTACTTCCCGATCGCTCACATGGTCTGGGACGCAAAGGGCTATCTCTTCGGCCTCGGCGCACTTGATTTTGCTGGCGGCACGGTCGTTCATATCAATGCCGGTGTTGCAGGTCTCATCGGTGCGGTCATGGTCGGCAAGCGTACTGGCTACGGCAAGGACATGATGGCTCCGCACTCCATGACGCTGACCTATGTTGGCGCTGCCATGCTGTGGGTCGGCTGGTTCGGCTTCAATGCTGGTTCCAATCTTGAAGCCTCCGGCGGCGCGATGCTTGCAACCGTCAACACCTTCGTTGCTACGGCTGCTGCCATTCTCTCGTGGTGCGTGGTCGAAAGCTTCACGCGTGGCAAGGCTTCCATGCTCGGTGCTGCTTCGGGCATGATCGCTGGTCTCGTCGCCATTACGCCTGCTGCCGGCATTGCCGGTCCAATGGGCGCGATCATCATGGGTCTGCTCGTATCCCCGATCTGCTACTTCTTCGTCTCGGTGGTAAAGAACAAGTTCGGTTACGACGATACGGCTGACGTCTTCGGCGTTCACGGTGTTGGCGGTCTCTTTGGCGCGCTCGCAACCGGTATCTTCGCAAGCGCATCGCTCGGTGGCGTTGGTTACGCCGGCGAACAGACCATGGCTGGCCAGTTCATGGTCCAGGTGCAGGCGGTCGTCATCACCATCCTGTGGACGGGTATCGGCTCTGCGATCCTCTACAAGATCGTCGACATCATCGTTGGTCTACGTGTGCCGGTCGAAGCCGAACGCGAAGGTCTCGACCTCGCATCGCACGGCGAAGCTGCTTACCACAACTAAGGTCACTCGGGAGCCGTTTGCGCACTCGAACCTTGCTTCATCGAAGCCCGGCGATCGTCTCTCCGGGCTTCTTCTTTCAGTGCGCTCAGCTTGGTAAACGACTTTTCCCGTGGTTAATGCCGCATTAACCACCATGCCGCTATTTTGCCCTGTCATCCCTGCTTCGGTCACGAGGCTCCGGAAACACTAAGGACGACAGGTTCAACATATGGGCAGAGTGAATTCTCCGACATTCGAGGGCCGCGACAACCGCTTCGTGCTGACGGCATTCGTCGTGCGACAGATCATGGCGCTGTGTGGCTTTGCCGTTCTGGCAGCATTGGCGCTGGGCGTGACCGCACTTGCGACCTGGAATGTGGCCGACCCCAGTCTCTCCTACGCAACCTCGAACGAACCGACCAATCTGCTTGGACATAGCGGCGCGATCTTCGCCGATATCATGATGCAGTTTCTTGGGCTGTCGTCACTGATCGCTATGCTGCCCACTCTGTCCTGGGCCTTCGTGCTGATTTCCGGTCGTAAACTCACCCGTATGCCGACCCGCCTGATGGCCTGGATTGCCGGTGCATTTATCGCCTCCGCCTCACTTGGATGCTTTCCGGCGCCGCAGACCTGGCCACTTCCAAACGGCATTGGTGGCGTGATCGGTGACATGATCTTGCGCTTTCCTGCACTCTTCCTCGGCGCCTATCCGACAGGCACCGCAGCGACTGTTCTCGGCGCGATCCTGGCGGTACCCGCGGCCTGGCTGATGCTTGTCGCTTCCGGCCTGCTCGGTGCTTTCGATCAGGATGCGGAGGAGCCCTTTGCGCCACAGGCTGCCACCAACAGCAAGGCTCGCAAGGTTCAGGAGATCGAAGAGGATGATGAGGATGACGGTGAGAGCTTCTTTGCCAACTTCCTCGCATTCGGTGCGCTAACCCATTACTGGTACATCACCCAGGCGAGGCTTCGCCGCATCTTCGGCCTGAAGCCCAAGTCGCTCGCCAACGAATTCGAACAGCCCTATGACTTCAACGATTACGAGTTCGGCACGCTGAATGAGCCATCGCGACTGAAGACTGCCATCAATCGTCTGGAGCGCGCAGAGCCATCCTTCGAGGAACGGGCTGAAGCGCGTGCGCGCGGACAAGCACCATCGGTTTCTCGCGACGATCTTGACGAGCCGTCCTTCGATGACGAAGACAGCCTGCCGGATGGTATCCTCTCTGGGGATGCACCTTTCGCTGCTCGACCCGCACCGGGAACCCCGACGCGTATTACTGCGCCACCTCCGCGGCCGAAGCCGAGCGAACGCGTCGCACGCGAGGCACAAACCTCGTTCATCTCGCCGGACGGCTTCCAGGTTCCGTCGATCCATCTGCTGGCCGAGCCAAAGAATGTCGTGCGCGACAACACGCTGAATGAAGATGTGCTGGAGCAGAATGCCCGTCGTCTCGAAGGCGTCCTGGAAGACTTCGGCGTCAAGGGCGAGATCATCCATGTGCGTCCCGGTCCCGTGGTGACGCTTTATGAGCTCGAACCTGCACCGGGCATCAAGTCTTCGCGCGTCATCGGTCTGGCGGACGATATTGCCCGGTCGATGAGCGCAATTGCCGCGCGCGTCGCGGTCGTCCCTGGCCGCAATGCCATCGGCATTGAGCTTCCGAACCGCACGCGCGAGACGGTGTTCTTGCGCGAACTCGTCGGCTCGCGCGATTTCGAAAGCAGCAAGGCGAAATTGCCCATGGCGCTTGGCAAGACGATCGGCGGTGAAGCCGTCATCGCCGACCTTGCCAAGATGCCGCATCTTCTCGTAGCCGGTACCACCGGCTCGGGTAAGTCGGTCGCGATCAACACCATGATCCTGTCGCTCGTCTATCGCATGACGCCGGAACAGTGCCGCCTGATCATGATCGACCCGAAGATGCTCGAACTGTCGATCTATGACGGTATTCCGCATCTGCTCTCGCCCGTCGTTACCGATCCGAAGAAGGCCGTCGTCGCGCTGAAATGGACCGTGCGGGAGATGGAAGAGCGCTACAAGAAGATGTCGAAGATCGGTGTCCGCAACATCGATGGCTTCAACACCCGCGTTCAGCAGGCGCTCGACAAGGGCGAAGTGCTGACCAGAACGGTGCAGACCGGCTTCGATCGCCAGACGGGCGAAGCGATGTATGAGACGGAAGAGTTCGATCTGAAGCCATTGCCCTATATCGTCGTCATCATCGACGAAATGGCCGACCTGATGATGGTCGCGGGCAAGGACATTGAAGGTGCTGTGCAGCGTCTGGCGCAGATGGCGCGCGCCGCCGGTATTCACGTCATCATGGCCACGCAGCGTCCGTCGGTAGACGTCATCACCGGTACGATCAAAGCCAACTTCCCGACGCGCATTTCCTTCCAGGTCACCTCCAAGATCGACAGCCGTACCATCCTTGGCGAACAGGGTGCCGAACAACTGCTCGGTATGGGCGACATGCTTTACATGGCGGGCGGTGGACGCATCCAGCGCGTACACGGACCGTTTGTCTCGGACAATGAAGTCGAAGAGATCGTTTCCTACCTCAAGACGCAGGGCTCGCCCGACTATCTCGAAGCGGTCACCGAAGAGGATGAAGACGAGGATGGGGGCGGCCCTGCCGGCACCGGCAACATGGCTGAATCCGACGATCCTTACGATCAGGCCGTGGCTGTCGTTCTGCGCGATGGCAAGGCCTCGACATCCTACGTCCAGCGCAGGCTCGGCATCGGTTACAACCGCGCTGCCTCATTGATCGAGCGGATGGAACAGGAGGGAATTATCGGCCCTGCAAACCACGCCGGAAAACGCGAAATTCTCGTGCCAACAGAGAATGATTAAGCCCCACGTGCCGCCATGCTCCACCTTCGGTTGGTCCTTGAGGCGGAGCGCGTAGCTCAAGGTTCGGCAGCCGCAACCAGGCGTGGGCTTTCAGCGTTATAGCGCGTGCTCCATGTCATGAAGCCGCCGTGTTTTTTCGGCACATGGGATGCGATGAAGGAGAACAGAATGAAGAATACCCGCCCGGTCGTTTCCGCTCAGCATCCCAGCTTTGAAAGCAGCATGACACGCCGAGGCGTGATGACGCTGTTTTCGGCAGCGGCGGCCTCTTTGGCGCTTTCGCCGATTGCCGCTCTCGCGCAGGGCGCAGGAGATGGCGTGACGGCGCAGAAGATCGCCAACCACTTCTCGTCGGTCAAGACGATGATGGGCGAGTTCGTCCAGTTCGGCCCGCGCGGCGAGCAGACAGGCGGCAAGTTCTACATTTCGCGTCCCGGCAAGCTTCGCTTCAACTATGAAGACCCGTCGCCCATGCGCGTCATTGCGGATGGCCGCAACGTCGTGATCGGCAACATGAAGCTGAAGACATGGGACATCTACCCGCTGTCCAAGACTCCGCTCAGCCTGCTCTTGGCCGACAAGATCGATCTCAGCAATCAGAAGGTCCGCAGCGTCAAGGAAGAGTCCGATCTGATCACAATCGTTCTCGGTGACAAGAGCATTTTCGGCGATTCAACGATTACGCTGATGTTCGATCCGAAGACCTTCGATCTTCGCCAGTGGACGACGACAGACGCGCAGAACAAGGATACGACCGTCATGATCTTCAACGTTCAGACGGGCGTGAACCTCGACGACAAGGTCTTCAACATCAACTACGAAGAGGTTCGCAAACGCGGTTGACCTCGGGGCCGCAGAAAGCGTTTCCAGTTTTCTGCCCTCTTGTTATAAGCCTGCCTCTACAGCATCGGTCCGAAAATCGAATTCGAATTTCGGAAAAGCGATGCGCAGTTCAAGGTAAAGCGTCGTACGCCGAATAGGACACACGACGCTCAAGCCGCATCGAACGGAGCGTGAGGCATGACTTTCTCGATAACCACCTGGAACATCAACTCGGTGCGGCTGCGCATGCCGATCGTCGAGCAATTTCTGGTGCGTTACAAGCCGGACATTCTCTGCCTGCAGGAGACGAAGTGCCCGAATGGCGAGTTTCCGCTGAAGCCCCTGCGGGCACTCGGTTACGAGCACATCATCATTCACGGTCAGAAGGGCTATCACGGCGTTGCGATCGCTTCGAAGCTGCCGCTCACCGAAGATCATCGCCAGGATTATTGCGGGGTAGGCGACGCCCGCCACATCTCCGCTCTGGTGCAGGTGGGTGCCCGACGCATCCGCCTTCATAACTTTTATGTTCCGGCAGGGGGCGACGAACCGGACCGGTCGATCAATCCGAAGTTCGGCCACAAGCTCGATTTCGTCGAGGAGATGAAGGTGCTGAGCGCCGACAGCATGCCTGGCACCTCATCGATCCTAGTCGGTGACTTAAACATCGCTCCGCTGGAGAACGATGTCTGGTCGCACAAGCAACTGCTGAAGATCGTCAGCCACACACCTGTCGAAACGGAAGGCCTTCTTGAGGTGATGAAGCGCGGCAACTGGCTGGATCTGATGCGGCTCAACGTGCCGGACGCGGAAAAGATCTACACCTGGTGGAGCTACCGTGCCAAGGATTGGGAGGCTGCCAATCGCGGCCGTCGCCTCGACCATATCTGGTCGTCGCAGGATCTAGGTCCATCGCTCGATCGTATCGAGATCCTCAAGGAAGCCCGCGGCTGGAACCGCCCCTCCGACCATGTGCCGGTGACAGCTCACTTCAAGTTCTAAAGCATGTCGCGCGAAAGTGTGCAGCGGTTTCGCGATAACGACATGCGGCAGAAGAAGGAGTTCAAAGCGCAAGGAGCGAATCTGAAAGATAGCGACACGCTTGAACTGGGAAGCTCAGAGAAAGCGGTTGCGCATCTCAGCCGCGCTGGTCGCAAGCGCTGCGATATTGCCGCGGATACGTTCGGACACGACGTCCGCCACATCCGGAAATTCTTCGATCATGCGATGAAAGAGGATGCGGGTGATGCGAATGACTTCGGAATCTTCCCTTGCGACTGCGGTAAACTTGCGTTCGCAAAGGGTAAAGAGCGCCAGCTCTGAGAGGAGGCAACCGCTGCCGACAGTCGCCTGGACGCCGCGCTTGCCGTCGCGTTCTTCGGTCCACAGATCGAAGCTTCCATGACAGACGACGAAACCGCACTCGGCGGGCGAGTGCTGGCGAAACAGCATGTGCCCTTCGGCAATGCGTCTTCTTTCTGCTCCGAAGGCGATCAGCCGCAACTGGTCTTCGCTGAAACCTTTAAACAGCGGCACCTGGGCGAAAAGCTTGATATCGTCATTCAACGCCATGGGCTGGTCCACCTGGGAAATGCAAGTCGGTCGCCGCGCTCCCAGATTTGAGGCAGCACGGTTAAAGCCGTTTTCGACCAATGCGGACCCTAAGACAAGAGCCGGTCACCAAAATAGCCCTAAAGGCCACCCGGCAAGCAACGCTCTTACGGCACGATCTTGTAGCCGCCGTTCTCAGTCACGAGGATTTCGGCGTTGGAGGGGTCGCGTTCTATCTTCTGGCGAAGACGGTACACGTGGGTTTCCAGCGTGTGGGTGGTAACGCCGGAATTGTAGCCCCAGACCTCTTCCAGCAGCACGTCGCGTGTGACGACGGCGCTGCCAGCGCGGTACAGGTAGCGAATGATCGCCGCTTCCTTTTCCGTCAGACGGATCTTCTTGCCGTCCTCCGTGGTCAACAGCTTCTGGCTCGGCTTGAACTGGTAAGGACCGACGGTGAAGACCGCGTCTTCGCTTTGCTCGTATTGGCGCAGTTGCGCGCGCACGCGTGCAAGCAGCACGGCAAAGCGGAAAGGCTTCGTCACATAGTCGTTCGCACCGGCCTCAAGACCAAGGATCGTGTCGGAATCCGTGTCGTGTCCAGTCAGCATGATGATGGGGGATTTGAAGCCGTTCTTGCGCATCAGCTTCACTGCCTCGCGTCCGTCCATATCCGGCAGGCCCACATCCATGATCAAAAGATCGACCTGAGTGGATTTCACCGTCTGGATAGCGGCATTGGCGTTCGCACCCGTCAGAAGCGAGAACTCGTCATAGGGCGAAAGTTGTTCGGCAAGGGTGTCGCGCAGATCGTCGTCGTCATCAACAAGAAGCAATGTACGGGCCGTCATAGAGTACCTTCGCCTTTCTCTTTTAATTTTCGAACCAATTCAGCGGTTTGCACGCTTCGCGTCAACCCTTGTGCCGCAATAACGGCGTGCTATGACGTCAGGGTGAAGCATCTTCAAAGCAAAATCTCGTGAAAAAGAGTGATGACCAGAAAGATTGAATCCAGAACGTCACTCCCCAAGCTTCTCGTCCGTCCCTCGCCATTGAATGCAAGTCGAGCGATCGTTCAGCTTGGCCATTTAACGTTTCAGGCTGCGATTGGTCGCAGTGGACGCACCGTTTTCAAGCGTGAGGGCGATGGCAAAACGCCTATCGCTCAGATGCCATTGCTTCATGGCTTCATCCGTGGGGAGCGCATGCGTGCCGTGCAGACGGCCCTGCCGTTACGCCGCGCCGTCCAATCGATGCTGTGGTGCGACGCGCCAAGCGATCCGAACTACAATCGGCTGGTAAGGGCGCCGTTCAAGCCAAGCCATGAAGAGATTTGTCGCGCCGATGGTCTCTATGACGTCTGCCTTGTGCTCGACTGGAACATCAGGTCCAGGCAGCGCAATCGCGGCTCTGCCATCTTCATGCACATGATCCGCCCAGGCTACGAGCCAACGGCGGGCTGCGTCGCGCTTCATCCCCGAGACATGCGGCGTCTTCTGCCACATCTTCGTGCGGGGCAAATTATCCAGGTTCTATAATAGCTTGTTTAAAGATTGTTGTGTCGAGAGATGCTCAACACAGAATGGCCATCTTTGCGAAACAAACAAAAAACCCGCCACGAGACGGGCGGGTTCTTTGACATTCTGCAGGTGAAAAGCCTTACGCGGCTTCTTCTTCCGGCGCATCGTCTTCTTCGACGGCCTTGCCGCGCTTGGGGCCCTTGTTGAGATTGACTTCAACGAGGCGAACGGCTTCGGTTTCGGACATCTTGTTCACGGCTGCGATTTCGCGCGCCATGCGATCGAGAGCAGCTTCGTAAAGCTGACGCTCGGAGTAGGACTGCTCAGGCTGGTTCTCGGCACGATAGAGATCGCGAACCACTTCCGCGATTGCGATCAGATCGCCGGAATTGATCTTTGCGTCGTATTCCTGCGCGCGACGCGACCACATAGTCCGCTTGACGCGCGCCTTGCCCTGAACAACCTTCAGCGCACGCTCGACGAAATCACCTTCGGACAGCTTACGCATGCCGATGCTCACAGCCTTGGCAACAGGTACCTTGAGGCGCATCTTGTCTTTCTCGAAATCGATGACGAAGAGTTCGAGCTTCATGCCCGCGACTTCCTGTTCTTCGATTGCGGAAATGGTACCGACACCGTGAGCGGGATAAACGATCGCTTCTCCGGTTTTGAAGCCGTGGCGCGCTGGAGATTTCTTCTGCTGGGTCGTCATTCGTTCTTTAAACTCCCTGTTACATACACCCGGGGGTTTCCGGGGTCGGGTCGGTCAGGCCCGGATGAGACGGGGGCAAGCCGTCAGGTGACTCCGAACTGGTCCAGCCGAGCACGCAAAAAGAAACCATCTCGCAGGCCCGGGATCGACAACACAAAAGTGGGATATGTCACGGAAACCGCGTGCAATTGATGACTTGCTTTCGAGGTGTTTTAGGGCACGATAGTGCCGCGCTGTGGATCAGTTTTTTCTGTCTACCACAAAAATAGGTGGAAATCAATAATTTGCTTCCACCGTGGCGACTGAGTCACAACAAGGTTTACGTATACGTTAACAAAACGACCCCGGTTAACGCCCGTCTCACAAGGTCGATCCGTGGCGAATCGATTAAATTCTTCGCCTTGTCCCAATTTGTCGATTGCCACTTAAACTATTCATAATTCCACGCCAATATCCGATTCGAATTTGGGAGAAATCGCGATTTTTCTCTCCTTTATCGACGAGATGAGCAGATTTTTGGAAGAAAGAAGGCAAAATGGGGTACCGGAACAATCCAAAACGCGACAAGCAGCTCGAAAAAGCGAAAAAGTTGGCGGAAGCCACCGGCAACCCATTTCTCGATCCCAATACACTTTTTAGTCGTGCTAGCACGGACGATATCGAGCATTATTCGCCTGAGATGTTGGCGCTGGCTGCAAGCCATACTTTAAGCGAACTTTCGCAGTGGAAGGCCGACCGTCCCTATATCGGTATCGCGCAGGTGGACGGAATTGCACCGCGCGCCACGCCGGTTTCCATCCTGACGATCGTCGGCCGCAACATGCCTTTTCTCTATGACTCCGTCATGGGTGAGGTGACCAGCGGTTATCGCAGTCTTTATCTCGCTGTTCACCCCATCATGGTGGCGGATGCCAAGACGATTGGTGGCTACAGGCTCGCTGATCCGGAAACCGATGCGCCGAAAACCAATATCAGCCTCATTCAGCTGCACATCGCGCCTGTTGCGCCACAAGCAGCCGAGGCCCTGAAAGAGCGACTTCGCTTCGTTCTTGCTCAGGTGCAGTCCGCCTACAGCGACTGGAAGCCGATGCTTGCGAAGCTCGATGAGGCGCTGAACGAGTTGAAGGAGCGCGGATCGTCGCGTCGCAAGACCGACCGCACAGAAGCCGCCGAGTTTCTCGAGTGGCTGCGCAAGGACAATTTCACCTTCCTTGGCATGCGTGACTACAGCTATTCCGTCAAGGGAAGCGCTGCCAAGATCGAACGCGGCGACGGTGTCGGTCTTGGAATCTTGAGCGATCCGGATGTGCGCGTGCTGCGCCTCGGCAAGGATGCGGTGATGACGACGCCGGAAATTCTTGCCTTTCTAGACGGCCCGGACTTCCTCATCGTCACCAAGGCCAACGTCAAGTCGCTCGTCCATCGCCGCGCCTATATGGATTATATCGGAATCAAGCGTTTCGATGCCGATGGAAATGTCGTCGGCGAGCTGCGCATCGTCGGTCTCTTCACCGCCACGGCCTATACGCGCTCGGTTCATGAAATTCCGCTTTTGCGTGCCAAGGCATCCGAGGTCGAAGAACATTTCGGCTTCGACCCAAACAGCCACTCCGGACGCATTCTGCACAATACGCTCGAAGCCTATCCGCGTGACGATCTCTTCCAGATCGAGACCGATCTCCTAGTGCGCTATACCGAGCAGATCATGGAGCTTGCCGATCGCCCGAGGGTGAGAGTGCTTGCCCGTATCGATCGTTTCGACCGCTTCGTTTCCGTCATCATCTATGTGCCGCGCGAGGAGTATAACTCCTATGTGCGCGAGAAGATCGGCGACTATCTGGCCCGCGTCTATGATGGCCACATCTCCGCCTATTATCCGGCGTTTCCGGAAGGGGCTCTCGCCCGCGTCCATTTCATCGTCGGGCGCAGCAACGGCAAGACGCCACGCATCGCGCAGGACAAGCTAGAGGATGCCGTCAGCGATATCGCCGCGCGCTGGATCGATCACTTCACCGCACTCTCTGAACCCGGCGCTCCTCTGCTCGATGTCGACCAGGCCTATCAGGAGGCCTTCACGCCGGAAGAGGCGATCGTCGACATGGCCGATATCGTCGCAACCGCCAAGGGCGAGCCGGTCCGCATCGAGTTCTACCGAACATCCGAGCAGGCGGAGAATATCCTGTCGCTGAAGATTTTCCACCGCGACGGCCATTTGCCGCTGTCGCGCCGTGTGCCGCTTCTTGAAAACCTCGGCTTCAGTGTCATCAGCGAACGGACCTTCGATATTGGCGTCGTCTCCGGCGACCAGACAGACGTGATTGTGCTGCACGATATGGAGCTTCAGGTGCAGCCAGGTGTCACGCTTGATCTTGCGGTCAACGGCCCGCGTCTGGAAGAGGCATTTCTTGCCGCGTTTGACGGCACGGTCGACAATGACAATTTCAACCGACTGATCGTTGCCGCCGGACTGACGGTGCGCGAGGTTTCCGTGCTGCGCGCCTATGCGCGCTATTTGCGCCAGACCGGCATCGTCTATTCGCAGGAGCATATTTCCGAGACGCTGTTCAAGTATCCGGCCACTGCCCGCAGGATTTTCGAGCTCTTCGCCCACGGTTTCGATCCAAAACTCGGCGAAAAGCCGCGTCTTCGCAAACTCTCGGATCTGCACAAGGCAATCGAGGCCGATCTTTCCAGTGTGCCCAATCTGGATGAGGACCGCACGCTTCGCCGCTACGTCAATGCTATCGACTCCACGCTTCGCACCAACTACTTCCAGCGCAACGAAGATGGTTCGCCAAAGGCGATGCTTGCCTTCAAGTTCGATCCGAAGCTTCTGGATGGCCTGCCGGACCCACGCCCCTTCCGCGAAATCTTCGTCTACGGCACGCAAGTGGAAGGTGTTCATCTGCGCTTTGGCAAGGTGGCCCGCGGGGGCTTGCGCTGGTCGGATCGCGGCCAGGATTATCGCACCGAAGTGCTGGGTCTCGTCAAAGCCCAGCAGGTGAAGAACGCTGTTATCGTGCCGGTGGGCGCCAAGGGTGGCTTCTTCCCGAAGATGTTGCCCGTCGCCGGCAACCGAGACGAAATCTTCAACGCCGGCAAGGATGCCTATAAGACCTATATCCGCACGCTGCTTTCCATCACCGACAATATCGTTGGCGATGATGTTGTAGCGCCGGCCGATACGGTGCGGCTCGATGGTGACGACCCTTACTTCGTCGTCGCTGCCGATAAGGGAACGGCCACCTTCTCCGATACCGCCAACGGGCTTGCCCGTGAGGCGGGCTTCTGGCTCGACGATGCCTTTGCCTCTGGCGGGTCCGCCGGGTACGACCACAAGAAGATGGGCATCACCGCGCGTGGCGCCTGGGAAACCGTCAAGCGCCACTTCCGCGAGATGGACACCGATATCCAGACCACGCCGTTCAAGGTCGTCGGCGTCGGCGATATGTCCGGCGACGTGTTCGGCAATGGCATGCTACTGTCGGAAAAGATCGAGCTGATCGCTGCTTTCGACCACCGCGATATCTTTATTGACCCAACGCCGGATACGGATGTTTCATTTGCGGAGAGAAAGCGTCTCTTCGAGTTGCCGCGCTCCAGCTGGCAGGATTATGATCGGTCGACACTCTCCAAGGGTGCGATGATCATCTCGCGCGCGGAGAAATCCGTGACGCTGACGGCGGAAGCCGCTGCCGCAATCGGCATCGACAAGACGGTGGCAACACCCTTCGAGATCATGACGGCGATCCTGAAAGCGCCTGCCGATCTCCTGTGGTTTGGCGGTATCGGCACCTATGTGAAGGCGGCGGTGGAAACCAATGCCGAGGTCGGTGACCGCGCCAACGACCCGATCCGGATCAATGCGACGGAGGTGCGCGCCAAGGTTATCGGCGAAGGCGCCAATCTCGGCATCACGCAGAAGGGCCGCATTGCCTATGCGCTGTCCGGTGGCCGTTGCAACTCCGATGCGATCGACAATTCCGCAGGCGTCAATTCCTCCGACGTCGAGGTCAATATCAAAATCGCGTTGGCATCTGCCGTCAATGATGGTCGCCTGACACTGCCGAAGCGCAATCAGTTGCTGGCCTCCATGACATCGGAGGTGGCGCAACTGGTGCTGCGCAACAACTACCTTCAGTCGCTGGCCATCTCGCTTGTCAAGCGCAAGGGCAGCGGCAATCGCGAGGAGCTGGGCCGCCTGATGGCTGCGTTGGAGTCCTCCGGCCAGTTGAACCGCAAGGTGGAAACCCTGCCGAACGATGTGGAGTTCAGTGAACGCTATGCTTCTGGTAAATCGCTCACCCGCCCCGAGATCGGCGTTCTGCTTTCCTATGCCAAGCTGACGCTGTTCGATACGCTGGTGGCCAGCACCCTGCCGGACGAGCCCTATCTGCAGCATCTGTTGACGGATTACTTCCCGAGCAAGATGCAGAAGACCTATGCAGGGGATATTGCGAGCCATCGTCTGCATCGCGAAATTGTCGCCACTGCGCTCGCCAACCAGGTCGTCAACCGTGGTGGTCCGGGCTTTGTGCAGAAGCTGGTGGATGCAAGTGGCCTGCTTGCGCCAGCTGTGGTCAAGGCGGCGATGATCGTCGAGGATGGCTTTGGGCTGAAGCGGCTTTGGAACGAGATCGATGCGCTCGACGGGCATATTTCCGGTGAGGCGCAGAACGATCTCTATGCCAAGGTCATGCAAATCTTTGGCGATGCGACGCGGCTCTATCTCCAGACGGCAGGCACGATCACCGGCGCCATGCAGGAGGAGGTGGACCGGCTGAAGAGCGCCATCAAGACGCTTTCCCCGGTTGCGGCAAAGTATCAGGAGGAAATGGGCCTTCCGGGGATCGACGGAGTCTCGTCATCACTCATCCGAGAGCTGGAAACGCTGCGCCTGCTGGTCTACGTACCGGAAATCATGCTGATCGCCGATCAATCCGGCACCACGCTCGCACGTGCGGCGGAAAGCTACGCTGCCGTCTCCACCACCTTCCGCGTGGCACGGCTTCTCGATGCCAGCCAGCGTGTCAGCCCGGCCGATCACTATGAGAGCCTTGCATTGCTGCGAAGCCAGGATCAGATCGCCTCGTCGCGCCGACGGATCGTTGTTTCTGCCTTGACGGAGTACGCCAAGGAGAAGAACCCGGTTCAGGCGTGGTACGCAGCCGACCGTGTGCGCGTCAATCGGATCGTCTCGGAACTTGCAGCGCTGAGCGATAGTGGCGAGACGAATCTGGCGCGGCTCACCGTTGCCGCGGGTCTGCTTTCGGATATAGTCCAGACCAGAAGCGTGTAAAATCCAACAGCGAATAGGCCCGGCTGTAAAAGCCGGGTCGCCTGCGTACGGAAAGGCAATCCATTGAGTTCTTCTTTCCGTGTGGCAGAATCCGCCGAACCCAAAGTTGATGCGAAGGGTATCTGGGGTTGGATGCTGTTCGATTGGGCAGCGCAGCCCTTCTTTACCGTCGTCACCACCTTCATCTTCGGACCTTACTTCGTTGCGAGACTGACGGACGATCCGGTCTCCGCCCAGACACTCTGGAGCAATGTTGCGACCATTTCCTCGGTGGTGATCGCGATCTTCTCGCCCATCCTCGGATCGATTGCCGATCAGTCCGGGTCGCGAAAGCCGTGGATCGCGTTCTTTGCCGTCATCAAGATCGCCTGTCTGGCGATGTTGTGGTTTGCCGCGCCGGGATCACCGGTGCTGTGGCCCGCGCTCTTCATGATCTTTGCTTCGATTGCGGCTGAATTTTCCATCGTTTTCAACGATTCGATGATGCCGCGTCTCACAAACCCCGAGAACGTCGGGCGTATCTCAAACACGGCCTGGGGGCTCGGTTATCTCGGCGGCATGATCGTGCTGATCTTCATCGTGCTGTTCATGGCGGCGAGCCCGCAGATGGGGCTCACGATCATCGGCCTGCCGCCGCTTTTCGGGCTGGATCCGACAACGGGAGAGGACGCTCGCATCACGGGGCCGATTGCAGCGGTCTGGTATCTTGTCTTCATCCTGCCGATGTTCTTGTTCACGCCGGACGTGAAGAAAGGGCTGCCCCTTGGGCTCGCTGTGCGCTCCGGCCTGTCAGAGTTGAAGTCGACGCTGAGGGAGCTGCGCCACCGGCCGCTGATCACGCGGTTCCTGATTGCCCGGATGCTCTACCAGGATGGTGTCAACGGTCTGCTCATCCTTGGGGGCGCCTTCGCTGCCGGCATGTTCGGTTGGGCGACAATGGAAATCGGCATTTACGGCATTATTCTCAACATCGTTGCCATTGGCGGCTGCTTTGCCGCCGGTCGGCTCGATCAGCGGCTTGGCTCGCGTATGATGATCATCGTCAGCCTCGTGCTGCTGCTTATGGCGACGATCGGCATCATTTCCACACAGAAGACATCAACGCTCTTCGGGCTGCTGCAATTTTCGACAGAAGAAACCCACGGCCTGTTCAGCAGCGGTGCGGAAAAGGCATATCTGGTTTACGGCGTTCTGATCGGACTTGCCTTCGGCCCCGTGCAGGCCTCGTCGCGGTCTTACCTCGCGCGCAACATTACGATTGCGGAAGCAGGGCGCTATTTCGGCATCTATGCGCTGTCTGGGCGCGCCACCAGCTTCATGGCGACGCTGATGTTTTCGGCCGCGACCTACGCGACCGGGTCCGCCCATATCGGCATGGCAACGCTCATCCTCTTTTTGGGAGCAGGGTTCATCCTGCTCCTGAGAGTTCCAAAGACCCTATAGCTGGTCGAGCTTGGTCTGGAGGCTGCGCAGTTGCGCCTTCAGCTCATCGATTTCCGATGCATCGGGCTTGCGCGGTTCCTTCGGCGTCGATGCAGGCGCCGCAAACGGGGTGAACATCTGCATCGTCTGCTTGAAGAGTTCGGTGTTGCGCTTGATCTGCTCTTCCATCAGTTGAAAGGGAGCGGAGAAATTCTTCGTCATCGACGGGTCGCCGAACGCCTTGCCCATATGCTCCTGCATGTGGCTCTGCTGCTCGGAGAAGGTCTTCATCGAATGTTCGAGAAAGGTCGGCACGACCATCTGCATCTGATCGCCGTAGTACGAGATCAACTGGCGAAGGAAGGCGGTCGGCAGAAGGGTGTTACCGGTCTTGGCTTCCTGTTCGACGATGATCTGCGTCAGCACGGCATGGGTGATGTCTTCAGATGTCTTGGCGTCCTGAACCTTGAATTCTTCGCCTCGCTTGACCATTTTCGCCAGGTCTTCCAGCGTCACGTAGGTGCTGGTGCCGGTGTTATAGAGACGCCGGTTGGCGTATTTCTTGATGATGGTCTCGCCGCCATGTCTTCCCATGCTCGCCTCCTCGCGATGCCGGTATTGCGCATTTTTTTGGTGTTTTTGCTCTTCCCATCCAAAAGAGTATGCTGAAACAAAGGCATCTGACAAATGATTTGTGCGATGCAACAGTCACTTTCTTGCGCAGCAATTTCGCAGCATCAGGATGCTGCTTTGCAGTGTCCCTTTAAATCAACTTGGCCAAATTGACTTGCGCCCCAAGCTTTGACAGTCTCGCGCCAAAATCCGGGAGAAAACATCAATGGCTTCATCCTCCATCGTGATCGCGAGTGCTGCCCGCACGCCGGTCGGCTCGTTCAATGGTAGCTTTGCCAATACGCCGGCGCATGAACTTGGCGCATCCGTCATCAGCGCGGTTTTGGAAAGGGCTGGTGTTGCTGCAGACGATGTCGATGAAGCGATCTTGGGACAGGTGCTGACCGCTGGCGAGGGGCAGAACCCGGCGCGCCAGGCTGCAATGCAGGCGGGCATTCCGCAGGAGGCAACCGCGTTCGGTATCAACCAGCTTTGCGGCTCAGGCCTGCGGGCGGTCGCGCTCGGCGCGCAGCAGATCGCGCTTGGTGATGCCGCAATCATCGTTGCGGGTGGGCAGGAATCCATGTCTATGGCGCCGCATTCAGCGCATCTGCGTGGCGGTGTGAAGATGGGCGACTTCAAGATGGTCGATACCATGCTGAAGGATGGCCTGATTGATGCTTTTCACGGCTACCACATGGGAATCACCGCGGAAAATATTGCACGCCAGTGGCAGTTGTCACGCGAGGAGCAGGACGAGTATGCGGTGCGCTCGCAAAATCGCGCCGAAGCGGCGCAAGCAGCCGGGCGTTTTGAGGACGAAATTGCACCCTTCATCATTAAAGGCCGCAAGGGCGATGTGACCATTTCGTCCGACGAATATATCCGCGCAGGTGCCTCGCTCGAGGCGTTGACCAAGCTACGTCCCGCCTTCGACAAGGAGGGCAGTGTCACGGCTGGCAACGCATCCGGCCTCAACGACGGTGCCGCTGCCGTGCTGCTGATGACGGAAGAAGAAGCCTCCAAGCGCAATATCCAGCCTCTGGCGCGCATCGCCTCCTGGGCAACCGCCGGTGTCGATCCGCAGATCATGGGAACGGGCCCGATTCCCGCGTCGCGCAAGGCCTTGGCGAAGGCCGACTGGGCGGTGGGCGATCTCGATCTGGTCGAGGCAAACGAGGCTTTTGCGGCGCAATCCTGCGCCGTGGTTCGCGATCTCGGCCTCGACCCAGAGATTGTCAACGTCAATGGCGGTGCGATTGCGATCGGCCACCCGATCGGCGCATCCGGTGCACGGGTCTTGAACACGCTGCTTTTCGAGATGAAACGCCGCCAGTCGAAGAAGGGTCTCGTCACGCTTTGCATCGGCGGCGGCATGGGCATTGCCATGTGCCTCGAAGGGCTGTGACCACCGCGTATCATTGAAATGCCACGTTGGCCCCTCTAAAGGGCTACTCAATCGAATCGAGGGCCTTGAAGATGAGCCGTGTGGCATTGGTAACGGGTGGAACGAGCGGCATCGGCGCAGCAATCGCCAAGGCCTTCAAGGCGGCTGGCTACAAGGTCGCGGCCAACTATGCCTTCACCGAGGACCGCGCCGAGACCTTTCGGCAAACGACCGGTATTCCAGCCTACCAATGGGATGTGCGCGATTATGATGCCTGTGTAGCCGGCGTGGCAGAGGTTGAGCAAACACTCGGGCCGATCGACATCCTGGTCAACAATGCCGGCATCACCCGCGACGCGATGTTTCACAAGATGACGCCGCAGCAATGGCGTGATGTGATCGATACCAATCTCAACGGCGTCTTCAATATGACGCATCCGGTCTGGCCGGGCATGCGCGAACGCGGCTTCGGTCGCATCATCACCATCTCGTCGATCAACGGCCAAAAGGGCCAGGCGGGCCAGGCGAACTATTCGGCGTCCAAGGCTGGCGACATCGGACTGACGAAGGCGCTGGCGCAGGAAGGCGCCTCTCGCAACATCACCGTCAACGCAATCTGTCCCGGATATATCGGCACGGAGATGGTGCGCGCAATCCCCGAGACCGTTCTGAATGAGCGCATCCTGCCCCAGATCCCGGTCGGTCGATTGGGTGAACCGGATGAGATTGCCCGATGTGCGCTCTTCCTTGCGTCCGATGAGGCGGGCTTCATCACGGGATCGACGCTGACGGCCAATGGCGGACAGTATTTCGCCTGACGGGGTCGACGCCCGATCACAAACCCGTGATATCTGACGTGGCCAGTCGGTGGAATTCGTCGGTACGATCAACGCACTTCTCATCAAGAATCTGCTAAATAAATGAAAAGACGAAGGTTTTCATCTAGTTTAGAAGCGATCTAAGTCGATCACTTGTCCAATTGCGTGATTGTTTTTCTTGACATGGAATGTCCTGTTTTGGTTTAACAGAAAAAACAACGTGTTGCGTCACGCAGGCAATGGATCATGCTGGTTTGTAGCTGCAATTACATCACCGATAACGACATTCGCGATGTCATCAACGAGCTTCTCGACGAAGACTGTTGGCAGCTCATCGTTCCGGCGAAAGTCTATCACGCCATGCAGAAGCGTGGTCGTTGCTGTGGCTGTTTCCCGACCGTCGTCGACCTGATCATCAAAACAACGGAAGACTATCATGCACGTCGGCACTCGACTGAGGCCGAAGTTTTTGATTTTATGTCCCGCCTGAAACAATTACATGAAGACCACAGGAGAGCGGACATTGAAAGGCGACAAAAGAGTCATCGAGCAGCTTAACGAGGCACTGTTCCTCGAACTCGGTGCAGTGAACCAGTACTGGCTTCACTACCGGCTGTTGAACGACTGGGGCTACACGAAGCTCGCCAAGAAAGAGCGCGCCGAGTCGATCGAAGAGATGCAGCACGCTGACAAGATCATTGATCGCATCATCTTCCTCGAAGGCCATCCGAACCTTCAGACCGTAGCACCCCTGCGCATCGGCCAGAACGTCAAGGAAGTGCTGGAAGCCGATCTTGCTGGCGAGTATGACGCCCGCACAGCGTACAAGAAGTCTCGCGACATCTGTCACGATGCTGGCGACTACGTCTCGATGAAGCTGTTCGAACAGCTGCTCATCGACGAAGAAGGTCATATCGACTTCCTCGAAACACAGCTCGATCTGCTCAACAAGATCGGCGAAGCCAAGTACGGCCAGCTCAACGCCGATTCGGCCGATTCTGCCGAATCCGAGTGATCCATTCAGATTGATCGAAAAGGCGGCAGAGATGCCGCCTTTTTTGTTGCCGTTATTTACCTGCCAGATGTCGGAACTGGTCCACGACCTCTTCATAGACCGCGCGTTTGAACGGTACGATCAGGTCAGGCAATGTTTCCATCGGCTTCCAGTCCCAGGCGTCGAACTCGGCCTCGTTGCTGCCGGGTGGCGGGTTGATCTGGATTTCGCTTTCATCGCCGTCGAAACGGAAGGCAAACCATTTCTGTGCCTGGCCGCGATACTTGCCGCGAAGCCCGACGCCGATCAGCTGCGGCGGCAGATCGTAATGAATCCAGTCGCGCGCCTCGGCCAGCAGCGTCACCGTCTTCATGCCGGTTTCTTCATAAAGCTCGCGAATGGCAGCGGCCAGAGGGGCTTCACCGTCATCGATACCGCCCTGGGGCATCTGCCAGAGTTGAGGCGACCCATCGAACTCGGAATTGCCTTGGGAGATACGGCGCCCGGCCCAGACGAGACCCTTATCGTTTAGAACCATGATACCGGCGCAGGGGCGGTAGGGCAGATCGTCTGCTTTGATCGACATTATTGAACCCGGATGTTGATGTTGGTAGATCAGACTTACTGTTTGCCATCTTGCGAGACAAGCGCGGACACGCCGACGATCTCAATGCCGCGCGCTGCCGCTTCGATGGACCATTTGGAGATGGCAGCAACACTCTCATCGAAGGCAGAGGCGACACCAATGGCGGATCCATTACGGCGCGCAATCCGCTCCAGATCGTCCAGCTTGCGAAGAATAGCGGCGTCGTTCACCTGATCGTCCAGTTGCAGATCGGCAAAGCCGGTGGGCGTGGAAACGGCTTTTGCGATAATGCCGGTGCGCGATTGTGCCGACGACCCGTCATCGAGAAACAGCAAGCCGCGTTGCCCGAGATCGCGAAGCACCGGTTCGAGTGCCTTGTCATCGGCCATGAAGCGCGCGCCGAGATAATTCATCACGCCCGTGTAGTTGGTGATCTTTGCCATGGAGCGGTGAAGCCGCTCCACATTGATCTTCGCCGGATCGGAGACCAGCAGGGTGTCTGGACCTGGATTAGTGCCGGGATAGCCGAAGGGCTCGAAAGGGATTTGCAGCAGAATTTCATGGCCTTCACGGCGGCCCTCCTGCATCCAGCGCTGCAGGCTGTTACCGGTCGCGGCGAAGCCTAGGGTAACTTCCGGCGGAAGCTCCTTGATGGCCTTCTGCGTACCGGTCTGGCTCAAGCCAAGTCCACCCACCACTATGGCGATACGGGTGCCGCGTGCCCCGGACCAAGGTCTGGCATATTGATCCATCGGCTTCAGGCCGTCGGCACTGACGATTGGGAGCTTGCCGAAGGGGCTGTCCTCAAGCAGGTCCTCATTCGGTCGCATCGCGACGCGAGGGTCCTGGCCAATCGTCTGGCCGGTCATCAGCACAGGGGCGTTATCGGTTCGGTCCTTTGGAGAGAAAACGGACACGACATTGCCGTCCGACATCGTGTTGCGCTGGACATTGGCGCCGGATCGTCCGCTTTGCAGATCGACGCTGCCATCCTCATTCGTGGCTGGTGCCCGTTCCTGTGGGGTTCCAGCAGGTCCAAGCGCCACATCCGGCGCTGTTGAGCTCTTTGCCAGATTGCCGGGCGAAAGCGCCGTGTAAAGCGACAATCCCGCCACGCCACCGAAAGCGAGCACCGCCAGCAGCGTCAACACAGAAAAGCGCCGGAAAAACCCGACGCTCTTTTTACGCTTCCGACCCATGAGCGGCTTACGCAGGTCTGATGACAATGGTGTATCCGTGGCTATGCGTGAGTGACGTCTGACCAGACAGAGAAAGACACCGGCCGTTGGCCGGTGCCTTCGATGTCTTACTGCTTGTTGACGACTGCCTTTTCCGGGTTCGGCGGGAAGGACGCGTCGGTCTTGGTACCATGCAGCAGGTCCAGCGCGTAGTTAAGCTGGATATCGTCCTTTGCTTCCGGTGGAACGTAAGCTGCGGAGCCCGATCCTTCTTCGGTTTCGCTCTGGCCCTGGATGTGACCGCGCAGGCTGGATTCACCCTCGGCGCGAACACGACCCTGAAGCTCCGGCGGCAGCGGCTGTTCCACCTTGATGTCCGGCGTAATGCCGGTGCCTTGGATGGATTTGCCGGACGGCGTGTAATAAAGCGCCGTCGTCAGGCGAAGCGCGCCGGTTTCGCCAAGCGGAATAATGGTCTGGACCGAACCCTTGCCGAAGGAGCGCGTACCGACAACAGTCGCGCGACGCAGATCCTGTAGCGCGCCAGCGACAATTTCAGACGCAGAGGCCGAGCCGCCATTGATGAGCACGATAACAGGCTTGCCATCGGTGAGGTCGCCGGCGGTGGCGTTGAATCTGCGGGTTTCATCCGGGTTGCGGCCGCGGGTGGAGACCACTTCGCCACGCTCGAGAAAGGCATCGGACACGTTGATCGCCTGGTCGAGCAGACCGCCTGGGTTCAAGCGCAGGTCGAGCACATAGCCCTTGAGCTTGTCGGCCGGCACGTCCTGCTTGATCTTCTTGATCGCCTTTTCGAGGTCGTCGTAGGTTTTCTCCGTGAAGGAGATGACGCGCAGATAGCCGACATCGCCACCTTCGACGCGCGACTTGACGGCGCGAACCGCGATGATGTCACGCATGACGGTGATGTCGAGCGGCTTGTCGGCGCCCTGACGGATGATGGTGAGCTTGATCGGCGTCTTGACGGCGCCGCGCATCTTCTCGACCGCTTCTTCCAGCTTCAGACCGCGCACCGGCTGACCGTCGATTTCGGAGATGAAGTCACCGGCGAGGATACCAGCCTTGGCGGCAGGCGTATCGTCCATCGGCGAGATGACCTTGACCAACTCGTTTTCCATCGTCACTTCGATGCCGAGACCGCCGAACTCACCCTTCGTCTGGGTGCGCATGTCATTGGCATCTTCGGCGTTCATGAAGCTCGAATGCGGATCGAGCGAGCTCAACATGCCGTTGATGGCGTTTTCGACGAGCTTCTTGTCATCGGGCGGCGTTACATATTGTGCACGCACTCGCTCGAAGACATCGCCAAAAATCGAGAGTTCTTTGTAGGTGGAAGGGCCTGCGGCCTGCGCCGGCAGACTGGCAGAATAGATAACGCTCATCGCTGTGGCGCCCATGAGCCCACCGATGAGAAGAAGCGAAGCCTTACGAATCATTACGCGCCCTTCCGGTATTTTTCGCGGACCACCAGGGTTGAGAATCAACCGGCACTCCATCTTTTCTGAATTCAATGTAAAGCGTCGGCTTGTCAGTTTCCAGCGCCAAAGCCGCCGCACTTGCCACTCTTTTTACGCCCATGGAGGCAATCGGTTCACCGGAGAAAACGAACATGCCCTGCCGCGTTCTCACATTGTCCATGCCCGTCAACACCAGGTGATAACCGTCGCCGGCGTTAAGGATGATCATGCGGCCGTAGCTTCGAAATTCTCCAGCAAAAACCACAAAGCCATCGGCGGGCGCTGTTACCAGTGCTTCCGGGCCGGTCGCGACGACAATTCCCTTGGAGAAATGCCCCGTTCCGTCGGCATCGCCGAAGCGTCTCAGCACGTCCCCGGAAACCGGCATAGCCAGCTTACCCTTCAAGCTCGAAAACGGATATGCTGGCGCAATGCGGTTTTTATCGGGCACCCCAGCCTCGGTTTGTGCCTCCAATTTGTCCCGCTCGGCAGGGGGAAGACGGGCGATCCGCTCCTCCTCCAGACGCGCCTTTTCCTTGGCTTCGCGCACCGATGAAATCTCGTTTTCAAGCGAGGAGACGAGGCCTTCAAGACTGGTCGCTTTGCTCGCAAGTTCTTCTGATCGCTTGCGTTCTGCCTCGAGATCGGCTGTCGTCTGGCTGCTCTTCTTGTCGTTTTCGGCACGCAGCAGATCGAGACGCTTTTCCTCTTCCAGACTTGCCGTCATCATGCCGGTCAACTGCTCGCGCTCGGTAGCAATCGCCTGGCGCAGATCAGTCAACTCTTTGAGAGCAGTAACGAGCTTGTTCGTTTCAGCGCGAATGCCGGGAACGACGGCACCGAGCAGGATTGCGCTTCGCACGGAGGCAAGCGCATCTTCCGGGGATACGAGAAGGGCAGGCGGAGGGTTGCGGCCCATGCGTTGAAGGGCTGCGAGAACTTCGGCCAGCACACCGCGCCGCTCGCGAAGCGACGCTTTCACATCGTCCTCACGCACGCTGAGTTTCGCCAAACGGTCCTGACCATCATTGATCTTGGCTTCCAGATCCTTGCGGCGCTGGGCAGATGCGATCAGTTCTTCCTTGATCCGCGCAGTGTCCTGGTTGAGCGCTGCAATGCTCTCTTCAAGCTGTCGCGCCTTGTCTTCCGATAGCCCGATACTGTCGACCAGTTCCTGCAGGTCCTGGCGGTTCTGGTCGCGTCGTGTTTCCAGTTCCTGCAATTCACTGGAAGATTCGGGCTGCTCTGCGGTCGGCGCGGGCACAGCGTCCTGCGCGTCGGCGCGATGCGGTGTGAGCGAGGTGAGGCCGATGATGACAGCCACGCTCCCTCGGAGCGCAAGTCGACATGCCCTCAAGGCAAGTCGAGATCTGTCGCGCGCTGGACCCATGATGATGTTCTTCTACCCGCTGATAAGATCGGCGACCATACGCTGCTTCGCGGCTTTGCGCCAATAGGCATGATTACAGCGCGACATAGACGCGTTTTTGCGACGAAAGCATGTCGAGGCGAGAAGGATGGAAGGCAACCTTCAGACCCGGTGGTACGGATGGCCGGAGAGGATGGTGACGGCGCGGTAGAGCTGTTCGGAAATCAGGAAGCGCACGATCTGGTGTGGCCATGTCAGTTTGCCGAGGCAGAGCGTGGCGGCTGCCTTCTCCGTCAGCGATTGGTCTAGTCCGTCCGCACCGCCGATGGCGATGATCACATCGCGTTTGCCATTATCGCGCATGGTGGAGAAAAGCTCGGCGAAAGCGGGACTGTCGAGCGCCTTGCCGCGCTCATCCAGCAGGATCAGTGCAGCACCATCGGCCAGATGCTTTTCCAGCATCGCCGCTTCTTCGCGTTTGCGCGTATCCGGGTTGGAGGCGCGGCTTTCCTGCACCTCGATAATCTTGCCGAATTCCAGCCCGATGGCCGGGCCGGCCTTGGCGAAACGATCCAGGTAGCGAGACGCAAGCTCTTTCTCGGGGCCGGATTTCAGCCGTCCCACCGCAAAAATTGAAATCCGCATTCACATATCAGCCTGTTCGCAACCCTGTAAGGCTGCGGCTTGTAGCAGAATTGGCTGCGGATTTCCATGCGACCGAGAAAAGCCTTTGGCCTAAAGCGTGTCGCGACCTCTCAGATTGGCGCTTACGCTTTATTCCTATGCTTCATCGCATGTCGTTAATGCAAAACCGCTGCATATATTTGCGCGGCATGCTCTAACCCGCGATCAATGCAGTGTTTCTTCCTCAATGTCCGGGGTCGCCCACATCTTTTCGATGTTGTAGAACGCCCGCACTTCTGGACGGAACACATGGATGATGACATCGCCTGCGTCGATCAGCACCCAGTCGCCAGCCTCCAGGCCTTCAACACGCGCGCCGCCGAAACCCTCATCCTTCATGTCGGTGATGAGATGTTCGCAGATCGCCGTCACATGCCTGCTTGAGCGCCCGGACACGACCACCATGTAGTCTGCCAGCGCCGACTTTCCGGCAATGTTCAGGGAAACGATATCTTCTGCTTTGGAGTCCTCGACACTCGCAAGGACGGTTTCCAGGGCACGACGGGCGGCATCGACGCCACTCTCCTGGCCCTTCGGGATAGCGCTGTAAGCTCTTCCCTTGGTGTGTACTGTTGTCAGAGGTTTTCCTTTCCGAAATGACAAAACAGATACTGAGCGCCGCGATTCACCACGGCACACAATAAAGGTGGCATCATTATATTCACTTTTCAAGATGGTGGGGCCGTAGCGCAGAGGCTCATACTTCATTTATGCCCGTTGCGTATGGCAGTGGAACTCAAGGTCGAGCGCGGACCGTGAATGAAAACCCAAGCGGGGGCGTCCTTCTTCCACAAGACCCCGGCATCGTCCTCATCGATCCGCGCATGGCTGAAGGCCTGCGCCATGGTGGAGGAGAGGTAGGCAAGCGTTGCCCCCGGGCGGTCGATGACGGCAATTGGAAAGGTCTCAGCAATCACGCGCCATTTCTGCCAATGGTGGAAGGTCCTCAGATTATCCGCACCCATGACCCAGATGAAACGCGCGTGCGGATTTCGCGCTTTGATCTTGGCGAGCGTATTGGCCGTGTAGCTGACCCCAAGGGTCTGCTCGAATGCGGTGATCTTGATGCGCGGATCGGTGACGAGGTCCTCACAGGCGGCAATCCGTTCGGCAAGTGGCGCCAGTCCGGTCTTGCTCTTCAGCGGGTTGCCTGGCGTCACCATCCACCAGAGTTGATCGAGGCCCAAACGACGCATAGCGATTTCCGCCACCAGTGCGTGGCCATCATGCGGGGGATTGAAGGACCCACCAAATAGCCCGATCACCATGCCGCGCTCGGTGTGCGGCATGGTCAGGTAACGTTGGTCAAGAACCGGATCAGCCGCCAAATATCAGATCCGCGTCTGGCCGGTGCCGTGCACACGGTATTTGAAGGAGGTCAACTGTTCGACGCCGACCGGACCGCGCGCATGCATCTTGCCGGTCGCAATGCCGATTTCAGCGCCCATGCCGAACTCGCCGCCATCGGCAAACTGCGTGGAGGCATTGTGCAGAAGAATGGCGCTATCGATCTCGTTGAAGAAGCGGGCAACCACTTGCGGGTCTTCAGCAATCACCGCTTCCGTGTGATTGGACGAATAGGTGCCAATGTGCTGGATCGCGCCATCGATACCGTCCACCAGGGTCACCGATATGATGGCATCGAGATATTCCGTGCGCCAGTCTTCCTCATTCGCCAGCGTCACGCCTACAACGGCGTTTTGCACCTCATCCGAACCGCGTACCTCGCAGCCTGCCTCCAGCAGGATTTTTACCAGGGGTTCAAGGTGGCTTGCCGCCACGGCGCGATCGACCAGCAAGGTTTCGGCGGAGCCGCAAATGCCGGTACGGCGCATCTTGGCGTTCAGCACGATCTTCTGTGCCATATCGAGGTCGGCGGATTTGTCGACATAGACGTGGCAGATGCCTTCCAGATGCGCAAAGACCGGTACGCGGGCTTCCGTCTGTACTCGGCCTACGAGGCTCTTTCCGCCGCGCGGCACGATCACATCGACAGTCCCGCCAAGGCCGCCGAGCAGCAGGCCGACCGCGGCGCGGTCGGTCACCGGCACCAGTTGGATCGCATGCTCTGGAAGTCCTGCAATCTTCAGGCCTTCCACAAGGCAGGTATGGATAGCGCGCGATGAATATTGCGAATCCGATCCGCCGCGCAGGATCACAGCGTTACCCGCTTTTAGACACAGCGCACCGGCATCCGCCGTAACATTCGGACGGCTTTCATAGATCACGCCGACGACGCCGAGCGGTGTGCGCACCCGCTCGATCTTCAGACCATTGGGGCGATCCCATGCAGCGATCACCTCACCGACAGGATCGGCAAGATTGGCGATCGCGCGGATGCCTTCGGAAATGCCGGCGATGCGCGATGGGTCGAGTTTCAGCCGGTCGATGAAGGAGCCTGCCACGCCTGCCTGTTCGGCCGCTGCAACGTCCTTTTTGTTGGCGTCCAGAATGCGATCCACCGAGGCGTCGATGGCAGACGCCATGGCCAGCAGCGCGCGGTTCTTCTGGGCAGTCGACGCGATGGACAACGGTCGTGAAGCAGCGTTCGCCTGTGCGCCGATATTCATCATCAGCGCATCGACAGATTGGCTTTGCTCCAAGGCCTGGTCAGGCATCGACTTCATCCTTCTTTGCTTTTTTCACTTTGACGGCGGTTCCGGTCATCACCAGATCGTCGCGATGGATCATCGCCGAGCGTCCAACGTAACCGAGGATCGCTTCGATCTCGTTCGACTTGTGACCGTAAATGCGGCGTGCCTCGTCGGCATCGTAGCCGGCAAGTCCGCGCGCGATCTCGCGGCCTTGCGCGCCGATGATTGCGACAGCATCGCCGCGGCCGAAATTGCCTTTCACCAGTTTGACACCGGCCGGCAGCAGGCTCTTGCCCTGGTGAAGCGCCTTTTCAGCACCCTCATCGACATGCATTTCGCCGGCGGGCTGCAACTGACCGGCGATCCATGTCTTGCGAGCCGTGACCGGCGTGCCGGATGGCGCAAACCAGGAGGAGCGCGCACCCTCTTCAATGGCCTTCAATGGATGAAGCGTCTTGCCCGATGCGATGATCATGGCGCAGCCAGCGGCAGTGGCAATCTTTCCGGCATCAATCTTGGTGCGCATGCCGCCACGTGACAGTTCCGATGCGGCACCACCGGCCATCGCCTCGATCTCGGGCGTGATGTCCGCAATAGTTTCGAGAAACCGGGCGTCGGGATCGAGATGCGGAGGGGCCGTGTAGAGGCCGTCGATGTCGGAGAGCAGGACAAGCAGATCTGCACCGGTCATGGTGGCAACGCGGGCGGCCAGCCGGTCATTGTCGCCATAGCGGATTTCCGTCGTCGCCACCGTGTCGTTTTCATTGATGATCGGTGTCGCGCCAATCTTCAGCAACTGGTTGATCGTCGCGCGCGCATTGAGATAGCGACGGCGCTCTTCCGTGTCGGAAAGCGTCAGCAGGATTTGCCCTGCGACGATGTCATGCTTGGAAAGGCTTTCCGACCATGCGCGGGCCAGCGCGATCTGTCCGACGGCCGCGGCCGCCTGGCTTTCCTCCAGCTTCAATGCGCCAGAAGGCAGGTCGAGAACCGTTCGGCCAAGCGCGATCGCGCCGGAAGAGACGACCTGCACATCCGCGCCGTTCTTCTTCAGCGCCGCGATGTCATCGCAGATCGCGTCCAGCCAGTCCTTCTTCAGCCCCGTCTTGCGATCCACCAGAAGCGCAGAGCCGATCTTGATGACGATGCGATGATGGCTGCCAAGCGGTTTTCTGGCAGATGTCATAGACGGTCGTCTCCGTCCTCTAGCTCTTCGACGGGCATGGAACGGTCGGGGAGGGCGGTCTCTCCGCCTTCGCTTGCATCGACGATCACGTCGCGCAGTGCGCGCAAGGCTTCCGTCATGCCGATATGGGCCGCTGCCGAGAGAAGAAGCGGCGGACGGCCACAGGCTTTTTCCAGTTCCTTGGCTTTCTTCTTCAGTTCCTTCTCGTCCAGCACGTCGATCTGGGAAAGTGCCACGATCTCGCGCTTGTCGGTCAGGCCGCCACCGTAGGCGTTGAGTTCAGCCTTGACGGTCTTGTATGCCTGGCCAACCTTTTCTTCCTGAGCTGACACCAGATGAAGCAGCACGCGGGTGCGCTCCACATGGCCAAGGAAGCGGTCGCCGATACCCACACCTTCATGCGCGCCTTCGATCAAGCCTGGAATGTCGGCCAGAACGAACTCACGCCCGTCGATGGTCGCAACGCCGAGATTGGGATGAAGCGTGGTGAAGGGATAGTTTGCGATCTTCGGACGCGCGCGGGTCACCGTCGCAAGGAAGGTGGATTTTCCGGCATTTGGCAGACCGACGAGACCGGCATCGGCAATCAGCTTCAGGCGAAGCCAGATGGTCTTTTCTTCACCTGCAAGGCCGGGATTGGCATGCGTCGGTGCCTGGTTAGTGGAGGATTTGAAATAGGCATTGCCGAAGCCGCCATTGCCGCCCGCGGCCAGACGAAAGCGCTGACCTTCCTTGGTCAGGTCGACGATCAGCGTCTCGTTGTCTTCCTCGAAGATTTGCGTGCCGACAGGCACTTTCAACACAACATCGGAGCCCTTGGCGCCGGTACGCGTCTTGCCCATACCGTGCTGGCCGATGGAGGCTTTGAAGTGCTGCTGGAAGCGGAAGTCGATCAGCGTGTTGAGGCCGTTGACGACCTCGACCCACACATCACCCCCGCGTCCGCCATCGCCGCCATCCGGGCCGCCGAATTCGATGAATTTTTCGCGCCGGAAGGATACGGCACCTGCGCCGCCATCGCCGGACTTGATATAGACTTTTGCTTCATCGAGAAATTTCATCGGACTGCCGTTCTGTCAGCTTGCATGCGGTCATGGCCATGCCATCCGCGTAAAAAAGTTTCTGCCGCCTGGAATATAGCCGCTTGCCCTGAAGGTCAAAGATTATCATGGGCAAGCGCCTAGGGAACAAGGCCGGCTTGCGACAAAACCGGCCTTGTCTGTAATGCTTCACGTTACGGTCGGACGAAGCCTTCCGCCCTCAGCTCGGTATCGATATGTGCCACCATGGTGGATCGCGCGACCGCATAGATCTCGCTGCAGCCGGTGATGTTGAAGCCGAGCTTCTGCTGCACCTTCAGCGAAGCCGGGTTGTCAGCAAAGACACCCGAATGCAGGGTTTCACCCGGCATGCGCCGGAAGAAGCGTTCGACAACAGCGCCGACAGCTTCCGTCATGTAGCCCTTGCCCCAGTAGAAGCGGTTCAGCCAGTAACCGAGGTGCCACTGGCCGTGACGCCGCTCCACCGAAACGACGCCGATCAGGGTATCGTCACCGGCAGTGATGGCGAAGTCCCAATCGGGCAGCGTGCCGGAGGTGCGAAGGATCAGCCATTCCAGCGCATCCTGCTTGTAGTAGGGTGCGGGAACGCGGGCCAACATCCGGGTAACCTGGAAGTCGGCAAGTGTTTCCGCAATCGAGCCGGCATCGGTCAACCGCTGGGGCCGAAGCACCAGCCGCTTGGTTTCGATCGTCGGGCAGGGACCGGGCGGCGGTGTGGTTTCCACGCTACGCGGGCGCATCAGCTGAGCCGTAGTCATCGCATGTCTCCCCAGCTTCTCAACGATACCCATGTCTTGCGATCCAGCCTGTACCATTCGACGGGAACCATGGCGCCGAGCGCCAGCGATCCGACCATGCCGGAACCCTGCAACTGAAAGCCGCACTTTTGTATGACGCGGCGCGAGCCGATATTTGTGACGCGGCACCGCGCATCGATCTGGTCGATCTCGCGGGTGCGGAAGGCCATGTCGATCAGCGCGTGAGCTGCCTCTGTGGTGTAGCCCCTGTTCCAATAGGGTTGGCCAAGCCAGTAGCCCATCTCGAGGGTCTTTTCATCTTCCTGCGGCTCCAGTCCGCAGCACCCCATGAATTCGCCATTGTCCATGCGCGTAATCGCATAGACGCACTTGCCAATCTCGCCATTTGCTGCACGGCGCACGAAATCCGCGGCGTCTTTGGCCGTGTATGGGTGCGGCATGCGCGACACCATGGTCGCGATGTTGGCGTTGTTGGCAAGATGGGCAAGGGCGTCGATGTCTTCTTCGTGGGGTTTGCGCAGAACTAATCTTTGCGACAACAAGACGGGGCAATCGCTCCTTGACCGTTCAGGTCTTATCCGTTCTTCGGGTGACCGTGATTGGTCGACCCTCAACAATTCAGCTTGCATGGTTCAGTCCTCCGTGGAGTTAAAGAAAAAGGGGAGTTGGGTGGTGCCCCAACTCCCCTTTTTTGTGACTGAACCTGTTACGTCTCAGCCGGGTCATTGGGACACCGGCTGCATATGACGCTTACCGGCTTATTCTGCGGCTTCCGCTTTCGGCGCTACGGACACGAATACGCGACCATTGGCCTTCGTGCGGAAGTTAACGTTGCCTGCCGTGAGTGCAAAAAGCGTATGATCTTTGCCCATGCCGACATTGGCGTCGGGATGCCACTGCGTGCCACGCTGACGAACAATAATGTTGCCTGGAATGACGGCTTCGCCGCCGAACTTCTTCACGCCAAGGCGCTTGGAGTTGGAATCGCGACCGTTACGCGAAGAACCGCCAGCTTTTTTGTGTGCCATTGGATTGCTCCTTTAAACCTAGTTTCCCGTGTCGCGCCGATTAGGCAGCAACGATGTCCGTGATACGGACGACAGTGTGATGCTGACGATGGCCGCGCGTACGCTTGGAGTTCTGACGACGACGCTTCTTGAAGGCGATGACCTTCTTGCCGCGGTTGTGCTCGACAACTTCAGCCTTGACCGTTGCGCCTGCAACGAAAGGTGCGCCGAACTTTGCATCAGCGCCAACGCCGACAACGAGAACTTCAGTGAATTCTACAGTTGCGCCTGCGTCTGCTTCCAGCTTTTCGATGGTCAGCACGTCGTTGGCGCTTACGCGGTACTGCTTACCGCCGGTCTTGATGACTGCGAACATTTTTTATCCTTTCATGTTCGTTCCGGCTCTGCGCTTTTGGCGCTGGCCGTCTTTTTATCAGTCGGAGTAGCGGAAATTCGTCGAGGCAAATGCCCTTGGAACTCTGCCGGTGAGCCACTTTTTTCAAAGCGGAGTAAACGGAAGGCGCAATACGCCATCAATTTCGCTCGGGAGTTACGCGAGAGAGGTCTTTATGTCAAGATTCGAAATGGCCTAAAAACCACGGCGCCGCCTAGAAAATCAGGCCTTTTCGACCGTTGTTGCAAACAGGTCTCGAATTTTACGTCGCAAGGGTTTATATCAGCCCCACAGCAAGGAGCAGAAATGGCCCGCATAGACAATACCGACGATTGGCGGGATCGCCACGCGCCGACAATATCAGCGTTTGAATCGCTTGCCATTGAGGCATATGGCCACCTGCCGGAAGAATTTCGAGCCCTGACGAAAGACCTCATCATCGAGATTTCGGATTTCCCGACCGACGATGTTTTTGAGGACATGGCGCTCGAAACGCCGTTCGATCTGCTCGGCCTTTTCGAAGGCCGCGGTGTGTCGGAGCGTTTCACCATGGAAACGGGCGAGATGGTCAACCGCATCACGCTCTATCGCCGCCCGATCCTCGACTACTGGGCTGAGAACGAAGAGACGCTTGGCGATATCATCACCCACGTCCTCATCCACGAAATCGGCCATCACTTCGGCTTGTCCGATGACGACATGGAGCGGATCGAGGAGAGCGCGGACGACGCAGCTGCGGATCGCGGGTAAGTTACGTATTTGCGTGCGCATGTGCGACGAAGCCGCAACGCCTGCTTGTCGTCATCCCCGGCCTTGAGGCGAGGGTCCCTAAGCCGTTGGAAAATCGGATCCTCGGGTCGAGCCCGAGGATAACGGTAGCGAGGGTGTCGATCCTCCAGTCAGCGACTGGATAAGCCAGCGGCTTTACTGCTCGCCCAGCTTCATATCGGGATGATATTCCTTGCCCTCGACGGTCTTCGTCACCGCTTGGCCGCAATGCATGATGCCGGCTGCGGCGTTGAAGGCATAGCTTGGGGAGCCTGCAAGTTCCCAGCCCTTGTTGAGAGCCTCGGTGACGCGGTGACAGAATTTGGCGTCATCCGGGCCGGTGATGAAACGATAGACTTTCATGGTTTTTTTGCCTTTCTTTCGGCGATGATCTCGGCGATGGCGACAAGGCGTTCTGCTCCGGCCATATGCAGCCGTTCGATCATTCGTCCGTTCATGTTGATAACGTTCAATCCCACAGATTCGGGTTTTGCGAAAGCCGCGATCGTCTCGCGCGCTTCGGCAAGTACGGCCGCATCCGGCGCAAAGGCGGCGTTGGCGGCATCGATCTGGGCCGGGTGGATCAGCATCTTGCCATCGAAGCCCATGTCGCGGCCCTGCTCGCATTCCATGGCGAAGGCATCCAGATCGCGAAAATCGTTGGAAACGCTGTCGATCACATCCAGCCCGTAGGCCCGGGCTGCCAGAACCACCTGCATCAGCCAGGGAACGAGATAGATCCGCCCAGGTATTGCCGGAACGCGGGTTTCCTTGCGCAGATCATTCAGACCCACCACGAAGGCGCCAAGCCTTGCGGCTTTTGTGTGCGCGGCTTCGGCAATCGCTGCGGCGTTCAGAACGCCGCGCGGTGTCTCGATCATCGCCCACATCTGCATCTCTTCCGGAGCGTCGGCTTCGTCCAGAAGGTCGGCAAGTTCATGAATGTCGGAGGGCTGCTCGACCTTGGGCAAGAGCATGGCTTGTGGGCCGCAGGTCAGCGCAGCCTCCACATCCTTGAGCCCGGTCTGCGTGGAAAGCGGGTTGATGCGGATGATCGCTTCGCGGTTTGCAAGCGGTGTCTCGCGGAAGAAGGACAGAAGGTTGCTGCGCGCCTCATCTTTCATGTTGGGAGCAACCGAATCTTCCAGGTCGAAGATCGCGCCATCGCAGTCAAGAGAGCTTAGCTTTTGGAGGGCGCGCAGGTTGATTGCAGGCACAGACAGCAGCGAACGGCGCGGGCGTGCAGTATTATCGACAAAAAATTCGGCCATGCCCCACTTGTGTCAATCTTTTGTTACATCTGCAAGGTCGATGACGGTGTGAAACCTCTTGCAAGCGTCAAGAAGAAGGCCCACATTCGTCTGGACAGAAAGGTTTGGACCATGCAGGGCATTCGTACATTCTTCATCGCAGCCTCCAGCATCGCAGTTCTGGCTTTGGCCGCGCTCTTCACCGCATCTCTGACGATTGCATTCGTCGGAACGCTTGCGGTCCTCAGCATCGCCAAGATGTTCTCCTCCCGCCTGAAGCCTGAGCCGATCCGCGTGAAGACGCAGGATCGCCGCCAGCAGAACATGCGCGTGTGGAATGACGGTCGCGGCACGATCATCGACCTCTAGTCCCATCGACTGATACGCGGGCTTCCAACCCTATGTAACATGCGGCGTACCGCTAAGGCGTGCTTTGATCTTCAAAAGCGCGCCTTTTTGCTGTAAAGGCCCTGGTGAAACGGCTAGGAGCCGTGCCTGAATTTCGGAGTGAGAAATGGATAAGTTCACCAAGCTGACGGGTGTCGCCGCCCCCATGCCGGTCGTCAATGTCGACACGGACATGATCATTCCAAAGGATTACCTCAAGACGATCAAGCGCACCGGTCTTGGAAAGGGCCTGTTCGCCGAGTCTCGCTATCTGGAAGACGGTTCGCCAAATCCTGATTTCGTGCTGAACAAGCCTGCTTATCAGAACGCACAAATCCTGGTGGCTGGCGACAACTTCGGTTGCGGCTCCTCGCGTGAGCATGCGCCGTGGGCGCTTCTCGATTTCGGCATCCGTTGCGTTATCTCCACCAGCTTTGCGGACATCTTCTACAATAACTGTTTCAAGAACGGCATTCTGCCCATCGTCGTCAGCCCCGAAAACCTCGAGAAGCTGCTGGACGATGCCTCGCGTGGCTCCAACGCCGTATTAACGATCGACCTGGAAAACCAGGAAATCAGCGGCCCGGATGGCGGACGCGTCACCTTTGAGATCGATGCCTTCAAGCGTCACTGCCTGCTGAACGGTCTGGACGATATCGGTCTGACGCTGGAGCATGCCGGCGCGATCGACAGCTTCGAAAAGAGCAATGCCTCCGCCCGGCCCTGGGCCTGACAGCCCGTCCCATAATTGCCGTTGGTCGCCTGCAAATGGCAAATTCTGCGCTTCAGGTGCTCACGCAACTAGAGCGCCGTGCGTCCTATTGGACGCACCAAGGACGCTCTATCTTCTTTGATCTAAGCATCGTGCTTACCGAAAATTGATTCCGATTTTCGGGCCGATGCCGGAAGTGCGCTGCGCTCCGGTTCTCGAAATCCCCATTTTCGGCAGATCAACGACAATTCTTGAACAGACTGTGAAACGAAACGACGGCGTCTCGAAAGCCGGTTTGGTGCGTCACCCGTACCGAATCGGCTTTTGCTTTGCTTGAAATGCTTCAGGTCGAGCGTTAAGAAGCCCGCATCTTGCAGGCTTTCGGCATTGCAAACCACGTTTTGACGCGCGCTTTTCATTAAGCGCCCAAGGAGGATTTCATGACTGTGCGCTCGCTCTTCCTGTTGCCCGGCGACGGTATTGGCCCAGAGGCCATGGCCGAGGTTCGCAAGCTGATCGATTACATGAACAGCGAGAAGAATGCCGGCTTCACGGTCCAGGAAGGTCTTGTTGGTGGTTGCGCTTACGATGCGCATGGTGTGGCGATTTCCGACGCGGATATGGAAAAGGCGCTTGCAGCTGACGCCATTCTCTTCGGCGCGGTCGGCGGACCGAAGTGGGATGGCGTGCCTTATGAAGTTCGTCCGGAAGCGGGCCTGCTGCGCCTGCGCAAGGATCTCGAGCTTTTCGCGAACCTCCGCCCAGCCATCTGCTATCCGGCGCTGGCCTCTGCCTCGTCGCTGAAGCCGGAATTGGTTGAGGGCCTCGACATTCTCATCGTTCGCGAGTTGACGGGCGGCGTGTATTTCGGCGAGCCGAAGCAGATCATCGACCTCGGCAACGGCCAGAAGCGCGGGATCGACACGCAGATCTACGATACTTTCGAAATTGAGCGTATCGCCAGCGTCGCCTTTGAACTGGCGCGCACGCGCGGCAACCGTGTCTGCTCCATGGAAAAGCGCAACGTCATGAAGTCCGGCGTCCTGTGGAACCAGGTTGTCACTGAAACGCATGCGGCAAAGTACAAGGATGTGCAACTGGAGCATATGCTGGCCGATGCCGGTGGCATGCAGCTGGTGCGCAAGCCCAAGCAGTTCGACGTCATCGTCACCGACAATCTCTTCGGCGACATGCTCTCCGACGTCGCGGCCATGTTGACAGGGTCGCTCGGCATGCTGCCATCCGCGTCTCTCGGCGCGCCTGATGCCAAGACCGGTAAGCGCAAGGCCATGTACGAGCCGGTTCACGGCTCCGCCCCGGATATTGCCGGCCAAGGTATTGCCAACCCGATCGCGATGATCGCTTCCTTCGCCATGTGCCTGCGTTATTCCTTCAACATGGTGGACGATGCCACGAAGCTGGAAACGGCGATTGCCAATGTGCTGGAGAAAGGCATCCGCACCGCCGACATCATGGCGGCCGGCGCGCGCCAGGTCAGCACGTCGGAAATGGGCGATGCGGTTCTGGCGGAATTCAAGGCTCTGTAAGAACGTCTTTGTGGTTTTGTTGCGCCCGAGCTTTGCTCTGGCGCCACTCTTGCGAGGTCGGGAACTTGCGCTAACCGATCCGGTACGCGCACCGTCTCGCACCCTGTAGCATGTGTTCGGTCCTCTCCACCGGTGCACCCAGCACAGCTCTGAAAATATCGATCTCCGACCGACAAAAGCCACGGCAAGCGGTTGCGGCGGCGCATATCGGACAGTGGTTTTCGACGAGGATGAAGTGTCCATCCTGTTCCTGCCACCAGCTTGCCATGTAGCCCTCCGCGACCCGCAATGCTGAGAGCCGCGCGACACGCTCGTCCAGCGTTTGGGCGCCGAGGAGTGCCGCGCCGTAAGTCGCCTCTGTCTTGCGCTCCCGGGCTGTAATGATCGTTTCGAGCGCATCCTCGCCAAGCTCGCTGCCGATCGCTTCGATGAGTGAAACCGCGACGTCGGCATGACCATCTGGAAATTCGCGATGGCCCGCGCTGGTCAGGCGCCAGGTCTGGCGCGGCCGTCCCCGCCCGATCGCGGGCTGTAAAATGCTTTCCACCAATCCTTCATCGGCGAGTTTGGCAAGCTGCTGGCGCGCGGCTTCGCCCGTCAGGCCAAGAACTTCGCTTAGCTCTGACGTGGCTTTCGGGCCTTCGGTCTTCAACAGATAGAGGAGCCTGTCACGGGGAGAAGGGCGCATTTTGTCTATCCTGCCGCTTGCTTAATTTATCTGCGGGTGTAATTTCCAAGATATAACTTGGATAATTCCATGCCGCCAAATTTGCAACGGCCTTTTATCGGAAATTCGATCATGTATTCTTCGGACGCCCCTTCATCAACCAGCCTTTGGACCCTCTTTTCCGCCCGGCATCTGGGAGCAAGTCTGATGCTCTCCGGTGGCATTGCGCTTTATGCGATCGAGACCTACGTGACGGCCACGATCATGCCGTCCGTCGTGCGTGATATTGGTGGCCTGCCCCTCTTCGCTTGGGTGACGACGCTCTACGTGACGGCCTCTGTGCTAGGCTCGGTGTTTATCGCCATCCGTCCACGTGGTCTTAGCCTCAATCGGACCTACAGCGTCGGTGCGGTCCTGTTTCTTCTCGGCTCGGCGATCTGCGCCGTGGCCCCGACCATGGAGATCGTCCTTGCCGGGCGCGCCGTGCAGGGCTTTGGGGCCGGGACGTTGGCAACACTAGGCTATGCTTTCATTCGCTATGTCTATCCCGAGTCTCTATGGAACAAGGCAACGACGCTTTACGCCGCGATCTGGGGCATCTCGACCTTCATCGGGCCGACACTTGGTGGCTTCTTCGCCGAGGGCCGCGCATGGCGACATGCTTTCGCGATCATCGTCCCCTTCGCACTCGTCATGGGACTTCTGGCGCCGTGGCTGCTGCCGGTCGGCGTTGACGACCGGACGGAGACGAAGGCACCGCTAAAGCAGATGATCCTGCTGTCCGCTTCGCTTCTGCTGGTCAGTTTTGCCAGCACCGCCGAAGAGATCGGCGCTCGCACTTGGCTTGTTGTTGGCGCTCTCACCGCCATTGCAGCACTTCTGTTTGTCGAACGACGGGCGATGTTGCGTATCCTGCCGCGCGGCGGCACTCTTCTATCGATGCCGATCGCGCGTGTTTATGCTGCGATGTTCATGCTACTGGCGGCGCTGACCTGCGACATTTACATCCCGTATTTCCTCCAGACCTTACACAACGTAACGCCGTTGATCTCGGGCTACATCGTTGCCCTCGTGGCGCTCGGCTGGACCGTAGCCGCCTTCACATGCAGTGATTTCACCGGCAAGGCGATGCGCCGCTCCATCCTTGTCGGCGCCATTCTGGTGACGCTGGCAAGGCTCAATCCCGCTGGGGACGTGCTTATGGTCAGCGCAGCCGCTTTTCTGATCTTCGGCATGGGCTTCGGCGTTGGGCTTGGTTGGGCGCATCTCGTGACCCGTATTCTGCATCTCGCCGAGCCTGACGAGAAAGACAAGGCATCGGCTGGCATCACCACCGTACAGTCTCTCGGCAGCGCTTTTGGCGCGGCTCTTTCCGGCGTGATCGTCAACAGCACCGGGCTAGTGAGCCCCGGCGGCGTCGAGGGTGCAGCATCTGCTGCGACGTGGCTCTTCATGCTCTTTGCCTTGCCAGCGGTTCTGGCGGCGTTCGCGGCCTTCTCATTGCCGGAGCCACGGTACGGAGCGCGAGTAGGCGGTAACGATTGATCGATGCTGAAGCGAAGCCTCTGAGTGTTTAGGACGGCTTAATTTTTCTCGGTATCGGCAGGCTTTGCAGAGATTGCGTGGACGGTCGGATCTTCCGGGCGTCCGATGTTCTCGCCCTTGGCAAGCAGCGGTTCGTAGCGCTTGTCGGTAAGCGTCTTGAGGAAGGCCACGATGGCATCGACGCGTTTGTCGTCGAGTGCCGGGGCGGACGTCAGTTCTTCCATGGCGATGTTGTCCGCAACCTCCGGCGCATCCCATTTCTCGCCGGTTTCCGGGTTGATCTGGCGGCTCGGCTTCTTGCTCTTGTACTTCACATAGAACAGCACAACGGTGCGCAGATCCTTGAACACGCCGTTGTGCATGTAAGGGCCGGTGACTGCGATGTTGCGGAGCGACGGCACCTTGAACTTGCCGCGCTGAGCCGGATCGTCGCCGACTGCCGGGTTTTGCGCCAGACCGAGATCGACAGCATCGGGCTTCGACCCATTGGCTGCGCGGGCTAGTCTGTTGGCCGGGACGCCGATGTTGAAATATTTGTGGTTGGTGAAGACGCCATCCGAAAGGCCGTGGTCACCCTTGATCGTGTGGCAGGTGTTGCAGTTGGTGAACTGCGTGGACGACATCAGCACGCGGCCGAGTTCTTCCTGATCCGTCAGCTTTTCCTCGCCGCGCAGGAAGCGGTCATATTTGGAATCGAAGGTGGAAAGGGCATCGGAGCGCTCGTAGGCCGCCAGCGCCTTACCCATGGCGGCAAAGGCTTGCTCGTCGTTCTCGAATATGTTCGGTCCAAAGTGGCTTGCAAAGGCGGTCACGTAGTCGGGATTTTCTTTCAGCCGCTTTACCACGCTGCCTTTATCGGCCATCCCCATTTCGATTGGGTTCAGCGGCGGGCCGCCGGCCTGATCCTCCAGCGTAGCGGCGCGTCCATCCCAGAACTGGCCACCGATATAGTTTCCGTCTGCGTCCTTGCCGAAGGGCGGAGAGAATTTGGCGTAAGTTGCCGTCGGCGCGTTACGATCGCCGAGCGACGTGCCGTCATCACCAAGCGAGACTGCATGGCCCACCTTTTCTGTGTCGCGGATATCGGTGAAGCCATTGGCGGAGGTATGGCAGGTGGAACAGGACACCGTCCTGTTCATCGACAGATTGGCGTCGTGAAACAGTGCGTCGCCAAGTTTCTCTAGCGTCGGATAGTCGGTGCCGCCATGGGCGGTGCTTCCGAGGCCTATCGCCACGGGCAAAAGGATAAGCGCCGATGCGGCGAGAAATTGAGTAAACTGCCTGACCATGTCAGCGACGCCGGAAAAGATAAAACCGGTGGCTCTATACCATCTTCTTTCCGCCGCGCACAGAAACTTTCTTCAAGCTCTCCACTTTGCCGCAGGTCGCTATGGGATTTCAAACGTCGAAGTAATCCTCGAAGGATTCCGGAAAACTCTGGCGCGCCACGCGCTCGTCGATCACCAGCATCGCCTCATAGGAGAGCGGATCGAAATACTTCTCGGCCGGGAGAACTTCACGGCCGAAGAGCAGGCTGAGACGGGCGGCATCGAGATTGCCGCGCTCGAAGGGTTCTGCGCCGAAATGGTGCCAGAGCGCATGCAGGAAGGCCCCATCGATGCGATGTTCCGGCGTGCCGGGTCGCGCCTTGCGCGGCAGTTGCTTGATAGGTGTCACGCCGCGCGGATTGGCGCGGCGTATGGTGAACTGGACGCCTGTGCCCGGCATGCCGGATGGAAAACCACGATGTTTGGTCATGTCGGGCAGGTTCGCCATTTCGTCTATCCTTCAGCTCTTGCCGATCTTGTCCTGCGTCTTGGTGTCGAAATCGGACGCGTCATGACGCTCATGTAGCTGTTCTGAGGGATCACCGGAAGCCTTGTTGACCATGCGACCGCGTTTGACGGCAGGACGCTCGGCAATTTCATCGGCCCAGCGCTTCACATTCTTGTAGCTTGCTGTTTCCAGGAACACTTCAGCATTCGGGTAGGACTGTCCGCGCGCCAGGTTGCCATACCAGGGCCAGATGGCGATATCGGCGATCGAGTATTCATCGCCTGCCATGTAGCGGTTCTCGGCGAGATGGCGATCGAGCACGTCCATCTGACGCTTGGCCTCCATGGCGAAGCGGTCGATCGCGTATTTGATATGGATCGGAGCATAGGCGTAGAAGTGGCCGAAGCCGCCGCCCAGGAACGGGGCCGAACCCATCTGCCAGAACAGCCAGTTCAGCGCTTCGGTGCGGGCCTTATGCTCTTTCGGCAGGAAGGCGCCGAATTTTTCCGCGAGATAAAGCAGGATGGAGCCGCTTTCGAAAACGCGCGTCGGTTCGGGTGTGGAATGATCGACCATGACCGGGATCTTCGAGTTCGGATTAGCGGCAACGAAGCCTGAACCGAACTGGTCGCCATCACCGATCTTGATCAGCCAGGCATCATATTCCGCGCCTGAGTGACCGGCTGCCAGAAGCTCTTCCAGAAGAATACCGACCTTCTGACCATTTGGGGTCGCGAGTGAATAAAGCTGCAGCGGATGCTTGCCGACCGGCAGTTCCTTCTCATGGGTCGGTCCAGCAATTGGCCGGTTGATATTGGCGAAGGCGCCGCCATTGCCCTTTTCCCACTGCCAAACCTCTGGCGGCTGGTAGCCTGCAGGAAAGTTGTTTTCAGGAGACTTGTCGGTCATGAAGATCCGTCCTTGTTTCAGGTGGGGGATGCTGTGTTTCAGCAATATAGGAAATGCAAAGTCTTTCCTCCACTCTCAGGACGAACGGAACCTCAGTCTTGAGAAAAAGAACCTGCTAAGCCTTTGCGATCGCGTGGAAAAATGTTCCGCTGACGAGGCCGCGCCTGCCGCCGGACGGGCCAAGCGGCTTGCCGAGACCATCGGCAATTTCGGCAAAAGGCTGGTCAATGCCGCGATGCGTGACGCTGGCATAATGGAACTCATGCCCGCGCAGAACATCGCCGGCTTTGCCGAGCGGGCCGGTCTCGACAATCCTTGCCTGACGGTAACCCAGGTTCATTTTCCGTTTAGCAAAGCTGGTGGCGTGAGACAGCAGCCCAGTCATGACATGTGTTACGCCGCTTGCATCCTCCAGTGCTTCTCCCAGCACCATATAGCCACCGCATTCGCCGTGAACCGGCTTGGTCTGCGAAAACGAGGCAAGCGACGCTTTGAAGCGCGAGGCGGCTGAAAGCTCTCCTGCGAAAAGCTCCGGGTAACCGCCGGGCAGCCAGCAAATATCGCAGGAGGCATCCGGGCCTTCATCCGCAAGCGGCGAGAAGGGGATGATCTCGGCACCCGCCTCTCGCCATTGCTTCTTCAGATGCGGGTAAAGGAAGGTAAAGGCTGCGTCCTCGGCCAAGGCGATGCGCTGGCCGGGCGGGGAAATTCCCGCGTCCAACGATCCCTCAGCCAAGTCGATCGGCATGGCCAGAGCAAGCAGCGCATCGAGGTCGATGGCGCGCTCCATCGTATCGGCCAGTCTTTCGATATGGGCGTCGATTTGCGGATGTTCGCTCGCCTGCACCAGACCGAGATGCCGTTCGGGCAAGGTGAGCGACGGGTCGCGCATGACGCAGCCGGAAACAGGAAGGCCGATTTTCTCGATGGCCTCGGTGCAGAGCGTGCGGTGGCGCTCGCTGCCCGCGCGGTTTAGAATTACGGCGGCCATCTTCACCGCCGGATCGTAATGGGCAAAGCCATGCGCCATCGCGGCCGCAGTTTGCGACTGGCCGGATACATCCAGCACCAGCAGCACGGGGATGTCAAACAGACGCGCCAGATCGGCGGCCGAACCGGTGCGATTGTCGGCGACGGCGATACCGTCAAACAGGCCCATTGCACTTTCGATGAGCAACAGGTCCGCGCCATCAGCCTGTTGCGTCATGAGATGGCGTAGCAGATCGGGCTGCATTGCCCAGCTATCGAGGTTGAGACCAGGCGTTCCGGTTGCGACTGCATGAAAGCCGGGATCGATATAATCCGGCCCGGTCTTGATGCCGCGGACCTTCACGCCGCGGCGGGCAAAAGCGCGCAGCAGACCGATGGTAACGCTGGTCTTGCCGGAGCCGGAGCGGGGCGCGCCGATGATGATGGCTTTTGCTGTCATGGCAGAATTCTCGGCTCCAGGCGCTTTCGATAGTTTGATCGGTCTGTTGTTTAACGATGACGGCTCACGCTGCAAGGTCTATAGGATATTCATGGAAACGGATGGCAAAAACCTTCGACGTGGCTGGACCACCGGCACCTGCGCTGCCGCAGCGACAAAGGCCGCCTGCCAGGCGCTTTTGACCGGTTCCTTTCCTGATCTTGTCGATGTCGAACTTCCAAATGGCTCCCGACCGGCCTTTGCTTTGGCAACAGAAGAGAAGGGCGATGGGTTCGCCCGCGCAGGCATCGTCAAGGATGCTGGCGACGATCCGGATGTGACCCACGGCGCGCTGATCGAAAGCACATTGCGCAGAACGGTGAAGGGAAGTGGCATCAGCTTCAAGGCGGGCAGGGGCGTGGGTACCGTCACCCGGCCAGGTCTGCCGCTTTCGGTTGGAGAGCCAGCGATCAATCCCGTGCCGCGCCAGATGATTACGTCGGCAATCCATGAGGTGGCAGGGGGTGACGCAGATTTCGAGGTGGAAATTTCCGTGCGCGACGGGGAGATTCTTGCGGAGAGGACGTTGAATGGCCGTCTTGGCATCGTCGGCGGCCTCTCGATCCTCGGCACCACTGGTATTGTCATCCCCTTTTCCTGTTCGGCCTGGATCCACTCGATCTGGCGCGGAATCGATGTCGCGCGGGCAGAAGGACTTCCCCATCTCTTGGGTGCAACCGGCGATGTGTCGGAAAAGGCGGGTCAGGCGTTCTACGGCCTACCTGAGACGGCGCTCATCGATATGGGCGATTTCGTCGGGGGCATGCTGAAATATCTGAAAAGCCATCCGGTCCTCAGAGTGACGGTCGCAGGCGGGGTCGCGAAGATGACAAAGCTGGCGCAAGGGATGCTGGATGTGCATTCCAAGCGCGGGCTGGCGGATCTGGAGGCGCTGGCAAACTTGGCGCAAGAGGCAGGTGCAACGGGTCAGCTTTCATCCGCTATCCGACAGGCCAACATGGTGGCTCATGCCTTTCAGCTGGCTGAGGTTGCGGGGATAGATCTGGGACGGGTCGTTGCACAAAAGGCCTGGGCGACAGCAGCTTCGGCACTCGGCCGGGAGGATATTGCGCTGGATGTTCTGGTGTTCGATCGTGATGGCAACCTCAAGGGACGCACCGCGCCAACACCATCCAATCAACCGTTCCCTTATCCTGTTGGGCCGCTTGGCTAAAGCCTCATCAAGGCACGAGACCGAAGATGACGGCTGCGACGAAAGCGAAGCAGATCCCTACGAGCGCTGTGTGGATCGACGCCTGCCAGCCGCGATGCGGCGCGTTCGACGGCGTGAAATCTCTTGCTTTTCCTGCTTTGGAATAAGACATCGCACCCTCCATTTTCGTCCAAAAATCGGTACCGCCGATCTGCGGGATCATGACACTGAGGATATCGCTATTCACACGGGTTCAAGTAGGCACAAATTTCCATAAGATTGGTCTTGCGGGGAAAATACTGGTCGTGACTTGCCTCCCAACAAGGTCCGATCTACCGCATTCACGATTCCTTAACGTGCGATTGGTGTTTCGGTTCAAGCATAAGAAGGCGCAAACTTGGCGGATATCGATGCGATCATCATAGGGGCAGGCGTCATCGGCCTTGCGATAGGGCGGGTACTTGCTCGTGCTGGCCACTCCGTCATCGTCCTTGAAAAAGAAAGCGAATTTGGTGGCGCGACCTCCTCGCGAAACAGCGAGGTGATCCATGCCGGGCTTTACTATCCGCAGGGCAGCCTGAAGGCGCGGCTCTGTGTCGAAGGGCGAAAGCAGCTTTATCACTATTGCGAGAGCCATGGGGTCGCACACCGGCGCTGTGGCAAGCTGATCGTGGCAACGGACGAGCCAGAAATTCCGTTGATCGAAGACTTGCAACGCCGAGGTCTCGATAATGGCTGCGAGGTTCTGGATCTGATCAGCGCCTCGGACGCTCGGCGTCTCGAGCCGGCACTCTCCTGCAACGCGGCCTTGTCGTCACCCATGACCGGCATCATCGATAGCCACGGCTATATGCTGGCACTGCTCGGCGACATGGAGGACGCTGGGGGCAGTCTCGCTTACAGGGCACCGTTCGTGTGCGCGGTCGTGGAGGACGACGGCTTCCGGGTCTTCGTCGGTGGCAGTGAGCCGGTAGAACTGACCTGCCGAATGCTTGTCAATTCGGGCGGTCTGCTGGCACCTCACGTTGCTGGTGCGATCGAGGGGCTAGCGGCGGCACATATTCCGCAAGCCTATTATGCCAAGGGTTCCTATTTCTCACTGAAAGGCAGATCGCCGTTTTCGCGGCTCATCTATCCCGCGCCGCATGCCCATGGCCTCGGCGTCCATCTGACGCTCGATATTGCCGGGCAGGCGCGATTCGGCCCCGATATTGAGTGGATCGACCGCATCGATTACGCCGTCGATCCGAAACGGTCAGCGGGCTTTGACGAGGCTATCCGCCGCTACTGGCCCGGCCTGCCGGATGACGCGCTTCAGCCGGCCTATTCCGGCATACGGCCCAAGATTTCCGGACCTTCAGAGCCTGCGATGGATTTCCGCATCGACGGGCCGGAGCAGCATGCCGTTGCCGGTCTCGTCAATCTTTTCGGCATCGAAAGCCCAGGGCTGACGGCCTCGCTGGCGATCGCGGATGAGGTTGTCGCAAGGCTTGCTGTGTAGCGCGCCTTACCGGTCGTTAGTCGCCCGTGTACTGAGCATCCGTGACATGCTCCATCCAGTCCACGACCTTGCCATCCTTTACTTCCTGAATGGCGATATGGGTCATAGCCGTTTGTGGCGATGCGCCGTGCCAGTGCTTCTCACCAGGCGCGAACCAGACCACGTCCCCCGGCGCGATCTTCTCGATGGGCCCACCTTCTCGCTGCACCAATCCCGATCCGGACGTGACGATTAGTGTTTGACCAAGTGGATGGGTGTGCCAAGCAGTGCGGGCGCCCGGTTCGAAAGTCACCTGCGCGCCCTGAACGCGTTCTGCATCGTGCGGATTGAACAGCGGGTCGATGCGCACTGTTCCGGTGAAGTAATCGCCAGGGCCTTTGCCCGACGGTTTGTTACCTGCGCGGGTGATTTCCATACTCGTGTTCCTCGTCTCGTTTTACTCGTGAAGATCAGGCGTATTTCGACAGCACATCCGCCATGATGGCGGGATCGACATTGCCGCCGGATGCGATGGCGATCACCGTATCAGTTTGCAATTCATCGCCATGGAAGAGGGCGGCTGCGAGTGCCACCGCACCGCCCGGCTCCACCACAATCTTCAGGCGCTGGAAGGCGAGCACCATGGCGCGTAGCGCCTCCTCTTCGGTAACGGCAATGCCTGCACCACAGAGACGCTTGAGGATCGGAAAGGTGATGTTGCCCGGCTGCGGCGTAACGATCGCGTCGCAGATGGAGCCGCTCAGCGCCGCGTTTCTTTCGATCTTTCCTGAAGCGAGCGAGCGCGCCACGTCGTCAAAATCTTCGGGTTCCGCCGTTCGCACCTTGAGGCCCGGCGCCTTTGCTTCCAGCGCAAGCGCGATACCCGACGTCAGCCCACCGCCACCGCAACAAACCAGCACCTCTGCCCTTTCGATACCTGCCTCTTGCGACTGCTCGGCAATCTCCAGCCCGACTGTTCCTTGTCCGGCGATAACCAGCGGTTCGTCATAAGGGCGGATCAAGGTCAGGCCGCGTTCTTCGGACAGCTTGGCACCGATTGCGTCACGGTCTTCATTGGCGCGATCGTAGAGCACCACCTCGGCGCCATAGGCTTTGGTGTTCTCGATTTTGATCGCTGGTGCGTCACGCGGCATGATGATGACGGCAGGTACGCCGTGGATGCGTGCCGCCAATGCGACGCCTTGCGCGTGATTACCGGAGGAAAAAGCGATGACGCCGCGTTTTCGTACCTCCGGGTCGAGGCCCGAGACCGCCGACCAGCCGCCACGAAACTTGAAGGAGCCGGTGCGCTGCAGGCATTCCGGCTTGATCAGGACCTTACGGCCGGCAATCTCGTCAAGAAAAGGGGAGGACATCAAGGGTGTGCGTATGGCCTCGCCATTCATGCGCTGGCGGGCCGCTTCGATCATCGCAATATCGGTCATCATCGTCTCACGTCATTCGAATATCGCCCTACCATAGGGCCAAATGCTGCGACGTGAAGTCAAAAAAATCCCCGGTCGGAGCCGGGGATTTTCGTGTCTGCGTTTCGATTTAAGCCAGGGTGTAGGCGGTCTTCACGGTGGTGAAGAACTCGTTGGCGTACTTCCCCTGCTCGCGTGGACCAAAGGAAGACGCCTTGCGACCGCCAAATGGCACGTGGAAATCGACGCCAGCGGTTGGCAGGTTGACCATGACCATGCCGGCTTCCGCGTTGCGCTTGAAGTGGGTGGCGTGCTTCAGGCTGGTGGTGGCGATGCCGGAAGACAGGCCGAAAGGCGTGTCGTTGGCAACGGCCAGAGCCTCGTCATAATCCTTGACGCGGATGACGGAGGCGACCGGTCCAAAGATTTCTTCACGCGAGATGCGCATGTCGTTGGTGGCTTCGGTGAAAAGCGTCGGCTGCAGGAAGAAGCCGGGGGTTTCGCGCTTCAGCACCTCGCCGCCAAAGGCGAGCTTGGCGCCTTCCTTCTTTCCGATTTCGATGTAATCGCAATCCTGTTTCAACTGCTTCTCATCGACGACCGGGCCGACATGGGTGTCCTTGGACAGTGCGTTGCCGACATTGATCTTGGCCAGACGCTCGGAAAGCGCTGCCACGAACTTGTCGTGAATGCCTTCGGTGACGATGATGCGCGAAGAGGCGGTGCAACGCTGTCCGGTGGAGTAGAAGCCAGAGTTGGCTGCCGCTTCCACGGCCACACCAAGATCGGCATCATCGAGAACGACGAAGGGATTCTTGCCGCCCATTTCCAGCTGGAACTTGCGGTTGAACGGCAGCGACGAAGCGGCAACTCGCTGGCCCGTGCCGGTGGAGCCGGTGAAGGTGATGCCGGCGAGATCCGGGCTGTCGAGCATCGCCTGGCCGACGACAGAACCGCGACCCATAACGAGGTTCAAAACGCCCTTGGGCAGGCCTGCGCGATGCAGGATATCGACGATTGCCCAGGCGCAACCGGGAACGAGGTCAGCAGGCTTGAAGACGATTGTGTTGCCGTAGCAAAGGGCTGGCGCAATCTTCCAGGCGGGAATAGCGATCGGGAAGTTCCATGGCGTGATGATGCCGATGACGCCGAGCGGCTCGCGCGTCACTTCAACGCCGATGTTCGGGCGAGCCGATGGAATGACTTCGCCCGCCAGGCGCAATGCTTCGCCGGCAAAGAAATCGAAAATTTGCGCTGCGCGGATCGTCTCGCCGATGCCTTCGGCCAGAACCTTGCCCTCTTCACGGGCGAGAAGCGCGCCAAGCTCGTCCTTGCGGGCGAGAATTTCGTCGGCGGTCTTCTTCAGGATGGCGTGACGCTCGAGAATGCCGGAGCGCGACCAGGCTGGGAAAGCGGCCTTGGCTGCAGCGATAGCCTGCTTTGCGTCGTCAGCGGAAGCCTGGGCGTAGAGACCGACGACTTCGTTGGTGTCGGATGGGTTGATATTCTTCGACGTGTCGGATCCGATCCATTCGCCGCCGATAAGGTTTTGATGAATTGTCATTGGTGAACTCCCTGTAAAACTTAAAATTTATGGGGTCGGGCAGCGCTCAAGCACTGCCTTTCTCCCGCGCGGTGTCACGCCGCACGGATGCGCGCGACGACGTCGGCGGTGACCCTATGTCATGTCATCCCATCGCGAAAGGCGTTCGACCACCTAATTGTATGATTTTTTAAATCAGCCTTCATGCTCGCGCTTGTTCAGCCGTTCCAGATGCAGCAACAGGCCGCTGTGATCGATATCGGCGCCGCCGTTGCTGACAAAGGTGTCGAAAGCGCGGGTTACTTCTTCCGTCAGAGGCAGGGCAAGATCGAGATCCTTCGCTGTGGCCAACACGCCGTTCAGATCCTTCAACTGGAATTTCGAAGGCCCACCGGGCACGAAGTTGCGCTTGACCATGCGCTCGCCATGCAGCTCGAGAATGCGGCTTTCGGCAAAGCCACCACGGATGGCATTACGGAAACCTTCGCGCGATGCGCCGCCGGCTTCCACCAGCATCATTGCTTCTGCCACAGCACCGATGGTGATGGCGACGATCTGCTGATTGGCGAGCTTGCAAAGCTGGCCTGCACCGGATGGTCCCACATAGGTCAGGCGGCCCATAGCAGAAAAGACATCGCCAAGACTTGTCACAGTTGGCTCGTCACCACCGGCCATGATCGCCAGCGTGCCGGCGGTTGCGCCGGGCACGCCGCCGGAGACCGGTGCGTCCACATGAGCGATGCCGAGCGCTTTCAGCTTCTGCGAATGATCACGCGCAATCGGTGGGGCAATCGAGCTGCTGTCGATGACGATGGCGCCCTTTTCCAGCGCCTCGGCAACGCCCATGTCGAACAGCACGTTGCCGACTGCATTGCCATCGCTCAGCATGGTGATGACGATATCGGCACCCTTTGCAGCCTCAACGGGTAAGGTGGCGAGGACCGCCCCATGCTCTACCAGTGCCTGGGCTTTCTCCGTGCTGCGGTTCCAAGCGCGCACCGTGAAGCCGGCTTTCAAAAGGTTGCGCGCCATCGGGCCACCCATCAGGCCGGTGCCGAGGAAAGCGATGGTGCGGTTCTTTTTGTCCGATCCGGTCATTTCAGCGAACCTCCCAGCTCGTCTTCGATATGGACCTTGATGATCTCTTCGAAGTTCGTCTCGGCTGTAAAGCCCAGTTCTCGCGCGCGCGTCGCCTCGAAGCCAGGCGCCCAGCCTTCGCACATGCGCATGATCATCTCATTGGGCTCGCGGCGGATGAGGCTGACGGCCTTTTCGCCGGCAATCTTGCGCAGTGCCTCGATCTGCTCGCCCACCGTGGCGCTCAGGCCCGGCATGGAGAGATTGCGGCGTGCGCCGACTTTCTCCGAATCGATGGTTGCGCCGTGCAGCAGGAAGCCGACGGCTGAACGTGGCGAGGCGTGCCAGTGGCGGATGGTTTCCGGTACAGGCAGTACGGCTTCCTGGCCGACCAGCGGCTCGCGCAAGATATTGGAGAAGAAGCCGGAGGCAGCGGCATTCGGCTTTCCGGGGCGGATGCAGATTGTCGGCAGGCGAATGCCGATGCCCTCGAAGAAACCGCGCCTGGTATAGTCCGAGAGCAACAGCTCGGAGATAGCCTTCTGCGTGCCATAGCTCGTCAGAGGCGTGGTGTGGAAATCATCAGGGATCGGGTAGGGGAGTGGCGCGCCGAAGACGGCGATCGACGAGGTGAAGACCACCCGCGGCTTGTAGCCATCTTGCCCATTGGCAATGCGGATCGCGTCGAAGAGATAACGCGTACCGTCCAGATTGATGCGGTAGCCCTTGTCGAAATCGAGTTCAGCCTCGCCCGAAACGATGGCCGCGAGATGGAAAATGACATCAGGGCGGGTGGCGACCAGCGTTTCGGCCTCCCCTGGCGCAGACAGATCGGCTGCGCGTGCTGCGACTGTGCCTTCGAAACCCACAGGGCGCTCCGGCTGAAACACATCGATCAGCGTGAATTTCTCGATGTTCCTGCCGTTCAGGCTGCCTTCGCGAACGAGCCTTTCGGCCAGCTTGCGCCCCACCATTCCGGCTGCGCCGATAATCGCGATATGCATCTTCTGTCTCCTCCACACCATCCGAAAATTTAACTTGTAAGGTTGTCTGATAACCTTATATGACTGGCTTGAAAACAGTATTTTGAAAAACCGAAAAATTTAAGAGCGGAGACGCCAAAGAAGCGTCACCGCCTGGGTGGAGGCGAGAGGACAGATGCTCAAGGTTCAAGCGCAATCACGCGAGGAGCTGCAAGCTTCCTTGAAGGCTAGACTTGGCGAGGGGCTGGTTCTGACGGACGCGACGGAAATGGTCCGCTACTGCCGCGACTGGCATGGCGATGTGTCCAGCAGCGCTGTTGCCGTCATTCGTCCGCGCAATGTGGAAGAGGTCGCTTCGACTGTGAGGCTCTGCGCAGAACTCGGTCTTGCCATCGTGCCACAGGGCGGCAACACCGGCCTCGTGCTTGGCGGCGTTCCGGATGCGCCCGATCACCAGATCGTTCTCAGCCTCGAGCGCATGAATGCCGTCCGAACCATTGATACGGACGATTTTTCTGCCGTCGTGGAGGCCGGCTGTATTCTCTCTGAATTCAAGGACGCGGTGCAGGAGAAGGGCATGTTCTTCCCGCTGTCGCTCGGCGCGCAGGGCTCGTGCCGCATCGGCGGCAATGTCTCGACCAATGCTGGCGGCATCAATGTGCTTCGCTATGGCATGACGCGCGAACTCGTACTCGGTCTGGAAGTCGTCCTGCCGGACGGGACGATCTGGAACGGGCTCTCCACACTTCGCAAGGACAATCGCGGCATCGATCTCAAGCAGCTTTTCATCGGCGCGGAAGGAACGCTTGGCATCATCACCGCCGTCTCGGTCAAGCTTTACCCCAACCCCGAGCATGTCGAGACCGCTCTTCTCGGGTTGAACTCGCTGGACGACGCAATCAAGCTTTATCGCCGCGCGCGCCGAGAATGCTGCGACCTGATGTCGGCCTTCGAATTCATGCCGCCGGTTGCCTTTACACTCGCCATGGAAGCCATTCCGGATCTGAAGATGCCAATTTCCGGCGACTATGCCGCCTATGTGCTGATGGAAATCTCGGGCTCCGGTCTGGTCGATACCGGCGACCTGATGAGCCGCTTCCTTGAGGGCGTGATGGAAGACGGGCTGGTGCTGGATGGCGTGATCGCCTCTTCGCGTGCGCAAGCCCAGTCACTCTGGCTATTCCGTGAAGGCATGAATGAGGGCCAGGCACTACGCGGCGCCCATATGCGCACCGACATTTCCGTGCCGCTATCGCGTCTCGCCGAGTTCGTTGCAGAAGCAGAGGCGGAGCTAGCAAAGGATCTGCCGGAATGCCTGGCAGTTTCCTATGGCCATGTTGGAGATGGCAATGTCCATCTCAACGTGCTGCCGCCGAATGGCACTGCGCGTGAGGAGCGGGATCATTACATCTATAAAGCCAAGGTCATCGTCAATGCGGTACTCGATCGCTACGCCGGTAGTATCAGCGCAGAGCACGGTATCGGTCGCTTGAAGCGGGATGACTTCGAAAGCCGTCTCGGCACCGTCCAGCGCGATATGATCGAGCGGCTGAAGGCGGCCTTCGATCCCGAGCTTCGCATGAATCCCGGTTGCCAGCTTGCCCTACAAGCGGCTAGCTAGAAGAATGAAAGTGCGCCGTTCTTCGGCGTCCATGTCTACCGGGAGCCATCATGACGCTGGAGTTTAACCAGATTCACCGCACCGACCATCTTCCAGGCCGGATTGCCGCGGAGATTGCGCGTGAGATCGATGATGGAAAGCTGAAAGCCGGCGATAAGCTGCCCACCGAGCATGCGTTGTCCAAGACGTTCGGCGTCAGCCGTTCCGTTGTACGCGAGGCCATTGCCCAGCTTCGCAATGAGGGTGCAGTCGAGACGCGCCAAGGCGTCGGGGCCTTCGTCAGCGATCCGCGCCATCGCGTCTCCATCCGTATCGAGCGCTCCAAGCTTACCGATCCCGACAAATTCCGCGATCTCTTCCAGTTGCGTCTGCCGTTGGAGATTGAGGCAGCGGGACTGGCCGCCGTCAACCGCACGCCGGACCAGTTGAAAAGGCTGGAAGCAGCGCTCAACAATATGCGTAATGCACCGGATTGGGATAAGGACGGTATTCCCGCCGATCTCGATTTCCATCGCACTTTGGCCGAGGCGACGCAGAACGATTACTTCTCGATGTTTCTCGGATTCATTGCCGAGCGGATCAGCTCGGCGATAAAGGTCGCCTTTTCGCGCGCAGTCTTCGGAGAAATCCTGGAAACCACCATCCAAGAGCATGTGCCGATCTACGAGGCCATTGCTGCGGGCGACGCGCCCGCCGCGCGCGCTGCCATGCGCACCCATCTCGTCGGGGCGGCGGCGCGATTGAATCTCGAGATGGAAGTTTACGAATAAGCCTTCGTACCGGTGCAATTGGATCTGCCCACCACGGGCTGTGAATTTCCTCTAAAGCAAGTCGCGATCTTTCAGATCCGCTCCTTACGCTTTAGTTCCTTCTCCTGCCCGCATGTCGTTATCGCAAGACCGCTGCACAGTTTTGCGCGACATCCGCTAAAATTCGGCGTCTGGCAGGCTGGACTACGGCCTTTTCTCATACTAAGAAGATTGACGTATTCAGGTTGTCAGACATCCAGACAATACAGTCGCTGTGGAGGCAGTGGTCGGATGTGCTGAAAATGGGAGGGATCAAGCTTGGTCGGATCTAGGACTGTCGATGCTGCTGCAATTTTGCCGGAAGACCATCAGGATGCCATCCTGGTCGGTCGCGTCTGGTCCAAGAGCGAAGACGGCCCATGCCCCGTCCTGTTGAAGGATGGCGTTCTCTACGATCTCTCCAAGCTTGCGCCGACCGTCTCGGAACTTTTGGAGAAGAACGATCTTGTCGATCGTCTCTCGGACACCTTGCAGTTTGCAGCGCTTGGCGCCTTCGAAGCCTTTCTCGACGGTTCGGCCGGACAGTTGCTTTCACCGAACGATATCCAGGCGGTGAAGGCGGCTGGCGTCACCTTCGCCGACAGCATGCTGGAACGCGTTATCGAAGAACAGGCCAAGGGCGATCCGCAGCGCGCGCAGGAAATCCGCGGCCGTCTCGCTCCGGTGCTTGGCGATAGCCTCAAGGGTGTCGAAGCCGGCTCCGAGAAGGCTGCAGAGGTCAAGCGCCTTCTGCAGGAAATGGGCCTCTGGTCGCAATATCTGGAAGTTGGTATCGGCCCGGATGCGGAGATTTTCTCCAAGGCGCAGCCCATGTCTTCGGTCGGCTGTGGCTCTTTGATCGGCGTTCATCCGAAATCGCAATGGAATAATCCTGAGCCGGAAGTCGTGCTGGCCGTCACCTCTGACGGTCGCATTGTCGGTGCAGCGCTCGGTAACGACGTCAATCTGCGCGATTTCGAAGGACGCTCCGCCCTGCTTCTCAGCAAGGCGAAGGATAACAACGCCTCCTGCTCGATCGGTCCGTTCATCCGTCTGTTCGACGGCAAGTTCACACTGGACGATGTCAAGCAGGCGCAGATTTCGTTGCTCGTCGAAGGTGAAGATGGGTTCACCATGACGGGTGTCAGCCCGATGCAGGCGATCAGCCGCACGCCGGAAAATCTGGTGTCGCAGCTTCTGAACCGCGATCACCAGTACCCGGACGGCGCCGTCTTTTTCCTCGGCACCATGTTTGCTCCGGTCAAGGATCGGCATGGTCCAGGCCTCGGCTTCACCCATGCCAAGGGAGACCGGGTGGAAATATCGAGCCCGAAATTGGGCAAGTTGATCAACTGGGTGGCCAGCACGTCCGATTGCCCGGAATGGACCTTCGGCACGACGGCGTTGATGCGCAATCTCGCGAAGCGCGGGCTTCTATAAAACGTCCCTTACGGGGCGAACGATCTCGCTTGGCGCGAGACGCATATCCAAAGGCTTAGACCGTTGCGTGCGCACCTGTTGGTGTTCGCGCCGCTTCGGATCATTCTCGGGAGGGGAAGATGCAGAAAGTCATCAATCTTTTTTACCGCATCCTCGAGACCATTCTCGTCGCGCTTCTGGCAGGCATGGCAATCATGGTCTTCATCAATGTGGTCATGCGCTACACCATGAATTCCGGCATCAATGTTTCGGAAGAACTGGCGCGCTATTTCTTCGTCTGGATCACCTTCATCGGGGCGGTCGTCACCTTCCGCGAAAACAGCCATATGGGCATTGAAACGCTGGTGATGTTCCTGTCGCGGCGCATGCGTATCTTCTGCATGATCCTCTCCAACATCATCATCCTTCTCTGCTCGGCGATCTTCTTCTGGGGAACGTGGAAGCAGTCTGGGATCAACGCCAGCATGCATGCGCCTGTAACTGGTCTGTCGATGATCTGGGTCTATGGCATCGGCATGTTCACCGGCGGCATCATGTTCCTGATCGCTCTGGAACGACTTTACCGGCTTCTGACCGGCAAGGTCCGCGAAGACGAGATCGCCGCCTTTGCCGGTGAAAATCTCACCATCGAACAGCTTTCGGAGCGCTGACACATGACACTTTTCGTTTTTGTCGGCTCGCTTCTGGGCGCCATGGCCATCGGCGTCCCCGTTGCCTTCTCGCTGATGTTCTGCGGCGTCGTGCTGATGTGGTACATGGGCATGTTCAACACGGCGATCATCGCCCAGAACATGATTTCCGGTGCCGATACCTTCACGCTGCTTGCCATTCCCTTCTTCATCCTGGCCGGTGAATTGATGAATTCCGGCGGCCTTTCGCGCCGTATCATCGATTTTGCGATTGCGCTCGTCGGCCATATTCGCGGCGGTCTCGGCATCGTCGCCATCGTGGCGGCCATCATCATGGCCTCGATTTCCGGCTCGGCCGCGGCGGATACCGCAGCGCTTGCGGCGATCCTCATCCCCATGATGGCGAAGGCCGGGTACAACATTCCACGTTCCGGCGGTCTGATTGCTGCCGGCGGCATTATTGCCCCTGTCATCCCGCCATCGATGGCCTTCATCGTCTTCGGCGTTGCGGCAAACGTGTCGATTACTCAGCTCTTCCTCGCCGGCATCGTGCCTGGCATTCTGATGGGCGCATCCCTGATCATCGCCTGGCTGATCGTCGTGCGTAAGGACAACGTCCAGCCGCTGCCGAAGACGACCGCAAAGGAACGTCTCGTGGCAACGGGTCGCGCCGGATGGGCAATCGGTATGCCGGTCATCATCCTCGGTGGCATCAAGGCCGGCATCATGACACCAACGGAGGCCGCAGTCGTTGCAGCCGTCTACGCACTCTTTGTCGGCATGGTCATCTACCGCGAATTGAAGCCTGCGGATCTCATCCATGTGCTGCTGCGTGCTGCCAAAAGCACGTCTATCATCATGTTCCTTGTTGCCGCGGCACTTGTTTCGGCCTGGCTGATCACTGCGGCGAACATTCCGGCGGAAGTTGCCGGCTATATCGAGCCGCTGATCGACCGTCCGATGTTGCTCATGGCCGTGATTATGGTGCTGGTCTTCGTGGTCGGCACCGCGCTCGATCTGACGCCGACCATCCTGATCCTGACACCTGTTCTGATGCCGATCATCAAGCAGGCGGGTATCGATCCGGTCTATTTCGGTGTGCTCTTTATCATCAACAACGCCATCGGCCTCATCACGCCGCCGGTCGGTGTTGTCCTCAATGTGGTTTCGGGCGTTGGGCGTATTCCGCTCGGCAAGGTCACGGTTGGGGTCTGGCCATTCCTGGTCGCCGAAACCATCGTTCTGGCCCTTCTGGTGATCTTTCCGCAGATCGTCATGGTGCCGCTGCAATATCTGCGGTGAGGGGATACTCCTCACTCAACCACATTTGCGGTCGTAAAGCCGCATAGATCTTGACTGGACACGCTCAATTCCAAGGGAGGAAAACATGAGAAAGCTACTTCTACTCACGACAGCCATCGCCTTCACCGCCGGTGCGTCCGCGCCCGCTTTTGCCGAATACAACAGCCGCATGATCCGCGTGTCGAACGGTATCAACCAGGATCATCCGGTCGGCAACGGCATCAAGGCCATGCAGGCTTGCCTGGATGACAAGACCGGTGGCAAGCTGAAGATGACAGCCTTCTGGGGCGGCGCGCTCGGCGGCGACTTGCAGGCAACCCAGGCACTGCGTTCCGGCGTTCAGGAAGCGGTCGTCACATCGTCTTCTCCGCTCGTCGGCCTCATCCCGGCGCTCGGCGTCTTCGATCTGCCCTTCCTGTTCTCCAACACGAAGGAAGTCGACGCCGTTCTCGACGGCGAATTCGGCGACATGATGAACAAGAAGCTGGAAGAGCAGGGCCTCGTGAACCTCGCCTACTGGGAAAACGGCTTCCGCAATCTCTCCAACTCCAAGCACGCCGTCGACAAGTGGGAAGACTTCTCGGGCCTGAAGGTCCGCGTGATGCAGAACAACATCTTCCTCGACACCTTCCAGAACCTTGGTGCGAACGCAACGCCAATGGCGTTTGGCGAAGTGTTCTCCGCACTTGAGACCAATGCGATCGACGCGCAGGAAAACCCCTATGTGACGATCGATACTTCGAAGTTCTATGAAGTGCAGAAATTCGTCACGGAGACGAACCACGCCTACACGCCGTTCCTCTTCCTCTTCTCCAAGCCCATCTTCGACAGCTACACGCCCGAAGAGCAGGCCGCCCTTCGTGAATGCGCGATCGTTGGTCGTGACGAAGAGCGCAAGGTCATCCGCGCGCTGAACCAGAAGTCGCTCGACAAGATCAAGGAAGCTGGTCTCAAGGTGAATGTCCTGTCTGCGGAAGAGCAGGCGCGTATCCGCGAGAAGTCTGCGGTCGTCTATGAAAAGCACAAGGCTCAGATCGGTGCCGACGTGATTGACGGCATTCAGACTAAGCTCAAGGAAGTTCGCGCTCAGTAACAGTCTATCCCATAATCGCCGTTGGCCGCCTGCAAATGGCAATTTCTGCGCTTCCGGTGCTCACGTACATTAGTACGCTTAAGCTCCGGTTCTCGAAATCACCATTTTCGGCAGGCCAACGGCAATTCTTGAACAGACTGTGAGACGCGCAGCCTCATATGAAAACGCCCAGTAACAGATCGTCACCGGGCGTTTTTGTTTCTCAGGGCATGTCAGGCACCCATAAGGGCCTCAAGCCGCCGCAGGCTTGTTCTGGCGGTTTTCGATCAGGTCGTCGACGACGGCTGGATCGGCGAGCGTCGAGGTGTCGCCCAGCGCGCCAAAATCGTCCTCGGCGATCTTGCGGAGGATGCGGCGCATGATCTTGCCCGAGCGGGTTTTCGGCAGGCCGGGTGCGAACTGGATCTTGTCGGGCGTCGCCACCGGTCCGATTTCCTCGCGCACATGCTTGATGAGCTCTGAGCGTAGCGCCTCGTCGCCGGTCTTGCCCGCCATCAGTGTCACATAGCAATAGATGCCCTGTCCCTTGATGTTATGCGGATAGCCGACCACGGCGGCTTCCGACACGGCGCTGTGGGAGACGAGCGCCGATTCCACTTCCGCCGTGCCGAGGCGGTGGCCGGAGACGTTCAGCACGTCATCTACGCGTCCGGTGATCCAATAATAGCCATCCTCATCGCGCCGGCAGCCATCGCCGGTAAAATATTTCCCCTTATAGGTGGAGAAATAGGTCTCGATGAAGCGCTGATGGTCGCCATAGACCGTGCGCGCCTGGCCTGGCCAGCTATCGATGATGCAGAGATTGCCGTCTGCTGCCCCTTCCAGCACTTTGCCTTCGGCATCGACCAGTTGCGGCTGAACGCCGAAGAAGGGACGGGTGGCCGAACCGGGTTTCAGATCGGTCGCACCGGGGAGCGGCGAGATCAGAATGCCGCCGGTCTCCGTCTGCCACCAGGTATCGACGATCGGGCTCTTGTCCTCGCCCACCACGTGATAATACCACTCCCAGGCTTCGGGGTTGATCGGCTCGCCGACGGTACCCAGAAGGCGGATGCTGGAGCGCTCGGACCGTTTGACGAATTCGTCACCGGCCCCCATCAGCGAGCGCAGCGCCGTCGGTGCGGTGTAGAAGATATTGACCTTGTGCTTGTCGATGACTTCCCAGAAACGTCCCTGGTCGGGGAAGTTCGGTACACCTTCGAACATCAGCGTCGTGGCGCAATTGGCAAGCGGTCCGTACACGATGTAGGAGTGGCCGGTCACCCAGCCGACATCGGCGGTACACCAGTAGATATCGCCATCCTTGTAGTCGAAGACATATTCATGCGTCATCGACACATAGACGAGATAGCCGCCGGTGGTGTGTAGCACACCCTTTGGTTTGCCGGTGGAGCCCGAAGTGTAGAGAATGAAAAGCGGGTCTTCCGCCTTCATCTTCACCGGCTCGCAATGCGGCTTCACGCTTGTGGTTTCCTGGTGGTACCAGAGGTCGCGACCGGGCGCCCAGTTGGTCTTGCCGCCGGTGCGGCGCACGACCAGAACCTTGTTGACGATGACATGCTGGCGCGCGGCGATATGGATCGCCTTGTCGGTGTTATCCTTCAACGGAATGGGCTTGCCGCCGCGAACGCCTTCATCGCAAGTGATGACGAAGGTGGACTGGCAGTCGACGATGCGGCCAGCCAGTGCTTCGGGCGAGAAGCCGCCGAAGACGACCGAATGTATGGCACCGATGCGGGCGCAGGCAAGCATAGCATAGGCTGCTTCCGGGATCATCGGCATGTAGATGGTAACGCGATCGCCCTTCTTGACCCCGTGCTTTTTCAACACGTTGGCGAGACGGCACACCGCATCGTAGAGCTGATTGTAGGTGATCTTCTTGTCGATATAGGGGTTGTCGCCTTCCCAGATGATCGCGGTGCGCTCGCCATGGGTTTTGAGGTGGCGATCAATGCAGTTGTAGGAGACGTTGGTCAGGCCGTCTTCGTACCATTTGATCGGCACCTTGCCTTTGAAGGAGGTGTTCTTGACCTTGGTATAGGGCTTGAACCAGTCGATCCGCTTGCCGTGCTTGCCCCAGAATTTTTCCGGATCCTCGACGCTGTCCTGATACCATTTTTGATAGCGGTCATTGTCGATCAGCGTGCCGGTCTTGGCCGATTTGAGAACCGGGTAGATCTTCGCAGACATGAACTCCTCCTCATGCAGATTGTCTTTTTTGTCTGGAGACTCCTGTTCCCCAGTCATGTGCTCAATTCATAACAGGTTGGTGACGTCCGGCAATTAGACAAAGGTCATTTGTTGCTCAAACAATTGCAATTCTGATGCAATCCGGTTATAGAGCCGTCATATTCCCGGAAATCAGTGGTTTCATCCCACGCCCGCGACACCGGCGCGGACGCTCAGAAGGATTGTATCTATGGCTCAAACACTGCTCATGCCGAAAGCAACTGCCGTCTGGCTGGTTGACAACACGGCGCTGTCGTTCGATCAGATCGCCACGTTCTGCAAGCTTCATCCGCTTGAGGTCAAGGCGATCGCCGATGGTGAAGCAGCGCAGGGCATCAAGGGTCTCGATCCGATTGCGACCGGCCAGCTGTCCCGCGATGAAATCCAGCGCGCAGAAGCCAACCCGAACCACAAGCTGAAGCTTTCCGAACCCAAGGTTCGCGTTCCCGAATCCAAGCGCCGCGGCCCGCGTTACACGCCGGTCTCCAAGCGCCAGGACCGTCCGAATGCTATTCTCTGGCTGGTGCGCAACCATGCCGAACTGAAAGACGCGCAGATTTCGCGCCTCGTCGGCACCACCAAGTCGACCATCGAGCAGATCCGTGATCGCACCCACTGGAACGCTGCCAACCTGACGCCGATGGACCCGGTCACGCTCGGCCTCTGCAGCCAGATCGATCTCGACCTCGAAGTCGAACGTGCGTCGCGCGGTCGCCCGCTTCCCACGCAGGAAGAACTGGACGCGACGCTGCAGCCGGCAAGCACCACCGAGAAGCTCGACTTCAGCTACGAGCGCGAAGAAGAGAAGGAAATCGACGCCAACGCCGTATTCGCCAAGCTCTCCTCGCTCAAGTCCACCCGCAAGGACGACGACGAAGACGACAATTATTGAGACGTTCAATTGGGCTTGTCCGCTTTGCGGCAGCCAGAATCAGCGTTGCAAGTATCAAAGCCTCGGTTCGCGCCGGGGCTTTTTTGTTGCTGTTTGGACGATGGGCACGAAAGAAAAACCTCCGCGACATCAAGCTGCGGAGGTCAATCGAACATCATCGTCTTTTTATCTTAAAGCGTATCGCGATTTCTCAGTCACACAACCGGTTCGCGCGTCGCGTGGACCATGCGTTACGCGTGGTCCATCTGCCGCTGTGGCATATTGAGCGACGGCGAGCCGGTCTTTTCATCGTCCGTGACAAGACCGCTTGCACGCAGCAGCGAGGTGAAGCGGCCACCGCGCATGCTGAGTTCATCGAAGGTGCCCTTCTCGACGATACGACCGTTGTCCATGAACAGCACCAGATCGGCGTCGCGGACCGTCGACAGACGGTGGGCGATAATGAAGGTGGTGCGATCCTTGCGTAGCGCATCGACGGCGTCCTTGACGCGCGCTTCGGTTTCTACGTCGAGCGCACTTGTCGCTTCGTCGAGAACGAGGATCGGCGCATTCTTCAGGACCGCACGAGCAATGGCGATACGCTGGCGCTCACCACCGGAGAGGCGGTTGCCGCGCTCACCCACCTGGGTCATGTAGCCGTTCAGCCTGCTGTCGATGAAGTCGGTCGCCGCCGCCGCGGTTGCGGCCTGGACGATTTCGTCGTCGGTCGCTGAATCGCGGCCAAGGCGGATGTTGTCGCGGATCGAGCGGTTCAGAAGGCCGGCATCCTGGAACACGGTTGCAATCGAGCTTCTGAGCGACTGGCGCGTCACCGTCGAGATATCGATGCCATCGACGAGGATCTGGCCGGAGCTTGGGTCATAGACGCGCTGCAACAGGTTGATGAGCGTCGTCTTGCCCGCACCTGTCGGGCCGACGATGGCGACCGTCTCGCCAGCATTGGCGACGAAGGACACGTCATGCACGCCCTGCTTGGTGTTGGCGAAGCCAAAATTGACGTTGCGGAATTCAACCGTGCCTTCGACATGACCAAGTTCGCCAGCGGAATTCGGCTCTTCACGCTCCTGGACGGAATCTTCCAGTTTGAAGAAGTCTTCAAGCTTGGCACGGGCTTCGAAAATCTGGCTGACAAAGGCGCGCATCTGGTCGAGGCGGCCGATCAGAAGATTGGCAAAGCCGATAAAGGCAATGACGTCACCGACGCGAAGCTCGCCGTTCTTCACCAGGATCGTACCGATGATGAGGATGATCATCATCGACAGCGTCGAGGCCGTGCGGTTCAGCGCGCTGGCGAAAGCCCACCAGTCGAGCACGGGATACTGGGCGCTGAGCAGACGCTCTGTGAAGGACTTCAGGGCCTTGGTTTCCGCTTCGATGCGGTTGTAGCTGTGCAGCACCGAGACGTTGCTGATGGAGTCGCTCACATGGGCGAAGACGGTGTGGTAATGCTCTTCGACGGAGGCCTGGCCTTCCTTCGTGCGGTTCATCACCCACTTGCCGATGAACCAATAGAATATACCGAGGCCCACCAGCACGAAGCTGAGGCGAATATCCATCGAGAAGGCAGTCGGGATCAGTAGCGCCACGGCAACAAAGGTTGCCAGATGCGTGCGCATGAATTCAAGCCAGAGGCCAAACAGCGTCTCGCTGGCGCGCAGCAGCGTATGCAGCGCGTTGGAGGTGCCGCGCTGATGATGCCAGGAGAGCGGCATGGAAATGATGCGGCCGAAGGCTTCCGTCAGAAGCGAGGCGCGACGCCCATGGGCAAGCCGGTCCGCCTCACGCGCCACGGCAACGTAAGCCACTGTATTGAAGAGGCCGAACGCGCCCCAAAGAATGAGGATGTTGGTTGGAACGGACCCCGTCGACAGCGCATCGATGATCTTGCCGAACAAAACCGGCTCAGCGATGGTAATTGCCGCAAGAATAACGTTTGCAACAACGACGATCGTGACCCGCCATTTGTTGGTTGCAAGGTAGCGCAGTGCGCGCGTGTAAACTTGAAACAGTGTCAATTTCCAAATCCCGTCTTCATGTCAGTCCTGCCCCTGGAGGGCGAAACCCTCGGCTTCAGCGACAAGGGCGATTGCGGGCTATGCAAGCAGTTGTTTTATCGCTCTTTCTACATGAATGGGCGCTTAACGTGGGGGCTTTTCAAGCGGGAGTCGAAAAAAAATCCGTTGGTACAATTTCAACATTAAGGATTGTCAAATCGCTCCGTTTCGCGGAAAAGTTTCAGTGCATGATAGGTCTCTTTATTACAGTGCCGCCGCTTTCGAACCTGGCTGGCAGAGGGAGTGGAGGACATACCTCCTGCTAGGTTCGCGGTCTTTTTCTTCGCCAGGATTTATTTCGAGATGCAGACGTTGTTTAAGTTCCTGGATACTCATGCAGAGCTTTCGGACCTAGCAGAACTTCTTTCCTCTTTTCAGCGCGCTATCAGCCAATACGGGTTTGATTACTACCGCATTTTCCGCCGCGCCGTGCGGCAGGTCGCGGTCAAGGATATCGTGCTGGCAGAGGAGCAGCCCGAAGGTTGGTCCGCGATTTACGACAAGAAGAAATATAGCGAGGTCGATCCCATCGAACGATCGCTCTGCCTGCTGCAAAAGCCGGTGCGGTGGCGGGATGCGGTGTGCCTTCTTCCGCAGGCGACGCATCGCAAACGTGCGGCGAAACTTTTTCAGGACGCGGCTCGCCATGGATTGCGGGAAGGCTATGCTTTTCCGATTCATGGGCGCAACGGCATGCTGGGTGGCGTCTTCATCAGCGGCCTTGGCTGCCATCTGACAGAACGCGAGCTGGCGATATTCGACGCGGTCATGCGCGCCACCTTCTGGCGTGTTGCCGATCTCACCGGACATTCGGAAGATCTTCTTTCCTTTCCGGATCTTTCGGTCGCGCAGCTGACGCGGCGGGAGCGTGATGTGCTGACGCTACTTGCGCTTGGCAACACATCGCCGGAGATCGGCAAGGCCCTTTCGATTACCAGTCACACGGTTGATTGGTACCTTACCGGTATCCAGCGCAAGCTCGTTGCCCGAAACCGCCAGCATGTCGTGGCGCTTGCGTTTCGCTATGGTTTGATTGGCTGACGCATCCAGACGCGCGGACCCGAACCGCGATGATGAAAATCGGCCTTTCCAATCGATTAATTTGCTGCTTAATTTCGCGGTGCAGCATGTTGGAGTGCTCAAAGGTTCTGGGAGGCCGTTTTGAAGATATCGAAAATTCTCGTTGCCAATCGTTCGGAGATCGCAATCCGCGTATTTCGTGCCGCCAACGAGCTCGGTATAAAAACGGTCGCCATCTGGGCCGAAGAGGACAAGCTCTCGCTTCACCGCTTCAAGGCGGATGAAAGCTATCAGGTGGGACGCGGCCCGCATCTTGCCAAGGATATGGGTCCGATCGAGAGCTATCTGTCGATCGAGGAAGTGATCCGCGTTGCCAAGCTCTCCGGCGCCGACGCCATCCATCCAGGTTACGGCCTTCTGTCGGAAAGCCCCGAATTCGTCGATGCCTGCGATGCGGCGGGCATCACCTTCATCGGCCCGCGCCCGGCAACCATGCGTCAGCTCGGCAACAAAGTGGCCGCGCGCAATCTGGCAATTTCGGTTGGGGTTCCGGTGGTTCCGGCAACAGAACCACTGCCGGATGATCTTGCCGCAGTGGAGCGCATGGCTGAAGAGATCGGCTATCCGGTGATGCTGAAGGCCTCCTGGGGCGGCGGCGGTCGCGGCATGCGCGCCATCCGCAAAAAGGAAGATCTGGCGCGGGAAGTCACCGAAGCCAAGCGCGAAGCCAAGGCCGCCTTCGGCAAGGACGAAGTCTATCTCGAAAAGCTGGTAGAACGCGCGCGCCACGTGGAAAGCCAGATTCTTGGCGATACGCACGGCAATGTCGTCCACCTCTTCGAGCGCGACTGCTCCATCCAACGCCGTAATCAGAAGGTGGTCGAGCGCGCGCCAGCGCCCTATCTTTCCGAAGCGCAGCGCCAGGAGCTTGCCAGTTATTCTCTGAAGATCGCAGCCGCGACCAATTACGTCGGTGCCGGCACGGTCGAATATCTGATGGATGCCGATACCGGCAAATTCTACTTCATCGAGGTCAATCCGCGCATTCAGGTGGAGCACACGGTGACCGAAGTCGTCACCGGCATCGATATCGTCAAGGCGCAGATCCACATCCTCGAGGGTGCTGCCATCGGCACGCCGGAATCCGGCGTTCCCGAACAGAAGGATATCCGTCTCAACGGCCATGCGCTTCAGTGCCGCATCACCACGGAAGATCCCGAGCACAACTTCATTCCCGATTACGGCCGTATCACCGCCTATCGTTCAGCTTCGGGCTTCGGTATTCGTCTGGATGGCGGCACGTCCTATAGTGGTGCGGTTATCACCCGCTATTACGATCCGCTGCTCGTCAAAGTCACGGCATGGGCGCCGAAGCCGGATGAGGCGATCAGCCGTATGGACCGCGCACTGCGCGAATTCCGCATCCGCGGCGTAGCGACGAACCTCACCTTCCTCGAGGCCATCATCGGCCACGAAAGCTTCCGCAACAACACCTACACGACGCGCTTCATCGACTCGACGCCAGAGCTGTTCGCTCAGGTGAAGCGTCAGGACCGCGCGACCAAGTTGCTGACCTACCTTGCCGACGTGACCATCAACGGCCATCCGGAAACCAAGGGTCGCGCCACGCCCTCCGATAAGGCCGTCAAGCCCGTCGTGCCTTACATCGATGCGCCGACGCCGGATGGAACCAAGCAGCTTTTGGACAGGCTGGGGCCGAAAGGTTTTGCCGAGTGGATGCGCAACGAGAAGCGCGTTCTCGTCACCGACACCACCATGCGCGATGGTCATCAGTCGCTTCTGGCAACGCGCGTGCGCACCCATGACATTGCCCGTGTGGCCAGTGTTTACGCCAAGGCATTGCCGCAGCTTCTGTCGCTCGAATGCTGGGGTGGCGCGACCTTCGACGTTTCCATGCGCTTCCTCACCGAAGACCCATGGGAGCGTCTGGCGCTGATCCGCGAAGGCGCGCCGAACCTGCTTCTGCAGATGCTGCTGCGTGGCGCCAATGGCGTCGGCTACAAAAACTATCCTGACAATGTCGTGAAATATTTCGTTCGGCAGGCGGCGAAAGGCGGCGTGGATCTCTTCCGCGTCTTCGACTGCCTGAACTGGGTCGAAAACATGCGCGTGTCGATGGATGCGATCGCCGAAGAGAACAAGCTTTGCGAAGCGACGATCTGCTACACGGGCGATCTGCTCAATTCGGCACGACCGAAATACGACCTCAAATATTACACCAACCTTGCAGCCGAGTTGGAAAAGGCTGGCGCGCATATCATTGCCGTAAAGGACATGGCAGGCCTTCTGAAGCCTGCCGCCGCCAAGGTTTTGTTCAAGGCGCTGCGCGAAGCGACCAGCCTACCGATCCATTTCCACACGCATGACACCTCCGGCATTGCCGCAGCGACCGTGCTTGCCGCCGTCGATGCGGGCGTCGATGCCGTCGATGCGGCGATGGACGCCTTCTCCGGCACCACCTCGCAGCCCTGCCTTGGCTCCATCGTCGAGGCGCTCGCCGGTTCGGAGCGCGATACCGGTCTCGATGCCGAATGGATCCGCCGCATCTCCTTCTACTGGGAAGCTGTGCGCAACCAGTATGTCGCTTTCGAAAGCGACCTCAAGGGACCGGCATCGGAAGTCTATCTGCACGAAATGCCGGGTGGCCAGTTCACCAACCTCAAGGAGCAGGCGCGCTCGCTCGGTCTTGAAAGCCGCTGGCATGAGGTGGCGCAGGCCTATGCCGACGCCAATAAGATGTTCGGCGATATCGTCAAGGTCACGCCATCCTCCAAGGTCGTCGGCGATATGGCGCTGATGATGGTGAGTCAGGATTTGACGGTGGCCGATGTCGAAAACCCCGATAAGGAAGTCTCCTTCCCGGATTCGGTCGTCTCCATGCTGAAGGGCGATCTCGGCCAATCTCCGGGTGGCTGGCCGGAAGCGTTGCAGAAGAAGGCGTTGAAGGGCGAAAAACCCTATACTGTCCGTCCGGGCTCGCTGCTGGAAGATGCCGACCTCGATGCCGAGCGCAAGGCAATCGAGACAAAGCTGGAACGTCCGGTCGATGATTTCGAATTCGCCTCGTATTTGATGTATCCGAAGGTCTTCACCGATTTTGCGCTCGCTTCGGAAACCTATGGCCCTGTCTCGGTGCTGCCGACGCATGCTTACTTCTACGGCATGGAAGATGGCGAGGAACTGTTTGCCGATATCGAACGCGGCAAGACGCTCGTCATCGTCAATCAGGCGTCGTCGGGCGTCGATGACAAAGGCATGGTCACGGTCTTCTTCGAGATCAATGGTCAGCCGCGCCGCATCAAGGTGCCGAACCGGGCCCACGGCGCAACGGGCTCCGCGGTCCGCCGCAAGGCCGAGCCGGGCAATGCGGCCCATGTCGGCGCGCCGATGCCGGGCGTCATTTCTCGCGTCTTCGCCAATGCCGGCCAGGAGGTCAAGGCCGGTGACGTTCTGGTTTCCATCGAGGCGATGAAGATGGAAACCGCGTTGCATGCCGAGCGCGATGGCAAGATCGCCGAGGTTCTGGTGCGCCCGAGCGACCAGATCGATGCCAAGGATCTGCTGGTCGTCTACGCAGAATAACCCAACGTCACATAGATTGATCGAAATGCCCGCCACCGTGCGGGCATTTCCGCTTGTGGATGACGTCTTCTCCCTTTATGCATGTTTATACACGATTCTACATGTTGATGCCGAATGTCCAAAATCGATCACTTCGTTTCTGAGCGTCAGACGCTGATCTTCGCGGAGCTGCAAAGCAAGGGCCGGGTGCTTGCGCAGGACCTGGCGCAGACATTCGACGTGTCGGAAGACACGATACGGCGTGATCTTCGCGATATGGCGGCACGCGGTTTGTGCGAACGCGTTTATGGCGGAGCACTGATTTCCGCCGGCAAGACAACTCCGCTCAACCATCGCATGACGGATATGCAAGACCGCAAGGATGTATTGGGTCAAGCGGCGGCCGCCTGCATCTTGCCTGCAACGACGATCTTCCTGGATGCCGGCTCCACCAACCTCGCCATTGCCCGCCATTTGCCGGAGGGGGCTGGTCTCACGGTGATTACCAACACGCCCGTTATCGCGGCCGAACTTTCAGGTCGCGCCGATCTGGAACTGATCGTGGTTGGCGGACGGATCGATCCTGCGGTCGGTGCCGCCATCGACACTACCGCGATTTCGCAACTGCAGGAGATGCGGCCCGACCTCTGCATCCTCGGCGTTTGCGGCATGACTGCAGGTGATGGCCTGTCTGCCGATATTTATCAGGATGCCGCCTTCAAGCGGCTGGCCTGCAAGGCAAGTGCGCGCACACTGGCTGCCATCACCAGCGAGAAGCTGGGAGCGGGTGCAGCTTTTCATGTGGCGCCGCTCAACCCCGATCTTACCCTTGTTCTGGAAGATGACGCAGACGATGCTCTCGTGCGTGATCTGCGCAGACAAAAGCTCGATATTCATCTTGCCGGGTGCAACGCCCGCGCCTCATCCCATCTGCTTTCACTGAAGGACCAGCCCGCATGACCGGCTCCCCCATGTCCGTCTCCACGGCCCGCACACCCTATATGACGCGAACACGCTTCGGCGTCTCGCTACTGTTCCTGATGAACGGCTTCATGATGGGCTCATGGGCACCGATGATCCCTGAATTCGCCAAGCGTCTCTCTTTAAGCGAAGGCGAGCTCGGCCTCGTCATTCTCGTTTTCGGTCTCGGCTCGCTTGCCTGCATGCCGGTTGCCGGGTCTCAGATCGCGCGAGTCGGATCGCGCACCGTCACACTGTTCTGCGCCACGATTTTCGTGCCAACGCTGCTTCTCATCACGCTCTCCAACACCGTTTGGGCCGGCGTCATCTCCGTGTTTCTCTTCGGCGGTTTGACGGGTGCCATGGATGTGGCGATGAACGCCAATGCGGTTGCGGTCGAGCGTGGCATGCGGCGCGCCATCATGTCGTCTTGTCACGCCTTCTGGAGCCTTGGCGGGTTGATCGGCGCAGGGCTTGGCGGTTTGCTGATCACCAAGATCGGCATTTACGGCCATGCCATTGCCCTCACCATCATTGCCGCGGCGCTGTTGGCAATTGCCTGGCCGCGCGTCATGGTGGATCGGCCCCATCCGGAAGAAGAGCGACCAAAGGGTCGCCTGCCGCTCACACCACTGCCATGGATCATCGGCCTGATGGCGCTGTTTTCCATGGTGCCTGAAGGTGCTGTCCTCGATTGGGGTGCGCTTTATCTGCGCAACGAGCTTGGCGCGTCGGTTGCTGTTTCCGGTTTTGCCTTCGCGGCCTTCTCACTCACCATGGCCGTCATGCGCTTTGCCGGCGATCTGGTGCGCGAGCGTCTGGGAGCAGTGCGCACCTTGCAGGTCTGCTCGGCCATGTCGATCGTCGGCCTTTTGATTGCGGGTACTGCCGGCAACGCATCGATTGCCATTATCGGCTTTGCCATCGCCGGTATCGGCATCTCCAACATGGTTCCAATCGCCTTTTCCGCTGCCGGCAACATGCCGGGGCTTGCACCGGGGATCGGTCTGTCTGTGGTGACCACCATGGGCTATTCCGGCATTCTGGTCGCACCATCAGCCATCGGCTTTATTGCCGAACATACTGGTCTTGCGACCGTCTTCCTGTTCATTCCGCTTCTGCATGTGGTGGTGCTGCTACTCTCCAGGCTCGCACGCCATGCCGATGGCGCGAGAGGCCACTGAAGCCTAAACTTTGCCGGCTCCGTTTGATCGAAACGCTTCCATTGCCCGTGGAAGCGCTTTCGTTTTGGTAAGCTGGCAGACAGGCTCGAATTTCGCCACGATTGCGGTAAAATAAAACATGGCGCGCAAAAGTGTGAAGCGGTTCTGCGATAACGCCACACGAACAAGAAGAACGTAAAGTGTGAGAGTGAAGCGACGCGCTTTACCAGTTGACTGCTTCTATGTTGACAAGGCGCGCGCCTTGATCCACCTGAATAACGATCCTCACCGCAGTTGCAGAGACCATGATGAACGCACACGCCGATTACGATCCCAAGCCACGCCGCGCCTCGGTTGCCGTCGATGTGGGCGGCGTCATTGTCGGTGGTGGCGCGCCGGTCGTCGTGCAGTCCATGACCAATACCGATACCGCCGATATCGACGCGACGGTTCAGCAGGTTGCGGCCCTTCATCGTGCTGGCTCCGAAATCGTCCGCATTACGGTGGATCGGGACGAGAGTGCAGCCGCCGTTCCAAAAATCCGCGACCGTCTGCTGCGGCTTGGCATGGACGTGCCGCTTGTCGGCGACTTTCACTATATCGGCCATAAGCTTCTGGCCGACCATCCAGCCTGCGCCGAGGCTTTGGCGAAATATCGCATCAATCCTGGCAATGTCGGCTTCAAGGACAAGAAGGACAAACAGTTCGGCGATATCATCGAGATGGCGATCCGCTACGACAAGCCGGTGCGCATCGGCGTCAACTGGGGTTCGCTCGATCAGGAACTGCTGACCAGCCTGATGGACAAGAACAAGGAAGAGGGCTTTCCGCTGTCTGCCCGCCAGGTCACGCGCGAAGCCATCGTCCAGTCGGCGCTGATCTCTGCGGAGCTTGCCGAAGAGATCGGCTTGCCGCGCAACCGCATCATCCTCTCCGCCAAAGTCAGTCAGGTCCAGGATCTGATTGCGGTCTATTCCATGCTGTCGGAGCGCTCCGACCACGCGCTGCACCTCGGCCTCACCGAAGCCGGCATGGGTTCCAAGGGCATCGTCGCGTCGTCTGCTGCCATGGGCTACGTGCTGCAGCACGGAATCGGTGACACAATCCGCGTGTCCTTGACACCGGAGCCGAATGGCGACCGTACCCGCGAGGTGCAGGTGGCGCAGGAACTGTTGCAGGTTATGGGCTTTCGCCAGTTCATTCCCGTGGTCGCTGCCTGTCCGGGATGCGGGCGCACGACGTCGACCGTCTTTCAGGAACTGGCGCAGAACATCCAGAACGATATTCGCAAGAACATGCCGGTCTGGCGCGAGAAATATCCAGGCGTCGAAGCGCTGAACGTCGCCGTCATGGGCTGCATCGTCAACGGGCCGGGTGAAAGCAAGCATGCCGATATCGGCATTTCGTTGCCTGGAACGGGCGAGAGCCCTTCGGCACCTGTCTTCATCGATGGCGAAAAGGCGCTGACATTGCGCGGTCCGAATATCGCCCAGGACTTCGAGGCGCTGGTCATCGACTATATCGAAAAACGTTTTGGCCAAAAGGACGCGGCGGAGTGAGTCTCGACCGTGAAAATGCCCGAATCGCTGTGTCTTACCTCCAAAAACTCACGGAGCAATGATTTCAATGATCAAGAAGTTTGCTGTTCTTGCGCTTGCCGCAACCTATCTTTCCGCCTGCACCACGACCGACCCCTACACGGGTGAGCAGAAGGTTTCCAACATGGCGGGCGGTGCGGGGCTTGGCGCGCTGGCCGGTGCGGTTGGCGGTCTGGCGATCGGTGGCGGCAACAAGGGCCGTAACGCCTTGATTGGCGCCGGGATCGGGGCGCTCGCCGGCGGTGCGATCGGCGGCTATATGGACAATCAGGAAGCGGAGCTTCGCCAGCAGTTGCAGGGTACCGGCGTCTCGGTGACGCGTCGCGGCGACAGCATCGTTCTCAATATGCCGTCCAACATCACCTTCGCGACGGACCAGGATCAGGTGATCCCGCCATTCTTCCCGACGTTGAATTCGGTCGCGATCGTTCTGAACAAGTTCAACAAGACCTATATCGACGTCAACGGCTTCACCGACTCCACCGGCAGCCTGAACCACAACCAGTTGCTCTCGCAGCGTCGCGCCGCCTCGGTTGCCAATTATCTCGCAAGCCAGGGTGTGGATCAACGCCGCATGTCCACCATGGGCTTTGGCCCGTCGCAGCCAGTGGCATCCAACGCAACGCCGGACGGCCGCGCCCAGAACCGCCGCGTGGAAGTGTTGATCTCGCCGCTGACGCAGAACGGCTAAGTCGCAATCGCGGCTGTCAGATTTTAGAAAAGGGCTGCTTCGGCGGCCCTTTTTGTTGTGGGTGTGAAGATGTTGGGCAAGTGTGAGAGACGCTTACGCCCTTAGCTCTTTCGCTCAGCGATAAAGCGTGCCGCTTCCACCAGGATCTCCGCCTGCTCGCCATAGGGCGCAAGCAGGTTGGCCGCATCACGCACCTGCTCTTGAAGCTTCATCCGCGCCCAATCCTCACCGCGCAGTGCCACCAGCGTGCCCTTGCCGCGGGCTGCGTCCTTGCCGGTTGCCTTGCCCATCGTGGCAGCGTCTGAGGTGAGATCGAGGAGATCGTCGGCAAGCTGGAAGGCAAGGCCGATCTTTTCTCCAAAGCGGCGAAGCGTCTGGCGGTGAGAGGCATCGTTTCCGGCAATGATGGCGCCGGCCTCACAGGCAAAGCGCAGCAGCGCACCGGTCTTCATCGCCTGCAATGTCACAATGCCTGATTCATCTGGCGCTTGCTTTTCCGCTGCCAGATCAAGGGCCTGACCACCTGCCATGCCGCCAATGCCCGCGGCGCGAGCCAGTGCGACCACGAGGGCCGTCTTCTGATCGCCTGTCAAGGGCGTTTGGGGGCTCGCGATGATGTCGAAGGCGAGCGTCAGGAGGCTGTCGCCCGCAAGGATCGCGGTCGCCTCGTCGAACTTCTTGTGCACGGTCGGTTGGCCGCGGCGCAGGTCGTCATCGTCCATGGCGGGCAGATCGTCATGCACCAGCGAATAGCAGTGGAGGCATTCCAGTGCGGCGCCTACACGCAACGCTGCAGCTTCGCTTCCGCCGAGCAGACGTGCGGTCTCGATAACGAGGAAGGGCCGAAGGCGCTTGCCGCCGTTCAGCACGCCGTGGCGCATCGCATCCAGCAGGTTTGCGGGCCGAGCGATCTCGTCATCCCCTACCGCGTCCGTCAGCAGCTCTGCCAGCAGTTTTTCCGTGCTCGCCGCGTTGTCACGCAGCCGTGTGTCGAATGTCATGGCGCCGCTTCCTTCCATCTCGCGGCTGTTTCGCATGGGGCAAAAGGGCTGGCAAATGTTTTGTTGAACGGGTGTGGAACTTCACCATCGTGAGTAGCCTTGATGGTGCGAGCGGAATATGAAAGGCTTGATCTGAACGAGCGGGGACGGGATGTGAGCAGTACGCCGGAAAGCGAAAGGGAGTACGAGGCGCTTCCCGACGAGGAGAGCAGGCCGAAGGTGGATATCAAGAGCCTTGCAAAACGCTTCGGCATGTTCGTGCTGGCGCTGTTAATCCTGCCCTATCTGCTCATCCCGGTTTATGCCATCCCCTTCATCCGTCCAGTCTCGACGCTGATGATCGCCGATCTTGTCACCTTTCAAGGCTATGATCGCCGGTGGGTACCGCTCGAAGATATCTCGCCGCGCCTCATCCAGTCGGTGATGATGTCGGAAGACGGGCAGTTCTGCTTCCATGATGGCGTCGACTGGAACCAGATGCAGGGCGTCGTCAATGATGCGCTGGAAGGCGAGGCCACGCGTGGCGCCAGCACCATACCCATGCAGACGGCCAAGAACCTGTTCCTATGGAATGGACGATCCTTTATTCGCAAGGGGCTGGAGCTTCCGCTTGCGCTCGTCTCCGACTTCATCTGGTCGAAAAAGCGTATGATGGAAATCTATCTCAATATCGCCGAATGGGGTCCGGGCATTTACGGCATCGAGGCTGCGGCGCAATACCATTTCAAGGTGCCGGCCTCGAAACTCAGCTCCCGCCAAGCCGCGCTTCTGGCGGTGTCCTTGCCGAACCCCATTGATCGCAATGCCAGCAAGCCCGGCCGCGGCATGCAGCGTCTTGCAGGATTGATCGAGCGCCGGGCCAGAGGCTCCGGCGCTTATGTTGGATGCGTGCTGGACTGACGGACCTTAGCCCTTGGTAAAGATGTAATCCGTTTCCTGGCGAAGCGTTTCGCCAGGGCGAAGGATCGCTTTCGGGAAGCCTTCGTGATTGACGGCGTCCGGCCAGATTTGGGTTTCCAGGCAGAAGCCGGCAAAGGGGCCGTAATGGCGTCCGTCATGTCCAGGGACGGCGGTGTTCAGCTTGAAGCCGGAATAGAACTGTACGCCGGGTTCGGTGGTGTGAACTTCGAGCGAAATGCCGGAGGCAGGCGCATGGACGCGGGCGATCTTGCGCTTGGCCACACGCTCTGCCGAGAGGCAGAAATTGTGGTCGTAAAGTACCTGTTCGCCTTGGTCGTCCTTTCGGCTCATCGGCGTCGGCTCACGCAGGTCGAAGACGGTACCGGAAACGGCGCGGATTTCGCCGGTTGGAATCTGGCGTTCATCGGTCGGTAGATAATGATCGGCGGCGATTTCAATCTGGTGATCGAGTGCGGTTTCAGCACCGTCGAGATTGAAATAGGAGTGCTGGCAGACATTGGCGATGGTCGGCAGGTCGGTCGTCGTCTCATACAAGACCGAAAGCACGCCGCCTTCGCGGATCGTGTAAGTTGCCGTTATCGTGCAATTGCCGGGATAGCCGGCGCGGCCGTTCGGATCGATGATCTGTAGCACGACGTGGCTTGGCCCATGTTCCATGATCAGCCAGTTGCGCTTGCCCGTGCCATCGCTACCGCCATGGAGATGGCTGATGCCCTTTTCGTTGAGCTCGAGTTGGTAGTCCTTGCCGTCGATGGAAAACGTACCGCCACCGATGCGATTGGCGTTTCGGCCCGGCGTCGCGCCGAAGTAGGAAGAGTATTTCGGGTAGTCGTCAAAACCATCGAAGCCGAGCACCAGCGGCGGCTGATGACCCTCAAGGCGCAGATCCTGGATGACCGCGCCCCAGGTCATCACCTTGGCGGTCAGGCCGCCAGCGGAAATCGTTACCCGCTCGACCTTTTCGCCGGTTGCCGTAAAGCCGAAATTCTCCCGTGCGCCTGCTTCGCTCATCCCGAATGCTCCCTATCGCTTGCGATTTGTGCAGGACGTTGCGTCATTTTAGCGTCTGGCGCAACGCCGCAATGTCAAATTCGTCACGGCTCTTGATCAGCCGGTCGTCTTGCCGATCTCGGCGAGTTCGTAAGGTGTCGTCTGGTAGATCTCGTTGATCCAGTTGCCGAAGAACAGATGCGCGTGGCTGCGCCAACGGTTGAGCGGGGTCAGCGCCGGATCGTTGTGCGGGAAATAGTCATGCGGCAGCTTGATCGGCACGCCGGAATTGACGTCGCGGAAATATTCGTCTCCCAGCGAGGTGGAGTCATATTCCACATGGTTGAACATGTAGAGCCGCTTGCCGCGCTTTTCATGCACCAGGCACACGCCCATCTCCTCGGACTCCATCAGGATTTCGAGGTCGGGGCGCTTCTCGATATCGGCGCGACGTACCTCCGTCCAGCGCGACACCGGCACCTGGAAATCGTCGGAGAAGCCGTTGAGATAGATGGAAGCGGGGCAGAGATTGCGGTGGCGATAGACGCCGAAGGCCTTTTCCTTCAACTCGTGCTTCGGCACGCCATGGAAATGGTAGATCGCCGCCATTGCGCCCCAGCAGACATTCAGCGTCGAGTGGACGTTGGTCTCCGTCCAGTCGAAGATTTTCTTCATTTCCTCCCAGTAGGTCACGTCTTCATAGGCCAGCGTCTCAACGGGCGCGCCGGTGATGATGAAGCCGTCGAACTTGCGGTGGCGCACCTCCTCCCACGTCTCGTAGAAAGACAACAGGTGTTCTTCCGGCGTGTTCTTGGCGCGGTGTCCGCCGATGCGCACCAGCGAGAGCTCCACCTGCAGCGGCGAGGCTCCGACAAGGCGGGCCATCTGGATTTCAGTCTTGATCTTGTTCGGCATGAGGTTCAGGAGCCCGATCTGCAGCGGGCGGATATCCTGACGGATCGCCATGGTTTCGGTCATCACCCGCACACCCTCATTCACCAGAGTTTCGAAGGCGGGCAGCGTATCGGGGATCTTGATGGGCATTGCGAACTCTCACGTCCAAAAACAAAAAAAACCGGCAGCGAAATCGCGACCGGTCCTCGGAATTGCCTGTTTCCTCGACCCTTTAGCGACTTCTTTAAAGTGGCTGCAAGCCGGTCGGCAAATCACCACTGGCGGCTGTCATAATCCTGTCTGGCCGAAAAATCAATATCGCCGCCCTTCTGGGCGTTTCCGCCTTTCCTTGAGGTGATGTTTCGCGATAAGGCAGGGCATGACATCGGATCATTTCACCATTCTGCTGGGCGGCGATATTGTCGTGACGGATCGCCTGCACAAGGCGGTTGCAGGATCGCGTGTGATTGCCGCAGACAGCGGCATGAAACATGCCAACCCGCTTGGTCTGAAGCCTGAGCTTTGGGTGGGTGATTTCGACTCCGCCGATGCAGCCCTTGTCGACGAATGGCCAGATGTGCCGCAGCAGCCTTTTCCTGCCGCAAAGGGTGAGACGGATGGCGAGATCGCCGTTTCCGAGGCTTTGGCGCGGGGCGCGAAACGATTGACGCTGGTTGGCGCGCTTGCAGGCGAGCGATCCGACCATGCGCAGTTTCATCTTCTCTACGCTGTGGCACTGGCCGAGCGCGGCTACAAGGTAATGCTGACTTCCGGCAACGAGGAGGCGTTCCCGTTGCTTGAAGGTGAACTCGCGCTCGATCTGCCACGTGGCTCGCTGTTTTCCGTTGCCGGTTTTACAGCCCTTTCCGGCCTCGATATCGAGAATGCCCGCTACCCTCTCAACGATTTTGCGCTTGCCTTCGGCTCGTCGCGCACTATGTCCAACGTGGCTGAGGGTGACATTCGCCTTCGCCTCAAAAGCGGCAAGGCCATCGTGCTTGCCCGTCCCTACGATCTGACCGGAGCCTGATGCCTTGGCACCCCCCATTCTGAAACTCGACGATATCAAGCTGACCTTTGGCGTGACGCCCCTTTTGGACGGCGCCAACTTGCAGGTGGAGCCGGGCGACCGTATCTGCCTCGTCGGCCGCAACGGGTCGGGCAAATCGACGCTGATGAAGATCGCCGCCGGTCTGGTCGAAGCGCAATCGGGCGAGGTTTTCCGTCATCCCTCCGCGACGATCCGCTATCTGGAGCAGGCGCCGGATTTCGGCGCTTACGACACCGTGCAGGCCTATGCCGAATCCGGTCTTGGACCGGGCGACGATCCCTATCGCGTCAGCTATATTCTCGAACATCTCGGTTTGACCGGCCAGGAGAATCCAGCAAGCCTGTCGGGCGGTGAAGCGCGTCGCGCGGCCTTGGCGCGGGTCATGGCGCCGGAGCCGGACATTCTCATGCTGGACGAGCCGACCAACCATCTCGACCTGCCGACCATCGAATGGCTGGAAAGCGAATTGCAGCAGACGCGAAGCGCGCTTGTCCTCATTTCGCACGACCGTCGTTTCCTCGAAAAGGTCTCGACCGCCACCGTCTGGCTCGACCGCGGCCAATCGCGCCGTCTCAATCGCGGCTTCGGCCATTTCGAGGAATGGCGCGACAAGGTGCTGGAAGAGGAAGAGCTGGAGCAGCACAAGCTTGGCAAAGCCATCGAGCGCGAAGAGCACTGGATGCGCTATGGCGTAACGGCACGCCGCAAGCGCAACATGCGCCGCGTGGGAGAGCTGCGTGACATGCGCGCCGCCTATCGCGGACATAAGGGTCCGCAGGGCACCGTGCAGGCAACCGCAGTCGAAGCGCGCGAATCCGGCAAGCTGGTCATAGAGGCGGAAGCCATCACCAAGGCTTATGGCGATCGCACCATCGTCGCCCCTTTTTCGCTGCGCGTGCATCGCGGCGACTGCATCGGCCTTGTTGGCCCAAATGGTGCGGGCAAGACCACGCTTCTCAAGATGTTGACCGGTGAACTGGCACCCGACAGCGGCACGGTGAAGCTCGGCACCAATCTGGAAATCGCGACACTCGACCAGAAGCGCGAGGACCTCAATCCGAACGACACGCTGGCCCATTACCTGACCGATGGTCGTGGCGAAAGCCTGCTGGTCAATGGCGAGCAGAAGCATGTGACCGGCTATATGAAGGACTTCCTGTTCCAGCCGGAACAGGCCCGCACGCCGATCCGCAATCTGTCCGGTGGCGAGCGTGCCCGTCTTATCCTGGCGCGTATTCTCGCAAGACCAACCAACCTTCTCATCCTCGATGAGCCGACGAACGATCTCGATATCGAGACCCTGGATCTGCTTCAGGAGATCGTCGCAAGCTTCTCAGGCACCGTCATCCTCGTCAGCCACGATCGCGACTTTCTCGATCGCACCGTGACCTCGACGATCGCGCCTGCCAATCCGGATGCGCCGGACGGACGCTGGATTGAATATGCAGGCGGCTATTCCGACATGATGGCGCAGCGCAAGGGTGCGGCAGAAGACAAGAAGCGTTCGGAAAAGCAGGAAAAGGCGAAGGCCTCGGCAAGCGCTGCGACCAGTGCCGAGCCTGCGAAGGCCAAGGGCAAGCTTTCCTTCAAGCAGAAATTTGCGCTCGAAAACCTGCCCAAGGAAATGGAAAAGCTTCAAGGCGAAATTGCCAAGCGCGAAGAGCGCATGGCCGATCCGCAACTTTTCGCCAAGGACCCCGGCGGCTTCAACAAGCTGGCAGACGAGATGGCGAAGCTTCGTGAGAAGCTTGAGACCATGGAAGAAGAGTGGCTGGAGCTTGAGATGCTGCGCGAAGAGATGGAAGGCTAATCCACACCATCTTTGACAGGCCGTCGAATATGCGGTTCTCTGTCCAAAACGGAGGAGCCCGACCATGCGCATGATCTTCGTCAATCTGCCGGTGAAGAATATTGAGACATCGAAATCCTTCTTCACCGCGCTCGGCTTCAGCTTCAATCCGGAATATTCGAATGAGCGAACGCTGTGCATGATCGTCGAGAAGAACATCTTCGTCATGCTGCTTCAGGAAGAACGCTTCCGCGATTTCATCAATGGCGAGATCGCCGATGCTCATCGCGGAACGGAAGTGCTGACCTGCCTTTCCGCCTCCAGTCGCGAGGAGATCGACAGCATGCTGAAAACAGCGTTGTCCTCCGGCGGACACGAGTGGAAGCCGGTGCAAGATCATGGCTTCATGTATGCCGCAAGCTTTCAGGATCCCGATGGCCATGTCTGGGAACTGGTTTACATGACGGAGCAAGCATAGGCGCTTGCCGGCTTGCCAATAACCGATTGTGTCATTACATCTTTTCTCGCTCTAACGGGGTGCTTTGTCTTTCGGGACAAGGCTGAGAGGCGTTCGCCAACCCGAAGAACCTGATCCGGTTAACACCGGCGGAGGGATTAGACGGCTTCCATCCAGACGCCTATTCCCGTAACCCATTCGAGAAGGTGTCTGATGTATCGTCGTTTTCTGCTGTCCGGCCTCGTCGCCGCGTCCTTCCTCCTGCCGAGCCTTGGCATCGCGCAGGATAAAAAGGTTCTCACCGTCTATACCTATGAAAGCTTCGTCTCCGAATGGGGTCCAGGCCCAAAGGTGAAGGCGGCGTTCGAGAAGACCTGCGATTGCACCGTAAACTTCGTCGGCGTCGCCGATGGTGTGGCGCTGCTCAACCGCCTCAAGCTGGAAGGTGCCGGCTCCAAGGCGGATGTCGTCGTCGGTCTCGATACCAATCTCATTGCCGAAGCCAAGGACACCGGGCTTTTTGAAGCATCGGGCATCGACGCCTCCGCAGCAAAGGTGCCGGGCGGCTTTAAGGACGATGTTTTCGTTCCCTATGATTACGGCCACTTTGCCGTCATCTATGACACACAGACGCTGAAGAACCCGCCAAAGAGCCTAAAGGAACTGGTCGAGGGCGACCCGTCGCAGAAGATCGCCATTCAGGATCCGCGGACGTCGACGCCGGGCCTCGGCCTGCTGCTTTGGGTGAAGTCGGTCTACGGCGACAAGGCGCCGGAAGCCTGGGCAAAACTCAAGGATCGCGTGCTGACGGTTACGTCGGGCTGGTCGGAGTCCTACGGACTCTTTACCAAGGGCGAAGTGCCGATGGTGCTCTCCTATACAACGTCGCCCGCCTATCACATGGTGGCCGAGCACAGCGAGCGCTATCAGGCCGCAAGCTTCGAGGAAGGGCATTACATTCAGATCGAAGTCGCCGGTCTGTTGAAGAACGCGCCGGAGAAAGAGCTTGGCAAAAAGTTCCTTTCCTTTATCCTGACGCCCGGCTTCCAGGATGCCATTCCGGAAAACAACTGGATGATGCCGGTGACTGCCACATCGCAGCCGCTGCCGGATGCCTTCAACAAGCTGGTGCAGCCGAGCAAGACCTTCCTGATGTCGCCGGAAGAGGTGGCGAAGAACCGCAAGGCCTGGATCGATGAGTGGCTGAACGCGATGAGCGTGAAGTAATCTCACGCGGACCTCGCCCGTGATTGCGCGCAGCGACAGAAGACAGTTCCTGATCAGTGGCATAGCGGCTTTCACCGCCGTGTTGCTCTTCATCGGGCTTGCGGTCGCAGCGCTTCTGTCCTTCGATACACAGGCGGCGTCGAACGCCCTCTTCGATACCTACACGCTGCGCATTCTCCGCTTCACGCTCTGGCAGGCGACGCTCTCCACCCTTCTTTCGGTGGCGCTCGGTCTACCGGTCGCGCTGGCGCTCGCTAGACAGAGGGAATTTCCAGGCCGTATCTGGATCATCCGGCTGATGGCGGTCCCGGTGGGTCTGCCGGTGATCGTCGGTGCGCTCGGGCTTATCGCGATCTGGGGGAGGCAGGGGCTTCTTAATACAGCGCTCCTCTCTGCGGGCGTGGAGCAGCCTTTCAGCATCTACGGCCTTTCCGGCATTCTTCTTGCCCATGTCTTCTTCAATCTGCCACTGACCGTGCGCTTCTTTCTGGCGGGGCTAGAGAGAGTACCTGGCGAATATTGGCGGATGAGCAGCGTTCTTGGCATGGGCGCGCTTTCCACCTTCCGCTTCATCGAATGGCCGGTGGTGCGACGGCTGGTGCCGGGTGTGGCGGGGTTGATCTTTATGCTCTGCGCCACGAGCTTTACGCTCGTCCTGCTGCTGGGTGGCGGTCCAGCTGCGACCACGATCGAAGTGGCGATCTATCAGGCGCTGCGCTTCGATTTCGATCCACCCCGCGCCATTGCGCTGTCGCTGATGCAGATCGCAATGACCGGGCTATTGCTGGCTCTGCTTTCGCTTCTGCCGGGGGCAGATGCGGAGGGACAGACACAGGGCCAGTCAGTGCGTCGCTTCGATGCCTCGCGCCCGTTATCGCGCCTGTTGGACGGTATAGTCATTGTCCTTGCGGTGCTGCTGGTGGGTACGCCGCTCGTGGCAGTCGCTGCCTCCGGCCTGACTGCCGACCTGTTGCGCCTCTTGAGTGCCGAGGTGTTTCGTCGTGCGGCGATCACCAGCCTGTCCATCGCACTCGTTTCCGCCTCGCTTTCCGTGCTGATCTCCACGGCCCTCATCCGGGCGCGTCAGGTGATCGCGGATCGTCGAGAGCCGGGACGGAGCACGAGGCTCCTTTCGGCGATGCTGGGTGGCGGTGCTTCTATGGTTCTACTGGTGCCACCGGTGGTGCTGGGCAGTGGCTGGTTCTTGCTGCTGCGCCCCTTCGGTGATGTTTCCGTCTTCGCGCCTTTGCTTGTGGCGCTCATCAACGTGCTGATGGCGCTGCCCTTTGCCATGCGGGTGCTGGAGCCTGCCTTCACCACCCATCAGGCCAGAACCGGCACGCTGGTTGCCAGCCTCGGCCTCACCGGTTTTTCGCGCTTCCGCCTGGTTGATGTCCCGGTTCTATGGCGGGCCTTTGCCATGGCCTTTTCCTTTGCCATGGCATTGTCGCTTGGCGACCTCGGGGCCGTGGCCCTCTTCGGCTCGGAAAGCTTCGTGACCTTGCCGTGGCTGGTCTACAGCAATATGGGCAGCTATCGCACCAATGATGCGGCGGGCTATGCCTTCATCCTCGGCGTCATCTGCCTTATCCTTGCAGCGGGCGGTGTCTCGCGCCAATCGGAGAGAGCGAAAGCAGCGGCATGAAAAGCGATCGGGTCAACATAACGCTGGAACAGGTATCGCTGCAGCTTGGACAACAGGCGTTCTTCTTTGATACCTTCTTTGAAGCGGGCAAAGTGACCGCCGTTGTCGGCCCCTCAGGGTCAGGCAAGTCTACGCTTCTCAATCTTGTCGCTGGCTTTGAAAAGCCGACCAGTGGTCGCGTGCTCATCGGGGCCGAAGAGATGAGTGGACTCGATCCTGCAGACAGGCCGATCTCCCTGATCTTCCAGGACAACAACCTCTTCGCCCATCTCGATATCTTCACCAATATCGGGCTTGGTATCCACCCGTCGCTGCGCCTCACAAGTGAAGACAAGGCCCTGATTGCAACGGCGCTCGAACGGGTCGGGCTTGCAGGTTTTGAAAAGCGGCTGCCCTCAAGCATGTCCGGTGGCGAACGCCAGCGTGCCGCACTTGCCCGCGCGCTGGTTCGCCAGCGCGCCGTCATGCTTCTCGACGAACCCTTCGCAGCGCTCGATCCGGGCTTGCGCGCCGGAATGGCGGCGCTGTCGAAAGAGCTGCAATCGGAGAACGGCAACACGGTTCTTCTCGTCACCCATCACCCGGACGATATTCGCCGCCTTGCCGATGCGGTCGTCTTTCTGTCGGATGGAAAGATCCTGTTTCAGGGCACCACCGATGCATTCTTTTCGGCTATAGATATTGCCGAGGTCGCAGCGTTCCTCCAGCAGTAGTGCAGGGCTGCGCCACAATTTGGACGCGGCGCAATGTCAATCCTGCAAATAGACAGTGAAGGTGCGTATTTTTTGCACTTGCCAATCAGGCTCAACTATTTGAGACATATATAGAGAACGTCTTTTGTCAGGGTCTTTCCGCAGCATAGATCGTTTTTGGGATCGTTTTGGATGTTCAGGCATTCTGGTGCCTGTGGGGTTTAAGCTGATATTCTGGTCTGCATATAACGGATGATCAGGAACGTTTGGGGCGGACTGGCAGGATGATGACGCGTGTGAAGGCCGTAAATGGCCGCTCCGGTCACAATGTGGAAAACGGGTCGATATCGCGGCGAGGCATCATAGCCCTCGGTGCTGCGGCATTGCTGCTGTCCTCATGCCAGTCGCTGTTCAGCCCGGCTTACCAATCCACACTCAAACCCTCAGACAATCCACAGACCGTGGAAGAGGTGCAGAAGAACGATCCGCGCGCACAGATGGGCGCGCGTGAGCATCCGCGCATCGTCGCAAGCTATGGCGGTGAGTATCACGACGAGAAGACCGAGCGTCTGGTTGCCCGCATCACCGGCGCGCTGACGGCAGTGTCGGAAAATCCGCAGCAGTCCTACCGCATCACCATTTTGAATTCGCCGGCTATCAACGCTTTCGCGCTGCCCGGTGGCTATCTCTATGTGACGCGCGGCCTGCTGGCGCTTGCCAATGACGCGTCTGAAGTTGCCGCCGTGCTGTCGCACGAAATGGGCCACGTGACTGCCAATCACGGTATCGAGCGTCAACGCCGCGAAGAGGCGGAAGTCATTGCCAGCCGCGTCGTAGCAGAGGTTCTGTCCAGCGATCTTGCCGGCAAACAGGCGCTTGCGCGTGGCAAGCTTCGGCTTGCGGCCTTCTCGCGCCAGCAGGAATTGCAAGCGGACGTGATCGGCGTGCGGATGCTGGGTGAGGCGGGTTACGACCCTTACGCCTCGCCGCGCTTCCTCGATTCCATGGCGGCCTATGCGCGCTTTACCTCAGCCGATCCCGACAGCGACCAGAGCCTCGACTTCCTGTCCAGCCACCCGAACACGCCGCAGCGTATCGAACTCGCCAAGCGCCATGCGCGCGCCTTCGGCCAGGAAGGCCAAGTGGGCGACAAGGGCCGCGACTGGTTTCTGACGGGCATCGACGGACTGCTTTATGGCGACAGCCCGCAGGAGGGTTATGTCCGTGGCAACACCTTCCTGCATGGCAATCTCGGCATTCGCTTCGATGTGCCGGACGGCTTCCAGATCGACAACAAGGTGGAAGCGGTTCTCGCAACTGGCCCCGGCGATATGGCAATCCGCTTCGATGGCGTGGCCGATCCCAAGCAGACCAGCCTGCCCAACTATCTGACCAGCGGCTGGGTGGCCGGCTTGATACCGGATACGGTGCGGGAAATTCAGGTGAACGGCCTGCCTGCGGCCACCGCGCGCGCAAGCGCCGACAAATGGGATTTCGACGTCACCGTCATTCGGGTCGGCGATCAGATTTTCCGTTTCCTCACCGCCGTGCCGAAGGGCAGCGCTCAGTTGGAGACGGTGGCGAACCTATTGCGCTCCAGCTTTCGCAAGATGACACCTGCGGAAATTTCCGCACTGAAACCGCTTCGCGTGCGCGTCGTCACCGTCAAGCCGGGTGAAACGGTCGCCTCGCTCGCCGCACGGATGATGGGCACGGACCGCAAGCTGGAACTGTTTCGTGTGTTAAATGCGCTGAGCACAACGGCCGCCGTCGAGCCGGGCCAGCGGGTGAAGATCATTTCGGAATAAGCAGGGCGCTGTCCAACAACGCTCCATTCCACACGTCCGTTCAAACCACCGGCACGTCGAACACTTCGCCTGGGCGCATCGGGCGGAACTTGTCTCTGGCCACGCCCTGGTTTTTCAGCGCTGCCTCAAGCGCGATGATCGGCGCATCGATCGCCTCATCTGTCAGTTGCACCGTGCCCCAATGATGGCCGCAGGCATAAGCGGCGTTGCAAATCTTCATGCCTTCCACCGCTTCTGCCGGATTCTGGTGCTGGCCCTTCATGAACCAGCGCGGCTCGTAGGCGCCGAAGGGCAGGTTGGCGAGGCGGAAGCTGCCATGCTTCTTGGCGGCAGCGTGGTAGTTGAGCCCGCTGTGAAAGCCGGTATCGCCGATATGGTAGATCTTGCCACCCGGCGTCTCGATGACGAAGGCGGCCCAGAGCGCCATACGCCTGTCGTTCAACCCGCGTGCCGACCAGTGGTGGCAGGGCTCAAAATGGACTTTGATGTCGGGGCTGACGGCAATCGCATCGCCCCAGTCTCCGACCGAAATCTTCGCCGCCTGCACCTTGGTGCGGATGATCGCGTCATTGCCGAGCGGCGTGACGAAATGCGGCTTGTGCTCGACATGCAGCCTGTGCAGCGTTTCAAGGTCAAGATGATCATAATGATTATGCGTCACCAAAACGAGATCAATCGGTGGCAGATCTTCGAAGCGGATGCCGGGCGGATTGACGCGCTTTGGCCCGACAAAGCTGAACGGGCTGGTGCGCTCAGACCACACCGGATCGACCAGAATATTCAGACCCGCCGTCTGGATGAGGAAGGAGGCGTGGCCAACAAAGGTGACCCGCAGATCCTTTCCTTCGACGCGAGCGTCTGGTTTGGCTGTCGGATAGGGGCTTGGATAATTCTCCGGCCATTGCGCTCTTTGGCCGTTGAAGCGCCATTTCATCAAGTCGCCAAAGCCGTTCGGCTGTTCGCCGTTCGGATTGAAAAAGCGGATGCCATCGAAATGGTCCGAGACGGGGCCGTTGTAGTAAGCGCTGGCATAGGAACGGCTGGCGAAAATGCCGCCGCTGGCAAGCAGCAGGCCACCAATGGCGGAGACGCGAAAGAAGTTTCGACGGTTCATGAATATAAGCTATAAGAAGAGGAAGGGCAGACCACAAGCACCCGGCAGGTAGAAGAAGCATCTGCAATGTCGACCGTTTGAAGGCGTTTTCGCCAAAACGCCGGACTTGCCTTGACTTTGCCGCGTATTTCCTGTTTATCCCGCCCGATCAGCTGGCAGTTTCAAGACTCCAAGCCACCGACCGGGACCCGCAAAGGTATAAAGAGATCCCGGAGGTCAACACCCGACAGCGCGATGCGCCCTCGGGTGCTTTTTGGCTTTGCGCGTTCTTGGGCGTCTTGTTTTTGTCGGCAAAAGCACCGACGTTTCGGGAAACCGAAACGAAGAAGGATGAACAGATGTTTGAAAACCTCCAGGACCGCCTTGGCTCCATTTTGAATGGACTGACCGGCCGTGGCTCGCTTTCGGAAGCCGATGTTTCCGCAGCGCTGCGTGAGGTTCGCCGTGCGCTTCTGGAAGCGGACGTGGCGCTGGAAGTTGTTCGCACCTTCACCGAAAAGGTGCGAGAGAAGGCCGTTGGCGCCTCTGTTCTGAAATCCATCAAGCCCGGCCAGATGGTCGTCAAGATCGTCCATGACGAGCTTGTCGAAATGCTAGGTTCGGAAGGTGTTTCGATCGATCTGCACGCGCCGGCACCCGTCGTCATCATGATGGTGGGTCTGCAGGGTTCGGGTAAGACGACCACCACCGGCAAGATTGCCAAGCGTCTGACGGATCGCGAGAAGAAGAAGGTGCTGATGGCATCTCTCGATACGCGCCGCCCCGCCGCCCAGGAGCAGCTGCGCCAGCTTGGCGTCCAGACCGGCATCGACACGTTGCCGATCATTGCTGGCCAGTCGCCGACCGATATCGCCTCGCGCGCCGTCCAGGCGGCCAAGCTTGGCGGCCATGATGTCGTGATCCTCGATACAGCCGGCCGCACCCACATCGACGAACCGTTGATGCTGGAAATGGCCGAGATCAAGAAGAAGGCCAATCCGCACGAAATCCTGCTGGTCGCCGACAGCCTGACCGGTCAGGATGCCGTCAATCTGGCGCGCAATTTCGATGAGCGCGTTGGCATTACCGGCCTTGTGCTCACCCGTATGGATGGCGATGGACGCGGCGGTGCAGCCCTTTCCATGCGCGCCGTCACCGGTAAACCGATCAAGCTGATCGGTACCGGCGAGCGGATGAACGAGCTGGATGAGTTTCATCCACGCCGTATCGCAGACCGCATTCTCGGCATGGGCGACATCGTCTCGCTGGTCGAAAAGGCCGCTGAAAATATCGATGCGGAAAAAGCCCGCGCCATGGCCGAGAAAATGGCCAAGGGCAAGTTCGACCTCAACGATCTGGCCGATCAGCTGCGCCAGATGCAGAAGATGGGCGGCATGGGCGGTATCATGGGCCTGATGCCCGGCATGGCCGGCATGAAGGACAAGATGGCGTCTGCCGGATTGAACGACAAGATGTTCGACCGTCAGCTGGCGATCATCTCCTCGATGACCAAGGCCGAGCGCGCCAATCCGGATATTCTCAAACACAGCCGCAAGAAGCGCATCGCTGCCGGTTCCGGCACGGATGCTGCCGAAATCAACAAGCTCTTGAAGATGCATCGCGGCATGGCCGACATGATGAAAGCCATGGGCGGCAAGGGCAAGGGCGGCATCATGAAGCAGATGATGGGCGGCCTGGCCGGCAAGATGGGTCTCGGCGGCATGGGTGGCATGCCCGATCTCGCCAATATGGACCCCAAGCAGCTTGAGGCGTTGCAGAAGCAGGCGGAGGCCGCGGGTCTTGGCAAGCCGGGCGCTATGCCTCCGGGCCTCGGCGGTCTCCCCGGTGGCCTGCCCGGTCTGGGTGGCGGCAAGCTGCCGGGCCTTGGCGGTCTTCCGGGTCTTCCCGGTTTTGGCAAGAAGAAGTGAGGCCATCCGTGACCACGACAGACGTCAAACAACAACTCGCTGAATACCGCCAGTCCATCGACAATGTCGATGCCGCACTGGTGCACATGCTGGCTGAACGTTTCCGCTGCACGAAAGCGGTGGGCGTGTTGAAGGCCACCTACGATTTGCCGCCGGCAGACCCGGCGCGCGAAGAATACCAGATCGAACGCCTGCGCCGTCTGGCCAAGGATGCCAATCTGGATCCGGATTTCGCCGAGAAGTTCTTGAACTTCATCATCAAGGAAGTCATCCGGCATCATGAAGCAATTGCCGCTGAACACAACGGCACAGAAAAGACCGCCTGACCGGCGGGCAAGCCATTATAAGGAGAACTCACATGGCACTGAAAATTCGTCTCGCACGCGGTGGTTCCAAGAAGCGCCCGTACTACCAGATCGTTGTTGCTGACGCCCGCAGCCCGCGCGACGGCCGCTTCCTCGAGAAGGTCGGTTCCTGGAACCCGATGCTGCCGAAGGACAACGCCGATCGCATCCAGATCAATGGCGACCTCGTCAAGGAATGGCTCGCAAAGGGCGCACAGCCGACCGACCGCGTTCTGCGCTTCCTCGCAGAAGCCGGCATTGCAACGCGCGACGCGCGCAGCAACCCTGAAAAGGCAAAGCCAGGCAAGAAGGCTCTCGAGCGCGTTGCCGAGAAGAAGCAGAAGGCTGAAGACGCCGCTGCTGCTGCCGCTGAAGCTGCTGCTGCAGAATAAGTCTGGTTTATCCTGATAGAAACGGGTGGCACGGTTCCCGCGCCACCCGTTTTCATGTTTAATTCCCATGGACTTGGCTCCAGATCAGCCAGGTACTAAAACGATACGCGCACAACGCGACAACGGACGGATCGATGGCAAAGCTGGAAAACCCCATTCTCATGGCCAAGATTGGCGCAGCCCAGGGCTTGCGTGGCGAAGTGCGGGTCAGCTCCTATACCGACGATCCCCTGGCGCTTGGCGATTACGGCAATCTGGTTGCCGCCGATGGGCGCGTGTTTGAAATTCTCGAAGTGCGCCAAGGCAAGAATGTCGTCATCGTGCGCTTCCGTGGCGTCAACGACCGCAACGCCGCTGAAGCGCTGAACGGGCTTGAGCTCTTCGTCGATCGCGACAACCTGCCCGACGAGGATCTGGACGAGGACGAGTTCTTCTACACCGATCTCGAAGGTCTTGACGTGGTGGACGGCGAGGGCAAAAGCTACGGTTCAGTCAGTGCCGTTTATGATTTTGGCGCGGGCGACCTGCTTGAGCTCAAAGGGGCGGGACGTCGCCCGGCGCTCATCCCCTTTACCGAGGCTGCCGTTCTCGAAATCGATCTTGAAGGCGGAAAGATTCTGATCGATCCCTTTGCGGCTGGGCTAATCGACAATCCGGAAGACGGCAAGGACGACCCCGATCATCCGATCTTCGGCAAGGGCAAGAAGTAAGCCGATGCGCTTCAAGGCAACCGTGCTGACGCTCTACCCGGAGATGTTTCCGGGGCATCTTTCCTATTCCCTGGCTGGCAAAGCGCTGGAGCGCGGCCAATGGCAGATGGAGCCGGTGCAGATCCGCGACTTTGCCTCCGACAAGCATCGCAGTGTCGATGACACCCCGGCGGGTGGCGGTGCCGGCATGGTGCTGAAACCCGATGTCCTGGCAGCGGCCATCGATGCAGTCTCTGAAGGCGATACAAGACCCCGCCTGCTGATGAGCCCACGTGGCAAGCCGCTGACGCAAGAACGGGTGCGCGAGCTAGCGGCAGGCGAGGGCGTCATCATTGTCTGCGGTCGCTTTGAAGGCGTGGATCAACGGGTGATCGATGCACGCGGTCTCGAAGAGGTCTGCATCGGCGACTATATTCTTTCGGGTGGCGAGCCCGCAGCGCTGACGCTTCTCGATGCGGTGGTGCGCATTTTGCCAGGCGTGATGGGCAACGACCTGTCCGGTGTGCATGAAAGCTTCGAAGGCGGACTGCTCGAGCATCCGCACTATACAAGGCCACAGGTGTGGGAAGGCCGGGACATTCCCGCCGTTTTGACGTCGGGCAATCACAAGCTGATCGACAAATGGCGGCACGAGCAGGCGCTGGCGCTGACGAAGGAGCGCCGCCCGGATTTGCTGGCCGAAACTCAAGCCGTCAAGAAGTAGTAGCCGGTCAGAAGCAGACCTACCGTGATGACTAGCGCGCGGATGATCCATTGCGGAACGCGGCGGGCGAGATAGACGCCACAATATCCACCGAGCGCGGACGCGGGGATCATGATCAGCGCTGCATGCCAGGAAACCACGCCACCGCCGACGAAAACAACAATCGCAACGGCGGCAATCACCACAGCCAGCAGGTTCTTCAACGCGTTGAGATGATGGTAGGTGCCTCCTGCTGTCAGTCCCAGCACCGCCAGCATCATGATGCCCATGCCGGCCCCGAAGAAGCCGCCATAGATCGAGGTGAAGAACTGGCCGATCAGGCTGGCGATATTGCTCTTCGGATGCTCTTCATTCGAGCGCGGACGGAGCCAGGGACCGGCGGCAAACAGCGCGGTGGCCGCAAGCAGCAGCCACGGCACCAGCTGGCGGAAGGACGGGTTGTCGAGCGACAGCAACAGCAGCGCGCCGCCGGTGGAACCCAGGATGGACAGAATGGAGAGCAGGACCGCACCCTTCCAGTGGGCGCGAATTTCCGGCCAGTAGGCAATCACCGAGGTGACATAGCCTGGAAACTGGACGATGGAGGAAGTGGCGTTGGCGGAAATGGGGGCAATCCCCGCCACCGTCATGGCGCCGAAGGTCAAGAACGTGCCGCCGCCTGCAATGGCATTGACGGCACCGGACAGGAAGCCGCTGACGAACAAGAGTAGAATGATAGCAATGGACATGGCCCCTCCCCGAGCGTTCCATCTCCCATATAAGCAGATATGCTTTCCGACAATCAGGTGGCGGCCGACAAAATATTGTCATGAAAGGGATGACAAAGCGGCGATCTTCATGTATTGGCCCGCGTGGAATTGGGCTTATGCCCATTAACCGCAAGCAAAGAATGGCGAACCCGCTCCTGCCGCAAGGCATAATTCCAAGGACAGGATCCAAGGAATGATCCAGTTGAGCGCTCTGGCTGTTTCAGAAGAACTCAGAGGTTAACATGACCAACATTATTGCACAGCTGGAAGCCGAACAGGCCGCCAAGATCGAAGCCAAGCGCAAGCTTCCTGAATTTTCTCCTGGTGACACCGTCCGCGTCAACGTGCGCGTTACGGAAGGTAACCGTACCCGCGTACAGGCTTACGAAGGCGTCGTTATCGCTCGCTCCGGCGGCGGTCTCAACGAGAACTTCACCGTTCGCAAGATCTCCTACGGCGAAGGCGTAGAGCGCGTATTCCCGGTTTACTCTCCGCTGGTTGAAGGCGTTGAGATCGTTCGCCGTGGTAAGGTCCGTCGCGCGAAGCTCTACTACCTGCGCGACCGTCGCGGTAAGTCCGCTCGTATCGTTGAAGACACCGGCGTTCGCGCTCGCAAGCTCAACGATGCCGAGCGTCAGGCTGCTGCCGACGAAAAGGCACGTATTGAGGCTGAAAAGGTTGCAGCAGCACAGGCTCTGGCCGCCGAAAAGGCAGCAGCAGAAGCCGCTGAAGCCAAGGCAGCTGAAGAAGCTGCAGCAGCAAAGGCTGCTGAAGGTGCAGCTGAATAAGCTTTACCTTTCGGGATGTCGAAAAGGCGGTCTTCAGGCCGCCTTTTTTGTTTTGGAGACGATGGCTCCTCGGGTCGGGCCCGAGGATGACAGTTGAGGATGGAGATAGCAAAGAAGTCCACCGTAAACCTTAACTAAGAAATAAGAATCCATTCCAAGGATGTGCTCTCCTCAGAACGCATATCCCTTGCGCAGCGGCTCTGAAGCGTGTCATTTTCCCCCATTCTTTTCAGGAGACCGCCATTGTTCAGACGCTCGTTTTTCATCGCCATCGCCGCCACGCTGCTATCGCCGGTTTTCGCATCGGCCGCTGATCTGCCGGATCTGAAGGGTCGCGAGATCGTCGTGGTGACGGAGAATGCCTATCCGCCGCTGCAATTCGTCGATCCGAAGACGGGCAAGCCGATCGGTTGGGAATATGACGCGATGAACGAGATCGCCAAGCGGCTGAATGCCAAGGTCGAGTATCAGAACGCATCCTGGGATGCGATGATCCCGGCCGTTTCTGCCGGACAGTACGACATCGGCATGACCGGAATCAGCATCAAGGACGAGCGCAAGGAGAAGGTGGATTTCTCCGATCCCTACATGCGCTCGGAAATGTTCATGCTGGTGCGCGCAGACGAAACCCGCTTTACCGATGCCCAGAGTTTTGCCGCCTTCGACAAGGGGCTTATCGGCGCCCAGGCTGGCACAACGCCTTTCTACACGGCCGTTTACGATATTCTCGACGGCAATGAGCAAAACCCTCGCGTCAAGCTGATGGAAACTTTCGGCGCCACCGTCCAGGCGCTGCGGACCGGCGATGTCGATCTGGTTCTGACCGATGGCGTTGCGGGCAAGGGCTATGTCGATTCGTCGAATGGCACTCTGAAGCTCATCGGTGGACCGCTCGGCGGGGACGATTTCGGTTTCATCTTCAAGAAGGGCTCCGATCTGGTGGCCCCCGTCAATGCCGCGATTGCTGCCTTGAAGGCAGACGGCACTTTTGCCGCGCTCGATAAGAAGTGGTTCCTGGACTACAAACTTGGCGAATAAGCGAATGGGCCTTTCGTTCTGGCCGGGCGTTCGGCCTTGAAGCGCCCGCCTTCGAAACATGCAGCCGATGATTTTCCCTGGTGGCTGGTGGCACTGATTGGTATCGGCGCCATTCTTGCCGTTGTGATTGCCATCAACGGCGTCTATGCGCAGGTCTTCACCACCGTCATCAATGGCATTGGCATGACGATCTTCGTCACGCTGGTGGCCTTTCTTCTCGCCTGCCTCTGGGGCCTGCTGATCGCGCTGCTCGGCATGGCCGACAGCATCGTGCTGCGGCAGATCGCACGGTTTTACATCGAAACCATGCGCGGCATTCCGATCCTGGTGGTGCTGTTCTACATCGCCTTTGCTGGCGCGCCGCTGCTGGTGGATTTCGTCAACTGGCTGATGACGCCGTTGATTGCTCCGGGCTGGGTCGAGCCGGTTATCGTGCGCGACTTTTCGCTGATGTGGCGCGCGATCCTGGCGCTGACGCTTTGCTATGGAGCGTTCCTCGCTGAAATCTTTCGGGCGGGTATCGAGGCTGTCGATCAAGGCCAGATCGAGGCGGCCAAGGCGCTCGGGCTCAGCCGTTATCAACGCTTTCGCCTGGTCGTCTTTCCGCAGGCGGTACGGACGATTTTTCCGCCGCTCTCCAATGATTTCGTGTCGATGGTGAAGGACAGTTCGCTGGTATCGGTGCTGGGGGTGGCGGATATCACCCAACTCGGCAAGGTCTATGCGGCCGGATCGTTCCGCTTCTTCGAGACCTATTCCATCGTCGCTTACGTCTATCTGATCCTGACGCTTGGACTGTCTTTGATCTTGCGGCGCATCGAAAAAGGGATGCGCCGCAAGCAGGGGCGTTGAAGCCGATCAAGCCTTCACATTCGGTTGCGAGGTGATCTGATTGGCGATCATCCGGCCCGCGATGATGACAAGGACGCCGGCAATCGCAAGGCAGGCAGAGAGGAAGAACATCGGGGCGATGGTGCTTCCCGTTTCATCTTTGATCCAGGGAACGACGTTCTGGGCAACAAAGCCGCCGAGATTGCCGACCGAGTTGATTGCGGCCAGACCTGCGGCTGCACCCGCACCCTTCAGGAAGCGACCGGGAAGGCTCCAGAACACCGGCTGTCCGGCAAAGATGCCAGCGGCTGCGATGCAGAGGAAGGCGAACTGTGCGACCGGCGATGTCATCAGAGCGGACATTAGAAGGCAGAAGGCGCCGATGAAGGCAGGCACCACGATATAGGTGATCTTCTTCTCGGAGCGATCGGCAGCCGATGGCACGAGGTAGAGCGCGACGGCAACGATCAGCCACGGGATGATGTTGATGAAACCGTTTGCCGTATTCGACACGCCGAAGCTCTTGACGATGGTCGGTAGCCAGTAGCTAAGACCATAGGCCGCCAGCGGGAAGCCGACATAGCAAAGCGACATGAAGAGGACGCGTGGATTGATCAGCGCGCGGAAGCCATCCTCGGCATGTTCCTCCATGCCGGAATTTTCGGACGCGATGCGTTGGCGCAGCCAGTCCTTTTCGTCCTGGGACAGGAATGCAGCCGTTTCCGGCTTGTCGTCTAGATAGAAGATGGTGACGATACCCGCAATCACCGCCGGAATGCCGGTGGCGAGGAAAACCCACTCCCAGCCCGCATAGCCCCAGAGGCCGTCCAGATCGAGCAACATGCCGCCAAGCGGTGCGCCGATGGCATTGGCGATCGCCGAGAAAATCATGAACAGGCCGACCATGCGGCCGCGATAATCGCGCGGGAACCACAGCGTCAGGAGATAGAGAACGCCGGGGAAGAAGCCGGCCTCGCAGACGCCGAGCAGGAAGCGCAGGATGTAGAACATGGTGGGGCTGGAGGTGTAGGCGAGCGCAATCGTCACAAGCCCCCAGGAAATGATGATGCGGGCAAACCAGAGCCTTGCGCCGAAGCGGTTGAGCAGCAGATTGCTCGGGACTTCAAAGATGAAGTAACCGATGAAGAACAGCGAGGCGCCAAGGCCATAGGCATATTCGCTGAGGCCCAGATCGCCGACCATCTGCAGTTTGGCGAAGCTGACATTCTGACGGTCGATATAGGCGATGAGATAGAGAAGCCCAAGAAACGGCATCAGTCGCCATGTGATTTTCGAAATAAGTGCTTTTTCAGATACCAAGATGTATCCCTCCCTGTCGGCGGCCAGGGTGCCGCCCCGATTTGACGAGACTGTTCTCACGCGGCTTTCACATCACCGTGAGATCTGTTCCGTTGCCGTCCTAACGCCTCTCGCGAGAATTTTATCCCGCACACAACGCCCGGCGTTTCTTTTTGCATTGCACAAAAAGGGAATCCTTAAATAGCGGCCAGGCTGTTTTCAATCGCAAAGCACGATGTTGCTGTTGAAAAGCCGATCTGCTATGAAATGGACATGGGATCGAAATTCGGATGCCTCGCGCCAAACATTTTCGTGCTGCAGGATCACAAGCGTCTGCCGGCACGATTTTTTGCGCGTATTTCCGGTGCGTTCAATGGTCGACTTACGTCCGCCTGATGGCCTGAAAAGGCTGTCGGCCTTTACTCCACGCCCCCACTTTCCTTTTTGACATTCGAATGGATAAAGCCATGAGCGCTCCGCGTACTCTGTATGATAAAATCTGGGATGATCACGTCGTCAACCGCGATCCCGATGGAACCTGTCTTCTCTACATCGACCGTCACCTGGTCCACGAGGTGACGTCACCGCAGGCTTTCGAAGGCCTGCGGATGGCCGGTCGTCCGGTTCATTCGCCCACCCGCACTCTGGCCGTCGTCGATCATAACGTTCCGACCACCGCCGACCGTCTGGAAGGCATCAAGAACGAAGAAAGCCGCATCCAGGTGGAAGCGCTGGCGCAGAACGCCAAGGAATTCGGCCTCGAATATTATTCCGAGCGCGACAAGCGCCAAGGCATCGTTCACATCGTCGGGCCCGAGCAGGGCTTCACCCTGCCGGGCATGACGATCGTTTGCGGGGATAGTCACACTTCCACCCATGGCGCTTTCGGTGCCTTGGCGCATGGTATCGGCACGTCCGAAGTGGAGCACGTGCTGGCAACCCAAACGCTGATCCAGAAGAAGGCCAAGAACATGCTGGTGCGTGTGGATGGCAAGATCCCGGACGGCGTAACCGCCAAGGACATCATTCTTGCCATCATTGGTGAGATCGGCACAGCTGGCGGTACGGGTCACGTGATCGAATTTGCCGGTGAGGCGATCCGTTCGCTGTCGATGGAAGGCCGCATGACCGTCTGCAACATGACGATCGAGGGTGGCGCGCGTGCCGGTCTGATCGCCCCGGATGAGACGACCTTCGAATACATTAAGGACAAGCCACGTGCACCGCAGGGCGAGACGCTGGAGCAGGCGATCGCCTATTGGAAGACGTTGAAGTCGGACGAGGGTGCCCATTACGACAAGGTCGTCATTCTGGATGCCGCCAGCCTTCCGCCAATCGTTTCCTGGGGCTCGTCTCCGGAAGATGTCGTTTCGGTTCAGGGCATCGTGCCGAACCCGGACGACATTGCCGATGAGAACAAGCGCAATTCCAAGTGGCGTGCGCTAGACTATATGGGCCTGAAGCCCGGCACCAAGATGACCGATATCGCTATCGACCGCGTCTTCATCGGCTCCTGCACCAATGGCCGCATCGAGGATTTGCGCGCAGCCGCCAAGATCGTCGAAGGTCGCAAGGTTGCGCCGACCGTTTCAGCGATGATCGTGCCGGGCTCGGGTCTCGTCAAGGACCAGGCGGAGCAGGAGGGCCTGGACAAGATCTTCCTCGAGGCGGGTTTCGAATGGCGCGAGCCCGGTTGCTCCATGTGCCTGGCGATGAATGACGACCGTCTCGCACCCGGCGAGCGTTGCGCGTCTACCTCCAACCGCAACTTCGAAGGCCGTCAGGGTTACAAGAGCCGCACACATCTGGTCTCGCCCGCCATGGCGGCGGCGGCAGCCGTTGCCGGCCATTTCGTCGATGTGCGTGAGTGGCAGTAAGTATTGCTTGCTATTAAGAGTTCCGCACCCCTGGATCGCTCCGGGGGTGTTTTGTTTTCAGCTTACGGGCGCAAAGGCTTTTGCCTCGGCCAGACTGGTAATTGCCCTGTATTTCCGCCATATAGGGCGAATGCGCCCGCACGAGGCGCGCCTCTCCAATGGATTTAGGGACATGACGCAGACGGTCGAATTCGCGAAGATGAACGGGCTTGGCAACAAGATCCTGGTTGTCGACATGCGCGGCCGCAAAGACATGGTCTCGCCGCAAGCGGCCATCGCCCTCAATGCTGACCCGGACACCGCTTTCGATCAGATCATGGCGATCCATGATCCGCGTCTTGCCGGCACCGATGCCTATATCGACATTCTCAACTGTGATGGCACCAAGGCGCAGGCCTGTGGCAATGGCACACGCTGCGTGGTGCAAGCGCTGGCGTCGGAAACCGGCAAGAAGGCTTTCACCTTTCAGACAGTCGCCGGCATCCTCAATGCCAGCGAGCATGAAGACGGTATGATCTCCGTCGATATGGGTCTGCCGCGTTTTCGCTGGAGCGATATTCCGCTTTCGGAAGAGTTTCACGATACCAGCCGCATCGAATTGCAGATCGGCCCGATCGACGAGCCGGTGCTTCATTCGCCATCGGTCATGTCCATGGGCAACCCGCACGCCATCTTCTGGGTGGATCGCGATCCGATGGAATTCGATCTGGAGCGGATGGGGCCGCTACTCGAAAACCATCCAATGTTTCCGGAAAAGGCCAATATCACGCTTGCGCAGGTCCTCTCCGACAGCCGGCTTCGCACCCGCACCTTTGAACGCGGCGCGGGGCTGACACTTGCCTGCGGATCGGCGGCTTGCGCTGCCGCTGTCTCAGGCGCACGAACTGGACGCACAGGTCGTCGCGTGGAGATCGACGTGGCCTCAAGCCCGGTTCGCATTCCGCTCACAATCGAGTGGCGCGAGGACAACCACGTCATTATGACCGGCCCGGCCGAATGGGAGTGGGCTGGACAAGTCGATCCGGTCACCGGCGAATGGACGCGTGAGGCGGGCGAGAAGCAGGGCGTCTTATGAGCGGTGTCGAGGTCATAACCTTCGGCTGCCGCCTCAATACCTATGAATCGGAAGTGATGCGGGCCGAGGCCGAAAAGGCGGGGCTCAACAATGCGGTGCTGGTCAATACCTGTGCTGTGACCGGTGAAGCCGTGCGCCAGGCGCGTCAGGCGATCCGCCGGGCGCGACGTGACAATCCGCATGCGCGCATCATCGTCACCGGTTGCGCTGCCCAGACCGAGAAGCAGACCTTTGCCGCCATGCCGGAAGTCGACGCCGTTCTCGGCAATGAGGAGAAGCTGAAAAGCACATCCTATCGCGCACTGCCGGATTTCGGCGTCTCGGCGGAAGAGAAGCTGCGCGTCAACGACATCATGAGTGTGAAGGCCACCGCGCCGCAGATGGTCAAGCACATCGACGGGCATGTGCGTGCTTTTATTCAGGTGCAAAATGGCTGCGATCACCGCTGCACCTTCTGCATCATACCCTATGGTCGCGGCAATTCTCGTTCCGTGCCGATGGGCGCGGTGGTGGACCAGGCCCGCAAGCTGACCGAAAGCGGTTATCGCGAAATCGTGCTAACGGGGGTGGATGCCACAAGCTACGGCGCCGACCTGCCGGGCGAGCCGTCGCTCGGTTACCTGGCGAAGGTGCTGCTGAAGCAGGTTCCGGACATTTTGCGGCTCAGGCTCTCCTCCATAGACAGTATCGAGGCAGACCGTCACTTGATGGATCTAATTGCCGATGAGCCGCGCTTCATGCCGCATTTGCATCTGTCGCTCCAGCATGGCGACGACATGATCCTGAAGCGGATGAAGCGCCGACATCTGCGTGACGATGCCATCCGCTTCTGTCGCGAGGTGCGCGCGCTACGCCCGGATATCGCCTTTGGCGCCGACATGATCGCTGGCTTTCCCACCGAGACCGACGAGATGGCGGAGAATGCCGCGACACTTGCGGAAGAGTGCGGCATTTCCAGCCTGCATGTCTTTCCCTATAGTCCGCGTCCGCGAACGCCTGCCGCAAGAATGCCCCAGCTCGACCGCGCTTTGGTCAAGGAGCGGGCGGCACAGTTGCGCGCGCGTGGCGAAGCGCTTCGGCTTGCGCATCTCGACGGCATGGTCGGAAGCGAGCAGACGATCCTGGTGGAAAACAATGGTTTTGCCCATACAGACAACTTTACTCTGGTAGCGGCTCCTGATCTTGCGCCGCGCACTCTTGCGCGGGTTGCCATTACCGGTCACAACGGTAAGCACTTGAATATGCAATATCTGGCAGCGCAAGCGGCCTGAAAAATCACGAGACGGAACAGTCATGGCCCTCGGCTTCATCAAAAAAGTCTTTTCGTTCGGCAAGGACAAGGCCGAGACGGATAAGCCGGAAGGCGAAGAGGCCGCTTCGCACGAGCAGAACCACAGCGCCTTCGAAGAGGCACTCAACGAGGCGGAAGCCCACACGTTGCCGGCGCAAGACCCTGTTCCTGACGTGGAAATGGAAACCGCAGCAGGGCCTGTTTCTGACGATGTCGAGCCAGTCACTGAGGCCGTCGATCCTGTCGAAGACGACGATGAGGAGGAAGCGCCGCTTCTGCCCGGGCCTGAAATGGTCGGCGATATCGGCATGGTGCCGCTTTCCCTGCTGGAAGCCGAAGCGGCTGCCGGCGAGGCTGTCGACGGTGCCTCGCCAGAGACCGTTCCTGCCGACGCGCCCCTCAATGACCACGCCCTGGATGATATTCTGGACGAAGCGGAAGCCGCCAGCGGCATTCCACCCGCTGCCCTGTCTCCTGCCGTTCCGGCCAGCCTTCCAAAGGGCTTTGCCTCTGCGGCGGATCGTGTTGCGCCGGTCGAGGTCGCGCCTGAGGTCAAACTCACCTGGTTCCAGCGCCTGCGGGCGGGTCTTGCACGCACCTCCTCGCAACTGACGAACCAGATTTCGGCCCTCTTCACCAAGCGCAAGCTCGATGAAGACACGCTGGATGAGCTGGAAGATTTGCTGATCCAGTCGGATCTCGGCGTCGAGACCGCCATGCGCATCACTGGTGCCTTGTCTTCCGAGCGCTACGGCAAGGATGTCAGCGGCGAGGATGTCGCCAAGATCATGGCAAGCGAGATCACCAAGGTTCTGGAGCCTGTTGCCAAGCCGCTCGAACTCGATCTGTCTCACAAGCCGCATGTCATTCTGGTCGTTGGCGTCAACGGGACGGGCAAGACCACCACCATCGGCAAGCTGGCGGCGAAGCTCTCAGGCTCCGGCCTGAAGGTGATGCTGGCCGCGGGCGATACATTCCGCGCGGCTGCGATCGAGCAGCTGAAGATCTGGGCCGACCGTACTGGCTCGGAATTCATCGGCACGAAGCTTGGCGCCGATGCGGCAGGGCTTGCCTATGATGCCTATGAACAGGCGCGCGCGAAGAAGAGCGACGTGCTGATCATCGATACGGCCGGCCGCTTGCAGAACAAGACCGAGCTGATGGCAGAGCTCGAAAAGATCGTACGCGTGCTTGCCAAGCTCGATCCGGATGCGCCGCACACCGTTCTTCAGACGCTGGATGCGACCACGGGCCAGAACGCCATGAACCAGGTTGAGATTTTCCGCAACGTGGCGGGCGTCTCGGGCCTGATTATGACAAAGTTGGATGGCACGGCGCGCGGCGGTATCCTCGTTGCCATTGCTGCCAAGCACAAGTTGCCGGTCTATTTCATCGGCGTGGGCGAAGGCGTGGACGATCTGGAGCCGTTCGAAGCAGAAGATTTCGCCAAGGCGATTGCAGGAGTTTGAGTATGGACGTGGAAAGCAATCAGCGCGAAAGCGAAAAGATGGTGCGGGAAGTCAGCCCGCTCCTGAAGTTCATTCTCGAACTTGGGCCGCTTGTCGTCTTCTTCTTTGCCAACTCCAAGGGCGACTGGCTGGCGGAAAAGCTTCCCGTTCTGCACGAGTTCGGCGGCCCGATCTTCATCGCCACCGGCCTCTTCATGATCGCCACCGCACTCGCGCTCACCGTCTCGTGGATTCTCACCAAAACCCTGCCGATGATGCCGCTGATCTCGGGCCTTGTGGTTCTCGTGTTCGGTGCGCTGACGCTTTATTTGCAGAACGATACCTTCATCAAGATGAAGCCGACGATCGTCAACACGCTGTTCGGCGTCATCCTGCTTGGCGGTTTGTTCTTCGGCCAGTCCTTGCTCGGCTATGTCTTCAATTCCGCTTTCAAGCTGGACGATGAGGGCTGGCGTAAGCTGACGCTGCGGTGGGGCCTCTTCTTTCTGTTCCTGGCGGTGCTGAACGAAGTCGTGTGGCGCAATTTCTCCACCGATACCTGGGTCGCCTTCAAGGTCTGGGGCACCATGCCGATCACCATCATCTTCACCATGGCGCAGATGCCGCTGGTCATGCGCCACTCTGTCGAACCGCTGACCAAGGACGACAAATGACAACGACGGTTGTGCCTGTCTCCCGCTCGTCTTCGGTCAAATGGTATTGGGTGGCGGCGGGGCTGCTGCTCGCGCAGATTGTCATTCTCTACTTGATGGGCCGCGTTCCGATCTGCGAGTGCGGGTATGTGAAGCTGTTCGAACCGGGGGTGAACACGCCCGGAAATTCGCAACATATCGCCGATTGGTACACGCCGTCCCACATCATTCATGGCTTCCTGTTCTATGGGTTTGCCTGGCTTCTGTTCCGCAGCAGGCCCTTGTCGTTTCGCCTCTCTCTTGCGGTTCTGGTCGAGGCTGCCTGGGAAATCCTGGAAAACTCGCCAATCATCATCGATCGCTACCGCACCGCCACCATGGCGCTCGGTTATACGGGCGACAGCATTCTCAATTCCGCGATGGACACGGTCTTCATGATCGTCGGCTTCTTCTTCGCCGCCCGCGTGCCGGTGTGGCTCACGGTGCTGATCGCGATCGTCTTCGAGATATTCACCGGCTGGCTGATCCGCGATAACCTGACCTTAAATGTGTTGATGCTGGTCTGGCCGGTGGATGCCGTCAAGGAATGGCAAAACGCACTTCCTGGCACCTGATCTCATTTTCATTTGCAGACAAGCAGGCGCTTTTTTAACAAAGCCTCCTTATAGCTCGTGGCTTATTCCATTATTTTTCAAAGGCGCCCGGCTTGCAGGACAATTTTGCTTATCTGCTCCCCTTTATCCTGCTTACGTTCGGATTGATCTTTCTCAGCCTCCAGGCGGTGGGTTTCAATGCTGGGCGCTATTGGGGCATCGGCTTCCTGTCGGCCTCCAGTGGATTTGCCCTGCCGATGGTGCTGACGGACACGTTTCTGGTTACCCAGGCCGTCGTGTCTAACCTGCTGTTCTTCGCAGCCTTCTTCTTCTATGGCCACGCGCTGCTTGTCCATTTCGGCGTGAAAAACCATTGGCGGCGGCGACTTGGCTTCGCCGCTGCCGGTTATTGTGCGGTGTGCTTCTTCATTTTCATCGAGCCGAATTTGAGAAACGGGCTCGCGACGTCCGATACCTTGCTCGCTCTGCTTCTGGCGCCCTCTATTTTTCTTGCAAGCCGGCACGCGCGCAACCTCATGGATAAGCTGCTGCTCACTGCCGTCAGTCTGGTGGTGATCGAGACAATGACGCGGGTCACGCTGTTGATGACCCAGACCAGCGCCACGTCGATGGAAAGCCTCGATACTTATCTCTCGTCCGACTACGCCTATATCGCCCAATTTGCCGCCAGCATCTGCGGATTTCTAATGGCGCTTTCGGTTTTAGCCAGCGGAGCCGCGCGGGTTCTGGACCAGCACCGGCAGCTTGCAGATCAGGATTCGTTGACTGGGCTGTTGAACCGGAGAGGTTTCGATCTCGCCGCACCAGACTTCCGCGTCTCGACGCCGCCTGTGGGCGCCGCGCTGATCTGCGATATCGATCATTTCAAGACGGTCAATGACCGCTTCGGCCATGCCACCGGCGACCGGGTTATCATTGCCCTCGCATCGCTCTTGAAGGAGACGCTACCGGCCAATGCCAAGGTCGCGCGGTTTGGCGGTGAGGAATTTGTGGCTTATGTTCCCGATCTGCCAGCTTCGCAGCTTGCTATTCTTGCCAACATGGTGCGCAGCGCCTTTGCCGCCCGCAACTGGTCGGAAGGGCCGTTTCCGGTCCATATCACCAGCAGCTTCGGTGTGTCGGCGATCGCGCTTGGCGATCACTCCATTCATGACGCGATCTCTCGGGCCGACGGTTTTCTCTACAAGGCCAAGGAAGCGGGGCGCAATCAGGTCATGCAGGAAGGGATTGCCGTGCTCGGCGTCGCGCCCGCTGTCAGCCTCAAGGTCGTGGCAAGTTAATCATCGTCAGCGCCGCCATCAATCTCCGGCGGCAGCGTTTTCGATGGCCGGGATCAGTTCACGCTCGTAGGTCGCCACGTCGATCGGGCCGACCTTTTTGTAGATGATCGTGCCATCCGGACCGACGAGATAGGTTTCCGGAATGCCGTAGACACCCCAATCGATCGCGGCTCTGCCATTCGGATCCACGCCGATGGCAGCATACGGATTTCCGAGTTCACCGAGAAAGCGCACGGCGTTATCGGCCTTGTCCTTGTAATTGATGCCGACAATGTTGAGACGCTTGTCCTTGGACAGTTCCTTGAGCATCGGATGCTCCTGCCGGCAGGGCACGCACCAAGAGGCGAAGACGTTGACCAGCGTCAGCTTGCCGGCAATTGCCGCATCGGTCAGTGCCGGCACATCGGAGCCTTCCAGCGGAGGCAAGGTAAGGGAGGGCGCCTTCGTGCCAATCAGCGCCGAAGGAATGGCGCTGACATCAAGGCCATTGACGTCCTGCTCGTAGAGCATCTTCGCAGCGATCGCGGCAAAACCGCCAAAGAACAGCAGCGGCAGAAGCGCAAGCACATAGCGCGATCGCCCACGTGATGGACGAGGAGAGGCTTGTTCGTCGCTCATGCCGAAGACCCCTCGGTCTTGGCCGGACGCGAGCGGCGGCGAATGCCGAGCGCTTCCAACTCGTTCAACTCTCGCTTTCGAGCGCGCCCATCGAGCCAGACCCAGGCGATCAGGGATAAGACGATTAAGCCGGTGAGGGCGTAGGACATGCCGATGTAAAACGCGTGGGTCATCTCTTTTACGCTCCTCGTCCAGCCGCACGTGCAGCAAGACGCCGTTGTGCGGCGATGCGACGGCGCATGATTTCATTGCGCATGGCGGCAAGGTGAAGCGTGAAGAACAGCAGGGTGAAGCCGATTGCCATGGTCAGCAACGGCCAGAGAAATTCCGGGTCGATGGCTGGGCCATCCATGCGCATCACGCTTGCCGGCTGGTGCAACGTATTCCACCATTCGACGGAAAACTTGATGATCGGGATGTTGACGAAGCCGACGAGGATCAACACCGCACTGACACGCGCCGCCTTCGACGGATCGTCCATCGCCTTGTTGAAGGCGATCAGGCCGAGATACATCAGGAACAGGATGAAGACGGAGGTCAGGCGTGCATCCCACACCCACCACGTGCCCCACATGGGCTTGCCCCAGAGCGAACCGGTGATCAATGCAATGAGGGTGAAGGCCGCACCGATGGGCGCTGCGGATTTATGGCTGACATCGGCCAGCGGATGACGCCAGACCAGCGTGCCGATGGCAGAGAGCGCCATGACTGTATAGCACATCATCGAAAGCCAGGCGGCGGGCACGTGCACATACATGATGCGTACCGTATTGCCCTGCTGATAATCGCCCTCTGTCGAGAAGGCGAGATAGAGACCGGCCAGCAGACACAGGGCGGAGAGCCCGGCCAGCCATGGCAGAATGCGCGATGACAGCGCCAGAAACCGGGTAGGATTGGCAAGATCGCTGAATTTCGTAATGGCGAGGCTCGTATTGGTCATGGCATCTTTCTGGCCGCGGGCGAAGCCCTTTTACAATGCAGACGAAGCCGCCGCAATTGATCCTTGTCAATCCGTGGAGTTGCGCAATGCCAAAGCGGCGAAGAACGGACCGACCACCGATGAAAAGAGCGTGATGGCGATCAGGATCAGGAAGGGCGGCAGGAAGGGGGCCGGGTCTTCCACTGCTGCGTAAGATGCGCTGACACCGAAAATCAGCACGGGGATCGCAAGCGGCAGAACAAGGATCGACACCAGCAGACCACCGCGCGGCAGGGCAACGGCAACCGCCGCGCCGACTGCACCAATGAAGGTGAGCGCAGGGGTTCCAACAAGCAGCGTCAACATGACGGCGCCGATGGCGACTTCGCCCATATTCATGAAGAGCCCGAGAAGCGGCGAGGCGACGACGAGCGGGAGGCCGGTCGCGGTCCAATGCGCCAGGCATTTGACGAGAACCGTCAGCACGAGCGGGTTCTCGTGCATGAGGATGAGATCGAGAGAGCCGTCGTCGCGCTCTGCCTGGAACAGGCGGTCGAGGCCGAGGAGGGCGGCCAGCAGCGCGCCGATCCACACGATGGCAGGTCCGATGCGGGAAAGGAGATTGAGGTCCGGCCCGACGCCGAAGGGAATGACGGCGACGACCGTCATGAAGAACAGGACGCCGATCAAGGCACCGCCGCCGGCGCGGATGGAGAGTTTGAGATCGCGGAAGAAGAGGGCGGTCATCGAGGCGTGCTCCAGGTATCTTGGCCCGGAGGCTTTGGTTGTGGGCCCCCCTCTGCCCTGCCGGGCATCTCCCCCTCAAGGGGGGAGATCGGCAAGAGGCGGGCTCTCCACTCCATCTTCAAGAGATGAGATTGGCAAGACCGTGCCACGGTTCGATCTCCCCCCTTGAGGGGGAGATGCCCGGCAGGGCAGAGGGGGGTATCGTCTGCGACGAAGGTGGTAACGAGGGAGCCCATCAATAAACCTCCTCCACCCCGGCAAACCCCGTCATCCGCAATTCCTGTGCCTTCTCCAGTCCAAGCGGCTGATGGGTCGCGGCAATCACCATTCCGCCCTTGGCAAGATGCGCCTTCACAAGTCCCGTAAACATCCGGTCCGCTTCCGCATCCAGCGCCGCCGTCGGCTCATCCAGGATCCAGATCGGCTTCCACGCCACAAGCAGCTTTGCCATAGCGAATCGCCGCTGCTGGCCGGCGGAGAGATAACCGAAGGGCAGGTGGGTGATTCCGGCAAGCCCGACAATCTCGGCGGCTTCTTCAATCGAGACGGAGGACGTGCCGTTGAAATCACCGAGGAAGCGTTTCCAAAAGGACAGGTTCTCGTAAACCGTAAGTTCCTGCTTCATGGCGTTGCGGTGGCCGAGATAGTGGCTGACTTCGGCGGGGCGAGTGCCCTCTTCAATTCCTTTGCCGGCTATCTTTATGGTCCCGGCCTCGGCAGGCAGGAGCCCCGCAAGGACGCGCAAGAGCGTGGATTTGCCTGACCCGTTGGGGCCTGTAAGAACAAGAGCGTCGCCATCCGTTAACTGGAGAGAAACATTCATGAATATGAAATCTTCACCTCGTCTGACGCCAAGATTTTCCGCTGTCAGATGCACTGCTCCGCCTCGTTTAAGACTTTAATCATCTCGATCAAAAAAAATCGAATTTAGCCGTTGGTTGGTCTGGCACGTTTTGGCGAAATTATCTATATGGGTCTCAACCACGCCAGCGGCCGGCGTGAACATCACCTAGCGCCGGACCTGAACGTTGCGAAAGCAATTTTCTCGTGCGGACAGCGGAAATGGTCGTACCCGCATCCTGATGTGCATGATAGTGCATAGGTGTCCGCACGCGCGTGTTGGCTATCAGAATGAACGGGGTTTACTACCGTGGCCAAATCTCTCGACAGTTTCAATTGTCGTTCGGTTCTTACCGTTGATGGTAAGGACTATGTCTATTACAGCCTGCCGAAAGCGGAAGCGAACGGCCTCAAGGGCGTCGCCAATCTACCCTATTCGATGAAGGTTCTGCTTGAGAACCTGCTGCGCAATGAAGACGGCCGTTCGGTTCGCAAGTCCGATATCGAGGCTGTTGCCGAGTGGCTGAACAACAAGGGCCTGAAGGAAGCGGAAATCGCTTACCGTCCCGCCCGCGTTCTGATGCAGGACTTCACCGGCGTTCCCGCTGTCGTCGACCTCGCAGCCATGCGCGATGGCATCAAGGCACTCGGTGGCGATCCGGAAAAGATCAACCCGCTGGTTCCCGTCGACCTCGTCATCGACCACTCGGTGATCGTCGACGAATTCGGCAACCCGAACGCTTTTGCCCGCAACGTTGAGCTGGAATATGAGCGTAACGGCGAGCGTTATCGCTTCCTCAAGTGGGGCCAGCAGGCGTTCAAGAACTTCCGCGTCGTTCCTCCGGGCACCGGTATCTGTCACCAGGTGAACTTCGAATATCTCGGCCAGACCGTCTGGACGAAGGACGAGGATGGCGAGACGATCGCTTATCCGGATACCTGCGTCGGCACCGACAGCCACACGACCATGATCAACGGTCTTGGCGTTCTGGGCTGGGGCGTTGGCGGTATCGAAGCCGAAGCGGCCATGCTCGGCCAGCCGGTTTCCATGCTTCTGCCAGAAGTTATCGGCTTCAAGCTGACGGGCACGCTGAGAGAAGGCGTCACCGCGACCGACCTCGTTCTGACCGTCGTACAGATGCTGCGCAAGAAGGGCGTCGTTTCCAAGTTCGTCGAGTTCTTCGGACCTGGCCTCGACAAGCTGCCGGTTGCAGACCGTGCGACCATCGGCAACATGGGCCCGGAATACGGCGCGACCTGCGGCTTCTTCCCGGTCGACACCGCAACCGTCGGCTATCTCGACATGTCCGGCCGTGCGAAGGATCGTATCGCGCTCGTCGAAGCCTACTCCAAGGCGCAGGGCATGTGGCGTGACAATGATGGTTCGCAGCTCGTCTTTACCGACACGCTCGAACTCGACCTCGGCGACGTCGTCCCATCCATGGCCGGCCCGAAGCGTCCGGAAGGCCGCCTGCCGCTCGAAACCATTGCACCGAACTTCGCAACGGCTCTCGAAAACGACTACAAGAAGCCAGGCCAGCTCGACACCCGTTACGCGGTCGAAGGCGAAAGCTACGATCTCGGCCATGGCGATGTGGCCATCGCCGCCATTACGTCGTGCACCAACACCTCCAACCCTTCGGTGTTGATCGCTGCCGGTCTTCTGGCACGCAATGCCGTTGCCAAGGGCCTGAAGTCCAAGCCGTGGGTAAAGACCTCGCTCGCACCTGGAAGCCAGGTCGTGGCCGAGTATCTGGAAAAGGCTGGCCTGCAGAAGGAGCTCGACGCGCTCGGCTTCAACCTCGTCGGCTTCGGCTGCACGACCTGCATCGGCAACTCCGGCCCGCTGCCTGCACCGATCTCCAAGACCATCAATGACAAGGGTCTGATCACCGCTGGCGTTCTTTCCGGTAACCGTAACTTCGAAGGCCGTATCTCGCCCGACGTTCAGGCGAACTACCTCGCGTCTCCGCCGCTCGTCGTCGCCTATGCGCTGGCCGGCACGGTGCAGAAGGACCTGACGACCGAGCCGCTCGGCGAAGACCAGAACGGCAACCCGGTCTACCTGAAGGACATCTGGCCGACCTCTGCGGAAGTGCAGGAGTTCATCCAGAAATACGTCACGCGCGAACTGTTCGAAACAAAGTACGCAGACGTGTTCAAGGGCGACGAAAACTGGCAGGCCGTACAGGTTCCTGCTGGCCAGACCTATGCCTGGGACGACAACTCGACCTATGTCCAGAACCCGCCTTACTTCGTCGGCATGGGCAAGAAGGGCACTGGCCTCAAGGACATCAAGGGCGCGCGCGTTCTCGGTCTCTTCGGCGACAAGATCACCACCGACCATATTTCTCCGGCCGGTTCGATCAAGGCAGCGTCTCCTGCCGGTGCATACCTCACCGAGAACGGTGTGGCGGTTGCCGACTTCAACCAGTACGGCACACGCCGTGGCAACCACGAAGTGATGATGCGCGGCACGTTTGCCAACATCCGCATTCGTAACCACATGCTTGGGCCGAACGGTAAGGAAGGTGGCTACACCATCCACTATCCGTCCAAGGAAGAGATGTCGATTTACGACGCAGCGATGAAGTACAAGGATGAGGGCGTTCCGCTCGTCATCTTCGCTGGCGTCGAATACGGCAACGGTTCCTCGCGTGACTGGGCTGCAAAGGGCACCAATCTGCTTGGCGTCAAGGCCGTGATCGCACAGTCCTTCGAGCGTATCCACCGCTCCAACCTGGTCGGCATGGGCGTTGTGCCCTTCACCTTCCAGGAAGGCACGACGTGGGCAAGCCTTGGCCTGAAGGGTGACGAGACGGTTACGATCGAAGGCCTCGAAGGCGAGATCAAGCCGCGTGAAACCAAGATCGCTAAGATCACCTACTCGGACGGCACGGTGAAGGACATTCCGCTGCTTTGCCGCATCGATACGCTGGACGAAGTGACCTACATGGACAATGGCGGCATTCTGCAGACCGTTCTTCGCGATCTGGCAGCCTGATCCATCTGTCGAAGAGTTCGAAACGCCGGGAGCAATCCCGGCGTTTTTTTGTGACTAGAGGAGCGCTGTTTCGCAATAGCTCATGGGCGCGTTTTGAGATGTAGCCGGTCTCAGTCTCGCGCGTTTGCTTGCCGACGCATAGCCCAGCAATGCTCACCCCATCGTGACTTCCTCTTGAACGGAGTTCGAGGCTATTTTCCGCCTTGCCACCACACCCATATTGATTGCATCAATGGTTCGGACCGGCCTTCAGACAAGGGTTCACATCATGCCGAAGACATTTGGCCCGCAGCGAAGCGGCATTTTCAGAAACGGGCTTCGCAGCGTCGGCATTTCGCTGTGCCTGTTCGGTGGGCTTTTAGGCAGCACGGCCTATGCTCAGGATCAGCTGAAAGGCGTCGTCGAACTCTTTACCTCGCAGGGCTGTGCCTCTTGCCCGCCGGCAGATGCCAATCTGCGCAAGCTCATCCAGAACGGCGATGTGATCGGTCTGTCCTACCATGTGGACTACTGGAATTATCTCGGCTGGACGGATTCGCTGGCGTCGAAGGAAAATACCGAGCGGCAATATGGTTACGCGCGCGCTCTTGGACGCAACAATGTCTACACGCCGCAGGCCGTGGTGAATGGTCGTGACCATGTAAAGGGCGCGGATATTCAGACGATATATCGTCGGCTGGATGATTTCACCAAGGCTGGTGAGGGTCTGAACGTGCCAATAAACACCGAGCGCGTCGGCGACGAGATCGAGATCGATATCGGTGCCGGTCAGGGTAAGGCAGAAGTCGTCGTCGCCTATTTCAATCGCGAGCAGGTCGTGGACGTGCAGAAGGGCGAGAACCAGGGCAAGACGATATCCTACTGGCACAGCGTCTATGATGTGCAAACAGTCGGTATGTGGGATGGCAAGGCCATGACTGTGAAGCTTCCGGCGAGCGTCATGAGCAAGGCGAAATCCGGCGGCTGCGCCGTTCTGCTGCAACAAATGGATGCAGCCGGCAATCCATCGGCGATTGTGGGCGCCAACGTGCTGATGCAGTCTGAAGGGTAAGAAGAGATTTGGAGATCCCCGGTGGGGGAGATCCGGCCCGGGCATTGGGGGCTGGGGGTAAAGGGTCAATGCACCGGACCGGGTCATCTTGGTGCCTAGGCATCAATTGACTATCGCAATATTCCATCGAATTCGGGCCATGATTTGTTCGAAATTGGGCATTTGCGCCTGTTCGATCTGCCTCATTGGTTACCGACCCGGTTGGCCTTTTGCGCGTATAATCTGTGGGCTTGCAATTTCGCCAAGGCAGGGACAGACTGTTATATAGATGTCATAAGCAGTCGAGCGAGGTGCCGGATGACCGATCAGCCGGATTTGCAACACGCAAATTCCCAGACGCGAGAAGGCTCAACCGTCGTTGATCTTCGTGAATACAAGCGAGCCAAGGACCCCTTGCCCGTAACCTTCCACCGCCGCGAGCTGGACGCCATCCTACGGATCTACGGACGCATGGTGGGCGAGGGTGAGTGGCGCGACTACGCCATCGATCACATGAGGGAAAAGGCGGTGTTCTCCGTCTTCAAGCGCTCCGGCGAAATGCCGCTCTTCAGGATCGAAAAGAACCCGAAGCTTGCTGCCAAGCAAGGCGCTTACTGCGTCATCAATACGGATGGCCGTATTCTCAAGCGCGGGCACGAATTGCCGCAGGTGCTGAAGGTGTTCGACAAGGCGTTGAAGCTGATCGACTAAAGTGCCATGCGTCTGATTAGATGCGCAAGGGACGCTTTTTTGAATCCACGCATCGGCCCCAAATCGAGTTCAATCCTCGAGCCGACGCAGTAAGGCGGCGGTGGAGCGACGCTTCCTCGGCCTTGCAGCGGACATGAAAAAGGCGGCCAGTGGCCGCCTTTCTGTTTGAGCGCTATTGCGATCCTTAGTTGTTCCGGTTGCCCAGGAACTGAAGCAGGAACATGAACAGGTTCAGGAAGTCGAGGTAGAGCGTCAGAGCACCCATGATCGCCTTGCGACCAGCGACGAGAACGTCATCACCTTCGAAGTACATTTCCTTGATCTTCTGCGTGTCATAGGCGGTCAGGCCTGCAAAGATCAGAACGCCGATCGCGGAGACCGCAAAGCCAACAGCGCTGGACTTCAACCAATAGTTAACGATCGACGCGATGATCAGGCCGAAAAGGCCCATGATCAGGAACGAGCCCATGCCGGACAGGTCCTTCTTTGTGGTGTATCCATAAATGGACAATGCACCGAAAGACGCCGCGGTGATGAAAAAGACCTGAAGAACGCTGCCTGTGGTGTAAACCAACAGGATGGACGAGATGGATATGCCGACAAGAGCAGCATAAGCCCAGAACGTAGTCTGCGCCGCAGACAGGCTCATCTTATGCACGCGGAAGCTCAGGAAGAAGACCAGCGCGAGCGGAGCGAGCATTACCACCCAGCGCAATGGCGATGCGTAGACTGCGGCACCAAGTTGCGTCAGCATTTTGCCGTTAGACAGTGTTGCGACTGCCGCCGCAGGATCGTTTGTCACAGCGAGGCTAGCAAAACCAAAGGCAGCAACACCGGTAATTACCAGCGCGAGCGCCATAAGGTTGTAAACCTTGAGCATGTAGGAGCGAAGACCTTCATCGATCATCGCACCAGACTGAGCACGGCCTTGGGCCATGCGGTTCTGGTAGTTGTTAAAGTCAGCCATTGTTTCCTCTTTTAGCTCCGAAGTTGCTACGGTGTCGGGATAAGACCGTTATGCGGATACTATCCCAGGCGCCGCTGCGGAGCTACAGCAAGCCTACCAGAGAATATGAGACGATGGCGCAGTTGTTACAAGAGCGGAGAATGTCTAAAAAACACCGTATGCGCGAAAAGCGATAACGTTTTTGACATCATTACGAAGAATTAATCGTAAAAGTTAAATCGCGCACAACTTTTCCGATTTTTCAGCTATTGCTTTGCATCCAGTGGATTACTCGCCTGCCTGACGCAGCACGGGTGCGGCCTTCTGGCCGAGAATGCGCCATGTGCCGATGAGCCCGATGCCCACCGTCATGAGGAGCGAAACGACAAGCGTGCCGATCGCCACATCCGGCAGGAAGCTGGACGGCAGCTTCATGATGCGGGCAATCACGAACCACGCGGAAACACCACCCGCGAGAAGGGCGAAGGTGGCGGTCGCCACGCCGAGAATCATATATTCGTACGAGAAGGCGCGGATCAGCATGGAACGGGTGCCGCCCAGCGTTTTAAGGATCACCGCATCGCGCGTGCGCGCGCGGTTGCCTGCCGCCAAGGCACCGGCCAGCACCAGTACGGAGGCAATCAGCGCAACGGCAGCAGCCGCCCGGATCGCGGTGGCCAGCTGCCCCACCAGCCGGTCGACGATATCGAGCGCATCCTTTACGCGTACGGTGGTAATGGTCGGATAGGCGTTGGTGACGCTGCGCAGGATCTCGCCTTCCTTGGCGGGTGTCGCCGACGGGTCAGCAAGCGTTGCAAGCCATGCATGTGGGGCGCCACGGAAGGTATTGGGCGAGAACACCATGACAAAATTGATCGACATGGACTGCCATTGCACGTCACGCAGATTGGCGATCTTGGCGGTGATGCTGCGGCCAAGGACATTGACGGTGACCGTATCGCCGATCTTGAGGCCGAGTTCGCCCGCCTCTTCGGCGGCAAAGGAGACGAGCGGCTCACCGCTATAATCCTTGCCCCACCATGCGCCTTGCGTGAGCTTGGCATTTTCGGGGAGATCTTCCGAGTAAGTAATGCCGCGGTCGCCGCGCAGAACCCAGCGGCCGGATGGTGGCACCTCGATCTTGGTGACGTCCTGGCCGTTCAGCGCCAGGATACGACCGCGCAGCATCGGCACTTCTGTCAGCGTGCCTTCCGGTGCCTCGCGCTTGACGAGGTCGTGGAAACCATCGCGCTCGCTGCCTTGGATATCGACGAAGAAGAAGTTCGGGGCCTTCTCCGGTAGCGTCGAGGTCAATTCCCGCCGCAGGTTGCCATCGATCAGCGTCAGCGTCACCAGCAGCGTCAGCCCTAGCCCCAGCGACAGCACGACCGAGGGCGTCAGCGCGCCGGGTCGGTGAATATTGCCGATCGCAAGCCTAAGGGCTGCGGAATGGACGCGTGGGCTGCGTTTCGCCAAGGCTTTGATGCCGGCAGCGACAAGCCTCAAAACAACGAAAGCAAACGCTATGGCGCCAAGGAACACCGCGGCGATGAAGCGGTCATCCGCCGTGAAAATCGCAAGGCTCGCAAGCGCTGCGAGAAGGATTGCCGTTGCAGCCAGATACGGCCAGGAAGGAAGCCTACCCTCGTCGAACCCCTGTTCGCGGAAGAGAGCTGTGGCGGGCACTTCACGCGCCTGACCGAGCGGCACGATGGCAAAAGCAAGCGTCGTCAGCATGCCGAAGACGGCAGCAAGCCACAGCGCCGATGGATAGAAGGCAAGCTCTTTCGGGATTGGAAGAACGCCGTCCAGAAAGCGCATGGCAATCAGGGGCGCAACCGCACCGAATACCAATCCGATCAGGATGCCGACGCAGGCAATGAAGCCGATCTGGAAGAGATAGGTCATCGTCACCACGCTTGCTGGCGCGCCAAGGCACTTTAGCGAGGCAATGGTGGTGCGCTTGGAATCGAGAAAGGCGCGTACGGCGTTGGCAACACCGACGCCACCGACGATCAGCGCAGTGAGGCCGACAAGCGTCAGAAACTGGGAAAAGCGATTGACGTTTTCGGTCAGTTGCGGCGCGGCGCGATCACTGGTGCGAATGGACCAGCCGGCGTTCGGAAACTGCTTGTTGGTCGTTTCAATGATCGTCGCGCGCCTGGATGGGTCGGTCAGGCGAACCTTGTAAGCATGCTCGATCAGGCTTCCTGTCTGGATCAGACCGGAGGCGACAAGCGCATCCCGGCTGATGAGAAGGCGGGGCGCGAAGCCGAAGCCGTCGGAAAGCGTGTCCGGTTCGGTCACGATGATGCCCGTCAGTTTCAGCCTTGCATTGCCAAGAAGCAGGTCGCCGCCGACCTTGATGCCCAGACGCTCAAGCAGCATCGGCGCCGCGACCGCGCCGAAGCTCTCACCCTGTCTAGCCAGAAGCTCCGGAAGCGGACGCGCCGGTTCGGAGACGAAATCCCCGTAGAGCGGATAGGCACCATCGACGGCCTTTACCTCCGCCAGCGTCTGCTGCGATCCGTCCTCAAGGCGGGCCATGGAGCGCAGACCGTCGGAGACGGCGACGTCACCGAGACTGTCGATATAGGCGCGTTCCTCTGTATTGGCTTCGCGGTTTCTGAGCTCGAAACGCACATCACCGGCGAGAATGGACTGACCCTCATCGGCAATGGCGCTGGTGACGGCCCGCGAGACGGAATTGACGGCGGCAATCGCTCCGGTGCCAAGTGCAATGCAGGCGAGGAAAATGTAAAAACCGCCGAAACCGCCGCGGATTTCCCGGCGCGCCAATCTCAATGCGTTTCGAATGTTGGCCGCTGACGGAATCATGCGCTTGCCGCCTGTCTGGCGGCGGTGGAACCGGCGCTGTCACCCTCGATCTGTCCGGAGCGCACCTTGATCTGGCGCGTGCATCGGGCGGCGAGCGAGGGATCATGCGTGACGAGGATCATCGTCATCCCGCGTTCGGCCTGCTTGGAGAAAAGAAGGTCGGCGATTTGCTTGCCGGTGTCGGTGTCGAGATTGCCGGTGGGCTCATCCGCAATCAGCACGGCAGGCGAAGGCGCCAGCGCTCTGGCAATCGCCACGCGCTGCTGTTCACCGCCCGACAATTGGCCGGGGTAGTGGTTGAGGCGTTGCCCGAGACCAACGGCGGTCAACTCTCGCTCGGAGATTTCAAAGGCATTCGGTACATTGGCAAGTTCCAGCGGCACTGCGACATTTTCTAGTGCCGTCATGTTGGCAATCAGGTGGAAGGACTGGAAGACGATGCCGATATTCTTTCCACGAAAATCCGCCAGAGCATCTTCGCCGAGCTTGTGAAGCTCCGTTCCCGCAATCGTGATCTCGCCGCTATCCAGCCTCTCAAGGCCTGCCAGCACCATCAGCAACGTGGACTTGCCGGAGCCAGAAGGCCCTACAATACCGACTGCTTCGCCTTCCTGGATGGTGAGATCGATGCGTTTCAAAACGTGGACGGAAGCGGCAGCACTGCCAAGAGTGAGATCCGCTTTCTTCAGCTCGATGGTGCTTTTCGCCACGTTTCGCGTTCCTATATATCCAAGAGTGCAGAAGCCTTGCCCGGCTTCACCAATTAGGAAGGCTGGTATGAATTTTAAAGCCGCTGCCGCTCACTTCGTCGTCATTTGTGGAGCGCTCTTTTCATCCTCTTATGCGCAGGCTCAAGACAAGCCATTGCAGATCGTCGGCTTTGGCGACAGTCTCATGGCCGGTTATCAGCTGGCGCCAAACGAGAGCTATGCCGCGCAGCTTGAAGCGGCGCTGAAGGCCAAGGGCATGAATGTGGTGGTCACCAATGCCGGCGTTTCGGGCGATACGAGCTCCGCCGGGCTCGCCCGTGCCGAATGGTCGGTCCCGGATGGGACGGACGGCGTAATCCTGGAACTTGGTGCCAACGACGCGCTGCGGGGCATTCCGCCGGCCGATACCGAGAAGAACCTCTCAGCCATCATCGAAGGGTTCCAGAAGCGCAAAATTCCGGTCCTGTTGGTGGGCATCATCGTGCCGCCGAATATGGGCGGCGATTACGGCAAGGCGTTCAACCCGATCTATGAGCGGCTGGCGCAGAAGTATCAGGTACCGCTCTATCCGTTCTTCCTGGATGGTGTGGTGCTCGATCAGAGCCTGCAACTGGAAGACAGGATGCATCCCAATGCTAAGGGTGTGGCGGTGATGGTGGAAAAGTCGCTGCCAGCAGTCGAGGCCTTTGTTAAGACTATCAGTGCGCAAAAAAAATAAGCACTTGCGCAGCCAAGCGTTGCATGATTCGCTGTTCTTGTTCTGCCAAAAGATTCGGGGAGCTCGCCATGCCGAGACTGTTTACCGCCCTCGAAATTCCGCGCAACGCGGCGATGAGCCTTTCATTGTTGCGCGGTGGTCTACCGGGAGCCCGGTGGATTGACGTGGAGAATTATCACATCACCTTGCGCTTTATCGGGGATATAGACGGCCGCACTGCCGATGAGGTGGTCGACCGGCTGGATCGCATCGAGCGTGAGGAATTTCAGATCAACCTGACGGGCATCGGTTCCTTCGGATCGAAGAAGCCGCACTCCATCTGGGCAGGGGTGTCTCCTTCCCCGGAAATGGTCGCTCTCCAGGCAGAAATCGAGCGCATTTGCCAGAGACTTGGCCTGCCGCCGGATCCGCGAAAGTTCACGCCGCATGTCACGCTGGCAAGGCTTCGCAATTCGAGGCTCGACGATGTGGTCCATTATCTTTCGGGCCGCGGGGACTTTCGCACATCCACCTTCACCGTCGGACGCTTCGTTTTGATGTCGTCGAAGGAATCGGTGGGTGGCGGACCTTACATCGTCGAAGAGGCTTTCCCGCTCTACGAAAACCGTTCCGCCGGCATCTATTCCGACGCTGGACTGCTTCCGGAAAAGAGCCTGTTTTAACGTCGCGCATCCATGATGCATGCTCGTAGCATCGGCTGGGCATGGTCCTGGCCGAGGTCTCCTTTCGGATGCGATCTATCGGCCATGCGTGAACCAAAGCGCATGTCCGACCGTTGAATCGCATCGAATCAATGTGCGGGGGACGGACCATCATGACCTATGCGAAGCTTGAAACGGAAGCAGTGCAGACGGCGCTTGAAACGCTCGACGGCTGGTCGCTGCGCGAAGATGGGCTTGCAATCGTCAAGGCCTACAAGTTTGCCAGTTTCGCTGAAGCCTTCGGCTTCATGGCCGAGTGCGCGCTTGCGGCGGAGAAGCTCAATCATCACCCCGAATGGTCGAACGTCTATTCTCGCGTGAAGATCTGTCTCACCACGCATGACTCTCAGGGCATTACCGAGCGCGATATCCTGCTGGCAAAGGCCATGGACAAGGCGGCTGCCGGGCGCGGCAATTGAACGCCAGACGCGGGCGACTATATTATTCGCCATGACCAAAGGAACCACGACCATGGATGACGTCAAGATCGGTGAAATCCTGCTTCCCGGCGATCCCGATACGCAGAAGGAACGCGAGCAGACGGTGCGCGCCAAGTTCTGGCCGAAGATGAAGCGGGTCGTCAGCAAGGTGCCTTTTGCCAGAGATGCCGCTGCCGCTTATTATTGCGCCGTCGACCCGTCCACGCCCTTGCGCGCCAAGGGTATTCTGCTGGCCGCGCTCGGCTATTTCATCATGCCGATCGATGTCGTGCCGGATATGTTGGCGGTTATCGGCTTTACCGACGACATCGCCGTTTTGACAGCAGCGCTTGCGATGATCCGTGCCCATATCAAGATGGAGCACTACGACGCGGCGGACGCAGCGCTGGAAAAGATGCGCGAAGAGTAACGGCCCTGTGATGCGCCGTTAGAGGCGCTTCGAAATCCCGACAAATTCTTGCCTGAATTGGCGTGTCATAGCTGTGGGTGTGGCGCTGTCTCGCGTCGCTTGGAGCGTGCTTTTGCACGCATCCAGGACCCTCTGACGCATGTGTTTTGTCGAGGCTTTACCAGGCTTTGGCGCAGCAGGCTTCTTTGGGCGCGCGGGGAGTATCCGAACTGTAACACCGCGATACAATTCTCACCTTTTAATGATGGCGTTGACGGTTTGGTAACCGTTCCTTAGCCAAAATGAAGATGACGGCCTTCACCTAGCACCGGCCCGGCCTAGCCGTTCGGGCAACTGGAAGACAATAAACCCGGCAGGAAATTCAATGTTTGTAAGAAGTGTAGCAACCGCAGCCGCCATTTTGCTGACCAGCGTCAGCATTGCCTCTGCACAGTCGCCCACGCGCATCCAGCAGTTCAACGCTTGGGGTGCCTATTCGTACAAATCGGGTAAAAGCACCGTTTGCTATGTTCTGTCCGTTCCAACCGCCAAGGAGCCGGCAAGCGTCGACCACGGCGATATCTTCTTCATCGTGTCGCAGCGTCCGGGCCAGAACATCTCCTATGAGCCGCAGGCCATGGTGGGCTATTCTCTGAAGGAAGGCTCCAAGGTCAATGTGACGATCGATGCCAAGAACTTCGTCATGTTCACTAAGGACAAGGCTGCCTGGGTTGAAAACGCCGCGGAAGAGCCAGCGCTCGTTGCCGCCATGAAGACGGGCAAGAGCATGACCGTCAAGGCGACGTCGGGTCGCGGCACGGCAACCTCGTACTCCTATTCGCTCTCCGGCATCTCTGCCGCGCTGAAGCAGATCGAAAGCTGCAAGTAAGCAGTCTTGAAGATAAAGCGTAATGGCCGGTCTTTTGACCGGCCATTTGCGTTTTGGCCGGTTTGGTGCTAGATGCGCGCCTAACACGAATGCTGGCGACACCAAGATGATCGCAGCACTTTTGGATTTTCTCGACATGCAGATGACGTTCCGCCGTTTCGACAGGTCGGTTTCGCTCGTGCATTGGATGATGGGATAGGACGATGTCCATTTTGGAAGCTACACCCGGTCTTGCAGTCAAAGCGCCTCTGGTCGCCAACAGCGATCTTATGTCGGACAAGCCATCGCTGATCGGCATGACGCGCGAAGAGATGGCCGATGCGCTGATGGACATCGGCGTGCCGCAAAAGCAGGTCAAGATGCGCGTGAGCCAGTTGTGGAACTGGCTTTACGTGCGCGGCGTATCCGATTTCGACAACATGACAAATGTCGCGAAGGACCTGCGCGAGACGCTGAAGGCGAAGTTCACCATCGCGCGACCGGAAATTGTCGAAGAGCAGATCTCCAATGACGGCACGCGTAAGTGGCTGATGCGTTTTCCCCCGCGTGGTGCCGGGCGCCCGGTGGAAATCGAGACTGTCTATATTCCAGAAGAAGGCCGCGGGACGCTTTGCATCTCCAGCCAGGTCGGCTGTTCGCTCACCTGTTCCTTCTGCCACACCGGCACGCAACGCCTGGTGCGCAACCTGACGGCGGAAGAAATTCTCTCGCAGCTTCTGCTCGCCCGCGATCGTCTGGGCGATTTCCCGGATGGCTCGACGCCGGTCGGCGCCTACGTGCCGAGCGAAGGCCGCAAGGTCTCCAACATCGTCATGATGGGCATGGGCGAACCGCTCTATAATTTCGAGCATGTGAAGACAGCACTGCTAATCGCCACCGATGGCGACGGCCTGTCGCTGTCCAAGCGCCGCGTAACGCTCTCGACCTCCGGTGTCGTGCCGGAAATCTTCCGCACCGGCGACGAGATCGGCGTGATGCTGGCGATCTCGCTGCATGCCGTGCGCGACGAGTTGCGCGACATGCTGGTGCCGATCAACAAGAAGTATCCGCTAAAAGAACTGATCGAAGCCTGCCGCAACTATCCGGGCCTGTCGAATGCGCGCCGCATCACCTTCGAATATGTGATGCTGAAGGACGTCAATGACAGTCTGGAAGATGCCAAGATGCTGATCCAGCTTCTCAAGGGCGTTCCGGCCAAGATCAATCTCATCCCCTTCAACCCATGGCCCGGCACCAACTATCAGTGCTCGGACTGGGCGCAGATCGAGAAGTTCGCCGACTTCATCAACCAGGCAGGCTACGCCTCACCGATCCGCACCCCGCGTGGACGCGATATCCTGGCAGCCTGCGGCCAGCTGAAGTCGGAGTCCGAACGCATGCGCAAGACCGAGCGCCTGGCGTTTGAAGCGATGATGATTGCCGATCATGGGGCTGACGACTGAGCCGTTTGTCCGGTGCTTGGTCGTTTGCCGAGGCAGTAAGTGTCCACTGCCCTCATCCTTGAGCTTGACCTGAGGAACCACCTATCAATGGCTTATAAATCCTCGGCTCGAGGCCGAGGATCACCCGAGAGTGGCCTTTGGCCGCTGTGGACCATGGTGACGGTTTCACGCACTTCGCGCGTCACGCTCAAATCAGTCGAATAATTGATCACCCCGATCGCTCCCGCGTGATTGATTTCGGTTTAACCCTTTCTTAAAGAGAGCGGGAAAAGCAAAACAATCGGAGGAATACCCTTATGCGCGCACTTATCCTGGCGCTTGCCGCCGCCACGGCTCTTGTCATTCCTGCCAAGGCGGAAGACGTCACCGTCGCTGTCACAGCTATTGTCGAGCATCCAGCCCTCGACGCCGCACGTGATGGCGTGAAGGCAGCGCTTGCCGAGGCTGGCTACAAGGAAGGCGAGAACCTCAAGTTCGTCTACCAGTCCGCACAGGGTAACCCCGGCACCGCCGCGCAGATCGCCCGCCAGTTTGTTGGCGACGCGCCGAATGTCATCGTGCCGATCTCCACGCCGTCGGCGCAGGCCGTCGTTGCCGCAACGCGCGACATTCCGGTCGTCTTCACCGCCGTTTCCGATCCCGTCGGCGCGCAGCTGATCAAGTCGATGGAGAAGCCCGGCCGCAACGTCACCGGTCTTTCTGACGCGCTTCCGGTCAATGAGCATCTGGCTCTGGTCAAGGAAATCGTGCCGTCTGCCAAGACGATCGGCTACATCTACAACTCGGCTGAGGCCAACTCCGTCTCGACGCTCGCTCTGCTGAAGGAAGCAGCGGCAAAGGCCGGTCTGACGGTTGTCGAATCCGTCGCCACCAAGTCCTCCGAAGTCCAGGGCGCGACCCGCGCGCTGGTCGGCAAGGCGGATGTGATCTATGTCCCGACCGACAACACCATCGTCTCCGCCTTCGAAGCGGCAGCCGGTGTTGCGGCCGAAGCGAAGATCCCGCTCTTTGCTGCGGATACGGATTCGGTTGCTCGTGGTGCCATTGCCGCGCTCGGCTTCAACTATTTCGATGTGGGCAAGCAGACCGGCGCTGTCGTCGTGCGTATCCTCAAGGGTGAGAAGCCAGGTGAAATTCCTGCGACCGTTGCTGCTGGCACCGATCTCGTTCTCAACAAAAAAGCCGCCGAAACGGTTGGCGTGACCTTCCCCGAGGCCGTTGTGAAGCGCGCCACGAAGGTGATCGAGTAAGATCGAACTTGGCCTTCAGTCATCCTCGGCCTTGCGCCGAGGATCCAGTTCTGGATGGTCGGGTCAAGCCCGATCGTGACGATAGCAACGTTTAGGCCTTCATCATTCCCAATCGAGAGTGCCGCCGACGAGCGGCACTCTTGCTCTATCGACCCGGCGAAACATCCGGTCGAAAAACCCAAGGACTTCTGTCGTGAGCCAAATCGCCTTCTGGGGTGCCGTCGAACTGGGGCTGGTCTTCGCCTTCGTCGCAATCGGCGTTTATCTCGCCTTTCGGGTGCTCGATTTTCCCGACCTGACTGTTGATGGCTCCTTTCCGCTCGGCGCTGCCGTGGCGGCGGTGCTGATCATTGCCGGTCTTAACCCCTGGCTTGCGACAGGTGTTGCGATGATTGCCGGCGCCTGCGCCGGTATGGTCACGGCACTGTTGAATGTCCGCTTCAAGATCCTCAATCTCCTCGCCTCGATCCTGACGATGATTGCGCTGTTCTCGGTCAATCTGCGCGTGATGGGCAAACCGAATGTCGCACTGCTGAACCAGGAAACGGTTATCGAGCCCTTCTATGGTCTTGGCGTGTCCGACTATCTGGTGCGCCCGCTCTTCGTTGGTCTGCTGGTGATCGTTGCCGTCATCCTCGTGTGGCGCTTTCTGGAAAGCGATGCGGGACTTGCCATGCGTGCCACCGGTGCGAATGCCCGAATGGCCCGCGCTCAGGGGGTGAAGACCGGCAACCAGATCTATCTCGGCATGGCACTCTCCAACGCGCTTGTCGCTCTCGGCGGCGCGCTCTTTGCCCAGACCAACGGTTTTGCCGATGTGACGTCCGGTGTCGGCACCATCGTCGTCGGCCTTGCCGCCGTCATCATCGGCGAGACGCTGTTCGGTTCGCGCGGCATTCTGATTGCGCTGATCGGCTGCGTCTTCGGTTCGATCGCCTATCGCCTCGCCATCCAGCTCGCACTTTCCAGCGACGCGCTTGGTCTTAAGGCGTCCGACCTCAACTTCGTCACCGCCGTATTGGTGGCTGTCGCCCTTATCCTGCCGCGCCTGCGCCGTGGAGGAGCCGCATCATGATTTCGCTATCCGATATCCAGGTCATCTTTGGCAAAGGAACACCGCTGCAGAAGCAGGCGCTGTCCAAGCTCAATCTCACCATCGAAAACGGCTCCTTCGTCACCGTCATCGGCTCCAATGGTGCCGGCAAGTCCACGCTTCTCGGCGTGCTGGCGGGCGATGTACTGCCAAGCGCTGGCAAGGTGACAATCAGCGGCGTGGATGTGACACGCAAGCCGACCGCCAGCCGTGCGGGCCAGGTGGCGCGCGTCTTCCAGGATCCGTTGGCCGGAAGCTGCGGCGCGCTGACCATCGAGGAAAATCTGGCACTTGCCGCTGCCCGCGGCAAGGTGCGCGGTCTGCTACCGGCACTCGGCGGTGGACGTCGCGCTTTCTTCCAGGACCGCATCGCCTCGCTTGGCCTTGGGCTGGAAAACCGGTTGAAGGACCGCATGGATCTTCTCTCCGGCGGTCAACGCCAGGCGGTGTCGCTCGTCATGGCGACGCTTGCCAGTTCCGATGTGCTGCTGCTTGACGAACATACCGCAGCACTTGACCCTGGCATGGCAGAGTTCGTCATGGAGCTTACCCGCAAGGTGGTGGAGGAGCGCAAGCTCACCACGCTGATGGTGACACACTCCATGCGTCAGGCGCTGGACTATGGCGATCGCACCATCATGCTGCATGCGGGTGAAGTGGTTCTCGATGTGTCGGGCGAAAGCCGCAAGGACTTGCAGGTGGAAGATCTGATCGAGATGTTCCGCAAGATTCGCGGGCAGACGCTCGACGATGACGAGTTGCTGATCGGCTAAAGCATGTCGCGCAAAAGTGGTCACCGGTTTTGCGGCAACGACATGCGACAAAACAAGGACTTAAAGCGTAAGGAGCGAATCTGAAAGATCGTGACACGCTTTAAGAAAAAAGGCGCCGCGAAGGCGCCTTTTTCGTATCCGCTTGTTACTTCGCCTGCGTCAGAAAAATCTTCACGGCAAAAAGCGAAAAGACGCCGGCAATGGTGTAATCCAGTCCGCGCAGGACCTTGCGATTGCGCTGTAGCCAGTCCGAAAGCGAGTCCGCCGCAACGACGATGCCGATGCCGATCGGCAGTGCGACGACGATTGACCAGAGACCAAGGAAGATCAGCTTGCCGGTCACATGCGGATCGGATGCCGTGACGAATTGCGGCAGGAAGGTCATGAAGAAGATGATGACCTTGGGATTGAGCAGGTTGACCCACAGCCCGTTGATCAACGCCGACGCCATCGAGGCTTCAGCCTTCTGTTCCTTGGGGCGCTCCATGACGAAGTTGGAGCCGTGGCGGATGGCCTGGATGGCAAGCCAGACGAGATAGGCGGCACCGCCCGTCTTCAACACCATGAAGGCTGTCGGTGACGCAACGATGAGGGCTGCTACGCCAAAGGCGACCAGCAGCGTGTGGACGGTTATGCCGAGATTGGTGCCCACCAGCGTCATGAAGCCCGCCTTCCGGCCTTCTCGAAGCGAGCGGCTGATCCAGAGCGTCATGTCCGGACCGGGCGTTACTGCCAGCACAAGGATGGCGATGGTGAAGGCGATCAGCGTTGGCAGGCTCGGAATGAAGTCCACGGTGGTACCATCCAAAACGGAGTGAGTTGCTTACTCATAACGCCGTTTCGCGAGCCTGCCAATCGCCTCTTCACGCAACGTGATGAGAGCTTCCTCGTCAGCCGATCAACTGTTCAGAAAGGATTTGAAACCCTCGGCATAATCCGCGTGCCAGCGCGACAGCGGCGGGCGGTTCTGGACAATGTCATTGGCCGCCCAGAGAATGCGTTTCTCATCGGTTATTCGATCCACCTCGTTGTCGGGGCACAGAATATAAAAGTCGCCTCTGCCGATGCTTTCCAGCATGAAGTCGACCGTCTGTTCCGGCGTCCAGGCCCCATCCGGCTTTTGTGTCCTGTCGCCTGCCGTCAGCCCGGTGAAGACGAAGCCGGGGATGAGCAGATGCGCCGAGATCGAGCCTTTGTCGGAATTGCGCAGCTCATGCTGAAGCGCTTCAGTAAAGGCCTTCACGCCTGCCTTAGAGAGATTATAGGCAGGATCACCCGGTGGCGTGGTGATGCCCTGCTTGGAGCCGGTGTTGATGATCAGGCCCGGCTCTCCGTGCGAGAGCATTCCTGGACCGAAAACACGCGCACCGTTGACGACGCCCATAAGATTGACGCCAAGAACCTTGTCCCAGTTGGCCTGCGGGCCGAAAAGGGCGCTGCCCGGCTGGACGCCGGCATTGTTCATCAGCATGTGCACACGGCCAAAGCGCTGGATCACGGCTCTCTCCAGGGCTTCGAGTTCGTCGAGCTTTGAGACGTCTGTCGGAATGGCGACGATTTTTGCCGCGCCGTCCTCTATAGTTGCGGCAATCTCGCTTTCGGCTGCTCGCAATTTCTCTCCGTCGAGATCGACCAGCACGACGCTCATGCCAAAGCTGGCGAACTTGCGTGCCGCGGCAAGTCCAATACCGGAAGCGGCACCGGTGATGACGGCAACATTTTCCTTTTCAAATGCGGGATGAAATGTCGACATTGGTTTCTCCTTCTCAGGGCCGTGTTTTTCAGACGACGGTGGCACCTTATGCAACCAAGCGCCTCTCAGGCGCGCTGATGAATTCTGGCGTTTTTCGTGTCTCGATCACGTGACAAGTGTTCAGACTAGCAAAGTGTTCCCGCGCCCGATCCGCTTCCATTATCTCTTGCGTGTGCCGCCAAACTCGCTAAAAGTGCCGCAATCCCAAGGAAAGGCGAGGCTTCACGCGATCGCCGGTTATGCAAATGGATTTGACGAATGGCACTCCCGAAAGACGTTAAGAAAGTCGTTCTCGCCTATTCCGGCGGTCTCGATACCTCGATCATCCTGAAGTGGCTCCAGACCGAACTCGGCGCGGAAGTCGTGACGTTTACCGCCGACCTCGGCCAGGGCGAAGAGCTTGAGCCTGCGCGCAAGAAGGCAGAGATGCTCGGCATCAAGGAAATCTTCATCGAGGATGTCCGCGAGGAGTTCGTTCGCGATTTCGTCTTCCCGATGTTCCGCGCCAATGCCGTCTATGAAGGCGTCTACCTGCTCGGCACGTCGATTGCCCGCCCGCTGATTTCCAAGCACCTGATCGAAATCGCCAAGAAGACCGGTGCCGATGCGATTGCCCATGGCGCGACCGGCAAGGGCAACGACCAGGTTCGCTTCGAGCTTTCCGCTTACGCGCTGAACCCGGATATCAAGATCATCGCGCCGTGGCGTGACTGGACCTTCAAGAGCCGTACGGATCTCCTGAACTTTGCCGAACAGCACCAGATCCCGGTTGCCAAGGACAAGAAGGGCGAAGCGCCGTTCTCCGTCGATGCCAACCTGCTGCACTCGTCCTCCGAAGGCAAGGTTCTGGAAGACCCGGCACAGGAAGCCCCGGAATATGTGCATATGCGCACCATTTCTCCGGAAGCTGCACCCGACAAGGCAACCGTCATCAAGGTTGGTTTCCGTAAGGGCGATGCCTGCTCGATCAACGGCGTTGAAATGTCGCCTGCGACGCTTCTCAAGACGCTGAACGATTATGGCCGCGACAATGGCATCGGTCGTCTCGACCTGGTGGAAAACCGCTTCGTCGGCATGAAGAGCCGCGGCGTCTACGAAACCCCCGGCGGCACGATCCTGCTTGCAGCCCACCGTGCCATCGAATCCATCACGCTCGACCGCGGTGCAGCGCACCTCAAGGACGAGCTGATGCCGCGTTACGCCGAGCTGATCTATTACGGCTTCTGGTTCTCGCCGGAGCGCGAAATGCTGCAGGCCTTGATCGACAAGAGCCAGGAGCATGTGGAAGGCGAAGTGACGCTGAAGCTCTATAAGGGCAATGTCATGGTCACCGGTCGTGAGAGCGCCAAGTCGCTCTATTCCGATAAGCTCGTCACTTTCGAAGACGACCAGGGCGCCTACGACCAGAAGGACGCGGCTGGCTTCATCAAGCTCAACGCGCTGCGTTTGCGCACGCTCGCAAAGCGTAACCTCGGCAAGTAATTTTGCTTGTGATACGACGTGTCAAAGCCCCGTTCGCGGGGCTTTTTTATTGCTTTCGGCTCAGCCTTCCGTTCGGCTCTTATCCATCGCAGCGGTGTGGAGGTTCTTCTGCACGACGGAAAGCAGCGCGTGGAAGCGTTCCACGTCTTCTCTGCCGAACCCTTCGGTCGCTTGGGCCATCAGGCCATCCACCTCCTCTCGGACCGATCTCAGCATCTCAGTGGAGCTTTCGGTGAGGTAGATGCACTTCGACCGGCGGTCGTCCGGGTTGGGGCGGCGCTCTACGAGGTCGAGCGATTCCAGCTTGTCGAGATAGGTACAGACCGTCATTGGTTCGAGACCGATGCGGGCGGCAATGTCAGCCTGTTTGGCGCCGTCAATGGCGGCGACCGTCAGGAGCGCGCGGGCTTCGCCGGGCGTCAGCCCAAGGCCGGCAGTGGCGATACGTCGCTCGAAAACGCTATTGAGGAATCGGGCGCTGCTGTTGAGCAGAAAGGCCAGCGGTTCTCGTTCGGGATTGGATGTCATCAAACAGGTGCTTTTCATTAGAACTCTTCTACTTTGTGACAATTTCTGCCTTTGCATGCAATCGGACGAAAGAAGAATTCGTTCCGCACGTCGGTTGGCATTGGCCTTCTCGACGTTGGATATTGAAAGCTTGTGGGCGGCATGCCCATATGGCTGGCAATCACATCTGCATGAGGACATCACCATGACATCAACGATCGCGCATTATTCCGCTCTGACCGATTGGAACGGGAAAAACGGCCTGCCGCGTTTCGATGCCGTCAAGGATGAGGATTTTGCCGGCGCGTTCGATGCGGCCCTTGCCGCCCATGATGCGGAGATCGATGCGATTGCGGAAAACACGGAGGCGCCGAGCTTCGCCAATACGGTGATTGCGCTTGAAATTGCCGGTGACGAGCTATCGCGCGTGTCCGCACTGTTCTGGAACAAGGCGGGTGCGCACACCAATCCTCAGATTCAGGCGCTGGAGCGCGAGATCGCGCCGAAAATGTCGCGCCATTATTCGCGCATCGGCATGAATGAGGCGCTGTTCAAACGCATCGATACCCTGTGGGAAAAGCGCGAGACGCTTGGGCTTACCCATGAGGAACTGCGTGTTCTGGAGCGCCACTGGAAGGGCTTCGTGCGCGCAGGTGCGAAACTGCCAAAGCCGGAGCAGGAGCGTTTGGCCGCAATCAACGAACAACTGGCGGGCCTCGGCGCCAACTTCGGTCAGAATGTGCTGGCGGATGAAAAGAACTGGAAGCTCATCTTGTCCTCGGATGAAGAACTTGCCGGTATTCCAGGGTTCCTTCGTGATGCCATGGCGGGTGCTGCCAAGGAGCATGGCGAAGAGGACAAGTTTGCGGTGACGCTGTCGCGCTCGATCATCGAGCCGTTCCTGACCTTTTCCGAGCGTCGCGATCTGCGCGAACAGGCCTTCAAGGCTTGGGTGGCGCGCGGCGAAAATGGCGGCGAGACCAACAATCGCGACATCGTCAAGAACACGCTGGCGCTGCGCGAGGAGAAGGCAAAGCTCCTCGGTTACGACAGCTTCGCGGCCTACAAGCTGGACGACACCATGGCGAAGACGCCGGATGCGGTGAACGGCCTTCTTACAGAGGTCTGGGAGAAGGCGGTTGCGCGTGCCGGAGAGGAAGAAGCAGAGCTTGCTGAGATGATCGCCGACGAGGGCAAGAACCATGACGTCATGCCCTGGGATTGGCGCTATTATGCCGAGAAGCTGAGAGCGAAGCGCTTCAATTTCTCCGAGACCGAGCTGAAGCCCTATCTGCAGTTGGAAAAGATCATCGAGGCCTGCTTCGATGTCGCGACCCGTCTCTTCGGCATTCATGCCGTCGAACTGAAAGACGTGAAGGCCTATCATCCTGATGTGCGCACCTTCGAAATTCGCGATGCCAATGGCGAATTGAAGGCGATGTTCCTCGGCGATTACTTCGCCCGGCCGTCCAAGCGCTCGGGCGCCTGGATGAGTTCATTCCAGTCGCAGCATAAGCTGCCGCTGAAAAATGGCACAGTCGGCGAGTTGCCGATCATCTACAACGTCTGCAACTTCGCCAAGCCATCCGCAGGCAAGCCTGCACTCCTGTCGCTCGACGATGCGCGCACACTATTCCACGAGTTCGGCCACGCGCTGCACGGCATGATGTCGAACGTCACCTATCCGTCGGTCTCAGGTACGGGCGTATCGCGCGACTTCGTCGAACTGCCGTCACAGCTTTACGAGCACTGGCTGACGGTGCCGGAAATCCTCGAAAAATACGCCCTGCATTATGAAACGGGTGAGCCGATGCCGAAGGCGCTGCTCGACAAGGTGCTGGCGGCGCAGACGTTCAATGCCGGTTTCAACACCGTCGAGTTCACCTCTTCGGCGCTCGTCGACATGGCGTTCCACACCCGCGGCCCGGTGGACGATCCGATGGCGGTGCAGGCAGAGGTGCTGTCTTCGCTCCACATGCCGAAGTCGATCACCATGCGCCACGCCACGCCGCACTTCCAGCATGTGTTTTCCGGTGACGGTTATTCGGCCGGCTACTATTCCTATATGTGGTCGGAAGTGCTGGATGCCGATGCTTTCGAGGCTTTCGAAGAAACGGGAAATCCCTTCGATCCTGAAACGGCGCGCAAGCTTCTCGAGAATGTCTATTCCGTTGGCGGCGCGGTCGATCCGGAGGAAACCTACAAGGCCTTCCGCGGCAAGATGCCGAGCCCGGAGGCCATGCTGAAGAAGCGCGGACTGGTGGCGGCTTAAAAGCGGTTGCGCAAAGCGAGACGCCGTTTCGCGACGCCGGCACGCCGTCGGGTAATGGGTTGAAGCGGGAGGAGCCGATCTGAAGGATCGCACCCGCTTCAACCTTAAAAGCGCGCAAAAACCTGTCACACATCTCTGATACGGCGTTTTCGCAAGGGGCTTATGTCACAAGCCCCCCTTTCGCATTTGCAAAAAAAAGGTTATGAGCCCGCCAAACTAAATTGGCGCATCCCATACGATCAGCGCCCCAACCTCAGAGATATAATCATATGGCCCTTCGCAACATCGCGATCATCGCGCACGTTGACCATGGAAAAACGACACTGGTCGACGAGCTTTTGAAGCAGTCTGGTTCGTTCCGCGACAACCAGCGCGTTGCCGAGCGTGTTATGGATAGCAACGATCTGGAAAAGGAACGCGGCATCACCATTCTCGCCAAGGCGACTTCGGTCGAGTGGAAGGGTGTTCGCATCAACATCGTCGACACCCCCGGCCACGCCGACTTCGGTGGTGAAGTCGAGCGTATTCTCTCCATGGTGGACGGCGCCATCGTTCTGGTCGACAGCTCCGAAGGCCCGATGCCGCAGACGAAGTTCGTCGTCTCCAAGGCGCTCAAGGTTGGTCTTCGTCCGATCGTCGCGATCAACAAGATCGACCGTCCGGATGGCCGCCATGAGGAAGTCATCAACGAAGTCTTCGACCTTTTCGCCAACCTCGACGCCACCGACGAGCAGCTGGACTTCCCGATCCTTTACGGCTCCGGTCGTGATGGCTGGATGAACGTCAACCCGGAAGGTCCGAAGGATCAGGGTCTGGCACCGCTTCTCGATCTGGTTCTTGAGCATGTTCCGGAGCCGAAGGTTGAAGAAGGTCCGTTCCGCATGATCGGTACGATCCTCGAGGCCAACAACTTCCTCGGCCGCATCATCACCGGTCGTATCGCTTCCGGCTCGATCAAGCCGAACCAGGCCGTCAAGGTTCTGGGCCAGGATGGCAAGACCATCGAAACCGGTCGTATTTCGAAGATCCTCGCCTTCCGCGGCATCGAGCGCACCGCGATCGAAGAAGCCCATGCGGGCGACATAGTTGCCATTGCCGGTCTTTCCAAGGGTACCGTCGCCGACACGTTCTGCGATCCTTCGGTGACTGAAGCCATGACCGCGCAGCCGATCGACCCGCCGACGGTGACCATGTCCTTCATCGTCAATGACAGCCCGCTGGCTGGCACCGAAGGCGACAAGGTCACGAGCCGCGTCATTCGCGACCGTCTGCTCAAGGAAGCCGAAGGCAACGTCGCTCTGAAGATCGAAGAAGCCGAAGGCAAGGACTCGTTCTTCGTCTCCGGTCGTGGCGAATTGCAGCTCGCGGTTCTGATCGAAACCATGCGTCGCGAAGGCTTCGAGCTTGCCGTGTCGCGTCCGCGCGTCGTGATGCACAAGGATGAGAACGGCACCCTGTTGGAGCCGATCGAAGAAGTCGTCATCGACGTCGATGAAGAGCATTCCGGTGTCGTCGTTCAGAAGATGTCCGAGCGCAAGGCTGAAATGGCCGAGCTTCGTCCTTCCGGTGGCAACCGCGTTCGTCTGAAGTTCTACGCTCCGACCCGTGGCCTGATCGGATACCAGTCGGAACTCTTGACCGACACGCGCGGTACGGCGATCATGAACCGTCTGTTCCACGATTATCAGCCCTTCAAGGGTCAGATCGCTGGTCGCGTCAACGGCGTTCTCCTGTCCAACGGTTCTGGCGAGGCCGTCGCTTACGCCATGTTCAACCTGGAAGACCGTGGTCCGATGATCATCGAACCGGGTGAAAAGGTCTATGCCGGCATGATCATCGGCATTCACACCCGTGACAACGATCTCGAAGTCAACGTGCTGAAGGGCAAGCAGCTCACCAACATCCGCGCCGCTGGCAAGGATGAAGCCGTGAAGCTGACGCCGCCGATCCGCATGACGCTCGACCGCGCTCTGTCCTGGATCCAGGACGACGAGCTGATGGAAGTGACGCCGAAGTCGCTACGTCTTCGCAAGCTGCATCTCGATCCGAACGATCGCAAGCGCTTCGAAAAGGCCAAGCTGGCTGGCTGATCGCCGCTTGATTAACCACATTTTGAGAAACCCGGTTCGAGCATCCCTCGATCCGGGTTTTTCTTTGTCTGCGCGAATCGGCCTGCTTGTCTCATTGGTAAAAAAAGCGTTAATCTTTCACTCGTCGTCCACATGATTAGGCTGTGGGTAAGCTTCCCGCCGTTAACCTTTATGGCTGGTAAGTTTTCATGGCCGGGGCCAGAATCGCGTTATGAAAACGTTATCCATCGATGTTCGCCGGGCTGAACCGGAAGACGCTCGCGCTATTGCGCAGACGCATCGGCTGTCCTGGGAACAGGCATATTCGGGGCTTATACCCCACAAGCCGCTCTGGCAGATGCTGGATCGTCGCGGTGAGGACTGGTGGCGCCGTGCTGCCCGCGGCTCTGCCACGCTGCTGGTGGTCGAAGTGGCAGGTGTGATCGCTGGCTACACGACGCTTGGCCTCAACCGCGCCCGCGGACTTCCCTATGATGGCGAGATCTACGAGCTTTATCTGCGCCCGGAATATCAGGGCATCGGCCTGGGTACCGTTCTTTTCAAAGAGGGACGTCGTCTGTTGAAGTCGCTCGGCTGCAACGGCGTCGTCGCGTGGTGCCTGGAGGACAGCGATGTCGCCAGCCGCTTCTTCCGCTCGCATGGCGGCAAGGATATTGCCGAAGGCATGGAAGACTTCGCCGACAAACAATTGCGCAAGATCGGTTTTGCCTGGCGCTAAGCAAGTTCGCGACGCCCACGCTTTCTTCGCGCAGATGAGAATGGCTGGATTGGCCTGATCTTGATACCGATCCACGGCAGGTATTAAAACTTCTCGTCCGTTGTTTCTTGTAAGCGTCTCAATCCTTTAACCAGCGCCCATTCTTGGTTCTACAAAAGCGCCCGGCTTGCGGCGGGCGATGTTGCAATAATGCGGCTTTCCCAGTATCGAGGAGCAATCTCAACTCACCGAAATAAGGAAAGAGTATGCGTATTGATGCAATCTCCGTCGGCAAGAACCCGCCTGAAGACGTCAATGTGATCGTTGAAGTGCCGGTCGGCGGCCATCCTATCAAGTACGAGATGGATAAGGATGCAGGCGCACTGATCGTCGATCGCTTCCTCTACACGCCAATGACCTATCCGGGCAATTACGGCTTCGTGCCGCACACGCTGTCCGAAGATGGCGATCCGATCGATGTGTTGATCTGTAATACCCGCCCGCTGGTGCCTGGCTGCGTCATCAATGTTCGCCCGATCGGCGTGATGATCATGGAAGATGATGGCGGCAAGGACGAAAAGATCCTCGCAGTTCCAGCGCCGAAGCTGACCCAGCGTTACGACAAGGTCAAGAACTACACCGACCTGCCGGAAATCACACTGAAGCAGATCGAGCATTTCTTCGAGCACTACAAGGATCTGGAACCCGGCAAGTGGGTGAAGATGGGCGGCTGGCAGGATGTCGACGTTGCCAAGAAGCTGATCCTCGAAGCCGTCGAGCGCTACAAGGCTCAGGGCTGAGTTCAGCCCAACACCGTCTTGAGTTTTAAGATGATCTCCTCCGGTTCGCCTTCGAGCCGGAGGATTTTTTTACGCGATGTTTCGCCTGAGACGAAGCTGATCGAGGATTTGGCGATCTTGAGCGTCTTCGACAGAAGCGCAATCAGCGCCTTGTTCGCTTTTCCATCCTCAGGCACAGCGGTAACGCGGGCTTTCAGGTAAGCCTGCCCTTCGGCATCCTGCTCTAGGCCGTCGATCGCGTCACGCCCGCCAGAGGGCGTGAGCCGGACCCTCAGCTCTACGTGTTGCTGAGCGGCTTTCCAGGGATGCGAGATCACATGAAGAGCGAGATCAGGAAGGGTCTGATCGGGTTCGCGATGATCATCTGCAAGAAGACGATGCCGAGCAGCACGACGAGCGGCGACAGATCAATGCCGCCCATGTTCGGGAGAACGCGACGGATCGGGCGCAGGACCGGCTCGGTGGCATGATAGAGGAAGCTGCCGATCGAGTTGACGAACTGATTGGAGGAGTTGATGACATTGAATGCGTAGAGCCATGAGAAAATGGCGCTGGCGATCAATATCCACCAGTAGATCTGCAGCGCCAATAATATGACCGTAATCACTGCGTCAATAATGCCTACCATCAATGTCTCCTATGTTGTTGGCAGACATTTAGACATTACCACATGAGCCGACAAGTACCGTCACACGGAAGTGCGCGTTTAGGAATACGGTTGCCTTAGCGGCCTCTTTCCAAGGTGGGTAAAAAGCTGACGACTGATATCGGCTTTGCCTGACCTCGAAAGTATGCCGCGGTCTTTCATATCCGCTTCTCACGCTTGTTGCGTTGGGTCGCCGCGTGTCGTTATCGCAAAACCTCTTCATACCGTCGCGCGGAATGCTTCAGATCGCGTCAGCCTCGGCCTCATCGTGACCGTCGGTGTGCTTGTGGCCTTCCACCTGCTGGCGCTGGAGGACGCGATCACGGACGGAAACACCAAGAAGCTCGGCAATGCGCCAGATGACGTTGTCTTCCATCTCGTTGCGCTCGCCATCAGCATAGACGATATCCCAGAGGATGCCGATGAGTTCGACGCGTTCCTGTTCGTTCAGATGGCGGCGAATGTCAGTGGTGAAGCGATAGTAATCGACCGCCTCTTTTCCGGCCTCCTGTCCCGCATCCATCAGTGCGTCGAGCTTGCCGGAACTGAGATCATAATGCTCCTGCAGCAATTCGCGCAGGCGCTGGCGCTCTACCTTGGATACCGTTCCGTCCGCTTCCATCACCTGAAAGCAAAGGGCAGCGATAGCGACACGCAGGTCATCGGGCGGAAAATCGCGAGACGTATCGCTATTCGTCAGGCTTTGAAAGAAGGACTGGATACGTTCGAGCATGGCTCTCCTTGAGCGTCAATGACGCCTTAAAACAGATTGAGGCGGTTTTTTTCGTCCGTCGTGGCAGGGGTTTTCTTCACGCCCGGATCATCCGGCAGGCCGCCATAGAAGGGAACGGGTTCATCGCCATTTTCGGCAGCTGTAGTTTTCTGTGCGGGTGGTTTGGACACTGGAGTTGTCTGGACTATGGGCTTGACGGGTTCCGCAAGGGGCGCGCCCTCTGCTTTTTTAACGCCAGGATCATCCGGCGCGCCACCGAAGAAGGGTACGACTTCCTCTGTCTTTGCCGAGGAGGCCGGTTGCGGCGGCTGGCTTGGTTGAACCTTGGGCTTCGGTGTCTCGATCACAGGCTTGACCGGGGTCCTCGTCTCGACTCTGGGCTCGACCTTTGTTTCGACATGTGGCGTCGGCTGGGCCTTTACCGGAACCGGGATTTCGATGATCCGCTCGCGGATTTCCGGCTGCGCCACGTCAGGCAGGGATGCAAGCGCATTGTCGACGCTCACATCTTCCACCGGGCCTTCCAATTGGCCGAAGGGGGCTTTCCATTCGAAGGCATCGAGACGTCCGGAGACTGGCGAAACAGGATGCCATTTTTCCGAAACGATGCCGTCCGCGACCCAGGCCGGATCACGCGGCGCACGCAACGCCTGCGCCATCCAGTGGCGAACGCGACCCTGATCACCGCTTTCGGCTTCTTCGATGTCGGCCAGCAGAAGGAAGATGCTCTCGCGTGGTGCAATGCGGGCTGCAGCCTGGGCTTTTGATCTCGCCTTGTCGAAGTCCTGTGCAGCCAACGCTGCCTGCGCCACGGCAAAAAGCGACTCGATATTGTTGGGCTTCAGGCTCTCCAGCCGCTCGGCACGCTTCAGTCTGTCGATGGCCGTGTCGCCGCTGCGGGCGCGAACATAAAGCTCGGCAATCTGCGGATGCGGTTCGGCCCTCCAGACAGGCTCCAGAATGGCCGCTGCCTTGCGCAGGTTGTCTTCGCGCAGATAGGATTTTGCAGCGACAAGTGCGGCCGGGACGAGCGCTTTCGCGAGCTTAAGGGCGGCTTTCGCATCCTCGCGTGCAGCTTTCGGATCGCTTTCGAACTTTTCCTCCGCCTTTGCCGTCAGAAGCACGGCCTTGAGGCGCTCGGCTTCGCCGCGCTCGATCACGTGGGCAGCCTTCTGCTGGTCGAGCAAGCGGATCGCGTCATCCCATTCGCCGCTGCGACATTTGCTTTCGAGCGTCGCTTGCGCTGCCCAAGGCAGGTAGGGCGCGTTTCGCGCTGCATCCTCGGCATATTGAAGGGCGGCTTCATGCGCACCCTGTCGGCGAGCCTCGATATAGAGCCCCCGAAGACCGAGTTCGCGTGTTTCCGGATCGTTTGCCATCGCCTCGAACTTGCGGCGCGCGGCATCATATTTGCCTTCGATCAGATCAGCTTGGGCTTCCAGAAGATGTATCAGAGGCTCCTGATCGGCGCTGAGCAGGCCTTGGGTTCTGGCCGTCATCTTGCGGGCCAGCGTTGCATTGCCGGCGCCGGCCGCGATCAGGCCTGTCGAAAGCGCCTGGTAGCCGCGGTCGCGCTTGCGGGCGCGGAAGTAGCGGCGTGCGGCGTGCGGTGAGTTCCACAGCGTGCTGATCATCCACCACAAAAGCAAGATCGCAGCGATGAGGCCGCCGACAAGCGTTGCGGCGACCATCAGACTCATCTCGATCAGTTGCCCCTGCCAGGTGATAGCGAGAACCCCCGGACGATCCGCCAGCCAGGCAAAGCCGACGGCGATGAGAAGGACGATGACGACGAAGCTAACGATTCTGGTCATGTCTTACCCCTGCTGGCCTGTGCTGCTGACTGCGCGGTTCAATGTGCTGTTGACGAGATCCTCGACTTGAATGCGGGCGTCCAGCGACTTCTTGTAATCGGCTGATGCCGTCTTGGCTGCTTCCGGCAGGGCATCCCATTCCAGCGCCGCACCCTTGAGGTCGCCATTCTGCAGTTTGTCTTCCATGCGGGCGATCTTGGCATCGTCACCTTCGCCCTCGACATTGCCGACAGGGCGCACCTTGACCAGCGACATGGCGCTATCCGCCAGCCGGTCGATGATCCCCTGGTTCGGATCGGTTGGACGAAGGGCCGCCAGCATTGCGTTGGCGACATCGGGGAAACGGCGCACCAGTTCCGCACGTGTTGGCACGCCAGTATTGGCGAAAGGCCGCAGCGACTGGATCGCCGGATCGTCTGGCGTCACCTTGGAGAGCGTATCGAGTTCGGTCAGGAAGGGACCGCCACGATCGATGGCTGCCTTCAGTGCTGCGGAGGCTATGGCACGCGCCACTTCGACATCGTCGCGCGGTTCGTTGATCTTGGTTTCCGCGGCGTCGAGGCGCTGTGTCAGCGAAGCGATCTTCTGGTCATCGGTGGCGCGCCCGGACTGCAAGGTCGAAACCGTGTTCTCAAGCTGCGAAATCTTGGCGCTTGCGTCGCCGCCGGATGCGGTGGAGCTTTCCAGGGCGGCAATGCGCTGCTCGAGCGCAGAGGTATCCCCTGTCTGCGCTTTCGGCGCTTCGGCCATCTGCTGTTGCAGAGAGGCGACCTGGGATTTCAGGGTAGTCAGTTCATCCGACGATGCGCCGCCGGTCGAACTGGATGGCAGGAAGCCAGCATATTGCATGCTGCCGGCAGCCAGAAGTGCAATCAGACCACCAACAATGCCAGCCGCAATCAGGCCGGAATTGCCCTGCGATTTTGGATCGCGCGAAGACGATGTGGCGGCTGCTGATGGCTTGCCCGCCGACGATGCGCTAGAGGTCGTCGATGTCGTCGTCTGCGGCTTGAAGGGGTCGGTCTTTGGAGCGTCCTTGCCAAGGGTGCCGGATGTACCTTTGGCGCTATCAGCAGTGCTGCTTGATGCTGCTGGCGATGTGGTAGTGGCGGCCGATGCTGCTGCGGCTTTCGGTGGTTCCTGCGTGATCGTCGAGTCGGGCTTCGGTGGCGCTTCGTCTTTGCCGGACGCCGCATGCTTGCCGACATTCGGCTCTGGCTCGATTGGCGGTTTCGCCGGCTGATCCCAAACCGGCTTGGGGTTCTCGGCTTTCACGCTTTCCGTGGCGACAGTTGCCGGCTTGATGGCTTCGGAGACTTTTGGCTCTGGCGCTGGCTTTGCCTCACTCGATGTGCTTGTCGTCGTCGTATCCGTAGGAGTAGTCGATGGCTTGGGCGCGCTCACATCCGTCACGTCTTTTGCGTCCAGATCGATGGTGACCGGTTCGGTCTTAGATTTGGAGTGGCGTGGCGGCTTTCCGGATACCATGACAACCTCATATAGTCTTATCTGTTCCTCGGTCGCGGTGGCGACGTACCACCTTTGGGGAAGACGGGGTCGCATGTCGCCACCCCTCAAACCTAGTCAGTGACGGTGGCAAAGGAAAGGGGCGAAAGGGAATTAGGTTCCAGTCACCGTTTCCAGAAGCTGCAACATTGCTTGCTCGCTGGGCAGGGCGCTAGCCATTGCACGACTGCGATGCGGTGTCGGAACGACGTCCAGAACCTTTTCGCTGATGCAGATGAAGTGAGAGGTGGCGAGTGCTGGCGCCAGACCATGCGTCTCGACAAGGTCAAAGAAGATCCGGGCGGTCTCGCGGGAATAAAGGAGAACCGCATCGAGCTTGGGGCCGAGCGCGGCTCGTAAAGCTGGTCCCTCCCACACGACCGGCTGCATCTGATAAATCTCGGCAACGTTCAGCTCGATCGTGCTATTCGTGAGCGTGGTCTCGAAGCCGCCCTCGCGTGGCCGTCCGGCAAGATAGAGTACGCGCGGTGGAGAGCTTTTTACCGCTAATGCTAGCGCGGGGTGTAACAGTGTTGTCTTGACCAGATGCGCGAGTGCCGCTCCATCTCCTTCACCAGTAATGACGGTGTTGAAACCGCGCTCTCTTGCCGCCTGCCCGGTCGCTTCACCCACGGCAAAAAGCGGTCGATCGAGATGGCCGGACAGATCGATGTCGGATGAATCCAGAGCGCGCAAAGCTTCGGCGCTGGTGACGACGATAGCGTTGGGTTGGCGCGTCAGAGCCTCTCTTGTGGCTTCGGCCTTGTGCACCGCTTCGGTCAGAGGCAGCAGGATGGGTTGATGGCCGCGTTGCTGCAAAAGCGTCGCCGTCTTCTGCCCCGAACGGATCGGACGGGTCACGACGACGCGCATGGTTCAGGTCCAACTTTCGAAGAAGCCGGGGCCGGCCGCTTGGCGCACTTTTTCGCCAGCCTGACGTCCGAGCGTTTCGGAATCTGCAAGCTTGCCGGAGACTTCGACGGCATGCTCCGTCTGTCCATCCGGTGTGAGGATGACCCCGTGGAAATGCAGGTCCTCCCCATGACAGGTGGCAAGCCCCGCAATGGGCGTGCGACAGGAGCCGTCGAGCGCTGCGAGAAAGGCGCGTTCGCACATCACCGCATCATAGGTCGGCACGTCATTGATGGCCGAGAGCAAATCCTGAATCCGGCTATCGCCGATGCGACATTCAATGCCGATGGCGCCTTGTGCTGGGGCAGGTGGAAATTCCTTCGGGTCCAGCAGCTCCGTCGGCACATCGTCCTTGTTCAGCCGCTTCAGGCCGGCAAAGGCGAGCAGGGTGGCGTCTGCCTGGCCTTCCGCCAGCTTACGCAGTCTTGTATCGACCAGACCGCGGAAGATGATGACCTCAAGATCTGGGCGTAGACGACGGATGAGCGCCTGACGGCGAAGCGAGGCCGAGCCGACGATGGCCCCGTGCGGCAGTTCGAGGAGGCGAGGTGCGGTTCTGCCGATGAAGGCATCACGCACGTCTTCGCGCGGCAGAAAGGCGCGGAGCTCCAGACCGTCCGGCAGCTTGGTCGCCATGTCCTTGGACGAGTGAACAGCAAAGTCGAGATCGCCGGACAGCAATTGCGCTTCCAGCTCTTCGGTGAACAGGCCCTTGCCGCCGATTTCGGACAGGGGGCGGTCGGTCATGCGGTCGCCCTTGGTCGCGAGCGGCACGATTTCGAACATCTCCGGGGCCAGGTCATGGGCCGCCGCCAGCCGGTCGCGCGTTTCGAACGCCTGCGCCAGTGCCAGCGGGCTACCGCGCGTGCCTATTCGGAAAGGTTTTGTTTGCATCGGCATCTATCCGTTGTTACCGGAGGTGTTCGTACCTAAGTTTCAAAAGCACCGCAATCAACGAACCGGCTGATGACCCCCTTTCTTCGTATCCTCGGCATAGAGACCAGTTGTGACGAAACCGCTGCATCTGTTGTGGTTCGGCATGCTGATGGCCGTGGCGAGATCGTCTCTGACGTCGTTTTGTCGCAGCTGGAAGAACACAGCGCCTATGGTGGCGTGGTACCGGAAATTGCCGCCCGCGCCCATGTGGAAGCCCTCGATACGCTGATCGAGGAAGCGCTCGCCAAGGCGGGCGTGACGCTGGGGCAAGTGGATGCGATTGCCGCTACCTCTGGGCCAGGTCTCATCGGCGGGCTGATCGTCGGGTTGATGACCGGCAAGGCAATCGCGAAGGCTGCGGGCAAGCCGCTTTATGCCATCAACCATCTGGAAGGCCATGCACTGACGGCGCGGCTGACGGACGGGCTCTCCTTTCCCTATCTGATGCTGCTCGTGTCCGGTGGTCATACCCAGCTGATCCTGGTGCGCGGTGTCGGCCAGTATGAGCGCTGGGGAACGACCATCGACGATGCGCTCGGCGAAGCCTTCGACAAGACGGCCAAGCTGCTTGGCCTGCCCTATCCTGGTGGACCGGCGGTCGAGAAGGCGGCGAAGAATGGCAATCCCGATCGCTTCCACTTGCCGCGTCCGATGGCGGGTGAAGTAAGGCTCGATTTTTCCTTTTCCGGTCTGAAGACGGCCGTGCGGCAGGCAGCCACGGCCATCGCCCCACTCACAGATCAGGACATTGCCGATATCTGCGCCTCCTTCCAGAAGGCGGTATCGCGCACATTGCAGGACCGGATCGGGCGCGGGCTTCAGCGTTTTACCGAAACATTCCCCTCCGTCGAGGGTGGACCGGCCCTCGTCGTCGCCGGTGGTGTCGCCGCCAATCAGGAGCTTCGCGGCACCCTGCAGGCGCTCTGCGACAAGCACCGCTTTCGCTTCATCGCGCCGCCGCTTGCGCTTTGCACCGACAATGCCGCGATGATCGCCTGGGCAGGCCTTGAGCGCATGGCGCAAGGCATGGAGCCGGACGGTCTCGACACGCAGCCGCGCTCGCGTTGGCCGCTCGATGCGGATGCGAAGACACTGGTCGGCTTTGGTAAGCGCGGAGCCAAGGCATGAGCAAGCGCGAAACCATCGTCGTCATCGGGTCCGGCGCCTTCGGCACGGCGATTGCGGTGGTGATTGCGCTGGAAAATCGCCATGACGTCACGCTGCTTGGCCGCGATCCGTCCTTGATGGCCGACCTGCAGGCCGATGGCGTGCATGATGCGGCCCTGCCAGGGATCGCGCTTCCCTATGCGCTGAAATATTCCGCCGAACCCGAAGTGCTGCGCAATGCCGGCATCGTGCTGTTCGCCATGCCCTCACAGGCCCAGGCGGACGCGGCGCGCCAATATGGTCCTTACCTGGCTAAGGATGCCGTGGTGATTACCTTGGCGAAGGGGATCGACCGCTCGTCCGGCTTGCTTCTCACACAAGTGCTGGAAGAGGAATTGCCGTCGCATCCCGTCGCCGTGCTCTCAGGGCCGGGCTTTGCCGCCGACATCGCCAAGGGGCTGCCGACAGCCATGGCGGTCGCAGCCAGCGATGCCGCACTTGCCGAGCACCTGGCGCAAACCATTTCCGGACAGACCTTTCGGCTTTATGCCTCGACCGATCGTATTGGCGTGCAGCTTGGTGGCGCGTTGAAGAATGTGCTGGCGATTGCCGCCGGCATCGTCGAAGGGGCGGGGCTGGGTGAATCGGCGCGTGCGGCCTTGATTGCCCGCGGGCTTGCGGAAATGTCGCGGCTTGTCGTTGCCGTCGGCGGACAGGCGGATACGGTGCGCGGGCTTTCCGGTCTTGGCGATCTGGTCCTGACCGCCACCAGCCACCAGTCGCGCAATCTGCGCTTCGGCATATCGCTGGGGCAGGGGGATGCACCCTCGGCCTTTCATGGCGGGCTGGTGGAGGGCGCCTACGCCGCCTCCGTCGCGTCCCGGCTTGCCGCCGACCACAAGATCGACATGCCCGTGACCGATGCCGTTGCGGCGATCATCGAGGGGCGGCTGGACATTCGTACCGCCATGCGACAATTGATGACACGGCCCATCACCACCGAATAGGACTGGGCGACAAGAGGAGAAGACAATGCTGTTTGCCTTTATCTGCAAGGATAAGCCCGGCCATTTGAATGTGCGTATGGACACACGTCCCGCGCATCTTGAGCATCTCAACAAGCTGAATGCCGAAGGCACGCTGAAGATTGCCGGTCCGTTTCTGGATGCAGACGGCAAACCGAATGGCAGCCTCGTGATCGTCGAAGCCGCCGATATCGATGCTGCGCGTGCGCTTGCCGATGCCGACCCTTACGCCAAGGCGGGTCTGTTCGAAAGCGTCGATGTGAAGCCCTATAATTGGGTTTTCAACAATCCGGCGGCGTAAGGACAGAGCGCGAGATGGCGAATTACTGGCTATTCAAATCCGAACCCGACACATGGTCCTGGGAGCAGCAGAAGGCCAAGGGCGAGGCCGGCGAGGAATGGACCGGCGTGCGCAACTATCAGGCGCGCAACAACATGCGGGCCATGAAGCTTGGCGACAAGGGTTTCTTCTACCACTCCAATGAGGGGCTGGAGGTCGTCGGCATCGTCGAGGTCTGCGAATTGTCCAAGCCGGATTCGTCCGCCGAGGGGGATGCGCGCTGGGACTGCGTGCACATCAAGGCGGTCCGCGATGTGCCGAAGCCGGTGACCTTGAAGGCGGTAAAGGCCAATCCGAAGCTTGCCGACATGTCGCTCGTCACGTCCATGCGACTTTCCGTTCAGCCGGTGACGGAAGAGGAATATCTGGAAGTCTGCCACATGGCAGGCGTCGATAAGCCGCCACGCTCGCCTGATTGATATCATCCCGTGAAGACCGCGCCAGAAGACTTCATCCGCGCCAACACCAGCATCATGTCGCCGCCGCACGTGCCGGAGCTTGCCCTTCATCTTGGAAGCGAAGCCCATGATCTTTGGCTGAAGACGGAGGAAGAGCTGGAAGAGATCGGCCTGCCGCCGCCCTTCTGGGCTTTCGCCTGGGCCGGCGGGCAGGGGTTGGCGCGCTATATTCTGGATAACCCCGACGTGGTGCGCGGCAAACGCGTCGTCGATTTCGCCAGTGGCTCCGGCATGGTGGCGATTGCTGCGGCGCTGGCGGGGGCGACCCATGTGCTTGCGGTCGATATCGACCCCTGGGCAAAGAGTGCTGTGATGCTCAACGCTGCGGTGAATGGCGTGACGATCGATGTGATCTCGCAGGATGTCATCGGAAGGGACATGGACGCCGACGTGTTGCTTGCCGGCGACGTATTTTACGACAAGGTGTTCGCAGACGCGCTGATCCCTTGGTTTGCATCTCTTACAGCCCACGGCGTTACCGTACTGGTCGGCGATCCAGGCCGTGCCTATTTGCCGAAGACGAAGCTCAGCGCCTGCGCTACTTACCAGGTGCCGGTAACGCGGGCGCTGGAAGACAGCGAAGTCAAGCAGACAACCGTCTGGCGCTTATCCTAAAACCGCGCACCTGCCCAAAAATCCAAATCGATCTTCGAAATCGCACGCCGCTTGGATCCCAAGGCGTTGAAGCGTCCTTTGCACCTGCAAATAGGACGCAAGGTGCTTTGGGCAAAGCTCTTAGGGACGGATGACGCAGACGCCGGCTTCATACTGGCAGTTGGCGTTCATCGTACGCTGGTTGACGTGGATGATGCGCGGCTCGACCGTCGTCTTACGGTATCCGTCCGGCAGATATGCACCGCCACCCTGGGCGTAGAAATAGTTTCCGTTGCCGGGAAAACGCACCGCAGACAGCCCGCCCGCATAGGTACCAAGGCCTCTAATGTAGGACGGTAGCCCATCACCGCCGACGACGGAGGGCTGCGAATAGCTGTAAGGGCGGTACGAACGATGATCGCGGTGATAGTCGCTCGCGCTCGCCAAAGAGGGGGAACCAATGGTGATCAGAAGGGTTGGAATGATCCAATAGGCCTGCTTGAACATGATCTTCTCCATCCAGTTTTGAAGCTCTCCGTTCGGGCGGAAAGGCATTTTTTGTTTTACGTTTACGTAAATTAAATAGAATGTTGACGTCTGGAAACGCTCGACATTTTATTTTCGATCCAGAGAATCACGCAGAATTTTTAGACCACAATCGATTAAATTCAAAACGGTTGCCGATTGTACTTGTCGTGATGCCCTCCTGCGATTAAAGGTCGCGCTTGGTGCAATGCACATTCTTTCGTCATGTGCGTTGTTTGGGGGCGCCCGGCTATGATCGGCGCCAAGAAACGCCGTGAGGTTCATATGGCGAACACGACAAACAATCGGCCTTTGTCGCCGCATCTTCAAATCTACAAGCCAATTCCGACGATGGTTGCGTCCATTGTACACCGTATTACCGGTGGCGCACTCTATTTCGGCACGCTTCTGGTTGCCTGGTGGCTGATTGCGACCGCCTCTGGCGTCGACGCTTACGCCTGGGTCCAGTGGGCCATGAGTTCGCTGATCGGCAAGCTGATCCTGATCGGCTATACCTGGGCGCTGGTTCACCACATGCTCGGCGGCCTTCGCCACTTCATGTGGGACCTCGGCCACGGCTTCGAGAAGCATTTCACCACCAAGCTCGCCAAGGCGTCCTTTGTCGTTTCGATCTGTCTGACCGCGCTGATCTGGGTTGTCGCCCTGATCGTGCGCTGAGGAGATACCATCATGGATATGCGCACCCCTCTCGGCAAGGTTCGCGGTCTCGGCTCCGCCAAGGAAGGCACCGAGCATTTCTGGCGCCAGCGTGTGACGGCCGTTTCCAACGTGCCGCTTCTGATCTTCTTCGTCGGTTTTCTCGTTATGTACGGCGGCGCGCCCTATGAGGTTGTCGTTTCGGCTCTCTCAAACCCGCTCGTTGCGGTGATCATGGGCCTCGTCGTCATCTCCGGCCTCATTCACATGAAGCTCGGCATGCAGGTCATCATCGAGGACTACATTCATGCGGAAGTTCCCAAGCTGGTTCTTCTGATGCTGAACACCTTCTTCGCGGTGGCAGTCGGCGGTCTCTGTCTCTTCGCCGTTCTGAAAATCGCATTCGCAGGATAATCCGTCATGGCACCGAACAGTTCACCCTCACAGAACGGCAAGGCCTATACTTACGTCGATCACTCCTATGACGTCATCGTCGTAGGCGCCGGCGGCGCTGGTCTGCGCGCCACACTCGGCATGGCCGAGCAGGGCTTCAAGACCGCCTGTATCACCAAGGTTTTCCCAACCCGTTCGCACACCGTTGCCGCCCAGGGCGGTATCGCTGCCTCGCTCGTCAACATGACGCCCGACTGTTGGCAGTGGCACCTTTACGACACCGTAAAGGGGTCCGACTGGCTCGGCGACGTGGACGCCATGCAATATCTCGCCATGGAAGCGCCTAAGGCGGTCTATGAGCTCGAGCATTACGGCGTGCCGTTTTCGCGTAACGCCGAAGGCAAGATCTACCAGCGTCCGTTCGGCGGCCACATGCAGAATTACGGTGAAGGCCCGCCGGTACAGCGCACCTGCGCCGCCGCTGATCGCACCGGCCACGCCATTCTGCACACGCTGTATGGCCAGTCGCTGCGCAACAATGCCGAATTCTTCATCGAGTATTTCGCGCTCGACCTCATCATGTCGGATGATGGCCGCTGCACCGGCGTCGTTGCCTGGAACCTCGATGACGGCACTATTCACCGTTTCGCCGCCAAGATGGTCGTTCTGGCGACCGGCGGTTACGGTCGCGCCTATTTCTCCGCCACCTCCGCGCATACCTGCACGGGCGATGGCGGCGGCATGATCGCACGCGCCGGCCTTCCGCTTCAGGACATGGAATTCGTTCAGTTCCACCCGACCGGCATCTACGGCGCAGGCTGCCTGATCACCGAAGGGGCGCGCGGCGAAGGCGGATATCTCGTCAACTCCGAAGGCGAGCGCTTCATGGAGCGCTATGCCCCATCCGCCAAGGATCTGGCATCGCGCGACGTCGTATCCCGCTGCATGACCATGGAAATTCGCGAAGGCCGAGGCGTGGGCAAGAACAAGGACCACATCTTCCTGCATCTGGACCACCTCGATCCGGCGGTTTTGCATGAGCGTCTTCCAGGCATTTCCGAAAGCGCCAAGATCTTCGCAGGCGTGGACGTGACGCGCGAGCCGATCCCGGTTCTGCCGACGGTTCACTACAATATGGGCGGCATTCCGACCAATTATTGGGGTGAAGTGCTGAACGCCGATAGCGAAAATCCCGGTCGTATCTCGCCCGGCCTGATGGCTGTGGGCGAAGCGGGCTGTGCCTCGGTTCACGGTGCAAACCGTCTCGGCTCCAACTCGCTGATCGACCTTGTGGTCTTCGGTCGTGCCGCTGCCATCCGTGCAGCCCAGGTCATCAACCGTGACGAGCCGGTTCCGGCTCTCAACACGGTTGCCTGCGACAAGATCATGGATCGCTTCGACCGCCTGCGCAACGCCAGTGGCAGCACGCCGACGGCGGTGCTGCGCGACAAGATGCAGCGCGCCATGCAGGAAGATGCCGCCGTGTTCCGCACGCAGGAATCGCTTGCAAACGGCTGCCAGCGTCTCTCCGCCATCTGGAAGGAACTTCCGGATGTGAAGGTCACCGACCGTTCGATGGTGTGGAACTCCGATCTGGTGGAAACGCTGGAGCTGGAAAACCTGATGGCCAACGCCATCACCACCGTCTACGGCGCGGAAGCCCGCAAGGAAAGCCGCGGCTCGCATGCACGCGAGGACTATACCGATGGCCCGTTTGCCGGCCGCGACGACGTCAACTGGCGCAAGCACACGCTGGCCTGGGTCAGCGAAGCGGGCGACGTCAAGCTAGACTACCGTCCGGTGCACACCGAACTCATTGCCGATGGCATCGATCCTAAAAAGATCGAGCCAAAAGCACGCGTCTATTGATTTGAGAGGTATTGGACATGGTTGAACTTGCTCTCCCCAAAAACTCTCAGATGACCGAAGGCAAGGTCTGGCCGAAGCCGGCAGGCGCGAAGAACGTTCGCGAATACCGGGTTTATCGCTGGAACCCTGACGACGGCCAGAACCCACGTATCGACACGTATTACATCGATATCGATGATTGCGGCCCTATGGTTCTCGATGCGCTTTTGTACATCAAGAACAAGATCGATCCGACGCTCACACTTCGCCGGTCCTGTCGTGAAGGCATTTGCGGTTCCTGCGCGATGAACATCGACGGCACGAATACGCTGGCCTGCACCAAGGGCATGGAAGAGATCAACGGCACGGTAAAGGTCTATCCTCTGCCGCATATGCCTGTGGTCAAGGATCTGGTGCCGGACCTGTCGAACTTCTACGCCCAGCACCGCTCGATCGAGCCTTGGCTGAAGACGGTGTCTCCTACACCTGCCAAGGAATGGAAGCAGAGCCATGAAGACCGTCTGAAGCTGGATGGTCTTTACGAGTGCATTCTGTGCGCCTGCTGCTCCACCTCCTGTCCCAGCTACTGGTGGAATGGCGACCGTTATCTCGGTCCAGCCGTTCTGCTTCAGGCCTATCGCTGGCTGATCGACAGCCGCGACGAAGCAACGGGCGAGCGTCTCGACAACCTCGAGGACCCTTTCCGTCTGTATCGCTGCCATACCATCATGAACTGCGCGCAGGCCTGCCCCAAGGGTCTGAACCCGGCCAAGGCGATTGCCGAGATCAAGAAGATGATGGTCGAGCGTCGCGTTTGATGATCGCGTCCTAGATCAGAAATGTCAGAAGCCGCGGCTACAGGTCGCGGCTTCTTTATTGGGAAGCGGCGAAGAATTTTCCTAAAATGCCGACGAAATGGCAATTATCGTTGCCGCGTCTTGCCTTAGCTAAGGCTTTGGTAATAATTCAGCCGCTTTGTGTAACCATGAATTTTCCGAAGCGACGAGAATCGGGAGCTTGAGATGCAAGTTAGATATGTGGTGACGGGCCTTGTGGTCGTTATGGGCCTCGCCGGTTGCCAGCGTACCTCTTACGATTACAACAGCAATTCCAATGCTGGTCCCGGATACACGCCGCCGCTTCAGGCGCAGCCTGTTCCATCCGTCCAGTCCGGTGCGCTTCCTCCTCCCGGTGGCTCTTCGCAGTTTCCGACGGCTCCGACGGCAACGCCTCCCGGCAGCGCCAATGTCGCAGCGGGCGCGCCGACGACGGCGCTCGACGTGACCAAGGAATCGATGGTTGGAAACTGGCGCGTCTCCAACGGTGCAGCCAATTGCGACATGTTCCTGACGCTCACCAATCTCGGCAGCGGCTCTCGTGGCGGCACGCGCGGTTGCACCGGCGACCTGACGTCCATGGGCTCCTGGGAAGTCTCGGGCAAGATGGTCCAGTTCAAGAACCGTGCAGGCGATACGATCGGCCGCGTTTACAAGACGTCTGACGCCCGTTACGACGGCACGACCAATAACGGCCAGCCTCTGAGCCTCAGCCGATAACAGATCGACGGGAAGCGCGCGTCCGCTGCAAGCGACGTGCGCTTCGCGCGCGGGGTTTTTCTCCATGCAGCGAGTGCCGGACTATAACCATAGTGTCGTTGAGCAACTCAACGCATTGACGGCGTCCGGAGAGTTGAAGGCCGATGCCGCCCAGCTTGGCGTTGCTGCCCATCTCGACAGAATCCTCTCCGACCTGAAGCTGCGCAAGCCCGCCAAGAAGAAGAGCGCGCTTGGCTGGATGTTTGCCCGCAAGGCCGCTTCTTCCCCGTCGGTCAAGGGTCTTTACGTCCATGGCAGTGTCGGGCGCGGCAAGACCATGCTCATGGACATGTTCTTCCAGGTGGCGCCGGTGGAGAAGAAGCGCCGCTGCCATTTCCATGAGTTCATGGCAGACGTTCACCACCGCGTCCACGCCCACCGGCAAAAGCTGAAGAGCGGCGAGACCAAGCAGGCCGACCCTATTCCGCCGGTTGCCGCGCAATTGCTCGCAGAAGCCGAACTGCTCTGCTTCGACGAATTCACCGTGACGGACATTGCCGATGCGATGATCCTGGCGCGGCTCTTCACCGAGCTCTTCGCAAATGGCTGTACGCTGGTGACCACCTCCAACGTCGTGCCGGACAATCTCTACAAGGACGGCCTCAATCGCGGCCTCTTCCTCCCCTTTATCGATCTGCTGAAGCAGAATGTCGACGTCGTCTCGCTCGATAGCCCGATCGACTATCGCATGGAGAAGGTGAAGAGCTTGCCTGTCTATGTGACGCCACTCGATGGCGCTGCCGATCAGGCGATGGACATGGCATGGCATCACCTGACTGCGGGGCAGGTCGTCGCGCCGGTGGAGATCGAGATGAAGGGTCGCTCGGTCCTCGTGCCGCGCGCAGCGGGGCGGGTCGCACGCTTCACCTTCCGCGATCTTTGCGAGAAGCCACTCGGTGCGTCCGATTTCCTGGCGATTGCCGATCGGTTCGATACCGTCTTCATCGACCATATTCCTCTGCTGAACGCCGATCGTCGCAACGAGACCAAGCGTTTCATCATCCTGATCGACGCGCTTTACGATCACCGCGTTCGGCTCTTCGCCTCCGCCGCCGCCATGCCGGAAGACCTTTTGGGAACCAGAAAAGGTACCGAAGGTTTCGAGTTCGATCGCACGGCGTCGCGTCTATTCGAGATGCGCAGCGCCGATTATCTTGCGCTGCACAACGAAAAGCGGCAGGCGGCATGACGTTTTGATGACACAATATATTACGTTTACGTAAGAATTTTATCATCTAAACGATTGAAAAACCTTGCTCTGAAAGAATTGGTTGCCATTTTTGGCCAATGCGTCTAAGCCGAGTACGACAATTTCAGCCGCAGTCCGTCTGCGGAAAATTGAGTTGAAGCTTAAGAGGAAGCATTCGATGTCTCGCAAAAAGATTGCACTTATTGGTTCTGGCATGATCGGCGGCACGCTGGCGCATCTCGCCAGCCTGAAGGAATTGGGCGATATCGTCCTCTTCGATATTGCTGACGGTATTCCGCAGGGCAAGGGTCTGGATATTGCCCAGTCCGGCCCGGTCGAAGGCTTCAACGCAAAGCTTACCGGCGCGTCCGACTACGCTGCCATTGAAGGTGCAGATGTCTGCATCGTCACCGCCGGCGTTGCCCGTAAGCCTGGCATGAGCCGCGACGACCTTCTCGGCATCAACCTCAAGGTCATGGAACAGGTTGGCGCGGGCATCAAGAAATATGCCCCCAACGCGTTCGTGATCTGCATCACCAACCCGCTCGACGCCATGGTCTGGGCTTTGCAGAAGTTCTCCGGCCTGCCGAAGAACAAGGTCGTCGGCATGGCTGGCGTTCTCGATAGCGCCCGTTTCCGCCTCTTCCTCTCTGAAGAGTTCAACGTCTCGGTTGAAGACGTCACCGCCTTCGTTCTCGGCGGCCATGGCGACACGATGGTGCCGCTTGCCCGTTACTCCACCGTTGCCGGCATTCCGCTAACCGACCTCGTCAAGCTCGGCTGGGTCTCGGCAGAGCGTCTCGAGCAGATCATTCAGCGCACCCGTGACGGCGGCGCGGAAATCGTTGGCCTGCTGAAGACCGGTTCTGCCTACTACGCACCTGCCGCTTCCGCTATCGAGATGGCCGAATCCTACCTCAAGGACAAGAAGCGCGTTCTGCCTGCTGCCGCCTATCTCTCGGGCCAGTACGGCGTTAACGACATGTATGTCGGCGTGCCGACGGTTATTGGTGCGGGCGGTATCGAGCGCATCATCGAGATCGAACTCAACAAGGACGAGGAAGCAGCCTTCCAGAAGTCCGTCGGTGCCGTTGCCGGTCTTTGCGAAGCCTGCGTCAACATCGCTCCGTCGCTGAAGTAATTGCCTCTCAGGCTGTAAACAGGGAATAACCCATGAATATTCATGAATATCAGGCCAAGGCTCTTCTGAAGGGCTATGGTGCGCCGGTTGCCGAAGGGGTTGCCATCCTCAAGGTCGAAGAAGCCGAAGCTGCCGCCAAGCAGCTTCCTGGCCCGCTCTACGTGGTCAAGAGCCAGATCCACGCTGGTGGCCGCGGCAAGGGCAAGTTCAAGGAACTCGGCCCTGATGCCAAGGGCGGCGTTCGCCTGGCAAAGTCCATCGAGGAAGTCGTTTCCCACGCCAAGGACATGCTCGGCAACACGCTGGTCACCGCCCAGACGGGCGACGCCGGCAAGCAGGTCAACCGTCTCTACATCGAAGACGGTGCCGACATTGCTCGCGAACTCTACTGCTCGCTGCTCGTCGACCGCTCCGTCGGCAAGGTTGCCTTTGTCGTTTCGACCGAAGGCGGCATGGACATCGAGGCTGTCGCTCACGACACGCCTGAGAAGATCCACACGATCGCTATCGACCCGGAAGCCGGCGTAACGGCTGAAGACGTTGCCAAGATTTCCAGCGCGCTGGAGCTTGACGGCGTTGCTGCCGAAGACGCCAAGTCGCTCTTCCCGGTTCTCTACAAAGCGTTTGTCGACAAGGACATGGCGCTTCTCGAGATCAACCCGCTGATCGTCATGGAAAACGGTCATCTGCGCGTTCTCGACGCCAAGGTTTCCTTCGACGGCAACGCGCTGTTCCGCCATGACGACGTCAAGGCGCTGCGCGACGAGACCGAAGAAGACGCCAAGGAAATCGAAGCCTCCAAGTGGGACCTCGCTTATGTGGCGCTCGACGGCAACATCGGCTGCATGGTCAATGGCGCCGGTCTTGCCATGGCGACGATGGACATCATCAAGCTTTACGGCAAAGAGCCTGCAAACTTCTGCGACGTCGGCGGTGGTGCTGGCAAGGAGAAGGTCGCTGCAGCCTTCAAGATCATCACCGCAGACCCGAAGGTCGAGGGCATCCTCGTCAACATCTTCGGCGGCATCATGAAGTGCGACGTCATCGCTGAAGGCGTTATCGCCGCCGTGAAGGAAGTCGGTCTCAAGGTTCCGCTCGTCGTGCGCCTGGAAGGCACGAATGTCGAACTTGGCAAGAAGATCCTGAACGAATCCGGCCTCGCCATCACGGCTGCCGACGATCTGGACGATGCTGCCAAGAAGATCGTCGCCGCGGTCAACGGCTAATTTTTAAGGATCCTGATTAATGTCCATTCTCGTCAATAAAGACACAAAGATCCTCGTGCAGGGCCTGACCGGCAAGACCGGTACGTTCCACACCGAACAGGCGCTTGCCTATTACGGCACGCAGATGGTCGGTGGTATCCACCCTTCCAAGGGTGGCACCAACTGGACCGGCTCCAAGGGCGAAACCCTGCCGATCTTCGCAACCGTTGCCGAAGCCAAGGAAAAGACCGGTGCAGACGCATCCGTGATCTACGTTCCGCCAGCAGGTGCCGCTGACGCGATCATCGAAGCGATCGACGCCGAGATCCCGTTCATCACCTGCATCACCGAAGGTATTCCGGTTGCAGACATGGTTCGCGTCAAGGCTCGCCTCGACCGTTCGAACTCGCGCCTGCTCGGCCCGAACTGCCCAGGTATCCTGACGCCGGAAGAATGCAAGATCGGCATCATGCCGGGCTCGATCTTCCGCAAGGGTTCGGTCGGTATCGTCTCGCGCTCCGGCACGCTGACCTATGAAGCCGTATTCCAGACATCCAACGAAGGCCTCGGCCAGACGACGGCTGTCGGCATCGGCGGCGACCCGGTCAAGGGCACCGAATTCATCGACGTGCTGGAAATGTTCCTCGCAGACGAAGCCACGACCTCGATCATCATGATCGGTGAAATCGGCGGCTCGGCTGAAGAAGATGCAGCCCAGTTCCTGATCGACGAAGCCAAGAAGGGCCGCAAGAAGCCGATGGCTGGCTTCATTGCCGGTCGTACCGCGCCCAAGGGCCGTACCATGGGCCACGCCGGTGCTGTCGTTTCCGGCGGCAAGGGCGACGCGGAATCGAAGATCGCTGCCATGGAAGCAGCGGGCATCAAGGTTTCGCCCTCTCCGGCACGCCTTGGCAAGACGCTGGTCGAAGTCCTCAAGGGCTGAGACTGAGATAATCTGGCAGCGGGCAGGGGCTGGAAACGGCGGCCTGCCCGAAGCCGCATGAAGACAAAGACGTTACGTCGTTTCGGTAAAGCAAAGAGCGGTTCTGCCGTTCAGCATGCAGTGAAACGAAGACTTGAGAGCAGGTCGGCTTTCCTTTGAAGAATCCGACAATGTTCCAGCGGCAAGAATGCAAGCGACCGGTCGCGAATGACCATCAACGGGATTGAGGAGGCGGACGATCACGTCCGCGAAAAAACAATGGCAAGGCAAGAAGCCAACGAGCAGTTTCAGATCACGTCGTTTCTCGACGGCGCGAATGCGGCCTATATCGAGCAGCTCTATGCCCGGTACGAAGAGGACCCTTCCTCGGTATCGCCTGAGTGGCAGAGTTTCTTCAAGGGTCTGTCCGACAATCCTGACGATGTGAAGAAGGCCGCCAAGGGCGCGTCCTGGAAGCGCTCCAACTGGCCGATCGCGGCTGGCGGTGAGCTGATTTCCGCGCTCGACGGCAACTGGGCGACGGTCGAAAAGGCCATCGAGAAGAAGGTTCAGGCCAAGGCCGAAGCCAAGGGTGCTGAAACGGGCAAGCCCGTCAGCGAAGCCGAAGTGCTGCAGGCGACCCGTGATAGCGTTCGCGCCATCATGATGATCCGCGCCTACCGCATGCGCGGCCACCTGCATGCCAAGCTCGATCCGCTCGGCATTGCGAGCGCTGTCGAGGACTACAACGAGTTGTCGCCGAAGTCCTATGGCTTCGAAGAGAGCGACTACGACCGCAAGATTTTCATCGATAACGTGCTCGGCCTCGAATACGCGTCCGTTCGCGAGATGATCGATATTCTGGAGCGCACCTACTGCTCCACCATCGGCGTCGAATTCATGCACATGTCCAACCCGGACGAGAAGGGCTGGATTCAGGAACGCATCGAGGGGCCGGACAAGGGCGTTGCATTCACTGCCGAGGGCAAGAAGGCGATCCTGTCGAAGCTCGTCGAAGCCGAAGGCTACGAGCAGTTCCTCGACGTGCGCTTCAAGGGCACCAAGCGTTTTGGTCTGGACGGCGGTGAATCGCTGATTCCGGCGCTGGAACAGATCATCAAGCGCGGCGGCCAGGACGGTCTGGAAGAAGTCGTTCTCGGCATGGCGCACCGTGGCCGTCTGAACGTTCTGACCAACGTCATGGGCAAGCCGCATCGCGCCGTGTTCCACGAGTTCAAGGGCGGGTCCTTCAAGCCGGACGACGTCGAAGGTTCGGGTGACGTGAAGTACCACCTCGGTGCCTCTTCCGACCGCGAATTCGACGGCAACAAGGTTCACCTGTCGCTGACGGCGAACCCCTCGCACCTGGAAATCGTCAACCCGGTTGTCATGGGCAAGGCTCGCGCCAAGCAGGACCAGCTTGCCAAGATCTGGGATGGCGACACCATTCCGCTGTCCGAACGCGCCAAGGTTCTGCCGCTGCTGCTGCACGGCGATGCCGCCTTTGCGGGTCAGGGTGTGGTTGCCGAAATTCTCGGTCTGTCCGGTCTTCGCGGTCACCGCGTTGCCGGCACCATGCACTTCATCATCAACAACCAGATCGGCTTTACGACGAACCCCGCTTTCTCGCGCTCGTCGCCCTATCCGTCCGACGTTGCCAAGATGATCGAAGCGCCGATCTTCCACGTCAATGGCGACGATCCGGAAGCGGTGGTCTATGCGGCCAAGATCGCGACCGAATATCGCATGAAGTTCCACAAGCCTGTCGTCATCGACATGTTCTGCTACCGCCGCTTCGGCCACAACGAAGGCGATGAGCCAGCGTTCACGCAGCCGAAGATGTACAAGGTCATCCGTGGCCACAAGACCGTTGCCCGCATCTACGCCGACCGCCTCATTGCCGAAGGGCTGATGAACGAAGGCGAATTCGAAAAGATGAAGGCCGACTGGCGCGGCCATCTGGAGCAGGAATTCGAAGCCGGTCAGAGCTATAAGCCGAACAAGGCCGACTGGCTGGACGGTCAGTGGTCGGGTCTTCGCGCCGCCGACAATGCCGATGAGCAGCGTCGCGGCAAGACCGGCGTGCCGATGAAGCAGCTGAAGGAAATCGGCAAGAAGCTGTCGACCATTCCAGAAGGCTTCACTGCGCACCGCACGATCCAGCGTTTCATGGAAAACCGCGCACAGATGGTCGAAACCGGTGAAGGTATCGATTGGGCGATGGCGGAAGCCTTTGCCTTCGGCTCGCTTGCGGTCGATGGCCACAAGATCCGTCTTTCCGGTCAGGATTGCGAACGCGGCACCTTCTCGCAGCGTCACTCGGTTCTCTACGATCAGGAAACCGAAGAGCGTTACATCCCGCTGGCAAACCTGTCGCCGACCCAGGCTCGTTACGAAGTCATCAACTCGATGCTGTCGGAAGAAGCCGTTCTCGGTTTTGAATACGGCTACTCGCTGGCCCGTCCGAATGCGCTCACCCTCTGGGAAGCCCAGTTCGGCGACTTCGCCAACGGCGCGCAGGTGGTGTTCGACCAGTTCATCTCGTCTGGTGAACGCAAGTGGCTTCGCATGTCCGGTCTCGTCTGCCTTCTGCCGCATGGCTATGAAGGTCAGGGTCCGGAGCACTCTTCTGCCCGTCTGGAGCGTTTCCTCCAGCTTTGCGCCGAAGACAACATGCAGGTTGCCAACTGCACCACGCCTGCCAACTACTTCCACATTCTGCGCCGTCAGGTGAAGCGCGACTTCCGCAAGCCGCTGATCATGATGACGCCGAAGTCGCTGCTGCGCCACAAGCGTGCGACCTCGTCTCTGACGGAAATGGCGGGCGAATCCTCCTTCCACCGTCTGCTGTGGGACGATGCGGAGGTCATCAAGGACGGCCCGATCAAGCTGCAGAAGGATTCCAAGATCCGTCGCGTCGTGCTCTGCACCGGCAAGGTTTACTACGACCTTCTGGAAGAGCGCGAGAAGCGTGGTGTGGACGATGTCTACCTGCTGCGTATCGAGCAGCTCTATCCGTTCCCGGCCAAGGCGCTCATCAACGAGCTGTCCCGCTTCCGCAACGCGGAAATGGTCTGGTGCCAGGAAGAGCCGAAGAACATGGGCGCGTGGTCCTTCATCGACCCGTATCTCGAATGGGTTCTGGCGCATATCGACGCCAAGTACCAGAAGGTCCGTTACACGGGCCGTCCGGCTGCCGCCTCTCCGGCGACCGGCCTGATGTCCAAGCATCTGGCGCAGCTTGCTGCGTTCCTCGAAGACGCATTGGGAGAGTAACCACTCTCCCGCTTCGACCCTCGCAACAAAGACACCTGAATAACGGAACGATAACATGGCCACTGAAATCCGCGTACCAACACTGGGTGAGTCCGTCAGCGAAGCGACTGTCGGCACCTGGTTCAAGAAAGTCGGCGACACCGTCAAGGCCGACGAGCCGCTGGTGGAACTGGAAACCGACAAGGTTACCGTCGAAGTCCCGGCTCCTGCTTCCGGCGTGCTGACCGAGATCGTTGCCCAGAATGGCGAAACCGTCGGCCTCGACGCGCTGCTCGGCCAGATCGCCGAAGGCGCTGCTGGTGCTGCCACCTCGGCGCCTGCACCGGCTGCCGCTCCAGCTGCACCTGCGCCTGCCGCAGCGCCTGCTGCTGCAGCACCGGCGCCTGCCGCTTCCGGCTCGGTTCCGCCAGCGCCTGCTGCCGGCAAGCTCCTATCCGAGAACAATCTGTCTGCCGATCAGGTCGATGGTTCGGGCAAGCGCGGCCAGGTTCTGAAGGGTGATGTTCTGGCCGCTGTCGCCAAGGGCGTTTCGGCTCCGGCCGCTGCTCCGGCTCCAGTTGCTGCACCACGTCCGGTTTCCGCCGAGCAGGACGCCGTTCGCGAAGAGCGCGTGAAGATGACGCGTCTGCGCCAGACGATCGCTCGCCGCCTCAAGGACGCGCAGAATACCGCTGCCATGCTGACCACCTATAACGAGGTGGACATGAAGGCTGTCATGGATCTGCGCAACCGCTACAAGGACGTGTTCGAGAAGAAGCATGGCGTGAAGCTCGGCTTCATGGGCTTCTTCACCAAGGCCGTGACCCACGCGCTGAAGGAACTGCCTGCGGTCAACGCCGAGATCGATGGCAACGACATCATCTACAAGAACTATTGTCACGTCGGCATGGCTGTCGGCACGGACAAGGGTCTTGTCGTTCCGGTCATCCGCGATGCAGATCAGCTCTCCATCGCCGGCGTCGAAAAGGAACTTGGTCGTCTTGCCAAGGCAGCCCGTGATGGCTCGCTCGGCATGGCCGACATGCAGGGCGGTACCTTTACCATCACCAATGGTGGCGTTTACGGTTCGCTGATGTCCTCGCCGATTCTCAACGCACCGCAGTCGGGTATTCTCGGCATGCACAAGATCCAGGAGCGTCCGGTCGCGATCGGCGGTCAGGTCGTCATCCGCCCGATGATGTATCTGGCGCTTTCCTACGATCACCGTATCGTCGATGGCAAGGAAGCCGTGACCTTCCTCGTTCGCGTCAAGGAAAGCCTGGAAGATCCGGAACGTCTGGTTCTCGATCTCTAATCGACTTGCTTTTCGTTTCAGCGGGGTCTCAATTGAGGTCTCGCTGAAGCTTTATCAGGAGCACCTCCTTGCAACCGACATTCCTCGCCGCATCTCCCTTCCTGCCGGTTATCGGCTTGAGCGTGATGATCCTCGTGTTGCACGTGATGTTGCAGGCGCTGATTGCGACCAAGGAACTTGGGCGCGACTGGAATGCCGGTCCGCGCGATGACGACCGTAAGGCGACGGGTAAGCTTGCCGGCCGCGCCGAGCGGGCATCCTCCAACTTCCGCGAGACCTATCCGGCCTTCATCGCTCTTGCCTTCGGCGTGATCATGGCGGGCGATCCGTCCGGCATTGCACTGATCGGTGCCTGGATCTGGCTGGTGTGCCGCATCGTCTATATTCCCCTTTATCTGATGGGCATCCCTTACATCCGTTCGCTCGTCTGGGTCGGATCGATGGTCGGCTTGCTGCTGATGTTCTTCGTGTTGATGTTCTAAAGGCGGGCAAATCATGCACCAATATGTCGTCGAGCTTGCATCCCTGATGGCAATCTTTGCCTTCGCGATCGTCTCTCCCGGCGCGGACCTGGCCATGGTCATGCGTCAGGCCATGGTGCATGGACGCCGCGAGGCCATCATCACCAGTTTCGGCATCGGCACGTCGCTGATGTTTCACGTCACCTACACGATTCTCGGTCTTGGCCTGATCATCTCGCAGTCGATCTACCTCTTCAACATCGTGAAGTGGCTTGGCGTGGCTTACCTGATCTATATCGGCATCAAGGCCCTGCGCGCGGACAAGATGGAACTGCCCGAGGTTTCGGAAAATGCGGTGGCGCATAAGCGTCAGTCCGGTCTCAAGTCCTTCACCCTTGGCTTTGCTGCCAATGCGCTGAACCCGAAGCCGGTCTTCTTCTTCCTGTCCATCTTTTCCACCGTGGTTCATGCCCACACGCCGGTCATGATCAAGTTCGGCTATGGCATCGTCATGGCAAGTTGCCTGATTACGTGGTTCGTCGGCGTCAGCCTCTTCATGACGACACCGCGCATGCGCGCAGCCTTTGCCCGCGCCAGCCAGTGGATCGACCGCACCAGCGGCGTGGTCTTCATCGCGCTCGGCATCAAACTCGCAACGGAAAAAGCGGCCTGACATGCAGTCGGTTGTCTGGCAAAGTGAGCGCTGATGAGTGAGGGACCGGTTCTCCTCGTGACGGGTGGCAGCCGCGGCATTGGTGCTGCGACCGCGCGGCTTGCTGCCAAGCGCGGCTGGCGCGTTCTCATCAATTACGCCACGAATGAAGCGGCCGCGCAGGCCGTTGCCGACGATATCACCCGAGATGGCGGCATTGCCCGTATCGTTCAGGGTGATACCGGGACGGAAGAGGGCATCGCCTCGATCTTTGCCGCATTGGATAGCCGCTTCGGCCGTATTGATGGCCTGGTCAACAATGCCGGCGTGGTCGATCAGACAGCCCGCGTCGATGAGTATCCGCGCGACCGGCTCGACCGGATGTTTGCGATCAATGTCATTGGCAAGATCCGCTGTGCGTCCGAGGCGGTCAAACGCATGTCCACCAGGCATGGCGGACGCGGCGGATCGATCGTCAATATTTCATCGATGGCGGCAGTGCTGGGCAGTGCCGGCCAATATGTGGATTATGCCGCGTCGAAGGGTGCGGTGGACACGTTCACCATCGGCTTATCGCGTGAAGTCGCGGCTGAGGGTATCCGCGTCAACGCGGTCCGCCCCGGCATCATCGATACCGACATCCATGCATCGGGCGGGCTGCCTAACCGCGCCACGGATCTGGCGCCGATCGTGCCGATGCAAAGACCCGGTACAGCTCAGGAGATCGCAGATGCGGTCCTCTATCTTCTTTCGCCCGAGGCGTCCTATGTGACGGGCGCCATATTGAATGTGAGCGGCGGCAGATAGCTGCCCAACAATAAAGGAAATCCAATGGCTTATGATGTAGTTGTTATCGGTACCGGCCCCGGCGGTTATGTTTGCGCCGTCAAGGCTGCACAGCTCGGTCTCAAGGTTGCTGTCGTCGAAAAGCGCGCCACCTATGGCGGCACCTGCCTGAACGTTGGTTGCATTCCTTCCAAGGCACTGCTGCATGCATCTGAAATGTTTGCCCATGTTGCCCATGGCATGGACAGCCTCGGTATCGAGGTGGCGGCACCGACGCTCAACCTTGACAAGATGATGGCGCATAAGGACGGCGTGGTGAAGGCCAATGTCGACGGCGTCTCATTCCTTTTCAAGAAGAACAAGATCGATGCCTTCCAGGGTACCGGCAAGGTCGTGTCCGCTGGCAAGGTTTCCGTCACCACCGAGGATGGCTCGGTGCAGGAACTGGAAACCAAGAACATCGTGATCGCGACGGGTTCGGATGTCGCGGGCATCCCGGGCGTTCAGGTCGATCTTGACGAACAGGTTATCGTTTCCTCCACCGGCGCAATCGCGCTTCCAAAGGTTCCGGAAAAGCTCATCGTCGTTGGCGGCGGTGTGATCGGTCTGGAACTCGGTTCCGTCTGGCAGCGCCTCGGCGCCAAGGTGACCGTCGTCGAATATCTCGACAACATTCTCGGGAGCATGGATGGCGAACTGTCCAAGCAGGCACAGCGCCTGTTTGCCAAGCAGGGTATCGACTTCAAGCTCGGCGCCAAGGTGACGGCGGTCGAAAAGACCGGCGCCGGCGCCAAGGTCACGTTCGAGCCGGTCAAGGGCGGTGCAGCCGAAACGCTGGACGCCGATGTGGTTCTGATCTCCACCGGCCGCAAGCCGTACACCGACGGTCTCGGTCTGGCGGAAGCAGGTGTTGCGCTCGACAGCCGTGGTCGCGTTGAAATCGACGGTCACTTCAAGACCAATGTTGCCGGCATCTATGCTATCGGCGACGTGGTCAAGGGCCCGATGCTGGCGCACAAGGCGGAAGATGAAGGCGTGGCCCTTGCCGAAATTCTCGCTGGCCAGCATGGTCACGTCAATTACGACGTCATCCCCGGTGTGGTCTACACCCAGCCGGAAGTCGCTTCCGTTGGCAAGACGGAAGAGGAACTGAAGGCCGCAGGCATCGCCTACAAGGTCGGCAAGTTCCCCTTCACCGCCAATGGTCGTGCCCGCGCCATGCAGGTCACCGACGGTTTCGTCAAGATTCTTGCCGACAAGGAAACCGACCGCGTTCTCGGCGGCCACATCCTCGGCTTTGGCGCTGGCGAAATGATCCAGGAAATTTCCGTGCTGATGGAGTTCAGCGGCTCGTCGGAAGATCTGGGTCGCACCTGCCACGCTCACCCGACCATGTCGGAAGCGGTGAAGGAAGCGGCACTCGCAACCTTCTTCAAGCCGATCCACATGTGATCGGACCTGTTCGGCCTCTGCTTCATCGATTGAGGCCGAACATTATATTTCGGTAAGCTTGTAAGCCGCATCTTGTTCTTCAGGATGCGGCTTTTATTGTGGCCTTTCGAACCGTTCCATCGAGAGGGATAGTCCATGGGTTCAACGACGCTCACCGGCTACAGCATTCCGCAGAAAGCGCTTCACTGGATCATGGCGCTGCTGATTGTATTCAATCTCCTCCTCCCCGACGGCATGGAGCATTGGAACCGGCTGATGCGCCGAGGAGAGCCGATCACGCCGGATGATATCGCCTCCGCCAATATCCATGCCTATGTCGGCATCGCCATTCTGGTGCTCTGCCTCGTGCGTCTCTGTCTTCGGCTGGTGCAAGGCGTGCCGGAGGCGCCCGCGGCCGAGCCGCCGCTAGCCAAGCTGGTGGCCAAGGTTACGCATTGGGCGTTTTATGCGATCTTTCTGGCCATGCCTCTTACCGGCATAGGCAAATATTACTTCGGTAATGACATTGCGGGAGAGCTGCATGAAGGGCCTATCAAGCTTCTGCTCTGGGCGCTCATCGGCCTGCACATTCTTGGCGTGCTGGTTCACCAGTTCTTCTGGCGGACCGATCTGTTGCGGCGGATGGCCTGAGCTGTCTTGAAGGACGAGGTGCAAAGGGCTCGTCGGCAATTTATGCAGTTACGTACGGTGGAGAAGTCCTCTGCGCAGGGCGTTCGATAGGGCTGACTTCTCTTTGCGGAAGCGACGTAGCCCGTCTTCTCCAATCGAAGAGGGCAGGCCGCTCGGTGAGTGGCCTGCCCTTTTGCATTACGCCCTGATGGCGTGGAGATACTGGAAGTGGCGCTCATACTGTTCAAGCACGTCCTGAATCAGTTCGTCCTTTGAGAACTCCATGACGTCGTAGTCCTGGCCACCATCAAGCAGGAAGACTTCTGCGCGGTAGTAATAGTCCGCGCGTCGGCGGTTGCTCTGGCTTTCGAAGAAGCTGTAGCCCGGGGTCTCGTAGCGGCGCATGCGCACGCCGTAGACGAACTCTTCCGGCTCACCAGGCGCTACCGTCAGCTTGAGCTTGCCGGGTTCTTCCGCCAGTGTCGTGACCAGTGAACGTTTTTCCAGTTCGGTCGCCACGGCGCGTAGCGCCTCGGTGGCGATGCCGCTCATGAAGCGTTCGCCTTCTGCCTTTGACGGATGATGCAGGATGCCCTGCAACTGTCGCTGCCAGGAGATGGCGTTGCGGGGTCGCAGATTCTGGACCAACGCGTTCTGGCGCGCACCCTCGCGTCTCAGACCCTTCCACAGGCCCCAGCACATCAACAGCATGACGAAGGTGAAGGGTAGGGCCCCGGCAATGGAGGCGGTTTGCAAGGCATCGAGACCGCCCGCGTAAAGCAGGATCGCGCCGATGACGCCGGATATGATGGCCCAGAAGACACGGCGTGCCACTGGTCCGTCTTCCCGTCCGCCCGATGTCAGCGTGTCGATGACGAGTGCCGCCGAATCCGCGCCGGTGACGAAGAAGAAGACAATCAGCGCCATTGCGAACCAGGACACGTAAAGTCCAAGCGGGAACTGTTCCAGAAGCACGAAGAGCGCCAGCGAAACGTCCTTGGACACGGCTTCGGAGACAGCGGTGGTGGCGCCCGTCAGGTGGAGCGACAGCGCGGTATCGCCAAAGACGGTCATCCAGGCGAAGCTGAAGCCAGCCGGCACGATAAGGACGCCGGCAATGAATTCACGGATGGTGCGCCCGCGCGAGATGCGGGCGATGAACATGCCCACGAAGGGCGACCAGGCAATCCACCAGCCCCAGTAGAACAGCGTCCAGTTGCCGAGCCATTTGCTTGGACCCTCATCCGGCGAATAGGCATACATGTAGAAGGTGCGCATGACGAAGTGATCGAGATAGGCGCCGAGATTCTGAACGAAGGCGCGCATCAGGAATGTCGTCGGCCCCATGATGAAGACGAAGAGCATCAGGGCGACGGCCATCAACATGTTCATGTTGGACAGAAACTTGATGCCCTTGTCGAGGCCCGTCGCCACGGAGACGGTCGCCATGGCGGTGATGATGACGATGAGCGGCAGCTGCACCCAAAACGAGATCGACCAGCCGAGCACGTGGTTGAAGCCGGCATTGACCTGAAGCACGCCAAGTCCCAGTGATGTCGCGACGCCGAACAACGTCCCGATGACTGCAAAGATATCGACGGCGTTGCCAATCGGGCCGTAGATGCGATCTCCGATCAGCGGATAGAGCGCGGAGCGCATGGTGAGCGGGAGGCCATGGCGGAAGGAGAAGTAGGCAAGCGACAGGCCGATAACCGCATAGACGGCCCAGGCATGCAAACCCCAATGAAAATAGCTGATTTCCATCGCAGTTCTCGCCGCTTCGACCGTCTCGGGATCGCCGATCGGCGGTGCGGTAAAATGCTTGATCGGCTCGGCGACGCCAAAGAAGACGAGGCCGATGCCCATGCCGGCGGCAAACAGCATGGAGAACCATGCGCCATAACTATAGTCTGGCTCCGCGTGGTTCGGACCGAGCTTGATGCGGCCATAGCTGGAGCAGCCAAGATAGAGCATGAAGATGAGGAAGATGGCGACCGACAGCAGGTAGACCCAACCGAGTTCGGTAACGATCCATGATTGCACCGCACTGAACACGGCCGCGGAGCCTTGAGGCCAGATGACACCGGCCAGAACGAAGATGGCGGTCAAACCGACCGACCAGAAAAATACGGGTTTATTGACGCCTTCCATCAACCCCATAGGCTTCGTGTCTTCAGACGCTTGTTCTTCGCCCATGTGTTTTCCCTCTCAATCTATCACTTAATCAAATGTCTGTTGCGCGGGCGCGCATGCCCCACGCTAAACGCGCCCATGCCGCAAATGTATTGCGCGCCAAATAGTTGCGTGGACATAGTGGTTTTCGTACGAAGCCTCTAATACACGCTGAAGCCGAACCTGCCGAAGTCGTAGCAGCGTCGGATTGTCGCGTATCCGCGCCGTCTGAAAAGAACGATAGTACCGCTCGAGGAAATTGAGGTGGAAGGCCGGGGCGTGGGGGACGAGAGATTTAAGCGGCATATTGCCGGGGGCGGGTTGGCGCGATTGTTTTGAAGGCACGGTGGGCGACGATCCCTCTCACTCGCTTGATGTCGCCCGGCGTCTCCTTAATCATCCGCCAGCCTGGATCAGCGGGTTGATGGCGCTTCGAAACGGTATCGTTTCGGTTTTCGGTCTGAAAACGGTAGCACTTGCTGCCGGCGAATCCGCCGGTGGATTTCCTGTCGTCTCGTGCTGGTCCGAGCGCACGGTTGTCGGTTTCGACGATCGCCATCTGGATTTCAGGATCGTGGTCGATCTGGAGGAACGGGCAGTTGGCCGCGTGCTGCGCGTGACCACCCTGGTTCGGCGCAAGAATCTCTTTGGACGGATTTATCTCTTCGCCGTTGGGCCGTTTCATCGCCGAATCGTGCCGGCGATGATGCGGCCCTTTTGCCGGGATGTTCGTACTGCTTCTCTGTAGGAACGTCGTCAGTTCACCGGGGTCAGCGTAAAGCCCTTTTTCCGCAGCAGTTCGATGACGCCTTCGTTGCCGGGGAGGTGCAGTGCGCCCACAGCCATGAAGACACCGCCTTGATCGAGGTGGCTTTCGGCCCGGTCCGCCATCACGTGGTTGCGGTCGGTAATCAGCCGTTGTTCGAAGGCGGCGTAGCCGTCGTCGCCCTTCTTTGTCTCGTCCGGATCGACGCTCTTCATCATCGGGGTGATCATGGCAATCTCGCCCTTCAGATAAAGATCAATCATGGTTGCCATGATATCCTGCATCCGGTTGCCCATGCGCAGCATCTCGATCAGCGACTGCACGTGAAAGGTCATCGGCAGATCGGACATGGCGCTCATCTGCTCTACCAGCGTTTCCAATCCAACGAGTTGCTTGTCGTCTTTCAGGGCGTCATTGGCAAGCTTCATGTCGAGAAACTCGGCACCCTTGGCCTTGCGCGCCAGCTCGCAGGCGGGAAGTGCCACGAAGCTTGAGAGAATCCACGGCTTCATCTTCATCACTGCATTCAGCGGAATGCCGCGCTCTTTCAGGCCGGTTTCGAGCTTTGCTACATCGTCTGCAGGAAGCATGTCGGTGATGGATTTGCCATCGAGGAACATCGTCAGATCAGGCCGGGCAAGAAGCGAAGCGCCTGCCTTCTTGTCGCTGGTGATTTCGTCGGATTCGACGATAACGGTTTTGGCTGCGGCAAAAGCTTCTTTCGCGCCCTTCGGCATATCCACCACGCGCGGATCGGCAAGATGCATTGTACCAAGAAGCCAGGACGGCTCCTTGCCGTCTTTCTCGACCTTCCAGAACGTGCCTTTGCCGTTCGGGATTTTCGCAGCGTCGGCGACAATCGTGGCGTAGGCTTGCGGGTTGGTCTTCTGCATCTCGACCAGGATGTCGCTGCCGCCGCAGGTATCTGCCTGCTCTTCGGCGGCATTGGCGTCTGAAAGGGTCAGAAGCGTCATCAGCAGAATGGAGAGTGCAGCCAGGTGCAGTGCGGCAAGCAACCACAAAAGTGCATTGCCGAAACGGCCCATCAGTAGCGCTGTCAGGCCTTGCGGCCGCAAGAGAACGGTCATCGAATCACCTCCGTCTGCACCTTATGGCTTATAGGAGGGGCCGGTTGCACGGACGGTTAATGCGCATGGTTTACAAAGCGTTAACTAGGCTCATGCCCTCGGATGGGCCTTGTCGTAGATGTCGAGAAGGCGTGCCGTATCGACACCGGTGTAGATCTGCGTCGTCGACAGGCTGGCGTGTCCTAAGAGTTCCTGGATGGTGCGAAGATCGCCGCCGCCGGCCAGAAGATGGGTGGCGAAGGAATGGCGCAGCGCATGTGGCGTGGCGTTGTCCGACAGGTTGAAGGCGCCGCGAAGCTTCTGCATTTCGCGCTGAATAATGGCTGGCTGCAATTTGCCGCCGCGCGCGCCAAGAAAAAGCGGTTCGTCGTTTGAGAGCGCATAGGGGCAGAGCTTGCGATAGGTCTCGACCGCCTCCAGCACGACGGGCAGGAGTGGCACGAGACGCATCTTCTTGCCTTTACCGATAACGCGCAGGCTTCTGGCACCTGCCGGAAAATCGCCGGGCTTGAGATCGAGCGCTTCGGAGATACGAAGACCGCAGCCATAAAGCAGCGCCAGCACGGCGGCGTTGCGCGCGGCAATCCATGGCTCTTCGGCGAGTTGACCTTCCTGCGTGGTGATCCTCAGCGCCTGTCCATCGGTCAGGGGTTTGGGCAGAGACTTCGGCTGCTTGGGAGCACGCATGGCGGTTGCACCTGCGGCATTGACCAGCCCGGTCTTTTCCAGAAAGCGCAGGAGGGAGCGCAGGCCCGCCAGATTACGGCCTAGCGAGCGCGCGCCGGTTCCCTCCTTGCGCCGGGCAGCCAGAAAGGCGCGCAGATCGGCGGCGCGAAGATTTTCGATATCCTTCATGCGGGCAGGATGGCCGTTATAACCGGTCATGAAGATCAGGAACTGGCGCGTATCGCGTTCATAGGCATCCAGCGTATGCTCCGACAAACGGCGCTCGTCTTCCAGAGCGGCCAGCCACTCCCGGCGCTTTTCCAGAAGCTCCGGATCGGCAAAGGTGAGAATTTCGTCCACGTCGTGCATCCTCTTGCGGTTAGGCGTCCATCATGGGCTCTCGCGGTCAGTATTTGGTTAAAGCCTCGATAACGAGGACATGGCATCCCAGATAACCCGTGTGCGAAAACCGTTCCGATTTCAGGAACGATGCTATAGAGGTTCCCTTTTCGTTTCCTGAAGGACAATGTCGCCGCAACCATGGCAGACGATTCGACCGATCTTTTTGGCGCCCTGTTTGGCCCCGCATCCGGCACAGCGAAACCGGGTGACGCTTTGCCAACCGTTGCCGTTCCCGTTCTGGTGCCCATGCCGGCGCCGGGGCCTTACAGCTATGGCGTTCCCGAAGATATGGTGGTGGAGCCGGGGTCCATCGTGCAGGTGCCGCTTGGCCCGCGGCAGGTCATCGGTGTCGTTTGGGACAGGAATGACGGGCCGCCTGTCGATCCGAAGAAGCTTCGCCCAATCACCAAGACATTCGATTGCCCACCGCTTCGCGAAGAGATGCGCCGCTTCATTGACTGGGTGGCATCCTACACGCTCTCCCCGCCAGGACTGGTGGCAAAGATGGCGTTACGTGCGCCGGCCGCTTTCGATCCCGAACCGATGGTTGAAGGACTGAGGCTGACCGAAGCGCGGCCGGAACGGCTTACCCCTGCACGCGAACGGGTGATCGAGCTTGCCGGTGAGGGCCATGGCTGGACGCGTAGCGGCCTTGCCCATGCCGCCGGTGTATCAACCAGCGTGGTCGAGGGGCTTGCCAAGCAGGGCGTGTTCGAAACCGTCTTCCTGCCCGCGCCCCCGGTTGTGGCGGAGCCTGATCCGGAATACGCGCCATCGCGACTGGAAGGGCCGCAGAAGCAGGCTGCCTCCGAAATTCTGGAGGATGTGCGCAAAGGTGGCTTTGCCGTGTCGCTGATCGATGGCGTGACGGGCTCGGGCAAGACGGAGGTCTATTTCGAGGCGGTGGCCGAGACCCTGCGGCAGGGCAGGCAGGTGCTGATCCTATTGCCTGAGATCGCTCTGACCGCCGCCTTCCTCGATCGCTTTCAAGACCGCTTCGGCTCACGCCCGGCGGAGTGGCATTCGGATATTTCGCCGCGCATGCGCGAGAGGGTCTGGCGCCAAGCGGTGACGGGCGAGGTACGTGTCGTTGCCGGAGCGCGTTCGGCACTCTTCCTGCCTTTCGATAATCTCGGTCTCATCATCGTTGATGAAGAGCATGATCCGGCTTACAAGCAGGAAGACCGCGTCTTCTATAATGCGCGCGACATGGCGGTGGTGCGCGCGCGCATCGGCGATTTTCCCATCGTGCTGGTGTCGGCAACACCTTCGGTGGAAAGCCAGGTCAACGGCAATTCCGGTCGCTACAACACCATTCATCTGCACACGCGCTTTGGCGATGCGGCCATGCCCGATCTGCATCTGGTCGACATGCGCCGCCACCCGCCCGAACGCGGCGGCTTTCTCTCGCCGGTGCTGTTGCGCGGCATTGGCAAGACCATCGAGAAGGGCGAGCAGGCGCTGCTCTTTCTCAATCGGCGCGGCTATGCGCCACTGACACTTTGCCGCGTGTGCGGCCACCGTTTCCAGTGCCCACAATGTTCAAGCTGGCTGGTCGAGCATCGTTTCCGCAGCCAGCTGCAATGCCATCAATGCGGCCACAGCGAGCCGACGCCCGATCATTGCCCGGAATGCGGCACCTTCGATCATCTGGCCGCTTGTGGTCCCGGCGTGGAGCGTATTGCTGAAGAGGTCGAGAAGCACTTTCCACAAGCCCGCACCATTGTGCTCTCTTCCGATCTGATGGGCGTGAAGCGCCTGCGGCTGGAACTCGAAGCCATCGTCAAGGGCGAGGCGGATATCGTCATCGGCACGCAGCTGGTCGCCAAGGGGCATAACTTCCCGCTGATGACGCTGGTCGGTATTGTCGATGCCGACCTGGGGCTTGCCAATGGCGATCCGCGCGCGGCGGAGCGCACCTTCCAGCTCTTGTCGCAGGTGACGGGCCGCGCCGGGCGAACCGGGCGCAAGAGCCATGGTCTGCTGCAAACCTATCAGCCGCAGCATCCGGTAATGCAGGCCATCGTTTCGGGTGACGCGGAAGCCTTTTACGAGCGCGAAATCATCGAGCGCGAAAAGGCGTTGCTGCCGCCATTCGGTCGCCTGGCGTCCATCATCGTGTCGGCCGATAGCCGCGCGGAAGCCGAGACCCATGCGCGGGCGTTGCGCGCCTCAGCTCCGCAAGCGCCGGGCATTATGCTGCTCGGTCCGGCGGAAGCGCCACTCGCCTTGATCCGCGGACGCCATCGCTTCCGGCTTTTGGTGCATGGCAAGCGCAATTCCGACATGCAGTCCTTTCTTCGGGCGATGATCACGAATGGCCCGAAGGAGCGTGGCTCCATCCATGTGCAGACCGATATCGATCCGCAAAGCTTCCTGTAGCGGGGGCAGGGCGCAAACATCTTTCGGCATCGTTCCTGCCGTGGCATAAGGCGGCCCGAGGGATTCGCAATTTGGGGGCGGAACGATGGAATTTTATTTTCCGACAGAACCGGGTGAGCAGCTGGCTTTTTTCGCAGCGATTCTGTCGTCGCTGATCGGGCTTGTGGTAATGTTTGCGCCGATGATCACCTTTCGCCTCTTCGGCCTGCAGGTGGTGGGCGAGCGTCGTGATGGGCTGGCGCTGATCCGCTCCTCGCTTGCCGGCTTCTACCTCGGTCTCGGTGCCTCGGCGCTGCTTCTCGCGCAGCCGATGGTCTATCTTGCCTTTGGTGCTGCTTTTGCGCTCGCCTCGTTTGGCGCGCTTCTCTCCATTCTCTCCGATGGAGGCGCAACGCTCCGCAATTCATTACTTCTGGTTGTGCATGCAGCGCTTGCTGCTCTTCCGCTGATGTATGTGTTTGGGCTGGTCTAATGTACGGTTAATGGCAATTCTTCCCGGCATGCGCGTCACAAGCGCGTCATTGGGAAAATTAAACGGCATTCCCTCTTGTCCAAAAGAAGGTTTCCGCTATTACGCGTGTTGCGAGTCCCGGCGTCGTATGCTAGACGGACCGCGAAATCGAGATAAGGCAGGGGGGAATTCCAGCCTTTTTCGGGGAAATTGAAACGATTTCAAGAATTTGACGAAGCCGATCGCTCGGCTGCGTTTTCTTGGATGAATAGCAGGGAAAAATTGCCCGTGGCAGATACCTCCCATGGAACATCCGGTGTAGCGGAAAGGTATGCGTCTTCGCTTTTCGAGCTTGCCTTGGAAGCGGGTGTTGTTGAGGCAGTCGGTGCCGATCTCGACAGGTTTCAGGCCTTGCTCGATGAAAGCGACGACTTGAAGCGTCTGGTTGCGAGCCCGGTCTTCTCTGCGGAAGATCAGTCGAAGGCCATTTCGGCCATCGTCGAAAAGGCTGGCATTTCCGGTCTTGCTGCCAATTTCCTCAAGGTCGTGGCCAATAACCGCCGCCTGTTTGCCGTTCCCGGCATGATTGCCTCCTACCGCACTATTGCTGCTGCCCACCGCGGCGAAATTGTTGCCGAAGTTACCTCGGCGCATGCGCTCGACGAAGCACAGGAAACTGAACTGAAAGCGGCGCTGAAGAGCGTGACCGGCAAGGATGTGACGATCGCACTTACGGTCGATTCTTCCATCCTCGGCGGTCTCATCGTCAAGGTCGGTTCACGCCAGATCGATACGTCTCTTCGCACCAAACTTTCCACCCTTAAGCTTGCACTGAAAGAGGTTGGCTGATGGATATCCGCGCCGCGGAAATTTCCGCAATTCTGAAAGATCAAATCAAAAATTTCGGCAACGAGGCGGAAGTCTCCGAAGTCGGCCAGGTTCTGTCCGTTGGTGACGGTATTGCTCGCGTTTACGGCCTCGACAATGTCCAGGCTGGTGAAATGGTCGAGTTCCCCGGCGGCATTCGCGGCATGGCGCTGAACCTTGAAGCCGACAATGTCGGTGTCGTTATTTTCGGTTCCGACCGTGACATCAAGGAAGGCGACACCGTCAAGCGCACAGGCGCGATCGTTGACGTTCCAGTCGGTCCTGAGCTGCTCGGCCGCGTCGTTGACGCTCTCGGCAACCCGATCGACGGCAAGGGCCCGATCAATGCGACGGAACGCCGCCGCGTTGACGTCAAGGCTCCTGGCATCATTCCGCGCAAGTCGGTTCATGAGCCTATGTCGACCGGCCTCAAGGCCATTGACGCTCTGATCCCGGTTGGCCGTGGCCAGCGCGAGCTCGTCATCGGCGACCGCCAGACCGGCAAGACCGCCATCATTCTCGACACGTTCCTGAACCAGAAGCCGATACACGACAACGGCCCGGACAACGACAAGCTGTACTGCGTCTACGTCGCCGTCGGCCAGAAGCGTTCGACCGTCGCTCAGTTCGTCAAGGTTCTGGAAGAGCGTGGCGCTCTGCAGTACTCCATCGTCATCGCGGCTACTGCTTCGGACGCTGCTCCGATGCAGTTCCTGGCACCGTTTGCCGGCTGCGCCATGGGCGAATACTTCCGTGATAACGGCAAGCATGCCCTGATCGGCTATGACGACCTGTCCAAGCAGGCTGTTGCCTACCGTCAGATGTCGCTTCTTCTGCGTCGTCCTCCGGGCCGCGAAGCTTACCCTGGCGACGTTTTCTATCTGCACTCGCGTCTTCTCGAGCGCGCTGCCAAGATGAGCGACGAAATGGGTGCTGGCTCGTTGACGGCTCTGCCGGTCATCGAAACCCAGGGTAACGACGTTTCCGCCTTTATTCCGACCAACGTGATCTCGATCACCGACGGCCAGATCTTCCTTGAAACCGACCTGTTCTATCAGGGTATCCGTCCGGCTGTTAACGTCGGTCTGTCGGTTTCGCGCGTTGGTTCTGCCGCTCAGATCAAGGCCATGAAGCAGGTTGCCGGCTCGATCAAGGGCGAGCTTGCCCAGTATCGTGAAATGGCAGCATTCGCCCAGTTCGGTTCGGACCTCGATGCCTCCACCCAGCGCCTGCTGAACCGTGGTGCGCGTCTGACCGAACTTCTGAAGCAGCCGCAGTTCTCTCCGCTCAAGACGGAAGAGCAGGTTGCGGTGATCTTCGCTGGCGTCAATGGCTACCTCGACAAGGTCGCGGTCAACCAGGTCGGCAAGTTCGAACAGGGTCTGCTGTCCTACCTTCGTTCCGAAGGCAAGGCGATCCTCGACACCATCCGCACGGAAAAGGCTATCAGCGACGATACCAAGGGCAAGCTCAAGGCTGCTCTCGATAACTTCGCCAAGTCTTTCTCCTGATTAGGCTCTGACTGGGACGGATAACGGATGCCTTCACTAAAGGATCTGAAAAACCGCATTGCCTCCGTAAAGGCGACGCAGAAGATAACCAAGGCGATGAAAATGGTCGCCGCGGCGAAGCTTCGGCGCGCCCAGGAAGCTGCGGAGGCCGCCCGCCCATATTCGCAGCGCATGAGCGCCGTGCTGGCCAACATCGCTCAGGCGGTGGAAGCCGATGTCGCTCCGGCGCTGATGACCGGAACCGGCAAGGACGATGTGCATCTGCTCGTCGTCTGCACGGCGGAGCGCGGTCTGTGCGGCGGTTTCAACTCACAGATTTCCCGCTTTGCCCGCGATCATGCCCGCAAGCTGATGGCGCAGGGTAAGACGGTCAAGATCATCACGGTCGGCAAGAAGGGCTACGACAGCCTGCGTCGCGAATTCGCCTCCAACATCATCGAGCGCATCGAACTGCGTGACGTGAAGCGGGTGGGTTTTGCCAATGCCGACACGATCGCCAAGAACATCATTGCCCGTTTCAACGCTGGCGAGTTCGATGTCTGCACGCTGATCTACTCGGAATTCAAGTCCGTGATCAGCCAGATCCCGACCGGTCTCCAGTTGATCCCGGCTGCTGTTCCAGCTGCCGAACAGGCAGCGACCGCCAACACGGCGATCTACGAATACGAGCCGGATGCGGCCTCCATTCTGGAAGACCTCATTCCGCGCAACATTTCCGTCCAGGTTTTCCGCGCACTGCTGGAAAACGTGGCTGGCGAAATGGGCGCCAAGATGAGCGCGATGGACAACGCAACCCGCAATGCCGGTGAAATGATCCACAAGTTGACGCTGTCCTACAACCGTCAGCGTCAGGCTCAGATCACCAAGGAACTCATCGAAATCATTTCGGGCGCGGAAGCGCTCTGAGGTAAGGAAAGAGGGTAAGGATAATGGCTCAGGCAGCTACCCCCATTAAGACCGCAGCGACCGAGGGCGCTACCGGCAAGGTTACGCAGGTTATCGGCGCTGTTGTGGACGTTGCGTTCGAAGGCGAACTGCCGGCGATCCTGAACGCGCTCGAAACCGACAACAACGGCAACCGCCTTGTTCTCGAAGTTGCGCAGCACCTCGGCGAAAACGTCGTTCGCACCATCGCGATGGACTCCACCGAAGGCCTCGTTCGTGGCCAGCCGGTCGCCAACACGGGCGCACCGATCTCGGTTCCGGTCGGTCCTGAGACGCTCGGCCGTATCATGAACGTCATCGGCGAGCCGGTTGACGAAGCTGGTCCGCTGAACACCGCGTCCAAGCGTGCCATCCACCAGGAAGCACCGTCCTACGTCGACCAGTCGACGGAAGCACAGATCCTCGTCACCGGCATCAAGGTCGTCGACCTGCTCGCGCCTTACGCAAAGGGCGGCAAGATCGGCCTGTTCGGCGGCGCTGGCGTTGGCAAGACGGTTCTGATCATGGAACTCATCAACAACGTCGCCAAGGCGCATGGCGGTTACTCCGTCTTCGCAGGCGTCGGTGAGCGTACCCGTGAAGGTAACGACCTTTACCACGAGATGATCGAGTCCGGCGTTAACAAGCACGGCGGCGGTGAAGGCTCCAAGGCTGCTCTCGTTTACGGCCAGATGAACGAGCCGCCAGGTGCGCGTGCCCGCGTTGCTCTGACCGGTCTGACGATCGCTGAAAACTTCCGTGACGAAGGCCAGGACGTTCTGTTCTTCGTGGATAACATCTTCCGCTTTACGCAGGCTGGCTCGGAAGTGTCGGCTCTGCTCGGCCGTATCCCTTCTGCCGTTGGTTATCAGCCGACGCTTGCAACGGACATGGGCCAGATGCAGGAACGCATCACCACCACGACCAAGGGTTCGATCACCTCGGTTCAGGCCATTTACGTTCCCGCCGACGACTTGACCGACCCGGCACCTGCCACCTCGTTCGCCCACTTGGACGCAACGACGGTTCTGTCGCGTTCGATCGCTGAAAAGGGTATTTATCCGGCCGTTGACCCGCTCGACTCCACCTCGCGCATGCTCGACCCGCTGATCGTTGGCGAAGAGCACTATGAAGTGGCTCGTAAGGTTCAGTCGACCCTGCAGCGCTACAAGGCTCTCCAGGACATCATCGCCATCCTCGGCATGGACGAACTGTCGGAAGAAGACAAGCTGTCGGTTGCCCGCGCCCGTAAGATCGAGCGCTTCCTGTCCCAGCCGTTCTTCGTTGCCGAAGTCTTCACCGGTTCTCCGGGCAAGCTCGTGGCTCTCGAAGACACGATCAAGGGCTTCAAGGGTCTCGTCAACGGCGAGTACGACCACCTGCCGGAAGCGGCATTCTACATGGTCGGCTCCATGGACGAAGCCATCGAGAAGGCAAAGAAGCTGGCTGGCGAAGCCGCTTAATGTGATTGAACTGGTGCGCGGTTTTTCGCCGCGCGCCGTTGCTCCCCGCGACATGCTCTGTCGCGCAATCTGAAGAAGTGAATAGCCATGGCCGACACTTTCAAATTCGAACTTGTTTCTCCCGAGCGCTTGCTGGTTTCCGAAACGGTCAGCGAAGTCGTGATTCCGGCGACGGACGGCGAAATGACGGTTCTGGCGAACCACGCTCCGGTCATGACGACGATCAAGGCGGGCATCGTCACCGTGAAGACGGCATCTGGCGAAACCCACAAATATGTGGTGTTCGGCGGCTTTGCCGACATTCTTCCGACAGGCTGCACGCTGCTCGCTGAATCGGCCGTATCGGCTGACGACATGAGCCCGGATGATCTGCAGAAGCGCATCGCTGCTGCCCGTTCGGAGATCGAGGAAGGTAACCACCACCACGATCATCTGACGAAGCTTGAAAAGCACCTGTACGAGCTGACGAACCTGCACGAGGTTCTCGTCGCCGCTTGAAAGGACCGGGCGGGATAGCGAAAGCGACCGTCCACATAGCACATCAAAATGGAGCGGTCCCTGCGGCCGCTTTTTTGTTTTGGGACTGTCGGCAAGGCGGGTGCTGGATGATCCACCTGGTAGCGGTGGAACGCTCTATATTGCTGGATCAGGGCGATCGCCCGCTCGGCCCCGCACGATACCGTGCCAGTATCACTCGCTGGGCGAGCGTGACTGTTATTCACAGCACGAGGTTACGTCGTCTGAACGTCGCCCTTTCTCCTCCTGCTTTTCCGCAAGAATGCGCGACGGAGGATCCGTGCCCTGGAGGCGGCCCCGCACGCATGGTCACGACGTTGTTCGAGCGAGATATTGCTCCCAGCAACCGGCGCCTGCGTCGTCGCCTGGCATCAAGAGCTGCCTTTGAAACAGCCAGCTCATCTCACCGCTACGACGCCATACGCCAGACCCGCGCCCCGTCTGATGAAGAGGAAGCGCTTCAAAACTCCGTCCATTCCGCTGCAACAATCGCCGGGGCCGCTGAGCCATATCGTCGTGCCGGCATTGGGCTCGCTGTTGCAATGACCGCGCGCGCGTGGACGGGCGCGGCAGGTGCGGCGGCGTTGGCGAAGCCGACGTCGAACTGCGTCAGGAGCTGGCGGAGCGTTTCGGCTTCACGCGCCAGCCCGTGGCTTGCGGCGGTCGTTTCTTCCACCATAGCGGCGTTCTTCTGGGTGGCCTGGTCCATCAGGTTGACGGCGTTGTTGATTTCGCTGAGGCCCGTCGCCTGCTCGCGCGCGGCCTCGACAATGGCCGATACGTTCGTGTCGATCATCTCGACCTGGGAGGCGATGTGCTTCAAGGCTTCACCCGTCTCGCCAACAAGCCCGACACCACGGGCAACATGCGCGCCGGACGCGTTAATCAGCTGCTTGATCTCCTTGGCGGCTGCGGCGGAGCGTTGAGCGAGATCACGGACCTCCTGCGCGACGACGGCAAAGCCCTTGCCGGACTCGCCGGCGCGTGCCGCTTCGACTCCAGCATTCAGGGCCAAAAGGTTGGTCTGGAAGGCGATACTGTCGATGACGGCAATGATGTTGGTGATTTCGCCGGCAGAATGCGAGATCGCGTCCATCGCAGCAATGGCGCGGTGGACGATGTCACCGGAGCGCTCAGCATTGGCCTTGGTCTCGCTGACAAGACGACCCGCCTCATCGGCCCGCCGGCTGGCGTCTGCACCGGTGGTGGTGATCTGCTCAAGGGCAGCGGCACTTTCCTCCAGCGAGGCTGCCTGTTGCTCCGTGCGCCGCGCCAGCTGGTCCGCCGCCACGCGGATTTCCGCAGAGCCGGAGGCGATGATCTCAGAGTTCTGCGCCACGGTCTGCATCGTCAGGCGCAGCTTTTCGATCACCTCGTTGAAGTCGCTTCGAAGCTTCTCCATGCTCGGCACAAAAGGGGTATCGAGGCTCTGGCGCAAATTGCCCTCTGCGAGCGCGCGCAGTGCCAGCCCAAGCGTCGAGATCGCGCTCATGCGTGGTGTCACATCGGTGGCAAATTTCACCACCTTCACCACCACGCCATTGTCGTCCAGGATAGGGTTGTAGGCCGCCTGAATCCAGACTTCCTTGCTGTTCTTTCCGAAGCGGACAAATTCATCGGAGATGAATTCGCCAGCAGCCAGCCGCCGCCAGAAATCACCGTAAGCGTCAGATGCGGCATAAGCCGGCTCGCAAAACATGCGATGATGGCGGCCTTGAATCTCTTGCAGGCTGTAACCCAGCGTGCGACAGAAATTATCATTTGCGGTGAGGATGTCGCCTGCCGGCGTGAATTCGATGACGGCTTGAGAACGCGAGATCGCTTCGAGCTTGCTGTTGTCCTCTTTTGCCTTCAGCTTCTTCTTCGTGATGTCGCTAGCGATCTTCACGACCTTGTAGGGGTTGTTACCGCGAAAGACAGGGTTGTAGGATGCCTCGATCCAGATGTCGCGACCATCTTTGCGCAGCCGCTTGAACTCCCCGGCTTTGAACGATCCTGCTGCCAATTCGCTCCAGAACTCTTTGTAGTCCACCGAGTTGACATAGTCCTTGTCGCAGAAGATGCGATGATGCTTGCCGACAATGTCAGACAGCTCATAGCCTAGTGCTTCGCAGAAGTTGGCGTTTGCGTCCAGGATGTTGCCATGCAGGTCGAATTCGATCACGGCTTGTGATGTGGAGAATGCCCTTAGAACATTGGTCTTGTCAGCGCTCTTTGCCAACCAAAACATTTTCCCCTCCGGGACAGCCGAAATGTTGTGGCGGTGCTCCTGATCACCTGAGCACATTGACGCCCGTTACTTGCGCATCGGCCGGATCGATTATGCGCCTGTATCGATTTATTAGAGCAAATTAATATTAAAAGTTTCTTTCGTAACGTAAGTACAAACTTGGCGTGTAGAAAACATGGAGCGGTGTCAGGCTACCGGGGGACGTCAACACGTTGAAGCCTCCTCGTTCGTCCAATAGAACGCACGGCGATTTAGACTTCCGCACAGCAAAAAAGCCGTGCGGAGGATGTCCGCACGGCTTTCGTAGTAGGTCCTGAAGATAAAGCGCCGATCAGGCGGCCAGTTCATCCATGTCAGTGCCCTTGAACATCTTGGCGAGGTTCAGGAAGCAGATCATGCCATGCTCGTTGGCAATGATGCCTTCCGAGAAGGACTTGTCGAAGGATGCCGAGACTTCCGGAACCGGCTGAACCTGGCTTGCCGGGATCGTCAGAATGTCGGAGACGCGGTCGACCAGCATGCCGATGACCATGTTGTGCACTTCTGCCACGACGATGGCGCTACGCTCATTGGCAACGGTGCTCGTCATGCCCAGCTTGTAGGCCAGGTCGATGATCGGAATAACCGAGCCGCGCAGGTTCATGACGCCGATAACATCCGGCGGCGCATGCGGGATGGGCGTGGAAGGTGCCCAGCCGCGGATCTCGCGGATCGTGGTGGTCTTGACGCAGAATTCCTGATCATGAAGGCGAAACGCTATGATTTCCAGGGTTTCGCCGCCGAAGTTCGTCGAATTGATCATTGCCATCAGAATTCTTCCCAATCCTTTTGAGTCGGAGCCAGAGCGAGAGAACCGGACGTCGCATAGACTGCGGGCTTCGGCTTCCTCTCCGGAGCGCGTGCAATCGGCACTCGTTCTTCCAGCTTCATTGAGTGATTCGTAACAGAAGATTGTTTCCCAAATCTAAATTGCGCGAGAAGTTCGTGCAGGACATGCGCCTCATGCGCGAGGCTATGGCTTGAGGCGGTTGTCTCTTCCACCATCGCCGCATTCTGCTGCGTGTTGGTGTCCATGGCTTCGACCGCGTGGTTGATTTCCCTGATGCCATTGGCCTGGTCATGGGCCGTCTCGACGATGGCCGCGACATTGGTGTTGATTTCCGCCACTTGGCCGACGATCTTGCTCAGCGCCTTGCCGGTTTCGCCGACGAGGTCGACACCCTCTTTCACCTGCAATGCGGAAGTGTTGATCAGCGTCTTGATTTCCTTTGCGGCATTGGCGGAACGTTGCGCCAACTCGCGGACCTCCTGCGCCACGACGGCAAAGCCCTTGCCGGCTTCACCGGCGCGCGCAGCTTCCACGCCGGCGTTCAAGGCCAGCAGGTTGGTCTGGAAGGCAATATCGTCAATGACGCTGATGATATTGCCGATTTCGTTCGAGGATTGCGAGATGCGGCCCATGGCTTCGATCGCCCTGCCGACGATCAGGCCAGACTGTTCCGCGTCGGCCTTGGTGTTGGCAACCAGCCGACCGGATTCTTCTGCGCGAGACGCGTTTTGCGCCACGGTGCGGGTGATCTCATGCAAGGCAGCGGAAGTCTCTTCGAGGCCTGCCGCCTGTTGTTCAGTGCGCCGCGCAAGGTTGTCGGTGGCTTCGCTGATTTCGCGTGCGCCAGTGGTGATGCCACTGGTGCATTCCGCTACATCGCGCATGGCACCTTGCAGCCTCTGCAACGAAGCGTTGAGATCGTGACGTACCTTTTCAAGAGCCGGGGTGAAAGGGACCGAGATCGTCCGGGTCAGGTCGCCGTTCGAGAGCGCGGTAAGGCTTGCGGCAAGATCGTCCACGGCGATCACGCGGTCTGTAACGTCGGTCGCGAATTTGACGATCTTGAAGACATTGCCGTTTTCATCGAAGATCGGATTGTATGACGCCTGGATCCAGATCGGCTTGCCGCTTTTGGTCACGCGCTTGTACTCAGCCGCCGTAAATGCGCCGCCAGCAAGAGACTTCCAGAATTCGCCGTAGGACGGATCGTTGCGAACGTTATCTTCGCAGAAAATGCGGTGATGCTTTCCTTGAATTTCCTCAAGCCTGTAGCCCACGGCATTGAGAAAGTTCTCGTTCGCCGTAATGATTTCGCCGGTGGGCGTGAACTCGATAGTGGCCTGCACGCGCGAAATCGCATCCAGCTTGCCAGCGTCTTCGGCTGCTTTGCGTTTGGCTTCGGTGATGACGGTCGCAAGCTTGACGACGCTCTTGACGCTACCGCCCTCAATGACCGGGTTGTAGGACGCCTCGATCCAGACTTCCTGGCCGCCATTGGCGATCCGCTTGTATTGACGCTTGTCAAAACGACCAGCGGCGAGGTTTTTCCAGAATTCTTTGTAATCGCCGCTGTTTGCGTAGGACGGTTCGCAGAACATGCTGTGGTGCTTACCGATCACCTGATCGGCCGTGTAACCCATCGCGTTGCAGAAATTCTCATTCGCAGACAGGATTTTTCCCGAAGTATCAAATTCGATAATTGCCAGAGAACGACCAAGCGCGGCAAGAACCGCCTTGGCATGAGTTCCAGGAAGAAAAAGCATTCAATGAACTCCATCACGGTTCAACCGTAAGGTCACACCAATATCGCGTTGCGTGCAAGCAAGAGCCTTTAGCGCAACCGGCGCGGATGGTTCAGGGCAACAACAATTGGTTTAGCTCATCAAATTTAAGAATCTCTGAACTTTGAAAGTTTAACTATTTTCTTAACATTGCTACCTGAAATCTTATGGTTCACGCATAAGTTGATCAATATTCTTTCTCGTAGAAGATACCTGCGGCGCCTTCACCACTGCCGCCGGCCTCACCGCGCAGTTTTACGCCGCGTCCGACGTCGAGATTGATGATCGCCTTGGCGCCTGAATCGCCGCTCTGTTCGAGCTCGAGATAGGTTCGCTCGTTGATGTATTTGCCGGCGGAGACACGCGCGCGTCCTTCCGAATCGGTGGAGATATCGAGATCATCAATTCCGAGATTGCTGCGCAGGCTGTTGAACAGCGAAGTCGAGCGGCCACCGGCGAGCTGGCTTGCCGCATCTGCGAGACGGGCGATCTGTAGCGGCGAGAGCTTCGACATGGACTGGCCGAAGATCAACTGCGCCATGATCTCATCCTGCGGCAGAGCAGGCGAGGAGCTGAAAGCGAAAGCCGGATCGTTGGCGTTACCGCTGACGGTGACTGTCACGGTGTTGGAGCCAACGGTTGAATCTGCAGACATATTGAGAACGGGGATCAGTCCGCCGCCGAAGGTGATATCGCCATTGGTAAAATCAAGTCGCCGCGTCAGAATTTCCAGGCGACCACGGCGCATGGTGAAGCCACCCGAGACCTGCGGGTTTGATGCAGTGCCGCGAACCGTCAGATTGCCGTTCAACTCCGCGTCGACACCGCGACCGCGCACGAAGATGCCGCTCGGCGCATTGATCTGCAGATCGAGACCGATGGTCGCGGAGGTGCCGTCACCCCCCTGGTCTGCGCGCAGTTCCGCATCCTGGCGTCGCACCGCAGGCGGTGCGTTCTTGTGCTTGATGTCGATTTCCGTCAGCGAAGCGGGGAGGCGCTCCGGAATGGTGATGGCGCTCTTGTCCAGCGTGATTGTTCCCGCCAGCATGGGCGAGGTGAGGACCGGCCCCTTCAAGGTCACCGTGCCGCTGGCCTGGGTGGTGAAGAGCGTACCGTCGACATAGGTCGCGCGGTTCAGCGTCAAGCTGAGATCGGCAGGGAAACCGGCGCCGGGATTGATGCCGATGGTGCCGGAGCCCGAAAGCGTGCCGCCGCCCGACATCGCGCCGGTCAGTCGCGAAATGGTGGCAACATCGCGGTTGAAGCTGATCGTCGCGGCGATATTGTTGATCGTCAGATTGCGCCGGACATCCGTCACGCGGGTGCCGTCGGTAGTAATCGTGCCCGTTACCGAGGGAGCTGTCGCCGTACCCTCAATGCGGATATCGACAGCTGCAGAGCCGTTGACGACGAATCCCTGGGCGGATGTTTGCGCGGCCAGCGCTGCAAAAGGAACATTGCCCTTGAAGCTCATGGCCAGTGGACGGTCGCCAGCAAGGCCTATCGTGCCGCCACCGGAGAGGCCTAGGCCGCCGCCCGCGCTCAGGTTGGTATCCAGCCGCAGCGTCTGGCCGGTGTAGCGGCCATTCGCCTTGATGCCTAATGGGCCAAGGCCTGCCGCGCGGGTTTGCGCGACCGCTGCATCCGACCAGGTGAGATTATAATCCACGGACGGATCGGTCGCTACACCCTTGGCAACGACCGTGCCGGAGATGGTGCCCGAAGCATCGAGCCCTGGCGAAAAGGCGTTGGCGAGATTGGCCGGCAGCGAGCGGATGGCGACGTTGAGATCGAGGGTAGATCCAGCCGTGCCATTGACCTCGACCCGGCCATTGCCTGTCTGGATGGTCAGGCCCGCAATGCGCGCGGTACCATTCTCGATGGCGATCGCGGTCGGGGCGGCAAGGCGCACGGGAATTCCGCGCGGCGTTGCGGAGAAGGTATCGACCGAGACGGTCATCGGCGAGGCGCCGGTGTCGGCTCGACCTTTCAGCACCAGTGGCGCATTGTCATAGCGACCGTTGAGATCGAAGGTCGTGGCGTTCGACGCATGGTCGATATTCAGCGCGATGCCGGAAAGGGCTGCGGCGCCCGCATCGATCTTGTCCGCCTTCACAGTGCCGTTGATGGCAAGTGCCGCAAGATCGTCAACTTTCAGATCCGCTGCCAACCCGGCAATGGTCGTAGTGCCTTGGCGGATGCTGTTGCCACTGGCACGAATTGTGGCGGCGATCTTCCCATTGGCGTTGCTGATGGCGATGTCACCCTTCAGGTCGCCGCTTGCCTGCTGGGCGGCGAGTGCTGCCAAAAGGGAAATATCGGGGAAGTCGAGAGAAAGGTCGCCAGACGGCAGGAACTGCGGCGTCAATTGCAGCTTGCCGGTCATGACATTGGGGCCGACCTTGACGTTCAACTCAGGAATGGCTGTGCCTTCCCCCGTCTGTACCAAAGCGGCGGATGCGTCGATCGGCTGGTTGTCGAGCGTGCCGGTTGCCTGGAACCTGGCTTGTGGGGCAGCGACATCCGCCTTGCCACTGGCCGAAACCTTCAGCGCTCGCAGTGCGCGACCCGCCAGCGTTGCCTCTGCCGCAGAGAGGTTTGCGGTAAAATCCGCCGCATTGATCGGGCCGTTGGCCTGCAATGAGAAGTCGAGAGAGCCTTGCGCCTGCGGTGACAGCTTCTGCAGTGAGGGCAGGCGGCCAGAGAGCTTTGCGCCGACCGTGCCATTATCGAGCGTCACGTCGCCATTGGCTTCGAGCGTGCTCGATTTCACCACGAGGTTTTCCAGGCTGGTGGCGCCGCCGATGAGGCTGTTGACATAGCCGTCAATCGCAATCGTCCCATCGAATTTCTCCGAAAGCCCGGTCGGCAGAACCGAGGGCAGGACAAAGAGGCGCAGGTTGGAGGCGATGCGGCCTTCATATATATCGTAAGAGCCGCTTGCGGTGCCGCCGATACTGGCGCTTTCCAGCGTCGCGCCCTCAAAGGCAATGGACTGCGGAGAGACACGCAATGGGGCGGTGAGTTTCAACGGTGCCTTGATGGCGCGCTCCAGATCGGGCGCCGTCAATGCCGACTGGTCGACGGCAAGCAGCGTGCGGATCGTGCCGGTGCGGCTGGCAATATTGAGATCGTCGCTGGTCGCGGTGAGCTTCACACCCTGAAATGTGCCCTGCGGTGCTGTGAGTGAGCGCAGCGACACGACCGTGTTCAGCCTCGCCGCATCGGCATTGCCGCGCAGGCTGAGATCGATGCCATCGACGAGTGCTCGAACCTCATCCTGTCCAAGCGGCAGGCGCACATCGACCGGGCCGTTAGTGCCGATCAGATTGGCGGAAAGGTCGTTCTGGCCTTGAGGGTCGAGACTGCCGGAGGCGGTGAGGATCAGCGCGCCGGTTTCGAGATTGCCGTTTTCAACGCTGATGCGTCCCTCCGGCGAAATAGACGCGGCCAGATCAACCTTGGTCTCTCCCGTAAAGAGCTGGCGCATGAGAGGCGGCAAAAGCCGATCCGGCTCGCCGCCACCCTGCAAAGTCAAACGGCGCGTGCCATCGGTTGCCAGACTATGATGGCCATCGAGAGACAAAACCTGGTTCCCACCAACCGTGCCAACGAGCTTTCCTGACCAGTCCGACAGGGGGCCATCGCCATTCAGATTGATGGAGACCGCCGGCGCGCCGGGAAGACGCAGCAGATTGGCAAGCAGGCCGCCTTCCGGCTCATTCAGAACCGCCTTGAGCTTCAGCACGTTTTCACCCGGAACATAGGCGAAGTCTGCGTCGATCGAGGCGCGCTGCTCATCCTTGCGGGAGGCCGAAAGAGAGGCCGTCATCGTATCGGCTGTCGCATAGCCATTGCCGGATGCGCTCAGAGAAAAGGCGCGCCCAGCAAGCTTCTCGCCAAGCTCGATATTCGGCAGCGAGAGGTTGTCGATGGCCACCTCGACTGGAAGGGTGAAGCTGCCCGAGCTTTGCTGTGCCGGGTCAGACGAGGGCAGTGGAAGACGATCGACAGTGATGTTGGCAGCGGTCAGCCGTTCGGCATGGAACGTGCCGGTGAGAAGATCAAGCGGCGACCAGTCGAGTTCGACGCCATCAAGCTTGGCATAAGGGCCGTCGCGATCGGCAATCGTCACCGAGTTAAGGCGCAGCCTGCCGCTCAGCAGACCGCTCGGCGGGGAAATGGTGATCGTCTGATCCTTGCTGGAGGCGAGACGCGAGACTTCATCGGCGACGAAACGCGCGCCGAAGGGGCTCAGGCCCAAAAACAGCACCACGACCACAAGAAGGGCGACAACCCCGAATGCGATAAAGGCGAACCATTTCAGCAATCGAATCAAGATGTTCATGAACGGTAATCTACACTTCGCTTGGTCGTCGTAACAGGTCTGGGCAATTTGCCTTGCGGCACCATGCCCGGCGTTGTCGGCCATTCGTCGCTGGCTTTAGAAGGCTTGTCCGATACCGGCATAAATTCCGAAGCTGCTGCCGCTTGGATATTTCTCCAGCGGCATGGCGACATCAAGACGCAAGGGTCCAAAGGGGGTCTGGTAGCGAAGGCCGATGCCGGCGCCAGCGCGAATATCGGAAAAATCCGGCGTGATTTCTGAGGAGACGACGCCCGCATCGACAAAGGGCACAAGTCCGATCGTCTCGGTCACCTTGAAGCGTGCTTCCAGCGAGCTGACGATATAGGAGCGTCCGCCGGTCGCCTCGCCATTGGCCGCATAAGGCGAGATTTCCTGATAGCTATAGCCGCGCACCGAGCCGCCGCCGCCAGCAAAGAATCGGCGCGTGGTGGGGATGTTTTCAAGCGAGCCGCCACCCACGAGCACGCCGCCTGCGAGCTTGCCGGCCAGCACCACCTGATCGTCGGAGCCAAGGCCAAGATAACCGGTGGTCGAGGCTTCAAGCGAACTGAAGATCGTGCCGTTCAAGGCTTCATAGCTCGGCGTGGCTGCAATCGAGGCGCGGAAGCCCTCGGTCGGATTGAGCCTGTCATTGCGTCTGTCGCGAACGAATTCCAGTGGGATCGATGTCGTCAGATACTGATTTTCGCCGAATGCGTCTTGCGTGTTTTCCCACTCGACTTCGAAACCGGCCGAGGCCGTATCGTAGTCGTTGAAGTCATAGGCGAAGCCGGCATAGGCCGTCACCGTCTGTGCGTCGTAGCTGTCCGGATGCTCGGTCTTGGCCTTCAGGCTCGCGGTAAACGTGGTTTCAGGTGTGAACATCCCGGGTTTGACGAAGGTGATGCCCGCGGAATAATCCATATCCTGAACCGTGGAGGCTTCCCCAAGCCGGTTGACCGCGCCTTCTATGCGAAGCGATTCGGCTTTTCCAAACAGGTTGCGATGGCCCCAATAGCCCTGCAGGCCCGCACCATCGGTGGTAGAATATTGCGCGCCAACGCCGAAATAGCGGAACTTGCCCTCCGAGACCTCAATGGTCAGCGGCAAGGTCCCGTTGGGTGCGAGCGTGTTGGCTTCCTTGATGGTGATGCTCGAAAAGACACCGAGCTTGCGCAGTCTGTCGGAGGCCTTGCGCAGTCTTTCCGGCGAATAGGGCTCGCCGCGGTTCAGTCGCGAATAGGTACGAATAAAGTCGGCATCGACGGCTCGGTCGCCTTTGACCGCCACGTCGCCCATGGCAGCGACGGGGCCAGCCTCGGCCACCATCGTCAGATCCACGGTGTTGTTGGCGTGGTTGGCAACCGCTTCGCGCTTCGTCAGCTTGGCGAAGGGGCGGCTCTCGGACTTCAAATCCTCGATCAGCTTGTTGCCGGCACGAATGATGGCCAGCGAGCCCGCGTCTCCGCCGGTCTCCAGACCATATTCAGCGGGGTTGTGTCCGCCCACATCGCCCTCGAATCGCACGGTGCCGAGCGTGAAGACGGGACCGGGCGTCACATCGATGACGACCGGGACAGGGCCGGATGTGTTGAAGGTCGGGACGGGCGGGATGGAATCGATATCCTGTCCGGCAATGGTGATCTTGACGATGCCGCCATAGCGGGCGTTCTCATAGAGGGCAGCAACCAGCCTGTCGCGATCGTCCTTGGCGCGGATCAAAAGGCCGAGATCGCCCGATGCCGGCTTGTCTGGCTCTGCGATTAGCAGCGCGCTGTTTTCAAGGCTGTCACGCAGCTTGCTGTCGGCGCCAGGGCTGTTGAGGGTGGCTGTAAACTTGACGGGATTGAGGACCTCGTTCTCCTTGTCCTCGTCGGAGCCCCAAAGCGTAATGCCGAAGATTTTGAGCGCGAAGGCCTCGCGCACGAAGCCCGGATAAAAGGACACGGCTGCCGCCACCGCCAATGCGGTGCCTGCCCTCCAGTACGCAATACTCTTCCGTTGGTCAGTCCGCTTTTTTGGCATGCGCTGCTTTATGGTTGAGCATTTATTATTGCCCCCGCCCGTTTATCCTTCGTTAAAGCGCGTCACGATCCAAAAGAATTCGCGCACTCCGCCGCCCGTCCATGGCAGTTCAATCGCGTCAAAACAGCTGTGCCGTTCTCTGCAAGCTGCTCTTATCCTCAAATTTAATCATAAATAAGAAGCAGGGGCACCCCAAAAACGGCTCGATGGGTGTGGAAACAAAAAAGCCCCGGCTTTTGCCGGGGCTTCTGATGCAATTGTGTCACGCCTTAGCGGCAACGTGCCGTGTAACGCTGACCGTACTGGTCGCGGTAGTAGCAGTAGCCTGGCTCGGACGCACGGCCGATGAGGTAACCGGTCGCGCCACCGATCAGACCGCCAACGGCTGCGCCGCGGACGTTACCGGTGATTGCGCCACCAGCCAGCGCGCCGATAACAGCGCCGCCACCAGCGGTCTTTTCAGTCTGCGTGCAGCTCGCGAGCGCCAGACCCATAACAGCAAAAATAACAGCCTTTTTCATGAACTCTCTCCACGTTACATTTGAGCTCGATGGCTCTCGGTAGGCGTCCCAATACATCTGCGGCGACTGCTACCTCCGACCGCTGCAGATATTTAACAAGTCGAATGTTACTGTGGAAGCCCCCATTTAAGGCTGCATTCCCCTGGTCAATCGATTGTGCCCTACTCAACGGCGCGTCGATTAAAAGGTTCCAAATTTTTTAGAGCTTTGACATGAATCAAGTTTGTTATTCATCAAGACTCTTATAAGTATTCTGGAACGGTTCAAAAGTGGAGGCGAATTGACGCATCGGTGCAATATCGGCGTCAAGGGGGTTGACGGTTCAAGGAGGTGAGCCGACAACGATTGCACGTATTCTGGAGCATGGAATGGACTTCGAGGCATTTTTCAAGACCGAGCTGGATGGCTTGCATTCGGAAGGTCGCTACCGCGTTTTTGCCGATCTCGAGCGACAACAGGGACATTTTCCGAAAGCAACCCGTTACACCGCCGACGGTGAACAGCGCGACGTCACGGTCTGGTGCTCCAACGACTATCTCGGTATGGGTCAGAACCCCAAGGTCATCGAGGCGATGAAAGCCGCCATCGATCACTGTGGCGCGGGTGCGGGAGGCACCCGGAATATTTCTGGCACCAACCATCACCACGTCAAGCTTGAGCGCGAACTGGCCGACCTGCACGGCAAGGAATCGGCGCTGATCTTCACCTCCGGCTATATTTCCAACTGGGCGACCCTCGGCACGCTCGGTCAGAAGATCCCCGGCCTCATCATCTTCTCGGATGCGCTGAACCATGCATCGATGATCGAAGGCATTCGTTACGGCCGTTGTGAGAAGGTCATCTGGAAGCATAATGATCTGGACGATCTCGAAGCCAAGCTGAAGGCCGCCGATCCGGCCGCGCCGAAGATGATCGCGTTTGAATCCGTTTATTCCATGGATGGTGATATTTCGCCGATCAAAGAGATTTGCGACCTCGCCGACAAGTACGGGGCCATGACCTATCTCGATGAGGTGCATGCGGTGGGCATGTATGGTCCGCGCGGCGGCGGCATTGCGGAGCGCGAAGGGCTGATGGACCGCCTGACGATCATCGAAGGGACGCTCGGCAAGGCCTTTGGCGTGATGGGTGGCTATATCGCGGCGTCCGAAGCGCTCTGCGATTTCATCCGTTCGTTTGCGTCCGGCTTTATCTTCACCACCGCACTTCCGCCGTCCTTGGCAGCCGGTGCCGTGGCGTCGATCCAACACCTGAAGGCAAGCCCCTTCGAGCGCGCTCGTCATCAGGAGCGCGTGCGCACGCTACGCTCCATGCTGGACGCTGCCGGCATTCCGCACATGACCAATCCCAGCCATATCGTTCCGGTGATGGTGGGCGACGCCGCCAAGTGCAAATGGATTTCCGATATCCTGCTCGACGATCACGGTGTCTACGTGCAGCCGATCAATTATCCGACGGTGCCGCGCAAGACCGAGCGTTTGCGCATCACGCCGACGCCGCTTCACACCGATGCGGATCTGGAACGTCTGGTCGGAGCGCTTCATCAGCTCTGGTCGCGTTGCGCGCTCGCACGCGCTGTCGCCTGATCAACAAGACGTGGAATAAAAAGAGGGGCGCGGCTTATCGGCTGCGCCCCTTTTGTATTTAATGCTCAAGCATCTCCTGGACGATTTCCTTGCCGGAAAGCGACGACGGGTAATAGGTGGGCCAATTGGTGAGTTCCTTCAGCACCGTGGCGCGGTCGTCACCCCAGTAAAGGTGGTAGTGGCCAGCCTTTTGCGGCGCTATGGTGTGGTCGCTGAACTGGATATATTGCGGTGCGGATGCATCGCCGCCGGTCTTCTTGAAGATGTAGCGAACGCCGCGATTGCCTTTCTTGTAGGTCAGGATTTCGTATCCGTCGCCGGCGTATTTGCCTTCGGTGGCCTTGCCGTCACGATAGAAGGTTACGTCTTCACCCTTGATCGTGATGCGGTTGACGTCGGTCTTGTAGCCGACATCATATTCCTCGCGAAACGCCTTGGCACTCTTCTTGCCGTGTTCGGCCTTGTGCTGCATCACCGGATCGAGGGTGCCATCCACCAGATAAGGATAAACCGACTGCCAATCGCCTTCCCAATCGGAAAGCGGGCGCTCCTTTACGGCGCTGTCCTCGAAGTAGCCCTTATAGACGTCGCTGGAACCATGCGAATGTCCATGGGAATGGTTATGGGCGTGATTGTGGCTTTCGGACTTTGATGGTGCCGATTTCTCCTGCGCCACCGCAGCGGTAGACAGAAGCAGGAGTGAGCTGACGGAAAGGGCGAGGGCTTGCGTGAGTTTCATCGTGGTTTCCTCATCTGTGATGTAATAACGTAACAAAAAGCGACATAACCAGAAAGGACGGAGGTGGCAAGTGCATTTCTCGAACTTTGAATAGCAGGACGGGGAGTGTTGAAAGGGGATGACAGGATGGCTCCCTGCGGATCTTGATCTTGGCCATCACGTCTTCAGCAACGGTTCGCCTGCTTCTGAAGCGTCCAGGCATCGTTCTTGGTTCGAGCCGACCATGGGCAGAACGAGGAAGGCGGAGTTGCCAGAACCGGTCACTCCGCCCTTAAACCACTACGTATTTCAAGCAGTCTACGCGACGTGTCCGAGCACGTGGCCGTTCAACCGTCAGGCCGCCCAGCGGCGGGAGCTTTGCTCGCCGCCGGCGGTGCGGAAACTTTGCAGCTTGCGTGCGATCTCAACCATCTCGTCGATCATGGCATTGGATGCCGCAGCCGTTTCTTCCACCATGGCCGCATTCTTCTGCGTGACCTGATCGACCTGTCCGATAACGCTGTCGATTTCGCGGATGGCGGCTTCCTGGTCACTGGCTGAGCGTTCGATGGTTTCGACGGAACCGCCGACCTGCGCAATATGGGTGGAGATGCGACCAAGGGCCGAGCCCGTCTCGTTGACGAGGCCGACGCCGTTTTCCACCAATTGGTTCGATGTGGTGATCAGCGCGCGGATTTCCCGGGCGGCAGTCGCCGAGCGTTGGGCAAGCTCGCGTACTTCCTGCGCCACCACGGCAAAGCCTTTGCCCGCTTCGCCCGCACGGGCGGCTTCGACGCCGGCGTTCAGGGCCAGCAAATTGGTCTGGAACGCGATCTCATCGATGACGCCGATGATCTTGGCGATTTCGCCGGAAGATCGGTCGATGGCTTCCATCGCAGCGATTGCCTTCTCGACAATCACATGGCCTTCGCCGCTGTCATTGCTGGCGAGCGCGATCGTATTTTTGGCGGAACGGGAGGCGCTCGCCGCATCGCTCACGGTGCTGACGATCTGTGAGAGCGCACCAGACGCTTCTTCGATGCGTGCGGCCTGGCGCTCGGTGCGACCTGCCAGTTCCGAGGAAGCGGAGCCAATCTCCCGACAGCGATGCAGCACGGAGGTGACGGCGTTCGACACCTCGCTGACGAGCGCGCGCAATTGCTCTGTGGCAACGTTGAAATTCTGTCGGAGGCTATCGGTCTTTGGGGAGAAGGCGCGGTCGATCTGTTGCGTCAGATCGCCACCGGCCAACTGACGAAGACCTGCCGCCAGCTGCTCGATTGCCTCGCGGTCTTCCTCTGCCTCACGTGCGGCCTGTTCCTGGCGCCGGCGTTCGGCATTGCGCAGCCGGATCATTTCTTCAATATCCTGCCAGACGACGATCAGCAGTGTTTCATCGTTTCGCTTCCAGGAAATGAGCGTAACCTGAACCTGGAAAAGGCTCCCGTCGCGGCGCAGCCCTTCCCACTCGAAGCGGGAAAATCCTTCCTTCATGGCCTGGCCGATGTACACGTTTGCCTTCTGGTCGGAGCGTTCTCCATCCGGCTGACGCTCCGGCGAAAAATCGGGAGGGGTCAGGCCATTGATCGTGTCGGCCGGCTGACGAAGGGTTTTCTGGAATGCGTCGTTGAAGGCGACGACCTTACCTTCGCGCAGAACGCAATAGGCATCCGGTGAGCTCTCGAAAAGAAACGACGCAAGCTCACGGCGAAAATCTTCCTTCGGGCGGGCAAAACCGAACATTGCAATACCTCCAACGACAATATCGTCGGAATTATCATTAATGATTTAAGCCTATATTAATTCAGCCTTATACTCTTTCCATGGGGAAACGGGTTTTACAGCTGCGGCCTCTGGGTCTCACGGGTTCTATTCTAGGCGCCATTTTCGGCTCCTTTGCTTAAGCGGCCTTCTGCTTTTGCGAAATGACATCCTCGGCGTAGGCGCGCGCTTCGGCATCGGCGGCGAGAATGGCTTCGATCGTGTCAGCTGTCCTGCCATCATTCATCCGCTCCATGACGGACTCGACCGTATCGGCCATATGCAGGAAGCCGATTTTTCCGTCGACGAAGGCGTGGAAGGCGGTTTCTTCCGCTGCATTCAGCACCGCACTTTGCACGCCGCCGCGTTCCAGCGCCAGACGTGCGAGTCTGATCGAGGGGAACCGCTCCTCGTCGGGGGCCTCGAAATCGAGCCGTGCCAACTTGGCAAAATCCAGCCTCTCGACATCCAGCGCGCCGCGTCCGGGGTAGGTCAACGCATAGGCAATCGCCGTGCGCATATCCGGGCAACCGAGTTGGGCGATGACCGATCCGTCGGTATAGGCCACCATGGAGTGGATGATGGATTGCGGGTGGACGATCACTTCGATCTGAGAGGGCTCAAGATCGAAGAGATACTTTGCCTCGATCATTTCCAGTGCCTTGTTGAACATCGAGGCGCTGCCGATGGAGACCTTCAAGCCCATGGACCAGTTGGGATGGGCGCGCGCGATCTCGGCGGTCACTCCGTCCATCTGCTCTCGGCTCCAGGTGCGGAAAGGGCCGCCGGAGGCGGTGAGGATGATGCGCTCGACCTTGTCGCGGTTGGCAGGTTCCAGGCACTGGAAGATGGCGCTGTGTTCGCTATCGACCGGGATCAGCGTGCCGCCGCCCTCGCGCATGGTGGAGATGAAGACATCGCCGCCGGTGACCAGACATTCCTTGTTGGCGAGCGCGATGTCGGCGCCGCGCCGTGCAGCCGTCAGCGTCGGCTCAAGCCCGGGCGTGCCGGCAATGGCCGCCATCACCCAATCGGCCTCCAGACTTGCGGCTTCCTGCAAACCGCTTTTGCCGGATGCAACGGCAATGCCGCTGCCGGCAAGCGCGTCCTTCAACTCGGCATATTTCTCGTCGTCAGCGGTGACGGCCAGCTTTACACCAAACTCGCACGCCTGTTCGGCCAGCAACGCCACATTGCCTGCACCGGTCAGCCCCAAAACGTCGAAGCGATCACGCCCGCCGAGCTGGCGAATGACATCCAGCGTGTTCGTTCCAATCGAACCGGTGGCGCCAAGGACGGTCAGTTTTTCAGGCGGGTTGCTGCCGTTGTGGCGTGTCATGTGAAATCCGACTTTGGTGGAAACTCTCAACCCAAGGCTCTACTCGCGAAACCCGGGCAGAACAAGGTCAAAGCCTGTCGGCGATTTTTCGCCACCATTGCGTCCTCTTCCTCATCAATGACATCTGCGTGCGTCGCTTGCCAATGGCCGCGCGAGCATGCAGTTTGTGGGGCTGATGCACCGCGCCGCTGAAGCGATGATACCGTATTGATAAATAGAGGATTTTCATGAAGCGATTTTTGATCTCCAGCGGCTGGATTTTCGTCATCACTCTTCTGCTGGTCCTCGTCTTCATTCCCTTCGATCCGCGCATTTCGCAGCGCGCGCAGGCCCTTCCGGGCGCGGTCGTCGGCTTCAACCATGCCATCACCGATTTCGGCACCTTTCGCTGGATGCTCTACAGCACCGGGCTCTTTGCCATCCTCGCCTACATTGCCGGACGCTTTCTGCTGAGCAGTCCCTATTCGGCAAGAATTGGTACGGCGATGCGCCTCTTTGTCTATTTCTTCCTGACCATCGGTAGCGCGAGCATCTTCGTGCATCTCCTGAAATTTCTGATCGGTCGCGGAAGGCCAGAGCTTTATGCCGATATTGGCGCCTACAGCCTGACGCCATTCACCGGCGACAATCTCTATGAGAGCTTTCCCTCCGGCCATTCGACGGCGGCCGGTGCCTTCTTCGGCGCTTTTGCCATGCTGATCCCGCGCTTTCGCTATGTGTTCATGGCGCTCGCGCTCGTCATCGGCATTTCGCGGGTGATCGTCGGGGCGCATTATCCAAGCGATGTGGCAGCTGGCCTTCTCCTCGGCATCTGGACGTCCATGCTCTTCGCCTTTATCTTCGCCCGCAAGGAATGGTTGTTCCGGCTGGTCAAGGGTTGGCCCTATCCGAAGAACAAGCCGCTTCCAGCAGCCGATCAGGCTTGATGACACAGGATATCGCCATGCCAAGCGACGACCACAATGACGTCCAGGCAATCGAGACCACAATTGCCATCGTCGGCGGTGGGCCGGCAGGCATGATGCTTGGTCTGCTTCTTGCGCGGGCGGGGATCGACGTTACCGTGATCGAAAAGCATGGCGATTTCCTGCGTGATTTTCGCGGTGATACGATCCATCCCTCCACCATCGCCGTGATCGAGCAACTGGGTTTTGGGCAGGAATTTCTGGCCCTGCCGCATACCAGGGCGGAGAAACTGCATGCCGAGGTGGGCGGTCACAGGCGCACCATTGCGGACTTCTCCTGGCTTCCGGTCAGACACAAGTTCATCGCCTTCATGCCGCAATGGGACTTTTTGAACTTTCTCGCCGGCAAGGCCGGGCAGTTCGAGAGTTTCCGCCTGCTTCACAATGCGGTGGTCAGTGACCTCATCGAAAGCAAGGGAAAAGTCAGCGGCCTCAAGCTTTCCACACCCTCCGGCGGCCTTACGGTTAAGGCTGATCTCGTGGTCGGTGCCGATGGCCGCAATTCCACTGTGCGGGAGAAGGCCGGGCTGCATGTCGAGCGCTTCGGCGTACCGACGGAAGTTTTGTGGATGCGGCTTTCGAAGCAGCCGGGCGATCCCAACGAGACGATGGGCCATGCCGGTCCGCAGCAGGGCTTCGTGTTGATCGATCGCGGTGACTACTGGCAGTGCGGCTATGTCGTGCGCCGCGGCGTCTTTTCCGAGATCAAGGAGAAGGGCGTCGAGGCGTTCCGCAGGCGGGTGGCCGAAGTCTGCCCGCTGCCCGCCGAACGGCTGCAGGAGATCAAGAGCTTCGATGATGTGTATCTTCTCACCGTGCGCATCGATCGGCTGACGCAATGGTGGAAGCCGGGGCTGATCTGCATCGGTGACGCTGCGCATGCCATGTCGCCGATCGGCGGCGTCGGGGTCAATCTCGCCATTCAGGATGCGGTCGCCGCTGCAAACATTCTGGTGCCGGCGCTGCGTGACAAAGGCTCAATCTCCGACGACGATCTTGCGGCCATTCAACAGCGCCGGACCTTCCCGACGAAAGCCACGCAGAAGCTGCAATTGATGATGCGCAGCAAGAACCGCAAGGATCACGAGGCCGCTCCCAAGGCCAAAGGCCCGCCCGCCTTCGTGCGCGCCATTCTGCGCTTCCCGCTTCTCGCCCATCTGGCTGGCCGTCTGATCGGGCTCGGATTCAGGCGTGAGAAGATTACTTACTAAGGCTTAAGCCCTACTCGTCATCCATACGATGTTCGGCATAGAGCCGACGCAGAACGCGCGCGGTGCCATTGGCGCCATCAAGATCAAGGCTGATCTCGCCCGGCTCCGGTAGCGCCAGTGCTGCGCGGATCGCCTCTGCCATGGTCTGCGGCGAGATGGTGTTTTCTTCCAGAACCTGGGCAAGGCCGAGCTTAGCGAGCCGCAATGCGCGTGCTCCCTGTTCGGTTTCGCCACCGACAGCGAATGGGATGAGGAGCGAGCGGCACTTGGCCTGCAGGATATCGCAAACGGTGTTGTAACCGGCCTGAGAGATCGAGAGCTTTGCACCGGAGAGAAGGCTGGCGAAATCCTTGCGGAAGCGGAAGACGGAGATGGTATCGCCGGCTTCAGCCGAGATGGCATCGAAATCCGCCTGCGGCATGTTGGGGCCGGTGATCAGGCACCAGGTTTTCAGTTCTGGGATGTTGGGTGCGGCGGCAAGCGCTGCTTTCAGAAGCGCGCCGCCGACGGCACCGCCGCCTGCCGAGACCACCACGTCGAAGCGCTCCTGCGGCGGCGTTGGTTTGTTGGGTGCCACGAGGCCGGTATAGACGATTCGCTCGCGTATCTGTTCGGCGAGCGGAAAGGTCTCTTCCAGCCGCACGAAATTCGGATCGCCATGGACGAGCACCGTGTCAAAGTGCTTCTTGACGAGATCGATCGTTTCCTCGTCACGGCCGGGCTTGGCGCGTTCCTGCAGGATATCGCGCAGCGACGTCATGACCAGCGGACGCTTGATGCTTTTCTCGATCGCGTTGAGCAGCGGCAAGAGTTCGAAGCGCACTTGCCGACGGCCGAACGGGAAGGCTTCGATGATGACGATATCTGGCATCGCACCGTGATAGGCGCCAAGCAGCATGCTGGTGCGGTTGTCCTTGAAGGCCTCATCCACCGGGGCACCATTGGCATCGACGAGGCCCGCAAAATTGCCATCGGCCACGGCCACCGGTGGCAATTCGACATGGCGGATGCGTTCTCCCGGAAAACCAGGAACGGGCGTTCCGCCTGTCACCATCGTCACATCGAAACCATCGGCGACCAGAGCCTGAGCCACGCGACTGGCGCGGGCGATGTGGCCGATGCCGAGCAGATGCTGGACGTAGAAGAACACGCGTGGGGCTTGGGTGGCGTCGGTGGCGGGGGCGATGGCGGTGGCGGTGGTCACGGGGTCTTCTCCCATTCCTGTTCGAAGAGATTTTTGAGGTCGGTGATGCTGGTGCGGTGATCGAAGGCGGAGCGTACGCGGTGTTCCGCGGCCGAGCCAAGCCTCGATCTCAGCGTCGGATCGGTAATGGCGCGCTCCAGTGCTTTCGAGAAAGCCGCTTCGTTTTCCGGTTCTGTCAGCAGGCCGTTTTCGCCATCGATGAAGAATTCCGGGATGCCCGAAATATTGGTTGAAACACAGGTGAGCGCCTGGCTTGCTGCCTCCACCAGAACATTCGGCAGGCCATCACGGTCGCCATCGGCGGTGATGCGGCAGGCAAGCGCGAAAAGATCGGCCTTGCGATAGTGCTCCAGCACCTGCTTCTGATCCATGGCGCCGGTCCAGGTGATCCTGTCGGCGAGGCCAAGTCGCTCGGCCAGCGCCTTCAACGTCACAAGTTCGTCGCCGCCTCCGATGTGAGTGAAGCGCCAGTGGAGGGACGCCGGAAGGGCGGCGAGCGCCTTCAGCAGAATATCGATGCCCTTCTTCTTCACCGCGCGGCCAACGCTCAGGATATGCACCGGATCGGCAGGATTCGAACCGTCCCGTGGCGGGCGGGTCCCGTCTATCGCCGGGAAGCGGGTGAGATCAAGGCCGTGATAGCTCAAATGCACCGTGCCCGGATTGGGCGACAGGTTTTGCAAATGGCGATAGCCGCTCGCGGTGCAGGTCACGGCCCAACGGGCGCTGCCGAGCTTGTTTGAAAGATCGGCATCCGTCGAGGTCCATATATCCTTGGCATGGGCCGAGATCGTCCACGGAATGCCGGTAATCAGATGCGTATAGGCGGCGACGGAAGCGGGCGTGTGGATGAAGTGCACATGCAGCCAACCGGCATCGTGTGGCCATTCATGCGAGAGCACTGCGGCCTGACCGAAACGGCGGAAGCGGTTGCGGGAAACATCGTGGCTGAGATCACGGACGAATTGGCGCAGCGCTTTGCCGAAGCCGGGCTTCTTGCGGCAAGCCCACAGCGCTTTCAGCACGCGCAGCGGTTCCTCATGCAGATATTCCGGCAGGTAGGTGACGGGTGCGCGGATCTCGTCGTGGACCGGGTGGCGCTTCTTGTCCGTCGGGCGGCGCATGGAGACGAGGTCGAGCTGCAAGCCTGCTCTCTCCAGACCGAGCAGTTCCTGCGCGATGAATGTTTCGGAGAGGCGCGGATAGCCTTTCAGCAGCACCACGATTTTCTTTTTTGCGGTCACGTCGTCGTGCCTTCTATTCTTTGGCGCTAGTCCCGGCGAATGTGACGAACGCTACATCGCCAGACGTTTCGCGGACATGCTTCTGCCCGCCTCAGGCGGTGGCGGAGAGGACGTTTGGGGTGTCGTCCGGCTGCAGCCATTCGGCAACGCGCCGCGAGATGTTTTCCAAGCCGTCCAGCTTGAGGTTGCGACCATTGGCAGAGGGTGGCGGACGCTGCATCAATGCCTTCAACGCCTTTGCCATCAGTTCGGGATTTTCCGCCTCTTCGGGCGAAAGCATGTCGAACAGGCCAAGCTCGGACGCGCGGCTGGCCCGGATCAACTGTTCCTCACGCGGCACGATGCGCGGTACGACAAGGGCTGGCTTGTCGAAAGAGAGAATTTCGCAGACCGTATTATAGCCACCCATCGACACAACGGCTTGGGCACCCGCGACCAGATCTTCCATGCGGTTGTCGAAGTCGATGATTTCCATCTGCGGAATATCGGCCACGTTCGCTGCAAATTTCTGCCGCTGCTCCGTCGGCATATAAGGCCCGAGCACCACCAGTGCCTTCTGGGTCAGGGTTCGATCGAACTTGTAGGCGCGGATCACGTCGTCGATCAGTTCGGAGCCATCGCCGCCGCCGCCGGTCGTCACCAGAATATAATCGCCCTCGTGGCGGCTGGGGTTGTCGCCGCGCGTCTTGGAGCGCTGCAGGAAGCCAACGAATTCGGTTTTCTCGCGAACACCGTGTGGTACATCCAGGCCTGCAAGAGGGTCGTGGAAATCCGGCGGACCGTAGACCCAGACGTGGTCGTAGAAGCGCTCGATCTTGTTCAGCACATCGTTGCGCTTCCACTCGGCCTCAAGCAGCTGCGGCGCATCCATCACGTCGCGCAGGCCGATGACCAGCTTGGTGCCGCGCGATTTCAGGTAGGTGAGGGTTTCCTCCACCTCGCCGCGCAGTCCCATTGGCTCCTTGTCGACGATGAAGATATCCGGCTGGAAGCTTTCAGCAGTGTGGTAGATGATCGACCGGCGCATCTTCAGGGTTTCCTGAAGATCGATATGCTGGTCGAGCGAGGTATATTCGCCGTTTCTGAGCTTGATCACGCTCGGGATTTTTACAAAGTCGACGCGGGCGCGGTAATCGAAGGCGCCTGCGATGGTGGCGCCCGAGATGATCAGCACGTTCAGGCCGCGATAATCCTCCACAAGCGCGTGAGCGATGGTGCGGCATCGACGCAGATGTCCAAGCCCGAAGGAATCGTGGCTGTACATCAGAATGCGTGCATCGTTTAAACGAACTGTCACGGGCAGAACCTCTTTTTACCGCTTATGCGCCTTGGATGGTTGCGGAGCCATCCGCGTCATTTGAACGGGTCTGCTGCATCACGTAGTCCATCGCCGAGGAAATTAAAGGCGAGCACGACCAGAACGACAGGAAGGATCGGGATCAAAAGCCAGGGATAGAGCGCAATCACGCTGACGCTTCGCGCTTCCGTGAGCAGAATGCCCCAACTTGTGATCGGCGGACGCAGGCCAAGGCCCAGAAAGCTCAGCGCCGTTTCGCCCAAAATCATGCCGGGAATGGTGAGCGTGGCGGACGCGATCAGGTGCGACATGAAGCCCGGGATCAAATGACGGCCGATGATGCGGCTGGTGCTGGCGCCCATCAGCTGCGCGGAAAGTACATAATCCTCTTCACGCAGCGCCAAAAGCTTGGAGCGCACGGCGCGCGCAAGTCCCGTCCAGTCCAGCAGACCGAGGATCACGGTGATGCCGAGATAGACGAGGATCGGGCTCCAGGTGACCGGCATGATGGCGGCAAGCGCCAGCCATAGCGGAATGCTGGGGATCGACTGCAGCACCTCGATGATGCGTTGGACGATCAAATCGAAGACGCCGCCACGATAGCCTGCAAGACCGCCGATCACGATGCCGAGGACGAAGCTCATCGCCACGCCGAAGAGGCCGATGGTGAGCGAAATGCGCGCGCCATAGATGATGCGCGATAGCACGTCGCGGCCAAGCCGGTCGGTGCCGAGCAGGAACATCTGGCCATCCTTGGCAGGGCAGACGAGGTGGACGTTCGTATCGAACAGTCCCCAGAAGCGGTAGCTGTCGCCACGGCAGAAGAAGCGTATCTTCTGCACATCCGTCGGCACGTCGGTATAGACCCGACGCAGATTGTCCATGTCGAGGCTCATGGTGCGGCCATAGACGAAGGGGCCGACGAACTGGCCGTCATGAAAGAGATGGATGCTTTGTGGCGGTGCGTAGATGTTTTCCACGTCGCGGGTGTGGAGATTATATGGTGCTAGAAACTCGCATATGAAGATCGAGAGATAAAGCACCAGCAGGAAGATGCCGGAATAGAGCGCCAACTTGTGCTGCCGGAACTGCCACCACATCAGCTTCCATTGCGATGCGCGACCCACCATGGCAAGCGCGCTTGTGGCAGGCTCGACCAGATAGGGATCGAAAGGGGCGGTGGAGACGTAATGCGGCAGCGGCTCGCCGGGCTTTGGAATGGATGAAGTCATTTGACGCTCCCACCTCCCAATCGAATGCGAGGATCGAGAATGGCGAGCGCGATATCGGAGATCAGCACGCCAATGACGGTGAGGAAGGCGAGGAACATCAGAAAGGAGCCGGCAAGATACATGTCCTGGCTCTGCAGCGCGCGGATCAGCATCGGGCCGGTGGTTTCCAGCGACAGGACGACGGCGGTGATTTCAGCACCCGAAATGATGGCGGGCAGGATGGAGCCGATATCGGAAATGAAGAAGTTCAGCGCCATGCGCAGCGGATATTTGGTCAGCACCTTGAAGGGGTGAAGCCCTTTGGCGCGGGCCGTCACCACATATTGCTTCTGCAATTCGTCCAGCAGATTGGCACGCAGGCGCCGGATCATGCCCGCCGTTCCGGCCGTGCTGATGATCAGAACCGGGATCCATAGATGTTCAAGGATCGACTTGAACTTGTCCCAACTCATTGGCTGGTTCAGATATTCGCGGTCCATCAAGTGGCCGATGGACGTGCCGAACCATATATTGGCGAAATACATCAGGATCAGCGCCAGCATGAAGTTGGGAATGGCAATGCCAAGCAGGCCGAGGAATGTCAGGCCGTAATCGCCCCAGCTGTATTTGTGCGTGGCGGAATAGATGCCGATCGGGAAGGCGACGAGCCAGGTGACGATGATGGTGACGAAGGAGACGAGAACTGTCAGCCACAGACGCTCGCCTACAACTTCGCTGACGGGCAACTGGTACTCGAAGGAATAGCCGAAATCACCGACCAGCATGCCGGTCGCCCATTTGAAGTAACGCACCGGCGCGGGCTGGTCGAAGCCGTAACGGCTGCGCAGCTCCTCGATTTCCGCCATGTTGGCAGTCTCGCCCATGGCGCGCATTTCGGCGACATAGCTTTCGAAATAGTCGCCTGGCGGCAGTTCGATGATGGTGAAGACCAGCATCGAAATCAGGATCAGCGTCGGGATCATGACGAGAATGCGCCCGATAATATATCTGAGCATGTCAGGCGCTCCCGTCGTACCAGAAGGTGTCTGGCATATAGATGCCGAGATAGGCGGTCGGCTCGAAGCCGAAGAGCGCCTTTTCCGGCACGTTCTTCAGCCGGGCTCTGTGAACGATCGGCTGCAGCGCGCCGTTCACCGTGCCGATGGAGAAGACCTGTTGCGTGTAGATCGACAGCATTTCCAGCCAGATCTCCTTGCGCTCCTCGAAGGTCACGCTGCCGCGCCATTTTTTGAAGAGGTCGAGCAGCTGGATGGCTTCCGGCAGATCCGGCGGTTTGCCTTCGCGCCCTCCGGAGAGATAATGGATGCCCCAGACCGGCCATTGCAGCTGATCGTCGCCGGTGGGTGCGAGGCCGGATGGCAGCATGTCGGCGTTGGGAATGGCGTTGTCCATGCCGAACCAGACCGACATCATCACCTCGCCGCCCATGGCGCGCTTGCGGAACACATCACGCTGTGTCGGGCGGCTGGAGAGCGAAATGCCGATCTTGCGCCAGTGGTCGGTGATCAGTTCCAGCACGTCGGTTTCCAGCGTGCTTTCGCCAGCGGTCTCGACGATCACATGCGCGGGCCTGCCATCGGGCAGAAGACGGATGCCGCGATCGTTGCGCTCCGTCAGCCCCACTTCGTCCAGAAGCCGATTGGCAAGCTCAGGATCGAACTGCGCCCAGGCAGCGGCGAATTCCGGTCGGAAGAGCGGGCTTTCCGGCAATACGGTGTCGGCGCTTTCCTTGGCAAGACCGTAGAAGCAGACCATGTTGATCTCGTGCCGGTTGATCGCCACCGAGAGCGCACGGCGCATGCGCACATCGCGAAACAGCGTGCGCCAGGTATCGTCGGCACAGTTCAGGTTCGGCAGCAGGCAGACGCGAGAGCCCTGGCTGCGCTTCCACAGATTGACCTTCAGCGGATAGCGGGCTTCGGCATCCTTCAGGAAGGTATAATCGTTGAAATCGAGGTTCATGAACTGCAGGTCGCTATCGCCCGAGGCCGTCTTGGCAGCGATGATCTCCGACGATGTGACATTCAGCAGATAGCGGTCGATGTAAGGAAGCTGACGGCCGTTCTCGTCGACGCGATGGTAGTAGGGATTGCGCTCGAAGATGAACTGCTCGGCAGGCGGTGCGGTGATGACGCGCCAGGCATCGAGTGTCGGCAGATCGGGATTTTCCGGGCGCAACTGGCGTGACATCTTCACGTGCAGGCTGCTCCAGTCGTCCACCTTGTTCTTCTTCATCAGCTTGGCGAGCTTTTCCGGCGTCTGATATTTGACGTGGAACTGCTTCATATAGGCGGCGGGAAGGAAGACGCGGGCGGGTGAGGCGCCGGCAAGTTTCGCCAGGAAATCGGGGTTTGGACCATCCCAGGTGTAGCGCACCGTTAGCGGATCGACAGCCTCGACCAGCGGCGGCTTCTTGTTGACCAGAAGCTCGATGGGCGGGCCGCCCTTGTGGATTTCCAGGTTCAGCGCCACGTCTTCCCAGAAATAGCGGAAATCTTCAGCGGTAAAGTCGCTGCCATCCGACCACTTGTGGCCTTCGCGCAGTTTCAGCGTGAAGATGCGCTCCTCGTCCACCGTGTAGGATTCGAGGATGTCGGGAACGAAATTCAGCTTTTCGTCATAGCCCACGAGGCGGGCGTAACTGTCGATCGGCATCAGCCGGATGTCGCGCTGGCCGCCGATCAGCATGCGGATATTGCCGCCATGCTGGCCGGGCTCGCGGCCCATGGATTTCAGATCGATGACGCGCGGATTTTTCGGAAGGCGCTGATCGAGCGGCGGCAACTCGCCCTTGTCGCGCTTCTCTTTGAAGAAATCGGCGTCGATATAGGTGGCGGCGGAGGCCTTCCAGGGCACGAAGACGGAGGCGAGCAGGGCAAGGGTGGTGCGGCGCGTGATCAAGACCGTAGCTCCCGAACATCCGCATTGGCATTGGCAAGCACGAGATGCCCTCCGCCCAGATCGGCCGTTATCATCTGTCCGTTGTCTTCATCGCGGAACTGTTTGCCCCAGTCGAACTTGCCGGTGGCGCTGATCTTGCCGATCGTCTTGAAATCGAGCGGCCGATCAAGATCGGGAAAGGGAACGGCGGCGAGCAGCGACTTCGTATAGGGATGAACCGGATTGCGCATCAGCGTTTCGCGCGGCGCAAGCTCGACGATCTTGCCTTCGCACATCACCGCCACACGGTCGGCCATGTAATCGACGACGGCAAGATTGTGCGAGATGAAGAGATAGGTGAGCCCGAGGTCCTTCTGCAAATCCTTGAGCAGATTGAGAATCTGCGCCTGGACCGAAACATCGAGCGCAGAGACCGGTTCATCGCAGATCAGCAGTTCAGGCCCGAGCATCAGTGCGCGCGCGATGCCGATGCGCTGGCGCTGGCCGCCGGAGAAGCTGTGCGGATAGCGGTTCAGGGCATTGTCGCCAAGGCCGATCGCGCGCAGCAGGTTCTTCACCCGTTGCAGCCGATATTTGGAGTCGCCACGCCCATGGATTTCCAAGGGTTCGCTGAGAATATTGCCGACCGTCATGCGCGGCGACAGCGACGAAACAGGATCCTGAAACACCATCTGGATGCGGGTGCGCAGCTCACGCAGATCGCCATCCACGGCATTCAGCACGTCGATATCGCCATTCTTGCTGTGGAAGGTGATCGAGCCTTCTTCAGGCTTTACCGCGCGCATCAGGATCTTGCTGACGGTGGTCTTGCCGCTGCCGCTTTCGCCGACAAGACCCAGACATTCACCGCGCATGATATCGAAGCTGACGCCATCCACTGCCTTGGTGACGTTGGCATTGCCAGCGGTGAACCATGTGGATTTGCGGGTTGTGTAGGTCTTGGAGATATTCTTGACGCTGAGAATAACGCCAGGCGCCTTATCGACGGTGTCGGTCTTCTTGCCGATCAGGCTTTCCTTGTCGATGGTGACATCGCGCAGCGCCTTCAACCGCTCGCCCGGCTTCATGTCGAAATGCGGGACTGCTGCCATCAGGCCTTTCAGATAGGGGTGCGAAGGCGCGCGGAAAATATCATCCACCGTGCCCGATTCCATGATCTCGCCCTGGTAGATGACTGCTACCTCATCGGCAATGTTGGCGACGACGCCGAGATCGTGAGTGATGAGCAGCATGCTCATGTTGAGCCGGCTCTGCAGATCGCGCAAAAGCTTGAGGATTTGCGCTTGGATCGTCACGTCGAGTGCCGTGGTCGGCTCGTCGGCGATCAACAGCGCCGGACGGCAGATCAGCGCCATGGCTATCATGGCACGCTGGCGCATGCCGCCGGACAGCTCGAAAGGATACATCTGGCAGATCTTGGCGGGGTTGGAGAAGCCGACGAGATCGAGCGTCTCTTCCATCTTTTCCTGCCGCTCCTTCGGTGTCAGAACCGAATGGATGCGTAGTGCCTCGTCGATCTGGTTGCCGACGGTGTGGAGCGGCGAAAAGGACGTCATCGGCTCCTGGAAGATCAGGCCGATGCGGTTGCCGCGAATGGCGCGCATGGGCTTGCCGTCCTGCTCCAGTTGCAGGAGGTCGATGGGGCGCTCATCTGGTTTCAACGGATCAGAGAAAAGCACGCGGCCGCTGACATGGGCGGTGCGCGGCTGGATTCCCATGATCGTCTGGCCGATGACCGATTTGCCGGAGCCGGATTCTCCGACGAGTGCGGTGACTTTTCCTGGCAGGATGCGAAGGCTTGCGCCCCGGACCGCTTCGATCTTTCCGCCCATGATGGAAAAAGAGACCTGCAGATTTTCAATGCGAAGCAAATCTGCGCCTGCACTCATGCCAAGGGATCCCCTGCCGTCTTGTTGGTTGCCTGTGGCATTATCACGCGGCCGTTGATATTCACGTTATCGCACACTCCAGGCTCTGTCCATGCTCTTGAAACCATGAAAATTTCCGGCTTTCTGCCTCATCTTGGGCTTGCAGGAAAACCTCTATTCCGAAGATATGTCGGGCTTATTAAAGCTGCGGAGCGACCATGCCAGACAAAGCCACTTTCGATGCAACGCTTGCAGACATCCGCCGGTTGCTGGCGCAGAAAGATTTCGCTTCTGCGCAGGATCGCCTTGCCCGGCTCGCCAGGGAGGACGACCAGCATCTGATGGGCGAGGTAACGGCGCTCGGTCTGCCGCGTCGCCTGCATTCGGCCTATCTCAGGCTTGCCAAGGCAAAGGAAGATGCGGTTGCCAAAGCCGGCTATCAATATCTTCTCGTTCCGCCGCCCGAGGTCTTTGCGCCCTATGGCCGCTTTTGCGCCGATGAGAGACGAGTGATTGCACGGAAGAACCGCGAGGCGGTGCCAAAGCTGATTCACCAGATCTGGATCGGTAACAAGCCAGTGCCGCCCTCAACAGATGCCTGGCGCAAACATGCTGAGGCGAATGGCTATACCTATCGGCTGTGGCGGGAAGCCGATCTCGAAGCACAAGGCATCGATGCCGATCCGATCTTCAGGCGGATGCTGGAAGATGGAGATTATCCGGGTGCGGTCGATGTGGCGCGGTATTTCATCCTGTCGCGCGTCGGCGGCATCTATCTCGACTGCGATTTTTACCCCGCCCGCGATGACATCAGCTTCTGCGACATTCTCCCCATGGTGGGTCTCACAGCCTTTGCCGAAGAGACGCCTCGCTTGACGGGACAGGGAAGCGTGCTGTTCGCCAACTCCTTCATCGCAACACCGCCCGGTCATCCCGTCTTTGAGCGCATCTTGCAGGTTTTGCCGGAGATTGCCGAGCGGCTGCCGCGTGCGCCTGCATGGTGGGGAACGGGTCCGCTTATCTTTACCGTTGTGGCGCGTGCGGGATCGGTGACGCTTGCGGGCGGCGATTTCGTCGCGGCGATGCTGGCTGATCGGGCAGACTTCAGTGCGGTAGAGGTGGCGCGCGATCAGGCCAAGGCAAAGGGCGATGGGCTGCTGATCGCGTGGAAATCATGGTGAAGGCTGAGGGAGTTCCGCCGTTGCGATCTCACGATCCTCGGCGGCCCTCGCGGCGGCGGCCATCTGCTCTTTGCGCTTCTCGTCTTCCGCGCGCTTCAGCTTGCCTTGATCGTAATGCCACTTGATCGAATAATACATCCCGATGCCGACGACGAGCAGCTTCAGCGGCAACATTACAATCGGAAAATACTCGAACCATTCCATCTTCGTCACACTTTCCAAACAGAGCCTACAGCATCGGCCTGAAAAATCGGCCTCGATTGTTGCTCTTCGTTCGTGTGCTTACGCCTGAGTGGTTCGACTTGATATTCGACATATTGTCGCGCCATGTTAGGCCGTCGAACCGGCCTTTTCGACCAGCGATCCGGCGCTGCGCCAACGGCAGCCGGGATGGTTGGCGGTCAGCGAAAACAGCCGGTCGAGGAAAGTCCATGCCGCCTCGTCGTGATCGAGGTGATGGGTGAGAATGCCGGTGGTTCTCGTCCCTTGCTCTGCCACCACCATGCGCTCTGCGGTTTCGGCGAAGAGCAGATCGTGGTCCTTGCCGCCTCTCGTTCCCCGCCAGTCGATGATATCGACATGGGTGTTCAAGAGAAAAAGAGGAGCGGTCTTTTCCGGCCCATAGACCGACAGAGCCCGGTAGCCGAGTGCGGGTAGACCGTCGACGATGTCGGGGTCGATGCGGTTCCAAGGTGGGACCAGCATCGGCGTGAAGCGGCTTGGGAAGAGGTTCTGCAGCTTTTCAAAACCACTTTGCAGTTCTGCGAGCACGGTATCCGTCGGGCGATGCAGTCCAAGCTCCCGCTTCTTCTCCGCCGGCCCAGCATGGTTTCGATGCGCCCAGCCATGTACTGCGATGTCGATCCTCTCGCTGCTTTCCAGCCGCTTCGCCAATGCCCCGCCGGTCGGCTGAGGAATGACGGCCAGCGTCATCGGCACGGCGTAGCGCTCGGATAGGGCCAAGAGCTTATCCAGCGCGGGCGTCGGCTCTGTCGCATCGTCGTCGCGCAGCCAAAGGTCGGCGGCAGCGCCGCGATCGGCGAAGCTGTCGAGCGTTTCCAGAAGTTTCTTTTCCGTCATAGGGCGTTTCCTCTGGCGTTCTGCAAGATGCGGTCGAGCCTTACCGCAGCCTTGGGCGAGGAACGCTCTTCCATGACAAATGCTCTCGCATTTGCCGCCATGGACTGTCTCTTGTCCGGGTCGGTCAGCAGCTTTTCTATGGCATCCTTATAGTTTTGCGAATTCCCCGGGTCCGTCAGGATGCCCGTTTCCCCATCGATCACCACTTCCGGCACGCCGGCGATGCGCTCGGCGATCACCGGCAGGCCTGCTGCCTGCGCCTCCAGATAGGCAAGCCCGTAAGCCTCGCCATGGCCGGGCCAAAGATAGATCGAGGCGCGCGACAGAAGTTCGGCGATCTGCTGCGCGGTCTTCTCGCCATGCCAGGTGAGGCGATGGGGAGCGATATCAGTGAAGAGCTTTTGCACGGTTTCGCGCTCCGGCCCGTCGCCGATGACATCGAGTGTCCAGTCGAGATTGAGGGGCAGGCGTTTCAACGCAGCCGCCAAGGCTTGATAGCTGCTGAGCTTGTCGCCAGAACGCATCATCGCCACCGTCGCCATTCGCCCGGCTTGCGGAGCCGGGGTCTTTGCTTCGAACAGGGAGGTGTCGAGGAAGGGTGGCAGCATCTGCAGGCGCATCGCCGGATCGGCCTTCAGCAGGCCGTCGCGGTCGCGATGGGTGAAGCAGATGTTGACGGCAGCAAAGCTCAGGTCGTCCAGCAGCAGGGTCTGCACCTCGGACCAGCCAGCGGCATTACGCTTTGGCGAATAGGAGGCTTCTGCGGTCACATAGGGAATGGAGAATGACCGGCACAGAGCGGGTCCCAGGCGATCGAGCGCCTTGTAATAGGGATGATAGCAGAACCAGAGGTCTGGTGGGCTTGTTTGCTGCCAGAGCGTCGATATACATTGACGTTCCTGCTCCGCACCCCGATCCAGCTGATCGGCTTCTTCGCCATCCGGCTGGCGCAGGAAGGACCGCAGTTCCGACACAACCTCGACCTCATGACCGACAAGCTGCATCGCTCGCATCAACAGCCGCGCCATCAGCCTATCGCCGGAGGGGACCGGGTGGTTCGGAGACTTCATCGGGCAGTAGAATGCGATCTTCATGGCTGTCAGTCATGCGTTCTCTGCTGACGCTTCGTCAACTGTAATTTAGACCGCCGCAGCCTTGACACCATGGGTCTTCTCGCCCAACTGAAAGGCCAAGTTTTCCTCGCGCGCAGGACGCAAAACGCCTTGACCTCTTCTCCAAATGCACAGCGACTTCTCGACCTCATTCACTCGAAAGAGGCGCGAGCAGGCGTCATCGGCCTTGGCTATGTGGGCCTGCCGCTTGCCATGACGATTGCCACCTCCGGCTTCAAGGTGACCGGTTTCGATATCGATCCGGGCAAGATCAAAGCCGTCGAAGCGCGCAAGAGCTATATTGAAGCGGTGCCGGACGACATTCTGGCAAGCACCTGCGAGAACGGTACCTTCGAGGCAACCAGCGATTTTTCCAGACTTGGCGACTGCGACGTGATTGCGATCTGCGTTCCGACCCCGCTGACGAAATATCGCGACCCCGATCTCTCCTATGTGGAAAATACCTGCCGCAAGATTGCCGAAACGCTTCGCCCCGGTCAGCTCGTGGTGCTGGAATCTACCACCTATCCTGGCACGACCGACGGCATCGTCAAGACGATCCTGGAAAAGACCGGGCTGAAGTCCGCCGAGGACTTCTTCCTCGGATTCTCGCCGGAGCGCGAAGACCCCGGCAATCGTGACTTCCACACATCGACCATTCCCAAGGTCGTGGCTGGTGACGGGCCTGATGCGGCCGAACTCATGACAGCCTTCTATGGCTCGGTGGTCAAAACCGTCATTCCCGTCTCCACTACTGCTACGGCGGAAGCTGTGAAGATTACCGAGAATGTCTTTCGCGCCGTCAATATCGCGCTCGTCAACGAACTCAAGGTCGTCTACGAGGCGATGGGTATCGATATATGGGAAGTGGTGGATGCGGCAAAGACCAAGCCCTTCGGCTACATGCCCTTCTATCCCGGCCCAGGTCTTGGCGGTCACTGCATTCCGATCGATCCTTTCTACCTGACCTGGAAGTCCAAGGAATACGAACTGCCGACCCGCTTCATCGAGCTGGCCGGTCAGATCAATACCGCGATGCCGCGCCATGTCGTGGGGCGTCTGGCGGAAGCGCTGGACGTGCATCAGGGCAAGGCGCTCAGCCGCTCCAAGGTGCTGGTGCTCGGTCTCGCCTACAAGAAGAACGTGCCGGACATTCGAGAAAGCCCGTCCTTGAAGCTGATCGAACTCATCCTCGAGCGTAGCGGCGATGTCGCCTTCCACGATCCTTATGTGGCCGAAATCCCGAAGACGCGCGAATACAGCGATCTGATGGGCATGAAGTCCGCCGCATGGACCAAGGACAGTATTGGCAGCTTCGACGCGGTGCTGGTTGCCACCGACCATGATAATATCGATTACCAGCAACTGGCCGACTGGTCGCCGCTGATCATCGATACGCGCAACGCCTTTGCCCGTCGCGGCATCAGCGCAAGCCACATCCTCAAGGCCTGATTGGAAATCCTTCCCATGAGCAGACTGGACAGCTTCATCCGCCGCCTTAGCGCCCAGCGCGACATTTTGAACCATGTGCACGGCGATCTCGATCTGCCAGCCGATGGTCCGGTCATGGAAATCGGCCTCGGCAATGGGCGCACCTTCAACCATTTGCGTGAGCTGTTCCCGGAGCGCCGCATCGTCGCCTTCGATCGCGCCATGGGCGCGCATGCGTCTTCCGTGCCGGAAGAGGGCAATCTGGTGCTCGGCGAAATCGACCAGACGGCAAAGGCCTGGGTCGGAATCGGTGCGGCCCTCGTCCATGCCGATATCGGCACCGGTTATGACGAGAAGGATGCGGTGACACTCACATGGCTTCCGCAGATCGTTTCGGGCATGCTGGCCAGTGGCGGCATTGCCGTCAGCGGCCTGCCGCTGGAAGAGCCGAGCCTAGATCCGCTGCCGGTGCCAGACACGGTGCCGACGGATCGATATTTCCTCTATCGCAAGGTCTGACGCCGTTAGAACGTTTCTATTTAACAAGGAAACGCTCTAAGGCATGCCGCGCAAAGCGTGCAGTGGTTGTGCGATAACGACATGCGGCGGAAGAAGGAGCGAAAGCGTAAGGGTGGGAATCTGAGAGATCGCGACGCGCTTTAAGAAAGCAGCTCCCGGCTTTCTTCTTCGGATATCAGGAAGACTGTCATCTCGGAGCTTCGCCCGCGAATGGGAATAGTGCGGCTTCTAAGCGTTTCACGCTTGTGCCCGGATTGAACCATTACCGGTTCGGAGACGACAATGGAGGCGCCAAACTCCTTTGCGGCCGTCTCCAGGCGGCTGGCGACGTTGACCGTATCGCCGATCGCTGTCAGCGTTTTGGCAGCGCCATAACCCATGATGCCGACAATCGAGGGGCCTGCGTGAATGCCAATCGCGATGCGCAGGCGCACCCCAAACTGCTGCTCCAGTTCCTCGTTCAGCTTCTCGACATTGCGCAGGATCAGGCACGCCGCCTTTAGCGCATCGGCCGAAGCGGTTTCCCGATTGCCGTCGAGACCGAACAGCGCCATCGCACCATCGCCGATGAACTTGTCGATGCGTCCACCGGCTTGCTCCACCGATTGGCCGACCACGGTGAAATAGCGGTTGAGCAAAAACACCATGTCGTAGGGCAGGCGTGTCTCCGAAAGTGCCGTGAAGTTTCTCAGATCGCAGAACAGAACCGCAATCTCCTCCTCACGACCGGGGCGGATAGGCTCGTCGTTTGCCGGCGCGTCATCCTGTTGTCGAACGGCAAGCAGCAGCGCTACCTTGACGCGACCAGTCGGGCGAAGCTGACAGCCGAGCCTCACATCGGAATCGGCGTGAATGCGCTGCAAGGTGGCGCGCTCGATTTCGCCCGGTTCCGGCAGTGGCTCGTCCGATTCCAGAATCTTGACGCGACAGGTGGAACATCGCCCCTTGCCGCCGCAGGCGGAGAAATGCGAAATGCCCTCCAGCCGGCTTGCCTCCAGAATGCTGAAGCCTGCTGGTGCACGTAGCGCATGGCCGTCCTCATAGAGGATTTCAAAGCCTCTCGATCTCTGCCGCCAGCCACGAATGGCGCGGGCAGCGAATGTCAGGATGACGGCTGCGCCGAAGGCGAGGCGAAGGCTGAAAGTGATTTTCGAAATTACCGCCTGACGTTCGGCCGATCGGCTGGGAGCGGGCCGTGGAGGCACAGGTGCCGTCGGCGATTGCATCGCCGCTTCGGAATGAGGGTGATCGGCAGGCAGATCCATTTCCATCTGCCGCCCGGCATCGCTGAAACCTAAAAGCGCCATGATCGGCAACAGAACGGCGATCATCAACAGGTAGGGTGCCACCTGCCGATACCAGCTTCGGTAGCGCAGCCAGAAGAACACGCCAAAACAGCCATGCGCCCAGATCAGCACCAGCGCGATGCTTTGCCGCAAGCCGAGATAAGGGGCCGTAATCCAGAACCGCCGAATGACGATGTCGTAGCCTTCATCGACGCCAAAGAGCATGCGCGAGAAGCGGATACCCGCTGCATGGTCGATGATGAGAAAGGGAATCGCCAGGCCGAGCAGAATCTGCATCGCCTCACGCCAGGGCATCTGCAACGAACGCAGCAGATAGATGGAGCGCAGCACGAGCGCGATGTGAATCAGCACCGAGCCGTAGAGGATGATGCTGCTGAGCGGGTTCAGCCAGATGAGGCTGAACCACCATCGGCCATATTCTGCCGTATCGATGGAAATGAGCGCCAGCGCGTGATTGAACATGTGACAGGCGACGAAGGTCAGCATGACGAGACCTGAGAGCAATCGCGCTCGCCGCAAAGAGGTCTCTGTCACGTACTGCGCCAATCCCGACCTCAAATCGCCTTGGATAGAAATGGATATTTAAAAATTCATCGTCTGTGGTCGTGCGTCGCCCGGCTGCAGGAACCGGCCAGACAAAGCCGTCTCAATAAAGGCTGTAGTCTTATGCTCCAAGCGAATCCACCACCTCACGAAGATAATGCTTTTTGGTCTTATTCGAGGCAGGCGCTGGTCTAAAGCGTGAAGCGAGCTAAAGACTGCAGCGGCTTTGCGATAACGACATAGGATAAAAAACGCCTAAAGCTCAATCGTCTGCCCGTCATAGGCGGCGAAGGCACCGGCAAATTCCTTTTTCGCATCCTGGTCGATCTGGTCGAGCTCGTCATCGGTGCGGAAAGGCGCGTGATGAATGAAGCCGACCGATTTTGCATTGGCATGTTTGGCGAGCTTTATGCCCTGCTGCCAGGATGAGTGCCCGTATCCCTTGTAAAGCTCCATTTCCGCATCGGTGAAGCTCGCGTCGTAGAGAAAGAGATCGACATCGTCGATCAGCTTCAGCACCGCCTTGTCGAGCTTGCCCGGTTCGTGCTCGGTATCGGTGATGATGGCAAGGCTCTTGCCCTGCCAGTCGATGCGGTAGCCGATGGCGTTGCCGGGATGGGTCAGCATGCCGGTGCGGATAGTGAGGTCCGGATGGACCGAGAGCGTGTCTTCGGCGGTAAAATCGCGGGTGTCGATATGGGCGCAGCAAATGTCGAGCGGTGCCGGAAACCAGGGCGGGCTCATGAATTCGCGCAGCATGTCGCGGGTGGTTTTCTGGCCTGCCAGATGACCGGACCAGATGCGCACATCATTCTCGCGCTTGAAGAAGGGTTTGAAATAGGGAAAGCCGACGATGTGGTCGTAATGGCAATGGGAGAAGAACATGTCCACATTGCCGGCACCTTCGGCTCTGAGCGCCAGCCCTGCCGGATGAAGACCCGAGCCTGCGTCAAAGAGCAGAATATGCTCGCCGCACCGAACCTCGATGCAGATCGTGTTGCCACCATATTTGTGGAATTTTTCTCCCGATACAGGAAGCGTCCCTCGCGCTCCCCAGATCTTGACCCGGAATTCCTGTCTATTGCCCCGACGGTCTCCGTCGGAATTCAACGCCATCATACACCCCAACCTGCCACGGCAACCCGTCTCAACGCTTCCTCCGCAGGGTTCCGTTTTCTCTTCGTCACTTGGTGACGCGTGCCTACTCCATGCAGCATTTCAGTTTTATGACTGCAGCACCACTTTTATTTTTCTCTTAAAATATCGTGGTGCGGAAGATTATATTATCAAACGCTTGAATGCGCGCGGGCCTTACTCAGTTCCGCCGTAGTCTGCGTCAGGCGTTCAGCCAGAACACGCATGACCTTGATGGTGATCTCCGGGAAGTCCGACATCAGCTTGAAGAACTGCTCCTTGCCGATGCGCAGCGCCTCCACCGGCGTCGAGGCCTTCACGGTCGCGGTTCGCACGCTGTCGCACAGAATGGCAATTTCGCCGACGATGGCGTTGCCGCTCATTTCCGTCAGCTTGATCTGGCCCGACGGAGAGTCGATCAGGACATCAACCTTGCCGGTCAGAAGCACATAGGCGCTATCGCCAAGATCGCCCTGCCGGAATAGCTCGTCTCCCGCAAGATAGGAAACGCGGTCGGAAGCAAAAGCAAGTAGCTTGAGTTTCGAAGGCTCCATCTCGCTAAAGAAGGGGACGCGCTTCAGCATCTGAATTTCATCTTTGAAAAGCATAGCCCTGTCCTGGTTGTTGTTCCTGTCGGGGTGCCTGCACCATGTCAGGCAGCGATCATTTCCTTGAATGTACCGTTTTCTTGCATAAGAGTCTCGTATGATCCGTCTGCGACAATCGTACCGTGGTTAACGACGATAACCCTATCGAACATCTTGGAAAGCGACGGGTTCGACAAGACCCATAGAATTGCCGGATTTGCGCCATCGCGCCTCAGGAAGGCGATGACGTTATCGACGATTTCCTGCTGCAGGCGATGATCGAGACCCGGTAGCGGACGGTTCAGCACGTAGTAGTCCGAGCGGCGCATCAAGGCGCGCGCGAGATTGAGCTTCTGGCGTTGCAACGGACCAAGTCGTTTGCCGCCTGCACCGAGATTGAATTCCAGCCCGACAGCGAGAACGCGCTCATAGACACCCTGTTTACGCATGGCATCGGCCACGAGCCGGGTGATACGACGCGAGGCATCGGTGTAGCGATGGCTGACCTTGCCGAAGAGGATGTTGTCGAGCAGGCTGGTCGATGCGGCATATTGATCGGGATCGTAAGGCTCGATCACGTCGCGCAGTTCGTCGGGCAGCTTCTCATGGAACATGTGGCGCACTTCGACGATCCGCTTCATCACCTCCGGCGTCAACAGACCAAAACGCTGCCTCGGTTCGACATAGAAGAAGCTGAGGCGGATCATGGCACGGCGGTCGGCCTCGCTCGCATCGTCGTACTTCTTGCCTTGCAGGCGCTGCAGCATCTGCTGGTAGTTCGGAATATCGTCAGCCGTCATGAAGGTCAGCTGCTGGTATAGCGGATGATCCGGCGGCAGGTCGGAGAAGATTTCGACGATGTTTTCGGCAATCGTGTAGCCCATGTCGAAGAGCGTGTGGGACAGGCCCGTGCCGCGCATCAGCGACAGGAAGTACTTGCTTTCGATGATCTTGCTGCTGCCCGTCTGCGCATCGCGCATCGTGCCGAACAGGATGTTTTCGCCGACGGTCGCTTCGGTGTTGTAGCTGTCCGGTTCGAAGGGGACGATGAGGCCGGAGAGGTTCTCGCGCTCCAATTCGCTGCGCAGCGCCTTGCGCAATTCGACGATGCGGGCTGCCAGATGCAGGTCGCTCATCGGATCGATGGAGGAACGGAGTGCAAACTCAAGAATGTCTGGCGAAAGCTGAACCGTGTCCAAAACGGCGAGCATGGATTTGAGGAAATGCTCCGGGTCCTCGCGACCGGCCGGGCTCGACTCGTAATCGATCCAGTCGCCGTTCAGATCCATGTCGGGGTTTTCGGCAAGCTTGGCCTCGCGGATTTCCCACTTGCGGTGCTCCAGCTCGGTACCCTCATACTGCTTGGGTTTGAGCGGCGCATGCTTCAGCCCGTAGAGGAGATTGTCCTTCAGGCTGGCATGGAAGAAGTAGCTGTCGGCCGAGACGTAGGAAATGCGCCGTCCGGTGACGGATTCGGGCAGATCGTGGAAGTCGGTATCGCCAATGGAAATCTTGCCGGACGTTGGCCAGAGCGTGCGTCCCAGGGCATCTGCCAGAGCTTCGCCGCCGGCACTGCCGACGATCGCGACGGTTTCGCCAGGATTGATGGTAAGCGTTGCCTGATCGAGAAGCCGCGTGCCGCTGTCGTCATCAAGCGAGAGTGCGGAAATGACGATCGGGCCGGTGATCGCAGCTGCGGCGGCTGGCGACAGGTTCTGAATTTTCGGGTCGATCATGCTCGGAGAATCGAACTGTTCAAAGACCTGTTCGTACTTCACCTGCACATCCTGGCGGGCCTGATCCCAGTCGATCAGCTCCTTCAACGGGCCGGGCAGTTCCTTGTAGGCGTTGATGACGGCAACGAGCTGACCGACATCGAGGCTGCCGCGCAGCGTCAGATAACCGCCGACCGCATAGAAGAAGAATGGGGTCAGCTGTGCCAGGAAGTTGTTGATGAACTTGACCAGGAACTTCCACTGATAAAGGTCATAGCGGATCTTGAAAATCTGGCCGAGGCGCTGGCCGGCATCGGCGCGCTCGAAGTTGGAGGTGTCATAGGCATGAATGGTGCCGATGCCATCGACCATTTCGCCGATACGACCGGCAAGCTCGCGCGCGGTCAGCTGTCTCTGGCGTCCAAGATCGATCAGGCGGCGGCGCATTTTCGGGATGATGCCCACCTGAATGGCGGCCATGAAGGCGGCAATCATGCCGAGCCAGAAATTCTGCACGAGAATGAAGAACAGCGCCGACAGTGCCTGGCCGCCAAGCAGCGCCGGCTGCACGAAGGCGTCGCCGGTAAAGCCGCCGAGCGGCTCCACCTCGTCCTTGATCATGCTGGAGATTTCCGCACCCTTGACGCGCTTGAAGTGCGTGGGCGGAAAGCGCAGGACACGGTCGATCAGCTGGAAGCGAATGCGGCGCAGCAGGCGCTCGCCGAGGCGGCCCTTGTAGGTGTTGATGTAATATTTGAAGAGGCCGTTGATGATGACCAGCGCCAGGAAGGTAAGGCTGAGGCCCATCAGCGTCGCCATGCGGTTCAGCTCGATGCCTGGAAACAGCGTCACGGTGCCGAAATACGGCAAGCTGACCGTCAGATGCATGAAGAGCTGCGTGGCATTGGCCCCTTCGAAGCCATCGCCCTGGATTGGACCGTTGACGATCTGCTTGGGCAGATCGAAGGCCAGGAAGTACGGGATCATCGACAGCGCCACGATCAGCAGAATGAAAAGCTGCTGCTTCTTGGTGTGCGTCCAGATGTAACGCGTCAGACTTTTTTCCATCGAGGACTTCTATGCCGTGCCGGATAAAGTGGAAGGTAATGGATGTTCATGCTGGCGTCAAAGCGGCTCTGGAGGGGGCAGAGAAGCGCTGAAACGGGGATAGGATATGGTGGTTCACATAACGGTGAAACAAGCCGCTTCACTACAATATCGCGCAGGGAACCGAAACTTTTTTTTGGAGAGCGCTTCCTGGTTCAATGGATACGTTCTGCCGGGCATCTTTCCGCCATGCTCAAAGGCGATCGGCTCGACCGTACCTTCGGGGTATGCCCTTCGCCAATCGCCTTTGCCCTGACGAAAACCTGCTCCGACGGAACCTACCCATTGAACAAGGAAGCGCTCTAAAACCGAAAGTGCTGGCGTGAGCCGAGCGACCGGATCTCACCATGGGGCTCGGCAGGGGCATTCTCCTCAGCGATCAGTGCTATCGTCTTGGCCTCGCCGGGGCCCAGATGGAACCAGTCATCGGCTGGGCGGAAGCCATCGGTGCTGATACTGACCGACTGAGCCAGCCGATCCGTCGTCAGCGTCAGGAACCATCGTCCGTCCTTCTGCTCCGTCGCCGCGCTCAGAGCGGCCGCGTGCATGGCGGATGCGCGGCCGCGCGGAAAATGGAAAGCCTCGGCGATCACGTCGCCGGTGCCAGCGTCCCTCAGTCTTGCGACCGTGACATCATGCGCCGGTGGGCCGAAGCGATAGGCATAGGTCGTATCGAAGAATGCGCCGAAACAATCAGTGGCGGCAAGGCTCGCCTTGGATCGTGGCGCAAGATCGAGCTGTTTCTGGCCACGGACGACGGGTTGCAGACCATCGCGCAGGCAGGCGATTTCGACCACGGGGTTTCGGCTTTCCGCCGTATCGTTGATGATGTGGATGGCAAGGCCGTTGGTCCCTTCGTCTGTCAGGATCAGCTGCACCGGACGAAATGCGCGCTTCAGCCCATACCAGGCCGACTTCGGTTCACAGGTCGAATCGATCACGCCCCAGCCTGCACCCGGCAAAAGGTCCTGAAGGGTGAGCACCATGGCACCCTGACAGGAGGAGCGGTTGCGTCGCCACTCGCCATAGGTCGCTTCCATCACCTCGGCAACGGCTGCTCGCGAGAGGTCGAGATAGCGCTCACCATCTTCGCGCCGGACTTTTGACGGATTGAGGTCGTAGAGGAGCTTGAGGTAATGGTCGCGCACATCCTCAAAATCCCAGGACGCACCGCGATCGCGCGGCACGCGAGATTTCCATACGGGATGATGAACGGCGGCGACGGGAAGGTGCCGATCAAGCGTCTTCTGCTGCGGCACATTGGCAAAGGCGAGGCACTCGCCGGCAAAGCGGACATCGGCGCGCCGCGCATCCTCCAGCGGCCGGCAATAGGCGCCCACACCGTAGTAGTGGCCGACCTTCTCTTCGGTGAAGAAGGGCTGTGCGCCGCCAAAAGGCGAGTTCGGCACATAGGCGATGTCGGAGCGACGCGCTTTTATGAAACGCGGCAACACCTCCTCGGTCAGCGGACCTTTCCAGAAGGACTCGCCGAGGCCCAGCATCGCACCCTGCTGGTACATTTCGCTGCCACCGCAGATCACGGTCAACGATGGAGAGAGCGCCGCGTTCGCCAGAAGGTTCGCCGTTTCCTTTTCGATATGGGCGACGAAGTTTTCGTCCTTTGCCGGATAATCGAAATTGGCGAGCATCATGTCCTGCCAGACCATCAGGCCGAGTTCATCGCAGAGGCTGAAGAAGTCTCTGGTTTCATAGGCCATGGTGCCGCCGATGCGGATCATGTTCATGCCTGCCTCCGCGGCAAGGCGCAGCCAGGGTGCGTAGACTTCGGTGCTGCCGGGAAGCCGGACAATATCGGCATTGGACCAGACGGCGCCCCGGCAGAAGACGGGCACGCTATTGATCTTGAGGCCAAAGCCCTCTCCATCAGCGCCATGATCGATCTCGATGCGGCGAAAACCGGTTTTGCCAAGCTTGTGCGTCGTGCCGTCAACGCGAAGGCGAACCTCGTGCAGCGTCGGCGTGCCGTGAGTGGTGGGCCACCATGGCTCTATAGCCGGGAGGTGCAGTTCGCCGGAGAAGGTTCCGCCTGACACCGGCGCAAGCTTTCGCCAGCAATCGCCGCAGCCGATTTCGAGGGTGGACGATACGCGCGCTTCGACAGTCACGCGAATGATGCCGGTGCCGTCTTCCGTCAACTCGTTGGCGAAGGCTACAAGGTCGAAGTCGGCCTCGCCGTCGCGCACCAGCCGGATCGGCCGCCATGGTCCGCTTGCGTGGATCTCCGGGCACCAGCCGGGCATGTAACCGAGCGCTGTCGTGCGGATCAGCCGAAGGCCTTGCGCCGACATCATCTGCGGACGCCAACGGGCGCGGGTGCCAGTCTTTTCCAGATGGGGTTTCAGGGCGCGAAAGCAGATCGCCAGCTCGTCCGTGCCAGAAAGCTGAACTGGAACCTCCAGCGTCTCGTACATGCTGGCGGAATGCGCGATAGGCTCGTCGTTCAGATAGATCTCGGCAATGGTGGCCAGGCCATCGAAATGCAATGTCGCGGCCTGCGGTTCGCCCGTTTCCAGGCTGAGGCGGTACCAGACATCGAGATGGTTGAGCGGCTTTGGATCAAAGCGGTCAAATTGGCCCACCTTCTCCAGTGCCTCGGCCACCGTTCCGGGAACTGGTGCATCGACGCTTTCGGCATCTGCCGGGATTGCCGATGGACGCTCATAGACACCCGCCTGCGTCACTGTCAGCGTCCAACCTTCCGTCAACCACTGACCGAGAAGGGCGTCATGTCGAAGGCTCACGCTCACGCGGCCTCGCTGGCATTGCCGAGATGGGCGGAAAGCTTTGTCATCAGCGCATCCCAGGCGTCAGCGGCGGGATCGAGCGCGGTGGCGAGCGGCTCGAACTTGCGGCGCGCGACAGCACGTGCCAGCTGGAACTGCACCGTCTTTGCCACTTCGGCGATCTTCAGCGCCTCGGCGGCTGCGTCATCGAAAGCCTGTGGTCCGGCAAGCCATTGCAAGTGGCTGGCGGCGAGTTCGAAATTGGCACCGAGCTGGCGCAACGTGTTGAAGGCGTATTTGTGGAAGAAGCCGAAGGGCCTGTCGGCCACCTTTTCCACCTGTGCCGGGAAAACTTTCGAGAAAGCCCGGATAGGGTTCTCCGTTGGTCGTCTGGAAAAATGCTGCACCAGCAGGCGTTCGGCGACCTTGCGGCGGCGCTCGTCGGACACTGGCTTTTCCGGGAACTTGGCGAACTCCGCATAGGGCAGGAATGGCGGATCGGTTTCCTTCAAGTGATGCTGGAAAACGCCCGCATAGTCCTCGCCTTCCAGCGCGAAGTAGCCGGCATTGTGGAAATATTCGAGCTTCAGATTGATGCGGTCGATGCGGTTGATGGCGATCGTCGTCTTGCCGTGATCGTTGCGGTAGCCGACCCCATGCGTATCCGGCAGGTAGAAGCTGTCCACCTCGATCAGGGAAATGCGGCCACGCTTCAGTTGCGTTTCGATATGGGTTTCGACATCGTCGAAAATCGCGAGTTCGGTAGAGCGGATGCCGTAGAGCGCTTCGAGATCTTCGAGCGGCATCTTGAAGAAGGTGAGGTGGTCGCCCTCGAAGTCCTGCGTCAGGGTGAAGCCAAACATGGCTTCCGGCGGCAGGCCGCACGAGGCCACAAGCTCGATCCATAGATCGACAAAGCAATTGGTTTCCGGCCACATCCTGTCAGATGCGTGGAGCAGGTGAGGGACTTGGCTCTCAGGGCTCAAGGCCGGAAAAATTGCCGTCATGTGAGCCTCAGTTCCAAAGCGTGTCTCGAACCGATTCCGGCCATTGGTCGACATCCAGTCCATGCTTGGCAAGCAGTGCGAGCGCCAGTCGCTCCAGGCCGAAGCCGACGCAGGCGGTGTGGGCGACCGAGCCATCCGCAAGGTTCAGGCCCCATTTCGCCCCGAAGGCATCCTGGTGGTAGTTGAAACTCATGCAGGCCGTCAGGTTGGTCGTCGAGGTGACGGGAATGAGCAGCTCGAATTTTAGGTTCTGGTCGCGCTGGTTGTTGGCGAGCATCCGGCCTGCGCGTCCGAAGAAGGGATCGTTGGCGATATCGAGCTTCACGTCGAGACCGATTCCTTCCATCATCGCCACGCCCCGATCCATCCACAGCTGGCGGAAATCGGTGACGTCGCTTTCGGTGCCCATGCGCACGAATTCGCGCATGCGGAAGAGCTGCTGGCGCGCCGGGTCCTTGGACGGCTCATGGCGGAAGCAATAGGACTGGATGTCGTAGAGACCGCCACCGTCCGGCAGATTGCCGCGCTTGGCAATCGTCGGGTAGAGCGGATAGCAGGCGGCTGGTGTCAGGACGATATCGGTGATCTTCTGGTCCTTCGCCCAGTCGTCGCCGCCCTCATCCATTTTCTTCAACAGGTTGACATGGTCGAGCTCGCAGCCGCAGAAGGAATGGACGGTACCCGCCAGCTGCGGAAAGCTCTTCATGTAGCCGCTTTTTTCGAAATAGGCGCGGTTGATGCCGGGCGGAAAGCGGATCGCTTCGGCCTTGTCGCTGCCACCCACCTTGCTGACCAGTCTTTCGAGACCGGTAATGATATCCTCGAACTGGCCGCTCCGGCCATAGAGTCCGTCGACGCCGGTATCGATCAGAAGGCCTTGGTCGAACAGCCGATCGAGGAAAGATGTTTGTGCGTCCATGGTCCTACCTCAGAAGGCTCGTATCCTGCTTTTGAACCAGCAGGAGATTGGCGGAATTGCTTAAGATTCGATCGTTGGAGATCATCAGCCGGGCGGAATGCGCATCGCGAAGATGGCGGCCAAGGCTGTAGGGCGTGCCGTTCTTGTAGCCCATGATGCCGCAGATCAGCAGGGCATGGTCGATGATTTCCAGAATGGTCTCGGACGAGCAGATCTTGACGTTATTCATGGCAATGGCAAAGCCCATCGACATCAGCTTGTCCGGGTCGGCTCTGGTCTCGTCATAGGCCTTGATGCCGGCAATGACGTTCGATTTGACGATCTGCAATTTGGTCGACACTTCGGCCAGTCGCAGCGCGCCGGGTGGTGCGGAACCGGGGGACTTGCGGGCGGCAGCGCGCACAAAACTTTGCGCACGTGCTACGGCGTCAGACGCGATGCCGTACCACACGCCGCTCCACAGAAGGTGCGAGGTGGCGAGCATGGATTGGGCTGCAATTTCAGCAAAAGGCTTGGGGAATATCTGTTCGGCCGGTGCCTCGCCCTTGAACAGGAAGCCGTCGGAGCGGGTGCCGCGCATGCCGAGCGTATCCCACACATGGGTGCGCTCCAGGCTATACTGGTCCTTCAGGAACACCGTCATCACCTGATCGGAGGGAGCGGCATCCTTTTGGGCGCGAGAGGTGATGAGAATGGCGTCAGCTTCGCTGCCGTAAGAAATGACGGTCGCGTCCTTCTCCAGGCGGCAGACATCGCCATCCACCTCGATGGCGCAGATGGAATTACGAAGATTGCCGCCAATGCCGCCCTCGGTGGTGGCAGAGGCAAGCAGCAGCTGTTCGCTCGCAAGGCGGCGCATGAAGGCGCTGTGCCATTGACTGTCTTCGCCGTGCTCCACAAGGCTCGAGGCCTTGATGTGGTGCATGGCGTAAATCATCGCCGTGGCCGAACAGGCCTGTCCCAGAATGGAGCAGATATCGGCAAGCTCCAGCATGGTGGCGCCTTCGCCACCCATATGAACCGGAACCTGAATGCCGAGCAGCTTTTCTTGACGAAGCGCGTCGACGGCCTCTTTCGGGAAGCGGCCTTCGGTATCCACCACGTCGGCATGTTTTGCGGCAATCGCCGCCACCCGCGCCGCCCTGGCGCTCAGTGCTTCACGGTGAGGCGCGACGGCGAGGTTCATCAGGCGGCCTCTTTTCCATCCAGTATGGCTTTGACCGTGGTTTCGATGGCGGCAATGCTGGCAAAGGATTTGCGGTTCAGCATGCTGTCGGGAAACTCGATGTCGAATGCCTCTTCCAGGCCCAGCATCAACTGCACGGAGGCGAAGGAGGATAGGCCGGCCGCGTAAAGATCGGCGTCGTCGGCAAGCGTGTCGACGGAAACGGGAAGCTGGCCAAATTTTGCCAGTACGTCACGGATAGTAGAATTCATCTGAGCTCATCTCCCTAAACTAGAGCCATCATAGCGTTCTTCATGGTTACATTTAAAACCATAACATTGTCATAAGTGGAGCGGTTAATTTCCAGTGACATTGCTTTGCGCGCTATGCAGTTTTGGCGCAGATGGACTGCCAGCTTGACAATCGGCGCCATGAGGTTTTTGATTGCGCCATTCACCAGGGGGGTCCCGGCAAGGGGCTGAGATACTGCTAGAGCGCGCAGTGACCCGTTGAACCTGATCCAGTTCATACTGGCGTAGGGACGGTGCAAACGCGGGCATTGTGGCAGAACCGGCTTAACGCCGGGGAACCGTCATCACGTCTACCCCCGCGCTTTTCGTCTTCATGCTCGAACTGGGTCTCCACTGTTTTGCTTTGGAGCCTCACGATGAACATTGCCGCTAAAAATCTCAGCCCAACCGTCACAACCGGTCCGTTGCCGGCCTCCACCAAGGTGCACAAGCCGGGCGTTCTTCACCCGCATATCCGCGTGCCGATGCGCGAAATTGCGGTCCATCCCACCGCCGGCGAGCCGCCGGTCACGGTCTATGATGCCTCCGGTCCCTATACCGATCCGATGCATCTTGTGAACATCGATGCCGGTCTGCCGCGTCTGCGCCAGGAATGGGTCATCGCCCGCGGCGATGTCGAGGCCTATGAGGGCCGGCATGTGAAGCCGGAAGACAATGGCTTTGCCACCGGCGAGCGGCTGACGCCGGAATTTCCCGTGCGCAACCAGCCACTGCGGGCCAAGGCGGGCAAAGCCGTCACCCAGTTGGCCTATGCGCGCGCCGGCATCATCACGCCGGAAATGGAATATATCGCCATTCGCGAAAACCTCGGGCGCGAGGCGGCGCAGGAGAAGCTTGTGCGCGATGGCGAAAGCTTCGGCGCGCATATTCCAGATCACGTCACGCCGGAATTCGTCCGTCAGGAAGTGGCATCCGGTCGCGCCATCATCCCCTCCAACATCAACCATCCGGAAGCCGAACCGATGATCATCGGGCGGAATTTTCTGGTGAAGATCAATGCCAATATCGGCAACTCCGCCGTCACCTCCTCCATGGCGGAAGAGGTGGAGAAGATGGTCTGGGCCACCCGCTGGGGTGCCGATACGGTGATGGACCTTTCCACCGGGCGCAACATCCACAACATCCGCGAATGGATCATCCGCAATTCGCCGGTGCCGATCGGCACGGTGCCGCTCTATCAGGCACTGGAAAAGGTCAATGGCATTGCCGAGGATCTGACCTGGGAGGTGTTTCGCGATACGCTGATCGAGCAGGCGGAGCAGGGCGTGGATTACTTCACCATCCATGCCGGCGTGCGCCTGCATTACATTCCGTTGACCGTCAATCGCGTCACCGGCATTGTCTCGCGCGGCGGATCTATCATGGCCAAGTGGTGTCTGCACCACCACAAGGAAAGCTTCCTCTACGAGCATTTCGACGAGATCTGCGACATTTGTCGTGCCTACGACGTGTCGTTTTCGCTGGGTGATGGCCTGCGTCCGGGGTCGATTGCCGATGCCAATGATGCGGCGCAGTTTGCCGAGCTGGAGACGCTTGGCGAGTTGACGAAGATCGCCTGGGCCAAGGATTGCCAGGTGATGATCGAAGGCCCCGGCCATGTGCCGATGCACAAGATCAAGGAGAATATGGACAAGCAGCTGAAGACCTGCGGCGAGGCGCCCTTCTACACGCTTGGGCCGCTCACCACCGATATCGCTCCCGGCTATGACCACATCACGTCGGGCATCGGGGCGGCGATGATCGGCTGGTTCGGCACGGCGATGCTCTGCTATGTCACGCCGAAGGAGCATCTGGGCCTGCCGGACCGCAACGACGTAAAGGTGGGGGTCATCACCTACAAGATCGCCGCACACGCCGCCGATCTCGCCAAGGGGCATCCGGCAGCACAGGTGCGCGACGATGCGCTGTCGCGCGCCCGCTTCGAATTCCGCTGGGAGGATCAGTTCAACCTTTCGCTCGATCCGGAAACGGCGCGTTCCTATCACGACGAGACGCTGCCAAAGGAAGCGCACAAGGTCGCGCATTTCTGCTCCATGTGCGGGCCGAAATTCTGCTCCATGCGCATTTCCCACGATATCCGCGCCGAAGCCCAGAAGGAGGGACTGGAGGCCATGGCGGAGAAATTCCGACAAGGTGGCGATCTCTATATGCCGCTGGAAAAACCCGTGGCCGGTGAATGAGATGCGCATCCTGATCAAAGGCGCAGGCGTCGCCGGTCTGACGGCTGCCCTTGAGCTGACGCGGCGCGGTCTTGCGGTGACGGTGTTCGACACCGCGCCGCAGATCGGCCACGGCGCATCCTGGTTTGCCGGCGGCATGCTGGCGCCGTGGTGCGAAAGGGAGAGCGCCGAACAGGCGGTGCTCGACCTCGGACAGTCGGCGCTCGACTGGTGGGAGGAGGCCACACCCGGCCTTGTGGCGCGCCACGGTACGCTGGTGGTCGCACCCGCGCGGGACAAGGCGGAACTCACCCGCTTTGCCTCGCGCACCAGCGGCTATCGGCTGGTGGACGAAGACGAGATTGCCGCACTTGAGCCGGACCTCGCCGGACGCTTCCGCCATGGGCTGTTCTTCGAGGGTGAGGGCCATCTCGATCCGAGGCTGGCAATGGCGGCGCTGCACCAGCGTCTGGTGGCAAGCGGTGTCGCCTTCCATCTGGGCGGAGAGCCACCCGATGAAGGCGGCTTCGACCGCATCGTCGATTGCACCGGCTATGCGCAGGTGGGATCGCTTTCTGGCCTTCGCGGCGTGCGCGGCGAAATGCTGTACCTCGCCACGCACGAGGTTTCGCTGTCGCGCCCGGTGCGGCTCCTGCATCCGCGCATCCCGCTCTACATCGTCCCGCGCGAGCCGGGGCGCTTCATGGTGGGTGCGACGATGATCGAAACGGTGGAGGCGGGGCCGATTTCCGCCCGCTCGATGATGGAGTTCTTGAACGCCGCTTACGCGCTGCATCCGTCTTTCGGCGAGGCGCAGATCATCGAAAGCGGTACCGGCATCCGCCCCGCCTTTCCCGACAATCTTCCGCGTATCACCGAAAGTGGCAACACGCTCTTCATCAACGGTGCGCACCGGCATGGCTTCCTGCTCTCGCCTGCCATGGCGCGCCAGGCTGCCGATTTCATCGAACATAAGGAGGTGTCCCATGCGGATCCACGTCAACGGCGAAGTGCATGATCTTTCCGCCGCTACGCTGTCAGAACTTCTTTTCGCGCTTGATTACGAGGGCGACTGGCTGGCAACGGCCGTCAATGGCGATCTCGTCCATGCGGAAGATCGTCCGCAGTTTCAATTGAAGGATTCCGACCGCATCGAAATCCTTTCCCCGATGCAGGGAGGATGAACCATGTTTCGATTGTATGATCGCGATGTCAGCTCACGGTTGTTGCTGGGGACTGCACGTTATCCGTCGCCCGCCGTTCTGGCGGATGCGGTTCGCGCCAGCAGGACCGACATCCTCACCATTTCGCTGCGGCGTGAAACGGCAGGCGGCAAAATGGGCGGGCAGTTCTTCGAGATGATCCGCGAACTCGACCGCCTCATCCTGCCCAATACCGCAGGCTGCCATACCGCCCAGGAAGCGGTGCTGACGGCGAAGATGGCGCGGGAGGTCTTCAAGACCAACTGGATCAAGCTGGAGGTGATCGGCCATCACGACACACTCCAGCCGGATGTCTTCGCGCTGGTGGAAGCCGCTCGCATCCTCTCAGACGAGGGGTTCGAGGTGTTTCCCTATACGACTGACGATCTGGTGGTGGCGGAAAGACTGATCGATGCCGGCTGCAAGGTGCTGATGCCCTGGTGCGCCCCAATCGGTAGCGCCATGGGGCCGCTGAACCTCGTGGCACTCAAATCCATGCGGGCGCATTTCCCCGATGTGCCGATGATCGTCGACGCCGGCCTTGGCCGCCCCTCGCATGCTGCAACGGTGATGGAGCTTGGCTATGACGCCGTGCTGCTCAACACCGCAGTCGCCGGTGCCGGCAATCCGGTGATCATGGCCGGGGCATTCGCGAAAGCCGTAACAGCAGGTCGTGAGGCCTATCTCTCCGGCATGCTGGAGCCGCGTGATATGGCGGTGCCGTCCACGCCGGTGATTGGGACTGCGGTGTTTTCGTGAGGGCTTGGTAGGGGGTGGCGCCCTTGTCATGTTGTGCGCAAGGTCTCCTCTTCCCGGACGTGATCCACTGCTGTCCGGTTTTAAGTTCTGGTTTGGATCTGCCGCACCCCCCTCTGTCCTGCCGGACATCTCCCCCTCAAGGGGGGAGATCGGCAAGCGGCGCCCTTCGCATGTTCTATCCCACTGGAGTTTGGGGCGAGACGGTGCAACAGTTCGATCTCCCCCCTTGAGGGGGAGATGTCCGGCAGGACAGAGGGGGGTGCGGTACGTCTCGGCGGTCTACCGAAAGAGCCGAAGTGAGGTGACGGCGGGATATCCCTCCTTCCTTCATTCCTGTGCTTGTCACAGGAATCTAGCAGTCGCGCGTCTGCGCGACGAGAAAGGTCCTTTCAGACCAAAGACTTGGTCTGACTGGATTCCTGTGACAAGCATAGGTATGAGGGTGGGTGAGGCTGACCCCCGGCAACAGTGACTATCCCGCAATTGACAACACCTCCCCACAGCGGGATACCGGCATGACAACAGAAGGAATGCCGCCCTTGCATAATCTGCTGATCGATATTGACGGTGTTGCGGTGGGCCATGCCACCGATCTTACGCTCGGCTCCGGCGTGACAGCCATCGTTTTTGACGAACCGGCCATTGCCTCCGGCTCGGTTCTGGGTGGTGCGCCAGGTGGGCGCGATACGGCCCTTCTCGATCCTTCGATGACGGTGGAGGCGGTGGATGCCTTTGTGCTCTCCGGTGGGTCGGCCTTTGGGCTGGATGCGGCAGGTGGGGTGCAGGCGGGGTTGCGACAGGCCGGGCGCGGTTTTCCGGTGGGCTATACCCGCGTGCCGATCGTGCCGCAGGCGATCCTGATGGATCTTTTGAATGGCGGCAACAAGGATTGGGGGCTGCATTCGCCCTATCGCGATATGGGATATGAGGCGTTCGAAGCCGCTTCGCGTGAACCCTTCGCGCTTGGAACCGTGGGGGCCGGAACGGGGGCCACGACCGCGACCGTGAAAGGCGGGCTGGGCTCTGCCAGTGCCAAGACCTCCACCGGCATCACGATTGCGGCGATCGTTGCGGTCAATGCCTTGGGCTCGGCAACGGTTGGCACCACGCAAAACTTCTGGTCGGCTCCCTTTGAACAGAATGGCGAATTTGGTGGGCTTGGCCTGCCAACGCAGTTCACTGAGACCGATACGGCGCTTCGCATCAAGGGCGTGACGCTGACGGCCACCACCATTGGTGCAGTGGTGACGGATGCGGTGCTGACCAAGGCGCAGGCGCATCGGCTTTCGATCCTGGCGCATGATGGGCTTGCCCGCGCCGTGCTGCCCTCGCACCTCTCCAGCGATGGCGACACGATGTTTGCCGCCGCGACGGGCAGACGCCCGCTCTCGCAGCCGAGCGATTTTGCCGAACTTTGCCATCTCGCCACGCTGGTCATGGCGCGTGCCATTGCCCGCGGTGTGTTCGAGGCGAGCGCGCTTCCGCATGAGGGCGCGCAACCCTCCTGGCGGGATCGCTTCGGAGCCGCGCAGCCATGAGCGACACGCCATCGCGCCCGCCGCTCAAACCTGTGCTGCGGGTGGATTTTCCGCCTAACGAGCGGCTCGGTCGCGGCAAGATCGAACTGATGGAGCGTATCGTTGCCACCGGCTCCATCTCTGCGGCCGGACGCGCCATGGACATGTCCTACCGCCGTGCCTGGCTGCTGGTGGATGCGCTGAACCACATGTTCAAAGAGCCGGTGATCGAATCGCAGCGCGGCGGCAAGCAGGGCGGCGGTGCGGGGCTGACGCCTTTTGGTGAAGAGCTGCTGGTGCGCTTTCGCGGCATGGAAGCGCGCATGCGCGAGACGCTGCAGGCCGATCTCGACTGGCTGGAAGCCAACCGCGCAGCCGACGATCGCAAGACGCAGGATGCGCCCTCTCAATAGCGCCCATTCAATAAGGGTCGAGTGCTGCCGATTTGACGATGGCGAAGACTGGGCTTCCGGCTTTGAGCGACAGCCGCTCGATGGAAAGGCTCGTTACGCGCGACTGGATGAGGGTGCCGCTGCACGCCACCTGCACCAGCGCCATGCCATCGGCCAGCGCAATGCCTGTCACGTGGCCTTCGAGAATGTTGAGGGCGCTCAAACCCTCCGGTCGCACCGTTGCCAGCATCACGTCTCTTGCGGGAATATGCACGCGCACCGCCTTGCCGGGCTCTGCGTTTTGCGCGGGCACCTGAAGCGCGGTTTGACCCAGCCGAACGGTCGCGAGCCGGTGGGCAGCATCGAAGGCCTCCACCGTGCCGGAAAGAATGCTGCCTGCTTCGCGCCGCTCCAGATAGGCGCTGAAGGCGGGCTGCGAGAGGATGTCCGAGGCCGGCCCAGCGGCATCGATCCGGCCATCCTTCATCACCACCACCTGGTCTGCCAGGCGCGAAACTTCGCTGACCGAATGGCTGACGTAAAGGATCGGGATGGTCGTCTCGTCGCGCAGCCGCTCCAGATAGGGAATGATCTCGGCCTTGCGCGCCTCATCGAGGGCGGCCAGCGGCTCGTCCATCAACAGCAGGCGGGGGGAGGAGAGCAGCGCCCGGCCAATCGCCACGCGTTGCTTTTCGCCACCGGAGAGCTTTTCCGGCCGCCGCTGCAACAGCGCGCCGATGCCGAGCATTTCGATCACATGGGACGTGACCGCCGCATCGCTACGCGCACCGGAAAACCAGCGGCCATAACGCAGGTTCTGCTCCACGCTCAAATGCGGAAAAAGCCGCGCTTCCTGAAACACATAGCCGAAGCGCCTCTTATGCGCGGGCGTGAAGATGCGTTTCTGCCGATCCGCCAGCACCGCGCCATCCAGCTCGATCCGCCCTTCATCCGGCTTCACCAGCCCGGCAATGATGCGCATCACCGAGGTCTTGCCGGAGCCGGAGCGGCCGAAAAGTGCGGTCACGCCTTTGTCTGCGGTAAAACCTGCATCCAGTGTGAAGCTGCCCAGCCTGTGGCGGGCGTTGAAGGCCAGCGTCATTGCCCGGCCACCCTTCTGCTGACCAAGCGGGCCAGAAATTCCGATGCCAGCAGCGCCAACATGGAAATGACGATCGCCACCAGCGTCAGGCGCATGGCGCCTGCATCTCCGCCCGGCACCTGGGTGAGGCCATAGATCGCCGCTGAGAGCGTTTGCGTTTCGCCGGGAATGTTGGAGACGAAGGTGATGGTCGCGCCAAACTCGCCCATCGCCTTGGCAAAGGCGAGGATCATTCCGGCAATGATGCCGGGAAGGGTGAGCGGCAGCGTCACCGTCAGGAACACCCAGAGCGGGCTAGCGCCCAGCGTTCCCGCCGCTTCCTCCAGCTTGCGATCCACCGCCTCGATCGACAGGCGAATGGAGCGCACCATCAGCGGAAAGGCCATGATGGCGCAGGCAAGGGCCGCACCCGTCCAGCGGAAGGAAAAGACGATGCCGAAATGCTGATCGAGAAACGCGCCGATCACGCCCTTGCGGCCAAAGAGGATCAGCAGCAGAAAGCCGGTGACGACCGGCGGCAGGATCAGCGGCAGATGCACGATGCCGTTCAGCAGCGACTTGCCGAAGAACCGCCCGCGCGCCAGCGCCAGCGCAATCAGAATGCCGAAGGGAAGGCTTGCCAGCATGGCAACGGTCGAGACCCACAGGCTCAACCGTATCGCCGTCCATTCCTCCGCACTCAGCGATAACCAGTCCAAACTACCATTCCTGTTTTTAAAGCGCGTCACGATCTTTCAGAGTCGCTCCTTACGCTTTAGGTCTTTGTTTTGTCGCATGTCGTTGTCGCAAAACCGCTGCACACTTTTGCGCGACATGCTTTAGGCGCCGAGGTGCGCAACATCGCCCCCCACTTTTGCGACACCGCCGCCTGCGATCTGACCGCCTGTCGTTCCCGCAAACCGCTGAGCAACTTTGCGCGATTTGCTTTAAGGATTTGTTCCGATGCCCGTTCTGAAGCATGGTCCACGCAAAACTGTGCAGCGGCTTCGCGATACGACATGCGACAAAACAAGGGCCGAGAGCGCCGGGAGCAAATCTGAAAGATCGCGATACGCTTCTAGCCAATGACGAGTAGCGTTTTGGCGCAAACGCGGTCAGAGCCGACGCGATGATGGGGCTGTGAAAGCCCGCCACGCCGTTTCAAACCATGCGTCCTTGCCTTACTTCAGAACCGTAAAACCCTGGGCCTCGAAGAAGGGTGCTGCCTTGGCCGATTTCAGAAATTCAAGATAGGCGGCCGCTGCCGGGCTTTTGGCATCCTTCAGGATCGCGACGGGATAGATGATCGGCGGATGCGAATCTTCCGGGAAGGTGCCGACGATCTTGACGCCGGGATCGGCCGCCGCATCCGTCTGGTAGACTATGCCATAGGGCGCTTCCCCGCGCGAGACCAGCAGCAGCGCTGCGCGCACACTTTCCGCCCCCGCCACTTTGCCGGAAACGGCGGACCAGACGCCAAGCTTCTCCAGCGCCGCCTTGCCATATTTGCCCGCCGGCACGGAATCCACCGCCCCCATGGCAAGCTTGCCATTGCCCACGAGAGCCGAAAGATCAAACCCAGGCTTGATCTCCACCGGCTTGGCACTTGCCGCAGGCGCAACCAGAACGAGGCGGTTGCCCAGAAGATTGCTCCGCGTGTCTTGCCTGATCAGCCCCTTGCCCGCCAGATAATCCATCCAGGCCAGATCCGCCGAAATGAAAACATCCGCCGGCGCACCCGCCTCCACCTGCTTCGCCAGCGCAGAACTCGCCGCATAGGACACCACAACGTCATCCCCACTCTCCTTGGCGAATTCGGCATTCGCCGCATCCAGCGCATTCTTCATGCTGGCCGCAGCAAAGACAGTGACCTTCTCGGCAGCCAGCGCCGGGGAGGAAAGGGCAGGTACCACAAGACACGCGGCGGCGATGGCCCATGCTGCGGTTTTCAGAATGATGCGGCGGTGAAGTGTCATGGTTGCTGCCCTCAAGCGAGATATCTGGTTGGATATATCGGTGGTAATGGATGAGGGTTATGTTTGCAAGGATATAGCGAAGCGCCAAGTTTTGAGATCTGAAGATTCGTATCGCCGCATATGCGCCCGCAAGTATGAGGCGCGACTTACCTGCAGTATTCAAATCGAATATCGCCAGATGTGCCGACCTTCATAAATATCTAAAGTTGTATATCATCTGAATCGAGAATATTTTTCACCTTGGTCAGGCAAATGAAAATAGATCATCTGAAAGTGAGCAACTTCCGTGGAATTCGAGAAGTTGAGATGTACGATCTTGGCACAATGGTCATAGTTGCTGGCCAAAATGGCTCTGGTAAGTCGTGCATATTTGACGCAATTCGACTATTGAAGTCAGTTTATGGAGGCTATCAGCAAAACGAATGGCAGCAGTGGCTTGGTGAGTTTCAAATACAAATTACGAATAGGGCAAGTGACTTTGCCTCTATGTTTAACGACGCTTCTAAGCCTCTCTCTATCGTTTGCGGATTCAAACTATCCGCCGAAGAACGCTCTTACATTCAGGCAAACGCCAGTGATCTTTTAACGGAAGCCACATGGCGTATGCTTATACCCGAAGCCTACGGGTGGGGTGGAATGCGAATGGCTCCTTTCGCGGCGCAGTTTAGGGATAGAGAACCAGAAGTGCGCGCCCGTGTAGAAGCGGCTCAAGTGAACTTGATGGCTGAACTCGCCAAGCCCATCTTGCATGCGCAGTGCATAATCCCTGTAGGAGATGTGCCGAGGATTGTGCCATCCATAGCGTTGGAAGCCATATTCAGCACCTTTCGACCGCGAGAAATTGGCGTTATCGATTATCATGGAGCACAAAGGCACTACGGGCGTGAGCTAGTACAAGGCATTAACCTGAACTTGGATGCAAATGAGCAGCAACGTAGTCAATCGGCGTTATACAACTATTCTGCTAAGTATATGAATGTCAAAGCGGAAATGGCCTCGTCTTACATCCGTGAGGTACTTTCTGAGCAGGCGGGAATACCTAGATCAACGCAATCATCGCTCACAAACACGCTCAAAGAGTTGTTCGAAACTTTCTTCCCGGACAAGACATTCCTAGGACCTCAACCCACCCCAGACGGCAAATTGACATTTCCGGTTCAGACGGCCGGCGGTAACGTGCACGATCTTGATGAATTGAGCGCGGGGGAGAAAGAGATTCTTTATGGTTATCTTCGCATCCGCAACTCTGCACCGCAACATTCAATAATCTTGTTGGATGAGCCGGAGCTTCACCTGAATCCTAGGCTAATCCGCGGACTACCCGGCTTCTATCAGAAGAATTTAGGATGGGCGCTCGACAACCAAATCTGGTTAGTGACGCACAGCGATGCCTTGCTTCGAGAGGTCGTTGGGAGAGATGGTTACAACGTCTTCCATATGCTGCCATGTGGTAATGTTCCCGCAGGAGAAACGCAGTTAAAGCCACTATCAGTGAACGCAGACTTGGAGTTAGCGATAATCGATTTGGTCGGAGACTTAGCTGCTTATCGACCAAGTGGCAAAGTTGTAATTTTTGAGGGTGGCGGCGATTCTGATTTCGACCAGAACATAACAGGCAAGTTATTTCCTGAGCTCCTTGAACATGCCAATCTCGTTTCAGGCAGCAATAAAGCGAGGGTACAAGCGCTTCAAGAGGTGCTAGAAAAAGCTACTGAAAAAGCCCAACTTCCGTTCAAGTTCTTCGCAATAACTGATCGAGATTCTGAAACGCACATTAATCAGAATCAGAGGGTGCGCTCCTACTCCTGGGATGTATATCACGTTGAAAACTATTTTTTACAGCCTCTATTTATCGGGAGGGTCCTAGAAGCTTTGGGTAACTCAACTATTCCTCGAGAAGCCGAAATTACAGATGATCTCCGCGAGTGTGCTCGTGAAAGTATGTCTGAATTAGTACGTCATGAACTGGCTGAGTTTGCCAATAGTGCCATGGTGGGAGCGATTGACACTCGCACGGATCCAAAAGCCGGTGATGTTGGCTTGTCGCTTTCCAAAGCGGTTGAACGCTCACTCAACCGTTTTGAGTCGGTAGCGGCCTCCGCTTTGAGCCGAGAAGCGTTATCGAACAAGGAGCTAGAGCTTCGTCGAAAATATGAGGAGCATCTGGCAAGTGGTGAATGGATCAGATCTTTCCGAGGTCGAGATATTCTGAAAAGATACGCAGGAAAACGGGTGCCCGGCCTATCTTACGAAGTATTTCGAAATCTGATTATTTCTCAGATGCGCGATGCGAGCTATCAGCCCCCTGGTATGAAGCAAGTAATAGATCGCATTATTGCGGACTGAGGCTTCTTGTGGCTTGTCACAACCATTCGGAACTTACCTGTTGATCCGCAGCATGCAGACTTGGTCAGCGCGAGCTAGCTACGGTCTGTAACTAGTTTGCGTTGAGTTTCATTTTCCTGATGATCTCACCCAGCAGGACGTCCAAATCTGCGGAGAAATCAACCTGCACGGACGTGGGTAAATCTTCTGAGGCGCGTATGGCGGAGTGGAGATGAGCGTCAGCAATACTCCGCAAAGAATGTTGAAGCCGCATCATGTTCGTCTTGAAGGAACGGTTCTGCGGCCCGCCGTAGTTACTTACCACCTCTGCAAAGGATCTGAAGCCTAGTACTGGAGGAACATGGTTTACTATTGTTCTAAGCAACATCGCCGTTGACATATGGCAATTGTTGGCCGCTGCAACGTTGATTTCTCTGCATAGCTCAATTAGCCGCGAGAAGTCCCACTGTCTGCCTTGGAGCGCTTCCAACGCTGAGATGCGTGTGGGATCGACGTACATTCTGTGAAATGTTTGGGAGGCCGGATTGATTCTCTCTTTCCGCGCTACCGCACGTGAGGCGGCTCTAATTTTGGCAATTACTTCTTGTGCTGAGGAGTATGAGGGGCTGCCTGTCACCCTCATGGGTAAGTAAGTTAGATTGGCTGAGAAATTATTTGGATTCCCGAACTTGCAATCTATTTCTTGTCGGGCCTCCGCCAGGAGGCGATCGAAATGCGCTTTGAACGGTGAAGGTAAAAATTGACCTGCGAAACCTCCTCCGTTTTGGAACAAAGGGAGTAAGTTGTCCAATTCGTCAGCAATTGATTCCAGCTCGTGCATATTCACTTCTGAGTAGTTGCTTGCGCCTCCAATTTATACATAGCCCAGCTATAACAACCAGTGCTAAAACCTTTCCCCCGCAAAATGCGCTACCTGCGCACCCGCCTCATAATAGGCTTCCTTCAGCGCCCGAAAACTCTGTGCCTTGGGCTCCGACACCGGCAGCGGCAGGTCGCTTTCGCTGATCTCGCCGGCCACATGGGTGGCCAGTGTTTTGCCGAAGGTGGTGCCCGGCGCGATGCCGCGGCCGTTATAGCCGCAGAAACCCACGACGTTCTTGGCGAAGCGGTGGAAGCGGGGGACGGCGTTGTCGGTCATGCCGATCTGGCCGTACCATTCGCATTCGAACTCCACATCGCCAAGCTGCGGGAAGAGGCGTTTGAGCGCGCGTTTTGCCCAGGCGCGGTGGACGCTAGCGCCTGTGTTGCGCAGTGCGCCGACACTGCCGAAGACGAGGCGGCCGGCCTTGTCCATGCGGAAGGAGGAGAGGATTTCTTTGGTGTCCCAGCAGCCTTCCCGGCCGGGCAGAACGGACTTGGCGAGATTATCGCCCAGCGGGCGGGTGGCGAAGTTGAAATAGGGGAGGTAGACCTGCTCCTCGCGGATGATCTTCCACGGGCCCTGGCTATAGGCTTCCGTGGCCACAATGATCCAGCCTGCCGAGACGGACCCGCGGTCGGTGCGCACCGTCCAGCCTTCGCCATTTTCTTCCGTCGCATGCACCGGGCTTGCCGTGTGGATGATGGCGCCCGCCTTCAGTGCGGCGTTGGCCAGTCCGCGCACGTAGGCAAGCGGCTGCAGCGTTCCGGCGCGTTCGTCGAGAAGCGCGCCCGTGTATCCGCTCGTGCCGATGCGTCTTGCGGTTTCCTCGGCGCTGAGGATTCTGACCGGCGCTCCGCGGGCGGCCCATTGGTCGCAGCGCTCGCGAATTTCGGTCAGCCCCGCTTCGCCGACGGCGCAATGCAGCGTGCCGTTCTTTTCCAGCTCGCAGGCGATCTCGTGTTTCTCGATGATCTCGCGCACCAGGAAGGGCGCGTTGCCCAGAAGGTCGAGCAGGCGGTCGCCATAGACCGGGCCCAGCACATTGGGCAGTTCCTTCGGCATCACCCACATGCCGCCATTGATGAGGCCCACATTGCGACCCGCACCCCCAAAGCCGATTTCCTTGCCTTCCAGCACGATGCACTTGATGCCGCGTTCCGCCAGATGAAGGGCCGCCGAAAGGCCGGTAAAGCCACCGCCGACGATCACCACATCCGTCGTCACATCCCCTTCCAGCGCGCTGGTTTGTGGCGGTGGCGGAGCGGTCTTTTCCCAAAGGCCATGCGAGCGGGGATCGTTATACATCGGGGGCATCCACAATCATGAGGCAGCGTTGCCGGACAGGCGATTGGGCGCGTTGAAGCGCCCTTTGGCAAAACTCTATCGCGGCGCACCCGCGCTGACCATCGACATATCGTCATCAATTCATGCAGGGCGGGAATAGCAGGGTGAGCAGGCTCAACGGGATCGTGCGATGTGAAAGGCTTGAAAGAGCGTGCGGCCTCGGCCAATAGTGGCGCATCCATGCGTCGGCGGCTGTTTGCCGCTCGCAACGCTCATATCAGCCTTTCGGCGAGGAAGACCAGTCATGAAGCCCATCTTCGTTCAGCTCCAATGCGCACCTGGCAAGACCTATGAGGTGGCGGACGCCATCTACAAGACCGAACTGGTTTCGGAGCTTTATTCAACCAGCGGCGAATATGATCTGCTGTTGAAGATCTATCTGGAGGCGGAGCACGACGTGGGCAAATTCATCAACGACAACATCGTCAATATTCCGGGCATCGTGCGCTCGCTGACGACGCTGACCTTTACGGCGTTTTGAGACGGGGTTCGTGGCGAGGAGAGGGCGACACCCTCTCGTTCGTCATCCTCGGGCTTGACGCACTGCTGCCCGGTTTAAGCTGAGGCATCTTTTTGGGCGAGCGGTTTTTCTCTTTCCGGTAGCGCCCGGACGTGCCGCACCCCCCTCTGCCCTGCCGGGCATCTCCCCCTCAAGTGGGGAGATTGGCAAGAGGCGCTCCTGGCATGTCTTATCTGACCGGAGTTTGGGGCACGACGGTGCAACAGGTCGATCTCCACCCTTGAGGGGGAGATGCCCGGCAGGGCAGAGGGGGGTAAGCCGCAAATCCAGAACGTAGCGGGACATGGGCAATCAGCACACGACGTAAATCTGGATGCGAACATCAATGCTTCAAGGGTGAGCATGACATGGAGAGGTTTAACCGCATCGCTACGTGGTGCGGACGAGAACTGTCCGGACCGAAGACATAGGTAACAGTTTGTACCTAAGACATAGGTGACAATCTCGTGCCGAACGGATTGTCGATGGTTTGCAGCGTTCTCTGTTCCAGGTCGATATATCCTATATCATAATGCATGAAGCTGACGAGCCAAATGCCGTCTTCCACCTCCTTCAATCCGAGTTTCTGTCCGGCCAGCACGGTCGAGATGTTGATCTTCTTGCGATAGAGGCAGGCGCGTCCGCAATTGGTGACGATGATGTCGCGATCATGAAAAGAATAATCGATCTCCGGCAGGCCAAGGTAGGATTGCAAAGAGGCGGTATAGAGATCGGCAGGCACTTTCATGCCGATCGCCTCATGTGGCCTTTCAC